>NZ_PYMC01000014.1 GCF_003026475.1 Photobacterium lipolyticum
GCGGTGTTCGCCCCGCAGAGCAAGGTTGCGGGCGAGCACGGTACCTTCAGCATTGACGCCGAGGGCAACTGGACCTACGAGCTGGACAACAACGATCCGGCAGTACAGGCGCTGAAAGAGGGCGAGATGCTGCCGGCCGAGACCTTCGAGGTCAAGAGTGCCGACGGCTCAGCATCCCACCCGATCACCGTGACCATCACCGGCACCAATGACGGTATCACCGCCCAAGCGGATAGCGGCGCGACCGACCAGAACACGGTACTTGATGTCACGGCCTCCCACGGCGTGCTGAGCAACGACACCGATCTAGATGGCGACAGCCTGATCGTGAGTGAAATAAACGGCGATGCCACTCAGGTTGGCAACGCGGTCACCCTGGCCTCCGGCGCGATCGTGACCCTGAATGCCAATGGCAGCTACAGCTATGACGCCAATGGTCAATTCGACAGCCTGAAGCAGGGCGAAAAAGGGACTGACAGCTTCACTTATACTGTCACTGACGGCAAGGGCGAGACGGCGACCGAGACGGTCACCATTACCATCACCGGCACTAACGATGCGCCTACCCTGGCGGCAGGCAGCATCAGTGCGAGCGAAGATGCGTTGGAAAACGGCATTAACGTCGATGCAGCGACCAGCAATCTGCTGGATAAAGCCCACGATGTGGATGATGCCGACGGTACGCTGGCTATCGGCACTGTGAACGGCAATGCGGCGAACGTAGGCGAGGCGGTCACCGTGACCCTGAACTATACCGATGCGGATGACCAGGCCCAGACCCAGGACGTCAGCCTCACCGTAAATGCCGACGGCAGCTACAGTATCGCCGGCTTTGATCTGGATGCATTGCCGGCTGGCAGCAACGCAACTGCAAGCTTCAGTTACCAGGTGAAAGATGACCAGGGCGAGCTGTCGAACAGCGACACCGCAACCATCACCATCACCGGCACCAACGATGCGCCTGTCATTCACCACCCGGAAATGGGTAGTGATACCTGGGTTCATGACACCTATGCCGAAGGTTCCGGTAAGCAAAATGTATTTTCTGAGGTATCCGTTTCCGATGTAGACAGCGCCAACCTGTCCAGGGCCGTAATAAGCCTTACTTCGCCAACAGAGAAAGACGGTGAATTGCAAAATGGTTACGATCCCGCTCACGATAGCCTGACGCTGCCGGCAGAGTTAGCCGACCAGTTTGTGTTGACTTACAGAGACTACCCGGACGCAAAAGGCAACCCTACCGCATACTGGACCCTGGAGATCAAAGACGGCGGCACTCTGCCTAAGGCCGAATTTGAAGCAGCACTCAAAGCGCTGCAGTATGAAAATACCGCTGATGAGCCGGTAGGGATCAATGCAGCCAAGTCTTTTGGCTTGGATGTGTTCGATGATCAAGGGGCGAGCAGCAACCGCCTATCGCTGGAACTTAAGTTGCAAAATATCAATGAGGCTCCAGAATTTAGAAGTCCCGGTAATGATGACCACGGCCTGGATGCCCAAGGTCAAGCTGATGCGGACAGCTACAGCTTCACGGTGAAGGAAAATGATGCAGGTGCCAAGATTGGTCAGGTTGCATCTTTCGATCCGGATGCAGGTGATAAGCCGACCTATTCTCTGACTAACCACACCGAACTGTTTGAGATCAATCCCAATACAGGTGAGATCAGCCTGAAAGAGGGCGTGGCGCTGGATTACGAAACTAAGAACAGCTACGAGCTCAATATTGAGGTCAGTGATCAAGATGGTCTGAAAGACACGGCCACCGTCGAGGTAAAGGTCGATGATGTCAATGAGGCTCCGGATGCCGTTGACGACAAGGGGATAGAGAGCGAGCCGGTGATCCTGGACGGCAGCAACTGGGATACCAGCGCCGATATCAAGGTCGATTATTATGTGATTGACGTTAAGACCGGCGTCAAGGTAGCGGATGCCCAGAAGGTGGAATTTACCGGAGACGGCAATACTGAGTTTGGTGTCCATTCTGATCTTATTGATGGCAAGGGATCAGACCCAGAGAATATATGGGTGGCTCAAATGGCTCACGCTGACGGTAAAAGTGAGGCAATGTGCTTTAGCTTTGAAAACAATCAGCTTTCAAACCATGTGGATGTATCTATCGGTAACCTCTGGGGTAATGGCTGGGAACTTGAGCAGGGTGTATGGAAAGCCTATTACCAGGGCTCTTTGGTTGCGACAGATGTTTTCAAAAGGGCCGATCTTGCCCCGAGCGAGTCGGGTTACACTGATTACCACCGATTGGGAATTGATACCGGAAATCGTTATTTCGATCGCGTAGAGTTTTCTGCTATTGAGTACGGCGAGGGTACAAAAGGTGCTGATAGCTCCGACTATTTCATCACGAAAGTAGAAGCGAATCTAACCACCTTCGATCAGGCTTTCCAGGCTGGCGAAGGCGATAAGCTAATCATAGATGTGCTGAGCAATGATACCGATCCGGATACCGGAGATAAGATAAGTATCGTTCCTGGCAGCTTCCCGAGCGAGTTTGTCTCTCTGAATGACGACGGTAAGCTGGAGTTTGATGCTGCCAAGTATCTGCAGACCCTGGCTGCTGATGAGCGGGATCTGCAGGTCGGTGAGGTCAGAAATGTTGAGTTCGAATATACAATTCAGGACGAGGCCGGTCTGCCAGATACTGCCAAGGTGACAGTCACTGTGATTGGCGAGAATACGTTACCTGAATTTATTAGTGACACCGACAATGATGCAGGAATGGGTTCCGATGGTACACCGACCGATGACAGTTATCAGTTCTCGGTAGCCGAGCATGAGTCAGGGGCCAGTATCGGTATGGTTGCCGCCCATGATGCGGATAGCGACAGTGGGCTGAGCTATCAGCTGATTGACGAAAGCAACCTGTTCCAGGTTGACGGCTCAACCGGTGAGATATCGCTGAAAGCAGGGGCTCAGCTCGACTATGAGACCCAGACCGAGCATAAGTTGCAGGTGAAGGTTACCGACAGCGAAGGCGGCAGCGATCTGGCCGATGTGACCGTCGCTGTCACCGATATGAATGAGGCGCCACGGGTAGCTCCACTGCATGGCTATGGAGATATCGAGCCGAGCCCAGTTAATAAGGTAACAATCATCTTCGATAATTCAGCAAGTATGGGGAATGATTTTTCGGGTAAAAGAATTTATGAAGATGAAAATGGCCGTTTTAGCTGGGATGAATTTTGGTCTTCAGACCGTTGGCCCCAGACCCGTATGTACAATGCGGTTCAGGCTATTAAGACTATGCTGGATGGTATTGAAGAGCAGGGTGGTGACAGCACTTATATCCATTTGGTAACTTTCAACAGCGATGCAAAATCTGAAGGATGGTTTACTGTTGACAGCCTGCAGGAATGGCTGAGCAATAACAATAACCTCATTCCCGGGGGGAGCACGGATTATAGTTTAGCGCTCCAGAAGGCGATGGATAACTATGATTCAGGTGATTTGAATTCCGGTGTACCTGCTGATCTCCATCAATTAGATGGAGAAAATACCATTTACTTTTTCTCGGATGGTGATTCTGATGTTCAGGAGCAAGTTATTACTGATTGGAAAGCTTTTACACAGCAACAGGACGCCAAGGTATGCGCTGTAGGTATTGCCACTGAGGGTAATGACAAAGCCGAGGCGGCGCTGGGAAGCGTCTCTTCCGAGGTGGTTTATGTTAATAACGGAGAGGATCTGGCTCATTACCTAGACGAAAATAAGCCTAATCCTATTAATGGACATTTGTTGCAAGGGGTGAGTGACCCGAATGGCGATCTGGCTCTGTCGGTGGTTGTTGATAGCATTGATGATATCAACCTGCTAAAGGCCGAGTTATCAGAAGACATCAATGCAACGGAAAATGTTTTGCTTGGGAAAACGGTCATCGATGGTTCGCTGCAGATAGACACTGTCTTTGGTAATTTGATCATTGAGGCAAATGGGGACTATAGCTTCAACCCCGGCAGTAACCCTCAGGTTCAGTTGACCGACGGCCAGCAGGTTGATCTCAAGTTCCAGTACCAGATCGAAGATGGTAAGGGGGGCGTCAGCGACAACGTATTTACCCTCACCCTGACTGGTGGTATCGGCAGTGACAGTAAGCCTATTGAGCTGGAGCAGAACGCACAGGCTGGTGATGAGCTAGCTAATATTTTGTCTGGAACCGACAGAGCCGATATCCTGCTGGGACAAGGCGGTGAAGATACCCTCGATGGGGGAGCCGGCAATGATATCCTGGTTGGCGGCAGCGGCAATGATATCCTTTCCGGCGGACTGGGCGATGATATTCTGACCGGAGGTGAGGGCAGTGATGTGTTTACCTGGCATACATCGTCGTTGAGTGATGTTGTGCAACAGGATGTGATCACGGACTTTCAGTTGGGTGAAGACAAGCTCGATTTGATCGAGATCCTTCCGGGGATCAAAGATGATAATCCGGATATGGATGCGCTGCTTGATCATCTGAAAGCTGATGTGACAGATGATGGTAAAGTCAATCTGACGATAACCGCTGATTCTGGCCAGCAGAATATCGTGTTGGATAACGTTGATCTGTCCGGTTTGAACCTTGAGTCAGAGGCATCTTCCCGTGATATCGTCGATCAGCTGTTCCAGCATCAGGCATTCAAGACTGATCTGTAACTCATAACCCAACCCATAACAAAAAAGCCAGTCACTTAATGACTGGCTTTTTTCTGCTTAAAGAGAAGTACTTTGTATCTATGTCTTCTTATTTTCGCTAAGTGATGTGAAAAGCAGTGTTATAACTTGCTAACCGACACGATAGTACTCAGGGTATGAGACTCGCCGGGTGCCAGCGTAATCCCCTGACCATGTATGGTTGATTCTACGCAAACCATGGTTTCATAGCTGTTATCGGCCATATCAGCCATGCTGACGGACAGTGCCTGCCACGGGTTCCAGATCACCGCTGCGTTGTGCCCCTGATTTTCGATATGGATCTGACGCTGATTGTTTGGATCAGTGATTATGATCGGATTTTTCGGCTCGGTATAAACGCGATCAACTTCCTGGTCGATGGTCAGTGTCTCACCACCTTCACACGCAATGTCACCTTGAACGCTATCGAGATATTTATCACCCATGCCAGTGATAGATACGGTGTTGATATCGTCAATATTAAAGTAAGAGTGCAAGGCTCCGCTATAAGACCACTCATGGTCGTCAGTGTTGGTTGACGTCAGGTGAACTTTTAGTTCCTGACCAAATTCAAACGTAAGCTGGTTGTGAAATTTGTGCGGCCAGATGGCATGCGTTTCTTCATTGTCTTCCAGCGTGAGAGCGACAATAACTCCTTTTTCATTTTCACGGTGTTCGTGAAGCGTCCATTGGCTGTTTCGGGCAAATCCATGAGATGGGGCGCCTGCTTTGCCAAACCATGGCCAGCAGACCGGAATGCCGCCACGAATGGCTTTTTGTGTGTCAAATTCAGCTTTCTCACTGAGCCAGATCACGTCTTGCTCGCCCGCAGGTTTGTACCATACGAGGTGGCCTCCGTGTAGCGAAATGCCAGCTTCTGCTGTTTGGTGGATAATACGAACTATTTTTACGTCTTGAAATTGACAGATGGTTACGGCATCTGAAAGCGCATTAATCGTAGAAAGCTTACTTAAATCCATCGATTATTCCTTAAGTTTTAATATCTATTCCATTGATTATCGCAGAATATGGTTGAGAAAAGCAGGGGGATAGAAACTTATTTCTTGTTTGAAAATATCAAAGTGTATGAAAGTAAATTTGTTGAATTTGTGAAGAGTATAGAAGATAGCTTTGGTCGTTGAGGTACTTTATTCTAGTTTCTAGTTTCTAGTTTCTAGTTTCTAGTTTCTAGTTTCTAGTTTCTAGTTTCTAGTTTCTAGTTTCTAGTTTCTAGTTTCTAGTTTCTAGTTTCTCAAATTTTGCTTACAAAAAAGGCGGCTATCAGCCGCCTTTTATCACTCAACTAAGTAGCAATTACTTAGAGATGTGAGCTACAAGGTCAAGAACCTTGTTTGAGTAACCGATTTCGTTGTCGTACCAAGATACAACTTTAACGAATTTGTCAGTTAGTGCTACACCAGCTGTTGCATCGAATACTGAAGTCTGAACTTCACCGATGAAGTCTTGAGAAACAACTGCATCTTCAGTGTAACCAAGAACGCCAGCCATTTCGCCTTCTGATGCAGCTTTCATAGCAGCACAGATTTCTGCGTATGAAGCAGCTTCTTTAAGGTTAACGGTTAGGTCAACAACAGAAACGTTAGCAGTTGGTACGCGGAAAGCCATACCAGTTAGTTTGCCGTTTAGTTCTGGAAGAACAACGCCTACTGCTTTAGCAGCACCAGTTGATGATGGGATGATGTTCTGAGAAGCACCACGACCGCCACGCCAGTCTTTAGCAGAAGGACCATCTACAGTCTTCTGAGTTGCAGTAGTAGCGTGAACAGTAGTCATAAGACCAGATTCGATGCCCCACTTGTCGTTAAGAACTTTAGCGATTGGCGCTAGGCAGTTAGTAGTACAAGAAGCGTTAGAAACGATGTCTTGACCTGCGTAAGTCTCGTGGTTAACACCCATAACGAACATTGGAGTTGCGTCTTTAGATGGACCAGTAAGAACAACTTTCTTAGCACCAGCAGTGATGTGCTTACGTGCAGTCTCGTCTGTTAGGAAGATACCAGTTGCTTCAGCAACAACGTCAACACCGATTTCGCCCCACTTAAGGTCTTCTGGGTTACGTTCTGCAGTTACGCGAACTGTTTTACCGTTAACGATTAGGTTACCACCTTCAACTTCAACAGTACCGTTGAAACGGCCGTGAGTTGAATCGTATTTTAGCATGTATGCCATGTATTCAACGTCGATAAGGTCGTTGATACCAACAACTTCGATGTCGTTACGCTCTACAGAAGCACGGAAAACAAAACGTCCAATACGGCCAAAACCGTTAATACCTACTTTGATAGTCATTACAGTTGCTCCACAACTTAATTTCTAATGAAAGATAACTGGTAGTAAAATTACAGAATACTTAGTGACCCTGCAAGCAAAAAACGAACTTAAATTGCTTAAGGTCAAAAAAATGTTCGGATTTTTTTTACATTCCCTCTACAACGGCAGTAATTTGAACATGATTTATTCAATTATCCGCAAAAGTAGTTGTTAACTTTTAATATGAATACCCAAAACAGATAAACTGAATTAGGTAAGTAAACAAATCTTTAAAGCAGAAAGTATGTGCTACAGTTGTGATAATTGGCAACCTTAAATGCCAAATTGAACTGAAAGGAATGAACTCAGGATCGAAAATGACTGATAAAACAGATGATTATTGGCGAAAAAATTTAACAGAAGAACAGTATAAAATTTGCCGCGAAAGGGGGACAGAAGCGCCGTTTTCTGGCACTTTGCTTCATAACCGTGAGACTGGAATTTATCGCTGTACTTGTTGTGATCAGCCCTTGTTTCGTTCCGACAACAAATATGACTCCGGTTGTGGCTGGCCCAGTTTTGATGCGCCAGTGAACGGTAAGGCCATCAGGTATATTGAGGATAACAGCTATGGCATGCATCGTATTGAAATTCGTTGTGCAAATTGTGACAGCCACCTGGGGCATGTTTTTCCGGACGGTCCCAAAACAACAGGTGAAAGATATTGTATAAACTCAGTTTCTCTCATCTTTAAGGCTGACGATTAATTGACTGGTTGAGACTAAAAAGGATGACGGTGTCTATTTTAGTCTCAAACCAACGCCCACTACTGTCTGACATAAGGGGCATCGCCAGAATAATCTGCTGTAATAAAAGAGTGAGCTGGTAATAAAGAAAATGCGAGTGATTAACTGGTCTTTTTTTGTGGTTTTATTTCACCATATTAACCGTAAAATCACCTTTCTTGAGTGCTTTTGTGATTTTCTTAGCTTGTATATTCAAAGCCTCGCGTTCAGCATCTTCCATTGGATAGAAGGCAGCAAGCCTTTCAGGCCTGACGACTGGCAGGTTAAAGTCTCTTCCTACTGTTGCCCATATATAAGCATGGTGTGCCAGCCCCTGCTGATGCGATATTGTTGCAAGGCTCAGAATAATCTCCGGTTTTATCGGCTGATCCTCTTTGTACAGCTCAAGTGCATGAGACAGTATCTGTAATGTCTTTTCTTTATCTTGGCCGGTGTAGTAGGTGGCCAGTGCGAGCTGAAGCTCCGGAGTTTCGAGCTTAGCGCTGCCTTCGAGCAGCAAAAACTGACGAAGTGCTTTTTTATCGCCCTGCCCCCATCGATAGTAGATAATATTTGGATCTTCAGAGCTTGCCAATTCCTGATTCAGACGCTTAATGGAATCATAGCTATGGATCAGCGCGCTCATGCGACGCGACTTGCGCTCTTTCAATTCTGTCGGCTCTATGCGCGCGGCATACTCCAGACAGACCTGATACTTATGGGTGAGTTTTAACTCTTTGAATTTTTCTGCATCAGCTGAATTTTTCAAAACATCATAGCGTTGCCATATCAGGTTAGAACGCTGGATCCGGCACTGGCCATCATTGACATTCAGTCCGGCACAGAGTGAGGGGTAAGCTTCACACAGACTGTCTGTGGTACGGTGGCGCTCATAACAGCCGCTGAGCAGAGAAACACAAAGCGCAACCAGGCCAAACTTCAGGTGAACAGGCTTTAAGTAACCAAGGCTTCGGTTGGAGATACGCATATAATATTGACAACTCATTGGGATAGTAGGGGAAAGCTCGGTTTTCATATTATACGAACTCAATAAAAAAAACTTAAGCCAACGATAATTTTACCTTTTTGTGAATAGAGGTCTCAGTAATCCGTTATTCGATAAGGGCAGCCTGACATCTCTGTGATCCTGAAAGCAAAATTATTGCTCTTGCTTGACTGTATGCCCAAACTACCTCAGGGTTCAGAGTTCTGTGCCTTTTTTGTTGTGCAATGGAGCGTGTGAATGGACGTAAAACAATTATTAGAAGCAATGACGCCTGATGTTTACCAGCGCATCTTAACGGCAGTGGAGATCGGCAGATGGCCTGATGGTACCCCTTTGACGACGGAGCAAAGAGATTCGGCGCTTCAAGCGGTGATGTTATACCAATCTCGTCACAACACGAATGCCGAACATATGTCCGTCGAAGCCGGTGGCGAAATTAAATTTAAGTCTAAAGCGGAGCTAAAGCGTGATTTTGGGGGCGAAAGATCCGCTCAAGATGATATCGCCCGATTTAGCCATGGTGACATATAGTTACGTCTAGTTGTTTTTAAAGGCCATAGTTATTAACTACCATGCCATTAAAGACCATTATTATTAAAGATCATTGTCATTCAAGATCATGGGTTCACAATAAAAACTGCTGAGTTCATGATCTTCTTCGCTGATTAAATTAGCGATCCAAGGCTCTTGCTCTATTGCCGTGATATAGGCATGTAGTTTGGGGTAATGAGGAGCAAGCCTTAACCCAGCCATCCAGCCATTTCGAAGAATGCTCCACAGACTGATTTCTGCCATAGAAAAATGGTCGGTAATATACCCTTGTTCTGGTATTTGCTCTTCCAGATATTGCAGTACCTTAGGCAGGTGATGGTGCATGCATTGATCAATGGCATCCTCATCAACGCTTTTGTTGAGCATTTTACCCCGCATGATTTTCTGATAAAACAGTACCCCACTGACCAGAGAGGTTAGCCTGGTATCGGCATATTCTTCCAACCAGCGGATCTGGGCTCGATGCTCTGCCGTGCCGGGATAGAGAGGGGGGACCGGACAGATATCATCCAGATAATGAGCAATGACCGTCGAGTCCATAATGCTGTGGCCATTGTGTTCTAACACTGGCACTTTTCCCATCGGATGGCGTTTTTGTGCCAGCTCTTTTTCTAGATAAGGGTTGAGCGGCTGTAAATCATAGGTCATCCCTTTATAGGTCAGTGCCAGCATGATCTTTCTGACAAATGGAGAGATAGATGCACCGTGTAAAATCATAAGCGTGTCTCTGATTAGTTCAGACCGATAAAACTGTATTTATTCCAATACACTAATCCGTTTGGTCTTGATGTGATAGGTATAAGTGTGATTGGTATTTATGTGACTGGTATAAGTGTAGCCGTAAAAAAAGAGCCGAATTAAATTCGGCTCTTTTATGATGATTTGCAGATGTTACCTGACGGTGGGATCAGAGAGTCAATTCACCACGCAGATCCTGCTGCATTTTACTACGAAGCGTTTCCAGCGGCAGATTCTGGCTCAACAGGAAGTGTAACTTTGCCAACGCGGCTTCAGGTGTCATATCGTAACCACTGAGAACGCCCGCATCAGCCAGTGCACAGCCCGTTGCGTAACCGCCCATATTCACTTTACCTGACAGGCATTGCGTCAGGTTCATTACGATTACCCCGCGATCTGTTGCTTCTTTAAGCTGTTCAAGCAGCTCTGGGTTTTGTGGTGCATTACCTACACCAAAGGTCAACAAAATCATGGCGTTAACTGGTTGTCGCAACGTATTTCGGATCACTTTTGGTGAAATGCCCGGGTACATAGTAATCACTCCAATGGGTTGAGGTGTGATTGTGTGTACCTTAAATTTACCTTCCGGTTTTTTGTCTAATTCAACATTGTTTAGCTTGATGTTGATACCCGCTTCCAGCAGTGGTGGCAGGTTAGGTGAAATGAAGGCGCCAAAGCCGTCAGCATGGGCTTTAGTACTTCGGTTTCCACGGATCAACTGGTTGTTGAAGAATAGCGTCACTTCATTAATCGGGTAATTTGCCGCAATGTGCAGTGAGTTCAACAGGTTGCTTTGACCGTCTGAACGCAGTTCTGCCAGTGGAATTTGTGAGCCGGTCACAATCACTGGTTTATCAAGGTTTTCAAACATAAACGACAAAGCAGAAGCAGTGTAAGCCATGGTGTCCGTACCATGCAAAATGACGAAACCGTCATACTTGTCGTAGTTTGCTTTAATATCATCAGCAATGCGCTGCCAATCCGCTGGCGTCATATCCGAAGAGTCGATAAGAGGTTCGTACTCATGGATAGTGAATTTAGGCATTTCTGCACGATGGAATTCCGGCATGCTTTCCAGCTGCTTCTCCATGAAGCCAGCAACGGGAACATAACCATGGTCTGATTTCTGCATACCAATGGTTCCGCCGGTGTAAGCAATGTAAATGTGTTTTCTTTCCATATTTAGGCACAGACTTATCGGTTTGGTGGGCGCATTATACGGTTAACGCTCGTTAAAAAAAGCCCGGCAGTGCCGGGCTGATCTCACTTTTAATTATTGATGCAGTTCAGGCAGAAGGCATACTGCCCTTTTGGGTCATTAAAGTTATTCAATGTGGAGAGATCGGCTACAACTTGCTGGGTGACGGGTTGTAACGCACCAGGCAACTGCCCCAATACCATAGTGGCGACCTTAGTGCTTACTTCACCAACGAATTCCTGCATAAATTGCTCTGCCGGGCTAAGAGGCTCTGCCATCCAGTTTATTTCATAACTCTCAAGTTTCGCCAGCTCTGTCGCGGCGATAATGGCATCGTCAAAATCACCCAATTGATCGACCAGCCCTAACTTAAGTGCATCGTGACCGGTCCATACCCGGCCCTGAGCGATTTTATCGGCTTGCTCAAGCGACATGTTCCGATACTGGCTGACTAAGCCGATAAAGCGCTGATAGCCATGCTCGATACCAAGCTGGAAAACCTGTGCGACCCCTTCGGGTAATTCGCGAGTAACGCCCACCCCAGAAAATGGTGTTGTACCAACCCCGTCACTATAGATGCCCATCTTCTCCAGTCCTTTTTCAAAGGTGGTTAAAATGGCAAAAATACCGATAGAACCTGTGATGGTTGTTGGCTGAGCGATGATCTTATTTGCACTTGATGAAATCCAGTAGCCGCCTGATGCAGCCAGGCTCGACATAGAAACGACGACAGGTTTACCCGCCAGCTTCAGTGCATCGACTTCATTGCGGATCACTTCGGACGCAAAAGCACTGCCGCCAGGGCTGTCGACCCGAAGAATTACCGCTTTAACATCATCATTTAATCGCGCTTCGCGCAGCAGGTTTGCGGTTGAATCGCCACCCACGGTGCCTTGGCGCTGCGTACCATCAATGATGGCACCGCTGGCGACAATAACGGCGATCTGGTTTGGACTTGGCAAGTCCATTTTGACCACTGTTGGCTGGTAGTCATAGTAGCTGATTTGATTAAAGCTGCTGTCACCGTCACTGCCGAATTCATCAATCATTTTCTGGCTAAGTTGAGGGCGAGAAATGAGTTCGTCCACTAAGCCCATATTGAGTGTTAGCTGAGCAAAATCACCTTTAACGGCTTTGAGTTGCTTGACAAAGCTATCAAGGTCCGGGGTTAACGAAGCGGCTTCGATATGGCGGTTTTGTGCCACATCACCCGTATAGGCTGACCATAATTGATTCAACCAGACGGTATTGGCTTCACGAGCCGCTGGTGACATGCCATCACGAGTATAAGGTTCAACGAAAGACTTGTAAGTACCCACGCGGAATACATGGGTATTGACGTCGAGTTTCTCTAACAGGCTTTTGTAATAAAGGGTGTAGCTGCCATAGCCCGTTAGCATTACGCCGCCGTCAGGTGACATGGACACCTTATCCGCGTAGCTGGCGAGATAGTATTGGCTCTGGCTGAAGTTATCACCAAACGCATAAACTGGTTTTCCGGCATCTTTGAACTGGTCAATGGCCTTGGCAATGTAACGCAATTTGGTCAGGTTGGTGTCTGCCATGTCTTTCAGGTTCAGCACTAATCCGGTAATACGCTGGTCAGTGGCAGCCGTTCGTATTGTTTCCACAATGTCAAACAGTACATTTTCCTGTACAGGCTGTTGCCCCAATGCATTACTGGTAATTCTATCAATTGGATTGATATAACTGCGCTGTTCAACGATCGGGCCGGATAAATCCAGAACCAATGCGGCTTCTTCAGGTAATTCAGGCCCTTGGCTATCTTGGCTTAGCGCAATAATAATTGCACCCACAATTAGTAAGAAGAAAATGTTGAGGATAAATTGTCGGGTGAAACTGATCAGTTTCCAGATAGCTTGGAATATTTTCCCAATGCCTTTGAATATCACTTTCATGAACGTTCCTGATGATGATTCTTATTTCTTATCGTAACTTACTCAACATGGAATTTCAGTAACTAATCCACGCATTGTTCTTTCATTCGGCACCTTAAGAACTGAATCAAATCACAAAATGTTGTATTAATGTAAACAAATGTTTGAAAAAGGTTACTCTTGTGCAATATACTGGTCAGACCATAATTAAAAAAGAATGGAAGCCATGGACGATAAATCTTACCCTCATTTGTTAGCGCCCTTAGATCTTGGTTTCACTGAGTTACGTAACCGAGTATTAATGGGGTCGATGCACACAGGCCTTGAAGAGGCTCGTGACGGCTTTAAGAAATTGTCGGCATTCTATGCTGCTCGTGCCCGAGGCGGCGTTGGGCTGATTGTGACAGGTGGTTTTTCACCTAACTTTCGAGGTCGTCTGCACCCGCTCAGTGCGCAGTTCAGCTCTGCTCGTGCAGCGCGTGCTCATCGCGTGATTACTGATGCGGTCCATGAAGAGGGCGGTAAAATTGCGTTGCAGCTTCTTCACGCGGGCCGTTATGCGATGCATCCTTTTGCGGTTAGTGCTTCGGCGATTCGATCGCCAATCTCCAAATTTACCCCGCGAGCAATGAGCTCTCGACAGATCCATAAAACTATCGAAGCCTTTGCGAAAAGCGCAGAACTTGCTCGTGAAGCCGGTTATGACGGGGTGGAATTAATGGGGTCTGAAGGGTACCTGATTAACCAGTTTATCTGTAAGCGCTCTAATCATCGTTATGATGAATGGGGCGGTAGTTATGAAAATCGTATTCGCTTCCCGATAGCGCTGGTAGAAGCGGTACGTAAGCGCGCTGGACGTGATTTCATTATCATCTTCCGTTTGTCTATGCTGGATCTGGTCGAGCAGGGCAGTACCCTGGAAGAAGTTGTCAAACTTGCAAAAGAATTAGAAAAAGCGGGAGTGACTATTCTTAATACGGGGATTGGCTGGCATGAAGCCCGCGTACCGACGATTGCAACACAAGTTCCTCGTGCCGCTTTTACCTGGGTAACGGAAAAACTGAAAAATGAAGTCAATATTCCATTAGTTACGACTAACCGTATAAATACTCCGCAAGTTGCCGAAGATATTTTGTCGTCTGATCAGGCCGACATGATCTCGATGGCTCGTCCGTTCCTTGCTGACCCGGAATTTGTTGTTAAAGCCGAGCAAGATCGAGCGGATGATATTAACACCTGTATTGGCTGTAATCAGGCTTGTCTGGATCAGGTGTTTGCCGGTAAGCGTGCAAGTTGCTTAGTCAACCCGCAAGCTTGTTATGAGACAGAGCTGGTGTTGACGCCTGCGGCCAATAAGCGAAAAGTGGCCGTGGTTGGGGCAGGGCCTGCGGGTTTAGCTTTCGCGACTGCGGCTGCAGAACGTGGTTTTGACGTCGATTTGTTTGATAAGAATGAATACGTCGGTGGCCAGTTTAATCTGGCGATGCAAATTCCAGGGAAAGAAGAATTTAAAGAGACCATCCGTTACTTCACTCGTCGTTTAGAGCAGACAGGGGTGAAAGTGACACTGGGGCATGCGGTAGAAGCGGACGAATTGAAGGGCTATGACGAAGTGGTTGTTGCCACTGGGGTCAAACCGCGTCTGCCGAATATTCCGGGTGTCGAGAGCGACAAGGTGATTGATTACCAGACCCTGATCCGTGATAAGGTTCAGCTGGGCCAGAAAGTCGCCGTTATTGGTGCGGGAGGGATCGGGGTGGATGTTTCCACCATGCTAACCGAACCCGACCATCAGGATTTAGACAGCTGGCTCAAAGACTGGGGTATTGATAAAACCATTGAACATGCGGGTGGATTGTATCCTTATGAGCAGCATATGAGCCATCGGCAGGTATGGTTGATGCAGCGTAAACCTGGCAAGGTTGGTAAAGGGCCGGGCAGAACAACAGGCTGGATCCACCGACGTGTGCTGGAAAAACGCGGTGTTGAACTCCTTGGTGGTGTCAGCTACGACAAAATTGATGAGCAGGGATTGCATATTACCGTCGAAGGACAACCGCGCATTCTCGATGTTGATAATATCGTGCTGTGTTCGGGACAGACCTCTGTTGAGCAGTTATCAGATGATCTCAAGCACATGAATGTGAATGTTCATGTGATTGGCGGTGCAGAGATTGCGGGTGAGGTGGACGCTAATCGGGTGATTCGCGAAGCGGTTGAGTTAGCAGCGAAGCTGTAGTTGCCGGGAAGGGCGGGAAGAGCGGACCTAGGGCCCTGGGGTTCTGTGGGATCTAGTTTCGAGTTCCTAGAAACGAGTGACTAGGAAGAGCGGTAAGGGCGGTTCTATGGAGGACTCGTTTACCAAGTTCCTAGAAACTAGCCCCTCGACACTCGTACCAAGTTCTTAGATGCGAGTAACGAGTGGCTAGAAAGGGCGGGAAGAGCGAACTTATGGCCCTGAGTCCCCTGAACTATCATGGTTTTTCACCTCCATTTTTGTGATATATTAACAATAATAATCATTTGTATTTGAGGCCGCCATGGATGCGCTAGCGCTTTTGTTAAATCGACGTTCATTGCCAAAATTGATAGAACCGGTTCCACAGGGTGATTCGTTAAATAATATCTTCCGGGCTGGGCTGCGAGCACCGGATCATGCAGGTTTAACCCCATGGCGCTTTATCGTATCGCAAGGCGAAGGCCTGCAAAAATTAGCCGACATTCTGGTCGAAGCCGCAAAAGCTGATGGTGCCGATGACACCGTGATCGAAAAAGCAGGCAAGGCGCCGTTCCGCGCCCCGATGGTGATCACTGTGGTGGCTAAAGTCACCGACCATGACAAAGTGCCGGTTATCGAACAGCATCTATCGGCAGGGTGTGCAGTGCAAGCGATGCAACTGGCTGCGGTAGCGCAAGGTTTCGCCGGTTTCTGGCGAACGGGCAAATGGGCTTACCATCCGGTAGTACGTGAAGCCCTGGGTGTGACAGGGAATGATTTAATTGTCGGCTTCCTCTATATGGGCTCGCCAGCCTGTCGTGAGGCGAAAGTACATGAACGCGATATCGCACAATTTGTCGAATATTTGTAACCTTACCTTTTCTTGCTAATTTGATTTTTATAATCGACATACGCAGGTTAGGGTGACACATCTGGTTCTCAGGAGTAGAATCCTTGGCTCTCTTTGTTATTCCGGAGTGTGTCATGGAAAACGTTCGTCTTACTCAATACAGCCACGGTGCAGGATGTGGTTGTAAAATTTCTCCTCAAGTTCTTGATACTATTCTCCAAACCCAGTTAAAGCCGTTTGCCGATCCTAACCTGCTGGTCGGTAATGAAAGTAAAGATGATGCAGCCGTTTATGATTTAGGAAATGGCACGGCAGTGGTCAGTACAACTGATTTCTTCATGCCTATCGTCGATGATCCGTATGATTTTGGCCGCATTGCCGCAACCAATGCAATCAGCGACATCTATGCCATGGGCGGTAAGCCAATTATGGCGATTGCGATCCTCGGCTGGCCTGTCAATGTGCTGGATCCTGAAATTGCCCAACAGGTAATTGAAGGCGGCCGTTCGGTTTGCCGTTAAGCGGGGATCTCCCTAGCCGGTGGTCACTCGATTGATGCGCCTGAGCCTATTTTCGGTCTGGCGGTAACCGGTATTGTCGATACTGACCGGGTTAAGCGTAACAACCGCGCTGAAGCGGGCTGCAAACTATTTTTGACCAAGCCGTTAGGGATTGGTGTATTAACAACGGCGGAGAAAAAATCCAAGCTTGCCGACGAACACCATGGTCTGGCCCGAGACTGGATGTGTAAACTGAATATCCCTGGCGCTGATTTTGCCAATGTTGAAGGCGTAAAAGCGATGACGGATGTCACCGGCTTTGGCCTGCTGGGGCATTTGAGCGAGATCTGTGAAGGTAGTCAAGTTAAGGCAAAGGTATGGTTCGATAGCGTTCCTCACTTGCCAGGTGTCTTTGACTATATCGATCAAAATTGTGTGCCGGGTGGTACAGAGCGTAACTATGCAAGTTATGGCAGCAAGATTGGTGCACTAACGGATAAGCAGAAAGCACTATTGTGTGATCCGCAAACTTCTGGCGGTTTATTACTGGCTGTAACCTCTGATGCGGAACATCAGGTTCAGGAAGTGGCAGAAAAACATGGCATTGAGCTGCAAGCCATTGGTGAACTACTGCCACAAGATGGCGAAATCCTGGTTGAGATTTGTTAATGCCACGCCCAAATTGTGAAGATTATCGCCAGCTGTTTGTCAATGACACGCCGTTGATGGATATGCGTGCACCGATAGAGTTTACTCAAGGTGCATTTCCAACCTCGCTCAACAATCCGCTGATGTCGGATGATGAGCGAAAAGCGGTTGGTACTTGCTACAAAGAACATGGTCAGGAAGCTGCGATTGCTTTAGGTCACCAGTTAGTTAATGGTGAAGAGAAAGCCAGGCGTGTCGCGCAGTGGAAAGCGTTTTGTGAAACCAACCCGACGGGTTATTTGTATTGCTTCCGTGGGGGCTTGCGCTCACATATTACTCAGCAGTGGCTGAAAGAAGCGGGCATTGATTACCCGATGATAGTCGGCGGTTATAAAGCGTTGCGCCGTTTCCTTATCGATACGATAGATCAGGTGGCTCAGCAGCCAATGACCTTGATCGGCGGGAATACCGGCAGTGGTAAAACTATCATGGTGAATCAGCTTGCCAATGGTATTGATCTGGAAGGGGCGGCGAATCACCGTGGCTCATCTTTCGGCCGTTATGTTACCGCACAGCGAACACAAATTGATTTCGAAAATGCGTTGGCCGTTGAGATGCTGAAAAAACAAGCGTCAGGGTGTAGGCAATTTGTGTTGGAAGATGAAGGTCGGGCGATTGGTTCTGCCAGTGTACCTTTACCGATCAATGCGGCGATGCAAACTGCAAAAATCGCCATAGTAGATGATCCGCTTGATGTTCGTCTTGAACGTTTATTAGAGGATTACGTAGTACGCATGCAGCGTGATTTTGTCGCTCTTCATGGCGAAGATCATGGCTGGCAGATGTTTGCTGATTATCTTGAAAAAGGGATGTACGGTATTCGTAAACGACTGGGCCTGCAGCGTTATGAAGAATTGCTGACCGCACAACAGCTCGCAGTTCAAGCTCAGCAGAATAATGGTTCCCTTGCCGGACATGATGCCTGGTTGAGACCTTTGCTCGAAGAGTATTACGATCCGATGTATACCTATCAACTGAGTAAAAAATCTGATCGGATAGTATTCCGCGGTGACTTCAATGAGGTCAAAGCGTGGCTGGTGGAGCATACAGGCTAGCATTGAGTTACGAGTTTCTAGTATTGAGTTTCGAGGCCCTGTGATCTCGAAACTCGCCCCTTCCCCTACGTATACTGTCTTTTTATCCAGTAACTTCTTGTCCTCATCCCGTTCTTTCGATAAAGTTTCCTTCAAATAACACTAACCCGATTAACCGGATGACTCGTCTTTATATTGCAGAAAAACCCAGTTTGGGTCGTGCTATTGCCGCGGTTTTGCCTCGCCCTCATAAAAATAACAATGGTTACATTGAAACGGGGAATGGGGATATTGTGACATGGTGTATCGGTCACTTGCTCGAACAAGTAGAGCCGGACGCCTATGATGAAAAATATAAAAAATGGAATATGGCGGATTTACCGATTATTCCCGAGCAATGGCAACTTGTCGCAAGAAAGTCAGCAAAGCAGCAATTGGCGGTTATTCGTAAATTAGCGAAGCAGGCAACGGAAGTCGTGCATGCGGGAGATCCCGACAGGGAAGGGCAGCTGCTGGTCGATGAAGTTATCGATTATGTGAAATTATCGGCCAAGAAAAAAGCCGAGATCCAGCGTTTGCTGATTTCAGATTTAAACCCTGCAGCCATCAAGCGGGCATTGGCAACAATGCGCAGCAACCGCGATTTTATTCCGTTATCGGTTTCCGCTTTAGCGCGATCACGTGCAGACTGGATGTACGGAATGAATATGACCCGAGCGTATACGTTGCTTGGACAGAAAGGGGGATATCGTGGTGTCTTGTCTGTTGGTCGAGTCCAAACTCCGATATTAGGCTTAGTCACTCGACGTGATGATGAGATTGCAAATTTTAAGCCTAAACCATTTTACGAAGTCTTTGCCTTAATTCCATATCAGGATATGGAAATCCGAGCGCGTTGGAAGCCCAGTGAAGCCTGTCAGCCCTGGCAAGATGAAGATGGGCGAGTGCTCAATCGCCAGCTATGTGAAAACGTGGTTAAGCGAATTAAAGGTCAGCCCGCCGAAGTCACTGAATCGGAGCGTAAGGAAACCCGGCAGGCACCGCCGTTGCCGTACTCCTTGTCTGCGTTGCAGATCGATGCTGCAAAGCGTTTCGGTATGAGCGCGGCCGATGTACTGGCTAACTGTCAGTCTCTGTATGAAAAACACAAAGTGATCACTTACCCTCGTTCTGATAGCCGTTATCTGCCAAACGAGCATTTTAAGCAGGCCGGAGATGTCTGCCTGGCGATTGTCAGTAATGCCGGTGAGTTAGCTAAGGCGGGTGACGGGGCAAATCTGTCACTGAAATCAAAAGCCTGGAATGATAAAAAAGTCGATGCTCACCATGCGATTATTCCGACGCCAAAGCAGATTAATTCTGGCATGTTGAGTGCCAGCGAAAGCAAAGTTTACCAGTTGATTGCCCGTCAGTATTTGATGCAGTTTTATCCGGTGGCTGTTTATGCCGAAGCGAAGTTAGTCTTTACTATTGCTCAGGGGCATTTTATTGCCCGTGGTCGCCAGTTGATGAGCGGTGGATGGCGTGCGCTACTGGGGCGAGATGATTCTGTCAATGATCAGGCTGATAAGGGATTGGCTGATAAAGTGCCGCCACTTGAAAAAGGCACGGTGTTAACCTGCCGCAATGGCGAGATCAAAGACAAAATGACCGAGCCTCCGAAAGCCTTCACTGAAGCGACATTGCTGCAGGCGATGACGGGGATCGCCCGGTTCGTATCGGATACTTCGTTGAAAAAAATTCTGCGAGATACCGATGGCCTGGGTACTGAAGCGACGCGTGCGGGTATATTAGAGCTTTTGTTTAAACGGCAGTTGCTGAAACGGCAGGCCAAGAACATTCATGCGACAGAAGCGGGCAGAGGGCTGGTATATGCTTTGCCAGATGAAGCCACTTATCCGGATATGACGGCTCATTGGGAGCATCAGTTGCAAGATATGGCGGATAAGAAATGTGCCTATCAACCGTTTATGGACGCTTTACAGCAGCAAGTACACCAGCTGATGGATAAAGTAAAGTACAGCGAAGTACCCATTAGCTTACGTGAATTGAAATCACCCGAACCGAGACAAACGGGTAAAAAGCGACGTTATACCAAGCAGAAGAAAAGCTAAATCACGCAGTAACGGTTCCTGCCTTGTGATTTCGCCTCATAGAGTGCCATGTCGACCCGCTTGAAGAACTCATCGGGTGAGCCGTGTATTGACGGGATCATGGTACTGACACCAATGCTGATGGTGACAATGTTGCGGGCGTCGTCGACGCCGTACTCTCTCGGCAACTGCAGTTTTTGTATTGCAGATAAAGCCCGTTTAGCTGCGAAAATAGCGGCATTATGATCCTGACCGGGTAATAGCAGCACAAACTCTTCGCCGCCAAAGCGGGCAAAGAGTGAACCAGAACGTCGCTCAAGCTTGGCCAGTGTGGAGGCGATGACTTTTAAGCACTGATCACCGGCAGCATGACCATATTGGTCGTTATACATTTTAAAGTGATCGACATCCATGATTAGTAAGGAGAATGGCAGTTGGTGGCGTTCAGCCCTATGCCATTCTTCCATAATTTTTTGGTCAAAAACCCGGCGATTATACACTTCTGTCAGGGGGTCGAGTTTGGAAATTATTTCGAGTCTGGCGTTTACCCGTTCCAGCTCGGCGGTTCGCTCAGTGACACGCTGTTCCAGTTCTTTGTTCAGCCTGATCAGGCTTTCTTCTGCCTGACGGCGTACGATATGCTGCGAGACAATAAAGCCAAACTGTTTGAGCAGGTAGTGGTGGTAATCATGCAGTGGCATGCCAGTCAGCAGGTTATCACAGGCAATCCAGCCAACAGGCGTATCTTCATCCCATAGTGAGATATAAGCACTCCAGCCAAAGCCGACCTGTTTCAGGTCATGGTACAAAGGCGTATTATTTTCAATCGCAAGATATTCCTCATTTGACACGGTATGGGCGGTAAACCACAGATCGGGGATTTCCGATTCAAAGTAATGCTCATCGACAGTATTGCCGTGAATGTCTGTGCCATAAGTCCCGCGCATGCGCTGGTTCTTTGCGAATAGAAAAATGGCCATACGATCGAGGTGTAACTGTTTTTTCCCTTCATCTACAGCGGTAAATAGCATGCTATTCATCGAATCAGCTCGCCATAATTTAAAGGAAATCTCATGTAAGGACTGAAGCTGTTGTAACAGGTTTTGTTGTTCATGCTGGCTGATTTGTAATTCACGCTCAGCTGAACGGCGCCCCAAATGCTCATCTTTAATTGTCTGGCTGAGTAAGCCGGCATCGAGTTCAGAGGCAAGCAGGGTCGCTAACAGCGAAAAATCTTCACATGCCTGTTGTGTTTCGGAGGGAAGATCGACAATTAAGCAACCTATGATATTTGAACGGCGTTCTAGCGGTAACCATAGACGTTTAATGTTGCCATGGGTGGTATATTGCGGCCTGTGATTGCTGATGGCCTTAGTGACATGCTCACTGGTAATACGAACATTGCTGACAACGTCGATAGGAGGGAATTGGTAGTGAATCCCTTCATGATCCATATCGAGCAAGGTTTTCCATGTCGACTTATAAGCGACCAAGAGTTGGCTATGGATCACACCAAAACTTTCGCTGAAATTACGGCATGTTAATTCACAAACAGTACGAAGCCCATGGGCATTACCCCATTGTTCAATAATCCTTTGATAGAAAATACTTAACTGTTTTTGACTGGCCAACGTCTGACTTCCATATATTTATTTTTATAAGCTGTATTCTTAACGATTGGAGAGAATAAATTTAGCATGGAAGCCACAGTTTAATATGAAATTTGCTTTGAATTTATAAATTTGCGACAGGAGCCTCATAAGTGTAGGGGAACAAGTCCAATGGGGGCTGAAGTACAAGTCAGTAAGTTTCAAATATAAGCTAGAAAAATTTGCGTTTATATGCTTATTTTATTGGTATCGCAATTGTTTTTCAGTGGAGTACTGCTATGAGGCCAATAATAAGATTTTGCCTGTTCCTCACTGGATTATTGTTGTTAACGGGAGTGGCGGGGTGTACGACTCGCCATGATCAGCTGGCGGAATTAGGCTTCACCCGTAACTATCTTGATGGTTATCAGGACGGCTGCAGTAGCCGTAAAGAACAAACGACCACGTATATCGATGGTTTTCGTCGTGATCCCGAACGGATGATGGCTGACATGAAATACGCCAGTGGCTGGACCGATGGCTTCGAGCAATGCTATGCCGATAACACGGACTTTTACTAGTAGCGCGAATGGCCTAATCTTGCAGAAGGCGATCAAAAAAAGCCGCGAGTTTACGGCCTTCTAATTCTTATTTCTAGAAACTTAAAACTACTCAGGTTGGTAAAAGCGTTTTAACTCATGCATGACCTGCATCAGTGTCGACAGTTTTGGTTTACCTTCATCCATCAGTTTGTAGTTGTTATCGTAAACGCGGTAGTTGCCGTATTTATCGACCACCGTGGTGCGGTTTTGCTGAATTACCACGATGTCACGACTGTCACCCGCTAAAATCCAGCTGCGTTTAGGATGTTCTTCAAACAGGTTAACGCCACTGCTGTAGATTTTCGGTGATGATGAGACATTAAGTAGAGATTCCATCACGGTGGGTACCACATCAAGATGACTGGTTGGGCGGTTGATCTCTGCTACAGGCTGCCCCGGCCAATGAATGACCATCGGTACTTTCAATTGATACTGGCTGTAATTACTGTTTGCGCCCCAGCTATTAGTACCCGTTTCATTGAACTCCGTTCCATGGTTAGCTGTGATAATCACAATGGTATTATCCAGGTCCTGTTTTGCGGTTAGTTCTTCAAAAATATCAGCCAGCAGCTCATCGACATAATAGGCTGCATTACGGTAGCTGTTTTTAAGTAACAGCGTAGAGTCAACGCCCTCGGCGTTTATCTTGACGTTACCAAGCGAAGGTGTGAATTGCGGCACATAATCGCCACCTTCTTCAAATTCTTGTACGGACTTCAGTTCAAGATAGCTGAACCAAGGTTTTTCGCTATTTTGACTATCTAACCAGGTTTTCCAGTCAGCAATAGCCAGTTGGTCATCTGGCTGCTGGCTTTGATTGGTAGCCAGATTTTCTTCAGCTTGCTTGGTGTTAAAAATAGCCTGGTAGTAAATAGGGGCTTTAAACTGGTTACCACTGAACAAACCGAAGTCATAATTGCGTTCTTTAAGGGTCTTCAACAGAATTGGCGTCGAGCCTTCAGAACGTACACTATTGATATACCCACCAGGCAGGCCGTAGAACAAGCCAAAGATGCCGGTCATATTGTCATTGCTGGCACTGTAGTGGTTTTTGTAGTTTAAATTCTGGTTAGCAAAAGCTGTCAGGTAAGGCATGGTTTCTTCATTTACCATGTCACTGCGTAAGCTATCAATCATCACAATCAGTAAGTTCTGATTAGTACCACGATTGTTAAAGCTCAGTTTTTCAATGGGGTAGCGGATCAGTTCACTTTCGTCTAAACCTTGCTCAGCCCGGCGTTTAACATAGTCTTGACGATCAAGCAGGCCGTGTTTTTCCATGAAGCTTTTCGCTGTCATCGGGTAAGATAACGGGAAGTTTGAACGCTGCATGGTGACAGGGTGATACAAGTTAGCATCTGCCCAGATATAGAGCAGATGACTACCCAGGAAGCATAAGCCAAATACGGTGGCAATCGGCACACCCACGTGCTTGCGTGTGAGTTTTCTGAGTTTGCGCCATAACCATTCGGAAAGAATTAATTGCAGCAGGAAGATGATAGGAACAACAACAAACAGGTATTGCCAGCGGGCATTCAGTTCTGTTTTCTCACCACTTAATAGCAGATCCCATACCAGCGGACTTAAATGTAACTCAAGACTTTCGTAGGCATGGGTGTCTAACAATAATGTTGTCAGACCAATTGTAGCGACTAACACCGCAAACAGGCGCATCAGGCGCTGTGACGGGATCAGAAAACTGGCAGGAAAAAGGATTAAGATATAAAAACCAAAGACAAGAAACCCGAAATGTCCGATCCAACTAAATCCAAGATAAAGCTGTCCCAGTAGCGTTTCAGGCCATTCAGATTGCACAATGTAACGCGTGCCTAAAAGCATGGCTGCGATAATATTGAAAA
Source organism: Photobacterium lipolyticum (assembly GCF_003026475.1). Classification (GTDB taxonomy): domain Bacteria; phylum Pseudomonadota; class Gammaproteobacteria; order Enterobacterales; family Vibrionaceae; genus Photobacterium; species Photobacterium lipolyticum. Next base: position 24,567 of record NZ_PYMC01000014.1, read on the forward strand.
AGCTGAACCAGTGCCCCCAGCTAATTAGCTGGGAGACTTTGTCTTTATAATTATTTCCGCTGGCGACCATAAATGTCTGTTCTTCTCAGTCTTAAATGTAAGCGTACAAAAAGGTAAGCTTAATCTTTTTTAATTGAGTTCAGCAGAGCTTGTGCGAATTTCTCCGCGATGGCTTTCTTTTGCGATGCCGGAACATCGGCATTGATGATGTTAGTTGCAATATTACCCACCACCATAAGTGCAAGTTCTGCAGAAGCGTTATGGTTTTCAAGTACGTCGTACACATCGCTAATGATCTGTTCAACTTGCTGATTGCTGTATTTTGAAGTAATTGGCATAGGAAGTCTTGTTTAATGTCTTAGTTTAAAGTTTAAGAAAGCGACTTATAATAACCTACACTTTACTCTTACTGAAAACCTTTTCCATTATGAGCCTTATACTTTCGAACGTCATCCTTCACCAGTTGACAAAAAACGAACAAGATGAGCTTGAGATTCATCTTAGAAAACAAATGCTTGATCAGGGTGAGTCAACAGAAGACCTAGTTACTGAACTGCATCGAGTATATAGCAGTAAAGGTGCCAAAGGGTTCGCACATTTTGCTGAAGACAGTGAATTTTGCCATTGGTTGAAGCAATGTCGCACTGGCGAACTGGACTTTTTGACATTTTCTAACCAATCTGCCCAACGATTACAGGCTGAATTAGCAAAATATCCGTTCGCTGAAGCCGGTACCTTAGTGATGGCTGAATATCAGTCATTGGCTACGGATTACCTGTTTATTGGTTTGTTGCCAACCCGCCACAGCATGAAAGTTACCGAACAGCTGGATATCAGTGCAACTGATTATCTGGACGTTGCCAAAATGGATATCGCGGCGCGTATTGATCTGTCGTCTTGGGAAACGGATGCGGATTCTAATCGTTACCTGACGTTCATCAAGGGCCGTGTGGGCCGTAAGATCGCTGATTTCTTCTTAGATTTTCTGCAGGCGGTTGTTGGTTTGGACGTGAAGGAACAAAATCAGGTGCTGATGCAGGCGGTAGAAGATTTCTGCGCCGACTCACGCTTAGATAAGGAAGAGAAGCAGCAGTATCGTAAGCAGGTTTACGATTACTGTAACGGGCAGCTTCAGTCCGGTGATGAAGTGGCAGTAAAAGAACTGGCCGGTGAATTACCTAATGCTGAAGACGGGACAAACTTCTACGAATTTACGTCGAACCAAGGGTATGAATTGGAAGAGAGCTTCCCTGCCGATCGCACATCCATGCGTAAATTAACCAAGTTTGTAGGATCTGGCGGCGGGCTAACAATTAATTTCGACAGCATGTTGCTGGGTGAGCGTATTTTCTATGATGCAGAAACTGACACGCTGACTATCAAAGGTACGCCACCTAACTTAAAAGATCAGCTACAGCGACGTTTGAACAGCGATAACTGATCTAATACCAACCGGTATAAAATGGCTATGTACGTAAACCATCTTCGTTCTGACGAAGGTGGTTTTTTTGTATCTTCGATGTGTTTGGTTTTACAGGCAGATTTGATGTGTATGTATTAATCTTATTGCTTATTGGATTTCATCAGCAACTTTGTCTAAAGTTAATACTAACTAATTGTATAAAAAGAATATTGGAGGCGATGGTACCAATTTTCTTTTTCTGATGCGATAACAGGAGTTAGCATGGATGACAGAGAAACCGTACTTTCACTCCAGGCTGAAAAGACTGCCCCCAGTCATCGTAAAACCAGATTGCTACTCTCGAAGAAAGTACTTTATACCTTCGTATTGGTGATTATTTCGAGTGCTGGCCTGTTTGGTTACCTGTCATTTCAGTCTTCCCAAGTGCGAGAAGTTATTGGCCTGATTTCTCAGGTTGAGTCGGAAGCAGAGCAACTAAGAAGCACTGTCCCCCTGAATATGGCAGTGCCTGAATCAGCGCAAAGCCATGTGTCGGTGGCACTCCGAAAACACCTGCTTGAACTCAACGATGTCTCCGTTGCCAGTCAGTTTGAAGAACCGCTGAAGACCTTAATTTTACAAGGCGGACAATTCGTTGAGGAAGTCGATAAGGCTTTAATGACCGGGCAGGCGAACCATCGGTCAGCTGTTCAAAATATCAGCCAGAGCAGCTCTCAGAACCAGTTTTATACGCTTAAAAATGACCTGTTGGCTTATGAGCTCTGGTTGTCCCAGATGAACTTGATACTAATGGCTGTCGTATCACTTTCAGGGGTGATGATGACACTCTATGCCGCGAAGAGGGCTGACGAAGTCGCAACAGCAGGCGTATCAACAACGGAGGCATCAATAACATTAAGAGGAGAAAAGGTGAATGCTGCCGTTGTAGTTGCAATGCCGGCAGAAGAGGTCAGTGAGGCCGAAAAAGCAATAATTTCAGAGTTGATGACAGCGATACCTGAGCCTGTTGAGCCTTCAGCGATGTGTGCAGAAGTGTCACCGGTGGAATTGACAGAAGTGGCTTATTTACAGCAAGAGGCAATATTTGATGTTCAATCTATATTAGACAGTATGGATGGCGATAAAGAGTCGGTAATAATGTTGCTGGAAATCTTCATTGAGGAACATTCTGGTGACGGGGAGCACCTGAAAAACTGTATTGAGCAGTCTGATGTCGATAAGGCCAGTTTATTGATCCATAGCTTGAAAGGAGTGGCGAGCAACCTCGGAGCGGCGTCATTGCGGTCGATTTCCGAGCATATTGAGTATGCTTTAAAAAATAAACAAACAGTGACCAGTACAGACTGCACAGATCTCAGTCTGGCGATTAAAAATGTCGTCAGTGCAGTAGAAGCCTATCTGGTGGAAGAAAGAAGTGTTTCTGAGGACTCCCCTGATACAGCCGAAGAAGTGAAAAAATGTCAGTTTGTTGAGGTTAATACCAATCGTGATGATAATCTGGCCATTCAGCAAGAATGAATGGGTTCAGTAAGAGGTACTTGACTGCGGAGAGCGCCTTTCTCTGCGGGTATTTATTCACATGGGCAATGCCACCACCGTATATTGTATAGACCGTTTTACTGCAACAATTCAGCCTCTAGAGGATAAAAGTGTGAGCAATGCACAAAGTTGATCCTTATCAATAGTTGGTTTTCGAAGGGGTGGATAATAGCCGCCCTATGATTATTCTAAATAAACAGTCAGTTCGTTCACAGCGTGAACTGGATACAGTGAAAGCGATGATTCGCCTATATTGTAAAACGCTGCACCGTGGGGCGATTGTTTGCCCTGAATGTGAAAGTCTTTTTGAGTATGTTAAAAACAAGGTTGATGGCTGCCGTTTAGCGGATGAAAAGCCAACCTGTTTGAAATGTCACCGGCATTGTTATCACCCTGCCAAACGTCTGCAAATGGCACATGTGATGCGCTGGGCGTTACCAAGATTCATCTGGCGTCATCCGCTACGGGCATTACAATATAAATTTTATGGGAAGAGTCAGAATAGCAATCTGCCATCACGCAATGTTACGGAGTATCTCAAGTAATTGTTGATGCATTGATGTGCGATGGAGAGATACCGACTGACAAGGACGTTGATATAAGGATTAAAGAGAAGGCTGCCAGAGGCAGCCTTTTTGTTTGCTGTTCGTTTGCATACGGTTATACCGATTGGTATTAATTATGCGGCGCTCAGCCCCAGGTTTACCAGCCAGGTCGCAATACGGTCATCGGTCAGTTCTGGCTGACGGTCTTCATCCAGCGCCAAGCCGACAAATTTATCATCAACTACCGCGCGGGAGTCATTAAAGTCATAGCCATCAGTGGACCATTGACCGATGAGTTCCCCCCCCGCATCTTCAATCAGCTCAGCAAGATCGCCCATTGCATCCTGGAAGCTGTCTGGGTAATCAACCTGATCGCCAAGGCCAAATAGCGCGACTTTTTTGCCACTGAGATCGGCATCTTCCAGTTCTGGTACAAAGTAATCCCAATCAGGCTGCATTTCACCGTAGTTAGCGGTAGGGGTGCCTAAAATGATTAAGTCAAGATCATCAAAAATTTCGTTGCTGCAGCCGGCAATGTCACTGGCGTCAACGCCTAACTGCGCTGCAATTTTATTAGCAACGGCTTCAGTGTTTCCGGTGTCACTACCAAAAAAGATACCAATGTTTTTCATGTTAATCTCCAGTGCCATTACGCTTAACTATTTAGTCGCTATGGCGGGTGTTTAAAATTAATTTCGAGTTTCGAGTTTCGAGTTTCGAGTTTCGAGTGTCGAGGACCTAGGGGCGAGGATCTAGAATCGAGTAACTCGGACCTGGGAACTCGATACTCGCCCCTCATGACTATTTACTCGCTTTTACTTCTCTTCCAGCCACCTAACTGCTCTAGCAATTGCAGTTTGTGCTGGACTTGCTCTCGCAAGCGTTCGAGGTTGGCCTGATACTGCTGCGGATCACGGCGCAATACCTGAGTAAAACGGGCTTCGCGGCTGATCAGGGCCTCCACATCTTTCTTTGGTGGCTTAGAGTCCATCTGCAGTGCTGCCCGCCCTTTATCGACGCGGCGCGGATCAAAGCGGAACAGCGGCCATAAGCCGGTTTCAACCAGTAGTTGCTGGTGTTCGATGCCTTCTGCCATGTCATAACCGTGGGTGATACATGGTGAGTAAGCAATGATCAGGGATGGCCCCGGATAGGCTTCTGCTTCTTGCAATGCTTTGATGGTCTGGTTCATGTTGGCACCGAGGGCAATTTTGGCGACGTAAACATTGCCATGCATCATCATGTTTATTGCCAAATCTTTGCCATTGCTTGATTTGCCCTGGCTGGCAAATTTTGCGACCGCGCCGGTTGGCGTTGCTTTCGATTGCTGGCCACCGGTATTGGAATAACCCTGGGTATCCATCACCAGTACATTGACGTTCTCGCTACCCGCTAATACATGATCTAAACCGCCAAAGCCTATGTCATAAGCCCAGCCATCGCCGCCGAGAATCCAGTTACTTTTTGCTACTAAATCTTCGGCTCTGTCGATTAAACGACGGTGCGAATAATCAAGCTGGGCGCGTAATGTTGCGATGTTCTCGCGCTGACGGATAACAGCTTGTTCGCTGCTATCAAATGCATCTTGCTTGAGCTGTTCCAACAGATCTGCTGGCAGTATGTCGGCGGCCATGTTAAGCAGGTTCAGGGTATTATCCCGCTTGCTGTTCAGGGCTAAACGCATGCCTAAGCCAAACTCGGCATTGTCTTCAAACAGCGAGTTCGCCCATGCCGGTCCACGGCCATGTTTATCCACGGCGTAGGGGGTTGTCGGCAGGTTGCCGCCATAAATCGATGAACAACCGGTAGCATTGGCAATTAACAGACGATCGCCAAACAGCTGGGTTAGTAATTTAACGTAAGAGGTCTCGCCGCAGCCGGAACATGATCCCGAGTATTCAAATAATGGCTGCAACAGTTGGCTGGTTCGAGCATCGATGCGTTTAATATTGATACGCTCTAATTCTGGTAAATCGAGGAAGAACTCGAAGTTATCGCTTTGCTGTTGCAATAATGGCTGCTTCGGCGCCATGTTGATAGCTTTACGGCTTGGATCATCTTTATCGCTGGCCGGGCACGCAGTGGTGCAGAGGTTACAGCCGGTACAGTCTTGTGGTGAAACCTGCAAGGTGTATTGCTGGCCTTTAAAATCACGCTGTTTGTATTCGGTTGACTTGAAGCCTTCAGGTGCGTCTTCAAGCTGTGCCGGGTTAACGGCTTTGGCACGAATGGCTGCGTGCGGGCACACAAGAGTACAGATATTACATTGGGTACACAGATCGTCTTCCCATACAGGGACTTCCTGAGCAATATTTCGTTTTTCCCATTGGCTGGTGGCTGTTGGCCAGCAACCGTCAACTGGGAATGCACTGACAGGCAGTAAGTCGCCTTTATCGGCCATCATCATGGCACTGACGCCTTTAACCAGTTCAGGTGCTTTTTCACTGACAACGGCAGGGCGGCTGAACGGGCTGCTAACCTGATCTGGAATGGTGACCTGTTGCAAGTGAGCCACCGTGGCATCTACCGCTTTATGGTTGGCTTCAACAATGGCCGGGCCGCGTTTACTGTAGCTTTTCTCAATTGCCTGCTTTAGCTGGCTGATAGCTTGTTCCAGCGGCATCAGATCACTGAGGGCAAAGAACGCGGTTTGCATGATGGTGTTCAGGCGGTTCTTTAAGCCTAGCTCTCGTGCCAGCTCAACCGCATTGATGACGTGTAAATTCAGCTGCTTGTCAATGATCACCTGCTGGACTTCACGAGGAAGGTGATCCCACACTTTATCAGCAGGGTATGGGCTGTTTAGCAGTACCGTACCTTGTTGTGTCGTGTGCTCAAGCATATCCAACTTTTCAATGAACTGGAATTGATGGCAGGCGACAAACTCGGCTTGCTCTATCAGGTAAGGGGCTTCAACCGGCACGGCATCAAAACGCAGGTGAGAAACCGTTGTGCCACCTGATTTTTTTGAGTCATAGACGAAGTAACCCTGAGCATGTAATTCGGTATTTTCGCCAATAACCTTGATGGTGTTTTTGTTTGCGCTGACGGTGCCGTCAGAGCCTAAACCGTAGAAAAGTGCCCGCAAACGTGAAGCCGGTTCGACTTCAACAGCGGCACCAATCGGCAGTGACAAATGGGTAATGTCATCGTTGATCCCAACGGTAAAGTTATGCGTCAGGGTATTTTCTGCCATTGCGTCAAAAATAGCTTTGGCATGTGTCGGGTTGAATTCTTTGGATGATAACCCGTAACGGCCGCCGACAATGCTTGGTTGGTGCGAATATTGTCCGGAAGTCACGGCCTGGTTTATTGTCGCAACAACATCCAGATACAGAGGTTCACCCATTGCGCCCGGCTCTTTGGTGCGATCCAATACCGCGATTTGCTTGACTGAAGGTGGTAGCACCTGAACGAAGTGTTTGAGGGAAAACGGACGATAGAGGTGAACGCTCACTACACCTACTTTACGGCCCAGTATCAGCAGGTGATCGACGGTTTGTTCCATCGTCGATGTTGCTGAGCCCATAATAACCACAATGTCAGTGGCTTCGGGGTGACCATAATAATCAAAGAGTTTGTATTCACGGCCTGTCAGTTCAGCGAACTGCGCCATTTTCTCGGCCACAATCTCGGGGCAAGCCTGGTAATAGTGGTTGGCGGCTTCTCGGGCCTGGAAGAAAGTATCCGGGTTTTGGGCTGTACCGCGAATGCTTGGCGCGTCAGGTGTTAAGCCACGCTTATAGAAAGCATCGACCGCATCCTGGTCAATCATATTATCAATGATATCATCGTCAATCATCGCAATCTTGTTGATTTCGTGAGAGGTGCGGAAACCATCGAAAAAGTGCACAAATGGAATGCGGCTGTTTAATGTTGCAGCCTGGCTGATCAGGGCCAAGTCATGCGCCTGCTGAACAGAATTGGCTGCGAGCATCGCAAAACCCGTCTGGCGTACTGCCATCACATCGGAATGGTCACCAAAAATAGACAAGGCATGGGTGGCAAGCGTGCGAGCCGCAACATGCATCACAAACGGAGTCAGTTCCCCGGCAATTTTGTACATGTTAGGAATTTTCAGTAACAGGCCTTGTGATGACGTAAAGGTGGTCGCAAGAGAGCCTGCCATCAGTGCGCCATGAACAGCACCCGCTGCGCCACCTTCTGACTGCATTTCCATCACCTGGGGTACTTGTCCCCACAGGTTGGTTTCCCCCTGGCTTTCCCAGCTTTCGCAGGCTTCAGACATAGGTGATGACGGAGTAATGGGATAAATCCCGATCACTTCATTGCAGCGATAAGCAATTGAAGCGGCGGCTTCATTACCATCCATTGTCTTATAGGTACACGGTTTTTTAGGCATAACAAACTCCAGCGAACAGGCACCGTCTATTCTAAATCGGTCGAATAAATTTGTATTATGTATTTAATCAATCAATTCAATTCGTAATAATTATTTTAAAATTGATTAAATGTGCAGTATCTGTTTTGTTGAATTGAGCCAGTCCCTGAAAGTAGGGTAAGGCTGACTCAGGTAAGGTATCCCCTCATATTTGAAATTGCAGACTGCATTTCCAATTAAGAGGGGCATAGGAGTGGGTGATCAGGGCCGGATTAGACCTCGACTAGTTCAATCTCAGGCTGTGGGTTCAGCATTTTAGCCAAATCGTCTTGCGCCTTACCCGTTAACTGCAAGTTAAACTGCTGCTGTAAGAATGCGAAGATATCTTCGTTAACAAATTCTGGTGGGTTCGGTCCCAGGTAAATGTTCTGGATACCAAGATTAAACAGAGCCAGCAGGATCAGAACCGCTTTTTGCTCCATCCATGACAGAACAATATTAACCGGCAGATCATTGACCGGCACACCCATAGCGTCGCTAAGTGCCAATGCAATCATTACCGCACCGTAGCTGTCGTTGCACTGGCCAAGATCCAGATAACGAGGGATTTCAGTACCAGGAACCGTGCCGAAGTCATGGTCATTAAAGCGGAACTTACCGCAAGATGAGGTCAGGATGATACAGTCATCCGGAACAGACAGTGCCAGATCACGGAAGTAGTCATTCGGTGTACCTGGCTTATCACAGCCCGCAATGACGAAAAACTGACGGATCTTACCCGAGTTAACTGCGTCCAGAATTTGCGGTGCCAAACCAAGAATTGTTTTGTAGTTGTGACCCGTCATCAGGGTTTCTTTGCTGTCAAACCCTTCGATATCCGGCAGGCTGAGTGTCTGCTCGATCAACGGGCCAAAATCTTCACCAAGCTGGCGGCAATTGTCGATACCGACAATACCATAGCTGTACAGGCGATTAACGTAATTGGCGCGGCCAGTTGGTGGAACAATACAATTAGTCGTCACAATGATCGTGCCATTCCATTTCTGGAACAGTTTTTTCTGATCAAACCAGGCTTTACCCACGTTGCCTTTAAGGTGGGAATATTTGCTTAGCTCCGGGTAGCCGTGAGCTGGCAGCATTTCTGAGTGGGTGTAGATATTAATACCTTTGCCTTCTGTCGCGATCAGCAGACGTTCTAAGAGTTCAAGATCATGGCCTGTAACCAGGATCCCTTTGCCTTCGGCCTTGTTCTGAGGAACACAGACAGGGGTAGGAACACCTAAACGTTTATGGTGAACTTCACCAAGCAATGACATCATCTCGCTGCCAGCACCACCAATTTTCATTAATTGCTCAATGTGCTGATCAAAACTGAAGTTAACGTTAGTTAGTGTGAAATATAGGGTTTCAGCAATGACATCATCAACGGTTTTAGTATGCGCTCCAAGATCATCGGCGTGGGTACGATAGGCTGATAAGCCTTTCAAGCCAAAAATCATAATATCCTGCAGGCGAGAGAGGTTTTCATCTTTACCGCATGTGCCTTGAGTTTTACCTGTGCTACCACAGCCACCGGTTTGTGCCATTGAGCACTGGTGACAAAACATTGCTAGGTTCGACATTACTGCATTCCTTTAAAGGTATATTTATAGTGCAACTTTTCGTAAAGGATATCGAGACAGCTTTCGGTTGGTCTTTGATCCGGATCATCAATTGCTGATTAAGGTGTATTTCGAATGCGATTTATAACCAAAGGGGTAGGCAATTTCGCTCAGACATCCAGCTCAGGATCGATTCAATAGCTTAGTACTGGTTGGATTTGATGGAATCATTGAGCAACGTATTATCCCGTCTTGCTTGTTTTATGCGCGCTCTGTGACTAGTTATGCGGGCAGTGCATGATTTCTTGGTTTGTGTCGTTAGAAGATAACGAGTAAAGAATCAATGGTAGTTTTCTTGGAATAGCCACTACCTTGAACCAAGTTCACCTTGAGAAAGATAAAAGGGAGTGGATACCGTTCATGAGTTACCACAAGATGAGTCGACAGTTACGCCGCAAAGCTGAAAATGAATCACAAGAACACCTGCGTCAGATCAGAGCAAAGTTTTTAAAACAACATTTATTTAAACAACAGGATGAAAAATGCCTTTTACCGGCAAAGAGTGACTCGTGGCAGTAGCAGTTGTTTATTAGGGCCTACCTGAAAAACCATATTTTTCTAGCATATAAAAAGAGCGCCTAAAGGCGCTCTTGCTGTTTTCAGTGTTTACATTACTTACGCAGTTTGTTGTGTGACTGTCATATTTTCATCTTCATCCAAATCAGCTGTTGCTGTCGGCGGGCAACGGTCTACAAACCAACCCATGTAAGAAGAGACAATAGTAACCAGAATACAAACGAAGCTTAGCCACATGAAAGGGGCGTAAGAGAACGTTGCAACCCCCAGAATACTCGCCATGTAGATACCGTTATCACTCCAAGGCACCATACCCGATGTCAACGTACCACCAAACTCAGCGTTACGAGACAGGTTCTTGCGTTGGTAACCTAAGCGATCATAATTCTTCGCACAGATTTTTGGCGTCAGGATCAGCGATACGTACATTGCTGAACCGAAGACATTACCCAGGAAAGCGGTTGCAATGGTTGATACCGATAGGCTGCCCGCAGAGTTGACGCGCTTCTCAAACAGTTTAGCGACGGTTTGCAGTACACCCACTTTATCAAGCAGGCCACCAAAACCCAGACCGAAAATGATTACAGCCACTGAGCCCAGCATGGATGACATACCGCCACGGTTCAGAATCGCATCAATGAAGTCAACGCCAGAGCTGATGGAGAACGGAGCCCAGGCTGTGTTGAATGCAACAAGTGGATCCATGTCCTGAACCATAACAGCCCAGACAATACCCAGCAGTGAACCCAGCGTGATCACAGGGAAGGAAGGCAGGCGCATCGCTAGCAGAGCAAGTACGATGATAACCGGCACAAATGAGAACGGAGAGATAACAAACTGGTCTTCCATTGCCAGAATTACAGACTCAACCTGACCCATATCAACGTTACCTGCGTAGTGCAGGCCAGCACCGGTAAACAGAATACCCGTGATGACGTAGCTGATCAGCGCAATCGGCAGCATGCCTTTAATGTGCTCCATTACTTCTACGTTAGACATAGAAGAAGCCAGGATCACTGAATCAGACAATGGAGACATCTTGTCGCCGAAGTAACAGCCGGAAAGTACGGCACCAGCAGTCATCGGTGCCGGAACGCCAAGACCTTGACCGATCCCCATCATAGCAATACCGGCAGTACCCGCAGCCCCCCAGGATGTTCCAGTTGCCAGAGCGGTCAGTGAACAGATAACCATGGTGGCAAGCAGGAAGATGGACGGGTGAATCGCTTTCAGACCGTAATAGATGATTGTCGGAACAATACCACCTGCGATCCAGGTACCTACCAAGGCACCAACAGCAAGAAGGATCAATATGGCACCTAAGCCGTTAGATATGCCATTGGTTGCTGCTTTTTCTAAAGATTTATAATCGTGACCGAGTTTTATACCCAGAGCCATGATGATGAACCAGCCGATATAAAGTGCCAGCTGGATGGGTAAATCAAGTTTAGCGGTGAAAGAGAATGCCAGTGCAAGGAAAGTACCAAGGGCAAGTATAACTTGCATCATCGATGGTAATTTCACAGTCTGTTTGTCCATACTTTTAACCTTGTTTAATCGAACCTGTAAAGGGAATGTCCCTGAAATTAGCGTTAACAGGAAGCTAATAATTAGTAGTTATTATGACGTTTGAGTCACTCTTTAAGGGACTCATGTTGTTTCGGCGCTACTCTATCTAAATGACCAATTCACTGCGATAGATATTGTGCCTTTCTGTGATCTGAATCTTTCAGCAGGTATAAACAGGAAAAACAATATGTTTGCATGTTCATTTACTGTTAAATTCTGGTTTTAATGTTGTGTGCTTGCTGTTTTTTAACCGTTCTAATGTATGTCTGTTTGTGTTCTTTTTTGGCGTATGTGCGGGTATAAATATCCTCAAATCATGATTTGCTGGGTAATTCATCTCATCATATGCTGTATCTTAGGTTATCAGGGTGAGGGTACTATTTCAAAATTTATGCATTTATAGTGTTTGGTCTGTTAATGGGTGAAATCAAGTTTAGGTTCGTAAAATATACAATTACAGGTGTAAAAGATGGTCAATTGAGCGCGGCTTGATGCTTTTCTAGCCCGGTATGACCACCTGATAAAAATGTTGTAACCCGACAGGCAAAGGGAATCCTTCCGGAGCAAGAAAACTATCACAATTTGGTCAGTAAAGAATTTTTATGCATTTTCTTCAGATTATGCTTGTTTTTAGGTGTTTAAAACTCTATAGATGGGAGTAGAAATACCAAATTAGTGTGTAATTAAAAGCAGGGAGTGTAGTAAGCAATGATGAAAGTTGGTTTAGTCGGTTGGCGTGGCATGGTTGGTTCTGTGCTGATGCAGCGTATGGTTGAAGAGGGTGACTTCAATTATATAGAGCCTGTTTTTTACTCGACATCACAAGTAGGTATTCCTGCTCCTAATTTGGGTAAAGATGCTGGCTTACTGCAAGACGCTTTTGACATTGAAAGCTTAAAACAACTGGATGCCGTCATTACCTGTCAGGGTGGCAGCTATACAGAGAAAGTTTATCCGGCATTGCGTGCAGCAGGCTGGAAAGGTTACTGGATTGATGCGGCTTCGACACTGCGTATGAATGATCAGGCGATCATTACGTTAGATCCTGTTAACTTAGAACAAATTCAACAAGGAATTCATTCTGGTACCAATACTTTCGTTGGCGGCAACTGTACGGTCAGTTTGATGCTGATGGCAGTGGGTGGCTTATATAAGGCTGGTCTGGTTGAATGGATGACGTCACAAACTTACCAGGCTGCTTCTGGTGCCGGTGCGAAAAATATGCGCGAGTTAATCAACCAAATGGGCGTGATTAACGATACGGTATCTAGCGAGCTGGCTAATCCTGCAACATCCATTTTGGATATTGATCGTAAAGTAGCTGAAACACTTCGTTCTTCAAACTTCCCGGCACAGGAATTTGGTGCGCCGCTCGCGGGTTCATTGATCCCGTGGATTGATGTTAAGCGTGACAATGGCCAGAGTAAAGAAGAGTGGAAAGCGTCGGTTGAAACCAACAAGATCCTGGGTCTGCAAGATAATCCGGTTCCAATTGACGGTACTTGCGTACGTATTGGTGCGATGCGTTGCCACAGTCAGGCATTAACGTTGAAATTGAAGAAAAACGTCCCTCTTGATGAAATTGAAGAGATGATTGCGTCACACAACGACTGGGTTAAAGTGATCCCGAACGACCGTGACATTACGGTTCAGGAACTGAGTCCGGCGAAAGTAACAGGTACGCTATCTGTTCCTGTCGGCCGTTTACGCAAACTGGCAATGGGGGATGACTTCCTCAATGCCTTTACGGTCGGCGATCAGTTGCTATGGGGGGCGGCGGAGCCACTACGTCGTACACTGCGTATTATTTTGGCGGAAAAGGCTTGACGGATCTAAGCTGCATAATACGGGCGGCATAGTGATTGTCGTTTCGGTTAATACAAAAAGACCTCGCAATGCGAGGTCTTTTTTATAGCAGCTGATAGATTTAATCAGCTATCGAATCAGAGCATTAAGCTGCTAGATTTTTCGCGACGAAATCCCAGTTTACCAGTGCCCAGAACGCATTCATGTAGCTTGGACGAAGGTTACGGTAATCAATGTAGTAAGCGTGTTCCCACAGGTCAACAGTCAGAAGCGGTGTTACGCCTTCTTCTGTTAGTGGAGTACCTGCGTTAGACGTGTTGACGATATCTAGAGAACCGTCAGCCTTCTTAACAAGCCAAGTCCAGGAAGAGCCGAAGTTGTTGATCGCTGAATCAGTGAACTTCGCTTTGAATTCTTCAAAAGAGCCGAAGGCTTTAACGATAGCATCAGCGACTTCGCCTGTTGGTTCACCGCCAGCGTCAGGGCTTAGGCAATGCCAGTAGAAAGTATGGTTCCAGATCTGAGCTGCATTGTTAAATACACCACCAGTTGATGTTTTGATGATCTCTTCAAGAGATTTTGCCGCTAGATCAGTACCTTCAATCAAGCCGTTTAGCTTAACAACGTAGGTGTTGTGGTGTTTTCCGTGGTGGTATTCCAGCGTTTCCTGAGAGATATGTGGCTCAAGAGCGTTGATTGCGTACGGTAGAGCGGGTAATTCGAATGCCATTGCTCAATTCTCCATTTTAGTATTTGAGAGGGCAAGCCCTCGACATTGCTTCCGGTAGACTTCAGGTCTACTTTATAGTTTTGAATCTGACTTAGTTTATTTTAGCAAGTTTTTACTTTATTAAAAGGGTTTGTCGGTAAAAAAGCGATTAAGAATATCCTTATAAATAATAGGCATTTTTTTCCGGTTCGTGACAAAGTAGAATGATGTATGTAAAACTCATAATATATACCCAAACCACTTCAAGATGCAGGATTCAGAGTGACATCAGCAAGCCTAGTTTAAGGAAAACGACGGTAGGAATGGTGTACCCATTTCAGCGTCATTGGACGCAGAAATCGGCTTGCTGAATCACTCCCGAAGGGCGAGTTGACTGGGCTAGTATGCTGTGTTGCTGCTTTTTAACGTAGAGCCACTATGTTTTTAAATCAGCGCCTTGCCTACCAGCCCAGTCATTCTCGCTGAAACGAGCATCTTGAAGTGGTTTGGGTATCAGCAAATTGTCGTAACGAGGAAGCTATGGAAACCATTGATAAGATTAAGCAACAGATCGCTGAAAATCCTATTCTGTTGTACATGAAAGGCTCTCCAAAACTGCCAAGCTGTGGTTTTTCATCTCAGGCGTCACAAGCACTTATGGCATGTGGTGAGAAATTTGCTTATGTCGATATTCTGCAAAACCCGGATATTCGTGCTGAACTACCTGTTTATGCCCAATGGCCGACTTTCCCACAGCTGTGGATTGAAGGCGAGCTGATCGGTGGTTGTGACATCATTCTGGAAATGTTCCAGAAAGGTGAACTTCAGCCAATGATCAAAGAAGCCGCAGCCCGTCGTGACGGCGACGAGGCAGCCGCTGAGTGATCTGCTAGCATCAGAACTTATGATGTGTTTTAAAATGCCCCGAACATGTGTCGGGGCTTTTTTTATCTAAACGGTATAGGTGAATAGATAGAGGGATAAACGAGAGGGCTAGATCAAAAAAGACCGCGGAAGCGGTCTTTGGTATTTGTTTATGAAGGCTTACAAAACCATGGCTGCTAACCAGCCAAATGCGATAAGCGGCAGGTTGTAGTGAAGGAAGGTCGGAACAACGGTTTCCCACACATGCTCGTGCTGACCATCGGCATTCAGACCCGCCGTTGGGCCTAATGTTGAGTCTGAGGCCGGTGAACCAGCATCACCTAGCGCTGCAGCAGTACCAACCAGCGCAATGGTTGCCATTGGCGAGAAACCAAAGGTCAGACACAGTGGCACATAGATAGTTGCCAGAATTGGAATGGTCGAGAAAGAGGAACCAATACCCATCGTCACCAGTAAGCCAACAACCAGCATCAGCAAGGCAGCAAGTGGTTTGTTGTCACCAATCACCGCAGACAGTGAGCTGACCAGGGTTTCAACGCCACCAGTGGCTTTCATTACGGAAGCAAAACCAGCGGCAGCAATCATGATAAACCCAATCATGGCCATCATGTGAACACCACGGGTAAACACATCGTGGGTTTCTTTCCATTTGATCACACCGCCAAACGTGAAGACCATGAAGCCGACCAGGCCGCCGATGATCATCGAGCCGCTGTATAGCTGGGCACCCAGTGCTGCAACAATAGCACCGACGGCAATGTATACGTGGCGCATGTTGATTACAGCGTGCTCCGGTTCGCTTGCCAGGATCTTCTCTTCTGAATATTCACGCGGTTTACGGTAACTTACAAACGTTGCGAGTAGCAGGCCGAAAATCATGCCTGCGGCGGGTAAAATCATAGCTACCGGAACCTGGCTTGCAGTGACATCCAAGCCGTTGTCATGGAGGTTTTTCAGCAGAATATTATTCAGGAAAATGCCACCGAAACCGACAGGCAGTACCATATAAGGCGTCACCAGACCGAACGTCAGTACACAGGCAATCAGGCGGCGATCAAGCTTCAATTTCGCAAAAACATGCAGTAACGGCGGAATGACAATCGGAATAAACGCGATATGAACAGGGATAACGTTCTGAGAAGAGATAGCAAGTAAAACTAAAATGGTGAGAACGCTATATTTAACGCCTGTTGCCGCGGCAGCATTTTCATGGCCACTGATACGTATAATGACTTTTTGTGCCAGGACATCCGTAATGCCAGAGCGAGAGATCGCCACAGCAAACGTACCAAGCATGGCGTAACTCAGAGCCGTTGTCGCACCGCCCCCTAAGCCGCTTTCGAAGGCAGAAATAGTTTCTGCAAGTGGCATCCCGCCGATCAGGCCACCGATAATGGCACTGAAGGTAAGCGCAACGACGACATTGACTCGCATCAGAGCGAGTACAAGCATGACGCATACCGAAATAACTACTGGGTTCATAAAACTAAGATCCATCCGTTTTGTTATATCATATATGTAAAATTAACTAAGCTGAGTAATTATGTGAGTCACTTAATTATTCTGCCCGTTTTTATTCAATTTTTGACTATTTTGCTCAGGAAAATTCATTTTGCTGGAATTTTCTGACATGTCGAGAAAAAATTGATACCTGTGCAGAATTTTATTGGCATTGCGCCTGATGTCGAAGTCTTATCATCACGCGGTGTCTATAATCAATATTGCTTTATTGGTAGGCAGAACAATCTGTTACTGTCGATTTGAACGCTAATTGTTAATGGAGCTAACCATGAGTGTATTAGTAGGCCGTCCCGCGCCTGATTTTACTGCTGCAGCTGTGCTTGGAAACGGTGAAATTGTAGATAGTTACAACTTGCTTGAAAACATTAAAGGTAAACCCGCGGTTATTTTTTTCTACCCGCTCGATTTCACCTTTGTCTGCCCGTCAGAATTGATTGCGTTTGATAAACGCTATGCAGATTTTCAGACGAAAGGCGTGGAAGTGATTGGTGTTTCTATCGACTCTCAGTTCTCTCACAATGCGTGGCGAAATACCGCTGTTGAAGACGGCGGTATTGGTGCTGTGCAATATCCGTTGATCGCAGATACCAAGCATGAGATTTGCAAGGCTTATGATGTTGAGCACCCAGAAGCGGGTGTGGCTTTCCGTGGTTCATTCCTGATTGATAAAGAGGGTGTGGTTCGTCACCAGGTCGTGAACGATCTGCCGCTAGGCCGTAATATCGATGAAATGCTGCGGATGGTCGACGCGCTTCAGTTCCATGAAAAGAACGGCGAAGTGTGCCCGGCTCAGTGGGAGAAAGGTAAAGAAGGCATGGATGCATCACCGCAAGGGGTTGCGAAGTACCTGTCTGAGCATACTGATGACTTGTGATTTAGCTTAAAATTTCGAAATGAAAAAAGAAAGGCTAGCCGAGTGGCTAGCCTTTTTCTATTGCGCTACTTTTATTGAATTAAAGTTCTATCTCCAACACCTACGGCCTGACCTTCGGCGGCCGTGAAGGTGGCGATTTGAGTTTGAGCTGCTTTGGTTGTGCCTGCGGCTAAGACTGGATCAATAACATTGTTCTCACCATCTTTATATTGAGGTGCGATAGCTGAGCTATGTTGCGCTTTTGATTGGTCATTAAATTCAGCGACACCATTAATTTCAGCCGTTTGATCTTCAGTGATTTTACTTAAACCTAGCTGTTTAACCAAAGGTTGTGTACCACCAATGACACTGTAGGTGGTGGTTTGGTTCGGTACTACCTGATCTTCAAATGCCTGCATTACATATACGGGGCCTTTAACACCAGATGCCAAGTTATACGGATCGACAGTATCCATTACTGTTTGCGCCGCATATGCAAAGGTACTGAAAACACCGTCAATTTCGGCTTGTGTTGCCGCATCTAAGCTATTGAAGAACGTGGTGAAACAATTTGAACCAATTAGTGCAGAACCACAGACTGACTCGTAGGTTGCATCACCTGAACCCAGCAACAGCGAATGCTTGATGGTTGGGCCGAATGCTTTTGACTCAAGTAGTAGCGATGGAATACCACCGCCCGGATTGGCAAAGGCACCAGAGCTGAAGTTAAACAGTGCGTTTGCTTGAGCTTCTTTAGCGGGATCAGTTAAGCCCAGACTCTTATTACCTAAGCCATAGGTGCCAATACCTGTAATAGCTCCCATTGAGTGGCCGAAGAAGCTGATCTTGCTGATGTCAATGGTCTTAAGGATCGGATGAGGACTTCCTTTCATCACGGTTAGTGAGGTGCGTAACCCAAGATCATCAATGATGCTCTGACGGATGTTATCACGACCGACATTTAGATAATTCAGGTTCATGTATACGTCAGGAGTTGCTGATGTGGTCACGGTTCCATCAGTCAATGCCCGTTCACCATGTAATGGATGGTCGATAGCAATGATTGCTTTAGGTGTTTGACTAGATCCTACAGCCAGCCCCATGTGGTTGGCTGCAAACATATAAGACGTTTCTTTAACGGAAGTGATACCGTGTTGGTAAATGACAGCGCCAGGTGCAGGGGCTGAAGCGGTGTCAGGCATAAACACTAATACGGGTACGGGTTTTATCGATTTGATCTTCGGCAACGGGCTATATTTGGTGATCAGGCGCTCTGTATCCAGCTGGCTACCGTCAGCAAGTTTGCCTTCAAGGCCAATCAGATGAATCATTTCTGCTGGATCACCAGTTAGTAATTTGGCGATATCAACTCCAGCCAGTGATTGTGCCAGTGCTGCTTTATTAGCATCGGTGCCACTTTTCATCACATTAGCGATTTTTGCTAGGCTCGGTATCGCACTTTCCCATGGCGTTTTCTTCCACGCTTCATTTGTAGGGTCATCACTCAGGAAATAAGGAAGGTTTACGGTTCCTTTGTATACCTTAATTGTGACACCTGTGGCCGAAGTGGTGTCCTCATATACTTTTTTAAGAGCAGCTTTAGCCAATGAACCATCTGGATCACTTTTACTTTTCACGACGTTGGTCAGCATCAGGTCAGCATCAATGGCATCAGCTAAATCAACGCCAGTCACTGGAAGATCAATCGAATACAATTTGCTTAAATCAAGATCGTTCGGATTCGACTCACCTTTCCAGATGATTTCTGGTGTTCCGCCAGCCTTCACTGTTGCGATAGTTTGGGCAATAACGGCCTTGGTCGCGCTAAGCACATCCCCCACAGAAGCGGTAGTAAACCAGCTGGAGAAGATAATGCCGTCAGCATTTACACCCGCAATATCAAGTTCTTTCTCCGTTGCATGAACAATGGTCTGGGCAGGGATAAGCGCTGGCGATGGTGGTGTTGTTGTGGCTTTCAAAATTGCGTAAGAGCCTGTCATCCCGACGCTGTTGCCTTTTACGTCTTTTAGATCGTCAGTGATAGCAAACATATAATTGCTGGCAGGCTTAAGCGGTTTCAGTAAAACAACCGTTAGTGTTGAACCCGATACCGTTACCATGAAATCGCCATCAGCAGCAGATAAAGAGGTCGGCTGAGCCGAGTCTGTAGCATCTGTTGGATTTTTAGATTCAATCAGGTAGAAACCATTATCAGCGGATGCTGCATCCAGATCGTTACCCGTAAAATTAATGACAAAGGGTTGTGTGGTACTCCAGCCATCGGTTTTACCCATTGCGGTTTTAGGGTCTGCGAGATTGGTTGAGTATTTATCGCTGCCATTGCTTCCCTCAACACTTAAGGTGCCATCCGTTGCATCCATCGCGAGGAAGGTTGGTATGACTATTACAGGGTTCGATGAGTCGGTAATCAGATCAAAATTGATTTTTGTTTCTGCTTTTAAGCTTTTTTCGATGATTGGGTCAATCGTCGGGTTACCGGTAAGTTCTGTTTCGTCACCGCAACCGTATAAGCTGATGCTTGATGCAATAAGTACTGCTAATATGTTCTTTTTCATATGAAATCCCTATCTTTCAAATCAGATGCAGACTGGAAGGTGCTGCTGAAGTTTTAAAATTTATAATTGATTTGCGCGGCGGTGATAAATGCATCACTTGTCGAGGTGAAAGAGGTCTCATCTTCTTCGAAGGTGATTTCTTTACCACGCAGATAGGTAAAACCAAAGTCAAACGACATATTTGGGCTGTAGGTATAGGTGGCACCGGCTGAGTACCAGTAGCGATCGGTATCAGGAATACTCAGGGTCGATTTACCTGCTTGTTCGTCGAAAGCAAAGCCGGCACGCAAGATCCACTCAGGGTTTAGGCTGTAGGTTGCGCCTAAAGCCCAGCGGAAGTTATCGTCATAATCTTCATCTTTCATCAGGCAAACCCCCGCTTCGCCTTCATAACCGGGGTTACACTGGTCACTTGTTGCACGCAGTTCTTCAAATTTGCTGTACTGAGTCCATTGCACGCTATAATGAACAGCCCATTGATTATTCAGAGCGTGATAGCCGGAGAACTCAGCAATGGCAGGCAGAACAACAGGGAGTTTACCTGTAACTACAGTATTCGGTGTGCCAGTAATTTTACCTGTGTAATCAGTAAAATCGCCTTCAAAATCAAGATCAACTTGTGAACGGTAGCTCAGGCCGAAACGGTGATCGTCATTGACTTCATAGAGAGCAGCAATATTCCAGCTCCAGTCATAAGTATCTCCTTCCATCTTGATGGTATTATCGCTCGAATTTTTTCCGACAAGACCTAATAATCCATAATGACGCTTAAGTTCGGCATCACCGTAGACTAGGCTTATACCACCACCAATACTGAAATGGTCATTAATGCGATAAGCGATATTCGGGTTCAGGTTAACGGTCATCAGCGATGTCTCACCTGCTGTTGATCCCGCATTAAACTTATCCGGGTACTCGGTTGCGACGCCATAGTTGGAAAACATTGCCAGTCCGACCGCGATGCGATTATTGATCGGGTGGATATAATATGCGGATGGTATAAAACCCATCGGTGCAACATCTTTTGCAGACTGACCGAAATCATTGTCGTCAACATCAACCGTCGGGTCGACAATGCTTAATCCACCAGAAAGTTCAGCTGTTTTGAAAAGAGTCATCGCGGCAGGGTTACGGGCTAGCACTGCTGCGTTATCTGCTATTGCCGCTTCGCCAGCGAAAGCTCGGCCTAAACCGGAAGCGGAGTGTTCTGATACCTGAAAACCTGCGCCACTTGCATTAAGTGAAGTCATGGCGACGGCTACGGCAAGAACGGGGTATCTTTTTTTTACGGACATTATACTGCCTCTCTATTATACAACTTGATTCAGCTTCTTGTTCTTCAGTCCATGAAGGAAAAACAACCATTTATATGCCGGGTCAGTATAAGGATGTTGCGAGCAATGTTAATTGCTTGTAATCACAGTTTTTTGCTGCAAATATCACGCAGTCAGCATCACTTTTATCTTTATGTTTTAAATGGTCGTTTAAAATGAAATGAGCGTTTGAAAACATCATTCTAAAAGCCCGGCAATACTGGGTTTAAAAGGGAGGGGGATGAATATGCTTGTTTAATTTTTTAGGCTTTGATATTTCATCTGTTTGAGAAGGTGAAAAGTCACCTGAAAGCTATTTTTTTCTATTTGTTAACGATCTCACAAAATAGTTCTGCTGTTCTTTTTGTATCCGTTTGAAAAAGTATTCTAAAAGCCCAGCAACGCTGGGCTTGAGTAGTGGTCCGATGAGTTTGTTTGTTTGACTTTTTATGACTCAGGTACTTCTTCCGTCTGAGGTGTTAAAAGCGGCCAGCCACCTAATTTTTTCCATTTATTAACAATTTCGCAAAATAGTTCAGCGGTTCTTTCCGTATCATACAGTGCTGAGTGAGCTTCTTTATTATCAAAAGGAATACCTGCCGTGCTACAAGCTTTAGCCAATACAGTTTGACCAAAGGCAAGACCGCTTAATGCTGCTGTATCAAAGGTTGCGAATGGATGAAATGGATTGCGTTTTAATTTAGCTCGCCCGGAGGCTTCCATCACAAAGCTATGATCGAAGTTTGCATTGTGTGCCACCATAATGGCACGCGAGCAATCTGCCGTTTTCTGTTCTTTGCGGATCTTCTTAAAGATCTCTTTTAAAGCGGTCTCTTCAGACACAGCGCCACGAAGTGGGCTGAAGGGGTCACGAATTCCATTAAATTCTAATGCTTCTTTATTTAAGATCGAGCCTTCAAATGGCGAAACGTGGAAATGAATGGTGGTGGCGGGCTTTAACCAGCCATCTTCATCCATTTTCAGGGTGACGGCACAGATCTCAAGGAGTGCATCCGTTTTTGCATTAAAACCTGCAGTTTCAACGTCAATGACCACGGGGAAATAGCCGCGAAAGCGACTTTTTAATGTATTTAGTTCGTTATCTTCGCTCATAACACTGCTGTCGATATAAAGTAGGCGGGCATTATGTCAGATTCATAAACGGAGCTAAACCTTCAGGCCGGAAATGTTGATACAAAGGTGGCTAAAGATTTTCTGTGAAGATTCGATACAATAGGTAGCATTACGATCGACGTAGTTGGAATGGTATGAACAATTTTTCAAAAATGGCATGGCTGAATGCTTCGATGCTGGTGGGCTTGATGATCAGTCTTCCGGCGCAGGCAACAAAACAATATGTGGCAACGCCAGCGCAATCGAGTTGGAAGGTCGCTGTTGATACGCCATTAGAATGTCGGATGATCCATGCCATTCCTAGTTACGGAGAAGCGCAATTCACCTCCAGGGCCGGAAAGAAAATCAACCTTGATTTTGAATTGAAAATGCGTCGTCCGATGGGTGAAACTCGCGATGTTAACCTGATATCTATGCCTGCTCGCTGGATGCCTGGTGACGCCGCCGAGCCGATCACCCGATTGACGTTTTTTAAACAATTCGATGGTTATGTCGGAGGCCAGATGGCCTGGGCGATGTTGAGTGAATTGGAAGGTGGTCGCTATCCTACCTTTAGTTATCAAGACTGGCAGCACCGGAATAAAATGATAGAAGTTTCGCTTGCTGCGGTCTCTTTCCAAACCCCTTATCAGCAGTTCAGTCAGTGCCTGGATAACTTGTTGCCTTATAGCTTTGAAGATATCGCCTTTACGGTACTGCATTATGACAGTGACAGTGATGAACTGAACAAGGCATCACAGAAGCGACTGGCGCAAATTACGGACTTTGTTCGTTACAGTGATGATATTGATTTAGTGCTGCTTGCCACTTATACCGATTCAGATGGCGGGAAAAATGTGAATCAGAACTTGTCTGAACGGCGGGCGAAGAAATTAGAAGAGTACTTTATGTCGCTGGGCTTGCCGGAAAACCGGATTCAGGTTGAGGCTTATGGCAAGCGCCGGCCGATTGCTGATAATTCAACGCCTATCGGTCGTAATAAAAACCGACGTGTTGTGATTTCGTTAGGCAGAACGATCATTTAGAAATGGTGTGTCAGGTTTGAGTTTCTAGTACCGAGTATCTAGTATCGAGAACCTAGTCTCTCGAACCTGCCTCTTTAGCCCCGCTGGATCAGTTCTATCTGGTAGCCATCGGGGTCTTTAACAAAAGCGATATGCGTTGTTCCGCCTTTCACCGGCCCCGGTTCTCGGGTGACATTACCACCGGATGCTTTGATGGCAGCGCAGGTGGCATAAATATCTTCTACCCTAATCGCAATGTGACCGAAGGCACTGCCCACATCGTATTCTGTCGTTCCCCAGTTATAGGTCAACTCAATCACGGCGCCTTGAGTTTCATCACCATAACCGACGAATGCCAGGGTGTATTTGTAAGCTTCATTATCATGCTTACGAAGCAGTTCCATGCCCATTACATCAGTATAAAACGCAATAGAGCGGTCAAGATCGCCAACCCGTAGCATAGTGTGAAGAATACGTCCGTTTGCCATAATGCTCTCCAATGTTCAGGGCTTTCGCCTGTTTGTGATGTTATTAAAATTATCGAATAAATGGCTAGCGCTCTACCGATTGCTATTACTCGTCCGGATACACTTTATCTTTGTATTCACAAAGATCTTCGATGATACAGCTACCGCAACGTGGCTTGCGGGCTATACAGGTGTAGCGACCATGAAGGATCAACCAATGGTGAACATCGACTCTAAACTCTTTGGGAACCACTTTGAGTAACTTTTCTTCAACCTGATCGACGTTTTTGCCCATGGCAAACTTGGTACGGTTTGATACCCGGAAGATATGGGTATCAACCGCGATGGTCGGCCAGCCAAAGGCGGTATTCAGTACGACATTCGCGGTTTTGCGGCCGACGCCGGGTAAGGCTTCAAGCGCTGCACGGTTTTCCGGTATTTCACCACCATGTTTTTCCAGTAAAATTTTGCAGGTTTTAATGACATTCTCAGCTTTTGAATTGAACAAACCGATAGTCTTTATGTATTCCTTGACGCCTTCAACCCCCAAATCAAAGATGGCTTGGGGCGTATTTGCAATCGGGTAGAGTTTGTCTGTTGCCTTGTTGACACTGACATCTGTCGCCTGGGCGGACAGTAGTACTGCGATCAGCAGTTCAAATGGTGAGCTCCACTTTAGCTCGGTTTCCGGGTGGGGATTTTCTGCCCGAAGGCGTTCAAGGATCTGAACTCGTTTGTCGTTGTTCATCGTATATATGGCTTCCTGACTGACCGGATCTGCAGACACTGAAGTTGGTGTCGGAGGTTGAGCTTGTCCGTTTTTAATGCCTGCAGATCCGAGATGAATACTCTGCTCTTAATTGGCAGATGTAATACGTACACGCTCAATCGTGGTTTTTTTCTCAGCGGTTGATGATTTCTGCTCGCGCTTCTTATCGATAACGTTTTTCAGGGCAATCATAAAGCCAACACCGATAAAGGCTCCGGGTGGCAGCATGGCTAACAGAAAACTACTGTCAAAGCTGAAGACTTCAATGCGCAGAGATGCAGCCCAATCTCCAAGCAGACGATCAGCACCATCAAACAACGTACCGTTACCTAAGATTTCCCGCATTGCACCCAGCGCAACCAGCGCCGAAGTCATACCAAGTCCCATCCACAGGCCGTCAAGGGTTGCCGGAAGAGGATCATTTTTGGAAGCAAAAGATTCTGCACGGCCAATGATGATGCAGTTGGTTACAATCAGTGGAATGAAAATGCCTAAGGATTGATACAAACCATAGGTAAAGGCGTTCATCAATAATTGAACACAGGTAACCAGAGACGCAATGATCATGACGAAAATCGGAATGCGGACTTCTGAGGGTACCCACTGGCGTACCAGCGACACGATAAGGTTGGATCCGACTAAGACGGCAGTTGTTGCCAGACCTAAGCCTAAGGCATTGGTGACGGTGGCAGACACGGCCAGCAGGGGGCATAACCCCAGTAGTTGAACAATGGCCGGATTATTTTTCCACAGGCCATTTTTCATTAGTTCTTTATTCAGGCTCATGATTCACCTTGACAATTCAGAGGTTGATTAAGGAGTTCCTGTTGATGGCGTTCAAAATACAGTGACACATTTTTAACGGCTTTCACAACTGCACGAGGTGTGATTGTTGCGCCGGTAAACTGGTCGAAGTCACCGCCATCTTTACGTACCGCCCAAGCTGGATCTTTTTCGCCTTGTAGCTTTTGACCGGTAAAGCTATCGATCCAGTCTGTCACTCGGGTATCTATTTTATCACCGAGCCCCGGCGTTTCCTGATGGCTCAGTACCCGGACTCCGGTGACAAAACCTTTCATATCCAGACCAACAATGATCTTGATAGCACCGTTATAACCATCCGGAGCAATCGCATCAATGGCGACTCCTGTTGGTTCACCGGCTTTCTCTGCGATGTAAGCCGGCATGGGGGCGGAAGTACCTAAGTATTGCTCGTTGGTGATTGCCGTGCAGTTTTTGTATAGCTCATTGTCATGGCTCTGTGCAGGTATTACCTGATTCAGTACTTTGAGCAGTTCTTTTTGCTGTTGTTCTATGATCTTATCTTTTGTCAGTAAGTGGGTGACAGAGACAAGGCCTGTTGCGAGCAGCGCAAAAATAGCCAGCACACCACTGTTTTTCTTCATTGCATTTAGCATGATCGTGCGCTCCTAGGAATGGCCGTATGTACGGGGGCGAGTGTAGTAATCAATTAAAGGGACACACATGTTCGCCAGTAACACGCTGAAAGCAACACCATCAGGGAAGCCGCCCCAGGTACGGATCAGGTATATCAGCACACCAATCAACGCACCAAAGATAATACGACCTTTTACTGTCGTTGCTGCCGATACCGGATCAGTGGCAATGAAAAAGGCACCTAGCATGGTTGCCCCCGAGAACAGGTGAAAAAGAGGTGATGCCGTACCATCCGGGTTTAGCAGAAATGCGACACTGCTAATGACAAAGAGCGCACCCAGCATACCGACAGGAATATGCCATTGGATCACCCGCATTTTGAGCATGATTAATCCGCCGAGCAAGAAACCCAGGTTTATCCATTCCCAGCCAACACCTGCAAAGGTGCCGAATACAGGTTTAGCCATTGCTTCTGTGGTTGTAAGGCCTGTGGTCAATGATGTTTTCAGCGTATCTAAAGGTGTCGCCATGGTTACGCCGTCAACCGATAAACGCAGTTGATGAACACTGAAACCGTCTTGGGTAAAACCGGTGAAAATCGCCAACAGGCTGTCAGTGAGTGATGCAGATTCGGCACTCAATGATAATGGCGGTAGCCAGGTTGTCATCTGTACGGGGAAAGAGATCAGCAGAACAACATAAGCCACCATCGCGGGATTAAATAGGTTCTGGCCTAATCCGCCATAGAGGTGTTTGGCAATTACGATAGCAAACACCACACCAATGACAGTGATCCACCATGGTGCGAGTGGTGGGAGCGATATGCTGAGTAACACGCCGGTCAGCAATGCACTGTTATCTCGAATGTACGGCAGAGCCGGGCGCTTTCTGAATTTCATGATGGCGGCTTCAGAAGTCACCGCGACAACAGAGGCTAAAAGAACCTGAATTAATGTTCCCCAGCCAAAAAAGAACCATTGTGCAGCAACACCTAATGCGGTGCATAAAATTACAGTTCGCATGATGTCGCTTGTACTGCGGCGACTATGCGTGTGGGGTGAGCTGGCAATATTAAAAGCCACGGTTTAGTTTTCCTCGTTATTCTGTTGAGCTTCTTTTGCTGCCTGTTGGGCCGCTTTACGCGCTTTGGCACGGGCGACGGCAGCAGCGACAGCGGCTTTCTTGGGATCGACATCAGCCGTATCGGTCACATCATCAGCCGTTTCAGCATGGGTCTGTTCTGCCTGCTGAGCCGCTTTACGCGCTTTGGCACGGGCAACGGCAGCAGCGACAGCGGCTTTTTTGGGATCGACATCAGCCGTATCGGTCACATCATCAGCCGTTTCAGCATGGGTCTGTTCTGCCTGCTGAGCCGCCTTGCGCGCTTTGGCACGGGCAACGGCAGCAGCGACAGCGGCTTTTTTGGGATCGACGTCAGCCGTGTCGGTCACATCGGTCGGTTCAGTCTGAGTTTGCTCTGCCTTTTGAGCCGCCTTGCGCGCTTTGGCACGGGCAATTGCGGCAGCAACGGCATCTTTCTTCGCATCACCGGTACTTGCAGTACCATCATCTTTTGTCGAAGACTGATCTTTCGAAGAAGACTCTTCTTTTGCCGCTTTACGTTCGCGAGCCAGGCGCTTACGTTCTTCACGTAGCTTGGCCATTTCCCTGTTATCCGGTAAAGAAGCATCAGGTAAAACGTTATCGGATGTTTCCGACTTAACTTGTGCTGCCGATGCCTGCTTTGCTTTTGCCCGGGCAATGGCAGCGGCAACGGCGTCATCGCCACCGGAGCTTGCCATATCTTTACGACGATCATCTGCCGCTTTCTTAAAGCGATTTTCACGTTCAGCCTTATCTCGCTCCATACGGGCAGTTTTAGCTTCATAACGCTGTCTTGCTCGCTCGGCATTGGCTTCATCTTGTTTACGGGTTCGAATTTCAGCTTTTGCCTGGCGGTAGTACTGTACCAATGGGATTTCACTTGGGCAGACATAGGCACAAGCTCCGCATTCAATACAGTCAAATAAGTTATATTCTTCGCACTTATCAAAATCTTGATCTTTTGCATACCACTGCAATTGTTGCGGTAGCAATGAAACCGGGCACGCTTCAGCACATGCAGTGCAACGAATACATGCCATTTCTTGATTAGTCGGTGAAATTTCTTTACGGGTCGGTGCCAGAATGCAGTTTGCCGTTTTGGTTATTGGCACATCACAGTGTGGCAGTGTAAAGCCCATCATCGGGCCGCCCATGATTACGCGTGGCAGTTTCTTATCAGCTTTATAGCCGAATTGCTCCAGCAGAAAGCTAACGGGTGTTCCTAGTAGCACCCAGGCATTACCCGGTTGCTTAAAGGTGTTGCCTGTTAATGTGACCACGCGCTGGATCAATGGTTCGCCATTAATAACAGCGCGTTTAATCGCATGAACGGTACCGACGTTCTGCATCAAGATGCCAATATCGGCGGGAATGCCTTTCGCCGGCACTTCTTTTCCTGTCAGCACTTTGATCAGCTGCTTTTCACCACCGGACGGGTACTTGGTTGGGATCACGCGGATCAAGATACCGTCATCATCAGAGACAGAACGCTTCAGGGCGTTGATCGCTTCTGGCTTGTTATCTTCAATGCCAATAACCGTCAGTGCCGGTTTTAGAATGTAGCGAATAATACGAATGCCTTCGATCACCTCGGCGGCATAATCCTGCATCAGGCGGTCATCAGCGGTGATGTAAGGTTCACATTCGGCGGCATTGATAATAAGCAGATCTGTTTTACCTAACCCACTTTGCAGTTTTCGTCCGGCAGGGAAGCCTGCACCGCCCATACCGGCAATACCACTTAGACGAATATGCTCAATCAGATCAGCGGCTTCTATATCATTATAGTTACTGAGAGTTTTTCGTTCACCCCAGCGATCTTCACCATCAGGCTCAATGACGATACATAAATCGGCCAAGCCGGAAGGGTGGGCAATGGTACGTGATTCCACCGCTTTGACCGTACCGGATGTCGGTGCATGGATCGGTACACTCAATGCCACATCAGCGTGTGTCAGCGGCTGACCTTTGACTACCTTGTCGCCAGCGGAAACTAAAATATCACCTATTGCACCAATATGTTGTTTCAGGGGAAGTACTAACTCATCAGGAATGATGACGTCTGATATTTCAGATTTATTTGACAGGTTCTTCTGCTCCGGCGGGTGGATCCCCCCCGGGAAGTCCCATAACTGGCCTTGTTTTAATTGCTCTATGATTGACAGCATGGTTACTCTACCTTGTCGACGCTAGCTTCTGCAGGAATGTTAACAACAGGGATCTTATTCAGATCCCACTTCCAGCTTTCCGGAGTGGTTTCAACCGGCACCATTTCAATACAGTCAGTAGGGCAAGGCGAGACACAAAGGTCACAACCGGTGCACTCCTCTTTAATCACTGTATGTAGTGCTTTTGTGCCACCAACGATGGCGTCAACAGGACATGCTTGAATACATTTAGTACAGCCAATACACATGTCTTCGTGAATAAAGGCGACTTTTTTCAGTCCTTTATCTTCGTCATGTGCTGAATCCTGAACTTCAACCCCCATTAGGTCGGCCAGTTTTTCGATTGTTGCCTGACCTCCCGGAGGACACTTATTTATGTCATCACCATTTGCAATAGCTTCTGCATAGGGGCGACAACCCGGGTAACCACACTGGCCACATTGGGTCTGAGGCAGGATTGCATTGATTTGTTCAACAATAGGATCCGCTTCGACTTTGAAACGAATAGAAGCAAAGCCGAGAAGAAGACCAAAAATTGCGGCTAAAACGGCGATTGCAATCACTGCAATTAAAATTCCGCTCATCTTACAGTTTCACCAATCCAGTAAAGCCCATAAAGGCAAGAGACATCAGCCCTGCGGTAATCATGGCGATTGAGGCACCTTTAAAAGGTTCAGGCACATCGGCAGCCGCGATTCGCTCACGCATAGAGGCAAACAGAACGAGCACCAGAGAGAAGCCGACAGCAGCACCGAAACCGTAAATAACCGACTCAATGAAGTTATGACGCTCGTTAATGTTTAACAGGGCAACACCTAACACCGCACAGTTAGTGGTGATCAGGGGGAGGAAAATCCCGAGTAAACGATAGAGAGTAGGGCTCGTTTTGTGTACCACCATTTCAGTGAACTGTACTACGACAGCGATCACCAGAATGAAGCATAGGGTGCGTAAGTACTGAATGCCTAAAGGCACCAGAATATAGGCTTCAACCAGGTAAGCGCACACAGAAGCGAGGGTCAGCACAAATGTGGTCGCTAACCCCATGCCAATTGCAGTTTCCAGTTTCTTTGATACCCCCATGAAAGGGCACAAGCCTAAAAATTTTACCAGTACAAAGTTGTTAACCAACACTGTACCTACGAGTAGTAGCAGGTATTCAGTCATACCATCTTAATTATGATTGAAAGTGATCTGCATATTATCTTCCTTTGTACAGGCTATAACAACTCCCCTAAAGCAGGGTTTTTCCTTATTGATGATGTTTTCATCAATGGTTCAGTATTTGAATGGTGGGGATAAGGTTCTAATTCGCTTATTAATACTCCGTCGGAGCCTTTGAAAGTCATCAGCGTGCAGTAACAAATGGCGGGGATATTAAGGAGGAGGCAGTTGTTGATTGGCCTCTGTGATTAAGCAAGCAACAAACTGTTGAAAGTGTCACCGGTCGGTTATTTTTTGAAATATTTATGGTTGACACATTTTAGGAGGCTAGCTAATATCTGGCCCGTAAAACAGAGTGATTCCCCTTTAGTTCAGTTGGTAGAACGGCGGACTGTTAATCCGTATGTCGCTGGTTCAAGTCCAGCAAGGGGAGCCAAATTTAGCCTTGTCGCAGTTAACATGATTATATGCGGTAAAGCACAGAGATAATTCCCCTTTAGTTCAGTTGGTAGAACGGCGGACTGTTAATCCGTATGTCGCTGGTTCAAGTCCAGCAAGGGGAGCCACATTAAAAGCCTCATCTTCGGATGGGGCTTTTTTGTACCTGATGATTACTGCTGCAGTATTAAAAGATTTATCTTTGGATAGAACTTTTTTGTGGTTATGTCACTGCTTTATTGCATGAAGAGCGCTTTATCAAGAGTAATCACTCGTCATTAATTGATTGCAAAATATTACATCAAAAAACACTTGATTTTCTTGGGGCTAGAACTGGCAGGGGCTTTAGTTAGTTATCCACGGAAACTGTGGATAACTGTGTTGATGGATGTTAGAAAAACGTAATAAGCTAAAGGAATAGTTGATCTATCTTGTCCTGCCAGCTGTGAACGCATAAGCATAAGCATTTGTTATTACATCGGAATAAACAGTAATAAAGGAATGTTTAAAAAAATTAGAATAAATGCTTTAAACTATTTCTTGCGTGAAAGCAACTGTGAATTGATTTAAATCGGAAGTTGAATAAGCTGTGGATGATTCTCATCAATCGTTATGATGAAAAGGAATTTTATGCTGTATTTACAAGACGGATTTTCTGCTCTTTCTGGGAGTGATTTACTCCGTGGGCGGTGATAATACGCCTATGGAAAAATTTGATCAATCCCTACTTTTGATTTTCTTATTATTTATTCGCATTTAGAGCCCGATGTCTAAGTGAAAAGGGTATAAAAAAGCCCAGACAGGGTTATCTGGGCTTGGGTATTTTGAGGGCTATATGTTATGGCGTAGCAATTAGACAGCCATCATTACTTGCGCTGTTTAGGTAAACAATCCCTTTAGGCGTGTAATCAACAGCATTGATATGGCCTTTGTCTTGAATGAATTCTTTCAGTACATCGGCATCAACAAAGCCGCTATTGACATAGCCGTTTTCAGTTGTATTGACTTTTGGATAACCATCGCCACCGGATGCACTGTAGCTCGGCACAGTGAAGGTATAAGTTGCTGATGGATCAAAATCTTGCTCGCCAATGGTATTAATGGTGACCTTTTTGGCTTCACAGTCAACACTCATATCAATGCCAGCAAATTGTGCATAAGCGCCAGAACCAGCTGTCATGGTTGCCACAGTGTTCAAATACTCAATCACTTCTGCAGCTGGCATGGTCACGCTGGCAACCATATTGCCGAAAGGTTGAACAGTCAGTACGTCTTTGTAGCTGATTTCGTAGCCATCACCATCTCCGTCAATTGAGGCCCGTACACCGCCTGAGTTCATGACACCGAAAGAGGCCGCTGCTATTTTATTGTAATGCGCTTTCGCAATCAGGGTACCCAGATTGGTTTGTTTTGTTCGAACAACACCGCGATCGCCTTCCAATTTACCGGTGGCAGTAGCGATAGTCCCCTCAATCTCTTTAGCGCCTTTGTCGTGATAGTATTGAAGCTCAGTTAATAGCTCTTCGTCTGGTTTGATTTCTTTGCCGATTAAGACTCTCTCACCTGCATCATTTTTGACTTTTAAGTTAACCGGGATCAGCTCGTAGTTTGTTAGCTTAACTTCTTCGCCTGTTACTTCAAAGTCGGCGCGGCCTACATATTTGCCCCATTCATGAGCTTGCATGATATAGGTGCCGTTTTGTTTATCAGGCGTACATTCATCGCCAGGATTGAAATCTGCATAGTCATTGGTACCAGGCTCCATGCAAACTGGATTCTGCGAGTGGCCACCAATAATGGCATCTAACGAACCTGCTTCAAGTGCATTTGCTAAGGCAATATCTCCAGGTGCGTTACTACCAAAATTACCATTTTCGTAATGACCCATGTGAGTGGTTGCAAGAATGATATCAGGCTTTTCAGAAGCTTCTAGCTCGGCAATAACTTTCTTTGCTTCTTCCTTTGGATCACGGAAATCGATGTCAGCCGTATATTCTACATTACCAATTTTTGCCGTGTCTTCAGTTGTTAAACCGATTACTGCGACCTTCAGGCCATTAATATCAAAGATTTTGTATGCATCGAAAAGGCGTTCGTTTTTGTCCTTTAGGTAAATATTGGCAGCAAGCATCGGAAACTCTGCCAGATCCCGTTGCATATCCAATACTTGGCGAGGGTTATCGAACTCATGGTTACCAACCGCCATCGCATCGTATTTAATACGGTTCATGCCAATGAAGTCTGGCACGGCATCTTGCAAGTCTGATTCTGGTACCCCGGTATTAATATCACCACCTGAGAGCAGTAGTACTTCACCACCATCGGCTTCAACTTCTGCGCGCAGCTGATTGATCAGTGTCTTACGAGCAGCCATACCATACTCGCCATTATCATTCTGCCAGAAGCGACCATGGTTATCATTGGTATGAAGAACAGTAAATTTAGTTGTGGTTGCAACACCTGTTGTCGGTGTTGCGGTGTTAGTCGAATCACTGTCATTACAGCCGACAAGGGCGGTTAATATCGCAGCACTTAAGAGACTTATCGTTATTTTTTTATGTGCGTTCATCATATTATTCACTTAGCTAATTAAGGTAATAGGTGTCTTTGCTCATTTTTATACATAGGCAAAGATCATTAATTGTTCGAAGCGAACGCCAAAATAGCTAAATTGAGTAATTACTCCAACATGGTAAATGATTGAATGTGCGAATGATCACCTAGTGATAGGTAACTTAATTCAATAAGAATGGGTGCATCAACAAACCAACACAAAAAGTAAATAAGCAATAAATAACATACACGCATGTATGTATTTATGACCACCATCACGGATGCCGTGTAACCATTCGGTGTATCTAAGGCGTTGAAGTGTGATCTCACTCATTATGATATAACTATGCTGTATCCAATTGAGCGATACCATTAAACGACTGCCGAGGAAAATCAGTGTGCCCACTTTTGCGGCAAATGAGCTTGAAAGGGCCCCCCTCCTGTACTCAACTGCCTTGAATTGAACTCGCAGAGCGCACTCTGAATCCTGTATCTTGCAGTTACTTGGGTATAGTTGCAAAATAGCTAACTGAGTATTGTCTTCCCCTGCAACGGAAACTAAGCATGAGCAAAGCGTTCAAACTGTCTTCTCATTTTTCACCGTCGGGTGATCAGCCTACTGCGATCAATCAACTGCTTGATGGGTTAGATGCTGGCCTTGCTCATCAAACACTGTTAGGGGTTACCGGTTCAGGTAAAACTTTTACGGTGGCGAATGTGATTGCGAAAGCCAATCGTCCCACATTTATATTGGCACCTAATAAGACGCTGGCAGCGCAGCTATATGGGGAAATGAAAGAATTTTTTCCTGATAATGCAGTGGAATATTTCGTCTCTTACTATGACTATTATCAACCTGAAGCGTATGTGCCGACGACGGATACCTTCATCGAAAAAGATGCGTCGGTGAATGCCCATATTGAGCAGATGCGGTTGTCGGCAACGAAAGCGCTGATGGAGCGTCGTGATGTGATCATCATTGCTTCGGTTTCGGCGATTTATGGCCTGGGTGATCCTGACTCTTATCTTAAAATGATGTTGCATGTTCGCCGGGGCGATATGCTTGATCAGCGTGATATTCTGCGTCGTTTAGCTGAACTACAATACAAGCGGAACGATATGGTATTTGAGCGCGGTACTTTCCGCGTTCGGGGGGAAGTGATAGATGTCTTCCCGGCAGAATCGGAGCATGATGCAATTCGCATTGAGCTGTTTGATGATGAAGTTGATTGTATTAGTGTTTTTGACCCGTTGACCGGGGCGGTCCAGCAGCGTGATTTGCCACGGTGTACGATTTATCCGAAGACCCACTATGTAACCCCGCGCGAAAAAATACTGGAAGCGATCGATAAGATCAAAGATGAACTGGTAATACGCCGTAAGCAATTAATCGATAATAACAAGCTGGTCGAAGAGCAGCGTATTGCCCAACGCACTCAATTTGATATTGAGATGATGAACGAACTGGGTTTTTGTTCTGGGATCGAAAACTATTCTCGTTACCTCAGTGGACGTGCCGAGGGTGAGCCGCCTCCGACGTTATTTGATTATCTGCCTGCTGATGGCCTGCTAATTATCGACGAATCTCATGTCACGGTGTCGCAGATTGGTGCCATGTACCGTGGTGATCGCTCTCGAAAGGAAAACCTTGTCGAATACGGTTTTCGCCTGCCTTCAGCATTGGATAATCGTCCGATGAAGTTTGAAGAATTTGAATCATTAGCTCCACAAACCATTTATGTGTCGGCCACACCGGGCAAATATGAAATAGAGCGCTCCGGTGGTGATATCGCTGAGCAGGTGGTGCGTCCGACAGGATTGCTCGATCCGATCATCGAAGTTCGCCCGGTTGCCACACAGGTTGATGATTTATTGTCAGAAATCCGAATCCGAGAAGTAAAAGGAGAGCGAGTACTGGTTACAACACTGACCAAACGCATGGCGGAAGACCTGACGGAATACCTGGCGGAACATGGCGTTAAGGTGCGCTACCTACACTCCGATATTGATACGGTTGAGCGGGTTGAGATCATTCGCGATCTGCGTCTGGGTGAATTTGATGTTCTGGTTGGGATCAACCTGTTACGAGAAGGTCTGGATATGCCTGAAGTGTCGCTGGTGGCGATACTTGATGCCGACAAAGAAGGATTTTTACGTTCTGAACGTTCGTTGATCCAGACCATTGGTCGTGCGGCGCGTAACCTGGAAGGGCGTGCTATTTTATATGGCGATAAAATTACGGGCTCAATGGAGCGAGCAATTAACGAAACCAACCGCCGCCGAGAGAAGCAGCATGCCTATAATGAAAAACGTGGCATCGTACCTCAGGCGCTGAATAAAAAAGTTGGAGATATTCTTGAGTTGGGTAAGCCAAGTTCGCGCTCAAGGATCAACAAAGCAGCCCAACTAAACAGGGTTGCAGAAAGCAAGGGAACTTACACCAGCATGTCACCGCAGCAACTGGAAACGGAAATTCAGAAGCTGGAAACAGAAATGTATGATTTGGCGCAGAACTTAGAGTTCGAAAAAGCTGCCGAAACCCGTGACAAGATCCATACTCTTCGACAGCAGTTTATTACGAATAGCTAATCCTGCCATTCTGAATTTCAGGCAAAAAAAAACCAACCGATAATTATTTCGGTTGGCCTCATTGTTTTAGTGAAAAAATCCACAAACAACGTCAGTTGGCTAGGTTGACTCTTAATTCAGAGTCACTTTATATAATGCAGGCATCGTGCCAACTTTTTTGTGGTAATGATTTGTACTTTTTACCAATGGTAAAGATATTTTTGTCATATTTATTTGCTAAACTGGAGTTGTAATTCGCATTTTGCAAACCGTTTTGCGATTCATAGTGAGACGGAGGAAAATGAAAATCGTATTAACGCAACTACTTGTATTGATTAAAATTGGTTCATGGGACTCATGTCTGAGGTGGAAATGGAAAGCAGGGCACAACAACGGCAAGTATTGATGGTAGAAGACACCGCTTCTGTCGCGGCGTTGTATAAATCTTACCTTAATCCTCTGGGGCTAAGTGTCAATATTGTCGGCACGGGAAGAGAAGCACTCAGTTTCATTCAGGATATTGTTCCAGATCTGATCCTTCTTGATTTACGCTTGCCCGACATGACGGGTATGGAAGTCCTGGAAGCAGTTCGACGCGAGCATACCAATCTTCCTGTTGTGATCATGACAGCCCATGGGTCGATTGATGTAGCCGTTGAAGCCATGAGATATGGCGCTCAGGATTTTTTAATCAAACCCTGTGAAGCTGATCGGCTGCGTATTACCGTTAACAATGTTTTGAGGGAAGGCTGCCAAACTCGGGATGCTTCTCAATCCAAGCAAGGTGGCGCGCAATATCAAGGCTTCATTGGCAACAGTATTCCGATGCAAGCGGTATATCGTGTGATCGAATCAGCCGCGGCAAGTAAGGCGACGGTATTTATTACAGGTGAAAGCGGCACCGGGAAAGAGGTTTGTGCTGAGGCGGTTCATGCCGCGAGTCCGCGAAATGACAAACCGTTCATAGCCTTAAACTGTGCCGCAATTCCAAAAGAGTTGATTGAAAGTGAGTTGTTCGGCCATGTAAAAGGGGCATTTACCGGAGCTTCAACTGAACGTCAGGGAGCGGTAGAGCTCGCCCATCAAGGAACATTGTTCCTCGATGAGCTTTGCGAAATGGACTTAGATTTACAAAGTAAGTTGCTGCGTTTTATTCAAACCGGCACTTATCAGAAAGTGGGCTCTTCAAAAACCAGTACGGTAGATGTTCGTTTTGTTTGTGCGACTAACCGAAACCCTTGGGTGGAAGTGCAAGAAGGGCGTTTTCGGGAAGACTTGTATTATAGGTTACACGTTATTCCTATTGCACTGCCGCCTTTGCGTGATCGCAGTGATGACATGATTGAGATTGCCCATGCTTTACTGGCTTTGATGTCGGTGGAAGAAGGTAAAAACTTCAGTCGCTTTTCGCCAGATGTCATTGCGTCACTTAAAGCACACTCCTGGCCAGGCAATGTACGAGAGTTACAGAATGTCATCCGGAATATAGTGGTATTAAATGCTGGCGAAGAAGTGACTTTGCAAATGCTTCCACCGCAGATAAGCAGTATAGCTGGCGCTGAAATTGCATCTTCTATAAATAGTTCACCAGATATTGAAAACCGTCCAATCGAATTTGGTGCAAATTTACATATTGAACAAAGTGGACGGTGGACGATTGAGCCGCTTTGGGTGGTTGAAAAACGTGCAATTCAGGCTGCAATTGATGTCTGTAACGGAAACATTCCGCGTGCTGCAGGTTTACTGGAAGTTAGCCCTTCGACCATATACAGAAAATTACAAACCTGGCAGGAAACAACAGGGAGATCAAATAAATGGTAAAGAGTATTAATGCGGAAACCATCAAACGACTGGCAGAAGAAGTCGGTGAAGAAACGGTCATACTCTTACTTAATGTATTTAGTGATGAGCTACAGCAGTACTTACGCCAGTTATCTGATCAACCGTCGGTGAATCAGGTCGGGGAGATCAGCCATGCCATTAAAAGCAGCGCTGCCAGCTTTGGGGCTGACAGTCTAGCTGAAATGGCTCAAGAATGTGAATCGCGTGTGAGACAAGGGCAAAATGAGTGGATGGTGGATCATTTGCCTGAATTGACACAAATGGTTAAGGGCATGGCACACGAGTATAAGCAATTAGCCGGTAACGATCAGTCTATCAATCGCTTGTTTTAACTTCATTCGGTCATGTCGCCACTCATGATTGCTGGAAGCTAAATCTTCAATCCGCTGTTCATACCTTGGGGCAAGTTCTGGACAAGGGTGATCTGTAATTATGCTATCAATGTGGCGCCCCTGCATTGCACGTTCACACCAATGCAGCATAGTACTAAGAGACATTTTTCCGGCAGGCCCCTTCTCTTTATCCAGATTGGTTATAAATACGATTTTGGCCGGACTTTCTTTTAGCGCTGAACCAATATCTTTGAGTAGTAAAGGCGGCATAATACTGGTTAGAAAGCTGCCAGGCCCTAACAATATGATATTGGCATCTTTAATTGCCTTCACCGTTTCCTTTGTGGCGGGTACCGCAGGCTCAATATAAAGCCGTTGCGGTACTTCTTCCAGTTCATCGACACTGGTTTCACCGCAAATAATCTCGCCCGCCGGCGTCAATGCAGATAAGTCAGCCGGGTGCTCAGACATCGGGATGATATGGGGTTTGACCTTCAGCATATCCCGGATAAGATTAATAGCTTCTAAGGGGCGAATGCAGAGATTATCGAGTGCGGTTAGCATCAAATTACCCAGATTATGCCCATTCAATTCGCCATTACCGCGAAAGCGATATTCAAAAATCATCGAACCGACAGAGGGCTCTGTGATTAATTGATTAATGCAATTACGGGTATCTCCCCATGCAATTCCTCCCTGACAAGCACGAATACGACCAGTCGATCCGCCATTATCAGTAGTGGTGACAATGCCGGTAACTTGGGAGCCATAATCAGACAGAGAGGAGAGCATACGGCCCAAGCCATGACCACCACCGATAGCAACGATCTTGGTTTTAATTTCAGTCTTTGTGTTTGTCATGAGCTTATTGCAATTTTTTGTGATCTTGATTGATGCCTAGAGTATACAAAGCAGCAAAATGAATACAAGACTTCGCTGGGGATATGCTATTAATGTCACTTTTTGCACACCCTAATATTAGTGAGGCTCTTGCATCATATTCATTAAATAATCACAGGTATCCAGACAATTTGGGGTATTAAGTAGTGCTTGTTTTTCACTGGCGGGAACGGGCAAAATCTCTAACCAGCGCTGACATAACCAGCTTAAATTATTGAATTCTTTGGTTTGGTGTAAACGGTCGAGTTCCGGGTATTTCTCAAACATAATTCTCAACTTAACTGCCAGCAATCGCTGGTTATTGTGGAGTTGGATTTCTGTCCACTGAGGTATTGTCTGATATTCGGCATAAAACACGCCATTGTTATCTTGCGTTAATGACTTAATACGGAAATTGTCGTGTCCGTAGACGGTAACGATGAGGGAGCCATCATCTGTTGAACGGTCAAAGTCTTCGACTGTGACGCGGGTGCCGATATGGAAAAAATGCTGACCGGGATTGCTTTCATCATGCATACAGACACCAAAGCCATCGGTTGATGACAAAGCCACTTTAAATGCTTCTGTTTGTGAGCCGGGAGCGATACGCATAGGCATTCTGCCCGTAGGTAAGACATGGCGTTTTTGAAAAAGTAGCGGTATTGATTGCGTCATACACAGCTCCATTCATCATTATTAGCGTCTGGTACCGTAAATAGTGCAAATGTGATGCCGAAGTGTCATGCCGCTAATGTGGTGAAGTTAAGTGTCTCAATTGATAAGCAAGAGATGCACTTTTTTTCATATTGCAAACCCCTGATGCAAATTGCAAAGCAGTTTACCCCCAAACCTCACTTACGGTTGGCAATGATTTTAAGCGCATTATCGCTGGGTAATAACTCAAGATGACCTTGTTCATTGAAGTACCAGCCTTTAATGATCCCTTTTGCCATCATGTCATGAAAGCCATCAATAATATGTTGCGCTTCCTGATGTGCATTCTGTGCATCAATGCCATCTTCGCGCTGGAGATAGAGAGCAATATCATCAACGCTGGCAGATTCGATAATGTTGGACATAATAGCCTCACTTGACATTAGATTAATCACTAATATTCCCTTTAGTAGTATTGTCGGGATCTTTCTCGAAAGGTAGAATGCAGCACGTTTTTTTTCGGTGTATTGTTTATATTGTCATTTCACTGATTTTTTTATGATGAGATTAGCAGCTGTGTGAGTGACTCTAAATGAGCGTTACATAGCAGCCCATAACTCCGAGCTTTGTTCACTAAGTTGCCGCCTTTTGTGTTCTGTAATATGGACCTGTGTCGGTAATAAGGGACCAACGCCAGTGACAGTCTGTCACCAGGGTCGATTTAGAAATGAATCGGCCTCCCGTATTTGGAAAGGTGTTCCGTGGCGAAACAATTAGAAGACAATCTTCATTTTGAAGATCGCTTTAATCGTAAGTTTTATTACTTGCGACTTTCAGTTACCGATGTGTGTAACTTCAAATGTACATATTGCCTGCCTGATGGTTATCATCCGACGGAAAAGAAGAAGCCTTCATTTCTAACGTTAGATGAGATCCAGCGTGTAACGGGTGCCTTCGCCGAATGTGGTACGACAAAAGTGCGTATTACAGGTGGCGAGCCGAGCTTACGTCGTGATTTTACCGATATTATCCGCACTGTTGCTTCTCAGCCCGGTATAACCAAAGTGGCGACAACTACTAATGGTTACCGTATGGCTAAACATGTTAAAAGTTGGAAAAAAGCAGGCCTGACTCATATTAACGTGAGTGTTGATAGTCTGGACCCGAAAATGTTTCATCAAATCACGGGTGAGAATATGTTTCATCAGGTGATGTCGGGTATAGATGCCGCTTTTGATGCGGGCTTTGAACAAGTCAAAATTAACACAGTGTTGCTCAAAGACTTAAATTCACAAGAGTTGCCGAAGTTTCTTGATTGGATAAAAACCAGGCCGATTCAACTGCGTTTCATTGAATTGATGCAGACTGGCGAGATGGACGATATGTTTAATAATCATCATCTCTCTGGGGTTAGCATCCGTAATCATCTGATTGGCAATGGTTGGATTTTAAAGATTAAGAGCAACAATGATGGTCCTGCCCAAGTCTTTTGTCACCCTGATTATGTCGGTGAAATCGGACTGATCATGCCTTACGAAAAAGATTTCTGCCAAAGTTGTAACCGTTTACGCGTATCGGCGAAAGGTAAGCTTCATCTGTGCCTGTTTGGCGAGCACGGGGTGGACTTGCGCGATTTGCTTGCCGAAAACGGGCAGCGTGCTGAGCTGATTGGGCGTATTCAAGGTGGCTTACAACAAAAAGCGGTGGGTCATTTTCTTGATGAAGGAAATTCTGGTATGACACCGCACCTTGCCTCTATTGGTGGTTAATACCGGTAAACCAAATAATTGATGACTGCTATCACCCATGTGAACGGAAGTAATAATAATGACACAACTAACGCATATCAATGCTTCAGGTGAAGCGAATATGGTCGATGTTTCAGCTAAGGTTGATACTGTTCGTGAAGCGCGAGCTGAAGCCTTCGTACATATGGCGCCGCAAACACTCGCTCTGATTGTATCGGGCAAGCACCATAAAGGTGATGTATTTGCAACGGCCCGTATTGCGGGTATTCAGGCGGCGAAAAAAACATGGGATTTGATCCCGCTATGTCACCCCTTGTTGCTGTCTAAAGTTGAGGTGCAGTTAGAGGCGATAGAAACGGAGAATATGGTGCGTATAGAATCGTGCTGTAAGCTGGCGGGTAAGACCGGCGTTGAAATGGAAGCATTAACAGCGGCATCGGTAGCGGCGCTGACCATTTACGATATGTGTAAAGCGGTACAGAAAGACATGGTTATTGGTCAGGTTCGTTTGTTAGAAAAAACGGGCGGTAAATCAGGTCACTTTAAGGTTGAAGCATGATTAATGTACTTTTCTTTGCTCAGGTAAAAGAGCTGGTTGGGGTTGATCGCTTAGAGATTGACGGAGAATTTACGACGGCAGAAGCCTTACGCGTTCATCTGACTGAACGTGGTGATAAATGGCCGCTGGCGCTGGAGTCTGGCAAATTACTGGTTGCTGTTAACCAGACAATTTGCCATTTAGAATCTGAAATCAAAGATGGTGATGAGGTTGCCTTCTTCCCGCCAGTAACCGGAGGCTAATTATGGTTTCTGTTCAGGTTGAGGATTTCTCAGTCGCTGATGAGTATGCAAAACTGGCTGAAGGCACTGATGCAGGAGCGGTTGTGACGTTTATCGGTAAAGTGCGTGATTTTAATCAAGGTGATGACGTCACGGGCCTGTCGCTAGAGCATTATCCGGGAATGACCGAGAAGGCCTTAGCTGAAATTATTGAGCAGGCCGGTGAGCGCTGGCCACTTATTAAAACCCGGGTTATTCACCGGGTGGGTGATTTGGAACTGGGTGATCAGATTGTGTTTGTTGGTGTAACCAGCGCACACCGGGGCGCAGCATTTGAAGCCTGTGAATTTATTATGGACTATCTGAAAACCCGCGCACCATTTTGGAAGAAAGAACAGACAAACAGTGAGAGTCGCTGGGTTGATGCCAGAGATACTGATACTTCTGCGGCTGATCGTTGGCAGATAAAATAACCTAATACAGGATGGTTAGGGTGTGAAAAAAGGAGCTGATAATCAGCTCCTTTTTTAATGGTTAAAATTCGTCATCCCTGGATGATTCGATAAGACATCGATAAAGAACTAATCTGTTCAATCATAATTAATGAGTAACGGTACTCGCTTTCACGAACTTCGCCCCTCCTCCCCGCATGAAATAGCATCTTCGGCTGTATTGCCTTGCGGAATATTTCTCTTTAATTGTCGAAACTGTAACATAAATGCAACTGCCAAGGGTGTTGGTAAATCGCCAAAAAAAAAGAGGGTTAACCATGTTGTAACAAGGGCTGGATAATCTTTCATAAATATTCAGGTTTTGTTTCAAAAAAAGCTGTGCTATGTTTTTCGTATGAGAATAAAAAACCATTTTTAATGAATGGTTATAAGGTTTTTGGTTAAGGTTTGAGTACGCGTAGTTATAGG
Organism: Photobacterium lipolyticum; assembly: GCF_003026475.1. Lineage (GTDB taxonomy): Bacteria > Pseudomonadota > Gammaproteobacteria > Enterobacterales > Vibrionaceae > Photobacterium > Photobacterium lipolyticum. The sequence goes on from NZ_PYMC01000014.1 coordinate 67,747, forward strand.
AGGGGATTATGATCAGGAGCGATCGTTTACTCTATGAAATTGCACCCGATGGTTTTGGTGAACGTCGGTGTGAGCCTTGGGATCTCTGGCGTGACCGAGCACACTTGATGTTGCCTCATTTCCCCGATGAAGTACTTGAGCAATGGGTATATCGCCATTGGAAAGCGGTGCTATGTAATTGGGGCTGGCTTGATTTTCGTGCGATGTCATTTTCAAAGCAGATTTGGACGAATGATGAGATCCTTAACAGAATCAAGACTCCTCATAATGATGTAATCGAGAAGTTTTCACGGCGTATGAGCAATGAAATCTTCCAGCGCAGTTGGTTAGTGCAGAATATGCAAGAGCGTGGTACCTGGCCGGTGGCACCTATTATTTTGCATTACGAGCGTGATTTGTACGCGACCAATGGCCGGGTATTAAAAGCCCCGTTTAACTTGCTGGAAGGACATCATCGGTTAGGTTATCTGAAAGGTATGATAGATCACGGAGAATTTACCCAGGAAACACATGAGATCTGGATTGCAAAGATCCCCGTTCATTAAAGGTTAATCCTGATACTTCGTCATTCTGTAAAGTGAGGCACGAACTTATACGGAATCTAAGGCGCACACAGTTAGAGCTGGATCCGGGATATCTCGTACCTCGATTCCGGGATGACGTATTTAGGTGCTTCAGTTATTCATAATTCATATGAATAGTGTCGATTCATTGGTGCGGTGAGTGTCGATTCGGGTATAAAGGTTGCTTTTTTAATTCATCTCTTATGTACTGACTTTTCGCTGCTTCAGCTCCAGTTTTGCTAATTGCTGGTAACAGTTTTTTTCCGCTGCATTTAATTCCATCATTACAGCTTGAATATCGGCCTGTTGCTGTACCAGTAGACGTTGTCGATACTTAATCGCATTGAGCATGTCATGCAGCTGTTTTTTATTGCTCTTCTCTGAATCATACAGATCAAACAGTCCACGAATATCATCAAGGCTGAAACCGAGTCGCTTGCCACGAAGTGTCAGCTTTAAGCGAGCGCGGTCTTGCCTCGAATAAATACGGTTTTGACCATTTCTTTGCGGGGTTAATAATCCATGATCTTCATAAAATCGAATACTGCGCAGTGTCACACCAAACTCTTCAGCGAGTTGAGAGATAGAGAAAGTATCCTTACCTTCTGTCTTTAACATTGTTATTTAACCTAGCTCCATTGACCTGAGGGGATCATTTCATAACTGGGTAGCCATTGACAAGCTCCGCTGCGGGTTTGAGCAGGGGGAATAATGGTTCTGACAGGTATAAAGCAGGTAAATGTTTTAAGGTCGCGACAAAAAAATAGCCCCTTTGAGAAGAGGCTATTGAAAGATGTGAATGGGTAGTTAATAACTACTTGCTTTCACTTTTTGAATCGCCTTTAGTACTACGTGCTGGTGGCACATAACCGTGACGGACTCGGGATGGACTTGGACGTGAGAAGCAACCTGCTGGTCTCATATATTAACTCTCAAGATACAACGGAACGGGAACGGACTATTGAATGTTCAACCTAATTTGATGCGATCAGATTACCCCTTTCAATATAAATAATTCTAACGCGATTAACGTGTTGCAGATACTTGAAAAGTGTTAAAAAACAGCCTTGTGAAAAGTTAATCTATCAGTGTTTTTTTTATTCGGTTTCGTTATTAAAACGTAGTGCAGAGCTTCTGTGAGGCAGAGTGGGAATTTATGTGCCATATTTACTTGGCACATAAATTTTATTGCAAAGTGCTTTAGATGATGACTGTGCGTAACAGATTATTTTATCAAACTTGCTGAATTTGACAGCGGAGGGTTCATGAAACATAGGCGTGTATCGAATAAGAAAATCAAGCAGATGCTTAATGAAATTGGCATTGGGAATGATCTCGACAAAGACGATGATCAACAGCTTCTGCTGGAAAAAAGACAGCAATCAGTCAGCCCGGATAAACAGGTTTTTGACATAGACAGCGAGAATAAATAATTCTCCCCCATCTTTAAAAGCGCTCCTCGTGAGCGTTTTTTTATGCGTGTACATCAAGTTATTGGTTTTTTGTTATTGACTCTCACGGTCTTTGTTGGGTTGCTAAGTTGTTTGTGCTGATTATTTGTGTAAACATGCGGTTATTTATTCCTAATATGAATATTATCAGCTTTTTTGGCGGATATTTCTCTATAACCTGGTTTTTATAATAGAAAGGCCCAGATACTTCTTTTTGGGTGGTGGTTAATGCTGGGTAACTAATGATTATTAAGGGTAATATCTCTTTTTGTAATGGGTTTGTGGCAAATTACTTCAATGCCTGTTAAAGTTGCGAGCTATTCTTCGGTTTGTTCTGTGTCGTTTCACATAAATAATGCAATCATTGTTGTTGATTGCAGTTGTATGAACACCAACTGAAGAACGTCATGGATGCAATGAAATTATGTATTGGAGTTAATGCATGTATAAAAATAAAATCACTCAGGCGTTACTAATTAGCGCAAGTCTGACAGTCGCTGCCACTTCTTTTTCTGCTCTGGCTGCTGAGGTTCCTGAGGGTGTCAAGCTTGCTGCGAAACAGGAATTAGTTCGTGGTAATGGTACTGAAGTCGCCTCACTCGATCCCCACAAAACCGAAGGTGTGCCAGAATCTCACGTTATTCGTGACCTTCTTGAAGGTCTGGTAAACCAAGACGGTGACGGTAAGACCGTACCTGGTGTAGCTGAAAGCTGGGAAACAACCGATAACCGCACATTTATCTTCCACCTGCGTAAAGATGCGAAGTGGTCAAATGGCGATCCGGTTACAGCAAGCGACTTTGTTTACAGCTTCAAGCGTGCAGTCGATCCGGCAACGGCATCACCTTATTCATGGTACCTGGAAATGACGACCATGAAGAACGCAGCACAGATCATTGCAGGTAAAGCCGAGAAAGAAACACTGGGTGTTACTGCGGTAGATGCAAATACGCTAAAAATTGAGCTGGAATCAGCCGTACCATATTTTGTCATGATGATGGGCCACACAACAATGAAGCCTGTTAATCAAAAAGTGGTTGAGAAATTCGGTGACGATTGGACGAAGCCAGAAAACTTTGTCGGTAACGGTGCTTACGTTCTTGATAAGTGGGTTGTGAATGAACGTATTGTTCTAAAAAACAACCCTCAGTACTGGGATAACGAAAAGACAGTTATCAAGCAGGTAACCTTCTTACCGATTGAAAACCAAGTTGCCGAGATGAACCGCTTCCTTGCGGGTGAAATCGATATTACCAACGAACTGCCGAATGAACACTTCCGTCGCCTGCAGAAAGAGCATGCGGAAGAGGTAACCATTCGGGGTAACCTGTGTTCGTACTACTACGGCTTTAATAATGCTAAAGCGCCATTTGATGATGTTCGTGTACGTAAGGCGCTATCTTACGCAATCGATCGTGACATCATTACTAAAGCGCTACTAGGTCAAGGTCAGAAATCAGGATACTTCCTAACACCAGAAATTACCGCTAACTTTAACCCAGTGATGCCTGATTACGGTAAGCTAACTCAGAAAGAGCGTAACGCGAAAGCGAAAGAGCTTCTGGCTGAGGCAGGGTTTGATAGCAGTAATCCGCTAGAGTTTACACTGCTTTATAACACTTCTGAGAACCACAAGAAGCTAGCAGTTGCTATCGCATCTATGTGGAAGAAAAATCTGGGCGCTAAAGCTAACCTGGAAAACCAAGAGTGGAAAACCTACTTGGATAACCGCCGTCAAGGCAACTTCGATGTTACCCGTGCCGGCTGGTGTGGTGACTACAACGAAGCATCCAGCTTCCTTTCTCTAATGCAGAGCAACAACAGCTCTAACGATCCTAAATATCATAGCAAAGCATATGACAGCATCATGGAAAAAGCACTTAACTCAACCTCAGAAACTGAGCGTGAGCAGCTTTACGTTGATGCAGAAAAACTGCTGGCTAAAGATATGCCGATTGCTCCTATCTACCAATATGTGAAAGCGCGTCTGGTAAACCCTAAAGTTGGCGGTTTCCCTGCAAATAACGCAGAAGACAAACTCTTCACTAAAGATATGTACATCATTGCTGACTAATAAACAGCAAGATATATAACAATACTAACGCTACACCCTATGGCTAGGGTGTAGCGCTTTCTGTCACAGATAAAAAATAACGGTACAGTTTATGATTAAATTCGTAGCTAAACGGATATTTGAAGCAATACCGACGCTGTTGGTATTAATCACTATTTCGTTTTTCCTGATGCGCTTTGCGCCTGGTAACCCTTTTTCGAGTGAGCGTCCGCTTCCTCCTGAGGTTATGGCAAATATCGAAGCGAAATATGGCTTAGATAAGCCGGTGTTTGAACAATACACCACTTATCTGGGTAATATCATTCAAGGTGATTTTGGCCCATCTTTCAAATACAAAGATTTCACCGTAAATGAATTGGTAGTTAAAGCACTGCCTGTATCTGCAAAAATCGGCTTTTTCGCCTTTATTTTTGCACTTGTGATGGGGGTAACTGTCGGCACCCTTGCCGCATTGAAGCAAAATACGTGGTTAGACTACACCATTATGTCAACTGCAATGGCCGGGGTGGTGATGCCATCCTTTATATTGGCACCAGTACTTATATATATATTCTCCATTAATCTAGGTTGGCTTCCTGCTGGTGGCTGGCAAGACGGCTCTATGAAGTTCTTACTGCTGCCGATGTTTGGTATGTCACTGTTGTATGTGGCCACTTTTGCCCGTATTACCCGTGGTAGCATGATTGAAACCCTGAACAGTAACTTCATTCGTACCGCGCGTGCGAAAGGTTTGAGCTATCCGTATATCATCGTAAAACACGCACTGCGACCAGCATTGCTACCGGTTGTCTCTTATATGGGGCCGGCATTCGTTGGTATCATCACCGGTTCCGTGGTTATTGAAACCATTTTCGGCTTGCCGGGTATCGGCAAACTCTTTGTTAACGCTGCCTTTAACCGCGATTACTCACTGGTTCTTGGTATCACTATTCTTATTGGTACGCTGACCATTATCTTCAATGCCATTGTTGATATCGTATTAGCGTATATCGATCCGAAAATTCGTTACTAAGAGGCCTTACGATGATATTAACTAAAAAAGACAATGTAGAGGCTATCGAAAAATTTTCAGAGAATCTGGAAATTGAAGGTCGCAGCCTGTGGCAAGATGCGCGTACTCGATTTATGCGCAACAGAGCGGCAATGATGAGTTTAACCATTCTGTTTCTGATCACATTGGCTGTTGTATTTGGTCCGATGTTAAGTAGCTATGCCTTTGATGACACTGACTGGTATGCCTTGCATGCCGCGCCAAGCTTTGGCGAGGAAGGTCACTTCTTTGGAACCGATAGCCTGGGACGTGATTTATATACCCGTACCTTAATTGGCGGTCGTATTTCACTGATGGTTGGTATCTTAGGTGCGTTAGTTGCCGTCGTTATCGGTACCCTTTACGGTGCAACCTCTGGTTTTATCGGCGGTCGTACTGACCGCGTGATGATGCGTATTCTTGAAATTCTGTATTCCATTCCATTCATGTTCTTCGTGATTGTTCTGGTGACCTTTTTTGGCCGGAATATCATGCTTATCTTTGTGGCGATTGGTGCGATTTCCTGGCTGGATATGGCGCGTATTGTTCGTGGCCAGACCCTGTCTCTCCGTAGCAAAGAGTTCATCGAAGCTGCACATGTATCAGGTGTTAGCCGCTGGAGAATTATCACTCGCCATATCGTACCAAACGTTTTAGGTATTGTTGCCGTGTACTCAACCCTGCTGGTACCGCAAATGATCCTGACTGAATCATTCTTAAGTTTCCTCGGTCTTGGTGTTCAAGAGCCAATGACGAGCTGGGGGGCTTTGCTCCAAGAAGGTTCGCAAACCATGGAAGTTGCCCTGTGGCAGTTAATGTTCCCGGCTGCATTTATGGTTGTAACCCTGTTCTGCTTTAACTATGTGGGTGACGGTTTACGTGACGCACTAGATCCAAAAGACAGATAATTATAGGAAGTTATTATGAGCTTATTAGATGTCAAAGATCTACGCGTAGAATTTACAACACAAGATGGTATCGTCACCGCGGTTAACGATCTGAATTTTTCTCTTAATCTGGGGGAAACCCTAGGTATTGTTGGCGAATCTGGTTCAGGTAAAAGCCAGACCGTATTCGCGATCATGGGTCTGCTTGCTAAGAACGGTATTATTAGCGGCAGTGCAAAATTTGAAGGCCGTGAAATTCTGAATTTGTCAGAAAAAGAACTGAATAAAGTTCGTGCTGAACAAATTGCAATGATTTTCCAAGACCCAATGACTTCTCTCAACCCTTACATGAAAGTAAGCGATCAGCTTATGGAAGTGTTAATGCTGCACAAAGGCATGGGTAAGAAAGAAGCGTTTGAAGAAAGTGTACGTATGTTGGATGCGGTAAAGATCCCTGAAGCCCGCCAGCGTATTACGATGTATCCCCACGAGTTCTCTGGTGGTATGCGTCAGCGTGTAATGATTGCGATGGCATTGTTATGCCGTCCTAAGCTGCTGATTGCCGATGAACCAACGACAGCATTAGATGTAACGGTTCAAGCACAGATAATGGAAATGTTGAACGATCTGAAAAAGGACTTCAATACATCGATCATTATGATCACTCATGATCTGGGCGTAGTCGCAGGCAGCTGTGACAAGGTATTGGTGATGTACGCGGGTCGTACCATGGAATATGGCAAAATCGATGAGATTTTCTATAAACCATCTCATCCATATACTGAAGGTCTGCTAAGAGCTATTCCACGTTTGGATACGGAAGGCGAAGAACTGCCGACGATTCCAGGCAACCCACCAAACCTGTTGCGCTTGCCTGTTGGTTGTCCATACCAGGATCGCTGCCATCGTGTTACTAGTCGATGCTCGCAGGAAGCACCTGAATTGAAAGCGTTTACTGAAGGACGTTTACGTGCTTGTTTTTCTGATGTGGGGACGTGGTAATGGATGCACAAAAAAACCTATTGTTAGATATTAAAAATCTGAAAGTTCATTTTAATATTGCGCCAAAATCAGCATGGCCCTGGACTAAGCCTTTAAAGCTTAAGGCGGTTGATGGTGTTGATATTCGCCTTTATGAAGGTGAAACCTTAGGGGTAGTGGGTGAGTCAGGCTGCGGTAAATCGACGTTTGCTCGTGCGGTTATCGGTCTGGTAGAAGCTACCGATGGTAACGTTGTATGGCTGGGGCAGGATTTAACCAAGCTCGATCATGTCAACATGCGTGAAAAGCGCAAAGAGATTCAGATGATTTTCCAAGATCCGCTGGCATCGCTGAACCCGCGTATGACGGTGGGAGAAATCATTGCTGAGCCATTGAAAGCCTTCTATCCGGAACTCGCAGCTGACGATGTTAAAGCGCAGGTAAAAGAGATGATGACAAAGGTAGGTTTGCTACCGAATGTGATCAACCGTTATCCGCATGAATTCTCTGGTGGCCAGTGTCAGCGTATTGGTATTGCACGAGCACTGATTTTAAAGCCTAAAATGATCATTTGTGATGAGCCGGTATCGGCATTGGATGTATCGATTCAGGCCCAGGTGGTAAACCTGTTGAAATCATTACAGAAAGAAATGGGTCTTAGCCTGATTTTCATCGCTCACGATTTGTCTGTGGTTAAACATATTTCTGACCGTGTGTTGGTGATGTACCTGGGTAATGCCGTAGAAATGGGTGAGAGTAAAGCGCTGTTCGCTGAGCCTAAACACCCTTATACCAAAGCATTAATGTCAGCAGTGCCTATCCCTGATCCTGAACTGGAAAGAAATAAGCATATTCAAATGCTTGAAGGTGAACTTCCTTCGCCGATTAATCCACCATCGGGTTGCGTATTCCGTACTCGTTGCCCACAAGCAATGGAGTCATGCGCACAAAATAAGCCTGAACTACGAGGTGACGAAGTTCATGCGGTTTCATGTCTGCATGTACACTAGTTTAAGCCTGTGACAGGCTTTAAGCGCGGTGTAAAAGCCGCGCTTTTTTTATACTTCCATTACTTAATTGCTGAGGCAAGATAGTTGACTGTCTCAATATACTGATAACGCTATTCTACCGGATACCAGTAACCCAGGTTGATGAGTTGTGTCAGCAAGGCGAGGAAGGCCGGATTATCAAGTTGCTTACCCAGCAATGTTAATGTGAGTTGCTCTTCATCACACAGGCACTTAGCCGCAGCTTTACACTCTTCAGGCAGTTCAAAACGCTCCCCGTTAATATAAAGCACATATGGTTTCTCAGGATGATAAAAAGCGCGTAAGCCACCTAAGCGCTTAAATGCTTCGCCATCTTCTAAAAACTGGTATGTTTCACCGTTCTGCCAGGGTGGTTCCGATGCAATGATATCCAGATCATGACGGCTTTGGCTTAAATACTCACCCATCCATTGCTTCATCAGCTGAGGGTGATCCAGCAGGCTGCGCAGCATGGCTTCCAGATCGGTATATTCAGCCTCTAGAATCGCACCGCAGTTATTGCGAGCTGGCAGGGAAGGGTTATGGTAATGCACATCACCAATATTATTGGCGATGACAAAGTCAGCAAAACTGCTTAACAATTCCTGCTTCTTCGGTGATCTGAATCCAACGGAAAAGCTCATTGCGGTTTCTGTGGCGTAACCGTCATGAGGAAATCCCGGCGGAATATATAAAATATCTCCAGGTTCAAGGATCTCATCGATAATAGGATCAAAGCCTTTAATTTGTCGGAGCGCAGGATGATGAAGTTCTTCCTCGTAGTTGTCATCCTTTGGCCCTACACGCCAGTGGCGCTTTCCCGAACCTTGAATAATAAATACATCGTATTGATCGATATGGGGGCCAACGCCACCGCCTGGGGTGGAGTAGCTAATCATTAAGTCATCAAATAACCAGTTCGGTAACTGGCGGAAAGGCGTGACGAGTTGTGCAGCCCCTTCGTGCCAGTGGTTGGCAGCCTGAACGACAAATGACCAATGATCTTCCGGTGTATTTTCAAATGTTAGCGGGCCATGGTGGACTTCCCATTCCGTACCTATTTGGGCGACATAACGGGAATCGACCTCTTCTTCCATGGCTAAACCCGCTAGTTCATCCGGGCTTATCGGATCGATAAAGTCTTTAAATCCACCTTTAATGACCGTGGGCTTTTTTTGCCAGAATTCGGCAAGAAATTCATCAAATGAGAATGTGAACTGGTACATGTACAGACTTTTGATTGCTGAGCCGAGTAATTATTATACCACTGGATGCTTAGCAAAATTGAATTTATTCTGAATATATGAACTGGGTTATTTACGTTGCTGATAGCAAGGGTAAGAGAATGTTTATTCGACGGGATGACTGCAGTTACAGTCTTTGTTACGGGAGCTAAAAAAAGAGGCAAAGAATGCCTCTTAAAGTGAATTCCATTTCAGCTCTTGTCATCTAAGAACAGAGCAAGCAGTGTCGACTTAAAAATTACTCAGCGGGTAATAGTCGCAATAAAGGGAAGGCGGCTTTATGTTGATCGTGACTGACAACAAATCCGACTAACTGAGCGGTTTCCTTATCAAAAGCTTTAGCTATCAGGCCATTTGATTCCGTAACGACTTCCCACGACAGATCTTTCCTTACCGTGTTGCCAGACATGTGGAGTGGTAACCAGGGCGTTTTGGCCTTAATCAGACTAGCCGGAAGACGAACCGGGGTCGGGGAGCCCAATAGTGTCTTTGCCAGTGCCATAGCACTTAACATGGCCGGCTGTATGAAAGCCCGAACTTTCCCTTCCAGCTCAGCGCAATCACCTAACGCATAGACGTTCGACGCCGATGTTTGCATTATCCGATCAACCGTTATTCCCCGGTCAGTTTCAATCCCCGTTTTTTTTGCCAACCCAATATTGGGTTTCAGACCCATAGCCGCAATCACCGCATCTGTTTTGATATGCTCACTACCGGAAAGTGAAACAACCAGTTCCTGGTGGTGACGGTTGATAGCGGTCACGTTGGAGTTGAGTCGGATTTGCACGCCTTTCCCGTGCATCTCCTGAAATAATCCGGCACTAATAAATGGCGGTAGCAGTGTCGGCATCAGGCTTGATGCCCTATCACATAAGGTGACGCTCTTGCCCGAGCTCGCCAGATCCATCGCGATTTCCGTGCCGATCAAACCAGCTCCCAGCACCAGAACAGATTTTGCACAAGCCAGTTTGTCCTGCTGCTGTTCATATTCGGTCAGGCTGTTTAACGTCACAATCTCGTCGATGGCATTTCCTGCAAACGCTGGAACCAATGCCGATGCCCCTGTTGCTAATACTAGCTCGGAGTAGGTAATCGCATTATCGCCGTAATGCACTGTCTGGCTATCGGTATCGATAGATTCAATCAGAGTATTGTTGATTAATAGAATGTTATTATCTGCCGCGAATTCACAGGCAGATTGTCTGATCAGATCATTAGCTGTTTGCTGCTTGCTGAATACATGGCTGATCTCGGGCTTAGAGTACTCATTACCGCTATCGGCAGTAATGACGGTAATCGGGGTATCAGCATTTAGCTTCCGCAATGATTTCACTAACTGGTAAGCGGCAAAGCCGCTCCCAATAATTACAATGTGCTTGTCCATGATCTTCGTTTTACTCCGTTGGTTCGAATACTTCTTTACCGATGCCACATTCAGGGCAAAGGAAATAGTCTGGTACTTCGTACCACGGTGTCTTCGGTTCAACATCCTGGTTAGGCTCACCGAATTCAGGGTCGTAAACCCACTGACAAACAGTACAAATCATTTTCTGATCTTGCTCAGTAGTAACAGAGTGACTGGTATCCGTTTTTTCTGACTCCGAACGAGAGATAGTCACTGTTTTTGGTTGTGTTGAACCTGTAGCGGTAACCCCTGCTTCTGCCTGCTTTGGTAGCGGCTGAAGTGCCCATTCGCGCGCAATTTTGCGGCCATGTTCGCGGCATGTTTCCAGTGCATTTGAGTCTGGTCGCCATTTTGTTTTAAGGCTAACAGTGGTAAAGAAACCGGCATCCGTTAAGCGGGCATGAATACGGTCAACAGCACCGCCATTCCAGCCGTAGCTGCCAAAAGCCCCCGCTTTTTTTGCTTTAAAGCGCAGGCCGGTAATTTCTTCTAGCATGCCGGCAACTTTAGGCATCATCACGTTGTTCATTGTTGATGAGCCGACTAATACACCTTTAGAGCCGAAGACATGGGTCAAAATTTCATTCTTATCATGACGTGAGACGTTGAATATTTTTACCGCCACATTAGGATCCGCTTCGGTGATCCCCTGGGCGATACCATCAGCCATCATACGGGTGTTATTTGACATAGAGTCATAGAAGATTGTGATTTTGTCTTCTTTATACTCATCAGCCCATTCAAGATATTTTTCAATGATCTGAGTAGGGTTGTCACGCCAAATCACACCGTGAGAGGTGGCAACCATATCAACAGGCAGATTAAAGCCAAGTACCTCGTGGATCTTCGCGGTTACCAGCGGGCTAAATGGTGTCAGAATGTTTGCGTAATAGCGCAGGCATTGTTCCATTAACTCGTTTTGCTCTACTTCATCATTGAACAGGCGCTCATCGCAGTAATGCTGACCAAACGCGTCGTTACTAAATAACACCGCATCTTCTGTCATATAAGTCATCATGCTGTCAGGCCAGTGCAGCATAGGAGTTTCAATAAAGACCAGTGACTTGCCATTACCAATATCAATACTGTCGCCCGTTTTGACGGTATTGAAATTCCATTCCGGATGGTGGTGATGACCGGTAATGGAGTCAATCGCATTTTCAGTACAGTAAATAGGGGTGTTTGGGATCTTGCTCATCAGAACAGATAATGCACCGGCATGATCTTCTTCCGCGTGATTGATCACGATAAGATCAATTTCGTTCAGGTCGATCTCTTGCTCAAGTTGTTGGATGAAATCGTAGCTAAACTTATGATCAACGGTATCAATTAACACGTTTTTACCTTCACGGATCAGGTAACTGTTATAGCTCGTTCCTTTTAATGTTTTATATTCTGTGCCGTGGAAATCTCGAACTTCCCAGTCGCGTTGACCAACCCAGTGAATATTGTTCTTAACGTGAATAGACATATCATTAACCTGCACTTTGCTTAACATGTATTTTGATTGCATGTTATATCCAGGAAAGACTTCTTGCAATGCTAAAGTAGTATAAATTATACATGTTATAAATATATTATTGATATATATGGTTTATTTTCAATAAAAGCTTTTTCAGTCTTTGCTGCTACAGAGGGCGGATAAGAATAGGGGGGGATAATGAATGAAAAAGGGCCGGCAAAAATGCCAGCCCATTTCGTAATGATATTTGAAAGAATTACAGCTTGTCAGTGAGCTTAATTGCGTCACCGATGTAGTTAGCCGGTGTCATTTCTTTCAGACGTGCTTTCTCGTGCTCAGGCAGCTCAAGACCATCGATGAAGGTACGCATGCCTTCGCCATCCACACGCTTGCCGCGAGTCAGCTCTTTCAGCTTCTCGTATGGTTTTTCGATGCCGTAGCGACGCATAACCGTTTGTACAGGCTCAGCCAGAACTTCCCAGTTCTTGTCCAGTTCAGCTTCTAGTGCTGCCCGGTTTACTTCCAGCTTGCTGATACCTTTCAGTGTCGAAGTATAAGCAATGATTGCGTAGCCACAGCCTACACCCAGGTTACGTAAAACGGTTGAGTCAGTCAGATCACGCTGCCAGCGGGAAACAGGCAGTTTCTGGGCAAGGTGAGAGAACAGCGCGTTAGCCAGACCCAGGTTACCTTCAGAGTTCTCGAAGTCGATCGGGTTTACTTTGTGCGGCATCGTTGAAGAGCCGATTTCGCCCGCGATTGTTCTTTGCTTGAAGTGACCCAGAGCAATGTAGCCCCAAACGTCACGGTCAAAGTCCAGAAGAATAGTATTGAAACGAGCAAACGCATCAAACAGCTCAGCAATATAATCATGCGGTTCGATTTGCGTTGTATACGGGTTCCAGGTAATGCCAAGAGATGTGACGAACTCTTCGCTGTACTGGTGCCAGTCGATTTCTGGGTAAGCAGAAATGTGAGCGTTGTAGTTACCTACCGCACCGTTGATTTTACCCAGAATTTCAACGTTTGCGATTTGCTTGAACTGACGTTCCATACGGTACGCCACGTTGGCCATTTCTTTGCCCATCGTCGATGGAGAAGCGGGCTGGCCGTGGGTACGGGAAAGTAATGGAATGTCGCGGTATTCGTTCGCAAGGCCTTTGATTGCATCGATAACGTTGCGGATCTCTGGCTGCATCACTTTTTCACGCGCTTCATTAAGCATTAGCGCGTGAGACAGGTTGTTGATGTCTTCAGAAGTACAGGCAAAGTGAATGAATTCATTGACAGCGTGTAGTTCTGGTACTTCTGCAACTTTCTCTTTCAGGAAGTATTCAACAGCTTTAACGTCGTGGTTAGTCGTACGCTCGATTGTTTTTATACGTAGTGCATCTTCTTCGCTAAATTCAGCAGCGATGCGATCTAAAAACTGATTTGCTTCATCACTGAACGCAGGAACTTCGACGATAGCATCAGTAGCGGCTAGTTTTTGTAACCAACGGACTTCAACAATAGTGCGATATTTTAGCAGACCAAATTCGCTGAAAATGCTGCGAAGTGCACTTGTTTTACTTCCGTAACGGCCGTCTACCGGGGAAACAGCAGTCAATGCTGACAGTTCCATGTTGTCTCTCTCCTGATATTGATGAGGTTAGAACAGTATGTGTAATAAATCCTGAATAGCTATTCACTCAGATGAACAGCTAAGGATATCGATTAATAAACTACATTATGGCTTATCACATAAGCGGATAAGCCAGTAAAATTAACAGCGAGCGAGTAAGATTTTTGCTTGCTCAACCATTTGCTTGCGACCGAAGATCAGGTGACGACGTTTGCCGCCGACCTGGCGCCAAAGTACGGCACTTCGTACAGCAGCTAAAAGCAAAGCGCGTACTTTATGCTGCACTTGTGGTTGTTGAAGATGCGCAGGTGTACCGGTTACCTGAATTCTTGGGCCGAGAGGGCTGATAATATCCAGATAGATACTGGCAAGATTACTTACCATTTGATCATCTAATAACTCGTAATGACCAGTTTGACGTTTTATGGTATCAATACGATCACCCAGCTGCGCCATGCTGTCACGTCGGCCGGATAGCTTGCGTTCCAGTGCCATAACGCTAACCAGATAACGCGTAATTTCATTACCTGATGGCGTGTTATCTATTTCGGTCGCTAAGGTTTCAAGACCAAGTTTCAGGTTGGCCTCATTACCATAAATTTCAACAGTATTTGAAGGATCTGTTACAGAGATACTGTTCAGACACGCTTCCAGTTCATTGCTGTCACAAGTGCCGTCACGGGCGATTTTTTGAACAAGCTTTATAGCCTGACAAATACCGGCAAATGCGATAGTTCGGTCATACAGAGTGTGTGCCACGAGTGACTGCTCCTTTAGATTCGCTGCTCAATAATACCGCCGCCAAGGCAGATCTCATCTTGATAAAATACTGCGGACTGACCTGGAGTAACCGCAATTTGAGGCTCATCGAAAATCACTTTGATGTTCTCATCATCCACAGGGATAATTGTGCAAGGAATATCTTGCTGACGGTAACGGGTTTTTACGGTGCAAGCCATTGGTTCGCGAATTGGCTGACGATCAACCCAGTGTAGCTGAGAGGCCATTAAACCATTCGATTTAAGGCGTGGGTGATCTTTACCCTGTCCAACAACCAGTACGTTACGCTCAACATCTTTATCGACAACGTACCATGCATCTTCATTGCCGCCACCGCCTTTCTGACCACCGATATGCAGACCTTTACGCTGACCCAGAGTGTGGTACATCAGGCCCTGGTGCTCGCCAATCACTTTGCCTTCATCTGCCGTCTCGATATTTCCTGGCTGAGCCGGAAGGTACTTACTTAAAAACTCAGTGAATTTACGCTCACCGATAAAGCAGATACCGGTTGAATCTTTTTTCTTCGCCGTGATCAGATCTTGCTCTTCTGCAATACGGCGTACTTCTGGTTTTTCCAGTTCACCAACCGGGAACAGGCTGCGCGCAATTTGTTCATGGCTAAGGGTATACAGGAAGTAGCTCTGATCTTTGTTGGTGTCTACACCGCGTAACATCTGTGGCTTTTCGCCTTCACCTGTCGGGAAGCTACGGCGTGTGTAGTGACCCATAGCAATGTAATCAGCTTCCAGAACTTCATCGGCGAACTCCAGGAAGGCTTTGAATTTGATCTCTTTGTTGCAAAGGATATCCGGGTTAGGTGTACGACCTGCTTTATATTCAGCCAGAAAGTACTCGAACACGTTGTCCCAGTATTCTGCTGCAAAGTTAATCGTATGAAGGTGGATCCCTAGCTTGTCACATACAGCTTGCGCATCAGCGAGATCTTCTGCGGCAGAGCAGTATTCTTCATTATCGTCTTCTTCCCAGTTCTTCATAAACAGGCCTTCAACCTGATAGCCCTGTTGAAGCAATAAGTAAGCTGATACGGAAGAGTCAACGCCGCCGGACATGCCGACAATGACTTTTTTCTGGCTGTTATCTGACATATTTCTCTTAAGTCGCTAGTAGTGATAAGAGTGTAATTCTAACAGAAAGCTTAGGGACGAAACAGACCGAGAGCAGAATCACACTTTAATAATTTTATCGTACTGAAAAAACGACAATATGCTGTATGAATAAGTCTTTATGATAAAGACGTAACGCCTTACACCACAACAAAGCAAACGTTTGCTAATTGCTGGCAATAATAGTTGAACACGCATGCAATGTGTAGCTTTTTATGTGTGGAGTCGTGATAAAAACCGGTCAGAAAATACCGGCAGCGAACGCTACCGGCAAGCAATGATTATTTAGTCGCAGGGGTTAATGGTCAGTTGTCGGCATCAAAGTAACTTCACGCCACTCGCCGGGCGCCAGATCATTAACTGTCCAGTCAGCCATCTTGTAGCGGATCAGGCGCAAGGTAGGAAAACCGATATGAGCAGTCATACGACGTACCTGGCGATTCCGGCCTTCTCTTAACGTTATCGCAAGCCAGGTTGTCGGTATGTTTTTGCGTTCACGAATCGGTGGATTACGATCCCATATTTCAGGATGAGTAATACGCTCAATATCTGCTGGTAGGGTTGGCCCGTCATTTAAGGTTACCCCTTTACGGAGTTGCTCCAGATCGTCATCGCTCGGAACGCCCTCGACCTGCGCCCAATAGATTTTAGGTGACTTAGATTTTGGCTGAGTTAAGCGTGCCTGAAGTACGCCATCGTTAGTTAATACCAACAAACCTTCGCTGTCTTTATCTAACCGTCCGGCAGGATAGATGTCTTTTACCGGGATGAAATCAGCCAGTGTTTTATCGCCAGGCTCACCGGAAAACTGAGTCAAAACATTGAATGGTTTGTTAAATAAAATGATCTTTTGCGGACCGCGAGGGCGCTTTGGTTTATGCAGCTTTCTTGATGCTCTGCGCTCATTGTTGGACCGTTGAGTTTGACGATAGGAGGTGTTTGGCTTCATAGGTAGCGTGCTGTACTGGGGATTGGTAATTTCGACTGGCCGATTATACGCTAAAAAAACTCAATTGGCGTGTTGATAAAATTTCAAGTATGATTTGCGCGCATCTTACAAAAAGATAACAAATGGACGCTAGGAGATTTAAATGGATAGTAAAGTAGTTGTACCAGCTGAAGGTCAAAAAATTACACTTGACGCAAACGGTAAGCTGGTCGTTCCTAACAACCCGATCATTCCATACATTGAAGGTGATGGTATTGGTGTTGATGTAAGCCCTGCAATGATCAAAGTTGTCGATGCGGCAGTAAAAAAAGCGTACGCTGGCGACCGTAAAATTGAGTGGATGGAAATCTACACAGGTGAGAAATCAACTCAGGTGTATGGTGAAGACGCGTGGTTACCGCAAGAAACTTTAGATTTCATTCGTGAATATAAAGTGGCTATTAAAGGCCCGTTAACGACGCCAGTTGGCGGTGGTATTCGCTCTCTAAATGTTGCCCTGCGCCAAGAACTTGATCTGTACATCTGTGCACGTCCGGTTCGTTACTTCGAAGGCGTACCAAGCCCGGTTAAACAACCTGAACTGACAGACATGGTTATCTACCGTGAAAACTCAGAAGATATCTACGCCGGCGTTGAATTCCAGGCTGGCACTGCAGAAGCAGATAAAGTAATTAAATTCCTGCAAGACGAAATGGGCGCAACGAAAATCCGCTTTCCGCAGCAGTGTGGTATCGGTATCAAGCCTGTTTCTGAGGAAGGTACTAAGCGTCTGATCCGCGCAGCTCTTCAGTATACAATCGATAATGACCGTGACTCACTAACGCTGGTTCACAAAGGGAATATTATGAAGTTCACCGAAGGTGCCTTCAAAGATTGGGGTTACGAAGTCGCATTGCAAGAGTTTGGAGCTGAGCTATTGGACGGTGGTCCATGGATGACACTGAAGAATCCAAACACTGGCAAAGAGATCATTATTAAAGACTGTATCGCAGATGCATTCCTGCAACAGATCCTGCTTCGTCCTGCTGAGTACGATGTTATTGCGACAATGAACCTCAACGGTGACTACATTTCGGATGCACTTGCCGCTCAGGTTGGTGGTATTGGTATTGCTCCTGGTGCAAACATCGGTGATGGCGTAGCTCTATTTGAAGCCACTCATGGTACCGCGCCGAAGTATGCCGGTCAGGATAAAGTAAACCCTGGCTCACTCATTCTTTCTGCGGAAATGATGCTTCGCCATATGGGCTGGACTGAGGCTGCTGATCTCATCATCAGCGCGACAGAAGCTGCCATTAGCAATAAGACGGTAACTTATGATTTTGAGCGCCTGATGGAAGGTGCAACGCTTCGTAAGTGCTCTGAGTTTGCTAACGATATTATTGAGCAGATGTAAAAATTCATTTTTTACTCTCGTGAGATGTAAAGGGCTCAGCTTCGGCTGGGCCTTTTTGTATGTATTTCAACCAGTCGGGTGCAATAGATTGAACTTGTTAATAAATATGTTAATAATAACGGCGGGTTTATTCACTTTTTATTCAGTGAGCAGGAAGGCCTGATTTTTTGCTATTGATGCATTACGCAAGTAAAACTGAGATGAGAAATAGATCATTTAAATGTACGTAAGTTTGCATTGTAAATGCAGCTTAGTAGGAAGGTCGGGTCGTTTGATAAAAAAAGGCGAGCACATTGCTCACCCTTAGGATTTGATGCGATTTACCGTTGACGATTATTTTGCAGTATCACCGTCGAGCGGGACTATCTCGCTGGCATGGAAACCTTTAGGACCAGTTTGAACATGATAGTTGACCTGCTGGCCAGCTTTTAGTGTTCGATACCCATCCATCTGGATAGTTGAATAGTGTGCAAAGATATCACCATCACCCCCTTCAGGGCAGATGAAACCAAAACCTTTGGCGTTATTGAACCATTTAACCGTACCTGTTGCCATGCTTTACATCCCTCTTGCATTCAAGTTCCATTCTGCATTAGTTAGCAAGGCTCCTCCTCGAACTCCTGCATACTAATGCTATTTGATGCAGTTTATATCTACTACAGGTTACACTTTAGTAAAAAGTACTAGACAGTCAAGTGCATATTGTAACATTTGGATAAAATCTTTTTTTATCAGCCTGGATACAGTAAGCGCTTGAACAAATGACGACGGTGAAATCGTAAGCTTCGCCTCCCACACCCCGCGCCATATGGGGCCTGAGCCGATAATCAAGGACCGTCCAGAATCACCACGCTCAAATAAAATCATATTTGGTATCTATTTATTGCATGTGCGCTACTTTTCGCTATTTGTGACGGACTCGATATTTAATGGCGTGAGTATAAGCCATCCACAGAAAGCGCAGCTCCCCACGAGCCGCAAAGCCAGAAGATTCGCAGGGCTGCGGGATAGTAAGGTGTTTGAAACGGGTGATTAATCATTTGGTGAAATTTCAGAGAATGATTTTTTTACTACTTCAGGTTAAAGAGTTCGATGACGATACTGACATAAGTTTTAACGTGTTGATATTAATAGTCAATTTTTCTCTTTACTAGCGGGAGTGTATTGAACAGGTGAGTATTTAATTAAATTCGTGAAGTCAGATAAAACAAGGGCTAGTCGGAATTTGTCAAAAATGAAAACCTGAAATCGTGGAAATAGTTAATGCCGTTAAGAATCAGATTAAGCTGGCACTTGTCGACCAGTTTATGAAAAACGTGGCCATATTGACTGTTTTAACAGGCCTAAACAGCTAGATGTTACTGTAAAAATTAATTTGGTCGTAGCCACCTTAGATTTGCTGGAATACAATTGGTGGATTAGTGTTGATGTATAGGTAGAGAAAAAGTGTCGCCATTTTGTCGCCATGGATTTATGCATTGAACTTTAAGTTGTTGTTAATAAATGGCATTTGGATTCTTTAGCTATAAGATGAGATTATGAGTAAGTTATATGAATGGATTATTCCTGAGTCAGATGTATTAGATGAGGAAAAAACTCAGGTTAAACCACCATCGATGTATAAAGTTATTTTAAACAATGATGATTACACTCCGATGGATTTTGTGATAGAAGTGTTACAGAAGTTCTTCTCCATGGATCTGGAGAAAGCCACACAGTTGATGCTTTCTGTACATTATGAAGGGAAAGCAATTTGCGGAACCTTCACCGCTGAAGTCGCTGAAACGAAAGTGGCACAAGTGATGATGTATGCAAGGGAGCATGAACATCCGCTACTGTGTACTATGGAGAAAGCTTAAACTTTTTCCGGCACGCCATATTGAGTGGTATTTAGGGGAGGTGCCTTATGCTAAATAAAGAACTTGAAGCCAGCTTGAACGGTGCATTTGCACGTGCGAGAGAAAAGCGCCATGAGTTTATGACCGTCGAGCATTTACTGTTGGCCTTACTAGAAAATGTCGCCGCTCAAGAAGCGCTGTTAGCGTGTCGCGCTGACCTAGATGTTTTACGGAAAGAGCTTGATTCATTCATCGAGCAGACCACACCTCTTATTCCTGTGGATGATGAGAGCCGTGAAACGCAACCAACACTAAGCTTCCAGCGTGTTCTGCAGCGCGCTGTGTTCCATGTTCAATCATCTGGTCGCAGCGAAGTCACGGGTGCTAATGTCCTTGTTGCTATTTTCAGCGAGCAAGAATCTCATGCCGCTTATCTACTTAAGAAAAGTGATATTAGCCGTTTAGACGTGGTCAATTTCATTTCGCACGGTACCGTCAAGGACAGTGACAATGATGATTTGGGTGGCTCAGATGTCGGGGGGGATGAACCTCGCGCTGAACAAGGCTCAGAAGACAAGCTGGAAAACTTTGCAACTAACCTGAATCAACTAGCCCGTGCTGGTGGTATTGATCCGTTAATTGGCCGTGATAGCGAACTTGAGCGTACCGTTCAGGTTCTGTGTCGCCGTCGAAAAAACAACCCATTACTGGTTGGTGAGGCCGGTGTCGGTAAAACCGCCATAGCTGAGGGGCTGGCATGGCGTATTGTTGAAGGCCAGGTTCCTGAAATTATTAAAGACTGTGTCATCTATTCGTTAGATATTGGTTCTTTGCTGGCAGGAACGAAATATCGTGGTGACTTCGAGAAGCGCTTTAAAGGCATTTTGAAACAGCTTGAAAAAGAAGATCACGCCGTTCTGTTCATTGATGAAATTCATACTATCATTGGTGCGGGTGCCGCGTCTGGCGGTCAGGTAGACGCCGCCAATCTCATCAAGCCTTTACTGAGCAGCGGTAAAATACGCTGCATGGGGTCAACAACCTATCAGGAATACAGCAATATTTTTGAGAAAGAGCGTGCGTTGGCTCGTCGTTTCCAGAAGATCGATGTTATTGAGCCTACGATCGATGACACCACTAAAATCTTGATGGGCCTGAAGCCTAAATACGAAGCACACCACGATGTACGCTATACCAATAAAGCGATTCGTGCGGCGGTCGAATTGTCGGCGAAATACATCAATGAACGTCACCTGCCTGATAAGGCGATTGATGTGATAGATGAAGCCGGTGCCCGTTGTCGTCTTGCGCCTGCGAGTCGCCGTAAGAAAACAGTTAACGTCAGTGACATCGAAGCGATGATCGCTAAAATGGCACGTATTCCCGAAAAATCAGTGTCATCGAGTGACCGTGATGTCCTGAAGAATCTGGATGGTAAGCTGAAGATGCTGGTGTTTGGTCAGGATCCTGCTATTGATGCGCTGACTGAAGCGATCAAGTTAAGTCGTGCCGGTTTGGGGGCTGAGAATAAACCTGTCGGTTCATTCCTGTTTGCGGGCCCTACCGGGGTGGGTAAAACGGAAGTAACCGTTCAGCTGGCACGCACTTTAGGTATTGAGTTGCTTCGTTTTGATATGTCGGAATATATGGAGCGTCATACCGTTAGCCGTTTGATTGGTGCGCCTCCTGGTTATGTCGGTTATGACCAAGGTGGGCTACTAACCGATGCCGTTATTAAGCAGCCGCACTCAGTCGTATTGCTCGATGAAATTGAAAAAGCGCACCCTGATGTCTTTAACTTGCTACTTCAGATAATGGATAACGGTACATTAACTGATAATAACGGACGTAAAGCAGATTTTCGTAATGTGATTTTTGTCATGACCACCAATGCCGGTGTGACGGAGACCGTACGTAAGTCGATTGGTTTGATTCAGCAAGATCACAGCCTTGATGCGATGTCGGAAATTAAGCGTGTGTTTACACCAGAATTCCGTAACCGATTAGATAGCATCATTTGGTTTAACAACCTTGATAAAGATGTTATTTCTCAAGTGGTCGATAAGTTCATTGTTGAGCTGCAAGCCCAACTCGATGCCCGTGGTGTTTCGATGGAAGTCTCTGATAGTGCTCGTGCCTGGCTGGCAGAGAAAGGGTATGACAAGACCATGGGGGCACGTCCGATGGCCCGCCTCATTCAAGACCGTCTCAAGAAGCCTTTGGCAAATGAATTGTTGTTCGGTTGCCTGGTAAACGGCGGTTCGGTACGTGTTGATTATATTAATGGCGAACTCGATTTCCAATTCAATAGTGAAATGGAACCTGCGCATTAAGCATTGCTTTTACCAACAATTGTTTCCAACAATACAAACGAAATAACCGCCTGAAAGGCGGTTATTTTTATCTGCCGATGTGATTGGTATTAGGTGAATACATAACAACAGGCAAAATAAAACCCGGCAACTGGCCGGGCTTCATAGTATTCTTTAATCTTGTTTCAAGATTAACGTGCGCGGAAGACGATGCGGCCTTTAGTCAGGTCGTACGGAGTCAGTTCCACGGTAACCTTGTCACCAGTCAGAATACGGATGTAGTTTTTACGCATTTTACCAGAGATGTGAGCGGTAACTACGTGACCGTTTTCCAGTTCAACGCGGAACATAGTGTTAGGCAGTGTATCTTGTACAGTACCTTGCATTTCAATTACGTCTTCTTTTGCCATTGAATCCTCTTAGGCTACCTGCCATTCTTCTGATCGGGCAGAATAATGCCTTTAAACTGTTTAAGTGTAAAGTTTAGGTCGCAATTCTACCCTTGCCAGTACTCTTTGTCAGCTTTTGTTACCGACTAAAGTTCATTTTATCCTGATTTTATCGAAATACATCTGTTAGGTAACGGTTAAGCGTATCAATTTCAGTCATGATGACGATGTAACTGGCTACTCTTGCCATCGTCCCTGAATTAATTTTTGGTGTGGCTTAAATCTGATTTTGTAATTCATCGCCTTGCAGGCATCAATCTGATAACCGGGGTAGAGCCATTTTCGTCCTGTCTGCTGGCAGTATTGAATCTGAAATAATATACACAGAGTACCTAGTGAAAATGTGGAATCGGGCTCGAAAAAACTATATACCGCGCTTAAGGCATCAACAAACACGTCAGTAACGGCAATGGCAATCAGGGTGTCGTCTTCATAGACGTGAAGAAAAAGAGTATCCATCCATTCTGCGGTACAGAAATCAAAGAACTGTTGTTTGTTCGCGGGATACATGGCGCCATCAGAATGACGTAAGCGGATGTACTTCTCATATAGCGTGAACCAGTTGTCATCTAACTTGGCTTTAAATTCCCAACGCAGTTTCTTCATCTGATTGAGCTGGCGCTTCTGACTTTTCGATGGTGTGAAATATTGGCAATCAACACGGATTGGGGTACAAGCCGTACATTGTTCGCACATGGGTTTATAGACAGCACAGCCGCTGCGACGATAGCCAGAGGCTAATAGTACGCTGTAACCCTTGGGTGAAAGCCAGTGTTGATCCATCACCACTCCCAATTGCTCTTGGTTGCCGGGTAAATAGTTACAATAAGAAAAGGGAGTTAAACCAATTCGTAAAGAGAGGTTATTCATAGACGCCTTTATTCTGATGGGAGCAGTAACTCTTGTGCTGTGTAACAGCCTATTTTAAGTATTGCATCTCTATCCCGATGCAATTGTTGCATGAACGGACGACGTTTAATTTCGATAGCACCTAATGATTCTAGATGGTCATTCATGATTTGGCAGTCGATTAAGGTACCGCCGTGCGCGGTGAAGTGGCGACAGAAAAACCATAGCGCGATCTTTGACGCATTGTCTGCCAGCGAGAACATCGATTCACCACAGAAGATTGTCCCGATTTGTAAGCCATACAGGCCTCCGACCAGCTTGCCCTGATCCCATACTTCGACTGAGTGGCAATAGCCGAGATTATGCATGACTTGATAAGCTTGTATCATACTGGTCGTTATCCAGGTGGCGTCCGGGCCTCGACTGGAGGCACATTGACGGATCACTTCATGACAGGCTTTATTCAGCGTGATTTGGTATCCTGACTTACGGTAAAATTTACGCAGGCTTTTGCTCGGTCTAAACTTGTCGGGGAGAAAGATCGCCCTGGGAGCAGGGCTCCACCATAAAATAGGCTCGCCATCAGAATACCAGGGGAAGATCCCTTGTCGATAAGCAGAAACCAAACGTTCAGGTCTTAAGTCTCCGCCGAAAGCCAGTAAGCCATTGGGATCGTCGAGTGCGGTTTCCGGGTTAGGGAAATGCGTATCAACCGGGTCTAATTCCGGCAGGTAAATAGCCATAGAAACTCAATTTTTTCAGTTTAGTATTAGGGCCTGTGGAGAAATTATATATGAGAACGTTGTTAATGTTACTGTTATTGCTGCCACTTACTTTAACGGCAGCACCATACAACCGTAATGAAGCCCGGACTGTTAACAAGATTGTCTTCGGCCAAGTTGATACTGTTCGCTATATCACCCAGCAAGAAGTGATTAACTCTCGGCACAATGGCTGGGAAACCTTATTAGGTGGCGTTGTGGGAGGCTTGATTGGTAATCAGTTTGGCGGAGGTACAGGCCGTGAGGTCGCAACTGCTGTCGGTGTCGTGGCCGGAGCCAGCATTGCGCATAATCGCCAGCCTGGTCAAACAGTAGTTGAATATCGCCTGGTGGAAATACTGATTAAAACCGATGACGGTAAATTGATTGATGTCATTCAGGATGTCGACCAGAGTATGATTTTTGGCCGGGGTGATAATGTGCGTATTCTCTATTTCAATGAGGGAGTACGGGTGGATAAGGTTTTTTAAGAGCGGTTCGATGGCCCTGAGGACCTAAGGATAAACAGTTTCGAGTAATCAGGTTCGAGTTTCGAGAAAGAGCCACAGCTTGACTCCCAACTATGGCTCGGAGAGCCTGCTTGCAGGACCGCAGGACTTATACAACATAATAAAAACGAGGAACTCTCATTCCTCGCTGCATTCTTTTCTCGACTCTCGACTCTCGACTCTCGACTCTTTAAATACGTTGCCACAATTCTGAATAACGGCCGTTAGCAGCCAGTAGTTCTTTGTGCTTCCCGTGTTCAATGATTTCGCCTTCATCCATCAGGCAAATCTGATCCATCTGTTCCAGACCGACCAAGCGGTGGGTGATAAACAGAACGGTTTTGTCTTTGGCATGTTCCAGTAACAGGTTCAGGATCTGCTGCTCGGTACGGCGATCCAGCCCTTCTGTCGGTTCATCGAGCAGCAGGATCGGTGCATCGTGTAACAGCGCACGGGCAATACCTAAGCGACGACGTTCACCACCAGAGATCTGCCTCCCCCCCTCACCAAGCCAGGTATCTAATCCCTTACCGTCAAGCAGCGCTTGCAGGCCGACGCTATTCAGTGCTGCCACAAACTCTTCGTCGGTACCTTCCGGTTTTGCCAGTATCAGGTTTTCACGCAATGAGCCGTTAAACACGTCAACGCGCTGGCTGACGACGGTCACAGCTTTACGGAGTGAGTCTTCGTGCCATTCAGCCAGTGCCACATCATCAATACGGATTTGGCCCTGTTGCGGATCCCAGTTTCGGGTCAGAAGCTGAAGCAGGGTAGATTTACCGCAACCTGTACGGCCAAGCAGTGCCAGCTTCTCACCTTGCTTAAGGCTGACGGACACATTGCTCAGTACGGGTTGGTCACTGCCGTAATAGGTATAGCCGATGTTATCGATAGTGATATCACCCTTCACTGTAGCCTGATGACCGTTCGGATCAAATGGCGTGTCCGGTGTGGCTTCGATGATTTCGTTCAGGCGACGAGCCGATGTCAGCGTCTGTCCCAGATATTGGAAGGCACCCGCAACAGGCATCATCAGCTCAAAGCTGGCCATCGTGGCAAAGGCAACCATGGCGACGAAAGGATCGGGGGCTGCACCCCCGACACCATCGGCGGCGATCCAGATAATCAGTACCAGAGTCCAGCCCGTTGCTGCCAGCAGAATGGCATTGGCTAATCCGGTCAGGCTGGCCATCTGGCGTTGCGCTGTCAGCAATGACTGCTGTTCATCTTCTGCCTGTTTTCGGTAACGCTCTTCGGCATTGAACAACAATAATTCTGCGTGTCCCTGTAACCAATCCAGCAGCTTAATGCGATAGTTGGCTTTGGCATAGGTTAGCGCTGCACCGTTGGATTTACCTAAGCGGTAGAAAATCACAGGCAGGGCTAACATCAATGCCAGCAGGATAGCCCCTAGTGTCAGGCCGATCGTTAAATCAAACCAGGCCAGAAAGCCGGTAATAGTAAGCAGGCCAATAATGCCGATAGTCAGCGGGCTGATCAGGCGCAGGTAGACGTGATCCATCGCATCGACATCCGCCACCAGACGGTTTAGCAAGTCGGCATCTCGTAAGTTAGCCTGGCGGCCCGGAATTAAGGGTATCAGCTTTTTGAAAAAGAACAGACGTAGATCGGCCAGTAATTTAAAGGTGGCATTATGGCTGACCACGCGCTCGCCCCAGCGGCCTGCGGTACGGGCAATTGAAAACCCGCGAACACCGGCTCCGGGCAGCATGTAGTTGAACGTTTCACGGGCAATGGTTAAGCCTGCAACGGCAGAAGCGGAAATAAACCAGCCGGAAAGGGTTAACAGGCTCATTGCCGCAAGCAGGGTCGCCAGACCTAATAGCATGCCCAGCGTCAGGCCGAACCAGTGTTTGCGGTAGAGCTTCAGGTAAGGGATTAAATCACGCATTGAGATCCCTCTTATCGGTATGGGAAAGCATGTCGGCGAGTAAACCTTCATGACTAATTTGATCGAAATGACCGTTCTGAACCAGCTTACCGTCTTCTAATACCAGAACACGGTCAATGGTCGATAACTGATCTAGGCGGTGGCTGACCATTAAAGTTGTTTGGCCTTGTACGGCTTGACTCAGGCTTTTCAGCACCAGTTTTTCACTGTTAGCATCAAGACTGGCGGTGGGTTCATCTAATACCCAAAATGCACCGCCTTGCAGCATGGCCCGGGCAACAGCGATACGTTGTGCCTGACCCACAGATAAGCCTCCGGAGCGATCGCCGACCTGGTGTTGGTAACCCTTTTCGAGACGGCTGATAAACTCGTCTGCATAGGCCTGTTTAGCTACCAGGCTAACGTGATCATCGGTTGCCAGCGTGTTCCCTAGGGTGATGTTGTCATGGATACTGCCGTGAACGAGCAGCGGGTTTTGTCCCACCCAGCTAATCGCCTGACGCCACTCGCTGTGATCCAGCTCTTTCAGTTCGATGCCGTTAATTTTCAGGCTGCCGCGATAAGGGAGGAAACCGAGCAGGGCATTAAGCAGGCTGGTCTTACCCGCGCCGCTAGGTCCAACCAGAGCAACCTGTTCGCGGGCCTGAATATCGAAGCTTAACGGGCCTGCCAGTACCTGACCCTGAGGGCTTAGTACTTCCAGATCGCTCACATTGATCTCTATGGTTTCCGGTGACGGCAGTTCTTGGTCACCAGCAGCCATTTCGTCGGCTTCAACGTTAAGAAACTCAACGATCGATTCTGCCGCACCGATAGCCTGGGCCTTAGCGTGGTAGAAGGTTCCCAGATCTCGGAGAGGCTGGTAGAACTCAGGGGCCAGCACGAGAACGAAAAGGCCGGTAAACAGCGAGATCGGTACACCATAGTGGCCGAAATTTAATTCGCCGATAAACGAGAAACCAAAGTAAACGGCAACGATAGCGACCGAAATGGCGGAGAAAAATTCCAGTACCGCAGATGACAGGAAGGCGAGACGCAATACTTCCATGGTGCGTTTACGTAACACATGCGAGGCAGCATGAAGGTTTTCTGCTTCAGCATCTGCACGGTTAAATAAACGAAGGGTAGATAGCCCTTGCAAACGGTCGTAAAAGTGGCCAGAAAGGCGCTGTAATGCTTTAAAGTTGCGTCGGTTTGCATCTGCTGCCCCTAAACCGACTAATGCCATAAACATTGGTACAAGCGGAGCTGTGACTAAAAAAATCAAGCCTGCTGCCCAGTTAATCGGGAAGACTGTCACCAGGATGACGACAGGAACCAGTACCGCAATCGACATCTGGGGGAGGTAGCGAGCAAAAAAGTCTTGCATCTCTTCGACTTGCTCAAGGACCAAACTCGCCCAGGCACCGGCTGGTTTGCCTTTGATGTAAGCCGGACCTAAGCTGTGCAGACGGTTTAAGATCAGCTGACGGATATGGAGGCGAATTTGTTCACCGCAGCGGTAGCCGAAAATTTCCCGTCCCCAGCTGCATGCAGCACGTAAGCCTACAATGGCGATCAGGCCGATAAACTGATCGACGAGTTCATACTTGTCGGTGTGTTCAATGATCAGTTGGTGGAGAATATTCGCTAATAGCGCAGCTTGGCCGACTAAGAGCAACCCTGAAAGGAAACCAAGCCCGACACTCAGCATAAGCCAGCGTTTGGCTAACTTGCTTTGTGACTTTAACCATTGGGTTAAATCACGTTGTAATTGTTTATCCATAAAAAGGTATCGTTGTTAAACGGTGCGCTGCAGTATGCAGGCAGGTGTTGAGCAGACTGAAAAGATCTGGCCGTTATTAACCATAACGGCCAGAAATATGATTATTTTTGTTGTTCTAATGCATCCAGATAACGCTCTGCATCAAGGGCGGCCATACAACCGGTTCCCGCAGAGGTAATAGCCTGGCGGTAGGTATGATCCATGACATCACCGGCAGCGAAGATCCCTTCAACACTGGTTTGGGTGGCATTGCCCTGAGTACCGGACTGGACTTTGATATAGCCGTTTGCCATATCCAGCTGGTCTTCAAAGATTGCCGTGTTCGGCTGGTGGCCGATAGCAATGAAGGCACCCATAACGTCAATAGTTTCTGTCGCATCAGATTTGGTATCTTTAATGCGAACCCCCGTAACCCCCATATCGTCGCCCAGAATTTCGTCCAGAATGCGATCGGTGTGAAGAACAATATTGCCGTTTTCTACCTTATCCATCAGGCGGTTGATCAGAATTTTCTCTGAACGGAATGCGTCGCGACGGTGAATAAGATGCACTTCAGAAGCGATGTTTGACAGATATAATGCTTCTTCAACCGCAGTATTACCGCCACCCACGACGGCAACTTTTTGGTTACGGTAGAAAAAACCATCGCATGTCGCACAAGCTGATACCCCGCGGCCTTTAAAGGTTTCTTCCGACTCCAGCCCCAGGTATTTAGCTGAAGCGCCGGTTGAAATGATTAGCGCATCACACGTGTATTCACCATTGTCGCCTTTCAGACGAAAAGGGCGCTGACTAAAATCGGTTTCATTGATGTGATCAAAGATGATTTCAGTCTCAAACTTCTCGGCGTGAGCTTTCATGCGATCCATCAGGGCCGGACCGGTTAAACCTTCCGCATCACCTGGCCAGTTTTCAACGTCGGTTGTCGTCGTTAGCTGACCGCCTTGCTGCATACCCGTGATCATCACTGGGTTCAGGTTGGCACGAGCAGCATAAACCGCGGCGGTATAGCCAGCAGGGCCAGAACCGAGGATGAGCAGATTACAATGTCTTATGTTACTCATTACTTCTCCAGGCTGAATGGGATTATCTATTTAAGTGAGTGATTGTAGGTAAATTGGGGGCGTAAAGAAAGCGCGTCATTGTGCCAGATCAAATACAGTCCAAAAGAGAGCGTAAAAAGGAGGGGGATCAATAGAGTAAAAAGGAAAACTTGTAGGAAGATTTCCTCTTTTTCTCTATACCCAAATCCTGCATCTTGAGGTAACTTGGATATACATTACGTTTTCAGCGATATGATCGGCCGATCAATGCATACTGAGCGCAACGGTGGGATCGGTGAAGTGGAGGTCGAAGGCATCCGCCACTTCTTTACAAGTCACTTTACCGTACATGATGTTCATGCCATTTAAGAAGCCTTCATCCTCTAACAACGCTTTCTTATATCCCTTGTTTGCCAAGTTGAGCACATAGGGCAGGGTGGCATTGTTTAACGCGAACGTTGACGTACGGGCAACGGCGCCGGGCATATTGGCAACACAATAATGGACGACATCATCAATAATATAGGTCGGTTCGGAATGTGTCGTCGGGCGAGAGGTCTCAAAGCAGCCGCCTTGGTCGATAGCAACATCAACCAGCGCAGAGCCCTGCTTCATGATTTTGACATGTTCTGCAGTAATCAGTTTGGGCGCAGCAGCGCCGGGGATCAGTACCGCTCCGATAATCAAATCGGCATCGACAACCAGATTATTGATGGCTTCTCCGGTTGAATAGATGACTTTTGCCCGGCCTTGAAATTCAGCATCTAATGCCCGAAGTGTATGTATGTTCCGGTCGAGAATCGTTACGTCAGCCCGCATACCTAAAGCGATACGCGCAGCATTCGAGCCAACGACACCACCCCCTAAAATGACGACTTTTGCAGGCTCGACCCCCGGTACGCCACTTAACAATAGTCCGCGTCCGCCCCGCGAATTTTCCAGTGTCTGGGCTCCTGCCTGAACAGACATTCGTCCTGCAACTTCAGACATTGGCGCTAAAAGTGGTAATGTACCCTTATTATCTGTTACCGTTTCATAAGCAATACAGACAGCTTTACTCTTTATCAGGTCTTTTGTTTGTGGAAGATCTGGTGCAAGATGGAGATAGGTGAATAAAATCTGTCCTTCGTGGAGCATAGTTCTTTCTACTGCCTGAGGCTCTTTTACTTTGACAATCATCTCTGATCTGGTAAAAACTTCTTTGGCGCTAGAAATAATGAAAGCACCTGCAGCTTGGTAGTCAGCATCGCTGAGGCCAATACCAGCTCCGGCATTGGTTTCGACGAGGACTTGGTGGTTGAGTAAGACAAGCTCACGAACGCTCGCTGGGATCAGACCTACGCGGTACTCATGGTCTTTGATTTCTTTGGGTACACCAATGATCATCCTGCTTCTCCCTTGGCATCATAGTGTTATTTGCTATTGGCAAGGTTGTTAATGCGGATCTAATGGCAGTATAGTTTGACTATTAGAGTATTTGATTCTAAATATTGGAAAGTTGTAGTATATTTTTTTGCAAGGAAGTAAGAAGGTGGAATAAAAAATGGTAGATACCAAAAAGAAACCATCCAAGGAATTGGATCGCATTGACCGTAACATTCTGAATGAGCTGCAAAAAGATGGTCGCATTTCGAATGTTGAACTGTCTAAGCGTGTTGGACTTTCTCCAACACCCTGTCTTGAGCGTGTGCGTCGACTAGAGCGTCAAGGTTATATCAGCGGCTATACTGCACTGTTGAACCCTCAGTTTCTAGATGCATCGCTGCTTGTTTTTGTTGAAATCACGTTAAACCGTGGTGCACCTGACGTATTTGAGCAATTCAACAAATCAGTTCAGGAGCTGGAAGATATCCAGGAATGCCATCTTGTATCCGGTGATTTCGATTACCTGTTAAAAACGCGCGTATCTGATATGTCGGCTTATCGTAAACTGCTAGGTGAAACACTACTTCGTCTACCTGGTGTTAACGACACCCGCACTTACGTGGTAATGGAAGAAGTTAAGCAAACTAATAACTTGGTTATTAAAACTCGCTAATTATACTGTGAGCTATCTTTGATGGTGATTCAGTTGCTGGTGGCTGAGTGAGGCGAGTGGATCGAGCGGCGTATGCCGCTCGATTTGTATCTGTCGGTATAACATCCAGATATTAACCACTTCGGTGTTGGCTGCTCCGAGCCTGACACTAAGTTATCTTTTATCCTTATAAACGCGCTATATTTCCCTTCTGTTTTTCTTTTCTGGCAAGAATCAGTTTCTATCCAAAGGTTCAACTCATCAACATAGTTCCCTAAAAAATATTCTGAATGGTTAGATAATTAATGGATTTGGCAGAACGCCGATAAATTGAGCGATTGTCTCCGTAAATTGACAAAATGATGGATTTTATCAAAGTAAAAACGGCTACAATACTGAGTTTCAGTGCCTTGCTTCCAGTTTTTGTTTCTTACACTGATAACATCACAAATGACGTGAACTGGTATAAGATAGGGCAAATAGAAACGCATTTTTCTGGGTGTGCAACTCAATGCATCCAATAATAAATTAAGCAATGAATCAACCAGCAAGTGTTGGTGGCTGGTACTGAGATAGCCCGTTTTCAAGATTGGTTATGATCCTAGTTATTAAAATAGATACACCGGAGTTTTTTTTTTGAGGAAGGTTAAAGGCAAACAACAGCCCAAAGCGCGTCTTTCTGGCGGACAGCGCATTCTTGAGAGCTTTCTAATTATCGGCATTCTGGCCGCCATTTTTATCATGGTGGCATTGGTTAGCTTTGATCCTGCCGACCCGTCATGGTCTCAAACCGCGTGGGAAGGCCCCGTACAAAATAAAGCGGGGGCCATGGGGGCACTCGTCGCGGACACTTTTTTCTTTGCTTTCGGCTCTCTGGCTTACCCGTTACCGGCTGCCATCGTGCTGGCCGCATGGGTATTATTCAGCCGCCGTAAAGAGCCGAAGTCGATCGATTATACGATCTACGGAACGCGTCTGCTCGGCTTGCTCTTGCTGTTTCTGACCAGCTGTGGTTTGGCCGATTTGAACTTTGATGATATCTGGTACTTTTCGTCCGGCGGGGTAATTGGTGATGTTGTTTCGAATATGACCTTACCCCTGCTCAACATACTCGGTACCACTTTGGTGATGATGTTTGTCTGGGCCGTCGGCTTTACATTATTTACCGGCATTTCCTGGTTATCTATTGTCGATACATTAGGCGACACTACGTTAGGCAGCCTGTCTTGGCTGCTGAACAAGATCCGTGCCGATAAATCAGAAACCTTGACACCGTTTGCGGCCGACATCCCTGATGAGCAGCAAACCCCATATGCCCGGCAGTTGCTACCTGCACAGCAGATGATCCAACCTCAGCCAGACGCTGATGATGTGTTATTAGCCTCTTACAGCCAGAAATCGGGAGCAGGAGAGCCGTTTGCACAAGAGGAACAATTACCTGCGCGCCAGCCATGGGAAGCCGAAGCTCCGGCTCCGAGAATTGTAATGTCTGGCCGTGCCCAAATGTCCAGAAACGAAGCCGCTGCGGTTGAAACCGTGAGTGCTGCTGTGGCCGATGAGCTCTTTGCCGGCACGGTGTCGGTACAACAACGTCCGGGTCTGGAAGAGCTATCGCCAGCATCGGTTGAGATAACCTCAACGGTACAGGCAAAAGGGCTGACCATTGCCCAATTGGAACGTGAATTAGAAAATGACGAAGATTTTACGGTTTATGTCGAAGAGCAAGAGCCGTTGACAGCTCCAAGTAGCGTGTTGTCAGAAGATGTGTCTGCTGAACCCGAGTCATTAACGGAAATGGCAGAGCATTCGTTACAGGAGCCCTATGAGCCAGTTTTAGGTGACTTGTCGCTCGTTGATGACCTACCACCTACCGATAAGCCTATGGGGCATGCTCAAGCCACGCATCAAGACTCACAGTGGCAAGGCGGTGGCGACGTACAAGCAAGTATCGCTTTACCGAAAAATGAGCTTGTCTCGGAGCAGACCCTTCCCATCATGGAGGCCAATCAACAACCGATGGACTCCATGCAAGTTACTGAACCTGAACAAGCTGCTGTTGAGCGGGATATCGAACCACACACCAGTATCGAGATCGGCGTCCATGACGGCATGTCTGAATTAGAACGCGCACAACAAGCCAGCGCTGAGCCTATGTCAGATGAAGAGATCTTTTTACAGAAGATCCGGGACGCGCAAAAAGAGCAAGCCCATGCAGCCGGCCTCGATAATCCGTTTTTAATGAAAAAAGATCCAGATCTACCTGCACCGACCTCACCCATGCCGACAATTGATTTACTGGCACCGCCAAAGCAAAACGTTGAGCCGACATCAGAAGAAGAGCTGATGGAAACGGCCCGGTTAGTTGAGTCAAAGCTGGCGGATTATAAAATAAAAGCACGGGTGGTCGCGGTGTGTCCCGGGCCGGTTATCACCCGTTATGAATTGGATCTTGCGCCGGGTGTCAAAGTCAGTCGAATTTCCGGTCTGGCAAAAGATTTAGCCCGTGCATTATCGGCAACGGCGGTACGTGTTGTCGAGGTTATACCAGGCAAGCCCTATATCGGTCTGGAGCTGCCTAACCATAGCCGTGAGACCGTGTATATGTCGGAAGTGGTCGACAGCGAGCGCTTCCAAAATATGAAAGGCGCGCTGCCTATCGTATTGGGTAATGACATAGCCGGTGAAGCGGTGGTGGCGGATTTGAGCAAAATGCCGCACTTGCTGGTCGCCGGTACAACGGGTTCTGGTAAGTCGGTGGGTGTCAACGTCATGATCCTTAGCTTGCTGTATAAATGTAAGCCGGAAGATTGTCGTTTCATCATGATCGACCCGAAAATGCTGGAGCTCTCGATCTATGAAGGGATCCCGCACCTGTTGACGGAAGTGGTTACCGACATGAAAGATGCAGGTAATGCACTTCGCTGGTGTGTGGGTGAGATGGAACGCCGTTATAAATTGATGTCAGCGGTCGGGGTGCGTAACCTTGCCGGCTATAATGCGAAATTACAGGAAGCGGCTGATGCCGGCCATCCGATTTATGACCCGTTGTGGAAACCCGGCGATAGCATGGATGAACATCCCCCGTTGCTGGAGAAAATGCCAAGTATTGTTGTTATCGTCGACGAATTTGCCGACTTAATGATGGTTGTTGGTAAAAAAGTGGAAGAATTGATCGCCCGCCTGGCCCAGAAAGCACGTGCTGCCGGAATCCACCTTGTACTGGCGACTCAGCGCCCATCGGTGGATGTGATCACCGGCTTGATTAAAGCCAATATTCCAACCCGTATGGCATTTACGGTATCGACCAAAACCGATTCCCGCACCATTCTTGATCAGGGCGGCGCAGAGTCGCTACTGGGTATGGGTGATATGCTGTATTTACCACCAGGCCAGAGCCATACCATACGTGTTCATGGTGCCTTTGCGTCAGATGATGATGTGCATAATGTTGTCAATGACTGGAAAGCCCGTGGACGGCCGCAATATATCGACAGTATCTTAAATGCAGAGCAAGGTTCAGAGAGCTTATTACCGGGTGAATCAACACCGGCAGATGACGACCGAGATCAATTATTTGATGAGGTTGCCGCTTTTGTAGCAGAAACACGGCGGGGCTCAGTCTCCGGCGTACAACGCAAATTTAAAATTGGTTATAACCGCGCGGCGCGTATTGTGGAGCAATTGGAAGCACACGGGATTGTGAGCCCTCCGGGGCACAATGGTAACCGTGAAGTATTGGCTCCCCCCCCGCCACCAAGGGATTAGCCTGAGTGATTGAAAATATAGGTTGTTGATAATGATTAAAAAAACAGTAATGAGCTTGCTGGTTGCAGCCCCAATAATCGTATCCTCTGCTGCTTGGGCTGATCCGCAGCAAGAGCTAAGCGAACGATTAAATTTAGTGAATGCGTTCAGTGCGCAGTTTGATCAGCAAGTGCTGAGCCCCGAAGGTGATGTGCTGGTGGAAGGTCAGGGCGATGTTGCAATTAAACGCCCGAATCTTTTCCGCTGGAATACCGTCATACCTGACGAAAATATATTGATCTCAGATGGCAAAACGCTGTGGTACTACAGCCCGTTCATCGAACAGGTCACGGCAATGTGGCTGAAAGATGCCACAGAGCAGACGCCATTTGTGTTGCTGACTCGCAATAGTGACAGTGACTGGGCGCATTACAACGTGGCGCAAACGTCGGATACGTTCACCCTGACGCCTAAAGACAGCACGTCCTCGATGGGCAAGTTTGTTGTCACTGTCGCTAAAAGCGGTGAAGTTCGTAATTTCTCCGTTGTTGAACAAGACGGGCAGCGTAGCCATTTCACTTTCCGTCAGTTCAGCAAGCAGATGCCTGAAGGCCGTATGTTTACCTTTACGCCACCTAAAGGTGTTGAGTTAGATGATCAGCGCAATTAGGTGTTTCAGAGATGAGCGTATTTTAGGGGCGAGTAGCGAGTATCTAGAACCGAGTGTCTAGAATCGAGTGTCTAGAATCGAGTATCTAGAACCGAGTGTCTAGAATCGAGTGTCTAGAATCGAGTGTCTAGAATCGAGTGTCGAGGATCTAGCCCCTTGCTCCTCGAACCTAGCGCATTTTTATAAAATCGGTGGTACTGAGTACCGCCTTTTTCTGTATTAAAGAGAGTGGTTATTTTGAGTAACTTTAGCCTCGATTTTTCTTCTGACTTTCGCCCGTTAGCGGCACGTATGCGTCCCCGTACCGTAGAAGAGTACATTGGTCAGCACCACATTCTGGGTGAAGGCAAACCGCTGCGTCGTGCGCTTGAGGCGGGTCATCTGCACTCGATGATCCTCTGGGGGCCGCCAGGTACAGGTAAAACGACGTTAGCAGAAGTTGCGGCAAATTATGCCAACGCCGAGGTCGAACGAGTCTCTGCCGTCACCTCTGGGGTCAAAGACATCCGTGCTGCGATTGATAAGGCCAGAGACAATAAGATGGCCGGTCGCCGTACTATCTTGTTTGTCGACGAGGTGCATCGTTTCAACAAAAGCCAGCAAGATGCATTTTTGCCGCACATCGAAGACGGCACGGTGACGTTTATTGGTGCGACCACGGAAAATCCCTCTTTCGAGTTGAACAACGCATTGTTGTCACGTGCCCGGGTCTATAAATTGAAATCGCTGGAAACGGAAGAAATTCTGGCGGTTATCGAGCAGGCGCTGACCGATAAGATCCGCGGTATCAGCGATACTAATATTAACTTTGTCGATGATGTTACAGAGCGCTTGGCTGAGCTGGTTTGTGGTGATGCCCGTATGGTGCTGAACTATCTTGAGCAGCTCATTGATATGGCGGAAGAAGACGGCAACGGCATTAAGCAGATCACCTTATCTTTGCTGGCTGAAGTGGCCGGAGAGAAGATTGGCCGTTTCGATAACAAAGGCGATCTGTGGTACGACATGATCTCTGCTGTCCATAAATCGATCCGGGGCTCGAATCCTGATGCGGCGCTGTATTGGTATGCCCGTATGCTGCAAGCGGGGTGTGATCCGCTGTACGTCGCTCGCCGTTTACTGGCAATTGCTTCGGAAGATGTCGGTAATGCGGATCCGCGCGGTATGCAGATTGCCGTTTCTGCCTGGGATTGCTTTACCCGGGTCGGGGCATATGAAGGTGAGCGGGCGATTGCTCAGGCAATCGTCTATCTGGCATGTGCTCCGAAAAGCAATGCAGTCTACGTAGCCTTTGCGAATGCAAAAGAAGATGCCCGTAACCACCCTGATTATGAAGTGCCGCCTCATTTACGTAATGCACCAACCAAATTAATGAAGGAGTTAGGTTATGGGGCTGAGTATCGTTATGCCCATGACGAGCCTGGTG
This sequence comes from Photobacterium lipolyticum, assembly GCF_003026475.1. Taxonomy (GTDB): domain Bacteria; phylum Pseudomonadota; class Gammaproteobacteria; order Enterobacterales; family Vibrionaceae; genus Photobacterium; species Photobacterium lipolyticum. The sequence continues at coordinate 105,043 of NZ_PYMC01000014.1, forward strand.
CCTATGCTGCCGGAGAGAACTATTTTCCACCGGAAATGAAAGAGACACGTTACTATCTGCCGACAAATCGAGGCTTAGAGACCAAAATTGCAGAAAAGTTGGATTATCTTGCCTCTTTAGATGCCAAAAGCCCATTAAAGCGCTACCAATAATAAGGCTTTTTGGGTATCGTTGAACAATTGACGTCAGACTTGCTGGCGTATCGAAAAATAAGATTATTTTGACATGAATTGTCTGAATAACATGCATTTCAGAATATTTAAGAGCACAGGATTAGCATGCTAGATTCTAAATTACTTCGAACTGAGCTGGACGAAACAGCTGAAAAACTCGCGCGTCGTGGTTTTAACCTCGATGTTGAAAAATTACGCAGCCTTGAAGAGAAACGTAAGTCGCTTCAGGTAAAGACAGAAGAGCTGCAGGCTCTGCGTAACTCGCGATCGAAGTCGATTGGTCAAGCTAAAGCTAAAGGCGATCATGACGCAGCCGAGAAGATCTTGGCTGAAGTTGCCAATCTTGGTAACGAGCTGGATGACGCGAAAAAAGCCCTTGCTGAACTTCAAATCGAACTTCAGGACATTACGCTATCTGTGCCTAACCTGCCGGATGATTCTGTACCAGCAGGTAGAGATGAAGACGAGAACGTTGAGATCTCTCGCTGGGGTGAGCCAAAAGCTTACGACTTCGAGGTGAAAGACCACGTTGATTTGGGTGAAATGGCCGGTGGTCTTGATTTCGCAAGTGCGGTTAAGATTTCGGGTTCACGCTTCATCGTAATGAAAGGCCAATTTGCGCGTCTACACCGTGCGATTGCACAGTTCATGCTGGACCTTCACACCGAAGAACACGGCTATACAGAAATGTATGTACCGTACCTAGTGAACAAAGACAGCTTATTCGGAACTGGTCAGTTACCTAAGTTTGGTGAAGACCTGTTTCACACCCAGCCGGCTACTGAAGAAGGCGTAGGTATGTCACTGATCCCGACTGCGGAAGTGCCAGTGACAAACATGGTGCGCGATACCATTACAGACGAAGCTGATCTTCCTCTGAAAATGACCGCACATACACCGTGTTTCCGTTCAGAAGCGGGCTCATACGGTCGTGATACTCGTGGTCTGATCCGTATGCACCAGTTCGACAAAGTTGAATTGGTACAAATCACCAAGCCTGAAGATTCAATGGCAGCCCTAGAAGAGCTGACAGGTCACGCTGAGAAAGTTCTTCAGTTGTTAGAGCTACCATACCGTAAAGTGATTCTATGTACGGGTGATATGGGCTTTGGTGCATGCAAAACCTACGATTTAGAAGTTTGGGTTCCTGCACAAGAAACTTACCGTGAAATCTCTTCATGCTCTAACATGTGGGATTTCCAGGCTCGTCGTATGCAAGCACGCTTCCGTCGTAAGGGCGAGAAGAAGCCTGAGCTTGCTCACACGCTAAATGGTTCTGGTCTTGCTGTTGGCCGTACGATGGTCGCTATTCTTGAGAACAACCAAGAAGCAGACGGCCGCATCGCGATCCCTCATGTACTGCGTAAGTACATGGGTGAGCAGACTCACATCGGTTAACTACTCTGATCACCTTGTGATCCTTACAGCTGTTAACAGCTGATAGAGTACAGTCTTGTTAAAACCCAGCTTTGGCTGGGTTTTTTTATTTATTATTTTAACTCCGACACCGTCATCACTATCTGGCTGTTTTATTGTTATGCCGCAGGTCGCTTGTCTGACTTAATGTCTAGCGGAATAATCTTCGCATCATTGAGATGAATCGTTGGAAAACGGACTGAAATATCATTGGCAATATCCCCCAGCATCACATCAAACAGAATAAAAATGGTATCTGAAATTCTTAAGGACAACTGATAGAGTGCTTGTTTAGTTATCATCACATCCTGCGCGTCTAGATTGATCTGACCAAAATCGGCCTGCAATTCATCAAGCATAAAGGCAGGGGGAGCCCGGTGCATGAGTAATGATAATTGTCCCAACCGGTGTTGAATTATCTGAATATGGAGTTTAAGTTCTCGTTTAGAAGCTGAATTATCAACATTGTAGCTTTCGATGGTGTGACGAAAGCGGCTTAGGCTATCGATAGCATTAAGCGTGATGGGCCAAACCGCTTGATATTGGTTGAATAATTGTTCTTTGCCAGCAGCCAGTAAACTTTGGGTAATAAGATCATCAATCAGATACAGTACGTGGCGTATAGCTTTGCCATGTACCGCTTGATTACGCCGTACAGAGTAGTAAAACCACTCATTTAGCAGGCTGTTAATACGCTGGCGCAAAATTCGATGCATGGGTTTATGCGTTTGCTCTGCCTGGTTAACTAAGGTATGTAGCAGGGCTTTAATTGCTTTGGCTTCATTCAGTTCTTCCAGCTTAGGGGAACGGATATGCGACAGGCACTGATGTGATTGCCGGCGGTGAAAGCGTAATAAGTAAATCAACTGGCGTAATCCAATCACTTGATCAAAACGTGCCTGTAATACGTCATTTGTTTGCTTCGACTGCCAGACCAAGAAACTGGTCGCGATCAAAAAAATCGCAAGTAGCAATGTTATCCACATAATCCCTCCTGACAGGTATTCAAACCTCTTGATACAGTGATTCTGCAATATCTGTGCCGAAGGGAAAATAGCAACAGAGTGAATTAGTCTCTTTTAAAACAAAGAGTTAGGATGGTGTTGTCGAGGGGGGATTAGGGGCTGTACTATTTTGGTGAGTATTTATCCAGATTGGTGCAAACGGCTGCTGGATCTGCAGGTATAAAAAAGGCTCCGAAGAGCCTTTTTAAGTAGAGTAATCGCTGTCTAGTTGAGTCAGTAATTAACTATTTTTTGTGATTGGATGAAGGTGGAACTCTTCGTCTTTCTCGCCCGCTCTCGGATCGTTGAAGCGTTTGATGTCCATTTCATTTTCTGATTTAGCAACAATACATGTTACAACGCTATCACCCGTGATATTCACCGCGGTACGGATCATATCCAGCAGACGGTCAACACCCATAATCAGTGCAATGCCTTCAATTGGGAGACCAACCTGGTTCAGTACCATTGCAAGCATGATCAGACCAACCCCCGGAACACCCGCAGTACCAATCGATGCCAGAGTTGCCGTCATAATGACTGCCAGGTAGTCACTCATGGTCAGGTCAATGTTAAAGGCCTGAGCAATAAAGACGGTCGCAACACCTTGCATGATGGCGGTACCATCCATGTTAATCGTCGCACCTAGCGGCACTGTAAATGAAGCAATCTTGTTGCTAACACCTAAGCGCTTGGTTGCTGTTTCCATGGTTACCGGAATCGTCGCATTTGAAGAGGCGGTAGAGAACGCAAACATAATGGCGTCTTCCATTTTCTTCAAAAATATCTTAGGACTAAGACCAGTGAAGAGCTTCAGCATTGCCGTATAAGTAACCAGGCCATGGATCAGTAGTGTTGCTGTGAGTACCAAGAAGTATTCGAATAAATTGAATATGGCATCCAGACCTAAGCTGGTGAACAATTTTGCCATCAGGAAGAAGACGCCGAACGGGGCGATGTTCATTAATAGCGCCACCAGTTTCATGATCACTTCATTTAAGTCAGTAAACATGGCAGAGATACGTTCACCCGGCTTCCCTGCTGCGCTGATAGCAATACCGAACAGAATCGCAAACACGATGATCTGAAGGGTATTACCCTGAGCCATTGCGCTGATTGGGTTTGTTGGGAACATGCCAATGATGACATCACCCAGAGATGGTGCTTCTTTTGAAGCAAAACTGGTTGCTGCCGTTAAGTCAGCACCTGTACCTGGCTGGAAAATCGTAGCCATGGTAAGGGCAAGTGTGATAGCAAGTGCGGTCGTTGCCAGATAAAAAGCCAGCGTCTTGCCACCAAGGCGACCCAGGGTCTTGATGTCATTTAGTGAGCTGGTACCACATACCAGAGAAACAAAGACGAGTGGAACAACAAGCATTTTCAAGCTTGCAATAAAGATTTTACCACCAACGTCGAACAGGCCATTCACAACGTATTCATAGACAAAAGAGGTTTCCGCAAAAAGGGAACGAATGACAAATCCTGTCAATATGCCCAACACCATGCCGAGAATGACACGGCCGGTAAGGGACATTTTTTTCTTCTGTGTATTCATGAATAGAACACTCCTTATAATTATTCACTCTGTAAATCATTCATCAGAGAGCGAAGCAGATTAGCAGTAGTTTGGGTGTTAAGGCGAAGTAAAAGAGTGTTCAAAATGCAAAGATATGTTTGAGATCACACTTTTAGAGCCAGAATAGCATCCTGAAAACATGAATATTAACCAAGTTTTAACCTGGAGCTCAATTGTTAACCAAATATGATGTCGTCGCCTTGATATTTTAAGATGTTGCTCGCGGAATTTTGAAGAAAAAGCCATGTTATCGTCTTTGCCAAAATTTTTGTTAACAATTAAAAATGGCTACCATCTATTTTATTAAGTGATTTTTTGTAGATAACGTAATGGTTTGGTTAACTATTTTACCTGTCAGGGGTATTTCAGAGTGGACTTTTCCAATATGGAACACGGTGCCGTGGATGCTGATGTGAATGTTTATGCAGGCTGGGGGTGAATAGTTTAAGCAATAAAAAAGGAGCCTGAGCTCCTTTTTTAACAATGGAGATAATGATTACATCACACGCATACCAGGCTGGGCGCCTTCGTGTGGCTCAAGAATCCATAGATCTTTACCACCCGGGCCAGCAGCCAGGATCATGCCTTCAGACATACCAAACTTCATTTTACGAGGTTTAAGGTTTGCCACCATGACAGTGTGCTTACCCACTAACTCTTCTGGCGTGTAGGCTGACTTGATGCCGGAGAATACCTGACGCATTTCGCCACCGATATCCAATTGGAACTTCAGCAGTTTGTTTGCTTTAGGTACTTCTTCACAAGAAACGATTTTCGCAATACGCATATCAACTTTTGCGAAGTCATCGAACTCGATTTCAGCTTCAATAGGCTCGTCAATAAGAGGACCGGTTGGTTTTTCCGCTGCTTCTTTTACTGCTTTTTCTGCCGCTGCATCCTCTTTAGATGCTTCTAGCATGGCTTCTACATGCTTAGGATCGATACGGTTGAATAGCGCCTTGAACTTAGTCACTTCGTGATCTGTGAGTGGCTGCACAATGCCTTCCCAAGTTAACGTCTCATTCAGGAATGCTTCAGTACGCTCTGCCAGCAGAGGCATAACCGGTTTCAGGTAAGTCATAAGAACGCGGAACAGGTTAATACCGACAGAGCAGATTTCTTGTAGCTCTTGATCTTTACCTTCTTGTTTCGCAACAACCCATGGGGCTTTCTCATCAACGTACTGGTTTGCTTTATCAGCAAGCGCGGTAATTTCGCGGATTGCGCGGCTGTACTCACGGGATTCGTACAGTTCAGCAATGCGATCAGCCGCTGCAACAAACTCGGTATACAGTTCTGGCTCGGCGAAGCTTTCAGAAAGCTTACCTTCAAAACGCTTAGCAATGAAGCCGGCATTACGAGATGCCAGGTTAACAATCTTGTTGACCACATCGCTGTTTACGCGCTGGGTAAAATCGTCAAGGTTAAGATCCAGATCATCAATACGGCTATTTAGCTTCGCCGCGTAGTAGTAACGAAGACATTCTGGATCCAGATGTTGAAGGTAAGTACCCGCTTTAATAAAGGTACCTTTAGACTTCGACATTTTCGCGCCGTTTACGGTGACATAACCATGAACAAAGACATTGTTTGGTTTACGGAAACCGGCACCATCAAGCATTGCCGGCCAGAACAGGCTGTGGAAGTAAACAATGTCTTTACCGATGAAGTGGTATAGCTCGGTAGAACTGTCTTTATTCCAGAACTCATCAAAGTTCAGGTCATCGCGCTTGTCGCATAGGTTCTTAAACGAGCCCATGTAGCCGATCGGTGCATCTAGCCATACATAGAAGTATTTGCCGGTTTCACCTGGAATTTCGAAACCGAAGTAAGGTGCATCACGGGAGATGTCCCACTGTTGCAGACCAGACTCAAACCACTCTTGCATTTTGTTTGAGGTTTCGGTTTGAAGTGCGCCTGATTTAGTCCATGCTTTCAGCATCTCTTCGAACTGAGGCAGGTCGAAGAAGAAATGTTCCGAATCTTTCATGATCGGCGTCGCACCAGAAACGGCAGACTTAGGATCGATCAGATCGGTCGGGCTGTAAGTTTCACCACAGTTGTCACAGTTATCGCCGTATTGGTCTTCAGCTTTACATTTCGGGCAAGTGCCTTTTACAAAACGGTCTGGCAGAAACATCTCTTTCTCAGGATCGAATAGCTGAGAAATAGTGCGGCTTGTAATAAAGCCATTTTCTTTAAGCTGAGTATATACAAATGATGCCAGCTCACGGTTTTCATCTGAGTGTGTGCTGTGGTAGTTATCAAAGCTAATATCAAAGCCAGCAAAGTCCGCTTGGTGCTCTTTGCTCACTTCCGCAATCATCTGCTCAGGTTCCATACCCATCTGCTGGGCCTTAAGCATGATTGGAGTACCGTGTGCATCGTCAGCACAAATGAAATGAACTTCGTTGCCGCGAAGGCGCTGATAGCGCACCCAAATATCCGCTTGTACATGCTCAAGCATGTGACCTAAGTGGATAGAACCGTTAGCGTACGGCAGGGCGCAGGTCACCAGAATTTTTCTTGGATTTGCAGCCATAATTACTTATTTCGCTCATGATGGGTAAAAAGATTTTAAGCCCCAAATATTACCTGATGGATGCTCTAATGCCTAGCATCATAAGGTGTTATTCGACCTTAACAGCAGCGATATTTAAGGTTTGGTGATACGCTATACCCGGAATAATAATAACGGAGCGCTATACATTATGGGTAACGACTCAATGATCCGATTTGAAAATGTTGCAGATATCTGTCTGTGGCTGAACCATTTTGAGCACCCCTGGCTGCATCACGCATGGGCTGAAACGCCGAATGTGGTATCGGTTTCGGCCCAGGGAATGGTCACCATTAGCTTACCTTTTGCCGCCGCAACGGTGGCTGAGCTGCTAGAACACTGGATTATTACCCAGCAACAATTACATCATGTTGCTGCCAATACGGCTTTCACTGTGCAATGTCATGTCGCTCCGTTATCGAGCGGTGATAAAGCACCGCTGAAAGGGGTAAAGAATATTATCGTTGTGAGCTCTGCCAAGGGTGGGGTCGGTAAATCAACCACTGCTGTTAATCTGGCGCTCGGTTTGAAACAGCAAGGTGCAAAAGTCGGGCTGCTCGATGCTGATATTTACGGTCCTTCTGTCCCTATGATGTTGGGAACGGTTGATCAAAAACCGCAATCGCCTGACGGCAAGATGATGATGCCCATTGAATCATGTGGCTTGTTTACTAACTCTGTCGGTTATCTGGTTCCTGCTGAGAGTGCGACGATCTGGCGTGGCCCGATGGCTTCAAAAGCACTGACCCAAATTCTGACTGAAACCTGGTGGCCCGATCTCGACTATTTGGTGATTGATATGCCACCGGGTACAGGAGATATTCAACTGACGCTGGCTCAGCAGATCCCAGTGACAGGAGCGATTGTTATTACGACACCGCAAGATTTAGCGTTGGCAGATGCGATTAAAGGCATCAGTATGTTTAATAAAGTAGAGGTGCCCGTCGTTGGGATCGTGGAAAACATGAGTTACCACATCTGCAGCAACTGCGGCCATCATGAACCTATTTTCGGAACGGGTGGTGCAGAACGAATGGCAAAGGAATATTCGGTACCCCTATTAGCCCAACTGCCGTTGCATATCAAAATTCGTGAAGACATTGACCGGGGAAAGCCAACCGTTGCAGCTTCTCCTGATTCAGAGCAAGCCGCTGCCTATATAGATTTGGCCGGGGCGGTTGCCAGTCGATTATTTTGGCAAGGTGAAGTGGTTGCAGAGCAGATTACTATTCGTACAATGTAACGTTTTGCGTGAAAATTTGTGAGGGATTTCTAATCTAATGTGCCAGGTGTCGCATTTTTGCTGGTATCTGACGCTGTGAATCCCTATAATCAGGCGGTTTAATTTTTCACCTTGCCACGTTGTCTTACAGGTGCTCTTTGATATGTCTGAAAACTCACACCAATGCGTAATTATCGGTATCGCAGGCGCTTCTGCGTCCGGTAAAAGTCTGATTGCCAGTACTGTTTATAAAGAATTAAAAGAAAAAGTAGGCGATCATCAGATCGGTGTAATCACGGAAGATTGTTACTACAACGATCAAAGCCACCTGAGCATGGATGAGCGGGTTAAAACGAATTATGATCACCCGAATGCCCTTGATCACAACCTTCTATGTGATCATCTGCAACAGTTGATCGAAGGTAAAGCCGTAGAAGTGCCTCAGTACAGCTACAGCGAACATACCCGCACGGAAGAGACTACCTCAATGACACCGAAGAAGGTGATCATTCTGGAAGGTATTCTGTTGCTGACCGATCCGCGTTTACGTGAAATTATGCACGCAAGTATATTCATGGATACGCCATTAGATATTTGTTTGCTACGTCGCCTGCAGCGCGATGTTGCTGAACGTGGCCGTACAATGGAATCTGTGCTTGTGCAGTACCAAAAGACCGTACGTCCTATGTTTATGCAGTTTATTGAGCCATCGAAACAATATGCTGACATCATTGTTCCACGAGGCGGTAAAAACCGTATCGCGATCGACGTGTTGAAGGCGCATATTGCAAGGCTTCTTAAATCATAAGATTGATCATTAAGGCTGACGTTGTCAGCCTTTTTTCTACCCGCTTTTTAAATAAACATGAGTAAATGCGGATAACATGACTATTTTAATGGGCAGCCTTAACGGCTGCCCTTTTTTTTTGTTTGCCCAGCAAAGCTGGCAAACCCGTTCACTTGAAAGATAGTGGAGTCACCCCGGCTAAGGGGAAGACAATCCGAATGGCAAGGGCGTCACTGGCTAACGGTGGGGTCTGAAGGAAGCC
>NZ_PYMC01000015.1 GCF_003026475.1 Photobacterium lipolyticum
AATGGTTCGACGAACTTGGTCTGGTGAATCTTGAGCATGTAAGGACAGGGTATGTGTTCAGCGCAGAGCTGAACATGGGTATGCAGGAGCCGTATACGAGGTCCGTACGTACGGTTCTGTGAGAGGGTTAAGGCGGTAACGCCTCACCCTACTCGATGCGTTTGGATCAATACCATTCTAGCTAATTAACTGGTCAGGTTGATCCAGCTTCTAGTGCACATCTTCGTTACTCTTTGCGTGCTGCCTCATCCAACTCCAAACCTGCTCTATTGAATTCTGCTCAGGTGAATATGGCGGGAGTTTTATGATACTGATGAACAGTGTCTTCGGTGTGCCACCCAGCACCATCCATTATCACAACAGCATGCCTCCCTTTTTCTGTTACATTGAATATTTGCTGGAGATGCTGTCTCATGGCATCTTTATTGGTCCAAGGGGCAACAATTGCTTCTCCTATTCCAGGGCCAGGGCCAGGGCCAGGGCAAACTGAACCAAAGAGATACGCATACTCGAACTGTTGTTGTTTGATAACTCGTGGATGTGTTCCTGTTTTTGCCCAAAGCCTGGTCGTTGTGTTCTGCTGACCAAACTTTGCTTCATCTTGAAACCAAACGTCAACACTCTCAAGCCCTATATGCCCGGGGATCTTAAGGATCGTTTCAATTTTGAATTTTTTTAAAATCCTCTTGGATTTTATCAGACTGTTTAGGGTGCTTTGAGCGAGAGGTTATCCATGAAAAGCCCATTTTTTTGAGCAAGATATAGATGTAGTCCGAGTGGTAATCTTTACCAAATGTCCGTTTTATATAGCCATGAATATCATAGCCTGTGAGTCTGCCGCCATCGGGTTTAGTCGCGTTCTCTTCGATGTACTTGGCTAGCTGTTGCTTCTTTAGATTAGAGAGAAAAGCAGGACGTCCAGTGCGAGGTTTTTCTAGTCCTTCCTCAAGAAAAACCTGAACCCATTTGTTAACGCTGGTACGACTAACCTTTAAGAAATTAGCAATTTGAGTGCGTGAGTGGCCATCTTGAAAATGGGCAAGTGCCAATAAGCGCATTTTCATCTGGATAGATTTTTGTTTACTGGCAAGAGATTTAAAGTCGATATTATTAAGGCTATCCATGGCAAGAAAACTAGAGGAAATAGATAGCCTGAATTTGATCATATTTTTACCTAGAATGGTTTTACATAATCAGTAACAGTTGGTCGGGAATCGCTTCAATGCTAGGTGTGGCAGGTCTAGTATGAGTTGTACTGGTTAAGTCAGCGTTGAAGTGAGAAGTGGCTAGCATATTATTTTGACTATCAACAACCCAGATAGCGTTGGCCGAATACACATCTTTGGTCAGTATCTGTAAATCCGCTGGGGATTGAGAACAGAAAAATTTGATCCTCTTCTGGTACAGGGAACTGAATGTACGCTGAGGATCAATATCAATGGCTGCGCTAGTTAGGCTTTGAGTCCTTAAAGAATCTGATTAAGGATGTGATCGGCTTTAATTCGGCGGATACGCTTAATCAGCTTTCTAACCTGAGCAGGGTAAGTGTCGACTTTTTCGATAAACTTATAGCTACCGACAAGTTGAGTATGGCTCAAAATGCAATCAAGCTCTTGCTGCTTCTGTTCTGCCAATAGCTGGTTCTTATCATGCACCAAGATGGCATTTTCCAAGTCAAGCTTCCAGGCTCTAGGGTTAAGGTTATTGCCTGTGATCAGCATATAGCTACGATCAACCCAGATCCCTTTTAAATGGAAACTGTTGTCATTGTGCTTCCAAAGGTGAATAGCTAACTGACGACGAGCAATCGCGGCTTCGTTTTGCTTAGCGAAATTACGAAGATTAACTTCATATAAATAAGGCAGACCAGCAATCGTTTTAAATGGCTCGCTAGGCGGGATGTAAAAGTCATTTGCTGTCTTATCACCAACAACAATGGTTACCTTTACACCACGTCGGATAGCTCTTTTAACTTCACGGCTAATTATGCGTGGAAAGTTAAAATAAGGTGTGCAGATAGTCAGTTCTTTCTGTGAGCTCGCAATCAACGTGCAAATATGTTGATTCAGCTTATTCTTTCGCTTACCCAGACCTATAAGCGGTGTCAGGCCTACCTGATCGTCAGCGATAGAATCCGGAGAGAAAGAATAGCTCGCATGCTGTAATTGACTGCGAAGATCTTTGATGGCACCTTTTAATGCTTTGGTCTCTGGACGAATGGGCTGACTTAAGCAATTGACGGCATCACTATTAGCCAGAGTCTCAACGATGAACCTAGCCATGCTATCTGCGAGGTTTACATTTTGTATGACGTGATAACGGTCATAACGATAACGTTGATGTTGTGCAAGGTATACATCGTTCAGGCTAGCACCGCTATAGATAACTTTATCATCGATCACAAAGCCTTTAAGGTGAAGAACGCCGAACACTTCTCGGTTACGTACCGGTACTCCTAACACATCAATCTGATGTTGGTAGGTTTCTGCGAATTCACGATATAGTGCCGCATTACCATCTGATTTCACTGCACCAATGAGTCCTCGTTGGGCACGGTGCCAATCAACAAGTACTTTGATGTCTAACTCAGGATTTGCTTGTTTCGCTTCATAAAGCGCAGTCAAAATACCCCGGCCCGCTTCATCGTCTTGCAGATATAATGCAACAAGATAAATACGTTGTTTGGCTTGGGTTATTTCCTTATGTAGCCGTTCACGGAAAGATCCTGCATCTAGAAGTGTCTCTAAATCTTCCGGCTTGTGTGCAATACATGGCAATTGCTCAATGCGTTGCCTGTTAGCAATAGCTGAATCCATTATCGCCTCGTTTATGCGACCTATAATAAGATAAATCTGTTAATTAAGAGAGCAATTATACCAGAAAATCATCTAATTCCATGTATACCAATACTGGCTTGTGTCACGGATGGGCTGAAAACTGTAAATTAGTGTTGATATCGCATTGCAATCAGCTCTTTACCACTCAGACGATAGCGCTGGATCCTGCTAGCCAAAGGCTCTGGTAACTCATTATCTGCTATCACTGTAAAACCTGAGTCCTGATACAATTTTTCCAGATGATTAAAGGCAAAGCAGAAGCATGGCGTGTGGATTAACTGTTCATTGGTCGCTGTGATCAGTTGCTTGGCGATACCGCAACTTCGAAGTTCCGGGTGGACTAACATACCGGTGAGCAATTGGTAAGATTCAAATTGCTTGAATCTGACACAGCAGATTATCCCGCTGGTATTCTCTCCTATCCAGATGATTTCATCTCTTTTAGCTTTTCCGGCTGGATAATAGGATTTATAGAAGCGATTAATCAGTGGGAAACGTAGAGGTTCTAAAGGGTGGAATTTAATCTTGCTCATGGGAAAACACTGCGTAGTTAGGATGAATCAGTTAAAATGCAGCCAATAGTATAAAAGGTATGGTTCGATATTAGCATGAAAGTTTTGCAAGAAAGGTCACTGGCACCTTTTCACACCTTCGGTATCGAGGTAACAGCGGAGCGCATTATTGTTGTTGAATCCGCTCAGGATCTGGTGGCAATTTGGCAGGATGAGCAGTATCGGGCTTTGCCCAAGTTGATTGTTGGCCAGGGCAGCAACTTGTTGTTCTGTGAAAACTACGCTGGCGTGATTGTATTAAATCGTATTACTGGCATTGATATAACGGAAACGGCGGATGAGTATTTATTGCATGTCGGAGCCGGTGAAGACTGGCATCAGCTGGTTCTCTCGTCTGTGGAAAATAATATGCCGGGTTTGGAAAATCTGGCCTTGATCCCTGGCTGCGTGGGCTCATCGCCAATCCAGAATATTGGTGCGTATGGTGTTGAACTGAAGGACGTCTGCCAGTATGTCGATGCGGTTGAGCTGAACACAGGCAAACCTTCCCGAATATTGGCTTCAGATTGTCAGTTCGGCTACCGAGATTCTATTTTCAAGCATGCACTGAAAAATACCCATGCGATAGTTGCTGTAGGATTAAAACTGCCTAAAGCGTGGCGTCCTAATATCAGTTACGGCCTTCTGGCACAGTTTGCCTCTGAGACCGTAACAGCCAAAGAAATATTTGATGAAGTATGCCGTATCCGCCAGCAGAAGCTGCCGGATCCCGCGGTATTAGGCAATGCAGGTAGTTTTTTCAAGAACCCTGTCGTTGATAAGACCAAGCGAGAGCAGCTAATGGCGGTTTATCCGAGCATGCCAAGTTATGAAATGGCGGATGGATCCTTCAAGCTGGCCGCTGGCTGGTTGATTGATCAATGTGGCCTGAAAGGCTATCAGGTGGGAGGGGCAAAAGTGCATGAGCAACAAGCACTGGTATTGGTCAACCACGCACAGGCAATTGCCAGGGATGTGCTTGTTCTTGCACGAGATGTTGTCTTTACGGTTGAAGAGAAGTTTGCTGTCACTCTAGAGCATGAAGTACGTTTTATGGCTGCAGAGAAAGAAACCAAGTTGGCAGAGGTTATGTCATGAAAGAACACTCTACACGTTTGGCATTAGTGGCCATGATGTCTGATGGTAAATTTCATTCAGGAGAAGCTTTGGGAGAGTCTCTTGGAATTTCCCGAGCCGCAATAAGCAAACATATCAGGCAATTACAGGGCTGGGGTCTAGATGTCTACCGAGTGCAGGGGAAAGGCTATAGCCTGGCATCAAAATTGGAACTGCTTGATTGCGATAAAATTTTAGCTCAGGTAAAGTGCTCAAACTTAGATCTCATACCCGTTATCGATTCGACTAATCAATTTCTACTCGACCGGGTCGGCCAGTTACCTCAAGGTGCAGTTTGTTTGGCTGAATATCAGCAGGCTGGTCGAGGGCGTCGGGGACGGCAATGGCTGTCTCCTTTTGGTAGTAATTTGTATCTCTCTATGTATTGGCGACTTGATGCCGGGATGGCAGCTGCGATGGGGTTGAGCCTTGTTGTTGGCATCGCTATTGCTGAAGCTTTACAAACATTGGGTGCTGACGAGATTAGAGTGAAATGGCCTAATGATTTGTATTATAAAGATAAGAAGTTGGCCGGTATTCTGATTGAGATGACAGGCCAGACGGGAGAAGCTGCCCATCTAGTTATAGGTATGGGGCTCAATGTTGCAATGACTGATCAGGAAGGAACAGATATTGATCAGGCTTGGACCAATCTGGTACAGGCGTGTGATGACCTACCTGAGCGAAACCAATTAGCCGCGGTATTGATTGAGCGACTACATCAAACGCTAACGGCTTATGAGCAAATCGGTCTCGATGGTTTTATCGATCGTTGGAATAAATTAGATAACTTTTTGAACCGCCCTGTTAAATTATTGATAGGTGAACGTGTGGTAGAAGGAATTGCCCGCGGCATTGATAAACAGGGTGCCTTATTACTTGAAACCGATGCGGGTATAGAGCCGTATATCGGTGGTGAAATCAGCCTTAGAGGTTGTTGATGCAATTATTAATTGAAGCGGGTAACACCTATGTCAAAGTTGCCCAATTATTTGAATCTGGAAATTTTGAACTGTTAGGCCGTTACCCTAGCCGTAAATTAGAAATGGTACTTGAGCCACTATTAGAAAAAGGAATTCATAGAATAGTGTTTGCCAGTGTCGGGCCTGTTGAGGTTGATAATTCAATCCAACGCATTGCTCAGATGGCTAATATCCCGGTCATGCAAGTGAAGACGCTACGTAAAGACTTTGGTGTTAAGAATGCCTATTCTGAATATCAATACCTTGGTGTAGATCGCTGGCTAACCCTTGTCGCTGTCAGACAAGAGTTTAAAAAGCCAACAGTCATTGTCGATATTGGTACCGCATTGACGTTTGATGTGCTGGCTGAAGACGGCAAGCATTTGGGGGGCTGGATTGCACCCGGTTATCAGTTAATGATGCAATCGGTACTGGAAAATACCCGTAAAGTTTTCTCTGATCGTGAGCATGGGGAACATATAACATTCGCAGATAATACGGCGGATGGTCTGAAAAATGGCTGTCGGGCAGCACTGG
The DNA here is from genome assembly GCF_003026475.1 of Photobacterium lipolyticum. Lineage (GTDB taxonomy): Bacteria > Pseudomonadota > Gammaproteobacteria > Enterobacterales > Vibrionaceae > Photobacterium > Photobacterium lipolyticum. The sequence goes on from NZ_PYMC01000015.1 coordinate 6,004, forward strand.
TCGGGTTAATCGAATATGGCCTCAAGCAGGCAAAAGAGAAACTTGGAACGAGCCCTGAAGTGATCTTATGTGGCGGAGGTATGCGTCATCTACCGACACCTTGGTCAAAACGCTATTTGCATCGTTCGGAGTTGGTCTTGGAAGGATTGGCCCTGTACGCAAAATGCCGATGATGATTAAATTTGAGACGGTTAAGGAAAAAAAATAAAAAAAACTCTTAAAGGTATTGCAAGCCTATAAATGATTAACTAGAATGCGCAGCAATTACGCCGACTTAGCTCAGTAGGTAGAGCAACTGACTTGTAATCAGTAGGTCACCAGTTCGATTCCGGTAGTCGGCACCAGTTTTAGCTATACCCCTGGAGGGGTTCCCGAGTGGCCAAAGGGATCAGACTGTAAATCTGACGGCTCCGCCTTCGAAGGTTCGAATCCTTCCCCCTCCACCATTTTCAAGTAGTTTGATAGCTCTACGAGTTACGAGTTTGCGGGCATCGTATAATGGCTATTACCTCAGCCTTCCAAGCTGATGATGCGGGTTCGATTCCCGCTGCCCGCTCCACACTTCTTGTGTGCTGATATAGCTCAGTTGGTAGAGCGCACCCTTGGTAAGGGTGAGGTCGGCGGTTCAAATCCGCCTATCAGCACCATCCCTTCTCCAAGTCGCTCTCAAACCATTTGATATATACTCTACAAACCCATGTTTGGTTGTGTGGTCGTAATGCCACCTAATGCCGTGTCTAGAGGGACTATCTATGTCTAAAGAAAAATTTGAACGTCTTAAGCCACACGTTAACGTTGGTACTATCGGCCACGTTGACCATGGTAAAACGACTCTAACTGCTGCTATCTGTACAGTTTTGGCAAAAGTTTACGGTGGTGCCGCACGTGACTTCGCATCAATCGATAACGCTCCAGAAGAGCGCGAGCGTGGTATCACAATTTCTACTTCACACGTAGAGTACGATACGCCATCTCGCCACTACGCCCACGTTGACTGCCCAGGACACGCCGATTATGTTAAAAACATGATCACCGGTGCTGCACAGATGGATGGCGGTATTCTGGTTGTTGCTGCAACTGATGGCCCTATGCCTCAGACACGTGAGCACATCCTTCTTGGTCGCCAGGTTGGTATTCCTTACATCATCGTATTCATGAACAAATGTGATATGGTTGATGATGAAGAGCTACTAGAACTGGTAGAAATGGAAGTTCGTGAGCTTCTTTCTGAATACGACTTCCCAGGCGATGACTGCCCAGTAATCATGGGTTCTGCACTAGGCGCACTTAACGGTGAAGCTCAGTGGGAAGATAAAATCGTTGAACTAGCTGAAGCTCTAGATAACTACATCCCAGAGCCAGAGCGCGCAATTGACAAGCCGTTCATCCTTCCTATCGAAGATGTATTCTCAATCCAAGGCCGTGGTACTGTTGTTACGGGTCGTGTTGAGCAAGGTATTGTTCGCGTTGGTGACGAAGTTGCTATCGTTGGTATCAAAGAAACCATCACTACGACTTGTACTGGTGTAGAGATGTTCCGTAAGCTTCTTGACGAAGGTCGTGCTGGTGAGAACGTTGGTGTTCTTCTGCGTGGTACTAAGCGTGACGAAGTTGAGCGTGGTCAAGTTCTTGCTAAGCCAGGTTCAATTACTCCGCACACCACTTTTGAGTCAGAAATTTATGTTCTGTCTAAAGATGAAGGTGGCCGTCATACTCCATTCTTCAAGGGCTACCGTCCACAGTTCTACTTCCGTACAACTGACGTAACTGGTACTATCGAGCTACCAGAAGGCATTGAAATGGTAATGCCTGGTGATAACGTTCAGATGAAAGTGACTCTAATCTGCCCAATCGCGATGGATGAAGGTCTGCGTTTTGCGATCCGTGAAGGCGGTCGTACAGTTGGTGCTGGTGTTGTTGCTAAGATCTTCGAATAAGATTTGACGACAAGGTACCAAAAGGGCATCATTTGATGCCCTTTTCTGCGTCTGATTTTTTATTCGTGTAATTTTTAGTCAAAGGCGTAGAGTAGAAGTTCGTTGAGATGAAGTTTTTTATAATGTCATTAAAGGTTTAGTCCTTTCCTTCATTTAGGACCTCGCACTAGCGGGGTCGTTTTCGTCTATATTGAGACTAGTTACAGGTTGGTTGTATGAAAGCGAATGCCGAAAACCAAAGCAGCCCGAGCAGTATGGATGGCCTTAAGTGGGTCGCTGTATTTGCTTTGCTTGCTGCCGCTGTGGTTGGTAATTACCTGTACAGTGATGTTTCTGTAGTGTTGCGCGCAGCCGCGATAGTAGTGCTTGTTGCTGCTGCTGGTGGTATTGCCGCACTTACAGCAAAAGGTAAAACCGCGATCACGTTTGGACGTGAATCGCGCATGGAAGTCCGCAAAGTGGTATGGCCTACTCGTCAGGAAGCTACGCAGACAACCTTTATCGTTTTAGCCGTCACTGTCATTATGGCGTTAGCCTTGTGGGGAATTGACGGCATTATGGTCCGTTTAGTCCGCCTAGTTACCGGTGTGTGAGGTAAGAGTTCATGAGCGAAGCTCCAAAAAAACGATGGTATGTAGTACAGGCTTTCTCCGGCTTTGAAGGTCGTGTCGCGCAGTCACTACGTGAGCATATCAAAATGCACAGCATGGAAGATTACTTTGATGAGGTACTTGTACCGACCGAGGAAGTGGTTGAAATGCGTGCTGGCCAGCGTCGGAAGAGTGAGCGTAAGTTCTTCCCTGGTTATGTGCTTGTACAGATGGTGATGAACGACGAGACATGGCACCTGGTACGTAGTATTCCTCGTGTAATGGGGTTCATTGGCGGTACATCTGACCGTCCTGCTCCTATCTCTGATAAAGAGGCGGATGCGATTCTTAATCGTCTGCAGCAGGCGAGTGAATCACCAGTCCATAAAACAGTATTCGAGCCGGGTGAAGTGGTTCGCGTTACTGATGGTCCATTTGCTGATTTCAACGGTGTTGTTGAAGAAGTGGATTATGCCAAGAGCCGCGTGAAAGTTTCTGTGTCGATCTTTGGCCGTGCAACTCCGGTTGAGCTAGAGTTCGGCCAAGTAGAAAAGAACTGATCGATTAGTAATCAGTTTGTATTGTCAGGGGCGGGGGATTGAACTATAATTTCGCGCCCTTTCGTTAGACGGGGAGTCTATTTCTAGAAAATAGACGTTTGAACCCAAATTTTAGGTATATAGCAATGGCTAAAAAAGTAGAAGCGTACATCAAGCTGCAGGTTGCAGCTGGTGCAGCAAACCCAAGTCCACCAGTTGGTCCTGCTCTAGGTCAACACGGTGTTAACATCATGGAATTCTGTAAAGCGTTTAACGCTAAGACTGACTCAGTTGAGAAAGGTCTTCCGACTCCTGTTGTTATCACAGTATACAGCGACCGTTCTTTCACGTTCATCACTAAGACTCCACCAGCTGCAGTTCTTCTTAAGAAAGCAGCAGGCGTTAAGTCTGGTTCTGGCCGTCCTAACACTGAGAAAGTTGGTACTGTTACTGACGCTCAGATTCAGGAAATTGCTGAAACTAAAGCAGCCGATATGACTGGTGCTGACATCGAAGCTATGAAGCGTTCGATTGCTGGTACTGCTCGTTCAATGGGCCTAGTGGTAGAGGGTTAAGACAATGGCAAAACTGACTAAACGCATGCGCGTAATCCGTGACAAAGTTGATTCTACTAAAGAGTACGAAATCAACGAAGCTGTTGCTCTTCTTAAAGAACTGGCTACTGCTAAATTCGTAGAAAGCGTTGACGTTGCTGTTAACCTTGGTATCGATGCTCGTAAATCAGACCAAAACGTACGTGGTGCAACTGTACTGCCACACGGTACTGGTCGTGATATCCGCGTTGCTGTGTTCACTCAAGGTGCAAACGCAGAAGCAGCTAAAGAAGCTGGCGCAGATCTGATCGGTATGGACGATCTTGCTGACCAAGTTAAGAAAGGCGTAATGGACTTTGACGTTGTTATCGCATCTCCAGATGCAATGCGCGTTGTTGGTCAATTAGGTACTATCCTTGGTCCACGCGGTCTTATGCCAAACCCTAAAGTTGGTACTGTAACTCCTAACGTTGCTGAAGCAGTTAAAAATGCTAAAGCAGGTCAGGTTCGTTACCGTAACGACAAAAATGGCATCATCCACACTACCATTGGTAAAGTAGATTTTGACGCTGCAAACCTTAAAGAGAACCTAGAAGCACTTCTAGTTGCTCTGAAGAAAGCTAAGCCTTCTTCTGCTAAAGGTACTTTCATCAAGAAAGTAAGCATCTCTACCACTATGGGTGCAGGTGTGTCGCTAGACCAGAACACTCTGGAAACTAACGTATAATAATTTGCAGAATTGTCAGGTTAGTGTATAATCTGGCGTTCACAAATTCATGGCTGAGGCTAATTGCTTGTAAATTAGCCTTCGTCAAAGACCGTAGGCGTTCTTAGGAGCTTAATATTACCTACGTAGACGGTGCCAGAACATGATTGATGTAAGTCTTTCTTGGATCTGCGCCGTAAGACTCTCCTGTCATTCTGACAGTGAGTGGTGTAATGACTGGGGTAACCCAGCAAAAAATCCAGGAGCTATATCCAATGGCATTAAATCTTCAAGACAAAAAAGCAATTGTTGCTGAAGTCAACGAAGCTGCCAATGGTGCCCTGTCTGCAGTTGTTGCTGACTCTCGTGGTGTTGCAGTTGGTGCGATGACTTCTCTACGTAAACAAGCTCGTGAAAACGGCGTTTACCTGAAAGTTGTTCGTAACACACTTGCACGTCGCGCAGTTGAAGGTACTGATTTTGAATGTCTAAAAGACGTTTTCGTTGGTCCTTCACTAATCGGTTTCTCTAATGAGCACCCAGGTGCTGCAGCGCGTCTTTTCAAAGACTTCGCTAAAGAGAATAAAGATTTCGAGTTCAAAGCAGCCGCATTCGAAGGCGCTGTTGTTGACGCAGAAATTCTTGCGACACTACCAACTTACGACGAAGCTATTGCGCGCCTAATGATGTGCATGAAAGAAGCTTCAGCTGGCAAGCTGGTACGTACTATCGCAGCTGTACGCGATCAGAAAGAAGAAGCAGCGGCTTAATTGCCCCTGTTTTATCTGAACGCTATATTAAATTAATTGTTGATTTCAAAGAGAATTGTTATGTCTATCACTAACGAGCAAATCCTAGACGCAGTTGCAGAAATGTCTGTAATGCAAGTTGTTGAGCTTATCGAAGCTATGGAAGAAAAATTCGGTGTTTCAGCTGCAGCAGCAGTTGTAGCAGGCGGCGCAGCTGAAGTAGCTGAAGAGCAAACTGAGTTTGACGTAATCCTAACAGCTGTTGGTTCACAGAAAGTACAAGTTATCAAAGCTGTACGTGGCGCAACTGGCCTAGGTCTTAAAGAAGCTAAAGCAGTAGTTGACGGCGCTCCAGCACCTCTAAAAGAAGGCGTTGAGAAAGCTGAAGCTGAAGCTCTTAAAGCTCAGCTAGAAGAAGTTGGTGCTACTGTTGAAATTAAGTAATTATTACTTAATTTCTTAGCCTGTAAAGGCTAATGGCTGGTGGCTGAATGCCACCGGCCTTTTTGCGCTGTAGGGTAATGGTATTTTTCACATTGTTTTGTAACCATTATTCATGCAAAAAACAGCCCTGATTCTTCAGAGTTGTTCCTACAATAAACAGTGTTATTAGTCACTGTCCCCTGGTTGGACAGTTTGGATCACTTATTAGCGATCTGAGGAACCTATGGTTTACTCTTATACCGAGAAAAAGCGTATCCGTAAGGATTTTGGTAAGCGTCCACGCGTTTTGGATGCACCATACTTGCTGTCGATCCAGCTTGATTCTTTTCAGAAGTTCATCGAGCAGGATCCAGAAGGGCATTACGGTCTAGAAGCTGCCTTTCGTTCTGTTTTTCCAATTCAGAGCTATAACGGCAATTCCGAGCTGCAATACGTTAGCTATCGTCTCGGTGAGCCGGTCTTCGATGTCAAAGAATGTCAAATTCGTGGCGTAACTTACTCTGCACCACTACGTGTGAAGCTACGTCTTGTCATGTATGACAAAGACGCGCCGGCTGGCACTGTAAAAGACATTAAAGAACAAGAAGTTTACATGGGCGAAATTCCGCTCATGACAGATAACGGTACTTTCGTTATTAACGGTACCGAGAGGGTTATCGTATCCCAGCTGCACCGTAGCCCGGGTGTCTTCTTCGACAGCGATAAGGGTAAAACCCACTCCTCAGGTAAAGTGTTATATAACGCACGCGTAATCCCATACCGTGGTTCATGGTTGGATTTCGAGTTTGATCCTAAGGATAACGTATTCGTACGTATCGACCGTCGTCGTAAGCTACCAGCTTCAATCATTCTGCGTGCATTGGATTATACCACTGAGCAGATCCTTGATATGTTCTTCGATAAAGTTAACTTCGAAGTTCAGGGTAAGTCACTGGTTATGGAACTGGTGCCTGATCGTCTACGTGGCGAAACTGCAAGCTTCAATATTGAAGCGAACGGTAAAACCTACGTAGAGCAAGGTCGTCGTATCACCGCTCGTCATATTCGCCAGTTAGGCAAAGACGGTGTTGATCACATTGAAGTTCCTGTTGAATATATCGTCGGTAAAATCGCATCACGTGATTACGTGAACGAAGAAACTGGCGAGCTAATTGTCGCTGCTAACCAGGAATTAAGCCTGGAATCTCTAGCGCTACTGTCGCAGGCTGGTCATAAGTCTATTGAAGTTCTGTTTACGAACGACCTAGACTACGGCCCGTACATGTCTGATACCTTGCGTGTCGACAACACCACTGACCGTTTAAGTGCGCTAGTTGAAATCTACCGCATGATGCGTCCTGGTGAGCCGCCTACACGCGAAGCTGCTGAACAACTGTTTAATAGCCTGTTCTTCTCTGAAGATCGCTATGACTTGTCAGCTGTTGGTCGTATGAAGTTCAACAGTTCTCTTCTTCGTGATGAGATCACAGGTTCTGGTACGCTTGACAATCAAGACATCATTGATGTTATGCGTAAACTGATCGAAATTCGTAACGGCCGTGGTGAAGTTGATGATATCGACCACCTGGGTAACCGTCGTATTCGTTCAGTTGGCGAAATGGCTGAAAACCAGTTCCGTGTTGGTCTAGTTCGTGTTGAGCGTGCTGTTAAAGAACGTCTGAGCCTTGGCGATCTTGATGCGATCATGCCGCAAGACCTGATTAATGCTAAGCCAATTTCTGCTGCAGTTAAGGAGTTCTTCGGTTCTTCTCAGCTGTCTCAGTTTATGGATCAAAACAACCCGTTGTCAGAAGTTACTCACAAACGTCGTATTTCGGCGCTTGGTCCAGGTGGTCTGACTCGTGAACGTGCTGGCTTTGAAGTTCGAGATGTACACGCGACTCACTACGGTCGTCTATGTCCAATCGAAACGCCGGAAGGTCCAAACATCGGCCTAATCAACTCGCTGTCTGTATTTGCGCGTTGTAACTCTTACGGTTTCTTAGAAACTCCATACCGTAAAGTGGTTGATGGTAGCGTTACTGACCAAATCGATTACCTGTCTGCTATTGAAGAAGGCCAGTATGTTATCGCTCAGGCGAATGCTGCGCTGGAAGAAGATGGTAGCTTCAGTGATGAACTTGTTACTGCCCGTCAGAAAGGTGATTCTGGCTTGCACCCACGCGACCATGTTCAGTACATGGACGTTGCAACCAACCAGGTTGTATCTGTGGCGGCATCCCTGATCCCATTCCTAGAGCACGATGATGCTAACCGTGCACTTATGGGTGCGAACATGCAGCGTCAGGCTGTTCCAACATTGCGTGCTGATAAGCCGTTGGTTGGTACAGGTATTGAGCGCTCTGTAGCGGTTGACTCCGGTGTAACCGCCGTAGCTAAACGTGGCGGTCAGGTTCAGTCTGTCGATGCTTCTCGTATCGTTGTTAAAGTGAACGAAAACGAGCTAGTACCAGGCGAAGCTGGTATCGATATTTATAACCTAACTAAGTACACCCGTTCTAACCAGAACACCTGTATCAACCAGCGTCCAACCGTGATGCCGGGTGAACCAGTGGCTCGTGGTGACGTACTTGCAGATGGTCCTTCGACCGATCTGGGTGAGCTTGCACTTGGCCAGAACATGCGTATCGCGTTCATGCCTTGGAATGGTTATAACTTTGAGGATTCCATCTTAGTTTCTGAGCGTGTTGTACAGGAAGATCGCCTGACAACAATCCACATTCAAGAGCTTTCTTGTGTGGCGCGTGACACGAAACTGGGCTCTGAAGAAATCACTGCTGACATCCCTAACGTGGGTGAAGCTGCGCTTTCTAAGCTGGATGAATCTGGTGTTGTTTACATCGGTGCTGAAGTGAAAGGTGGCGATATTCTGGTAGGTAAAGTGACACCTAAGGGTGAAACTCAGCTTACACCGGAAGAGAAGCTACTGCGTGCAATCTTTGGTGAGAAAGCGTCTGACGTTAAAGACTCTTCTCTACGTGTACCAAACTCTGTGTCTGGTACCATCATCGACGTTCAAGTCTTTACTCGCGATGGCGTAGAAAAAGACAAGCGTGCGCTTGAAATCGAAGAAATGCAGCTGAAAGAAGCGAAAAAAGATATCACAGAAGAATTCCAGATCCTTGAGGGTGGTCTTCTTGCTCGTGTTCGTACGCTTCTACTTTCTGCGGGTTACGGCGAAGATAAGCTTTCTTCAATGAACCGTGAAACACTGTTTGCTCAAACGCTAGATGACGAAGAACTGCAAAACCAACTGGAGCAGTTGGCAGAGCAGTACGACGAATTGAAAGCTGAGTTTGATAAGAAGTTTGAAACTAAGCGTCGTAAGATCACACAGGGTGATGACCTAGCACCGGGTGTCCTTAAAATTGTTAAGGTATACCTAGCTGTTAAACGTCGTATCCAGCCTGGTGATAAGATGGCGGGTCGTCACGGTAACAAGGGTGTAATCTCTAAGATCAACCCTGTTGAAGATATGCCGTACGATGAAAAAGGTCAGACTGTCGACATTGTTCTGAACCCACTGGGTGTACCATCTCGTATGAACATCGGTCAGATCCTGGAGACTCATATGGGTCTTGCAGCGAAAGGTATCGGTGACAAGATCAACGAGATGCTGAAGCAGCAACAGGAGTTACATAAGTTCCGTAACTTCCTACAGAAAGTTTACGATCTGGGTGATACTCGCCAGAACGTCGACATTGCTGCTCTGTCAGACGAAGAAGTGATGACATTGGTTCAGAACTTGCGTAAAGGCCTGCCAATCGCAACGCCAGTATTTGATGGTGCTCCAGAAGCGTCAATCAAAGAACTGTTGAAGCTTGGTGACTTGCCTGAGTCTGGTCAGCTGAAATTGTTTGACGGTCGCACCGGTGACATGTTTGAGCGCCCTGTAACAGTTGGTTACATGTACATGCTGAAACTGAACCACTTGGTTGATGACAAGATGCACGCCCGTTCTACCGGTTCTTACAGCCTTGTTACTCAGCAGCCGCTGGGTGGTAAAGCTCAGTTCGGTGGTCAGCGTTTCGGTGAGATGGAAGTATGGGCGCTTGAAGCATACGGCGCAGCATATACACTTCAAGAAATGCTAACCGTTAAGTCAGATGACGTTAACGGCCGTACGAAGATGTATAAAAACATCGTCGACGGAGATCATCGTATGGAACCTGGTATGCCGGAATCATTCAACGTATTGTTGAAAGAAATCCGCTCGTTGGGTATCAACATCGAGCTGGAAGACGAATAAGACTTGGTTTACCAAGCTTATTAGTTACTCCGGTATAAATATGAAGGCGCCAGAAGACTGGCGCCTTTATGGGTCAACTCCTCACAGGAGCCGAATGTGAAAGACTTACTTAAGTTTCTGAAAGCACAACATAAGACCGAAGAATTTGATGCAATCAAAATCGGTCTTGCTTCACCTGACATGATCCGTTCATGGTCTTTTGGTGAAGTTAAAAAGCCAGAAACCATCAACTACCGTACCTTTAAGCCTGAGCGTGACGGCCTTTTCTGTGCACGTATCTTTGGCCCAGTAAAAGACTACGAGTGTCTTTGTGGCAAATATAAGCGCCTCAAGCACCGTGGTGTGATTTGTGAAAAATGTGGTGTTGAAGTTACTCAGACCAAAGTACGTCGTGAGCGTATGGGTCACATTGAGCTTGCTTCACCTGTAGCCCACATCTGGTTCCTTAAGTCACTGCCATCTCGTATCGGTTTGTTAATGGACATCCCGCTGCGTGACATCGAGCGTGTACTTTACTTTGAATCGTACATTGTCATCGAACCTGGAATGACCAGCCTTGAGCGTAGTCAGCTACTGTCAGAAGAGCAGTACCTGGATGCACTTGAAGAATGGGGCGACGAATTCGACGCTAAAATGGGCGCAGAAGCGATTAAAGCATTACTAGGTAATATGGACCTGAATGCTGAAATCGAAAACATGCGTGAAGAGTTAGAAGAAACTAACTCTGAAACCAAGCGCAAAAAATTAACCAAGCGTTTAAAGCTTGTTGAAGCATTCTTACAGTCAGGTAACAACCCCGAGTGGATGATCCTTTCTGTTCTGCCAGTTCTACCGCCGGATCTTCGTCCGTTGGTACCGCTAGATGGTGGTCGTTTTGCAACGTCAGATCTGAATGATCTGTACCGTCGCGTAATTAACCGTAACAACCGTCTTAAGCGTCTATTGGACTTGGCCGCTCCTGATATTATCGTACGTAACGAAAAGCGTATGCTTCAGGAGTCTGTTGATGCATTGCTAGATAACGGTCGTCGTGGCCGCGCTATCACTGGTTCGAACAAACGTCCTCTGAAATCTTTGGCTGACATGATCAAAGGTAAGCAGGGTCGTTTCCGTCAGAACCTTCTTGGTAAGCGTGTTGACTACTCAGGTCGTTCTGTTATCACCGTAGGTCCATACCTGCGTCTGCATCAGTGTGGTCTTCCTAAGAAGATGGCACTAGAGCTATTTAAGCCATTCATCTACGGCAAGCTAGAGACCCGTGGTCTTGCGACTACGATCAAAGCTGCTAAGAAGATGGTTGAGCGCGAAGAAGCGGTTGTTTGGGATATCCTGGACGAAGTGATTCGTGAACACCCGGTAATGCTTAACCGTGCACCAACACTGCACCGTCTAGGTATTCAGGCATTTGAACCAGTACTAATCGAAGGTAAAGCGATTCAGCTTCACCCACTAGTGTGTGCGGCCTATAACGCCGACTTCGATGGTGACCAGATGGCGGTACACGTACCTCTAACTCTGGAAGCGCAGCTTGAAGCTCGTGCACTGATGATGTCTACCAACAACATCCTATCGCCGGCGTCAGGTGATCCGATCATCGTACCTTCTCAGGACGTTGTATTGGGTCTTTACTACATGACGCGTGACAGAATCAACGCGAAGGGTGAAGGCATGTACCTTGCCGGACCTGCAGAAGCAGAGAAAGCATACCGTACGAAGAATGCAGAACTACACGCTCGCGTGAAAGTTCGTATCACAGAGCACCTCTATGATGAGCAAGGCAACTTGTCATCTGAAACTAAGCTAGTTGATACTACAGTTGGTCGTGCAATCCTGTGGCAGATCGTTCCTAAAGGTCTTCCGTACAGCCTTGTGAACACTGAAGCGCTAGGTAAGAAGCAAATCTCTAACCTACTGAACACGTGTTACCGTAAGTTGGGCATGAAAGATACCGTTATTTTTGCTGACCAAATTATGTACACAGGTTTTGCTTACGCTGCATTGTCTGGTGTTTCTGTTGGTATCGACGATATGGTCGTTCCTGCTGAGAAATACACTAAGATCGCTGAAGCTGAAGCTGAAGTCGCAGAAATCCAAGAACAGTTCCAATCTGGTCTGGTAACTGCCGGCGAACGTTACAACAAAGTGATTGATATCTGGGCAACTGCCAATGAGCAGGTTGCTAAAGCGATGATGGATAACCTGTCCTTCGACACCGTGATTAACCGTGACGGCGAAGAAGAGAAGCAGAAATCGTTCAACAGCGTTTACATGATGGCCGATTCCGGTGCTCGTGGTTCTGCGGCGCAGATTCGTCAGCTTGCTGGTATGCGTGGCCTGATGGCTAAGCCGGATGGCTCAATCATCGAAACACCGATCACTGCGAACTTCCGTGAAGGTCTGAACGTACTGCAGTACTTCATCTCTACTCACGGTGCTCGTAAGGGTCTAGCGGATACCGCACTGAAGACAGCGAACTCCGGTTACCTGACACGTCGTCTAGTAGACGTAGCACAAGACGTAGTAATTACTGCCGATGATTGTGGTACGCACGCTGGTATTACCATGATGCCTCTTATCGAGGGTGGTGACGTTAAAGAGCAACTTGGTGATCGCGTTCTTGGTCGTGTTGTTGCTGAAGATGTACTTAAGCCTGGTACTGAAGAAGTCCTTGCGCCACGTAACACCCTTCTTGATGAGAAGTGGTGTAACATTCTGGAAGAGAACTCAGTTGACCAAGTTAAGGTACGTTCGGTTGTAACGTGTGAAAATGACTTTGGTTGTTGTAAGTTCTGTTACGGTCGTGACCTGGCTCGTGGTCATCTGGTTAACACCGGTGAAGCAGTCGGCGTCGTCGCTGCTCAGTCTATCGGTGAGCCGGGTACACAGCTTACGATGCGTACGTTCCACATCGGTGGTGCGGCATCTCGTGCGGCAGCAGAAAACAGCATCCAGGTTAAGAACACAGGTTCGATGAAACTTCACAACGCGAAGTACGTAACGAACAGCGAAGGTAAGCTGGTTATTACTTCCCGTGCGTCAGAAATGACCGTTGTTGATGAGTTTGGTCGTACCAAGGAAAGCTACAAGCTTCCTTACGGTTCCATGCTAACTAAAGGTGATGGTGATTCAGTGACTGCAGCAGAAACTGTTGCAAACTGGGACCCGCATACAATGCCTATCATCACTGAAGTAGCTGGTCGCGTTCAGTTCGTTGACTTGATTGATGGTGTGACTGTTACTCGTCAGACGGATGAGCTAACAGGCCTGTCTTCTATCGTTGTACTTGACGCTGCAGAGCGTACCAGTGCCGGTAAAGATATGCGTCCAACGGTTAAGCTTGTTGATGACAATGGTCATGATGTAATGATCCCTGGTACTGATATGCCAGCTCAGTACTTCTTGCCGGGTAAAGCGATTGTTCAGCTTGAAGACAGCGCGCTAGTAGGCATTGGTGAAACGTTATCGCGTATTCCTCAGGAATCTGGCGGTACTAAAGACATCACCGGTGGTCTGCCACGAGTTGCTGACCTGTTCGAAGCACGTAAGCCAAAAGAGCCTGCAATCCTAGCGGAAATTACAGGTGCTGTTTCTTTCGGTAAAGAAACGAAAGGTAAGCGTCGTCTGATCATCACGCCAAGTGATGGCCAGCCATACGAAGAGATGATCCCTAAGTGGCGTCAGCTTAACGTATTCGAAGGTGAGAAGGTTGAATGTGGCGATGTGATCGCGGATGGTCCAGAAGCTCCACATGATATCTTGCGTCTACGTGGTGTTCACGCTGTTGCTGAGTACATCGTTAACGAAGTTCAGGAAGTTTACCGTCTACAGGGCGTTAAGATTAATGATAAGCACATTGAGACTATCATTCGTCAGATGCTTCGTAAGGTAACGATCACTTCGACTGGTGACTCTGAGTTCCTTGAAGGTGAGCAGGTAGAGTTCTCTCGCCTGAATGTTGCTAACCGCAAGCTAGAAGCTGAAGGTAAAGCAGCAGCGACATTTAGCCGTGACCTGTTAGGTATCACCAAGGCGTCGCTAGCGACAGAATCGTTCATCTCGGCAGCTTCGTTCCAGGAAACGACTCGCGTACTAACAGAGGCTGCGGTTTCTGGTAAGCGTGATGAGTTACGTGGTCTGAAAGAAAACGTTATCGTTGGTCGTCTGATCCCTGCTGGTACCGGTTTCTCTTACCATCAGCAGCGTCAACGTAGCCGTGATGCAGAGCTAGAGCCAGTAGCACCGCAGGTTGATGCTGAACAAGCATCTCAAGACCTTGCTGCACTACTAAATGCTGGTCTAAGCGACGATTAATCGTTGAAGTTTAGATAAGCAAAAAAGGCATCCTTCGGGGTGCCTTTTTGTTTTGGGTGAAATGAAACTACCCATGTTGTCGGTGCGTTTATAAGCCAGATCTATCTACCGGCACGAATAAGGCTGAGAAAGGATAGGTGGTAATTTTGATGATTAAGTGGCAGTGCTGCGAAAAGCAGCTAAAAGCTGCTTCTCAGGACGGTCATGTTAACTGAACATTAAGCGCCGGGCGGACGGGCTAAACTTTCGCTGATTAGTTCAATCAGATTATCTTCAAACTCAAACCTTTGCTCCATTAACTCACCGATAGAGGAGAGATCCTGATCTAAATCCGGAATATCATCGTCATCGCTAATTGCACAATAACGATCGGTAAAATTAAGAATTGGATCTGTGGTTTGGGTAATATTAGCGTACAGTTGCGAGATTTCTTGGGTGGGTGAATAGCCTGTGGTTTTCCACTTGTCCATGACCATATCATAAATTTTGAAATGGCCGGCAGAAATATAGTCAACAACTTGTTGGCAAAAGAGTTGTAATTGGCTGGAGGTTGGTAATTGGCGTGAATTATTTTCAAAAGGAGGCAGACCTGCCAGTTTACAGTAGTCGATCAGTAATTGCTGCCGGGACATCAGCCAGTGATCGATGACATCGCTGGTGCCGCCCCACTGTTGCTGAACTTGTTCGAATTTACTTAACATGCCCATACCCTCATGATCTATCAGTACAGTAACGGTGGTTACGAAAAACAAACGTTATAAAAAAACCAAGTTACTAAATACTACACCAGTGAACCTCTTAAAAAAGAGAGCCTTGTTATACGGATTCATATTCCGTTATAAAGTTTAGATTGCCAGTAAAAACGATACCCTGCAAGGATGGATGTGACATTGATGTTAAATAAACGAGAATTAGTGTATTGGTGCGTCGTAAAAGATCGCAAATTGTATTTGGTCAACCACATGCTTCCTCTGATGACAAAGTCAGAGTTAGGTTTTAATTGTGACGATGCACGCTGGATTGGTGAATACTCGGGTCATCCTGTTTTCTGGCTAGAGGTTCACGACAATACGGATGACGATGATTTTTATACTCAAAGAGACTTATTGGGTATTGAGAGCGAGCTGTTTGATCTGGCCGGAAAAGCGACTCAGCTATCGCACATGAAGCAATCCGAAACGTACTGCCCCAATTGTGGCGGACAATGTCAGTTGGCGGCAGCGCAATTGGCGATGGAATGCCAGCAGTGTCAGCGTATCCATTACCCCCGAGTGTCGCCATGTGTGATTGTTGCGGTCAGAAAGCAAGACAAACTATTGCTTGCTCAGCACCCTCGCCATAAGACAGGTATGTACACGGTGATCGCCGGTTTTGTCGAAGCCGGTGAAACCCTGGAGCAATGTGTTGCTCGCGAGATCGAAGAGGAAACAGGAATTAAGGTGGCTAATATTCGTTACTTCGGCAGCCAGCCATGGGCCTTTCCTTCCAATCTTATGATGGGTTTTTTAGCCGATTACGAGAGTGGCGAGATCAAGCCGGATTATGAAGAACTGAGTGACGCGATATGGGCATCAGCTGATAGTTTGCCACCTGTCGCGCCGGAAGGAACGATAGCCCGTCAGCTGATAAACCACACCTTAGCGCTGATGAAAAAAAGTAGCATAAAAAAACCCTCCTAAAGGAGGGATAAGGTGCAGTTACATGCTCGTCGACGAGCAAGATATTCTTATTATTGCTAGCGCGCAGATTTTGTATCACGGCTGACGGCTATGTCGCAAATATGGTGAAGAAATTGTTGTAATAAATATGACCAGCTTAACAATTGGGTTCTTTTGTTGCAGCAGGGGAGTGCTACAATACGTCGCAGAATTTATCCGTGGAGTCCTCAATGAGCGAATTAAAGAATGACCGCTACCTACGTGCGTTATTAAAGCAGCCGGTAGATTGCACACCAGTATGGATGATGCGTCAGGCTGGCCGTTATTTGCCAGAATACCGAGCTACACGTAGTGTTGCAGGTGACTTTATGTCGCTGTGTAAGAATGCTGAATTAGCCAGTGAGGTGACCTTACAGCCACTGCGCCGTTTCCCTCTGGATGCTGCTATTCTGTTTTCTGATATCCTGACTATTCCGGATGCTATGGGTCTGGGCTTATATTTTGAAGCCGGTGAAGGTCCCAAGTTTGAGCGTCCTATAACCTGTAAAGGCGATGTTGATAAAATTGGTCTGCCGGATCCGGAAGGGGAGCTGCAGTATGTGATGAATGCAGTGCGTCAGATCCGTAAAGATCTGCAGGGCGAAGTGCCACTGATTGGTTTCTCTGGCAGCCCGTGGACACTGGCGACTTACATGGTTGAAGGTGGTAGCTCGAAAGCATTCACCAAGATCAAAAAAATGATGTATGCCGAACCAGCAACACTGCATCTGCTACTTGATAAGCTGGCAGACAGCGTGATTGAGTACCTGAATGCCCAGATCAAAGCGGGTGCGCAGTCTGTGATGGTGTTTGATACCTGGGGTGGCGTATTAACGCCTCGTGATTACAATGAGTTCTCACTGCGTTATATGCACAAAATTGTTGATGGTCTGATCCGTGAAAATGAAGGCCGTCGCGTGCCAGTAACCCTGTTCACCAAAAATGGTGGCATGTGGTTAGAGCAAATCGCCGCAACGGGTTGTGATGCCGTCGGTCTGGACTGGACGATTGATATTGCTGACGCTAAGCGTCGTGTCGGCGATAAAGTTGCCCTGCAGGGCAATATGGATCCCTCCATGCTTTACGCGCAACCTGAGCGTATTCGCCAAGAAGTCGCGACGATTCTTGCAGGTTATGGCAACGAAGGTACCGGTCATGTATTTAACCTCGGCCATGGTATCCACCTGGATGTGCCGCCAGAGAATGCGGGCGTGTTCGTGGATGCGGTGCATGAGCTTTCTAAGCCGTATCATAAATAGAACCAGGTACGAGTTCCTGGTGGCGAGTTGCTAGGAAGAGCACTGAAAAGCCCGTGCAAGTGATTGCGCGGGCTTTTTTCTCGCTTCTCGAAACTAGCCTCTCGTCCCTTTCAAATGCTGGTGGACATACTCCCTGATAAACGGCACCACCTCTTCCTCGAACCACGGATTGTCTTTCAGCCAGCGGATATTACGCGGTGAAGGGTGCGGCATCGGAATGTATTTGGGGGCCCACTGCCGCCAAGCCCTGACTGTTTCTGTCAGTGTTTTCGGTTTGTCTTTGAGGTACCACTGCTGGGCATATTGGCCAACCAGCAAGGTCATGCCGATATTGGGTAGCAATGGCCATACTAGCGGGTGCCATTGCGGCGCGCATTCCTGCCTTGGCGGCAGATCGCCGGACTTCCCCTTGCCCGGATAACACAGTCCCATCGGCATAATGGCTATCTGCTTTGGGTCATAAAAAGTCGTTCTGTCGAGATCTAACCAGGAACGCAGGCGATCACCGCTCGGATCGTTCCACGGGATCCCGGTTTCATGGACACGGGTTCCCGGTGCCTGGCCAACAATCATCATCCCGGCACTGCTGGCCGCCTGGATCACCGGACGCGGACCGAGAGGGAGGTGATCTTTGCAGATCTCGCAGCGTCGTATTTGTTCCAGCAGGTTATCAAGTTGTTGCGTTGCCATAATTACCTTCTTCCTGCGCCTGAGTGCTTAATAGCCTCGTTTAAAGTCAATCTGGTACATCAATGGTTGCTGCTGGATAAAGCGCAGATAGTTCGCGGCAAAGACGTCGAACACCTGCTCAGGAAAGCTCTCTGCGGCAATATGCGGGGTGATAGTTATTTTAGTATGCTGCCAGAAAGGATGCTGGTTATTAAGTGGCTCATGCTTAAAAACATCCAGGAAAGCATGGGCAACATGATCTTGCTCGATAGCGGACAGTAATCCCTCTTCACAAACCGCATTTCCACGTCCTACATTAAACAGTAGCGTATTTTGGCAATGGCTTAGGCTGGTGGTATTGAGCAGGTTGTCGGTCGCAGTTGTTGCGGGCAGGGTGGATACCAGAATATCGGCCTGAGCGAGTGCTTGCGGGAGTTCGGATAACGGATAGGTATGGGCAAACAAGTGACTGGCCGGTTCACCCGAGCGGTTCACGCCAATGACGCGTAGTCCCATTGTATGCGCGGCTTGGGCTAAATGGCTACCTATGGCACCCGTCCCCAAAATAACCATGGTTTTGTTGCTTAACGCCGAATAGCGATGGGGCAGCCATTGGCGATGTTTTTGCTGCTGTTGGTAGAGCGCAAAATGACGGGTATGTGCCAGTGTCAGCCCCATCACATATTCGGTAATGAGTTGTCCGAAGCAACCGCGAATATTGGTCAGCGTATAGTCCTGGCGCAAACCTGGTTTGGTCAGGGCATCGATACCGGCAAAGGTAGACTGCAGCCAGCACAGAGCAGGGTAATCACTAAGGTGTGCGGCGATGTTGGGCGGATCTGCTAAAATAATCGCTGCCAGCCTGGGATCATCAGTGATCTCAAGCTGTGGCAATTGTGCCTGCTGGATCAGCCGTTGATAAGTTTCCTGCTGGCGGGAGACGATCAGTACCTTGTTCATTGCTTTTCCTTTTGTGCTGACGAGTTATGCATTAAACTCCAGTGCAAATCACTATCGTAGATTATCCCATGCTAAAGAATCCTGTTCAGCTTCGCTTAGAAAAATTAGAACCGTGGCAACACCTTACTTTTATGGTCTCACTGTGTGAACGAATGTATCCAAACTTTGCCTTATTTTGTGAGGAAACGGAGTTTGCGGAGGCACAAAAATACCGCATCATTCTTGATAGTATCTGGGAGATCTTAACGGTAAAGAGTGCCAAGATTAACTTTGAAAATCAGCTGGAAAAGCTGGAAGATTTGGTACCGAGTGCCGATGACTTTGATATTTATGCAGTAAATCCAGCTATCGATGCCTGCGTCGCTTTGGCTGATTTGCTTCATGCCATGCTCGATCGTGATTTGATGCTAGAGACAGTCACTAAGCTCAGCAGCTTGTCTGCTGAAACCGTGGCTGATCTTGTGTTTGCCCAAACGGGTGTCGAGATCACCAACGAAAATCAAAAAGAAAATGAAGCCGTTTGCGAAGAATGGGATGTGCAGTGGGCAATTTTCCGTGCGCTGAAAGAAGCGGAACGACGCGATATCGAATTGATCAAAAGCCTGCGTGAAGAATTACGCGATGAGCCAGTCAGTAATATTGGTATCGCATTGTAATTGTTCTGATATGCCGATGCCGGGAAAAGGGCCGAATTGGCCCTTTTTAGCCGAATTGGCCCTTTTTAGCCGAATTTGATCACTCGTCATCTTTGCTTTCAATCACACCGTGCTGTTTTTTCCATTTCTCCCAGCGTTGATAAGCCAGCTGCTGCATGTCGGTATTCTTGTCGGCTTCATCGACAATTTCTTCGCCAACCAAACTTTCAAAAATATCTTCCAGTGTGATCAGCCCCTGGACCGTGCCGTATTCATCGACAATTAATACCAGTTGCGAGCGTTCTTTCATTATTTTCTCAAAGGCTTGCGGAACACTGGCGGTATTCAGTACGACCGGGATCGGGCGCATCAGGGTGCCTAATTCGTCATTAGCGTGGCCAGCCTGATTGGCGGCAAACAGTTCTAAGCGGTGGACAAAGCCCAGAATGTTATCTTTTTGTTCGCTATACACCAGTGGGCGCGAGAACGGGCTATCATTGTGCTCGGTTAAAAAAGCATTGATCGATTGTTCTGCTTTGACGCGAAATAGCACCGGTCTCGGGGTCATGATTTTCGTGACACTGACATCACGGAACTGCAGCAGGTTGGTCAGAATTTTTGATTCGCCTTCAGCCAATTCTCCGGACTCTTTTGCCAGCATCGCCATGGCGGACAGTTCATCACGCAGTTTAGGCGGCTCATGGTCATGGGCCAGACGGCTGGTGATTTGCTCCGATGCCCAGACAAACGGGTTCAGCGCCCAAATCATCCATTTCAGTACCGTCGCAGATCCCGGAGCCAGCTGGCGCCAGTATGTTGCCCCAAGTGTTTTTGGGATGATTTCAGAAAACAGCAAGATACCAATGGTCAGTAAAGCAGAGAACAGGCCCAGCCACTGGCTACCAAAAACGGCAGCGGCCTGAGCACCGGCAGTCGCAGCACCAATGGTGTGAGCAATGGTATTTAAGGTCAGAATGGAAGCCAGCGGACGGTCAATATTATCTTTTAGTGCCGCAAGGCGAGATGCTGCCGGGTGGTTTTGCTGACGTAAAGTGCCAATATAACTTGGTGAAATACTGAGCAATACCGCTTCTAATACAGAACAAATAAACGAAACACCGATCGCAATCGAGATGTAAATCGTAAGGAGGATCATGCAAACCTGTCAGTTATCAATGGAATTACGACCATATTAAGCGGTGCCAAGGGGAATAAATACAACTATTTCACCTGAGGAATGAGTAACATTTTGTGAACTTGCGCTCAGTTTATGGTTAAAGAGTCCGCACCTAAGCACATGATCGCAGACAAACCTTTGCCACACAGGCTTCTTTTGAATTAGAGTTGTGACGTCTCAAGAAAAACCTTAGAAGGGAAAACAAATGAACAAGACCCAACTGATTGACCTGATCGCTGACAAAGCAGATCTTTCTAAAGCTCAAGCTAAAGCAGCACTGGAATCAACTCTTGAGGGTATTACCGAAGCGCTGAAAGAAGGTGACCAGATTCAACTGATTGGCTTTGGTACATTTAAAGTGAACCACCGTGCTGCACGCACTGGCCGTAATCCTCAAACTGGCCAGGAAATTCAAATCGCAGCAGCAAACGTTCCTGCATTTGTTTCCGGTAAAGCACTGAAAGATGCATTGAAGTAATCTATAATCCGCCAGGTAACTTTATCTGGCGGTATTTTTCTTTATGAAGCGGCTCATTGCTCTCCTTTCCTTATCTCTTCTTGCTGGATGTTCAGCCAGCTCAGTTCCTGATAATCCTATCGCTCCGATCCAGACGATGACTGGGGGGCAAACTGCCGGAGAGGCGACTTCGCTCTACTGGTATTCCTATCGACAAAACCGATCTATCCAATTATCTGAAGTGGTGATGGCTGGCGACTATGGTGACTATCAATCGGATTATCGTTGGCAGGAAGGCAAATTACGAGAAATTGAACGTCAGGGGACTCTGTTACAAGAGGATGGCCTGAAGTCGTTTTCGCTCCGCGTGCGTTATGACACAAAAGGCAGCGCGGTATTCCAGCGCAATACGGTTGCGGGTGCCGTGTTACCGTTATCGGATTCTCAGCTTTATCAACTCACCAAGCAAGCGCAGCTTGCGGTTGATACCGTGAAAAAACAGCATCAGCAAGGTCAGTCTCTGATCCAGGGGCACTGGACAGACAATCGCTTTCTGCGCTGTGGTGATGAGAAAGAGCTCAATGTGACTTTCCAGCCCAAACCCGCTGATTCAGTTACCCGGCAGTTAAGGCGGCAGGCCCAGTCCGGATATATGGCAGTGACAGGTAAGATGCGCAAAAAAGAGCTGGTGGCACAGCAGTTATTGATCCTGAAAGATGAAACTCAGCCCTGCATTCTCCCTCCGGTGTTGCTGGATAAGTAATACTACGGGCAATTAAAGTCCAGACATAAAAAACGCGCTGACGACCGTTATACAGAGTCGTCAGCGCGTTTTTTGACGCTGGGCAGTAAACTGTCAGCGATTAGGCCTTTTGTTCACGCGCAATGGCACGATAGCCGATGTCATCACGATAGAACATACCATTCCATGAAATTTTCTTCGCCAGTGCGTAAGCGCGCTGCTGAGCGTCAGAAACGCTATCACCCATGGCAGTTGCACACAAGACACGACCACCGTTGGTCACGATGTCGCCCCCGTTGTTTACCGTTCCTGCATGGAATACTTTCTCACCAGGCACTTCTTGCTGAGGCAGGCCTGAAATGATATCGCCTTTCGCATACACTGCCGGGTAGCCGCCGGCAGCCAGCACCACACCAACTGAAGCTCGTGGATCCCACTTGGACTCAGCTTGATCCAGTTTGCCATCAATGGCGGCCAAGCACAGTTCAACCAGGTCAGACTGCATGCGCAGCATAATAGGCTGGGTCTCAGGATCACCAAATCGGCAGTTATACTCAATGACTTTAGGTGTGCCATCGGCCATTACCATCAGGCCCGCGTATAAGAAGCCGGTATAAGGTGCGCCTTCTGCTTCCATACCACGTACGGTGGGATAGATAACCTCTTCCATCACACGGTCATGGATTTCCTGAGTCACGACAGGGGCCGGAGAGTAGGCACCCATGCCTCCTGTGTTCGGCCCCGTATCACCGTTACCGACACGCTTGTGATCCTGGCTGGTGGCCATAGGCAGTACATTCTTGCCATCAACCATGACGATGAAGCTGGCTTCTTCACCATCAAGGAATTCTTCGATAACCACCCGATGGCCCGCTTCGCCAAACGCATTGCCCGCCAGCATATCACGCACGGCGTTTTCAGCATCTTCCAGTGTCATCGCAACGATGACGCCTTTTCCTGCTGCCAGGCCATCGGCCTTAACCACGATCGGTGCGCCTTTTTCGCGCAAATAAGCCAGAGCAGGCTCGACCTCCGTGAAGTTTTGGTATTCAGCGGTTGGGATCTGATGACGAGCCAGAAAGTCTTTCGTGAAGGCTTTAGAGCCTTCCAGCTGTGCAGCTGCTTGGGTTGGCCCAAAGATGGGTAAGCCTGCAGCGCGGAACGCATCGACAACACCAATAACCAACGGTGCTTCAGGACCCACAATGGTCAGCTCGATATGGTTCTCTTGTGCAAAGGCAACCAATGCACCGATGTCTTCAACACCGATAGGTACGTTTTCGACTTTTGGCTCAAGCGCACTGCCAGCGTTACCTGGTGCAACGAAAATAGTTTCTACATCTGTCGATTGTGCCGCTTTCCATGCCAATGCGTGTTCGCGACCGCCGTTACCAATAATAAGAACTTTCATCTTTTCATCCTTATAGCGTCGCCATTTTTCTGATTTCCGTGTCAAGCGTACTCATTTATGCTTATAAACTCCGAGCGCTTTCCTTGAACTCAAAAAAATGGCTTAGCTCTAAATGCTTAAAAGTTGTTAAATCGAGGTGCCCCCGAGGCGAGTCAGAGGCTTTAAATTCATAAAAAAAGACCTGCTCGTTATTGGCAGGTCTTTATTGCTTAGTGACGGAAGTGACGCATACCGGTAAACAGCATTGCCATTCCGTGTTCGTCTGCGGCCTGAATCACTTCGTCATCGCGCATTGAGCCGCCAGGCTGGATCACACAGGTGATACCGGCTTCTGCGGCGGCATCGATGCCGTCGCGGAACGGGAAGAAGGCATCCGATGCCATCACGCTGCCCGCCACTTCGAGGTTTTCGTCTGCGGCTTTGATCCCGGCGATTTTGGCCGAGTAAACGCGGCTCATCTGGCCTGCACCGACACCGATTGTCATGTTGCCTTTGGCATAAACAATGGCGTTAGATTTGACGTATTTTGCGACTTTCCAGCAGAACAGGGCATCGCGCAGTTCATCAGCGTTTGGTGCGCGCTTAGACACCACTTTCAGATCGTCTTCGCCAACCATACCCTGGTCGCGGTCTTGGACCAGCAAACCGCCGTTAACACGCTTAACATCGAAGCCGGTCGTCTTGGTTGTCCATTTGCCACACTCCAGCAGGCGTAGATTTTTCTTGGTAGCGACAATTTCAATCGCTGCCGCTGAAATGCTCGGTGCAATAATCACTTCCACAAATTGACGGTCAACAATCGCTTGCGCGGTTGCGGCATCCAGTTCCCGGTTGAAGGCGATAATGCCGCCAAAGGCTGACGTTGGGTCAGTTTTGTACGCGCGCTCGTAGGCTTCCAGGATGTTGTCACCGAGCGCAACACCACAAGGGTTTGCATGCTTCACGATGACACAGGCCGGCAGTTCGAACTCTTTGACACACTCAAGCGCTGCGTCGGTATCTGCGATGTTGTTGTAAGACAGGGCCTTGCCCTGAATTTGACGTGCCGTTGAAACAGACGCTTCTTGAGGATTTTTTTCCACATAGAAAGCCGCGTCTTGGTGACTGTTCTCACCGTAGCGCATGTCTTGCTTCTTCTCGAACTGCTGGTTGAACGTGCGAGGGAATTTACTTTTGTTTTCAGGAGAAGGTTCATCACCCTCTAGCCCTTGCTTATGAAGAGCAGGGTCACCATAAGAAGGGACCATGGTACCGAAGTAGTTGGCGATCATACCGTCGTAGCCAGCAGTATGTTCGAAGGCAGCGATAGCTAGATCAAAGCGGGTGGCGTGGGTCAGTGAGCCCTGATTAGCCGTCATTTCAGCTAGTACACGATCATAGTCGTGAGCATTAACAATGATTGTCACATCTTTGTGGTTCTTTGCCGCAGAACGCACCATCGTCGGTCCGCCGATGTCGATGTTCTCAACCGCCTCTTCCAGCGTGCAGCCTTCTTTAGCCACCGTTTCGGCGAATGGATACAGGTTTACCACGACCATGTCGATTGGTGCGATACCGTGCTCGGCCATGACGGCATCGTCTTGGCCGCGGCGACCAAGAACACCACCGTGTACTTTAGGGTGAAGTGTTTTTACCCGGCCATCCATCATTTCAGGGAAGCCGGTATACTCAGAAACTTCAGTTACCTTGATATCTTGCTCTGCAAGTAGCCGAGCAGTGCCGCCGGTAGATAGAATTTCTACGCCATGATTGGCTAGCGCTTGGGCGAATTCAACAATACCGGTTTTGTCTGATACGCTAATTAGCGCACGGCGAATAGGACGAGCGTTTTCCATTGCTACCATCTCTTTAAATACACGGTGAATAGGATATTTCCTAAAACCAAGCAAAGTGTTTGGTTTTGGGAAATATTCTCGGTTAACATCGTGTGAAACCGAGCCTTAATGGCGTTTGACTCAACATCGACAGCACGTATTTTACATTAATTCAAAAGTGACGCAAACGTTTGCTCTCGGCTATTTTCCTCATTTCGTGCAGTAAAATCATCATCCAGCAAAGGAGGCAGCATATGTATCTGATTGGTCAGCTTGCAAAACAGTGCGAGGTCAGTAGCGATACGCTGAGATTTTATGAAAAAAATGGTTTGTTGGAGCCTGCGGCACGCAGTGAAAGCGGCTATCGGCTTTATAGCGAAGAAAACCTGTCACGGGTCAACTTTATCCTCCGGGCCAAAACCATTGGGCTGAGTTTGGATGAGATTCGTGAGTTGCTGGATATCCGTCTTGAAGCCAGTCAGCACAGCTGCGCCGAAGTAAAAGCGATTACCCAGGCAAAGCTCGATGAAGTGGATAGTAAGATTGCTGAATTAGCGCGAATTCGCCACGCTTTAAAAAAAATCAATGATGCCTGCTGTGGTCATACCGATGACAATGCCAGTCATTGCTCAATTCTGGAAGCGCTGGGCGACAAGGATTAAAGGTCGCCGTGAAGTCAGTGGGTAAGGCCGAGTTACCCTTAATCCGATGATGTGGCCTCTTTTACATTTTCAATTACATCTTTGGTGGTATCGCGGAAGAAGTGGCCTGTTTCACGTGTCACATCACGGGTGGCATGGCCGATTTCTGTAAAGCCTTCTTTAATTCCCTGTTTTTCCTGGGCAGAGCACCCCATCAATAAAACGCAGCCTAAGACGCTAATCCACAGTGCATATTTCTTCATTCTGAGCCCTCTCTGGTAACACCGTTCAAATAATTGGAAGCACCATTGTAGCGAATATTTGGTCGTTATTTTAGCCATTGAAGTGATGTTGTTATTTGTTCATAGTATTGCCCTGACGAAAAGCGACCGAATTCTTGCTGAACCCGGCATATTGAAGTGGTTTGGGTATATGAACTGTGATAGCTTCAAATTTACGCTAAAACAATAATTGATAGGGAATATCATGCTGAAAATAAATGAATATTTTGATGGCCAAGTGAAATCCATTGGTTTTGAAACCCATGGTGACCATACCAGTGTGGGTGTTATGGCTCCCGGTGATTATACCTTTGGTACCGCAGCACCAGAACGGATGACGGTAGTGAAAGGGTCACTGACGGTGAAATTACCGGGCCATGTCAATTGGGATACCTTTAACGCGGGCGATGATTTTGAAGTACCCGGCGATGCCTCGTTTGAAGTTAAAGTAACAGAAACCACTGCTTACCTGTGTGACTACCTCTAACTCATTGAGTTTTTTTACGCTAAACAATCCGCCGAAACCGGAGGCGGGTTGTTTGTATTGCTCGCCGGGCCACGTCGTCTTTTGCCTGTTACCGTTGGGGATACTTTAGAATATTGGCTGGTGGGGTATGCTTCTGAGCATCGTGTACAGTTTAATCGTCATATTTACTATTCCCCTGATATCCAAGGCTGAAAAATAGTATATTTTTTAATTGGAAGGACATTGAGGTGTGTAGCAAACATAAAAAAGCCCATTGCGCATCAAGCTAATGGGCTTTTAAAACTGTAACTTAGCGTTACTGCTTTAGTTCATGCCGTATTTTTTTAGCTTCTTACGAAGCGTACCGCGGTTGATACCCATCATGGTTGCTGCGCGAGTCTGGTTACCACGGGTGTACTGCATGATAGTATCCAGTAGTGGCTGCTCAACTTCTGCAAGCACTAGCTCGTACAGATCGTCGACTTCCTGACCATTCAATTGAGCCAGATAGTTTTTTAGCGACGCTTTAACAGAGTCACGAAGTGGCTTCTGTGTGATTTGGTCTTGTGAAGTTACAGTTGTAACTGTTAACGCTTCGGAAGTCAGATTTTGTTCGAACATAATTCTGTAAGCTCTTCTAGTATTTATGCAACGTTTTCGAAGTAGCCTTGCAGCGCATCGATTTGCTCTTGAGCGTTCTCGATAGCGTTGAAGGACCGGCGGAAATCACCAGCTGGTGCATGTTCTTTTAAGTACCAAGACACGTGTTTACGTGCGATGCGCAGCCCTAAATACTCCCCGTAGAAACGGTGAAGTTCTTGAACATGACCCAGCATAATGCCACTTACCTCATCCAGAGACGGGGCAGGCAGGTATTCGCCGGTTGTTAAGTAATGGTGGATTTCTCGGAAAATCCACGGCCGCCCTTGTGCAGGCCGGCCAATCATCAAAGCATCTGCACCCGTGTAATCGAGTACGAAGCGGGCCTTTTCCGGAGAATCGATATCACCGTTAGCGATCACCGGAATCGAGACTGCTTGTTTAGCTGCTTTGATGTAGTCATATTCCGCTTCACCTTTGTACATACAGGTTTTAGTGCGCCCGTGAAGGGCCAAAGCCTGAATGCCACATTGTTCCGCGAGTTGGGCAATCTTGACACAGTTTCGGTTGTCTAAGTCCCAGCCGGTTCGCGTTTTCAGCGTCACCGGAACATCCACCGCATTCACCACGCTACGAAGGATCTCTTCGATTAGTACGGGATATTGCAGCAGTGCAGAACCGGCCAATCGTTTATTGACCTTCTTCGCCGGGCAACCCATGTTGATATCGATGATTTGCGCACCGTTCTCAACACTAAATTGGGCCGCTTCGGCCATCAGCTTCGGATCGGCTCCCGCAATTTGAACCGAGCGAATCCCCGATTCTCCTTCATGAACCATCCGGTTCTGCGATTTAGACGTTTTCCATAAATCTGGGTTTGACGACATCATCTCGCTCACAGCCATGCCAGCGCCGTAGCGCAGGCAAAGTTCACGAAATGGCCGATCGGTCACACCCGCCATTGGCGCGACTATCAGCTGGTTGTTAAGTTGATAAGGACCGATCTGCAAACGTCTGTACCTGACTGTGCCAGTAAGGGCGCGCATTTTACGCATTTTTTCCCATTCTGAAAAGGCCAATAATTGAGCATTTAGTTTTTGATTAACAAAAAAGTATGATTTTCAATCAATTGGCGATTTGTTGCACAGTAAAAATTGATGAAACGAAACCGTATCTATGGATTCTTATGCTTTGTGGCCGGAAATACGGCACCACTCTTCACGCGCCACAACCGGATCTAATGTCAGTTCATCGGCGTAGTATGTAGAGACGTCTTCAGCCTGAACTTCCAGTACGCCAGAGATCGCCAGGTCGCCGCCGGATTTAACCAGCCCTTTAATGACCGGAGACAGTTCACGTAACGGACCCGCAAGAATGTTAGCCACGACGACATCAGCCTGAATACCTTCAGGTTGATTTTGCGGTAAGTACAATTCTAGCTTGTCGGCCACGCCATTGCGCTCGGCATTATCTTTTGACGCCAGAATCGCCTGTGGATCGATGTCGATACCAATGACTTTCGCAGCACCCAGTTTCAGGGCGGCAATCGCCAGAATACCGGAGCCACAGCCAAAATCGATCACGGTTTTGCCGGTGAGATCCTGTCCGTCCAGCCATTCCAGGCATAACGAGGTCGTAGGATGGGTTCCGGTACCAAATGCCAGACCAGGGTCGAGCAGCACGTTGACTGCATCAGGCTCTGGGGCTTCACGCCAGCTCGGGCAAATCCACAAACGGCGGCCAAAACGCATCGGGTGGAAGTTGTCCATCCATTCACGTTCCCAGTCTTTGTCTTCTAACTGCTCGATTTTGTAAGCAAAACCGTCAGCAATCAGTGGGCTGTTCTTCAGCATATTCAGCACGAAATCCATGTCGGCTTCAGCATCGTATAAACCAATCACATCAGTATCACCCCATAGGCGGGTTTCACCGGGCATCGGCTCGAATACTGGTGTGTCTTGTGCGTCAAGGAAAGTGGCAGATAGGGCGCCGGTCTCTTCCATTAACATATCGCCAATCGCTTCCGCATTTTCAGCGGTTGCGTTCAGTTTTATTTGAATCCAAGGCATGGTTAATTCGCTTATTTTTTGACTACTGAAACATAGGGGGCGCAGTTTAGCATGAAATTTCACCAATCCACAGCCATTGAGCGTGAATCATCACTGCTGGTTTTGTGAGCGATAAAAAAGATAGCACCGGGGTGCTATCTTTGGGCGAGGCAGAAACAAAGGGTGCGGTGAGTGGCTACTGTTGCGGTGCGATGGCCATTACCGGCTTGGCTAAGCTGCCGATCACAAACGCAATCAGACCAAAAGCCAGGGTCGGGACGATGGCATGCAGGCCGGCTAAATCGGGCTTTATCACCGAGAAGCCAATGTAGCAAGTCAGGCCGGTGGTCATAGATGCAAAGGCCCCCGCTGCAGAGGCTTTTTTCCAATACAGGCCCAGTACCAGCGGCCACAAGAAGACGGCTTGCATACCGCCAAAAGCCAGCAGGTTGAGCCAGATGATCATATCCGGCGGATTGGTGGCTGCCACGAATACCAGCGCGGAGAAAATGGCGGTAACCCAGAGTGACAGCCTTGGCAGCCGCTTCTCGGCTTCCGGCCCTTGGGCTGCTCTAGGGTTGATGTAGTTGAGATACAGATCTTTTAGCAAAGTCGCCGAAGCTTGGATCAGCTGTGAGTCGATAGTCGACATAATGGCGGCCATCGGCCCGGCAAGGAAGATCCCCGCCACGACAGGTGGCAGTACTGTCACCATCAGGGTCGGCATGATTTGATCCGGGCTGGCAATATCCGGCACGATAGCGCGTCCCAGAGCTCCAGCCAGGTGCATTCCCAGCATCAGGAAGGCCACCATAGCGGTACTGATCACCATCCCCTTATGCAGCGAGCCACTGTCTTTATATGACATACAGCGTACCGCGGCATGAGGTAAGCCGATCACCCCGAAGCAGACCAGCACCCAGAAGCTGAGCATGAATGGCTGACTAAGAAAGTTATCCGGGCCGAACGGGGTGATCAAGGTGGGGTCGATCTGGTGCAACTCGGTGATCAGCTCGCCGACGCTTCCCCCCGCATGGACGATACCGGCTAGCAAGGCGATGGTGCCGATGATCATCATGATGCCCTGAATGGTATCGGTCATGACCACGGCGCGAAAGCCTCCGATAGTGGTGTAGAGCCCGACGGTGATGGCAAAGATCATCAACCCCTGCGAATAGGGCAGTCCGGTGACGGTTTGCAGCAGCCGTGCCCCGCCGACAAACTGCACCACCATAGTGCCGAAGAAGGCCAGTAATAGCGCCAGTGACGCAAAAACAACAACCCCCCGGTTTTTGTAGCGGGCGTACAGAATGTCATTTAAGGTCAGCGCGTTATGACGGCGGGCTTCAATCGCAAACTTTTTGCCGAGCACCCCTAAGGTTAACCAGGCAGCAGGCAGTTGGATCATGGCGAGCAGCACCCAGCCTAGTCCCATTTTATAGGCCGCCCCCGGACCGCCTATAAACGAACTGGCACTGGCATAGGTTGCCGCCAGCGTCATCGCCAGCACGAAACCGCCCATGCTGCGGTTGCCGACCAGGTATTCACTGAGGAAGCCGTTGGCGGAGTGGCTGCGGCGGCGAGTCATCAAGGCCAGGGCAAACACGGCCAGTAAATAGATCACCAGGGGGATAAGCAGTTGGCTATTCATGATCACTCTCCTTCTCGATGTCCAGCGACATATCCTGATAGATAAATTTGACCATTAGGCCGCACAGCGCCGTGAATAATACCGGACCAATAATACAGGCCAGCAGGAACCAGAGGGGGAAACCAAAATAGAGTTCGGGAAGGGTGCTGATGGCGTCTGTTGGTGCGAAGGCATAGGCCGAGATATACCACCAGATAAAATAGGCTAACGCTAGACCTACCGCCCATTTAGCCTCTCTATGGGCCTGACGGTAGCGTGCAGAGAGCGTCTTCATGCTTGTTGTCTCCAGTTGTTCAGGGCATCACTTGTTAATCGTTGAAAGTGAGTAATGCTCATACAAATAAAAAAGGGAGGGTATTGTGGCAAAAGTTATTTCTCAGTGCTACCGCCCATGTCAATTTGCAGGAGGAATAAAAAGGGGGGAGATAAAAGTGATACCAGAGAGAAAAGGAGATATTACCGATAAAAAAGGCTGCCAGAAGGGCAGCCTGATACGAGTTATGTTGGTGATTGTTCCTGCTGCTTATTGCAGACCAAGCTTCTTCTCTAAATAGTGGATGTTAGCGCCACCATGCTGGAAGTTTTCATCAGCCATAATTTCTTGCTGGAGTGGAATGTTGGTCTTAATACCATCGATGATCGATTCACCGAGAGCATTACGCATACGTGAAATAGCCACATCGCGGTTTTCACCATACGCAATCAGCTTGCCGATCATTGAATCGTAATGCGGCGGTACTGTGTAACCGGCATAAATGTGAGATTCCCAACGAATTCCCATTCCACCTGGCGCATGGAAGTGTTCTATTTTACCCGGGCAAGGTAGGAAGCGAACAGGATCTTCAGCATTGATACGGCATTCGATAGCATGGCCATGGATCTTAATATCACTCTGGCTGAATGACAATGGCTGACCGGCAGCAACACGAAGCTGTTCTTTGATCAGATCAACGCCGGTTACCATTTCCGTTACCGGATGCTCAACCTGAATACGGGTATTCATTTCAATGAAATAGAACTCGCCGTTTTCATATAGGAACTCGAACGTACCTGCGCCGCGATAGTTGATCTCGATACAGGCACGCGTACAGCGCTCACCGATGTACTTACGCATCTCTTCAGTGATGCCCGGAGCCGGTGCTTCTTCAACCACTTTCTGGTGACGACGCTGCATTGAACAGTCACGCTCGCCAAGATGAATGGCGTTACCCTGACCGTCAGCAATAACCTGAACTTCGATATGACGCGGGTTTTCCAGGTATTTCTCCATGTAAACCACATCGTTATTGAAGAACGATTTAGCTTCTGCACGGGTCATCGCGATAGCTTCTGCCAGTTCACCTTCAGAGCGAACAACACGCATACCACGACCGCCACCGCCACCAGAAGCTTTGATGATCACCGGAAAACCGATACGTTTAGCAAAAGATTTATTTTTCGCTTCGTTATCATCCAGCGGGCCATCAGAACCCGGTACACAAGGTACGCCGGCTTTTTTCATTGCGTTGATTGCAGAAACCTTGTCACCCATCATGCGGATGGTTTCCGCTTTCGGGCCAACAAAAATAAAGCCGGAACGCTCTACCTGCTCAGCAAAATCAGCATTTTCTGAGAGGAAACCGTAACCCGGGTGGATAGCAACCGCACCGGTAATTTCTGCTGCACTGATAATACGAGGAATGTTCAGGTAGCTGTCAGTACTTTTCGCAGGACCGATACAGATTGATTCATCGGCAAGCAAAACGTGCTTAAGATCGCGGTCAGCCGTTGAGTGAACTGCAACCGTCTTAATACCAAGCTCTTTACATGCACGCAGAATACGAAGCGCAATTTCGCCTCGGTTAGCGATAACTAATTTATCTAACATAATAGGCCTCTGTTACTCGATGATAACCAGAGGCTGGTCGAACTCGATTGCATCGCCATCTTCAGCAAGAATTGCGACAACCACACCTGCTTTATCAGATTGGATCTGGTTCATCATTTTCATTGCTTCAACGATACACAGCGTGTCACCAACGTTCACTGACTGGCCTACTTCCACAAATGCTTTTGCTTCAGGGCTTGGTGCGCGGTAGAAAGAACCCACCATCGGAGAAAGAACTTGATGGCCTGCAGGTTCTGCCGGTGCCGCAGGAGCTGCTACTGGAGCTGCCACTTCTGCAGGTGCTGCCTGAGCGGGTGCTGCAAATTGAGGTGCCGCCATGAATTGCTGTGCAGGCATTGCTGATGCAGGAACATTACGGCTGATGCGTACTGACTCTTCACCTTCAGAGATTTCCAGTTCCGCAATACCGGATTCTTCTACCAGTTCGATTAGTTTTTTGATCTTACGAATATCCATCTATCTTTCTCTTTATATGTTGTTCATTTAGCTTTCTGATTGCAGGCGTCGTACGGCTGCATTCAGGGCGAATTCATAACCATCAGGGCCAAGACCGCAAATCACTCCGACTGCTTTATCTGACAGATAAGAGTGATGACGGAAAGGCTCTCGCGCATGAACGTTAGATAAGTGCACTTCAATAAACGGAATAGCGACACCTAACAATGCATCACGGATCGCGACGCTGGTATGGGTGAACGCTGCCGGATTGATGATAATAAAATCCACCTTGCCATGGGCCTGGTGGATGGCATCAATCAACTCATGTTCTGCGTTTGATTGAATGTGATCTAACGTCACACCAAGATCCGTTGCTTTAGTCGTTAAATCAGCAACGAGTTGAGCCAGTGTTTGATGGCCGTAGTGGCCGGGCTCTCTGAGACCCAATAAATTTAGATTAGGTCCGTTAATAAGTAAAATTCGTTGAACGGTCGACATCTTGACGTATTTTCGCTTGTTTTTGAGGTTTTACTCTAACAACGCGCAGGAACCTGCAAAGTCGTTTCCCTGTGACCAAATTTATACGGCCAAACCCTGTTTGTTGGGTGATTATAGAGAATTCACTGCAAATAGCAGCAAAATACTGGTCTAATCACCGATTTTTTGTGCGCACAAGTGTAAGCTGTATAAATACGGCGATAATTTGTTAGACGTTTGTTTTTATCGTAAGTTCAGCATTATAAGGGAGGTAGGCGGCCCTTTTTCTGTGATATAGCGGCTGTTGTTGGCTGAAAAACAAATAATTTACCAATGTAGCGACTTTACACCATCATTATCGCGAGCAAGGTAGAAAATTTGGCGGTGAGTGGTCCGAGCATTGCTGCGGCTGAATGCTTTTGTTGACAAAAAAGCCGCCTTGCGGCGGCTGGGTATTCTACGGTTATTCCCGGTTATAAAACGGTCTGCTTTTCGGCAATCAGTTTATCGACAACACTTGGATCGGCGAGGGTCGACGTATCACCCAGGCTGCCGGTATCACCGGTTGCGATCTTGCGTAAAATCCGGCGCATGATTTTACCTGAACGGGTTTTGGGCAATGCATCTGTCCAATGCAAGAAATCTGGCGTTGCAATCGGGCCAATTTCTTTACGTACCCAGTCTTTCACTTCTTTATGCAGTTCAGCGCTTGGATACTCACCGGCATTTAAGGTGATATAGGCGTAGATTGCCTGGCCCTTAATGTCGTGCGGCACCCCAACAACTGCTGCTTCTGCAATTTTATCAAAAGCAACCAGCGCCGATTCGATTTCTGCGGTACCCATACGGTGACCGGAAACGTTCAGTACGTCATCAACCCGGCCGGTGATCCAGTAGTAACCGTCTTCATCACGACGGGCACCGTCACCAGAGAAGTACATGCCCTGGAAGGTTGAGAAGTAGGTTTGTTCAAAGCGTTCATGGTCACCCCATAGAGTACGCATCTGACCGGGCCATGAATCAATGATGACCAGGTTACCTTCAGCGGCACCGTCAAGAATGTTTCCCATATTATCAACGATCGCGGGTTGGACACCGAAGAATGGACGTGTGGCCGAGCCCGGTTTCAGCTCCGTTGCCCCAGGCAGCGGGGTGATCATAATACCGCCGGTTTCAGTCTGCCACCAGGTATCGACAACCGGGCAGTGGCAGTTGCCGATAGTGCGGTGATACCATTCCCATGCTTCCGGGTTAATCGGCTCACCCACCGATCCCAAGATCCGCAGTGATTCGCGGCTGGTGCCTGCAATCGCCTGATCGCCTTTCGCCATCAGGGCACGAATCGCGGTTGGGGCGGTATAAAGAATATTAACGCCATGCTTATCAACGACTTCGCTCATGCGGCTGGTGGATGGGTAATTAGGGACACCTTCAAACATAAGGGTTGTCGCCCCGTTGGCCAAAGGCCCATAAACCAGGTAGCTGTGGCCGGTGATCCAGCCGACATCTGCGGTACACCAGTAAACCTCACCTTCTTGATAGTCAAAGACGTACTTGAAGGTCATGGTCGCGTAGACTAGGTAGCCACCAGTGGTATGCAGTACGCCTTTAGGTTTCCCGGTCGATCCTGACGTATATAGAATGAAAAGGGGATCTTCGGCACTCATTTCTTCCGGTTCGCAGTGGGTAGAAGCAACCTCAGTTGCTTCGTGCCACCAGACATCACGTTCGCTGTGCCATTCGATCTCACCACCGGTACGTTTTAGTACTAAGACCTTTTCCACACTGGTAACATGGTCTTTTGCCAAGGCGGCATCGACGTTCTTTTTCAGTGGTACGGCGCGGCCGGCCCGGACCCCCTCATCTGCGGTGATCACTACTTTCGCGTTGGAATCAATAATACGCCCCGCCAGCGCATCAGGAGAGAAACCGCCGAATACAATAGTATGCACGGCACCAATTCGGGTACAGGCCAGCATTGCTACAGCCGCTTCAGCGACCATTGGCATGTAAAGACAAACGACATCACCTTTACGTACCCCTTGGCTTTTCAGGGCATTGGAGAATTTGCAGACTTGCTCAAAAAGCTCGTTGTAGGTGAATGTTGCATCATCGGTCGGATCATCACCTTCCCAGATAATGGCAGGCTGATCGCCGCGAGTGGCCAGATGACGGTCAAGACAGTTGGCAGAAACGTTCAGAGTCCCGTCTTCAAACCAGTTAACTTTGACATGACCGGTATCAAACGAGGTATCTTTAACTTTAGTGAATGGCTTGATCCAGTCGACGATCTGTCCTTGCTCACGCCAGAACCTTTCAGGGTTGATAATCGACTGCTGGTACATCTCACGATATTTTTTATCATTCACGTGGGCGGTAGCTGCAATCTTGTGATTGACCGGATAAACATGAACCTCACTCATTCTATTCTCCTTGTGTTTCCGTCGGTGTCCTTCTGATGGACCAGATTATTTTTGTTGTAAGCCGTTGTCTCTGTTGATACTAACTTCCGACAGATTAAGATTTGCCACAATTAGACTTTAGGATGAGAGTGGGGGATCCGACGGGGTTCACTGGCGTTACATAGCTGTTACATTAAAAACCTTGCACTTGGCAAGGCTTGTATTATGCCGATCTGAGCATAGGGATATCACCGTATTTAAGCCGGACATAAATCAATGCCGCGGTAATGGAATCTTCCAGGGCGTCATGGCGCTGGGAAATTGGCAGACCAAGGTGGCGACTAATCGCTTCCAGGCTTAAATCGTAATAGGCATTGGGCAACAGTCGCTCTAGGCGATCATGGTAAAGATGGCTGACTTCGACCATTTTGTTTGGTAGCGCAAAGCCGAACAGGCGTAGGTAGTAGCGATCCAGAATGGTCTTGTCATAACGGATATGGTAGCCCACTAAAGGGCGGTTACCGATAAACCCCAGTAAGGTTGTTAAGGCCTGACGCGCTTCTAGTCCCGCTTGTAAATCCTGGTGGCGGATACGATGAATGGCCACAGAGTCAGCATTCAGGCTGTCAGGTGCACGCAGAGTTAAATGGATCGACTGGCTGGTTAATATTCGATTGTCTTTTATTCGGGTGGCCGCCATGGTGACCAATTCCGCGCGATGGGGATCTAAGCTGGTGGTTTCACAATCGAGCGAGACCAGCTCATCGCCCTGATAACGATGGAACAGATCATGGTAGGGGCTGTGTTTTAATTTACGCCGATACCAGTAACGTCTTAATACATTCATATGGTCGTTTCGAGTGCCGAGGTTCTAGTCTCTAGGCTCTAGGCTCTAGGCTCCAGGTTCTAGCTACTAGCTTCTCGCTACTCTCTCCCTAATCTCTGATCTGATAGTGATAGCCGAGCCACTCTTTAAATTTTTTCACAACATGAAGGCTGTGGCGCAGCAAGTCACGCTCGGTGCGGCTGAGATGGCTGATATTCAGCGGCTGGTTTTGCCCGCCGGCTTGATGATTCAGTTGCTGGCGCAGACGTATTTTAATGAACAGCTTTAAGGCTTCACTTAAATTCGATGCCGTAATAGATTCCAGCACTTTGTGCTGTTCTAGCCGGTTGATGCGATCGAAGGTATTGTTGTCTTTGATGGCGTATTCCAGCGCCAAAGCACGAACGCCGTGAACGATGGGAAAGATACCGCCGCGCTTAATATCGACACCTTGTTTGCCGGATTTGATCTTGCCAAACAAGGTGAGGGGGACACTGAACCTGAGTGCCGGGCGGGTAAAGGTCGACAGTAACAATTCTTTTTCTGCCAGTTGCTGATGCAGGTGGATTTGCAGTGGAGCCAGTAAAGCCTGATTGCCGGCAACCGCATGGCTATCCGCCAGAATTGCCAGATCCATCATGCTGGCTTCTGTTCCCTGCTGGCAGCACTGGCTGATGGTGTGTAACCACTCACTTTGTGTTTTAACCCACTTGGGGTTGTTGACCATGACGTTGCCGGGACAGAGCGGATAACCCAGTTGTTGTAACGTTTGGGTCAGTTGTTCCATGACCCGCGGACAATCCGGCCAGTTAACGCCATCCTGTATGATTAAGGCGTTATCCTGATCGGTTTTCAGGATCTGCTCTCCCCGTCCTTCTGATCCCATGACCATCAGGCAGCAGAGGTTGTGCATATCGGCCGGTACAATCAGCTGAAAGGCTTTTTCGATGATCTGCTCGTTGACGGTGGCGATCAGCTCCATCACGAACAGGGTATGAATTCCGTTATTGAACAGGGTTTCCACCAGCCGCTGCTGACTGTCGGCAGCGAGGGATAATTCTGCAATATTATCGGCCCGGGCAATGCGCAACGTCAGTACATGTGAGTGGGTCGAGAACAAGCTCAGTACCTGGGTCAGATCCAGCATGCCGACGACCTGCCCGCTGTCCAGTACCTGTACCCGCTTCACCTTATGCCGGGTCATGGCAATCATGGCATTGAACAGAAAGTCGCCTTTATTCACACTGATCACCGGTGTGGTGGTGACGTGACTGACGGCGGTATCTGAAGGTTGCTGTTCCAGCATAACGGCGTGGAGCAAATCCGTGCGGGTCACAATACCGTATTGCGGGCTAGGGTTGAGCTCAACCAGAGCAGCATCGAAACCCTGTGCGCGCATTTTTTCCGTGACGGTTTTCAGGCTGGCGTCACGTGGCACCATCAGACAAGGCTGGATGTTATCGGCATCGATTTTGGTAAGAATAAATTCGGCCAGGTTCTGCTGACGCTGTGCTTCTTCAATCAGGTCCTGACGACGCGCGAGATTGGTATCGAAATAAGCCGCGAACTGGGCATTAGACTGGTAAAAATTGACAAAAATCTCTCTTGGCAGTAGGTAGCACAGAGTATCTTCCAGCGCGATATAGTGATGACGGCTTTCACTTTCCAGCTGAGCGCGGACATCGAACATATCGTCACGGGCATAGTGGGCATAAGTTTCCTTGCCGTCGGTGGAGATCTCCTCGACACCGCCTTTGATGATGATGAATAGCTGGCTGCAGATTTCTCCGGCCCGGATTATTTTTTCGCCGATCCGAAAATAAGCCACATCCAGCGCATCTTTCAGTACCTGTTGCTGCTCAGGATAAAGGCGATCAAATGGTGTCAGTGAGGTGTCTAACTTATCAGGCATCTTACTCCCCGTCGCGCAGTCTGTTTGTTCCTACCGACAGTCTCGCTTAACTTGCCGGCAAGCTCCAGACGACTTTAGTCTATACCCAACTAACCTCAATCCCGGCTCAATTCTGTATTTTGAAATGATTTGGGTATCGTCGCTGTCATCGCATTCTGGCTCATACAAGAAGGGCTGGCTGATTTGTCTGATTAATCCGTAGGCTTGTGGGTTCCGATTGGGCATAATGTCGGCTCTTTCTCCTCGCTATGCATTTAGGAATTAGCATGTTTCGTAGTAGTCCTTATGGCTGGACCTCGCAATATTTGTTGGGTTTTTTCTTCACTTATGGTGTCTATCTACCATTCTGGGCGTTATGGTTCGCCCATTTAGGGGTCGATGCTTCTGATATTGGCTTGCTATTAGGGCTGGGTTTTGGGGTGCGTTGTCTAGCGAACCTGGTGCTGACTCCGCGTATCCATAAAGTAGAACATTTAATTCCGGCATTGCGTTGGTTTACGTTGGCGGGGCTGATTGGATGTGTTTTATACATCTTCTGTGGTGGCAGTTTGTGGGCCCTTACTGCGGTGACCATTTTATTTAACCTGGCCGCAGGTCCGGTGATCCCTATTTCGGATGCTTTAGCGAATCATTACGCCAAAGACGGTCACTTAGACTACGGCCGCACTCGCTTATGGGGATCGATAGCGTTCATTGCCGGATCGACTGTTGTCGGTATTCTGGCGGCTGAATACGGTGCCAATGT
Source organism: Photobacterium lipolyticum (assembly GCF_003026475.1). Classification (GTDB taxonomy): domain Bacteria; phylum Pseudomonadota; class Gammaproteobacteria; order Enterobacterales; family Vibrionaceae; genus Photobacterium; species Photobacterium lipolyticum. The sequence continues at coordinate 45,279 of NZ_PYMC01000015.1, forward strand.
GATCCCTTGGGTGGCGATTTCAGGATTAGCGGTGGCGTTAGTGCTGTCGATGCGTACACCCGTGATTGCCCCTCGTGAAGATGAACACCATGATCTGCCGCGCCCGGCGCTAATGGATATGCTAAAAGACAGCAGTGTGATGCGCTTTCTGTTCATCGTTGCTTTATTGCAGGGCAGCCATGCCGCTTATTACAGTTTTAGTGCGATTTACTGGAAAGATGTGGGTTATAGCGAAGCGATCATCGGTTATTTGTGGAGCTTCAGTGTCGTTGCTGAAGTTGGGGTTTTTGCCCTGAGTAAGCGTATTTTTGCCGGTTGGAGTGTCAGCGGTATGTTCCGTTTGGCGGCGATGGGGGTGTTGCTACGCTGGGGGGTAACGGCAACGATGACCGAGCTACCTTTATTGGTGGTCGCGCAAGCGATGCACGGTATTACGTTTGCTGCCGCCCATTTAGCGGCTATTCGTTATATCCAGCATGCCAAAAGCAACCAAATGGTCGCCCTGCAGGCGCTGTATAATGCCTTGCCGTTGGGGGCGTTTATGGCCTTAATGACGGCATTAAGTGGCTGGCTGTATGGCCTGTGGGGAGCGAATTTATTCTGGTTGATGGCCGCGATGGCGATTCCTGTGCTGTTGATGAAGATTGAAGCCAAACCACACGGCAGCGCTCATCTTTCATCGCAGAATCCAGCCCCCCAAAAAAGCCAGGATTCACATAAAGCGGTAATCGAGTCTTAATATGACGACTTTGTAGATCGGCACAGAAAGAACTGTGATCTATCCTGATTGGTGTCCTTAACCAGATTGGTTAGTATGGGTTAACGTATCGTTAACACTGTCAGGGAAGTAACATGGCGCAGGGATGGATTGTCGTGCCGGTCTCATTGGCCTATCTTGGGCTGTTGTTTTTTATCGCCTGGTATGGCGATAAAAAACCGCAATGGATGGCGGGGTATCGCCCCTGGATATATAGCTTATCAATCGCCGTTTACTGCACCTCCTGGACATTCTATGGCACGGTCGGCCAGGCCAGCCAGAATATCTGGTCCTTTCTTCCTATCTACCTTGCTCCGATGATTGTTTTCACGGTTGGCTGGCGCATCTTGGCCCGGCTGATCTTAATTGCCAAACGGGAGCACATCACCTCCATTGCCGACTTTATTGCCGCGCGCTATGGCAAGTCTCAGGGATTGGCGGTACTGGTGACCATTATTGCGGTGGTTGGTATTCTGCCCTATATCGCACTGCAGCTACGGGGCATCACCATGGGGCTGGAGCAGATCTCGCCGGATCTTGGTCGAGATATTGGCCTCGAAGAGATGGATACCGCATGGTTAGTAACCCTGGCTTTAGCCGCTTTTACCGTCTTGTTTGGTACCCGCCATATTGATACCACAGAACACCATCGTGGCATGATGATGGCGGTGGCGTTTGAATCCTTAGTAAAGCTGGCGGCCTTTTTAATTGTCGGGATGTTTGCGGTCAGCTTGTTGTTTGAGCTGCCGGATTTTCGGTGGGTTAAAGAGACGTATTGGCCGCCGACATCGCCGAATATCGGCAGTTTGCTCATCCACACCATGCTGACCATGGCGGCGATCATTTGTTTGCCGCGGCAGTTTCATACGACGGTGGTTGAGAATAACCGGGCGCAGGATCTGCATAAGGCGCGCTGGGTATTTCCGCTCTATTTGCTGTTGATGGGGGCTTTCGTGGTGCCGCTGGCGCTGGCCGGGCAGGCATTCATGCCGCACATTTCTGCCGATACCTATGTGATCAATCTGCCATTGCAGCAAGGTGCCGGCAGTATTGCGTTGCTGGCCTTTTTGGGGGGAACCTCGGCAGCCAGTGGCATGGTGATTGTATCGACGATTGCGCTGGCGATCATGGTGTCGAATGATCTGGTATTGCCGTTGCTACTCCGGCGCATGCGGGTGCCCGGTCGCAATTTCAGTGCATTTTCCGGGTTATTGCTGAATGTGCGGCGGGCCTTGATTTTGCTTTTACTCTTTGCCGCGTGGGGCTTTTATCTGGTACTCGATAATATTCCCTCACTGTCAGGCATTGGCTTATTGTCCTTTGCTGCGATTGCGCAGTTTACCCCGGCACTATTAGGCGGTATCTACTGGCGGCAAGGCAACCGCAAGGGGGTCTATGCCGGTCTGCTGAGTGGCTCTGCTATCTGGGTGATCACCATGATGGCGCAAACCGGGCTGCTGGCGGGTACCGCGGACACCAACCTGTTGCTATGGTTGTTAAGTCCGCCGCAATGGCCGCTGTTAGATCAACTGTCGTCGGTTGACTGGGGCATGCTGCTCAGTATGGTGGCCAATATGGCTCTGTATATCTCCGTTTCGCTGATGACTCGCTCGTCACTGACGGAGCGATTACAGGCCGCCGCGTTTGTCGGGGCACCGTTGCCGGAAACGGGCAATGCCAGCCTGTACCAGACCCGGGTAACCGTGGCTGAACTGGAAATACTGGCGGCGCGTTTTGTCGGCCGTAAGCGAGTACGTCAGGCCTTTCGCCAGTTCGCCGAGCAGCATCAGGATCCTTTATTGCCGCAACAGCAAGCCTCAGCGGCGATGATCCGTCATACCGAGCGGGTACTGGCCGGGGTATTCGGATCATCCTCGGCCCGGCTGGTATTAACGTCTGCCCTGCAAGGGCGCAACATGCAGCTGGAAGAAGTGGCGACCATTGTCGATGAAGCCTCTGAGTTGTTTGATTTCAGCCGGGGCCTGCTGCAAGGCGCGATCGAGCACATCAGCCAGGGGATCGCGGTGGTCGACAAGCAGTTGCGGCTGGTGGCATGGAACCAGCGTTATTTGGAGCTGTTTACTTTCCCGTCCGGGTTGATACAGGCTGGACGGCCGATTGCTGATGTGATCCGGCATAATGCCAGAGAGGGATTGTGCGGCCCGGGAGATCCCGAGAAACATGTGGCCAAGCGGGTTGAACACCTTCAGCGCGGAACGGCACATACCTCATCGCGCCCTCGTCCTGATGGCCGGGTCATTGAAGTGCAGGGTAACCCAATGCCCGGTGGCGGGTTTGTGATGAGCTTTACGGATATCACCGAATTTATCAAAGCGGAAAAAGCCCTGAAAGATGCCAATGAAAACCTGGAAGCGCGTGTTCAACAGCGTACCCGGGAGCTGGAACAGTTGAACCAGCGTCTGGTGTCGGCGACTCAGCAGGCCGAACAGCAGGCGCAGTCGAAAAGTCGTTTTCTGGCGGCCGTCAGTCATGATTTGATGCAGCCGCTCAATGCTGCGCGCTTGTTTTCATCGTCGTTAAGCGAAGTGGCCAAGGGGGAAGAGACAGTCAAATTATCACGCCATATCGAAAGTGCGCTGGGGGCGGCAGAAGAGCTGATTGGTGATTTGCTCGATGTTTCCAGACTGGAGGCCGGCAAGCTGCAGGTCAATGTCCACCCGTTCCCGATCAGGGATGTGCTTTCTATCTTAAGTGCAGAGTTCAGTGCGCTCGCGAAACAGCAACATATTCACTTTGAAGTGGTAAACAGTGATGCGGTGGTTATTTCCGATCCTAAATTACTGCGCCGGGCACTGCAGAACTTCCTCACTAATGCTTTTCGCTATAACCCGAAAGGTAAGGTGGTGCTGGGTGTCAGGCGGATCAAAGATAAACTTCAGATTGAAGTGTGGGATAACGGTCCGGGCATTCCGAAAGAGAAACAAGCTCATATTTTTGAGGAGTTTACCCGAATAGAACGCAGTGGTATCGATCATGGTTTAGGACTTGGTTTGGCGATCGCCCGAGGCATTAGCCGGGTGCTGGATCATCCTTTGTCACTTCGGTCATGGCCGGGACAGGGAACCGTGTTTGCTTTATCTGTACGCCGTGGGGTGGTCGCGCATCAAGATGATGGGGCCCAGTTCCAGTCAGTTGTCGAGAAAGCCGCGCCACTGGCCGGGGTCAAAGTGCTGTGTGTGGATAACGAGCCGGACATTTTGCTGGGAATGGAAAACTTGCTAACTCGCTGGGGGTGTGACGTGCGGTTAGCAGAAAATGTAGTGGGGGCAATACAGCAACTGGAAGATGGCTGGTGTCCTGAGTTTGTCCTTAGTGACTATCATCTGGCAAAAGGGCAGACCGGTTTGCAGGTTTTGCAGCAGTGCAGCCTGCGGTTAGGCTCCACCTTTAAGGGCGCAGTGATCAGTGCTGACCGGACCCGTGAAACCCTGCAGACGATCCGCGGGCATGGCTTCAGCTTTATCAGTAAACCGGTAAAACCGTTAAAGCTGAGAGCGTTGCTCAATCAGCATTCGCGAGATAAGCATAAAGATAAGGTGTGATAGTAATAGGTATAAAAAACGCCGACATGATTAGAGAATAAACCATGTCGGCGTTTTGACTTTTTTATATATCAGTTGATTGGGGGCAGAGGCGGAGGCTAGCCCATATTACCCACCACAGCCACACCTCTGTCATCAGGAATTTCATTAAACGATAAGACCTGTAAGCCTCGCGCACATACCCTTGAATAACGGGCCAGCAACGGTCGTAATTGTGGCAGTACCAATAAGATTGGCGTGTGGCCATTAAGGCGCATGTTGTCTAATACTTCTGGCAAGCTGCGTTGTAATTTATCGATCACAGTCGGCTCTAAGGCAAAACCGTCTAACTGTACGTGTCCACCTGATTGTGCCTGGCTTAATGCCCCCAGTAGCATGTTTTCCAATTCCGAAGAAAGGGTGACTGCCGGGACTTCGGTTTTCATGCCAATTAAATTATTGAGCAGCACTCGGCGTAAAATACAACGCACGTCGGCAGCTAATAGGATCGGGTCTTTGGAAAGCTCTGCTGACTCGACCAGTGAGTTGGCAATACTGACGATGTCAGACAGTGACACGCCGTCAACAGTTAACTGGCGGAATACGCGCAATAATTGCTGAGGGGATAATTTTTGTTGCAGATCGTCGGCTAACTTACTGTTCAGGGTCCCCAGGCGTTCAATAATCCCCGCGACTTGTTCGGGGCTAAGGATGTCTTCAATGTAATCGTTAATCACCTTGCTGACATGGGTCGAGATAATGGTCGCGTGATCAACCACGGTATAGCCGAGATTGACTGCTTTGTCTTTTTCTTGTGCCGCAATCCACACCGCTTCCATACCATAAGCCGGGTCTTTGGTGAGAATACCATCAACATTGCCATACACCTGGCCGGGGTTAATGGCCAGCAGGCGATCCATTTCAAGCTCGGCCTGGACAATCGTCGCGCCCCTAACGGCAATTTGGTACTGGCTGGCTTCTAACGCAAGGTCATCTTTGACATGAATCTGCGGGATCACAAAGCCACGCTGTTCGGTCAATGTTTTACGGATACCCACCAAGCGGCTGAGCAGCTCAGCCCCCTGACGGCGATCAATTAAGCTGACTAAGCGAAAACCGACATTTAAGCTCAAGGCATGGATGAGCGGAATATCACTAACAATCAGTTCTTTGTTTTCGGGTTGGTCGTGCTGCTCAACAATCTCTTCGGCGCGCGCTAAGTCGTCGTCATTTGTTGTCGAGTGATCGATTTTTGTCATTCGCCAGGCAGTAAAAGCGATGGCGGCAGAAAAGCATAAGAAGGCGAGATGGGGCATGCCCGGGATCAGACCCAGTACCAACATGATTCCGGCCACCACAAACAGCACGACTGGCGATGCCAGCATCTGCTTGCTGATTTGCTGTGACAGATTGTTACTGTCAGTGACTCGGGTAACAATGATTGCCGCCGCTGTTGCCAATAGCAGTGACGGGATCTGGGCGACAAGACCATCACCAATGGTTAATAACGCATAGGTTTGGAAGGCATCAGAAAATGAGAGCCCGTACTCGAACACACCGATGCTGATACCACCGATGATGTTAATAAACAGGATCAGCATCCCGGCAACGGCATCCCCTCGAACAAACTTTGATGCACCGTCCATCGAGCCATAGAAATCGGCTTCCTGTGCGACATCTGCCCGGCGCTGCTTAGCTTGAAGGTGATCGATAATCCCGGCATTTAAATCCGCATCGATAGCCATCTGTTTGCCCGGCATCGCATCAAGGGTAAAGCGGGCACTTACTTCGGAAATACGCTCGCCACCTTTGGTCACCACCACAAAGTTAATGATGATCAAGATGACAAAGACCACCATACCGACAACATAGTTACCGCCGATCACGACATCACCGAAGGCTTGGATCACTTTACCTGCAGCATCCCCCCCGTCCTGACCGTTCAGCAATACCACCCGGGTAGAAGCGACGTTCAGTGCCAGGCGCAGCAAGGTGGCAACCAGCAAGATGCTCGGGAATGCCGAGAAATCAAGCGATCGCTTACTGTATACGCTGACCAGCATAACGAGCAGCGACAGGACGATATTGAAGGTAAACAACATATCCAGCACCAGCGGCGGGATAGGCAGCATGATCATCGCCAGGATGATCATCAGGATCAATGGGATCCCCAGTTGTCCTCTGGCTAATAGCGGTAGTAGTGGGGCGAGTTTCTGTTTCATTGATGCTCAGTTCCAATTAGCGGCGCAATTCTTTGGGAATAGAGACCTGTGGGAATTCAGGTTTACTAGGTTGTCGACCTTGCTTGTACTGTTCCATTTGAAAGACAAAAGTCAGTATATGGGCAACGGCGACATATAAAGGGGCTGGGATTTCCTGCCATTCATTCGTCGAGTAATAAACGGCACGTGTCAGAGCCGGAATTTCGACGATCGGACGGTTGTGCTGGCGGGCAATTTGCCGCATCTCCAGTGCCATCTGATCGGTAGCTTTTGCCAAAACAAAAGGGGCGCTGGCTTTATCTAAATCGTATTTTAAAGCAATGGCATAATGGGTCGGGTTGGTGATCACCACATCCGCCTGCGGCACGGTTTTGTGCATTTGCCGTTGTGACATTTGTTGCTGTAGCTGCCTGATTTTAGCTTTGACCTCGGGCTTACCTTCGCTGTTTTTATGTTCTTCTTTCACTTCTTGCTTGGTCATTTTGAGTTGCTTGGTGTAGTCCCACCCTGCGTATGGCAACTCTAATACCGCAATTAACAGCAGCGCTAAGCCAAAACTAAATAGGCCCTGCCATAAAATGTCGACCGTTTGCAAAATCGCTTCGGTCAGCGGCAAGCGTTGCAGGGTAATTATTTGGGGAAGGTGGTTGCCCAGCAACCAATACAGGGTGCCGCCAATCAGGCTGACTTTTAGAATACTTTTGACCAATTCGGCGAGCGATTTGATGGAAAACATTCTTTTGATCCCCGACAGAGGGTTCAGTTTTGAGAGTTTGGGTTGGGCGGCAGTGACAGAAACATTCCAGCCGCCACGAATAATGTTAGCCAAAATCGTGATCATTAACAGCAGCCCGAAAATGGGGCTAATGGTAAAAATCATCGATGTTAAACTGAATGACAAATGCTCCAGCATGAACTCGGGTTCGAACGCAGCTTTTTTGGGAAGCGCCATATTTAAGGTGGCGATTTCGTCGAACATATGCGCCAAATCGCTGGAAAAGGCACTTAACAATAATGCTGCACCTAAAGTCATCAGGGCCGTGACCAACTCTTTTGAGCGGGGAAGGTTTCCTTCCTCGCGGGCTTTACGAAGCTTCTGCTGACTGGGCTGTTCGGTTTTGTCCTGGCTGCTATTCTCACTCATGGTTGAGGTGCCTCCAAATTCGCCATCATGGACAATGTTTCACTGCATAATCGAGTGAAGTTTTCCGGAATACTTGAAGTGGTAATCAGCAGGCACATCAGACCGAGCAGCATGGTCATCGGAAAACCGAGTGCAAAAACATTGAGCTGTGGGGCGGCGCGGTTCATCATACCGAAAGCACCGTTAACCAGTAGCATCGCGCATACAGCAGGAAGTGCCAATAGAAAGGCGGCCGCAATCAGCCAACCTAAGCGCATTACCACTGAATACAGGGCATCTTGGCTCGGCATTTCGCCAACGGGCCACACTTTAAAGCTTTGCACCACTACATCGAGCGCCACTAAATGACCATCTAGCGCGAGAAACAACAGCAAGATGTAGAGCTGATAGTATTTACCGAGTGTTGGAATGCTAACGCCATTTATCGGGTCATTGCTCATTGCCATACCCAATCCCATCTGCATCGATAAGATCTGCCCCATGGTGGTAAAAACGGCAAAGAGTAATTCCAGCATTAGTCCCATGATGCCGCCAATAATCATTTGCTGGGCACCCAGTATTAATGCATCCAGCGATAAGGGGTCAACACTTGGCATGGGGGGCATCAGGGGGGCCGCGAGAAGGCTAATGCAAAACGCCAGTCCGACCCGAACCTGAACAGGAATGGTTGATCCACCAAATACTGGCATCATTAGCATGGCTGCACCCAGGCGGAAAAATGGCCACCAGATTTGGCCTAGCCAAGCGGTAAGCTGAGCTGCTGAAACATCAAGCATGTATTAGCCGATCAGGTGTGGGATGTTTAAAAATAAGCGCGAGAAAAGATCGCTTAACGTGCGCAACAACCACGGCCCTGCAAAGCCGAGCATGGCAAAAGTCATCAGCAGGCGGGGCAGAAAACTAAGGGTCTGTTCATTAATCTGGGTCGCAGCCTGGAAAATACTGACCACCAAGCCAACCAGCAGGCTTGGTATAATCAAGACACAAACCATGCTGACGATGATCATTAACGCTTCACCAAAAAACGTCGCGACAAATTCAGAATTCATAATTAGCCAAAGCTCGCACTTAATGTCCCCACGGTCATCGACCAACCATCGACCATCACAAACACCATTAGCTTAAACGGCAATGAAATAATCAAGGGCGATAGCATCATCATACCCATCGCCATCAAGACGCTGGCAACGACCATATCGATGATTAAAAAGGGAATGAATAACATAAAGCCAATTTGGAACGCCGTTTTTAATTCACTCAGAATAAAGGCAGGCATTACGATCAAGAAGTCCAGATCATCAACACTGTCTGGAGCCGGTTCATCGGCAATACGCAAAATTTGTTCTAAATCGGTTTCCCGGGTCTGCTGCAGCATAAATTGACGCAATGGTTTTTCGCCAACTTTAGCGGCCTCAAACATCGTCATTTCACCTTGCTGGTAAGGGATAACGGCATGGTCGTAAATGTCGTAGATCACCGGCCGCATAATAAACAGTGATAATGTCAGTGCAATGCCGATCAGTACCCGGTTCGGGGGACTTTGCTGCAGGCCCATCGCCTGGCGCAAGATACCAAGTACAATGATGATGCGGGTAAAACTGGTGACCATCAATAACATGGCGGGTAAAAATGCCAGCGCAGTCATCAGCAGGAATATTTGCAGCTTGACGCTATATTCCTCCTGGCCATTTGGTCCATTGATGGTTAAAAGCGGGAGGTCTTGTGCGATTGCCGGGTGACTGATAAACAGGAATGCCAGCAATATCCCAAGCAGGCGCATTACTTGGTTAACCCTTTTAGCATGTCGTTATCATCAACCACATCGACTAAACGCAGGCCGTATTTATTATTCACAATAACCACTTCGGCGTGGCCGAGCAGGGTGCCATTCACTTTGACATCCATCGCCTCACCACTGATTTTATCTAACTCAATGACCGTACCCAAACCAACATTCATTAAATCGCCGACCATTAACTCGGTACTTGCGACTTCAAGGGTTAAGTTCACCGGAATATTACGAATGAAGCTCATGTCTTGCGATGATGTAGTTTGGACTCCGGGCACTTGATCTTGGCCCAAGTTACCTAGATCCAAATCATCAAGGTCAAGACTCAAATCATTGTTTTGTTCAGACATGTCGGTTCCTGCTACTGCTTGATAATACTTTTAATTTGAAGCACTAAACTTGCATTGTTTTCGGCAATTCGTGCTGTAAATAATGACGTTTTTCCGGCTCTTACGGTGACTTCACCAGGCAGTTCAACCGGAATAACATCACCCGCCTTTAAATCCATTACTTTGCCAAGAGCTAAGTTTCGTTCGCATAACGTGGTGGTTAACCGCATAGGGGTCTGGCAAATTTTGCTTTGAATCTTAGCCTGAAGTTCCGGATCGGTTTCAACGTCTGCGGGTTTACATTGTTGATCGCGTAAAAAATCTAATCCGGCAAAAGGTAAGGCGATATCAAACCAACCTTTATGACCGCAAACATCAATGGTAAAACGGCAAACCTGATACAGCTGATTATTTTGCATCGGGTTGCCGAGCCGAAGCGTATTCTTTTCGGTTAATTGGCTGTCCCAGCTGGTAATGCTGTGCCAACCATGTGCAAATTGTTCTAGTGCCTGATTGAAAAAGCGTTCGACAAGACGTAGCTCTGTATCACTCATCTCATTGCTGCGGCGGTTGTTATTACCGCTGCCGCCAAAAAAAAGATCAACCATGAAAAACAACAATTCACCATCAATGGAGACCGCGCCGTGTAAATCATGCGGGCTAACCGTAAACTCACGATACAAGGATGGCTTTTTAAGTTGTTGTAAATAATCTTGTAATTTTAAAGTGTCCTGCTGATCGAAACTAAACTCGACAGGGTGGCGCAACAGGTGATGAAAAGACTGGCGTGCTGAACGCTCAAATTGCTTGCACACATTGTCGATAATTGCCTGTAAGGCACCAATGCGATGTTCAGGACTGGCGAGATCAAAATCACGGACCTCTGTCTGATCAAGGTTTGAAATGATTTTGCTCTTTTTCATCATGACCTTATTTTAAATAATGAGTTTAAATAACCAGAATGTGATATTAACGGAATATGACACCGGTATCTTATAATGGTTGTATATGATTTCAATTTGAGCGTAAGTAATTTAACTAATACAATTTTTAATAAAAACATTTTTGTTATTAATAATCCGAATTTATAACTGTAGTAATTATTGATTTTGTGACTTTAATTCCAATTAGAACTGGAAGTTGAAAACATTACTTTAAATTGTTAACAAATACACAGCCAATAAATAAAAAGAGATAACTAATTTCGCATCAAGTTCGTTTCAGACCTCATTAGGCGGGTGAGACTACCGTTTGACCAATAGGTTTGTCAATTCAAATGTAGCCTTATATAGGGCGTCAAAATATTATCACTTTGAGGTATGTAAGCGTTCATTATATTGACGGTTGACATATCATGACGAATGATTTCTTATTAGCATGAAAAAATAGATATAAAAGCGAATAAATGCGTTAACTCACACGATTAATCAGAATGTCCCCGCGATTAAATGAAATACCATGTTATATGCTTGTGGTGTTTTAATTAAATGTATTTGATTGGTATGTTGTGGGGGATGTGATAATGAATGTTATAAAAAATATAAATAAGTTTAAGTAAATAGATTAAGTGGTCGCTTTTATAGCAACTAAAATTTTAGCGTGGTTATTGTTTAAGTTGTTACAACCTTTCATTGTTAATTTAGGCATCGGTAGAGAGTGATTATAAAAAGCATTATTGCAATGTTGATGTTGGTTGTTTCTTGTTCAGCGTGCGCTGGCGAGAAGGTATGGTTATCACCATTAGATAGCAGCTCCTGGGTGTTTTCAGGTAATAAAACGGAATGTGCTCTCTCCCATGTGGTTGAGGGGTTCGGGGTCGCTAAAATAATTGCTGAAGCTGGTGCGGGTACACGCCTAGAAATTATCTCGAAAGAACTGAAAAACCTCACGGGTAATCATTCTGTCGATTCAATTCCGGCCTCTTGGGCAACCGAAAAGCCGAATAACATTCATTATCAAAGTGACGTGTCTTTCACTCTGTTAACTCACGAGCTTGTTTTTAATGATGCAGATGAAGTTTTCGAGCGTTTGGATCAGGGTGAATGGATTCAAGTTCGTTTAAATGGCGGTGGTCAAAAAACACACACCGTTGTGCTTTCTAATGTGAATTTTGAAGCACCATCAAAACAATACCTGTCCTGTAAAGGAAACTTGATTTCACTTAACTACCAACAGGTTAGATCTTCTGAGTTCTATTACCCGTCAGGTTCGACATTGGTTTCGAAAGCAGACGCCAGAGTGCTGTACGGTATTTCTGAGTATGTACAAGGCATTCGGTCAATTAAAAAAATATTAATTGATGGTTATTCTGATAACCAAGGACGATCGGCGGTCAATTTACGAATGTCGCGTGAGCGTGCTGAAGAAGTGGCCGCCTTACTGATTGAATTTGGTGTATCCCATCAAATGATTCAAATTCGGTCTCATGGTGATCGTTATCCCATCGCTGATAACCGGTCTGCTGATGGGCGACAGAAAAATCGACGCGTCACGGTACGTTTAATCAAGAACTCTGCGGCAGGTATGCAATGAGAAATGAGTGGCAAGTGTTGATGTTTCAACCGCAAAACTCTGCGCTTGAACAATCATTATCATCTGGAAATTCAATTGGCTATAATTTAACGCGTACTGAAACTGCGTTCGATTGCCTGAATTTGCTGGCTCAAAATCAGTGGGACTTATTACTCCTGCCCGCTTGTTTAAGCGACGGTACTGAAGCCGCAGATATGATTAAATTGTTTCGGCGCCATGGATACAGTGGTGCCGTCGTTGTGCTGTCTGAACTTCAACATGTTGCGGAGGTTACCCGTGCCTTGCAGCAGGGGGCAATGGATTACCTGTTGATCCCTTTTGGTCATACTCATTTATCGCAGCTCGTTCAACGTTTGGTACAGACGCAACAGCATCAGCAGAGCATTGTGGCTGAATCTTGCCAAAGTAAGCAGATGTTCCAATTGGCACAACGTGTTGCACAGACGGAAGCTTCTGTTCTGATCAACGGTGAAAGTGGTACCGGCAAAGAAGTATTATCACGATTCATCCATGATTCCTCTCCGCGTGCAGCTGGGCCGTTCATTGCCATTAATTGCGCGGCGATCCCAGAAACCATGATCGAATCAATCTTATTTGGCCATACCAAAGGTGCCTTTACCGGAGCCATATCAGCACAGGCGGGTAAATTAGAAATCGCCAATGGCGGTACGTTGCTACTTGATGAAATCGGTGAGTTGCCACTGGCACTGCAAACCAAATTATTACGGGTGCTGCAGGAGCGTGAGGTTGAACGTTTAGGTAGCCATAAAAAAATTAAGCTAGATATTCGTGTGTTAGCCGCAACCAACCAAGATTTAGAAAAAGCCATTGCCAATGGCCGTTTTCGCGCTGATCTGTATTATCGTCTGAATGTTTTTCCCCTTCACTGCGCGTCATTGAAAGATCGCCAGGAAGACATTATCCCGTTAGCGAAAAATTTACTTCGCCGCCATATGCCGCAAGGGCAGGCGAATACGCAATTTACCAAAGCCGCACAACAAGCACTGTGCAGTTACGATTGGCCCGGTAATGTGCGGGAGCTGGAAAATGTTATTCAGCGCGCTTTAGTGATGAGCCGTGGCTGTTTGATCCGTGAAGAAGATTTGATGTTACCGACGTTAGACAAAATGGCTAACGAGCGGACCCCCGCCGTTCCTGCGTCACCATCATTGAGTGTGGCAATGCCTACTCGAACACCACCACCATCACGAACAAAGCCTGATTTACAAAAAAGCCGTAAGCTTGCTGAATTTGACACTATTATTGCGACCCTGCGTCGTTTTGATGGTCACCGTAGCAAGACGGCAGAAGAGCTGGGGGTATCAACCCGGGCGCTTCGCTACAAAATTCAGACCATGCGCGAGCAAGGGCTGGATATCGAAAAAATCCTAACGGGGCAAAATGCAGATTTAGTCCCGACAAACTTTAATTTTTCCTAACCGTTATTACGAGACCTGTCATGCAAGACAATGTGATGAGCATGAATCTGCCATTAAGCCAGATGAGCGAAATTCAAGCGCAAATGAATACGCTGGAACCAATTCAGATCGCCCCGAACCCAATGACGGTTAATCAAGCGAATACTGTTAATTTTAATGAGGTTATCTCCCAGGCACTCAATAGTGTTGATCAGCAAGGCAAAGAAGCATCGGCTTTAATGACGGCGGTTGATACGGGAAAAAGTGATGATTTAGTGGGGGCCATGGTTGCCAGTCAAAAAGCCAGCCTCTCGTTTGCGGCACTTGTGCAAGTACGTAACAAGTTGCTCACAGCCTATGACGACGTCATGAAAATGCCAGTATAACAGGACCGTTTAAGTGACTGAATTAATGAAACAGCGGCTGTCGAATATGGCGAGCCCTTCCACTATGGGACGACTGCTTACGGGCACTCGTCTTATTGTGTTATTAGGCCTTATTGCTGCGTTAGTGACAACTGCCGTCGTGATTGGTTTGTGGCAAGGTAATAGCCAGTACCGTCCGTTGTATGGCGAACAAGAAAAATTTGACCGTAGCCAGGTGATCTCAGTTCTTGAGCAACAGGGAATGGATTATTATATCGAGCCTCAGCAAGGCAACGTGATGGTTGATCGCGATAGTTTAGGAAAAGCGCGTTTAGCGCTGGCCGCTGCCGGTATTGAAGCCCAATTACCAGCCGGGCTTGAAATTTTATCGCAAGACTCCAGTTTAGGAACGAGCCAGTTTATTGAAAGTGCCCGCTATCGCCATGGTTTAGAAGGCGAGCTGGCATTGAGTATCATGGAGCTGGACGCCATCACCAATGTGCGCGTGCATCTGGCTATCCCTAAGCAAACCTTATTCGTGCGCCGTGAGAAAGAGCAGCCATCGGCTTCGGTTGTTTTGTCGTTAGCCTCTGGGCGTGAACTGACGACCGAGCAAGTGACCGCGATTGTTAATTTAGTCGCAGGTAGTGTGCCGGATCTGAATGCCGATCGGGTCAATGTTATCGATCAGCAAGGCCGTTTATTGTCATCGGTGATTAACAGCGATGGTAAGCATAGCCGTAACAGCAGCAGTTACCTGGAATACGTCCAAAATCTAGAACGTAGTTATATCAACCGCGCAGCGCGTATGCTGCGACCAATGGTGGGTATTGATAACTTCCAGGTGGAAGTGGCTGCCGATATTAACTATGACCGCACTGAAGCAACAGAAGAAAGCTATGCCCCTGAAGGGTCGGTTCGCAATGAATTTAACACGATGGATCGTCGTGTCGGCAAAGCTGCCCAAGGGGTTCCCGGCGCATTAAGTAACCGCCCACCGGAAGAAGATGAAGAGGGGGATCCAAATGCTGGTAATGAACGCAGTGAATCATCCCGTGATTACGCCTTAGATCGTGTACTTAAACATACGCTCTACCAGCAGGGGCAGTTGAAGAGTTTAAGTGTCTCTATATTGCTAAATGGCCAGCCAGAGACCTTTACTCCAGAGCAACTGACGAATATCAAGCAAATGTTAGCCGATGCCATGGGGATTAATGAAGCCCGTGGTGATCAGTTCAGTGTCTTGGTGTACCCATTCACTAAAGCAGAAGCCAACTTATTGGCTGAAGAGCCGGTCTGGTGGATGCAATTAATCTGGTTAGATTACTTACGCTATATTTTATCTGCCATTGTGGCATTGGTGATTCTGTTAGTCGTTGTTCGTCCGGCGGTTCGTCAGCTGTCTGGTGCTAGCAAGTCGACAGCATTAGCCGTGGTAAACGATGAGCAGGAAGCTGTTACTGACAAATCAGCAAATAAGAAGGCCGCGCTGAGCAATGATACGAGTCCGGAAATTGAAGTTACACCGGTTGCAGCGACAGCGGAAGGCGCAAGCTTAAGCTCGGTTGTCGCGAGTGAAGACTATCCAGAATTGCCAAGTCCTGAAACGGGATTAGAAGTGCAATCATCTTACCTTCAGATGTTATCTGAGAAAGAACCAGAGCGTGTTGCTCACGTCGTTAAACAATGGATTACGCCGAAAGATGATGACAACTGAGAATAACCCGAACATTGAACAAGCGGCGATCCTCCTGTTGAGCATGGGAGAAGAAGCGGCGGCAAATGTTTTGAAGCAACTTGATCGCGAGCAAGTACGCCAACTATCGATTGCGATGGCGGGCATTCCTGCGGTGAAAAAAGATCAGGCTGAACAAGTATTTCAGCGTTTCTTTACTGACTTCCAAAGTGAATCTGGTATCTCAGGTGCTTCGCGTAGCTATCTTGAACGGACGCTAAACAAGGCGTTAGGCCAATCGTTGTCACAGCCGTTGCTTGACTCAATCTATGGCGATTCACTGAAGCATAACTTGCAACGTTTGCAGTGGTTAGAGCCAGCCAAACTTGCCGAATTGATCTCGGGCGAACACCCGCAGATGCAAGCCGTTTTTCTTGCTTATTTAGAGCCGGAAGTGGCAACGAATCTGCTTGCGCGTTTACCGTCAGAAAATCTTGACGACTTGCTATATCGCTTAGCGAACTTGAAAGAAATTCATCCAGATATGATTGATGAAGTGCATGTCTTATTGGAGAAGTTCTTAGCGCAAGTTGGCCAGCAGAACAGCACGCTGGTCGACGGCACGCAAAAAGCGGGCGATATCATCAACCGCCTGCAGGGCGAGCAGAGCCAGAAGGTGCTAAGCGGGATGAAAGATCTCGATCCTGAGCTGGTTGCGAAGCTTGAATCGCAAATGTACAACTTCAGTATTCTGGTACGTCAGACGGAAGAAACCCTTGAGCGCCTGGTTGAAGAGGTGGATCAAGAGGTACTGGCGACGGCATTGAAAGGGTGCGAGCAAGCACTGCAAGATAAAATCTTTGCCACCATGCCTAAACGCGCAGCGCAATATTTACGTGAAGCGATGGAAGGCAAAGGCCGCGTGCGTCTTAGTGCGGTGGAAGAGGCAAGAGCGCAACTTATTACCACGTTACGTCAGCTGGCTGATGCCGGTGAAGTTGAATTACAACTGTTTAGCGAACCTGTTGTGGAGTAATTATGAAGAAACCAGCTGTGAATATTCTTCATCCGCAACCGGGCCAGTACCGTTCGTATCATTTTCCGCCACTGGTTGAGCCGGAAGAAGATCTGTTTGGTGACGAAAGCGGTGGTTCGTATCAAGACGAGTTCCACAATGGCTTTCAAGATGGTCAGCAAAAAGGCCATGAACTGGGCTATCAAGAAGGTTTGGCACAAGGTCAGCAAGCGGGTGAGCAGCAAGGTCTCGAGCAGGGGCGCCAACAAGGTGTCCGTGAAGGTGTTGAGCAAGTCAGGCAGCAGATAGCGGGCACTGCGAGTTCAGTAGATCACGTCATGCAGCAAGTTCAGCAGGTGTTTCATCAGCATGTTCGCCAGCAAAGCGAAATGATCTGTGATCTGGTCCAGAAAGTCGCGCGTCAGGTCATTCGTGCTGAACTGACGTTAAAGCCAAGCCAAATGGTGCACTTGATCGAAGAAACGCTGGCGCAAATGCCCGAGCAAAAACCAGAGCTTGTGGTTTACCTTAATCCACAAGACTGCCAGCGTTTGGTCGAGCTGGTGCCAGAGCAAATTGCCACCTGGAGCTTAACCCCAGATGATAGCCTCTCGATCGGCAGCTGCCGCGTGGTCACTAACGATTCTGAAGCGTTTGCCGATAGCGAAGAGCGTCTGGAAGCGTGCATGGATTCCGTTAGGGATAACTTGCTAACCAATGCGTGATTTATTCCAAGAGCTCAATGCTCGCCTCTCTTCTGCGGTTGAACATGTTCCTGATGTACCTATCGCGCGCACTTACGGGCGATTAACGCGTATGGCGGGGCTGACATTAGAAGCTGTTGGCTGCCGGCTGTGTACCGGGCAGCGGTGTATGATTGAAACCGATCACGGCACTCTGGTGGAAGCGGAAGTGGTGGGGTTTGATCGTAATGCATCGGTATTGATGCCAATCCGCCATACCACCGGTTTACGTCCTGGTAGCCGGGTGTTGCCATTGCATGGCGACAGCAAAATCAATGTTGGCTATAGCATGCTGGGCCGGGTATTGAATGGCTTAGGTGAGCCATTAGACAGCCTGGGCACTGTGAATGCCGATCAGCGAATTAACCTGCAAGGCGAAACCATTAACCCATTACAACGCTTGCCTATTTCAACCCAGCTGGATGTCGGTGTCCGTGCCATTAACGGTATGCTCAGCGTTGGCAAAGGCCAGCGAATGGGGCTGTTTGCCGGTAGTGGTGTCGGTAAGAGTGTGCTGCTAGGCATGATGACCCGCAATACCACCGCAGAAATTACGGTTGTTGGCTTGATCGGCGAGCGTGGTCGTGAGGTTCGCGAATTTATTGAGCACTCTTTGGGTCCCGAAGGAATGAAAAATGCGGTCGTGATTGCATCACCGGCCGATGATCCACCCTTAATGCGCCTGCGGGCATCCATGCTCTGTCACCGTATTGCCGAGTTTTTCCGCGATCAGGGCCATGATGTGTTGCTACTGATGGATTCACTCACCCGTTACGCCCAGGCTCAGCGCGAGATCGCCTTAGCTGTTGGCGAGCCGCCGGCAACCAAGGGATATCCGCCTTCGGTGTTCAGTATGCTGCCTCAGCTTGTTGAGCGTGCGGGTAATGGCGCGACGGAAAAAGGTTCTATTACCGCATTTTATACCGTGCTGTCAGAAGGTGATGATCAGCAAGATCCGATTGCCGATGCCGCCCGGGCGATCTTGGACGGTCATATCGTGTTAAACCGGGAATTGGCCGAGCAAGGTCATTACCCGGCAATCGATATTGAACAGTCAATCAGTCGCGCAATGCCACAGGTAGTTGCGCCTGAGCAATTGCAAAAAGCGCAACGGGTTAAGCAGCTGTATGCCCGGTATCGCCAGGTACAAGACTTGATCTCGTTGGGCGGATACCAGCAGGGGCAAGATCAAAACCTCGATATGGCCGTGCATTACTACCCTGAAATTTGTGGTTTCCTGCAGCAGGGGATGAATGAGCGGATACTTCTTGCCGAGAGCCAGCAGCAGTTAAAGCAACTGATCGGAGGGCAATAACCGATGATGAAGCGGGTCAGAATCGTGCAAAGCTGGCGCGATCAGCAGCAGCGGAAATTTGACGAGTTGCAACAGCAGCAGGGGCAGATTAATCAGCAGGTGCATGCTCACCAGCAACGTTTAACCTTGTTAGAAGATTTGTCGGGGCAGTATAGTGTTGCCAGTGGCAGTCAGGCGTCGGCTCTGTTATTGAAGGGCATTGGTCGTTTCCGCCATCAACTCGACAATCTGACCAATCTTCAGCGCCAGGAACTGGCATTATCGCAGGTGGAGTTGCGCAGTATGAATGAACGCCTGGTCAAGCAACACTGCCAGGTTCAAATGGGCACCAAGATCATTGATAAGCGGTTAACGAAAATTCAATCTCAACGAGATAAACAAGAGCAGAAAGTGCTCGATGAACTGTCGATCAACCGCTTTTTTCACCGCCGGTCATGAGCGGTGGCGCAACCCAATCAGCATTAAATGTTCGGGCTATAGCTGTATTGTTGTTGTGGTTTTAACAGCTTATCCATCATTTGCTTTTGCTGCGCTAATAAACGGCCATTAGCATTGTTCAGCTCTTGGCACTGTAATGTCAGTTCATACAGTTGCTGCCATAATTGGCGGCCTTGCTGATTATATTGGCTTGGCAACGCAGCGAGTAAACGCTTCATTCCGGCATCATCGGCCGTTACACCAAGTGCAACAAGATGCTCGCCGCGACGTTGAGCATGGCGATTTAATTGCTGCATCAGCTGCTGAAGTTCGGTGTTATGAGCTAACAACGCCTTACTATCACGATTTTGTAATAGCAGTTGTTGATGCTTCAGTTGTTGGGCTAGCTGTTGATAGCTTTTCACATCCTGTGCCAGCTCAGTGATAAGTGCTTTAACCAATTCAGCGTGAGTGGCCATGTATTGTTACCTTTTTTTACGATGATATCGTGTGCTACTATTTGTTGTCCTGGTAAAAGTCGAGCATACTGCCAGCCAGATCATCAAGGTTAATTGATACCTTTCCGGCAGTTAGCATTGCTTTCATTTCAGCCACTTTATTCATATCGACATCACTGGTTTTATCCATTGACTCTTTTGCCGACTGTAGCGATTTCAACTCACTACTCAGTTCAACCTGCGCGATATTTGGAGTGTCAGGTTTTACTGTTTTGTTCGTCACTTCCGGTGGCAAAACCATCGGCTGCGAATGAGATATTTTTCCAATCATAAGGTTCACATAAAACAGTCATTACGGTTATAGAGATAAGAGCGACCAGTAGCAGAAACTCTTAAATACTTTTTCATCGGCACAGGTGGCATCAGAACTGAGTTCTGACCTTTTGTGGCCCCACAACGGTGGCGTAGATTTCTTTTTGTGAAGACAGGTTACGTACCCGAATGGAATCACCCATCACCCCCGATTCTAAAGCCACCCCTTTCATTGTTGCATTCATCTTGCCAAATGTAGCCTCGATGAGTACCCCATCATTTCGCTGAACTAATTCCGGCAGTTCGACCATTTTAGGGCTGATAATTTTACCGGCAACAATTTTTCGTCTGCTCGACAGCCCGGCAAGCGCTTCTTTGGTGGTGAAATACCCGTGGCGTAAATAGGCCACATCACTGCGTTTCAGACTGAGCATTGCAGGCGTAATTGTTTGGTGGCGATTGACGGTATTTTTCGCCACAACCAGTTGGCGATAAATCGCTACCTCTGCCTTTGCCCTGGCTTTCCAATAGGTTGGCAGCTGGCATTCCAATGTGACCGTTAATCGCCCTACGGGTTGCAGGGGATCACTTAACGATTGGCTCACCGGCGCATCACAAGCTGGAATGTCGGATAGTGGCTGCAAGACGATTGTGTAATCTCGACTGCCTAAAGTCGCAGCATAATGACGAACATTCTGTTCCAGATAATGCTTAACTGCGCGTTCGGTCTTGGCGGTTGTTTCGGTGACGTGATCAATGTGTCTGGTGGCGGCTTGCACTGCAGAGGTTGCACCAATTCCCCCTCCCGCCATCAAGGCCGCAATCAGTACCATTTCCGATCGGAAGTGGCCCTTCCGCTTTGTTGTTGATTGCACGTCTCTGTACCATTAAGTTGCTGATATAAATCAATTTAAATTTGGGCATGAATATTGCTTATGAAGGGAAGGTTTCACCATCATAATGCGGTTTGTAGTATGGCAATTAATTTTGAGCAAGCATTAGGGGTACACCCTAATACATTGGCGTTTCGAACACAACGCGCAAAAGTATTGGCAGGTAACCTCGCCAATGTAGACACCCCAAATTACAAAGCTCGTGATATTAGCTTCGAAGATGCGATGAGCCAAATTGCAGGTGAAGCAAGAGCAAAGCATCAGGCTCGCTACCGTTCGCAAGCGCCAAGTACTGAATTGCTATACCGCAATCCACAACAGCCTGCGCAAGATGGCAATACGGTCGAATTGGGTATTGAACAAGCAAAATTTGCCTCAAATGCCATGGCATTTGAAACCAGCATGAGTTTCTTGAATATGAAAATTAGCGGCTTAAAGCAGGCCATTAAAGGACAGTAATTACGATGTCATTTTCAACAATATACGACATTGCAGGTTCTGCGATGTCGGCTCAAACCATTCGCCTCAACACCGTAGCGAGTAACTTAGCCAATGCCGATGTTGTTTCTGGTTCGGATAAAACGGGTTATCACGCCAAGCGGCCTGTTTTTTCAACCGTGATGACCGATATGGGCAGTCAGGTGCCCGGTGCGAAAGTACAGGTTGATGATGTCATTGAAAGTGCAGAACCACTACGTCGCCGTTATGAACCGAATCACCCTAAAGCGAATAACGACGGCTATGTGTTTTATTCCACCGTTAATGTAGTTGAAGAGATGGCAGACATGATGGCCGCCGCACGTAACTTTGAAACCAACGTTGATGTAATGAGCCGGGCGCGCAGCATGCAACAAAGCATTTTACGTCTAGGCCAGACAAGTTAGGAGCCGTAAATGAGTTTGCCCCACGTTAATACCGTTAGCCAGTACAGCCATGGTTCGACTGACAATAATCGCCAGCAAGTGGCTGGTAATGGCATGAATCCGACCAGCAATGAGTTTCTTACCATGATGGTGGCGCAGATCCAAAACCAGAATCCCCTTGAGCCTGCTGATGGAACGCAGTACCTCTCCCAGCTTGGCATGATGTCGGCGGTGGAAAGTCTGGAAGGCGTCAAAACGGGCATGATGAACATGAACATCGGCATTACTAACCTTGAAATGCTTCAAGCCACCAATTTAGTGGGCAAGAAAGTATTGATGGAAGCAAACCAAGAGGTGGATGTTTCCGAAGGTCAGGTAATTGATGGCCGTGTGCAATTTGATCAGCCGGCAGATACCGCCAAAGTCATGGTTTATGGCGAAGACGGCAACGTGGTTGATGAAATTAAATTGGGGCCACAGGCTACTGGTATGGCTGAATTTAAGATTGATGGCGACAAGCTGGGAAAGGGTACCTACACCTTTGAAGTGGTTGCTGAGCAGGGCGATAGCGCCTGGACCCAGAAAATGATGATTGCTGCCGACGTTGAATCGGTCAACATCCCTTCTGATGGTGGCACGATCATGCTGAGCTTAAAAGGCCTTGGCAAGATGTCTATGTTCGATATGCGTGAAATCACAGCTTAAAACCATTTAAGAAATCAAAACAATTCAAAAAGGTACAACGGTTATGTCTATGAATATCGGTATGAGTGGTCTGATAGCGACCTCTGAACAAATGAACTCTATCAGCCATAATATCGCCAACGTTGGTACGGCCGGTTATAAATCGTCACGTACTGAGTTCCAGGATATCTATGCGCCTGAGTTTGGTGGCGGTGAGATGAACGGTGTGGAAGTTGCTGCTGTTCGTCAGAGTTTCAAAAACGGTACCACCACACCGACAGGCCGTAACGGTGACTTGGCCATTAACGGTGAAGGTTTCTTCATGGTTGAAAGTAATGGCCAGGATATGTATACCCGTAACGGTGTGTTTAACCTTGATAAGAATGGCTACCTGGTCACCAGTGACGGCAGCCGCCTGCAAGGTTATGGCGTGACCGACAGTGGTCAAATTCAAACCGGCAGTATTACCGATCTGGCGGTTGCGACGGGGGAAATGCCGGCGCGAAGTTCAACCAAAGTGAATATGGGGGTGAATTTAGATGCGAACTCTCCCGCGATTGATCCGGCACAAAAGATATTTGATCCGGAAGACCCATCGACGTTTACCTCAAGTGCAACCACTACCGTGTATGACTCCTTAGGCGCCGAGCATGAAGTGACGCAGTATTACGTTAAGACCGCTGATAACGCGTGGAATGTTAACTATGTTGTTGACGGTGATAAGGCGAGCGCTCAGAAAACGACATTGGCCTTTGATGCTAACGGTAAGCTAACGTCGTCGAATAATTTTGATTTAACATTCACCCCCAAAAATGGTTCAGCTCAACAGACCATTCAGTTTGATGTGGAAGAAACCACCCAGTTCGGCAGCGAATTCTCAATTGCTAAAAACAGCCAGGATGGTCACGCGCCGGGCCAGGTTGCGGGGTGGTATTTCGAGGCTGATGGTCGCGTATATGCCCGTTATTCTAACGGCCAGACCAAGGTGCAGGGTCAGGTTGCCCTTGCCCGATTCCCTAACCAGGAAGGTTTGCAGCAGGCCGGTAATACCCGCTGGACCCAAACTTTCTCTTCAGGTTCTGCGCTTGTGGGTGCAGCCGGTACCGGTCAGCTTGGCGATGTTCGTACCGGTATGTATGAAAACTCGAACGTTGACCTGAGCAGTGAAATGGTCAATTTGATGTCGGCACAAAGTAACTATCAGGCAAATGCCAAGACCATCAAAGTGGCTCAGGAAATGACTCAAATTCTGTTCCAGAACCTGTAACCGGAGCCTAGCAGATGGATAAGATGTTATTTACTGCCATGTCGGGTGCGAGCCGCGTAATGATGGCGCAGCAGGTGCATGCCAATAATCTTGCTAACGTCAATACTTCGGGGTTCCGTGCCGATATTGAACAAGCTGAAAGTGTGGCAGTAAAAGGTAACGGTTTTGAGAGCCGGACTTTGGTCGCCGCACGGGCGGGTGGTACCGACTTTTCAAATGGCGCCTTACAGCATACTGATAATCCGTTTGATATAGCGATTCGCGGTGACGGCTTTTTTGCGGTTGAAGCCGGAGACAATGACGAAGCTTATACCCGTGCCGGTAACTTCCACTTAGATGCGGAAGGCACATTGATGCTGGGTGACCGCCCTGTCATGGGCACAGGCGGCCCAATTGTGATCCCTGAATATCAACAGTTAGATATCGGGGCCGATGGCACGATTTCTATCGTGCCATCGGGCAGCAGCCTGGTTCAGGAAGTGGGTCAGTTAAAGCTGGTGAAGCCCGATTTGGCCAGCTTGCGTAAAAGCGAAGATGGCTTGTTCCGAGTTGCAGGGCAGGGTGGTCAGGCCGACGCTGATGAGAACGTGACCGTCACCTCAGGTTACATTGAAACCAGTAACGTCAATGCGGTTGAATCAATGATCAACAACATGTCGTTGGCCCGAGATTTTGAGTTTCAAATAAAAATGATGAAAACCGCGGAAGATTTAGCGACCGCAGGCAACCGAATCGTTCGCGGCTAACCAAAGTGTACGCGGTAGCTAATTCATCTCCGTTGATAGAACAGTACGTCGATAGAACAGCTTTTTTCAGGAGTAATACACATGCACGCAGCTCTATGGGTCAGTAAAACGGGTCTGGCGGCACAAGATACCCAAATGCAGGTCATTTCAAATAACCTGGCAAACGTCAATACTGTGGGCTTTAAACAAGATCGCGCGGTATTTGAAGATCTGTTTTATCAAATGAAAAAACAGCCGGGTGCAATGACCGATCAGCAAAATGAAAACCCGGGCGGCCTTCAGTTAGGTAACGGTGTACGCACCATAGGCACTCAAAAGCTGATGAAAACGGGGGCTTACCAAAATACGGAGCAACCCACCGATTTAGCGGTGCTGGGTTCTGGCTTTTTCCAGATTGAGCTGGCTGACGGTAATACCGGTTATACCCGTAATGGCCAGTTCCATCGCAATTCAGAAGGTATGATGGTGACGGCTGCGGGTTTACCGTTAATGCCAAACATCGAGATCCCGGAAAATGCCACCAACTTCAGTGTCGGTACCGATGGTATGGTCACTATATCTACGGCTGATGATCCGCAGCCGCAGGAAATCGGTCAGATCACCCTGGCGAACTTTGCCAACCCTGCCGGCTTGCAGTCGTTAGGCGGTAACTTGTTTAAAGAGACCGGCGCATCGGGCGCACCGATTGAAGGTGTCGGTGGTGAAGATGGGTTGGGTCAAATTAGTCAGTTTAGCCTGGAAGGTTCAAACGTTAATGTTGTCGAAGAAATGGTCAATATGATCACTACCCAACGTGCGTATGAAATGAATGCCAAAGTGGTCTCAAGTGCCGATCAAATGCTGAAATTTGTCAGCCAGTCAATGTGAGTATAGCGGCATGTTACGCGTTATTTTTTTACTGGGCACTCTCTTTCTGACCGGTTGTGCGCCGGTGTCAAGCTTGGTTGATGTTCAGCCGGAAGAGAATGTGCCGGATATGGAGTTCCCTAAAGTTACCGTCGATCCCGATGGTAGCCTGTTCAGTGCCAACTACGGTATGGCGCTGTTCCAGGATCGCCGGGCCTTTCGTATCGGCGATATCTTAACGGTTGAGCTGGCAGAGCAGACTCGCTCCAGTAAGAAAGCGGGTACCAGTTACGGTAAAGACAGTAATGTCGGGATTGCCGCGCCATTGTTTGCCGGGAAACTACAACCGAAAGGGGAATTTACCCTTGATGCTGAGCGAGACTTTAAAGGGTCTTCATCCAGCTCACAGCAAAACTCACTGTCGGGCAGTATCACCGTAATGGTGGCGGAAGTGTTGCCTAATGGGGTGCTGCGAATTCGTGGTGAAAAGTGGCTGAAGCTCAACCAGGGCGATGAGTATATCCGCTTGTCAGGTCTGGTACGGGTTGACGATATCGACGGTACCAACCGTGTATCTTCCCAGCGCTTGGGTGATGCCCGGATTACCTATTCTGGCCGGGGGGCGCTCGCAGATGCGAATGAAGCTGGCTGGTTGTCCCGATTCTTTAACAGCTCTTGGTTCCCAATCTAATGGTTATAAAAAAATACCTTATTGGTTTGCTCCTTATTCTGTGTCCGATATCACTTCAGGCCCAACCGTTGTTGAGTGTGGTTGATATTCAGGGGATCCGTGAGAACCAACTCGTCGGTTACGGCTTGGTTGTGGGCTTAAGTGGTACGGGTGACAAAAGCCAGACCAAATTTACCTCGCAGTCGGTTAAAAACATGCTGAGCCAGTTTGGTGTTCAGTTACCGGCCAATACCGATCCAAAATTGAAGAACGTCGCAGCGGTGGCGGTTAATGCCACCATTCCGGCTCTTGCCAGTAAAGGCCAGTCGCTGGATATCACGGTGTCATCGATTGGCGATGCGAAAAGCCTGCGTGGCGGTACCTTGCTGCTGACGCCGTTAAAAGGGGCCGATGGTCAGATCTATGCCGTTGCACAAGGTAACTTAGTGGTCGGTGGTGTGGTCGCGCAAGGCAGCAGTGGCAGTGGTATCACCATTAATATTCCCACCGCGGGCTTAATTCCCAACGGCGGTATTATTGAGCGTGAAATTCCATCCTCGTTTTTGACGTCTTCTACTGTTGTTCTTAATTTGAAGAAACCCGGGTTTAACACCGCCCGGAATATTGAAAAAGAGATCAACAAAGTTTTTGGTCCCGATGTCGCATTGGCGCAAAGCCATGCCCGCATTAATGTGCGTGCCCCGCATGATCCGAGTCAGCGTGTTACTTTCTTGGCGATGCTTGAAAATTTAGACATTGAAACCGGCCCTCGTCCGGCACGGGTGGTGTTTAATGCCCGCACCGGCACCATCGTGGTGGGTAAGAATGTCAGAGTACATACCGCAGCAGTAAGCCACGGCAACCTGACCGTGAGTGTGGTGGAAAAATCCAATGTAAGCCAGCCTAATGCCTTTGCCCAGGGTAATACCACGGTGACACCTGAATCTGATGTGTCGATTGATCAAGAGCGCGGCAAAGTATTTATCTGGCCTGACAGTGACGAAGGTACCGCTCTGCAAACTATTGTTGATGCTGTCAATAGTCTTGGCGCTACCCCCAATGATCTCATGGCCATTCTGATTGCATTAGATGAAGCCGGAGCATTAGACGGTGAGCTGGTGGTGCTGTAATGAAAATTATTGATAATGACAATAACCCCGCGCTGTATAACGACTTAACCAGTATTCAGAACATCAAAGCCAATACGGATAAGCAAGAAGCGCTAGAGCAGGCGGCAGGGCAGTTTGAAGCGGTGTTTTTACAGACGGTGTTGAAGCACATGCGTCAGGCATCGGATGCGATGCAAGATGAAGAAGACGGGGTGTTTAACAGCCGTCAGCAGAAGTTCTACCGTTCGATGCACGACAGCCAGATTGCGGTTGAAATGAGCCACAAGCAAAGCTTGGGTATTGCCGATATGCTGGTCAAGCAACTTGGCCAGCATGAGGCATTTAAGCCACAGCAACAACTGGTCGCTGTTAATCAACAGGGTGAGGCGATGCCTTCTGGCTCGAATTTACCTTCGGGTGCGGTGAGTCCGGTATTCAATGAAACCGATCGCCCCTACAGCAAGGCATTACAGCCGCATTGGTGGCATGACAGTACGCCCTTGTCTGTGCAACTTAATAACCATTTTGATGACGAAGAACTATGAGCTTAATTAATATCGGTTTATCAGGCATGAACGCCTCCAATACGGGGCTTTCAGTCACAGCGCATAACATTGCTAATGCGATGACGCCAGGTTACAGCCGCCAGCGGGTCGGGTTTGGTGCTCAGATGGATACAGGCTCCCAAGGTGCCGGCGTTGGTGTCAGCAGTGTTGAGCGCATGGCCGATAATTATCTCAATCAGCAGATCTACAAACAGAAAGGCTCATGGGGATTCAACGCAATCAGCTCTCAATATATGCAGAAAACCGAGACCCTGCTAAATAATGACAGCACCAACCTTAATACCGGCCTCGATCGTTTTTACGCCGCATTAAGCGAAGCGTCAGCCGCCCCGCAAGATGTCGCATTTCGCCAGACTATTGTCAGCCAAAGCCAATCGATGGTGCAGCGTTTCAATAACCTGAATTCGCAGTTTGAGAGTCAAAGCAAGCAAGTAGGCGGGCAGTTAGATGCCTCGGTCTCTGAAGCCAATACCTTAATGGCGGGGATTGCCAGCATGAACGAAAGTATTCGTGATGCCGGTGTCAGTGGTAAAAGCATGACTGATTTGCTCGATGCCAGAGACGAGTCTGTTCGCGAGTTGTCGGCATTGTTGGATGTCAATACCATGTACAGTGATGACGGTACCGTTGGTATTACCCTGGATAAAGGGCAACCGCTAGTCAGTGGTGGCAGTGCCAGCGAGCTGAAGCAAAACAGTGATGGTTCATTATCGCTGCAACGTGGTAATGGCACCTTAGCGCTCGATGGTAATATCGGTGGCACCATTGGTGGTTTGATTCACTATCGAGATGGCGAGCTCAAAGGGCTGCAGCATGAATTAGATGTGATGGCATACAGCTTTGCCACTCAGGTTAATGAATCACACCAGGCGGGTTTTGATCTTAACGGCGTTCCGGGCAAAGCCGTCTTTGGCGGCGTTGATAGCATTGACGGTGCCGCTAAAAATTTAACGCTATTGGTTAACGATCCTAATCAACTGGCTTTTGCCTCAAAAGCAGGCGAACCCGGTAACAGTGAAAACCTGCAACAGCTGATTGATCTGAAAAATGCGCCGGTCTCGATTGACCCGACCAAACTCAGCTCTCAAGACGCTGAAACCTATCAGGCGGCTATCGCGAAATTAGAGGGTAAGTCTCTCCATAACGGTTACACCGGTTTAACTGGTGACTGGGCGATCAAAACCGCGCAGATTGAAGCCGATACCGAAGCTGCAAAAGCATTGGTGGGGCAGGCTCAGGGTGATCGCGACAGCATTAGCGGGGTAAACCTCGATGAAGAGGCTGCGAGTATCATGACCTACACTCAGATGTATCAGGCTAATGCGCAGGTGATTTCAACCGCGCAACAGCTGTTCGATGTCACCCTGTCGATGTTTCGTTAATCGGTATTAAAATAAAAGGAAAGACACATGCGTTTAAGTACAGCCCAGCTTAATACCGTCATGCTAACCAGTATGCAGACCTCGACCACCGGGGTGAACAAATCATTTATGCAGATGAGCTCGGGCGAGAAGATGCTCAAACCGTCTGATGATCCGCTGGGTTCGGTACAGTTAATGATGCTGGATCGCGAACAGGCCAATATCAGCCAGTTCCAGAAAAACATTACCAATCTTGAAGCCCAGCTTGGTAAGACCGAATCGCATCTGGATGCGTCAAACAACGCAGTGTTACGTGCTCAGGAACTCGTGATCAGCGTATCAAATGCCAGCAACAGCACCATGGAAGGGCGCGAAGCCATCGCGACAGAATTAGAATCGCTGCTTGATCAGTTGGCCGATACTGCAAACAGTAAAAACCCCAACGGTGATTACATTTTTGCGGGTACGATGACAGATACCCAGCCAATTGCCAAAGATCCGGTAACCGGCAAGTATGTTTACCAGGGCAATGGCGATCAGCGTATGGTAAAAGTGGCCGAATCGATGAGTATTCCGGCCAACCAGACCGCAGAAGATATGTTCTTTAATGGTGGAAGTGATATATTCAACGCCCTTGATAAAGCCATCACTGGTTTACGTAACCCCGCGATTGAAGGTACCAGCTTAACGGCCAGCGTGACCGCTGCCCAAAGTGATATTGATAGCACATTAAAGTCAATCAACCGGGCCTGGACGGAAGTCGGTGGCCAGCGCAATGCCCTGAGCATGGTACAGGGTTCTCACGAAGATAATAAACTGGTGAACAGCAAGTTGATCGGCGATGTGAAAGATCTGGATTACAGTGAAGCGATTTTAGAAATGAACTCTCAAATGGCCGCCTTGCAAGCCACCCAGATGACCTACAGTAAAATCCAGAATTTATCTTTGTTTAAATTGATGTGATCGGGGTCACCCGAACGAGCTCCGCCAACTGAAAAATGAGGTCACCTTGGTTAATCAAATAACCTCCAGCCATAGTACGCTGCGCAGTAGCGACAGTACCCAAACCGATCGCGTTGCCAAGCAGCAGCCGGTTGCTGCTGTCGCGAAAGTTGTTGAAAAAAAATCCAAACAAGAACAACAGCACTCGGCGGCAAACGGGAAGAATCGCAGTTTGCTGGTGCAAACCAGCCAGGCGCATCAGCAAGCTGCACAAGCACAAAGTGCGCAGAAAGCCCTGCAGGATGCCAGTGATATGCTGGGGCAAATGCGCCAGTTGGCACGCCGTTCGCTGAATGTACAAGAAGGTAAAAAAGATCAGCTGCAGCAGTCGCTTCATCAGTTGAAAAACAAACTGACCAAGCTGACCCGTGAAGCCAGATATGAAGGCGAACCGGTACTGCATCATGATCTGAGCCCGCGGTTAAGTGGGGAGCAACCCAAAGAAGAGTTTTCTTTTAAAGGCATGCGCTTAAATACGATGCGCAAGCAAGATGAAATTTTACGTTTTCAGTTTGACTCCGGTACCCCAAGCTCTGTTCGTATCCGGATTGATAACGATGAAAACAACCATGAGATTGCCGAGAAGTTTAACCAAGCCCTGGCGCCTCGTAGTATTCAGGTCGATATCGATAAGTATGGCGACTTGGCCTTCAGTATCCCCAAGGCGCAATGGCCCGAAGTGAAGCAAGGGGTCTGGATGTCTGGTGGCGGGCAAATCCTACCTTCAGGCAACCCCATAAAAGCCAAGCTTGAACAACGTGATAAAACGGCGATCGAACCGCAAGATTTAGAATTTGGCAAGCCGCAATCAACCCGTAAGGCATTGGCCGATATTGAACGGATGATGCAAAAAGTGCAGCAATCACTGGCGCATATCTCCAAAGTTCAACGTCAGGTTAGCCAGGATCTAGAAAAATTAGTCGCCACCAATATGATGAAGTCCGGGGTGATGAACGATGATGGGGTAATAGAAGCCAGCTGGTTAGAAGCGCCGAACAATGTCTCTTTGCAGCTGCTGGACAATGCCGTGCCGACCTTGCTCGCCCAGGCCAATGCCTCGCGGCATAATGTGGTGGCATTGCTGGAACCCTAGTACTTCATCAAAGAAGTTTTGATGAGTTCAGTTAACAAACTTTGTCATACCGTAAAGTGAGGAACGAACTTATACGGTATCTAAGGAGTACACGGTTAGAGCTGGATCCCGGATATCTCGTTCCTCAATTCCGGGATGACATGTTTAGGATCTTCAACTGTTCATAATTTGTGTAAAAGATAAAAGCGAGCCTCGGCTCGCTTTTTTGCTTTCTGCGGTTGGTCGTGCGCGCAATCACGATGCTCAATAGCCGTTGTCACTTTGAAGCGGCTGCGAGGTTGGGAGCAACCTCACTGTTATTCAGAATGGTGTAAAAAATTAGAAAAACTATTTAAGCAATTAAAATAACGGGTCGCATTAAAAAGGTAACGACGAAGAAGCAGTGTCTACATCGCCCCGATAGAGATGTTGCTTGTTTAATTAAAAATAACATTTTTATACCGAATTAGAGGAAGACTCATCATGGCGATGACCATCAACACTAACTTTGCATCAATGAATGCACAGCGTAACCTGGTAAGCACACAGGGCTCACTAAACGGCTCTCTGGAGCGCCTGTCTACTGGCCTGCGTATTAATAGCGCAAAAGATGATGCGGCTGGCCTGCAGATTGCTAACCGTATGACCTCTCAGGTTAACGGTCTTAAAGTAGCCCAGCGTAACGCCAACGACGGCATCTCTATGTCGCAAACGGCTGAAGGCTCGCTGCAAGAGTTCACCAACATCCTGCAGCGTCAGCGTGACTTGGCGGTTCAGTCTAAAAACGGCTCTAACTCTGACTCTGACCGTGCTGCACTGAATAAAGAATACCAGGCGCTAACTAAAGAGCTGAACCGTATTACCGAGACAACGACGTTTGGTAAAGGTGAAAAGTTGTTTGACAAACTGTCTGCAGGTGTTGATTTCCAGGTCGGTGCTGATGTTGATGTTAAGACATTGAAAGCTGCTGTAGCCGATGAGACAACACCAGCGAACGCTAGCGCTGAGACATTAGCTGATATCAAAACAGCACTTGAGAGTTATGTAGGCACGAGCACAACGGCTGATCTTACAAAAATCAAGACTGGCGCAACAGCTTTAAAAGACCCTGCGATTGCTAGTAACGCTCCATTAACGGCAGACTCTCTTGCTGCATTAGATGCTATCGGTATCACGGAAGCGAAAGATGGCACGGCACTTGCCGTAGGTACAACGCTGGATAAAATCGATTTACCAGACGATCTTGTTACAAAAATGACTGGTTTGGAAACATTTGCGACAGCTGCTGAAACCTATGCGACTGCTGCGGCTGCTGGTACTCCAACAATGGCTGAAGCAACAGCTGCGATTGATGCGGTTAACGTATTTGCAGCCGCGGGTGGTTCGACTAATTCCGGTAACACCATCAATGTTAAAGTTGACTCTGCAGACCTAGATACAGCAAAGCTGGGTTCGATTGATACAGCTGTTGGTGCCGGCGTTGCGGTGAGTGAAATTGACGCACTGATTGAAAATGTGGGTGGTATTCGTGCTGACCTGGGTGCGACGCAAAACCGTTTCCAGTCTACTATCAACAACCTGGGCAACATCGCAGAAAACATGTCTGTGGCGAAAGGCCGCATCATGGATGCCGACATCGCAGCTGAATCTGCCAACATGACCAAGCAGAACACTATGATGCAAGCGGGTATCACCGTGCTTTCTCAGGCAAACCAGATGCCTAGCATGGTTTCTCAGCTACTACGTTAATTTTCGTAGCCATCCTGTGGTGAGCCACGGTTTATCACATCTACCAGAGCGGAAGTATTACTTCCGCTTTCTTTTTATCTGGCCTTTGAAAACTACCAACCCCTTTAAAAACAAAGGATTAAATATGGTACGTTTTTTGCTTTATTGCTATTGGTGCAATGTTTTCCTGTACATGCAAGTAAAGCGGAAATAGGCAAATACCCCTTGGCGGAGAGTAAATCATGTTAATGACAGGGTTAGGTTCAGGCATTGATTACGAAAGTATGATCGGTGCGATCGTGGGTGCAGAACGGGCCCCGAAAGATAATCAGCTAAATCGTCAAGAGGGCATGAACAATGCCGAAATAGATGCGCTGAAAGAGATTCAGTTCACCATTAACAGCTTTCGCGACAAAGTCGAAGATCTTAACTCTAGCCGTGAACTTGAAAAATTAAAGGCGGTGTTAAGTAATGAAGATGTACTGTCGGCAACCGTAGACAGTAATGCGGTCGCGGGTGAGTACAGCTTTGAAGTGACCCAGCTGGCGCAAACCCAGCGTGAGCAGCTGTTTAAAGTGACCGAAGGCAGCATGTTTACCGAAGGTACGATCAGTTTTGGTGCGGTCAACATTGATATCGCCACGCTGAAAGGCGATTTAGTCACTGAGCAGAACGATAAGAAGGCGGCTCATGATGCTCAGGTCAGACAGAAAATTGCTGATCAGCACGGCTTAGATGTAGCGGCTGATGCTGCAGCTATTGACGATATGCTGACCAATTCGGCGAACCCGGATTTTGATCAGGCAAGGTTGGACAATTATAACAGCCTGCAAACCATTTATAACGATGAAATTACGCGTCTGAATGACCCGGCTCAAGGCGTTAAGCTGGAAGAGCTGCAGAGCGCGATCAATTCCGATCCCGCCAGTGACGGGGTGAAAGCAACATTAGTCCGCTCCGGCGATGGCATCAGCATGGTGCTGAACGGCAAAGATACCGGTGTGGCGAATGCGCTCGGGGCCATCACGGTGACAATCGATCCGGCCAAAGTCAACAACAATAGCCTGGATCTTGCTCTGCCGGATAACGCTCAGAAATCCTTGCAGGCCGCTCAGGATGCGACGGTGAAGTTCGGTTCGATGACCCTGACCTCGGCAACCAACAAAATGGAAAACGTGATCGACGGGATCAGCTTGAACCTGAAAGATACCGGTACGGTCAACGTGACGATTGAACGCGATCAGTCTTCGGTCAAGAGCACCATCAAGTCGTTTGTTGATAATTATAACAAGATCATCGAAACGGTTAATACCTACACCAAGTCGAGCGAGGACGAGGCCGCGGCGCTGTCAGGCGATTCGGCAACGCGGAGCATGGTCAGCCGTCTGCGGGGCGTGATTGGTGCTGAATACAGTGCTTCAACCTATAACACCCTGTCTCAGCTAGGCATTACCACCACCCGCCAGGGTACGCTGGAAATTGACCAGAAGAAGCTGGACAAGGCGCTGGAAGATGACTTCGAGGCGGTTTCCAAGCTGTTTTTGGGGGATGAAATCAACACCGGCATGATGGATGAGATGATGGTGGTCCTTGATGATTACCACAAAAATGGCGGTAACTACGATCGCCGCATTGATCAGCTGGAAGTCAACAACAAACAGATTACGGAAGATCGTGAAAAGCTCGATGCACGAATGGAAGCAAAAGTCCTGACATTACGAGCTTATTACGCACGAATGGACAGCCAGATAGCCCAAATGAACCAAACTCAGAACATGCTGGTCAGCATGTTGATGTAGCAAAGAGTGAAGCACAAGAAATGATGAATCAAGAAGGCCTGGGTGCCTACCAACACTCGCAAAACCATGCCCAAGCAGCCGCAGCCAGCCCGCACCGTCTGATCCAGATGTTGCTGGAAGGCCTGCTGGATAATTTAAGCCGCGCTCGTGGTTTTATGGAACGCGGCCAGATTGCCGATAAAGGCATGACGATTTCAAAATGTCTCGACATTTTAAATGGTCTCAGCTCTGTCTTAGACGAAGAGAAAGGCGGCGATGTCACCGTCGAGCTGTTCCGGTTATATGATTATTGCGGTCGCCGTCTGTTCGAGGCCAATATCAATGATGAGCTCGAAGGTATCGATGAAGTGACCCGCTTAATTACCGATATTCTTGAAGGTTGGGTGGTACTTAAGCCCAACCGGGTTCAGGTCGGCAGTGAGTCTTGAGCTGCAACTTCAAGGGATTTATCACAGTTTTGAAAAAGCGTTAGCGAAGCAAGACTGGGAAACCCTTGGAGCACTAGACCGCAAGTTGCAGCGTGCTATCCCGAAAATGAAACAACAGCCATTGTCTGTCGCGGATAAGCAGCAGCTACAACGGTTGAATCAGTTTTATAGCACCATGATTGCCGAGGGTGAGCGCGAGAAAGCGCAAACCCAACAGCAGATCAAGCAGCAAGAATGTAATAAAGAAGGCGTACTTGCGTACTTGCAAAACAGTTAATGAATGAGTGACATGCAAATTTCAGCCAATAGCCCAGCGCAACAGGTAGCAACAAAAAACATCAGCTCAAATACGGCTTCTTCATCGGTAGCAGCGTCTGACGTTAAGCCCAATGAGCTGGATGCCGAGCCGATAAGTTTTGCTCAGTTTGAGCAAAAGATAAAGGAACAACCAGATCAACAACAAGACGTTCTCTCAGAAGCGGATGGCGAAGCGCTACCTTCTGCTGAAGAGCTGGCACTGCAAATAGAGCAGTTATTGGTGCAAGTCGCC
This sequence comes from Photobacterium lipolyticum, assembly GCF_003026475.1. Taxonomy (GTDB): domain Bacteria; phylum Pseudomonadota; class Gammaproteobacteria; order Enterobacterales; family Vibrionaceae; genus Photobacterium; species Photobacterium lipolyticum. The sequence goes on from NZ_PYMC01000015.1 coordinate 80,896, forward strand.
AACCCTGAGGCAAATCAACAAGCGCCGCTGTTAGCCAATGGTCAGGCAGGAAGGGCAGAATCCGAAGCGTTAGCGTTGGCACAGCAAGTGCTGACGGCATCAACGGCGATGCCCGTTGCTCAACCGTTATCGGCGATGAACCCATTGTCCGGGCAAGCGTTGCAAAATGGCACCGATAAAGCGGAGCTGCTGGAAAGAGTACAGCAATTTTTGAACCAGAAATCAGGTTCTTTTGCCGAGGCTAAAAATGCCGTTATGTCGCGAGACGGCGCGTTGTTGTCTGCAGAAAATCCGATGGCGATGAATGAGAGTGCATTGATGGATAAGTTAGCGAATGTGCTGCTGTCTACCCCATCAACCTCGGCGTTATCGCCATTGGCGATGAACGTGGCGAATAACATTAACAGCCATGCCAGCCAGGGGCTTAATGGCCAGAATCCGTCACTGGTTGCCGCTTCTTCCAGTGTAACCCAGCAGCTTCAGGCGAGTGTTGATATTAGCAAGCCCGAATGGGGACGCGAACTTGTTGAGCAGCTTCGTTCTCGTTTACAGCTGAGCAAAAGCGATCAGATCCAACATGCCCATGTACGGTTAGATCCGCCGGAACTGGGTCGTTTAGATGTCAGCCTACGTCTTGATGGTGACAAAGTCTCGGTGCATTTTACCGCGGCGCACCCGCAATTACGTGAAGCATTGGCTGCCAATGCCGAGCGCCTGAGGTTTGACTTTGACGGTAGCCAGATGCAGTTAACCGATGTCTCTGTATCAAGTGGCATGTACCAGCAGTCGCAACAGCAACCAGGTCAACATAATGAACCTGAAATCATGACTAACCAGTTCATAACAGCCCATGAAGAAACGCAACAACGTACAACAATGTCGACATCTGTTGGCCGTTATGAATCCATGATTTAAATAAATTGTAAGGTTTTTCTATGGCTGATGAAGCTAAGCAAGAGAATAAAAGTAAAAAGAACCCACTGATTATTGCAGCGGTCGTACTGGTTATTGCTTTAATTGGTGCGGGTGGCTGGTGGTATTTCCAGCAACAAGCAAAGATCGCGGAAGTGGCAGTAGACATCGAGCCACAGGTACCGGTTGCTGCATTGGTAAAAAAACCGGTCTTTCTCGCACTGGACAAATTTGTGGTGAGCGTACCGGGTGACGATCGTCTTCATTATTTGATGATGGAGCTATCGGTAATGAGTTACAGCCAGGAAGAGCTCGATAAGCTGCAAGATTTCCTGCCGGTTATCCGTAACGCCGTGATCACGTTATTGAGCGAACAACATTACAACGTTTTTGCGCAACCCGGGGTGATGAAACCGCTGCAAATCGCATTGCGCGACAAGCTGCGCAGCGTCATGAATGATATGGCGAGCAGTAATGGTATCGATCAAGTACTGATCACCAAAATGGTGATTCAGTAAAGGAGACGGATGTGCACAGTGCAGCAATGTCTTATGGCGCGCAAGGGCTTCATGCTTATCAAACAAGCCATCAGCTTGGCCAGAAGCCGCGCGAACAGCGGTTAGTGAGCAAACATGCAGGCTTAGTTAAGCGTGTTGTTCGCCATCTTACCGCGCAAGTTACAACGGTGATGTCGTTAGAAGACATGGAGCAAATTGGTCTGATGGCATTGCTCGATATTATTCGTCGTTATCCTGATGAAGATGATGAGGCATTAGAACGTCTGGCTGTGCAACGGATCCGTGGGGCGATCCTTGATGAATTACGACGAATGGACTGGCGCTCGCGCCGTTCACGTCAGAAAAGCCATGAACTGCGTGATGCGGAACGTGCCTTAGGTCGTCAGCTAGGACGTATGCCAAGCGATCCAGAACTTGCCGCAGAGTTAGCAATTGATCTGGGCGAAGTTCAACAGCGTCGGGTTGATACCCAAGCCGAAAGTCTTACCAGCATGGAAGCCTTACAAGAAGACGGCGAGCAATTCTTTGGTTTGAGTTTTCAATGTAACAGCTACGAACGCGTGGCATTGAAAAAAGCGATGGCTCAAGCCTTGGCGCGATTATCGGAACGGGAACAAGTCATGTTGAGCTTTTACTACGAACATGAAATGAACCTGAAAGAAATCGCCTTGGTTTTTGAGTTAACCGAGGCTCGCGTTAGTCAGATTCATAAAAAAGCCCTGAAAAGTTTAAACAGTATGTTAAAGGATTGGCGAGAGTCAGTTTAGCGGAGTTGTCACATGCAAATTATTATTGGTTTCGTCATTGTATTCGGAAGCATTGTCTATGGTTACACTCATGCCTCTGGACGATTGTTAGCGCTTTGGCAGCCGGCTGAATTTATCATCATTCTTGGTGCGGGCTTTGGGGCAATGGTGATCTCAAATCCACCTTATGTCCTAAAAAACATTATGACTCGTCTTAAGATGATTTTTGGCAAAGGCTATAGCGAAAATTATTATAAATCCGTGCTTGAAATGATGTTTGAGCTGCTCGAAATTATTCGTAAAGACGGCATTAAAAAGCTCGATGATCACATTGAGAATCCACAAAACAGTAGCATCTTTAAAAAATACCCGGAAGCGACTCGTTCTAATGTATTGGTTAGTTTTATTACCGATAATTTACGGATGATGGCAATGGGTAAAATGAACCATCATGATCTGGAAGCGGTATTAGAGTTAGAGCTTCATACTTTAGAAGAAGATTTGATCCGCCCTGCGAAAGCGATGAATAAAGTGGGTGAGGCGATGCCGGGCTTTGGTATTGTTGCTGCGGTACTCGGTATTGTAGTGACCATGCAGAGTATCGGTGGTGACTTGGCATTGATCGGGGTAAAGGTAGCCGCTGCATTGGTAGGTACCTTCTTTGGTATTTTAATGTGTTATGCGGTTTTTGAACCCCTTGGCGCCAGCATTGCAAACCTGGTGAAAAAAGAAATGATGGCGATGCATATGGTGTCTGCCATTTTGGTTTCACAGGCACAGGGTAAACCAACATTATTGGCTTTGGATGCCGGGCGTAAAGTTTTGCATACTGAGGTTAAACCCTCTTTTGCAACGATGGAAAACTGGATGACAGGGCAATAGCGAATCATGAGTAAAGATCATCCGGTTATTATTGTTAAGAAAAAAGCGCGAGGCCATCATGATGACCATCATGGCGGTGCCTGGAAGGTCGCTTTTGCTGATTTTGCCGTCGCGATGATGGCGTTTTTTATGGTGTTGTGGCTGATGGGGATCACAACCCAACAAGACCGAATCGAAATTCAGAATCGACTGCAAACGGCGACGGTTTTTGACAATATATTTGAAATTACCAACAGCCCTTTTCCGATTGACTTTGACGGTAATGCATCACCGTTTGAAAACCCGATTAATACCGTTTCGAATGGTAACGATAAATTGGATTCTTCTTTAGCTCAGCAGATCCCTCAGGGTAAAAAGGATGCCAGTGCCGGTCGAGGGCCTAAATTAAATTCGATGCTGGCAGGTCAACACCTTTCGACCGCGCAGCTGGCGTTGCTGGCTAAAGGGTTAAAAGAGCTGGTGAAAGAACTGTCTGCGTCTAATAACATCGTGTTGGAAATTGTACCGCAAGGCCTGCGAATTCTGATCCAGGATGATGATGATCATTTTATGTTTCAGCGCGGCGGTATTGAAATTACCCCTTTCTTTGAAGATATGCTGTTTAATCTTGCACCAGTGCTGGGACAAATAAAAAACCGCATGGTGATCAGTGGTCATACAGACAGTATCCCTTTTCATCGCCGTGATTACACTAACTGGGACTTATCGGGAGCCCGGGCACTTAAAGCCCGCCAGGTGTTAGTCGACTCCGGTCTTCCGGTTACGAATATCCTGCAAGTTGCAGCGATGGCCGCACGTATGCCAGTGAATAAACAAGATCCGAAAAGCGGTAAGAACCGTCGTATTGAAATGATGGTATTAACCAAGGAAGCCGATGATCAGCTGGCACTGCTGTTTGGTAAAGAACAATTAGAGTCGGAAGGCCCAGCCGTTAGCAAAGCCCGACGTTATGCCGAGTCTAACCGCCCGGTGTCGCGTCTTGATGTGATGGTGAATTAGCCTCGGAGCTTTTATTTGATGTGGGGGCCTGAGTTGCCATTGCTTCTCAGCGTCCCCTGCAAGATAATGCTCCCATTCTGGCAATGCAGACTAACTATAAGTTCAAGAAGCTACGGCATCAGTTAACGCTGGGAATTGAAGGTATTTGCAGGTTATAAAATGTGAATGGCCAGATATTTAGATTGATGTTATTGAAAATATTATAAATTTATATTTAGGAAGACCCGTTCTTCTTTAATGTTATTGATTTTTTATTATTTTAAATAAAACCTGTTGCATTGTTTTTTGTTTGAAAAAATAACTTTTTATGACGGTATCACCATTTGGATATTGTTATAAAAGGGTGTTACTAATTATTATTGTGAGTGAAGTTATGACGGTATCGGCGTTTAAAATTGCGGTTGACGATGGTTCAACAAATGTAAAAGTAAGCTGGATTGAAAACAACCAGTTAAAAACCATCGTTTCTCCGAACTCTTTCCGTAAAGACTGGAAAAGTGCTGCGTTGCGACGCGATAAAAAAGTTTATAACTACACCATTGGTACAACGAAATATACTTACGATGCCACATCAGATAAAGCATTAGAAACAACCCATGTTGATTATCAATATGATGATCTGAACCTGCTTGCTGTGCACCATGCACTGATGCAAACAGGTTTAAAGCCATGCCCGCTTACTTTGGTCGTCACCCTGCCAATTACTGAGTTTTATAACTCGGAAGACTGCCAGCGCAATGAAGAGAAAATCGCCAAAAAACGTGCGAACCTGATGCGTGAAATCAGTTTAAATAAAGGTGAGCTGTTTGAAATTGCTGATGTTGAAGTGATGCCTGAGAGCTTACCGGCTGTGCTATCAACCTTGATGAATTCAGATTGTAATGAGTTCTCTCGCTCACTGGTAGTTGATTGTGGCGGTACAACCCTGGACATGGGGATTGTTGTTGGTCAGTTTGATGATGTTTCAGCGATTTACGGTAATAACGAAATTGGTGTATCAATGGTCACTGATGCAGCGCGTAAAGCACTGGCATCAGCAGACAGCGATTCTAGCTACTTAGTGGCAAACGAATTAATTAAACGCCGCCACGATTTAGATTTCGTTAAAGAGGTCGTCAACGACGAATCACAGATGAACACCATTCTTGATAAGATCGAAATCAAGATTCAGGAGCTGGGTTCAGCGGTGGCGTATGAAGCGAAGAAATTTGCTAAAAACCCTAACCGTGTTTATCTGGTTGGTGGTGGTGCGCCGTTGGTATATGACGCAATTCAAGCGGCTTATGAAACATTAGGCGAGCGAGTGGTACTGATTAAAGATGCCCAGTCAGCATTGGCTCGTGAGCTATGTCTGTACAACACCGATGTTGAAGAGGTTCACATTGAGCGTGAAACCTTAGTAGAGGTCGAAGATGAGTAATAGTCAGTTAAAGCGAGTTAACTACTCAATTTATCTTGACCCTGTCAATTCTAACTCCGACCGCTATGCGGTCGGCGTTATGCAAAACTGGGCGAAAGAACGTAGAGAAATGATGTCAGATCCAAGTGCCGGCGTAGCCCTGCATTACAGTCTGCACATGCACAAGAATATTTATCTGTCAGGAATGTTTCTTTACTTGCTTAGCCCGGCAATGAGTAATGGCCTTGCGGGATCATTATCTGAAGACAATATTAAGATGGAAACGCTAAAGCAGCAGTTGGAAAACTGTGGTTTAGCATTACCATCTTCGGAATCTGCTTCGCCGGCGATTGATATGCATGCATTGATTTCTGAGATGAAGGCTGCTGTAGATATGCAACCCTTGTTGTCAGAAATTCAGCAGTTAAAGGCTGAGTTAGCTGACTTAAAAGCGACCGAGCCTGCAGTGCCAGCTGTTGACACCGAGGCATTAGTTGGCGAGCTAAGGGCAGAGAGTGATATCAGTCCGCTTATCGCTGAAATTCAGCAACTAAAGAAAGAGCTGTTGGAATCAAAAGATGTCGCTGCGGAATCGCAAAATGCATTATCAGAAAGTGATTTAGCAACACTGCAACACAATCTGTCTGCCGAAATGAAAGCGCATAGTCAACACAGAGAAATCGCCGAATTAAAAGCACTATTGAAGGCGCAAAATAAACTCATTAAAGCCTTATCTAACGGGCAGCCATTGCCTGAAATAGAAGACCCAGAACCTGAAATGAATTTGTCGCAACAAATTGCGAGTATTCAGAAGGTGAAAAAGAAAGGCATATTCTAATAGCGGTTAATAATAGAAGCGGAGCTTTCGCTCCGTTTTTATTAGCCAAACTATTGTTTTAGCTTGCGTATCAATGCTCCTGCGCTGCACCGGCCCCTTTGGGATAGCGGATCGATTCAACCATATCCTGAACATCCGTGGGTACTTCTGCGGTCACCTTGTTCACCACAATCGATACTACAAAGTTCAGGCACATACCCAGTGTACCGATCCCTTCCGGACTGATCCCGAAGAACCAGTTATCGGGGGTACTTGCCGCCGGGTTAATGAACTTGAAGTAGATGATATAAGACGCGGTAAACGCAATACCTGACAGCATTCCGGCAATCGCGCCTTCTTTGTTCATCTGCTTGTAGAAGATGCCCAGAATGATTGCAGGGAAGAAAGATGCGGCAGCAAGGCCGAAGGCGAAAGCAACAACCTGCGCCACAAATCCTGGCGGATTAATACCTAAGTATCCTGCCCCGATAATCGCGACGGCAGCACCTATTCGGGCAGCTAGCAGCTCTTGTTTATCGGTCATATCAGGTTTGAAGCCTTTCTTCAGCAAATCATGGGATATCGAGGTGGAGATCACCAGTAGCAGACCTGCTGCGGTTGAGAGTGCGGCAGCCAGACCACCCGCCGCCAGTAGCGCCACCACCCAGTTAGGCAGCTTAGCCAGCTCCGGACTTGCTAGTACGATAATGTCACGGTTGATGTTCATCTCATTGCGCTCATCGCCCGAGTAGAACATCTTGCCATCGCTGTTTTTATCTTCCCATTTAACCAGGCCCGTTTTCTCCCAGTTTGTTACCCAACCTGGCGCATCTTCTGCCGCGACACCTTGCATGTCCGGGCCATTGATCGTGTTGATCATATTCACGCGGGCAAAGGCGGCAACCGAGGGTGCTGTGGTATAAAGCAATGAAATAAACAGGAGTGCCCAACCGGCAGAAATACGGGCATCTTTAACGCGAGGTACGGTGAAGAAACGAATAATGACGTGCGGCAGACCTGCAGTACCCACCATCAGCGCGGCGCAGATGAAGAAGACGTCAACCATGCTTTTTGAGCCGTCGGTATAGGCGGTAAAACCGAGCTCAGTGGTTAAGCCATCCAGCTTGTCCAACACATAGGTTTCAGATCCTGTCAGCGTCGAGCCCAAACCAATTTGTGGAACAGGATTTCCTGTCATCATGATAGAGGTAAAGATAGCCGGTACCAGGAAAGCAAAGATCAAGACGCAGAACTGAGCAACCTGGGTGTAGGTGATCCCTTTCATCCCGCCTAGTACCGCATAGAAGAACACGATACCCATGCCGATGATAATACCCATATTGATATCAACCTCGAGAAAGCGGGCAAAGACGACGCCAACGCCACGCATCTGGCCTGCAACGTAGGTAAACGAAACGAAGATGGCACAAAAGACAGCGACCATACGTGCAGTTTTTGAGTAATAACGTTCACCGATAAAATCAGGCACAGTAAACTGACCAAACTTACGCAGGTAAGGCGCAAGGCAAAGAGCCAGCAGCACATAACCACCGGTCCAGCCCATCAGGTATACGCCGCCGTCATAACCGACGAAGGAAATAATACCGGCCATGGAGATGAAAGAGGCTGCCGACATCCAGTCAGCGGCCGTTGCCATACCATTGGCCACTGGGTGAACACCGCCGCCGGCGACATAGAATTCACTGGTTGAGCCAGCACGGGCCCAGATGGCGATACCGATATAAACTGCAAAGGTTATACCAACTAAAATAAACGTCCAGGTTTGGATATCCATGAGTAACCTCTTAGTCTTCTTGTACGTTGAACTTACGATCCAGCGCGTTCATACGCACCACATAGATAAAGATCAGTATCACAAAGGTGTAAATGGCCCCCTGTTGCGAGAACCAGAAACCCAGCTTAAAACCACCGAGTTGGAAGCTGTTAAGGGCGTCGACAAATAAAATGCCCGCACCATAAGACACGAGGAACCAGATGGCTAACAAAGAGCCCATCGTGGCGAGGTTTTCTCTCCAGTAGGCCTGAGCCTGCTCCTTGGATTCAAACGCCATTGTTATCTCCTTACACGTCATGTTAATAATCGCACCGCAAAGCGCGTTAATGAAATGTTACTGAGTGACAATAGCAATGATTTGACAGGGAAACAGTGCAACTTTAGTCGAGCCGGAAACAAAAAAAATCGCCCTGAAACCGGCGATTTTGTGACGTTAGCTGAACTTTGAGAGTGTTAATTAAATGTAACGTTAGCCTAAAGTCTAACTCATTAAATAGAATCTTTGATCCCGAGAAGGAGATTTTTCACGGCTATAGCAGCAAGGGTGAAATGTTATTGGTTATTAAGCCTCAAGGTATTGGATTAAAAGGGAGCTGTGAGGTTTGTTGTGGTTATTGGCTATTAATGATTAATTTTGAGGATAAGAGGTCAAATAATTATGTTTATTTAAAGTAAATGAAAGATATCAAGCTAGATGATTTGATACCTGATGCTTTTGTAATCAACGGGTTTATGACCTATTGGATTAAATCCATTTGCTGGAGCAAAATAACGGCCTGGGTACGGTTTTTCACGTCCATCTTGCGAAAGATTGCTGTCATATGGGCTTTAATGGTGGCTTCCGACACTTTGAGTTCATAGGCAATTTGCTTGTTGAGCAGCCCATCTGACAACATGCATAAAACTTTGTATTGTTGCGGGGTTAACGTCGCAATCTTTTGCGCCAGTTCGTTTACGTCGTCATCCTCTTCTTCCCCAATTCCCTCAGGGAAAAACGGTTCACCTTCGAGCACCTGATTGAGTGCGCCGATCAAAGCTCGCATATCACTGGATTTGGGTATAAAGCCGAAGGCCCCATGATGGCGTACTTGCCTGATAATGGTCGCTTCTTCGCTGGCAGAAATAACCACAATTGGTAAATCAGGGTGCTGGTTGCGTAGTTGGATGAGGCCCGACATGCCATTTGAGCCCGGCATTTTTAAATCAAGCAACAGAAGATCGACCTCGGGCTCTTTTTCTAACAAGCTGAGCAGGGTATCAAGCGCATCGGCTTCCAGCAGATTGGCACCACTGATCGCCATATGGACTGATTGAAACAGTGCATTACGGAATAGTGGGTGATCATCGGCAATAACAATAGTGTACTGAGCGTCCATGGCAGTCATTTTGTAATTTATTTCAATTAAGGTATCACTGCGATCAGGGGAGATCAATTTGTTAACACTCAAGATAAGAGCTGGATCAGTCCTTTGGTTAACCATGATGTAATGCTTGATGATATTGCAGTTAAGTTTTTAAACATTTAGTCGCTTTATGATGAGGGAATGTAGCTGTTGATGAGCCAAGGGATGATCCGACAAATTGAACTACGAAATGATGGTCAACATTATTTTGAGCAACAACAATTTCAGCGCCAGGAACAGGGCTGGAAGTTAATCATTGGTACGTCGGTATTGTTATTAACCTTAGTGGCCGTAGAATTATTTTGGTTCGTACCGACGGCGACCAGTTCAAGTAAATCGACCTTTAGCGGTTTTGTGGCGATCTTTGGCGCGATTGCTTCTGTATTGTGGCTCGTTGCTCAGGCCGTGCCATTTAAAGTGCGCTGGCAAAGTGTTTCCGTCGCGCTGGCGTGTTTATTGGGGGGCGGATGGGCGCTGCTCTTTCCATTACTGATCCACCAATCTCACTTTTTGAGCGCTTATGCTTACAGTGATCTGTTTCTATTTCTCTCGGTCATTGCGTTTTTTAGTTACCGACCGGCATTATATCTAGCCGTCGTACCTATCCTCTGTTCGTTACTAGTAACGGATACGTACTTTGGTTATGTCGATAATGCGATAACGTTTCTGAGTATAGGAAGCCGATTCATCATTATTATTGTGGTAAGAGAGTGCCTTTATCATTGGTTCCATGCCTCTGTCTGGCATGAATTTGAAGAGCAGCGATTACGGCAGGAATTGGCTTCTGTGGCCTTGATCGATCCGGTGACGGGACTGCAGAATGATAAACATTTCGAGCTGATGCTGGATCGGGAAATTATGGCTGCGCGCCGCCATAACAGTGATCTCACCGTAATGATGATTAATATTGAGCCGTTGCGTTTGTATGCCATGACTTGTGGTCATCAGGCTAGTGACTATTTGCTAAAGCGCGTTACCAAAGGGTTACGGCGAGGGGTGTACCGCCCGCGGGATTTTATTGCCCGTACCGGTAGCAGTGAATTTGCTTTATTGCTGCCAGATACCGATGCTTCCGGTGCTGAAATAGTTGCCGAGCGTATGCAAAGACATGTTCATCGTTGTTGCGATATGTTGGTGAAAGGGGAATTAGAGCAACCAATGGCCGTCATGATATCCATTGTGGAATGGGCACCAAACATGAACGTGAGAACAATACGCAGGCATATGCGGGATGCTCGCAGCCAGTTAAACCTTGATGAGCCGCAGAAGTGGGCTGATAGCGTGTCGTGCTATGATCCCGTGAAGTATCATTGAATATAAACAAGAGCACATTATGTGCTCTTTTTTATGCGCCTAATCTTATAATTCAGCAGCGATAACTCAGTTGGTGAGCCGCTGCTTGTTTAGGTGTTGAAGAAAAGGTTTGGCTTCCATGAATCCCGTCAGGCGAGCGCTCTGCCGTCGATGACCTTGTGCATCCCAAAAATCAAGAGTCGGTAAGCCCAGTACGTCTAGCTCCTGTAGTAGCTTGATGTCTTGAGGCGAGCTTTTGGTGACATCCGCTTGCAGTAATACAAACTTGCTCAGCTCTGGGGCCACAGCCTGATCGTGGAAGGTGTACTTCTCGAACTCCTTACAGGCAACACACCAGTCAGCATAGAAATCCAACATCACGGGTTTGCCCAGGGCCTTGGCCTCGGCGAGTGCTAAATCCAGCTCATCAATAGTGCTGATACGGGCAAACTCAACGTGTACCGGTTTGGCTGTTACGGAAGATTGAGTCTCTGTTATCCGCAGGTATAGCGGCTGAGTCGCCACGAACAGACCCATAATTGCAATCACGGCCAATGTGCTGCTACGCCATGATACTGGCATGGTGGTTTTGACATGATATAACCAGCCAAATGCTGCAATGCCTAATACTGACCATAGATAGGGCACGATAGCGTGAGGCAGTATACGTTCCAGTAAAAAAATTGGTACGGCCAACAGGATAAAACCGAAGAACACTTTTACATGGGTCATCCAGTTGCCCGCTTTTGGCAGCAGTTTGTTACCGAACATCGCTGCTAGGATCAGTGGTATTCCCATCCCGATAGCCAGTGCATACAAGGCAACGGCACCTGTCAGTAAGTCACCGCTTTGCGCGACGTAAATCAATGCACCGGATAACGGAGCAGTGGTGCATGGCGAGCAGACCAAACCGGAAATTGCCCCCATGGCAAACACGCCGCCGATGTGGCCACCTTGCTGCTTGTTACTCAGACCGCTGAGCCAGGTCTGAACACTGCTAGGGAGCTGCAGGGTATAAGCCCCAAACATCGACAGGGCCAGGAGTACAAACAGGACACTTAAGCCGATCAGTACGTAGGGATGCTGCAAAGCCGCCTGGAACTGCATGCCAGCCGAAGCGACCACTAACCCCAGCAAGGTGTAGGTCAGCGCCATCCCCTGGACGTAAATAAAAGCCAGACGAAAAGCGCGGCCGTGGCTGAGCTTGCCGCCACCTAATACGAGACCGGTCAGAATGGGGTACATGGGTAAGACACATGGCGTAAAGGCCAGCCCGATACCTAAGGCCAAAAAGACCAGAGGCGTCCACCATTGGTCGGCGAGATCACTGGCCAGCTGATCTTGCTGCGTTGCCGGTGGCGGTGGCGGTGCGGTTGTACTTGCGATGTTTGCTGTGTCAAAACCGGTGACAGCGGTTGCTGTTTGCGTGTTAGTACGTACTTTTTCTTGTGGTGCTGCCGTTGTTGCTGATGGGATCGCAGGCGTCGAACTATTATTGTTTTTCGCAACGGCAGATAAAGGAACCTGGCGAATTTCGGGAGGGTAGCAGAAACCGGCTTTGGCACAGCCCTGATAACGCACCGTCAGGGTTGCCCCTTCACTCGCTTTTATCAGTGGCACGCTGACGGTCAGTGGATCGGTGTAAATGTTTACTTCACCGAAGAACTCGTCTTGATAAGGCTTACCCGCCGGGATACCGAGTTGCCCCAGCGTTGCGTCGTTACCGGTAACGGAAAGTTGATGCTGATAGAGGTAATAGCCCGGCTTCACCTGCCAGTCAAGATAGACTCTGTCGCCTTGTTGGCTGAAGTTAAACGGAAAGGCCTCATCAACGGTCACAAACTTATTGGTATTGCTATCCGAAAATCCCGGGAGAGAAAATTCAGCCTGAGCAGGCAGGCTGAGCACGCCGATCAGCAAGGTTCCCAATAAAACAAACAGGGAAACGATACGGGCAACCCCGTCATTTTTTTTCAATCCTATCATTCTTACTCGACTCATTGCAGGGCGTACCCGAAAACTGGCTACCAGGGTCTTTGGTTCTGTACCATTAACTATACTCCGTAAGACCGGTTTATACAGTGATTGGTTTCATCACCGTGCCATCAATTTATTTTCCAGTCAGCGCGTCACGCATGAAATCGGTAAAGCAGCGGATATAGCTGGGCACATACCCCAGGCGCTGATAAAGCATATAGATAGGGCGCGGCGGTGAATACCAGTCGTTCATCATGGTTGACAGTAAGCCTTGTTGCAATGCATCGGCCACGACATAGTTTGGCAGGCACGCGATGCCTAACCCTTTAATTGCGGCTTGTTTGACACTGTTGAGATCCGCAATGGCCATCCGTACCGGTGAGTTTATCCAGATTGTTTCCTGGCTGACCGAATCAGCTGTGTGAGTGAGTGCCCACTCAAATTCGGGTACTGTCGCCAGGCGGGCATGGCTATTAAGTTCGTCGGGATGTAAGGGGGTGCCGTATTGGGCCAAATAGTGCGAAGAGGCCACTAAAGTACGCTGTGATTCACCGATTTTTGCGGCGGCAAAACTTGAATCAGGCTGATGACCGACGCGAAATACCACATCGTATTGTTCCGGGCTGTAATCATGGTGCTGGTTCGACAGATGGTTGAGCGACAGCGTGATTTCCGGGTATTGCACCAGAAACTGGTTAAACAGCGGCATCAGCTGATACGTCAGTAACCCCACCGGTGCCGATATGCGTAGTGCTCCCCGGGGATTGTTATTACTGGTATCAATCAGCTCTGTGGTGGTGGCTTCCAGCTCGTCAAGCAGCGGCTGGCAGCGTTCAAAATAATTCTGGCCGAGCGGAGTCAGGGCGACATTGCGGCTGTCTCTGATCACCAACTGGCTACCGAGGGTCTCTTCCAGTCGTTGTAACCGGCGGCTAAGTGTCGTCGGGGGGATATCCAATGCATTGGCTGCGGCCCTGAAACTGCCGTGTTGGGCAATCGCAATTAGTGTCCGCAGGTCATCCAACTTCATCCCATTTTTGCATCGCTGCATAACGCTTTTACCTCTATCGCATGGCTATCTCAATCATTAATATAGTGTTTCAGGTTCTCCTGTCTTGAGCCTGAACAGTAGCAAACTGAGACATGATATCGGATCAGCCGTTGCGGAATAACGGTTGATACGGTCTGAACAAATACGCCGGGAATCGTATCTGTTCTTGGTCTTCGCCCTAGGATGGGGCGGAGACAAATATTCAAATTATATCTTTTCGTAACTCTTCTTATCTCTTCGTCATGCTTCACTCTTTCTGAATGCGTCTCTTCTGTACTTGTACTAACCGCAACAATTTATTGATACAATTTATTCCGACGCTATGCTTTTTCTCGCATCTCGCATCTCGCATCTCGCATCTCGCATCTCGCATCTCGCATCTCGCATCTCGCATCTCGCATCTCGCACCAATAAAAAAGGCTACCCGCAGGCAGCCTTTTCAGGATCTTGCACAATTGTCGCTACAACAATTGCTTTATCAACCTGTTACAGGAAGATACCGCCTACTGCAAAACCAAGTGCAACCGATGTTGAAATTGTCACCAAACCCGGAATGAAGAACGGGTGGTTGAATACCAGGTTACCGATACGGGTTGAACCTGTTTCATCCATTTCAACCGCTGCCAGCAGGGTCGGGTAAGTTGGCAGTACGAACAGCGCACTTACTGCTGCGAAAGAAGCGATAGCGGTTAGAGGTGCTACACCAATCGCCAGTGCGGCAGGCATCAGAGCGGTCGTTGTTGCACCCTGAGAGTAAAGCAGCATAGAAGCAAAGAACAGAGTCACAGCCAGCATCCAAGGGTATTGCGCCAGGACTTCACCCGCCAATTCTTTGATTTCAATGATGTGGCCAGAAACGAACGTATCACCTAACCAGGCAACACCCAAGACACACACACAAGCACTCATACCAGATTTGAATGTAGCGGCATTGGCAATTTTAGATGCATCAATCTTAGTGAATGTCACGATAGCCATGGCTGCGGTCAGCATGAACACCATGATTGCATCGTTACGGCCCAGTGCTGGGTTTTCGATCAGGCCTACAGCACTTGAAATCATGGTTGCGTATGCAACTACCGCGACGATAGCAGCAATAAAAATGTATGTTGCTGTTTTCGCTGTTGGCAGAATTTCACGTTTGGTTGCGCCCTGGATCTTGATCAGGCCTTTAGCCAGATGATCTTGATAAACAGGATCGTCTTTTAGTTCACAACCTAAGAAGTTAGAAACAAATGCACCTACCATACAAGCGATAAATGTTGTTGGGATACAGATTGCCAGCAGTGTCAGGTAACCAACACCCAATGGCTCAAGAATACCGGAGAAGAATACAACTGCAGCTGAGATAGGCGATGCAGTGATTGCAATTTGTGATGCGACAACTGCAATAGAAAGTGGACGAGAAGGACGGATGCCTTGCTCTTTGGCCACTTCAGCGATAACCGGCAGGGTAGAGAATGCAGTATGGCCGGTACCTGCAAGCAGGGTCATAAAGTAAGTTACCATCGGCGCATAGAATGTGATGCGCTTAGGATTTTTACGCAGAAATTTTTCTGCCAGATCAACCAGCCAGTCCATACCACCGGCAACTTGCATCGCGGCAATGGCAGTAATTACTGACATGATGATCAGGATAACGTCTACAGGGATATTACCTGCATCCATACCGAGAAAAAGGGAAAGTACCAGTACACCAGCACCGCCGGCAAAACCAATACCAATACCACCGATTCTTGCGCCAAGATAAATAAACGCGAGAACGACAAATAGTTCTACACCAAGCATAAGATTGTCCTGTCTTTAAAAGTTAAAAGTTAAAAAAAAATGGGAATTTGTAGCAAAAAGGGGCGGATTTTCGTCCTGAAAACCCGCCAAATTATCTAGCGTTTGCGTTATTAGTTGTAACGCTTCGCTTTATATTCTGGATGCATCAGGTTTTGTACTGAGAAGATGTCATTAAGCTGCTCTTCAGTCAGAAGCCCACGCTCAAGTACTACTTCGCGTACATTTTTACCTGTTTCTGCACAGATCTTACCTACGATGTCACCTTCATGGTGGCCAATGAATGGGTTCAGGTAAGTCACGATACCGATAGAGTTGAACACGTAGCTTTCACAGATATCTTTGTTCACTGTGATGCCCGTAATACACTTATCACGCAGGTTGATAGCGGCATTTTTCAGCAGTTCGATAGATTCAAATAGCGCCTGACCGATAACCGGTTCCATTACGTTCAGCTGAAGCTGACCAGCTTCAGCTGCGAAAGTAATCGTTGTGTCGTTGCCGATCACTTTGAAGCACACCTGATTAACCACTTCAGGGATCACCGGGTTTACTTTTGCTGGCATGATAGAAGAACCTGCCTGCATTTCAGGTAGGTTGATTTCGTTCAGACCAGTACGAGGACCAGAAGAAAGCAGGCGTAAGTCGTTACAAATCTTAGATAGTTTAACGGCAGTACGCTTCAGCGCACCGTGAACCATCACGTAGGCACCACAGTCAGACGTTGCTTCGATCAAATCTTCTGCAGGGGTACACGGCAGGCCGGTGATTTCAGCCAGACGCTGAACTGCCAGCTCCTGGTAGCCAGTCGCAGCATTCAGGCCAGTACCGATAGCGGTTGCACCAAGGTTAACTTCCAGTAGAAGTTCAGCTGTGTGGCGAAGGTTTTTGATTTCTTCTTTGATCAGAATGGCGAACGCGTTGAATTCCTGGCCTACGGTCATAGGAACCGCGTCTTGTAGCTGGGTACGGCCCATTTTCAATACGTCGGAAAATTCTTGATTTTTCGCGTCGAAGGCTTCTTTTAGGTAGCTCAGCGCTTCAACCATTGTCATGATGCTGTTGTATACCGCAACACGGAAGCCGGTTGGGTAAGCACAGTTAGTCGACTGGCTCTTGTTAACGTGATCGTTCGGGTTAACGATGTCGTATTCGCCTTTCTCTTTGCCCATAAGCTCAAGGGCAAGGTTGGCGATCACTTCGTTGGCGTTCATGTTAACAGAAGTACCGGCCCCCCCCTGGAAGACATCTGATGGGAATTGATCCATGCACTTGCCTGTGTCCAGGATTAGGTCACAGGCTTTGATGATGTATTCGCCAACTTCAGATGGAATTGCCCCAAGTTCTTTGTTAGCCATTGCAGCAGCTTTCTTGGTAAAAATCATACCGCGAACAAAGTCTGGTACATCAGAGATAGTGGTTTTAGAAATGTTGAAGTTTTCAACAGCGCGAAGAGTATGAATGCCCCAGTAAGCGTCAGCAGGAACGTGACGATCACCAAGTAAATCTTCTTCAATGCGGGTAGCAACATTCAGAGTTGCTTCATTTTTTTCAAGATCAATCATCTGAGACATGAGGTAGCCTTATGGGAATCTGCTAAATAAAATTCAAACGTTGAGCCAATTCTGAATTAAGAATCCATTCCGCAGGAGTTTGGCTAGATGATCGTACCTGACACCTTATGTAGGGCTGATAATACTCCCCTTTATTGGTAAAAACATAATCTGGATCACTTTTTTGAGGTGCATGAAAACATATGCACAAAAACGAGATCACCCTCACACTTACTGTTAACAATAAGGAGGCTAAATGCGTCAGGAAATGATCATAAGTGACAAGATGTGAACGACTTGTTTGTTATCTTTGGTTGCCGCTAATGCTGACGGGTGGCTTTTGCGGGAAGCTGAAAATTACTGTTAACAAACATATGGGTAAGTGTGATAAAAAGTTATCAGTGGTGGTGGTGATGTAAAGGGGTTGTTAATTTGTGTTCGGTGGCAAATAATGCGGACTGGTAACGCGCACAGACGGTTGAAAAATGCCACAATACCCCACATTGATTAGACTATATAAGATGCTGGCCATCTCTGATGGCATTACCATCAGCAAGTGTTGACCAGTTAGTGACAGACAACCACAAAGAGGTGAGTCGTGTTTCCGGTATTACTGTTTCTGTTTATCGTTGTTCCCATTGTTGAAATTGCCTTATTTGTTCAGCTTGGCGGTTTCTTAGGACTATGGCCAACGCTTGCTTTGGTTCTGATCACTGCGGTGGTCGGGGCGTCACTCGTTCGCAGTCAGGGCATTGCGACCTTGATGGCGGTACAAACAAAATTACAGCAAGGCGAGCTGCCGGCTCAGCAGATTGTTGAAGGAGTCATGTTGGCGGTCTCCGGAGTATTACTACTGACCCCGGGCTTCATGACGGATGCGCTTGGTATGTTGGTTCTTCTGCCTGCCCCACGGGCGATGTTGGCCAAGCAGATAATGAGCCGCGTGAAGGTGAAGGGTATGGCGTCAGGCTCTGGTTTTAGTGCTGGTTTTGGCGGTGGCCAGGGTTTTACTGGTCAGCGGCCTTTTGAGCCCGGTGCCGATCCCTTTGAATCACGCCGCGACAAAGATGCGAATAGTCAGGGTGATGTATTTGACGGTGAGTTTGAGCGCAAAGACCATGACAAAGATAACGATCAGCAAAATCGTCTGCAGTAACCATTAACGGAGACATCAAAAATATAAGCAACTTGGCTTATATGTAAAAGGCAGCTCAGGCTGCCTTATTTGTTCATGCTGTTCATATTATACAGTGAAGATATCGCGGGTTGCTAACTTGCATATAATCCAGATTGCCGACGTATTCTTAGCGCATAAAAGTAAGCACTGATACCACTGACAATGTTGGCGACAGCAATGCCGATAAATAGCCCTTTTGTTCCATTAAGCTGACTGCCGAGCCATGCTGCAGGCAGTAAAAAAACAAATAACCGCAACAGATTCCACACCAGTGCGTGCATTGGTTTATGCATGGCGTTTAAGGCGCTGATCAGCAACATGCATACAGCCTGCATGCCATAGCTAACCGGGACGACGATCAAATAATGCCATATCTGTTGCTGTACCGCGCTATCCTGGCTGAAGAGTGAGGATAGCGGCCAGCTGAGTGGCACCATCATAATAAAGACCAGCAACTGAAAAACAATTGCAAAGCGCATGGTGATAAACAATGCATGAAATGCCCGGCGTGGATTATCAGCCCCTAAATTTTGCGCTATAAAGGGCATTAAGGCTGAGCTCAAAGCCATTATCACAATCACCAGCAAAGATTCGATACGCATTGCCGCACCATAGGCAGCAACCGACGTTGTGCCTTGGGCTGCCAGAAGCGACATGAGCAGTGCGCCTGATAATGGGTTCATTGCATTGGACAAACCTGCCGGAGTACCAATCTGCATCACCTGTAGCCAGTCTTTTCGAATGCGTGCCAGTTGTGGCCAGGCCAGTAGTTTTTCACGCCTGATTAAGATATAGAGGGAATTGATCAACGCGAAGGCCCAGCTGATCCCACTGGCAATGGCTGCTCCCTTGACGCCCAATTCAGGAAACGGTCCATAACCAAAAATCAGTAAAGGATCCAGAATACCGTTGATCAATCCGGCCAGCATCATGATCTTGGCCGGGGTTTTTGCATCACCTGTTGCACGGATCGCGCTGTTCCCGGCCATGGGTATCACTAATAGTGGAATGGCGAGATACCAGATGTTCATGTATTGGGAGATTATGGGCAATAATTCTGGTGTAGCCCCTATCAAGGAAAAGAGGGGGGCGATTGTGACAGTACCCAGGGAAGAAGCACCGATCATTAAAATGACGGCCAGTAGTAATCCGTGGCTGGCAAAACGTGCAGCAGAATCATTTTTGCCCTGCCCCAACAAGCGGCCAACACAAGTCGATATCCCCACACTGACGCCCATGGTTATGCAGTTAAGGGCAAAGGTGACCGGAAAGGTAAAGCTGACCGCTGCCAGCGCTTCGGTGCCTAGCAGGGAGATAAAAAAGGTATCGACTAGATTGAACATTAAGATCGCCACCATCCCGAATACCATGGGCACGGTTAAGCGACGCAATACTTCTGAGATAGGATCAGAGAGCAGCCCGTGCTTGTCAGGCCGTATATTGGCTGTTCTACTTTCTGCTGACTGTTGTTCTGCTGACATAGTGGTCTCGGACTTGATTGGCAGGCTTACCCTAAAGCAAAGAGTGTGATCGGGCAAAAATTCTAGGAGAAATAATCAAAAAAATAACGGTAAAGGGCTTGGGTTCCAGAAATTAGACCCAACATGTCTAAGTATCAGAAAAACGCTATTTCATGAAAGTAGGCAGTTTGATGCTTACTTCTCTTTATCTTATGGATCTTACCAAAATCTGGAGAGACGACCGATGAATATTCGTCCATTACATAACCGAGTTATCGTTGAACGCCAAGAAGTTGAATCTAAGTCTGCTGGTGGCATCGTTCTAACTGGTTCTGCTGCCGAAAAATCAACTCGCGGCGTAGTCGTTGCTGTAGGTAAAGGCCTCGTTCTGGAAAACGGCACTGTTCAGCCGTTGGACGTCAAAGTTGGTGATACCGTGATCTTTGCTGAAGGCTACGGCACTAAAACTGAAAAGATTGACGGCAAAGAAGTCCTGATCATGTCTGAAAATGACATCATGGCAATCGTTGAATAATCCGTTCACTTCAAATAAAGAACTAAGAAAGGAATACAGACATGGCTGCTAAAGACGTTAAATTTGGTAACGACGCACGCGTTAAAATGTTGGAAGGTGTCAACGTTCTGGCTGACGCAGTAAAAGTAACGTTGGGTCCTAAAGGCCGTAACGTTGTGCTGGACAAATCGTTCGGTGCACCAACTATCACTAAAGATGGTGTTTCTGTTGCGCGTGAAATTGAACTGGAAGACAAATTCCAGAACATGGGCGCACAGATGGTTAAAGAAGTTGCTTCGCAAGCGAATGACGCGGCGGGTGATGGTACAACTACGGCGACTGTTCTTGCTCAATCTATTATCAGTGAAGGCTTGAAAGCCGTTGCTGCAGGCATGAACCCGATGGATCTTAAGCGCGGTATCGACAAAGCGGTTGTTGCTGCAGTTGAAGCACTGAAAGAACTGTCGGTTCCATGTGCAGACACAAAAGCAATCGCACAGGTTGGTACAATTTCTGCCAACGCTGATGCAACTGTGGGTAACTTGATTGCAGAAGCAATGGAAAAAGTAGGCCGTGATGGTGTTATCACGGTTGAAGAAGGCCAGGCTCTTCAAGACGAGCTTGATGTTGTTGAAGGTATGCAGTTCGACCGCGGTTACCTGTCTCCTTACTTCATCAACAACCAGGAAGCAGGTTCTGTTGATCTGGAAAGCCCGTTCGTTCTACTTGTAGACAAGAAAGTATCGAACATCCGTGAACTACTTCCTGCTCTGGAAGGCGTAGCGAAAGCATCTCGTCCACTGCTTATCATTGCAGAAGACGTTGAAGGCGAAGCACTGGCAACACTTGTTGTGAACAACATGCGTGGCATCGTGAAAGTTGCAGCGGTTAAAGCGCCTGGCTTTGGTGACCGTCGTAAATCAATGCTACAAGATATTGCGGTTCTGACTGCGGGTACGGTTATTTCTGAAGAGATCGGTCTGGAGCTGGAAAAAGTTCAGCTTGAAGATCTGGGTCAGGCTAAGCGCATTACGATCACCAAAGAAAACACCACTATTATTGACGGTGCGGGTGAAGAAACAATGATCCAGGGCCGTGTTGCTCAGATCCGTCAACAAATCGAAGACGCGACTTCAGACTACGACAAAGAAAAACTTCAAGAGCGTGTCGCTAAACTGGCTGGCGGCGTTGCCGTCATCAAAGTGGGCGCAGCCACCGAAGTGGAAATGAAAGAGAAGAAAGACCGTGTTGAAGATGCCCTGCACGCAACGCGTGCCGCGGTAGAAGAAGGCGTGGTTGCTGGTGGTGGTGTTGCACTTATCCGCGCAGCATCTAAAGTGGCTGGCCTTGAAGGTGACAACGAAGAGCAGAACGTCGGTATCCGCGTCGCTCTACGTGCAATGGAATCACCACTTCGTCAAATCACGACCAATGCGGGTGATGAAGAGTCTGTTGTTGCGAACAACGTTCGCGCTGGCGAAGGTAACTACGGTTACAATGCGGCAACGGGCGAATACGGCGACATGCTTGAAATGGGGATTCTTGACCCAACAAAAGTAACGCGTTCAGCACTCCAGTTCGCGGCTTCTGTTGCGGGTCTGATGATCACGACTGAAGCAATGGTCACCGATATGCCAGCAAAAGACGCTGGTGGCATGCCAGATATGGGCGGCATGGGTGGTATGGGCGGCATGGGCGGCATGATGTAGTCATCCCCTAAGCTAACCGCTTAATTTAAAGACCCGTCTGATGGCGGGTTTTTTTATGTCTCAGTGTTAGTTCATTATAAGTGTAAGGTTCCCTCTGATGTTCACCAGGGAAATACCCTAAAAAGCTGCACGCTTTTTTGTTGTTTAAAAACAATGGCTTATATTGGTTTTGCAGCTTTCGGTTCAAGGCGCTGAAATTGTTCAGATAAAAGCTGTTGAATTTCAATAAAGCTGTACATCTTTAAATGGAAAAAGAATGATTTGCTGCCACGAGCTTTACTAGAAAAAAGCCAGAAAAGCTGTACGTAATTTATATTCATAAAAATCAACACTTTAAGTTCCAAATGAGTGTGTTGTAATATGACCTTCTTTTTGGTGAGCTAAAAGGTGCTTTAAGGTGGTAAAGCTGTACATTGTTGGTGGGATATTCAGGCCGTTTTCCTGTTTGTCGATGAAAGTCCCTTTAGGTAATCATTGCTACCGTCATAAGAGTTAAACTGGTTTTTAGCCTATTCAAAAGTCAAAGGCCAGCACGAGGCTGGCCTTGACGGTATGTGAGTCAGAAATTAGCGGTAGATACGTGGGTTCGTTGCCCCCCAAACCGTGTAATGTTCAGGCAGAATGCGTCCGCTCTTTTCTTCGGTTTCTTCGCCAGTGATTTCTTCAAAGCCCTGGCGGCCAAAAATCACCACTTCGTCGTTGGCCTGTGCGTCGACGATGTCTGTTACATCGACCATAGTGGTATTCATTGATGCCATACCCATTACGCGAGCACGCTGGCCGTTGATCAGTACGTCAGCCTTGTTACTTAGAGAGCGGGCAAAGCCGTCTGAGTAGCCGATAGGCAGGTTAGCAAGAACAGAGTCGCGCTCTAGTACTTTCGTGCTACCGTAGCCGATAGTGCTGCCTGCCGGGAAGTGGTGTAGCGATGCCACGCGAGTTTTGAACGATACGATACGCTGGTACGGTGCCGTTGCCGGGTAATCACCGTACAGCATGCCGCCGGGGCGAACCATGTCCAGGTGCGCTTCAGGCAAGTTAAGCGTAATGTATGAGTTGGCAACGTGTAGGGTGATGTCCTTGCGTTTCAGGTCGGCGCTATCCATCAACCACTTTGTTTCGACTTTGAAGCGTTCTACCTTGCGTTTGATTTCGTCCAGGCCTTCGTTCGGGAAGTGGGTCATCATACCGACGATTTTCAGGTTAGGATCGCCAGCGATTTCGACGCCTTCTACCTGACCTTCATAAGTTGTCAGATCCAGGCCGTTACGGCCCATGCCTGAGGTATTCAGTGCCAGGTGAACCGGAATAGTTGTGCCGTTTGCTCGGGCGATGTCGATGATTTGATCGGCTTGTGCCTTGGTGCCGATGAGTTCTTCCATCTGGTATTCCAGGCCGCCTTCAATTTCATTTTTGCTCGCGGCACGTACTCGCATGATTTTACCGGTATAGCCGTGCTTGCGAACTACACGGGCTTCTTCGTTGCTGGTGATCCCTACACATGGTACTTGGTTGGCGATGATGCTTGGCATCAGGCCTGCGATACCGTTCCCGTAAGCGTCGGCCTTCATGATTGCACAGATTTTAGTGTCGTTTTTTAGCTGGTTCTGGAGCAACTGAATATTGCCGGAAAATGCCTTGGTATCAATTTCCAGCCATGCATTGCTGGACTGGACACGCTCTTCGCGCTCGCTGTTATCGAAATCGACCAGCAGAGGGGCGGCATGGGCGGCAGTTTGACCCATTAGGGCAAGAGCAACTAGGCTAAGTTTCAGTTTCAAAGTGTGTTTCCTGTTATTAATGGTAAAAGGGCAGTGAAGCTACAGTGTAAAGAGCTGAACGATGTCGCGAAGCGAAGCTGTCCGGCGCTTGAGCTCTTCTACTCCTTGTTGTGCCTCTTGTGTCGAGAGGCGGTTTTCGTTGGCACTGCTGCTGAGAGCGGCAACATTGGAGGACAAGTGCTCGGCGGCAAAGGCCTGCTCCTTGACCGATTCGGTTATTTCTTCCATGCCTTCGGTCACCGAGGTGATTTCAGCTCGGAAGCCATTGAGGGATTCGTTGGCCTGATCGGCGTGTAGGACACAGCTGTCGACCTGGCCGACGGCCAGCTGCATTGTATCGGTGGTACTGCTGGTATCACTTTGTACCGTCGTGATCATCGAACCTATTTCGATCGTTGCCTTGGCGGTTCGCTCCGACAGTTGACGGACTTCGTCGGCGACCACGGCAAACCCCCGGCCTTGTTCACCGGCCCGGGCGGCTTCGATTGCGGCATTGAGAGCCAATAGGTTGGTCTGGTCGGCTATATCTTTGATGACCTCAACTATGGAGTTGATATCGTTGGCGCGGCTATCAAGCTGATGGAGTTTTCCGGCTACCGTGTTGGTTTCTTGCTGGACGTTTTGCATTCCGGCTACGGCATGGTTGATCGCCCCAACTGTGTTTTGGGTATGCAGTTCAAAGTGAGTCATTTTTTGGTTGGCAACGTTGACCACTTCCGAGATACTCTGTGAACTGGTCGCCAGCTCTTCGATCGCTGCGGCACTGTTGCCGACATTTTCTGCTTGTTCGACCGAGCGTTCGGTGACGGCCTTTACCAGATGGTCAAGCTGAGAGGTAATTGCAGCTACACTCTCAGTGCTTTGGCTTACCTCTGTCATGCGTTGGCGTAGTGCTGTCATAAAGGTATTGAACGAGTGCGACATGGCACCGACTTCGTCTTTGCTGGTTACAGGTACTTGTTGGGTGAGGTTCCAATCGCCATTGGCAATATTGAGCAGTACGGCATTCAGTGTATTGATTGGCGCGACCAGCTGATTGGCGATCAGGCGGGCAACCATCAGGGCGAGTGCCATTACGATCATTCCAGTGATACACACCTGCTTGAGTTCATCGTTTATCATTGCATCAACCTCGGACAGCGAAATATCAACCCCAATGACATAGGTTTCACCTCGGCTATTACGAAACGGCACGAAAATAGAGCGATATCTGCCATATTCCCCTTGGTATTCTTCATATTGGGTTTGTTGGGTCGCGAATGCTTTTTCCAGCATTTTCGGAACGATTTTGTATTCTTCTTGGTACCAGTTTTTATAGCGGCCAGAGCGTACTTCTTCTTCGGTTTGGTTAATATAGGTGTAATACACTCGACCGTTTTTCATTACGGTGGAATAGGCCCAATCCAGATCAGAGGCTTGGGTGAAGCTGGTCAAATCTTGCGAAATATCATCGTAATCATTGTCGGCTTTGTCTAGGTGATCATGGCGCTCATCACCGATGATTTTTTGGGTGCCATTGGCCGCCGTTGTCAGCTCTGTATTCAGGCTGTTAAGTGTTCGGCTTTGCAAAGCTTGGTAGGATAAGGTGGATAACACCAAAATAATGATGAGTGAGAGACCAGCAAAGCATGCTGATAATTTAGTTTTAAGGTTCATATGAAATTTTGCTTCTTGTTGTATGTGCTTATTGTTGTATGTGCCTATTGTTTTGCTTGTTTTGTGTGATGTCTGTTCCATAACTTGTGTTACATATTTAATGGGCGACATATTAATAGCGGGACTTAAAAAAAAATGATGTTCATTTTTTTATCCCCAAAAAATTGGACTGTAATCGATTGCGGCGGCTTGGGGTGGGGTGGCTTTGCGTCATTGTTGACGCAAAGTCTAAGCGTGGGAGATCGGGGGAGGAGGGCTATTCCATGTGCAGGTCGAGCGGGGTTTTACTGGCGCGTCCACCTATTTCACGGGTCAGTTTAGGGACTAAATAACCAGAGACATTCTGTAGCAAGCCTGCGATTAACTGACGAGCCTCTTGGTCGCTCACCATAAAATGGGCCGCCCCCTGTACTTTATCCAGCACATGCAGGTAGTAAGGCAGAATACCGGCGCTAAATAACGCTTCGCTTAGCAAGGTCAGCGCGCCTACTGAGTCGTTGACTCCTCGTAGTAGTACCCCCTGATTCAGTAACGTCACGTTGGCCTGTATTAATTTGGCCATTGCCGAGGTTAACTCATCATTAATCTCATTGGCATGGTTAATGTGGGTAACCATAATTGTCTGCAGCCGGCTGTTACGCAGCATGTGACAAAGTTCAGCGGTAATACGTGCAGGAATAACTACAGGCAGGCGTGAGTGAATTCTGAGGCGTTTAATGTGTGGTATCTGGTCGATAGCGTTAATCAGCCATTGCAGTTCATGGTCTTTGGCCATTAACGGGTCACCGCCTGAGAGAATAACTTCATTAACTTCTGGCTGGGTCGCGATATAGTCGAGTGCTGCCTGCCAGTGACGCTTGCCGCCTTTGTTTTCATCGTAGGGGAAGTGGCGACGGAAGCAATAACGGCAATTGACTGCACAGCCACCTTTTACAATCATCAGTACGCGGTTTTTGTACTTATGTAACAGGCCGGGTATGGCGTTGTCCTGCTCTTCAAGCGGATCGAGGGAGTAACCATCATGAACCTCGAATTCCTGCTCAAGCGGCAGCACTTGTCGCAACAACGGATCGTAAGGGTTGCCAACTTCCATTCTTTCGATAAAGCTCGGTGGAACACGCAGCGCAAATAACTTCCGTGCAGTTAACCCGTTTTCCCACGGGGTAGGATCAATTTTCAGGGTTTTTAACAGCTGAAAGGGATCGGAAATCGCATTAGCTAGATCATTAAGCCAGTTTTGCTCAACAGTTGAGGCGTTTCGGGTTATTATATGCGGCATTAAATACAACTCGAAGATGTTAAGAGGATAGAAATGGCGTCTTTCAGCACCAATGAATTCCGCGGCGGAATGAAAATTATGCTAGATAATGAACCATGTGTCATTATCGAAAACGAATTTGTTAAGCCAGGTAAAGGCCAGGCGTTCAACCGCGTTAAGATCCGTAAGCTAATTTCAGGCAAGGTGCTTGAGAAGACTTTCAAATCTGGCGAGTCGGTTGAAGCTGCAGACGTAATCGACATCGAACTTGATTACCTATACAACGACGGCGAATTCTACCATTTCATGAACAACGAAACATTTGAGCAGTTAGCTGCTGATCTGAAAGCGGTTGGTGAAAATGCGAAATGGTTGGTAGAAAACAACACGTGCACGCTGACACTTTGGAACGGTAACCCAATCACTGTTACTCCACCAAACTTCGTTGAGTTAGAAGTCACTGAAACCGATCCAGGCCTGAAAGGCGATACTCAGGGCACGGGTGGTAAACCAGCAACGCTAGTCACTGGCGCTGTGGTACGTGTACCGCTATTCATTCAGATTGGCGAAGTAGTTAAAGTTGATACGCGTTCAGGTGAATACGTAAGCCGTGTGAAATAATCACTGCTTATTGCTGAAAAAAGGTCGCTTAGGCGGCCTTTTTTGTTGCTGTCAGAAAATTCGCCAATAAAAAAAGCACCGACTAAGCGGTGCTTTTTTAAGCTGGATCTTGATGATGATTAGATCATAAAGACAAAAATAACAGCCAGTGCAGACACCAGGAATGCCGTCGCGTAACACGCGATTTTACCTGCCACACCGGTGTGGAATTTCAGGTCATGCATACCGTGGTGCAGGCGGTGCATGGCATGCCACATTGGTAGTGCCAGCGTAGCGATAGTAAATA
>NZ_PYMC01000016.1 GCF_003026475.1 Photobacterium lipolyticum
AGCGTTCAATCTGAGCCATGATCAAACTCTTCAATTAAAGTTTTGTTGTATCTTTCGATACGGCTCAATGATTTTTACTGATTTTCTGTTTCAACCGAAGTTGAAACGTAAATTGACTGTGCCAATACCATTCCTCTGCAGGAACCATATCGTTCGGTCACTCAGTTCATTGATAAATCTTTTTGACTAATCATTTCACGAGTGCCCACACAGATTGCATGGTCAAATTGTTAAAGAACATACTGACTGGTTGCTGGCTTAAGTTGCCGTGCTCCGTGTCAGTGAGGCGGCATTATAGAGACTTCGATCACTCTGACAAGCGTTTTTTTCAAAAAAGACTTCGCTTGATGATTATTTCATCTAATGTGAACTTACAGCTTGTAATTACAACATTAGAGGACCGTCACATTCACTAACTGGTAATTACAAGTCAATGAAAGTAATATCAATGTGACCTTGTTGTTAAAACGACCAATCACGCATTCTCTCTTACCCTTTATGACGATGTAGTTTTAAATATGAAATTTTCCAAGCAAACACTAATGACGGTAATCGCCATTGCCATTATCGGTACTCTAGTTTTTAACTTCGTATCTGTTCCACCAGCGGTAGCATTTGCTATTGGTGTAATCATTACAGGCCTGGCTATACACTTTATGCCAGATTCACAGCCATCATCTCAAAATTCAATAGATTCATCCCAGAGCAGCAAAACCATCTATGTAGGCAACCTGCCTTATCGTGCAAACGAAAATGATGTGAAAAACCTTTTTGCCGAACATGGCGAAGTGTTTGCTGTGCGCTTGATGAAAGATAAGCGTACGGGTAAACGCAGGGGGTTTGGCTTTGTTGTAATGAATAGTCAGGATGCGGATACCGCTATCCGCAATCTCAATAATAAAGAGTATGGTCAGCGAACTTTAAAAATTCGTGAAGCCAATGAACCTAAAAATTTGGAAGATGAAGAGATTGAATAATCCCTAACTGCATTTTCCTTAAACTGTAATTCAGTGCCGCGGCATCTTTTGTCGCGGCACTGTTGTATGTAAGGTTTTCAATCGTCCCACCAGTCTCAACACACTCACCTAGTAACAATTGGACTCGGTTGGCAATTGCCTTTCCTGAATCTACAATTTGTACAGCCGACCTAAAGGCCAATAGAATATCTTCTTTTATAAGGGGGAAATGTGTACAACCCAAAACAATACTGTCAACCTTACCTTGCCAGGGTTGTAAAATCTTACCGAGCTCATCTGACGACACGCTTATACCTCGTAGCTTTTCTTCTGCCATTTCAACTAATCGCGTTGAACCAATCATAAGAACATCACAATCACAGGCAAATTGCTGAACAAGATCATGAGTATAAGCACGCTTAACGGTTGCAGGCGTAGCAAGTAGACCAATCACTTTCTTTTTACTGATTGCGGCGGCTGGTTTTATCGCGGGCACCACACCAACAACAGGTATGGATAATGATCCACGTAGCGAAGGTAGAACGATAGTGCTCGCAGTATTACAAGCAATAACGACTAAATCGATATCATGGCGGGCAACTAACAGACAAACAATATGATGAGTGCGTTGGATTAATACATCTTCAGCTAACTCTCCATAAGGAAAAGCCGCATTATCAAAAGCATAGATATATTGAACCTGTGGTAGAAGAGCATGTATTTCCTGATAAACCGATAACCCGCCAACACCAGAATCAAAAACAAGTACTCTTTTCACTATTCACCACAGACCAGAAGTTATTATCAGGGCGCTTATCATACTGCGTTCTTCACCAGATAAAAAACATCTCCTGATAATGAAGTGATTATTAAAGTAACTGGTATCTCTGATAATGGAACCTTTCCTGTCGCTCACATTCCGTCTTGCAGATAGCCAGCTCACCGGTAAAGCATGGTGCTTTCACGACTAGGGTATGAAATTCACCCTCTTCACCGCAGGGATCAACACCATCAGGTAAACCTGCAATAAATTCAGCCGTATACCACTTGCCACAGTAACAGCCATCAAGTTGACTGGTATCAACTGTTGTCACCAGCGTTTTGATCCCGCAATCAATGATCTCTTGCGCCAGCTCGTTGCTGTCCCGTCCGAGTAGTGGAAATACACATTGCCAGCCTGCGGGTTCAATATAGCTACGACGGTAATCGGCAATGCCGTTACAGAACATATCGCCAAACGCGACGGCTTCCACCTCTAACCCGCTTGTTTTTAATCCTTCAACAACTAACGACTGGTAAACGTCATTGGCGGGAAATACTTCGGATAGCGCAATAGTGACTAACGGTAATCCTGTTAGCCGGGCCTGCTGCTTAACCACCTCAATCGGTGTTGCCTGGAATGGCACTTCATCTTCAAGATAAGTGGTATATAAACCAACCACTTCGTAGGCTGGGTCATTGAGCAGTTTGATGAGGGTTAACGTGGAGTCTTTGCCGGAAGACCAGCTGACAATAACTTTGATGGGATTCATAACGCCTCAAGAAAAAGGCCGCTACTGCGGCCTTAATAATTAAAATTGATACGATGTTTCAAGGTACCAAATTCGCCCTTGAGATTTGTAATCAGTGGCTGTCGAATAATCTTTATCAAACAGATTATCTACTCGACCAGATAGCTTCCAGCTATCCGTCACATCGTAATTTGCAACCACTTCCCAGACAACATAGCTCGGCAGAGCTTGTAAATTACTTGGATCCGAATAACGCTTACCCTGATATCTCATACCTAATGTGGTACCCCAAGTATCAGCAGAATAGGTTCCTTTCCAACTTGCGCTTTCCCTAGCACGTCGAGCTAATTGGAATCCATTGGTATCTTTAGGATCAGAATAGCCTAACGTTAGATCATGACTAATAAAACCAGTATCAAACTGAGCGTCAAACTCAATCCCTTTTAACTCAGCATCGACATTCTCAGGAGTCCAGGTTGGTGGGTAGTAAATGATCATATTATCGACTTTCGAATCATATGCACTTAAACGCCAGCTCACCAAACGATGCGAACCAGCTATACCTACTTCAGTCGAGTCAGATTCTTGCGGTTGTAAATCTGGATTCCCACTGTCGGGATAATACAAATCATTAAATGTTGGCGCTTTAAAGGCCGTCCCATGGCTCACATATGCCTTTAGTTCTTCAGTGAACTGCCAGCCTAATGCGAGTCCCCAAGTCGTATGATTGCCATAACTTTCATTATCATCATGACGAGCGCTAGCTTCTAATGTGACGTTAGCAAGATTTGCCGTTGATGTTACAAAAACAGCTCTATTAACCCTTGAATTATCGACATAATTAGTGGTTCCACCTACTTCTTCGTTATCCCAATCAAAGCCAGCAGACATCATCCAACGATCAGCCAGCTCAAAAGTATTTAACCAGTTAATACTTTCACGATACGTTATAAACTGACTGTTTGAAGTTGGTGCAGATTCTGTGTAGTTATTGGTATCGTTTTTATATTTACTATAACGAAGCGAACTAAGGAGTAAGTCTGAAGAATAAGCACCTTCTGCAGATAACTGATATGACTCTAAATCAGCTCGCTTTAGTGCCCCATACGAATCATATTGAGAGTAACCATCATTATATAAGAGATTTAAATTTGCACTTACTGCGTCAGTAAATTGATGGTTAAGTCCAGCAACAAGATCTCTTGTCTCATAGCCATAATCATTGCCACTATCTGCAAAGCTACCTTCTTTAATGTTATAGCCGTCGGTGTACTCTTTATTCAGAGTAATTTGGCCGACAGTCTTATCATTAATACGGCCAACAGAACGCCACGCACCTTGATAGTAACCGTCCCCCCCAATACCTGCTGTTAGCTGATGCTTAGTGTCATAGTCATCAGGTACTGTGATAATATTAATGACACCACCAATCGCATCTGCACCATATACAGCCGCTCTTGGACCACGGATCAACTCAACACGCTCAATCACTGCTGCTGGAATACCAGAAAAATTAAAACCACCAGCTGTCGCAGAATTGATACGTACGCCATCAAGCAAAACTAGCGTATGACTACTTTCTGAACCACGAATAAATACTGATGTTTTCTGGCCTCGCCCACCATTTTGGTCAATTTGAACGCCTGGTAGATAACGAATGACATCAACTAGTGATTTCGCCTGAGCCAGCTCTATTTGCTGTCTCGTTACAACATCTAACGAAGCCAAAACATTACCGGCAGGCTGAGAAAAGCGGTTAGCGGTTACAACCATCACTTCATCAGGCGAAGTTTCTGCAGCAAAAGCATAAGATTGAAGACACAGCGGGGCTAATGCCACTGCTAGAAGCGTTTTTTTCATTTTTGGGATACCTTAAGTCGCGTTTATTACTCAGCAATTATTGCTTGATACGCTGGCCGGTCTTCGGACTTAAGAGCATGGTTGAACAACCACCTACGGCACAACTTCCCACTTCCGGTTGATTGCATTGCGCAATGCTAAGAAGCAGTGTTTTGGAACATACGTCCGTGTGCTTTCGTTCTCAATTACCGCTGCGCGTCAGTCACGGAATCTCACCGTGTTCCCTGGCTAAAATTTAGCAAACCAGCGCACCGCAAATGCTAGTTATCAATGCGCTTAATGTCTAGCTTTTGTTTGTGCAGGCTGATCAATAATTGGTTCCAACTACACTTTTATCAGGAACAACACTGGACATCGGTCACCAATACAATAGAATCTGCGCTCTTATTTTGAGCAGTTTGAGGCACACTAATGGCATCCACCGCAATTAACACCGCTGATTATCGACAGCAACTGGATGAAAAAGCAGAGCGTATTCAAAACATCTTTGACGATTTTGAAACTCCCGAGCTTGAGGTGTTCGCCTCTCCTGCCGAGCATTACCGTATGCGCGCAGAGTTCCGTGTATGGCATGAAGGCGAAGATCTCTACTACGTCATGTTCAACCAGGAAACACGTGAAAAATATCGTGTTGATCAGTTCCCTGCAGCAAGTCGTGTGATCAACGACTTAATGCCACTGCTTATTGAAGCACT
Organism: Photobacterium lipolyticum; assembly: GCF_003026475.1. Taxonomy (GTDB): domain Bacteria; phylum Pseudomonadota; class Gammaproteobacteria; order Enterobacterales; family Vibrionaceae; genus Photobacterium; species Photobacterium lipolyticum. The sequence goes on from NZ_PYMC01000016.1 coordinate 5,023, forward strand.
GAAGCCAAGTCATACCCTACGTCATAAGCTATTCCAGGTGGATTTTCTCTCAACTCTGAGCGGTGAAATTCTGGTGTCACTGCTCTATCACCGCCAGTTAGATGAAGCATGGGAAACCGAGGCAAAAGCACTAAAACAGCGCCTTAATGATGAAGGTTTTAACCTGAATATCATTGGCCGCGCCCGCAAGATGAAAATTATCATCGATCGTGATTTTGTGGTTGAGAAGCTGAATGTCTTTGGTCAGAGCCTGACCTACAAGCAAGTTGAAAACAGCTTTACCCAGCCAAATGGCGAAGTCGCTCAGAAGATGCTGGAATGGGCGGTTGATTGTACTCTGGACAGTGAAGGTGATTTGCTTGAACTCTATTGTGGTAACGGTAATTTCTCTTTAGCACTGGCTAAGAATTTCGACCGTGTTCTGGCAACAGAGCTTGCCAAACCATCGGTAGATTCAGCGCAGTACAATATTGCCGTGAATGATATTGATAATGTACAAATTATCCGTATGTCAGCGGAAGACTTTACCGATGCGATGGAAGGTAAACGAGAATTCCGCCGCTTAAAAGATCAGAACGTCGATCTGCAAAGCTATAACTGCAACACTATCTTTGTTGATCCACCACGCTCTGGCATGGATGAAGGCACTTGCCGTATGGTGCAGGGATATGAGCGCATCATGTATATCTCATGTAATCCTGATACATTAAAAGAGAATCTGGAAATTTTATCTCAGACTCACCGTATTACCCGCTTTGCGCTATTCGATCAGTTCCCATATACCCACCATATGGAAGCTGGTGTGTTTCTTGAACGTAAGTAACACCTGACATCGTTTGTCCACAAGCTGTTTTAGCCATAAATCAAGGCAATAAAAAAGGCGCTTAACAGCGCCTTTTTTATTTCAATATCAGACAATTATGCTTCCTTTGACTTATCCTGAGTATTCATAATACCCATCTTATAAGCTACCCACACCAACAGAGCCAGAGCAATCATAAGGGGCAGGAAGTTTGATCCCATATCTGGCAGTTGAGCACGTAAGAAGGCTGAATAAGCAAATCCACCTACTAGAAAACAGGCGAATGCAATGGCCGGTGTCCCTTCAGCCAGCGGCCTACTCAGGTACTCTTGATACAGGCTGTACACTGCCATGCCAAATGCGATAACCGGGAAGACTGAAAATGCAACATGGCTAGACGTAAATACCGCTAACGTTGCATTACCACATAAGCCCGCTAATAAAGAAAGAATCAATGTCTTACGTTCCGATTTTACTTGTTCCTTGTCCATATCCTTCACCAACACAATAAGGTTATAGTTTCTGCCTGAGCTCACGACGCTCACGCTCTTTGCGGTACCAATAGGCACCTTTAGCAATCATTCTTAATTGCAATATCAGCCTTTCAGCATGCTCAGCTCGAGCATGAGTGTCAATATCCAGCGCATCTGCTCCGGAACTGAATACTAGCGTCACTGATGCCTCAGCCTGAATGTAGGCCTCTTCATGAGTAACACCTGTTTTGGCTTCCAGATACTCGCTCAACTCGGCAACAAAGTGCTGGATCTCACGGGCAACTGCGGCACGAAACGCCGTCGAGGTACCGGAACGTTCGCGCAATAACAGCCTGAATACGTTCGGGCTGCTTTCAATGAATTCCATAAATGTTTCAACAGAAGTACGAATTACGCTGCCTTCCTCAGCAATGCGCTGTCGCGCCTGTCGCATGAGCTGACGGAGGATCAAACCACCTTCATCCACCATGGTCAGCCCTAATTCATCCATATCTTTAAAATGGCGATAAAAAGATGTCGGTGCAATACCAGCTTCACGAGCAACTTCGCGTAAGCTGAGGCTGGAAAAACTGCGATCTGCACTTAACTGGCTAAATGCAGCATCAATAAGTGAGCGGCGGGTTTTTTCTTTTTGTTGAGCCCTGATCCCCATGAATCTATTGCTTCTCTATGACCTTTTTTTGCAACTATACGCTGTTTTATCTATAGCTTCAGCGTGAATCGGCATTTTTCATATCCATCAGAGCATAGTAAATCCTGATAGAAGCTGAATCAAAGCAGTTATTGTGAATTTTAACTACCAGCTCACAAAGTCACTCACCAGATAATTAAAGCCGTAAACAGCATAATAAGCTTGTCAGGATTGAATTTTCACTCAATTTCCAGTGAACAACGTGATCATCACCGACCTATCACGTACCTCTGATTTTACCTAACACAGGAAAAAGTTAAGCTGTGGCTATGGCAATGTTGCACTGATGATAATAAAAGGCCACCAATGACGAAGAATATAAAATCGCTCCACTTTGATGCCATCATTATTGGCAGCGGGCCAGGTGGAGAGGGGGCGGCTATGGGGCTTACCAAAGCCGGATTGAATGTCGCGATTATCGAGCGGGAAGAAAGTGTTGGCGGCGGATGCACCCATTGGGGCACGATTCCATCCAAAGCATTACGCCATGCTGTCAGCCGCATCATTGAATACAACCAGAACCCACTGTATTGCAAAAATAATTCCAGCTTGCACAGTACGTTTAGTCAAATCTTAGGCCATGCTCAGGATGTGGTAAACAAACAAACCCGAATGCGCCAAGGATTTTACGACCGCAATCAGTGCAGCATCATCTTTGGTGAGGCCCACTTTATTGATAGTCACACCGTTCGGGTAAAAAATCGTGACGGCAGCAGTGAGACTTACAGTGCCGATAAATTTGTCATTGCAACCGGCTCTCGACCATATCGCCCTGACGGTGTGAATTTCAATCACCCGCGTATTTACGACAGTGATTCCATCTTGCAGCTCAAGCATGATCCTCGCCATATTATTATTTATGGCGCAGGTGTCATTGGCTGTGAGTATGCCTCTATTTTCCGAGGCTTAGGGGTTAAAGTCGATCTCATCAATACCCGTCATCGCTTGCTGGAATTTTTAGATAACGAAATTTCCGATTCGCTGTCATACCATTTGTGGAACAGCGGTGCGATGATCCGTAATGGAGAGACTTTCGAGACCATTGAAGGAACTGAAGAGGGTGTCATACTGTATCTGGAATCTGGTAAAAAAATGCGCGCTGATTGCCTGCTGTATGCCAATGGCCGAACCGGTAATACCGATAAGCTGAACCTGGCTACAGTCGGCCTGACTCCCGATTCCCGAGGCCAGCTCGTCGTCAATAACAACTACTGCACCGAGGTTGATCATATCTATGCGGTTGGCGATGTAATTGGTTACCCAAGCCTTGCCAGCGCAGCCTATGATCAGGGGCGGTTTGTCGCACAGGCCATCACCAACGGAGAGGCACAGGGCAGCCTTATCGATCATATTCCGACCGGTATTTATACCATTCCGGAAATCAGCTCCGTCGGTAAAACAGAGCAGCAGCTAACGGCAGAAAAAGTCCCTTACGAAGTCGGCCGTTCGCAGTTCAAACATCTGGCCCGAGCTCAAATCGCCGGTACCGAAGTGGGAAGCCTGAAGATCCTGTTCCATCGCGAAACCAAAGAGATCTTGGGGATCCACTGCTTTGGCGAACGTGCCGCGGAGATCATCCATATCGGCCAGGCGATCATGGAGCAAAAAGGGGAAGGCAATACGATCGATTACTTTGTCAATACCACCTTTAACTATCCGACAATGGCAGAAGCCTATCGTGTTGCGGCACTGAATGGATTAAACCGCTTGTTTTGACGGTTTTGGTTTTAACCGAATAGAAACGGAGCCAGCAGGCTCCTTTTTCGTTCAATCGTGGCTTAACACTTAGCTACGTAATCACTTTTCATCCAGCAAGCGATTATCTGGCGTCAAAATCGTCGCCCAAGGAAGCGATACATCCCCTAAGGTAATAAAATTAGGGTTTTCTAGTGTGTCACGCTCATTGTATGACAGGGGGTCAAGATGCGTATTGAGAATACGCCCGCCCGCTTCTTCAACAATGCATTGCGTTGCCGCAGTATCCCACTCACCGGTTGGGCCTAAGCGTAAATAACAGTCTACCGCGCCTTCTGCGACCAGGCACGATTTCAACGCTGCCGAACCTAATGGGACCAGCTCATAATTCAATGAAGGATCAAGACGTTCAGTAATCGTACGAACATCCTGGCGACGGCTAATCGCAACCGCTATCGATTGTGTTGGCAATTCATGCGTATGCGTCGCGATACGTACCGTTTCACCTTCGGGGGTGATCTTCCAGGCACCTTTACTGCGGTAAGCATAATAAACCACACCAGAAACAGGCGCATATACTACACCCATAATTGGCGTGTTACCTTCGACTAAAGCAATGATCGTCGCGAAATCACCGCTACCAGCAATAAATTCCTGGGTACCATCCAGCGGATCCACCAGCCAGTAACGCTGCCATTGACTACGCTCCGACAGGGGGACTTCCGCGTCTTCTTCTGATAACACCGGAATATCAGGCGTCAGTTCAGTTAATCGTTCCATCACCAGTTTATGGGCCGCTAAATCGGCACTGGTCACAGGCGTGTTATCTTGTTTAATTTCCTTTTCAAACTGGCCGCACTGATAAATATTGAGGATCACTTGCCCAGACTCGCGAGCAATATCAATCACCGATGGTAAAAGATTCGATAATTCCATAACTCGCTCCTAGTTTGAAAGTTGCTTTAACGCGAGGAAAAGTGCAGTAATACTTCGGGCTTCAGCAAAGTCGAGATGGTTGATCAGCTCTTCGCCCTGATTAACAGGCCAGCGAACAACTTCTAACGGCTCCGGTTCATCACCTTCGAGCTGCTCCGCATACAAATCTTGTGCTAAGAACAAGGTCATCCGGCTGGAGAAATAAGAAGGGGCCAGCACCACTTCCTTAAGAAGCTGTAATTGTTTCGCCCCAAAGCCAATTTCTTCTTTCAGTTCTCGATTGGCTGCCTGCTCTGCGCTCTCTCCGGTATCAATCAGGCCTTTGGGGAAGCCAAGCTCATAACGATCGGTACCTGCAGAATATTCTCTGATCAGCAACAGATCACCGTCAGCGGTAACCGGTACAACCAACACAGCATGACGATTGCTGGGTTTCATCCGCTCATAAGTACGTTCAACCCCATTGGAAAAACGCAAGCCAAGAGACTCGATTTTAAACAGTTGTGATTGGGCCACAACTTCGGTCGATAAGATTTCAGGTTTATTTTTTCCAGCCGCCATGCCGTTTTCCTGTACCACCATAATATGGCTATTTAAGGGCAATAGCCGGGTGAAATAAAGTAATTTCTTTGGAAACCTTTACCCTTGCTAAAATACCAGCCGAACTTTATACGATTATTATAAGCGCCCGCTATAGGTTATTTGATAACGTCCTTTACTATCCGGGTTACCTAACCACTTTAATTGCTTGCCTAATTGAGGCGGAAATTGCGCGCCGGGCTTAAACCAACCATTTAAGCTGTAGCTTTGGTTGGCCGCTAACGACGCTTGCCAGTCGCTGGATATATCAACTGAAGATTGGCTTGCCTGCGCCGTCAGTTGACCTTGCTCGCAGCCCAAATTTGCAATAACAGGGCCGGGATTGATCCCTCCCAAAGGAGAACTAATATTGGCGGATGTCCACGCCAGTGAGCCATCTAATGCAAAGCAATAAGGCGCCTGGTATTGATAATCACGAACGGTCAGTTCAAGGTTACCTGCAACCGTTGCCGGAATGGGTGCACGAGCATACTTCAGGATATTCTGAGCCGGCACCGATACCAGTAAATTTTTCGCAAACGGACCGGATGTGCCGTAACCCACCGTCCCCCTACCATCAAAAGCCAGATCGCTGCCCTTCCCGAAACGCACGGCAAATGAAGCTTTACCTGTCAGCAGAGCAGCCGGACTCATTTCCCACTGCACGCGCCCCAGGTTCTGCTGTTGCCATCTGACTTGTGATGCCATTCCCTGCCAGGGCGTACCGCTGATCCCCGCAATGTTTAATCCTTTGACTGGCGGCATCTGCTGCCATAACCAGCTGGCTGGAACATGGGCAATTAAGCTACCGATTAAGACGGCACCAAAGGTGGTACCTAATGCTAATTTAAACTTCACGTTTATCCTCGCCCAAGCTGTAGGCGGTTCACTTCGACCATACCATTTACATCTGTTTTAGAAATATCCAGAAACTGCGCTTCGATACCATGCTCATCGCGTAAAAAAGAGAGCCAGTTAACTAATGTATTAAATGGTATAGGTTTAACCCACACTTGTACTGCCTCGCTGCGAGGCTGCATACGTATAAGCTCAATACGAAAACGACTGGTGGTTTCATTTACGACCTGGTTCAGACCTTTATTGGTCACTTTCACTGCCGAGCCGGATGCACCTTTCAGGCGGACGATCTGATCCGCTTTTCCTTCCACCCAGCTAAGTAACTGACGCTCAGCCTGAATACGTGTTTGTGCCATTTCTGCCCGGTTCGCCAATGGCTGCCACAATCCCCAGTAAATAACCGCAAGGGCTAATGCTCCGGCACCACCCAGCACCAGACGTTGCTCGCGCAGACTCAAGGCTTTCCACCACGCGTTCATGATTTTCTCCTTAATACCACGGCACCATTAACCTGACTACCTTCTTTATTCAACTGGCCTTGCTCCACCTCAAACTCTTTCGCCAGTAAGGTGCGCAGTTGCTCGAAATGCTGAAATTCTGCGGCGCTTGCCTGAAGACGTAATTCACCGCGATTCTGATCATACTTCATATTCAAAATCGTCATTTGCGGCACTTTACTCAACACTGGTTTAAGTTGCAGCAGCCACGGTAATAACCCCTGATCACTGCCGCCGCCGCCAAGTTGGGTAATCGCACGGTTCATCTGGTTTTTGAGGTAACTTTGTGAAGGAATACGTTTAAATTCAGGCAACACCTGACGGAAAATGCGCTCGCTTTCGGCCCGGTAAGCCTGCGCCTGCAGTTCCAGCCTTTGCACTGACACAAAGTGTTCAACAATGACAGTCGTCAATACCAATCCCGCAGCAACCGCCACCTTACGCCATGGTTTCAGATGTTTTCGCCATGCCGATTGTGGCTTATATGGCCCGGACAACAGGTTAACTTTACTGCTTTCAGCACCTTTTGCGAGCAACTGCATGACCAGCTCAGGGGGTTCAGGTTGCCATTTGCCCGGCATATTTTCCGGTGCCGGCGTAAAGTGGTGGATGGTTAATACCGGTAAACCGTCGGCTTCTTCGGCTTCTTCGGCTTCTGCCTCTTCCTCGGTTACCGGCTCTTCGCTTTCAACGACAACGGCAGCAATCGGCGCTTTTTGTGCCAGCAACCAGCTAGCCAGCCATGACGGCTCTGCACAGATACCCTCAGCTTCGGACTGACGGACCAACCATTGCCGCTCAAGTTCCGCAGCGCTATAACCATCATCGTACAGTGGCAGACACAAACAGTCTGGCACCAGCTTTTTCACTTCCATTCCGGCTCTGGCTAACTCACTCAGCCATTGCTCAATTTTTCTGTGCTCGATAATAGCAACATTGGCGATATCACCTTGACGCTTTATCAGATGCACATGCAGTGAATCAACATCCTGTGCCAGCTCATCTTCTAACAGGTAGGGTAAAACCGCCGCCAACTGACGTCCGCTGCCTGCAGGAATAGCAACCTGAGTTAACAGCAACTCACTGGCAGGAACAAGTGCAATAACCGGACGCTGCGCCGCATATTCAGCCAATTCATTCAATTGCGTCATACCGGCCAGCTGGCCTGATGCAATTACTTCGTTTTGCTGTGGCGACCAGACCAGCCATTGCACCGGCTGTTCACGCCGGCTACTTAGCCTTATTGTCAGAAATTCGCTCACTGATCCCTCCATAACGGCGACGAATCACTGTCACCTCTTTTTGAGCATCACGTTTAAGTAATGCAACTAACCTAAGTCTGGCTCGATCGACCAACACTTCTGTATCCAATTGAAAATAATCGCTGCTCACCGCCAGGTGACTTTCCGCACGCTTTAGGGTTGCAGCATCAATCCCGCTGATCGTCGGTTCGCGCTTAAAATCATCAACACTTTGCCAACCGTCATAGGGACGGGCAGCAATTAACGTCTGGGCATCTGACAACGATAACGCCGGGGTAAATAGCCCCACCAGCAGGGCGGCCTGCTGCTCATCAATGGTATTCACGTTCAGCACCATATCTGCGCTTGGCAGTGCACAAAGCAGGTGCCGGGCCTTATTGTAAATCTGGCCGGTGACGCCATTAATGGCGCGAAACTCACTGACATCAGCCAGCCAGTCATTCGGGGGTAAATAAGGCGGAAGAAAACCTTCATAAGTACTGTCTTCAGCACCGAACGATGACTGTACGGCATCATCCGGATCCACAAATTCCCAGCTGGAATCTGCAACAACTTCAGCCTCATAGCTCTCGACACCAACCTCTTCCAGCAGTGATTGCAGGTAGCTCACTAAAAACGGCTTCTTGCTTCGATCCGCTTCTGGTTTGACGCTACTTAATGCATTGAGATTAAAACAGGCCTGGCGATCAACAATGTCCCCAATCGCTTCACCGTTTTCTAACGGGTAACGCTGGCCTTTGGTTGCCCATGCCTGGCTCAGGTTAACGGTATCACTGTCATCGACGCCTTGCTTAATTGCCACCTTTGCCAGCTCTTCCAGTCCCAGGGCATACCAGTATGCCTGCTGATTCAGCACCTGGTTCTCGACCCGGTAGAAGTTAGTATGTAATCGTTCGGTCATTTGCACGGCCAGCAGAGTCATCAAGGCTAACAGCAACAAGACAACGATCAGCGCAACGCCTTTTTGCTGTTTCATTAACTGTTATCCTCCTGCCCAACCGCACTGAGCCCTGATACCGGCAGCAGGTAAACGCGCTCGATGTCGCCGAAATCAGCCAGGGTCATTTTAACCATAATGCCTTCCGGCAAAGCCGTCTCTTTGGACCACTCATCGACCCATTTTTTCTCGCTGTAATAACGGAAAGAGAGCTTGGTAACATCCGCTAAGGTTTCGCGTACTAAAGGCTCTGTTCCCACCACCGTATCAGGGTAGCGGAACCAGACGCGCTCCAGCTTGTCTTCTATGATCCGGTAACCGACCCGGACATTTTCACCCCGCGGGAACATTTGCTGCGGGTTCTGCCAGCCGGCGCGGGTAAATATGATGCCCTGGTCTTGCGAATCAAGCAGGTACTCACCTGACAGCAGCAGCTTCTCTGAAGGTTGTTCACCCTGATTGCGCACGCGTCGCGCAACTATTTGACGGAAATCGTTATCCATCATGACCATGGCTCGTTGAATCGATTTCAGTCGTTCATTATGTTCACGAGACTGCTGATCACTTAGCTGTACGTTACTAAGTACCTGATAGGCCGACAAGCTCAGCATCGCGAATACCGCAATGGCCACAAGTACTTCTAATAAGGTAAAGCCCCGCTGCTGCATACCAGCACGTCGGATTGAAGGGCGGCGGCAATTAATTCGCAACATAAGTTCTGACCGTGACCACCGTTTGTTTTCTCTCAGCATCCGTTGCCACCGTGGCATCCAGCGCTCTTAAATAACCATCTGCCGTTTTAGTATTTTTAATGCTCCAGTACCATTCGCGCCCGGCCAGATCAGACTTGCCGCGCTTCTCAGTGGCCGGGATCTGTCCCGACAGGCGGATCTTCGCCAACTCGTTATCTGCCACCATGACGGCAAAGGTTTTCTGTTCTAAATAGCCCAACGTGTTTAAATGCTGACTCACGGCTTTCATAACACTGAGCGCCGCCGTGGCAAACACCGCCAAAGCTACCAGTACTTCTAACAGAGTCATCCCGCGATTATGCTTCATCGTGTTTTCCCTGTTTTTAGCTCGTCACCAGGGCGGAGTAAAAAGAGCTGCCCCAATTCATCAGCCTGGATACGCCAGAACTGGTTTACACCATCCACTTCAAATGCCAGGGTAAACGGGGTGTATTCACCACTGGCCATTACTACAATTTGCGGCGGTTTAATCTTGTCTTTATCAGTTTGTTCAGCAAACAAGTCTTCATCGAACAGAGATCCTGGTTTGAATAAACGATCTTTGTCTTGCCAGGAATAGCCGCCCATTTCGACGATCAAGTCGATATCGTCGCCGACTTCAACGTCAGTGAAAAAACGGGACGCGGCGATCGGCTGCCAGTCTTTACTGGTTAGCTCAAGAAACTGATAACGATGGCGCTCAATACGGATCCCGTAATCAATGCCATTGAGCAGGGCATCTTCACCCAGTAACTGGACCAGGTGGTGAAAACGTGCAGCCTCTTCTTTTACCTTGTCTTCTTTACTTTCCGGCAGTGTCATAATAACGGCCACGGCACTCGTTGCCAGCAGCACCAGTACCAACAATATCTCAATTAAAGTAAAACCTGCTGCACGTTTATTCATGGTTATTCAATCCTGGACTTAGAAGTCCAGCATGTTCCAGTTACCAATATCCGTATTGTTACCTTCTCCGCCTTCCTGGCCATCTGCACCCAGGCTAAAGACATCAATCGCGCCATGCTCACCAGGCATAACATAGTTATATTCATAACCCCAAGGGTCTTTAGGTAGACGTTTGATGTAGCCGCCGTCACGGTAATTACGCGGCTCTGGTGTTGATGATGGCTTAGACACCAATGCCTCCAGTCCCTGATCAGTGGACGGATAAACGCTGTTATCCAGCTTGTACATATCCAGTGACTGCTCAAGCGCACTGATGTCAGTGACGACTTTTTGCTGATCCGCTTTTTCTTTGTTACCCAATAGGTTTGGCACCACCAAGCTGGCCAGCACACCTAAGATAACGATAACGACCATGACTTCTAACAGCGTAAAGCCGCGTTGTTTGCGTTGCATTGAAAAGACCTCCAAAGGAAAAACTACATGCCAACCATGTTATTTAATTCAATGATTGGCATTAAGGTGGCAATCACGATAAACATGACAATGCCCGCCATAAAGACAATCAATAGTGGTTCAAAAATACCCAGCGCCATATTAACCTGAGATTCAAAATCCCGATCCTGGTTATCAGCGGCCCGGGTTAACATCTGTTCCAGTTCACCACTACGCTCACCACTAGCAATCATGTGCAGCATCATCGGGGGGAACAGTTTTGTTTTATCTAAAGAAACACGAAGGCTCGACCCTTCACGCACTTTGTCTGCCGCTTCTAAGATCTGCTTATTGACCCAGGTATTGGTCATAACATCTGAGGCGACCTTCATACCATCAAGCAAAGGAATGGCACTGGAGGTGCAGATCGACAAGGTACGGGCAAAGCGAGAGGTATTCAGGCCGCGGGCGACTTTACCAATCACAGGTATCCGCAATACCCAACGATCCCACCTCATTCTAAAGTCAGGCTTTTTAAGAGCCGTTTTTAGCAATGCTATTGCTGTCACAATGACCGCCACCACGACAATGCCCCAATTCTGAACAAAGTTACTGGCTGCCAGCAATACTTCAGTAATCGTCGGTAATTGTTGCCCCATCTGGACAAACTGATCGACGATCTTCGGTACCACGGTCGCCAGCAGAAAGGCAACGACCGAGACAGCGACCAATGTCAGCATGGTCGGGTAAATCATCGCCTGCTGTAGCTTGCTGCGCATCTGTTGGCGGTTTTCAGTGTAATCCGCCAGGCGATTCAGCACAGTCTCTAAGTGACCGGATTTTTCACCCGCCGCCACCATGGCACGAAATAGCTGATCAAACACATGGGAATACTCGGCCATGCTGTCTGACAGGGTATAGCCTTCAACCACCCGAGAACGCACTGCCAGCAACATATTTTTCAGCCGCGGCTTCTCACTTTGCTCTGCGACGGCTTTTATGCATTCTTCCAGAGGCATGCCAGCCTGAACAAGCGTCGCCAGCTGGCGAGTGATCAATGCCAGTTCATTCGCGCTAATACCACGACGAAACCGGAAACCGGTACTAGCCTGCTTTTTCTCACTGCCCTGAGTTTGTACCACTTCTACCGGCACAAAACCTTGCTCGCGCAGTTGCTGACGTACCTGACGGGCATTATCCCCTTCCAGTACGCCCTTTTTCTGGCGACCTTTAGCATCAAGCGCTTTGTATTCGAATGCTGCCATTAGCCCTCCTTGGTCACTCGCATCACTTCTTCAAGGGTAGTGATACCTTTTTTGACCTTGAGCAAGCCATCATCACGGATACTTGGCGTGTATTGACGGATGATTTTTTCAATCGCCTGCTCACCCGCTTCGGCGTGGATCAGCTCCTGCACTTTTTCATCGATCAACAGCAACTCATGAATTCCGGTACGGCCACGGTAGCCTTTATTGTTACAGTGCTCACAGCCGATCGCGTGATACAACGTCAGTGGCTCATCTTCAGCCAGATTAAACAGCTTTTTCTGCTCGGCATCAGCTTCATAGGGCTGACGACATTCAGAGCATAAGGTACGCACCAGACGCTGAGCCAGCACCCCAAGCAAAGAAGAAGAAACAAGGAAAGGTTCAATCCCCATATCACGTAAACGGGTGATCGCACCGATCGCGGTATTGGTGTGCAAGGTCGACATAACCATGTGGCCGGTCAGCGATGCCTGGACGGCAATAGAAGCCGTTTCTAAATCTCGAATTTCACCGACCATCACGACATCAGGATCCTGACGTAAAATAGCACGCAAACCCCGGGCGAAAGTCATATCGACTTTTGAGTTAACCTGGGTTTGACCAATTCCATTGATATCAAACTCGATCGGGTCCTCCACCGTTAAGATATTTCTTTCCTGACTATTCAGCTCTTGCAACCCCGCATACAGGGTGGTGGATTTACCTGAACCGGTCGGACCGGTCACCAGGATAATACCGTGGGGACGCTGAATAATATGACGGAAGGTTTTATGGTTCTCAGGTGTCATCCCCAAACTATGCAAATCGAGACGGGTCGCATTTTTATCAAGCAAGCGCAGTACCACACGCTCGCCATGAGACGACGGCATGGTCGAGACACGGACATCTACCGCTCGGCCACCGATACGCAGTGAGATACGGCCATCTTGCGGCACACGCTTTTCTGCAATGTCGAGACGGGCCATAACCTTAATACGCGAGACCAGCAAGGGGGCCAGCTTACGGCTCGGTTGCAACACTTCACGCAAGACACCATCAACCCGGAAACGGATCGACAGCACTTTTTCAAAGGTTTCAATATGGATATCAGAAGCTGCTTCTTTGATAGCTTCAGCCAGCATGGCATTGATCAATTTAATGATCGGTGCATCATCTTCTGATTCCAATAAGTCTTCAGATTCCGGCAACTCTTCGGCCAACGAGAAGAAATCATCACTGTCTGAACCCAAATCTTCCATCAGCTGACGGGCTTCAGATGAATCCCGCTGATAAGCCTCGGTTAATTTCAGCTCAAACGCTTTCTCCGCCAGCTCCACCGGGGTAAAATTTCCGCCGGCAACACGGCGCACTTCCGCTAACACCACCGCAGATAGCTGACCGCAGTAAAACAGTATCAGGCCTTGCTCGCCGGCTTCCAGTACAACACGGTGACGCCGGGCAAATGAAAAAGGCAAGCGGAACAGGGTAAGCACGTCGCCTTCCGCGTTAACCGCAGCCATTACAGGTCCTCCAACTGAGCGACAAAGGCACGCACCTCAGCCGGCAGCTCAATGTTCTCACCGAATTTAGGCAGCACCGGTGGCATGATATCGGGCATTAATTTCAACCCCTGATCGGCCTTGTAAAGCTGTTCGGCACGAATGTAATTATATTTACGCTGAGTAATACCGTCAGCCGTCACACCGTCGCGGATAATGGTCGGTTTAATAAACACCATCAGATTTCTTTTGGTGGTCGTGGTATTGGTTGATTTAAACAGATGGCCCAAGATCGGAATATCGCCTAGCAGCGGGATTTTCGATTCACTTTCATTGGTTTGTGTGTCGATCAAGCCGCCCAGCACAATCATCTGGCTATCCTGCACTAGCACGGAGGTGTTCAGCTGACGTTTGGCAAAACGGACATCCACTGCACCGTTAGCCCCGATCACACTGGATACTTCCTGTTCAATTTTCAGCTGTACCGAATCGCCTTCATTGATCTGCGGGGTAACATTGAGCTTAATCCCCACCTCTTTACGTTCAACGGTCTGAAATGGATTGTCATTACTTGCGCTTGACGTCGAACCCGTGACCACCGGAACTTCTTCACCGACAATGAATGAAGCTTCGCCGTTATCCAGTACGGTAATACTCGGTGAAGAGAGAATATTGGAGTTGGTATCTGTGGCAACGGCATTAACCAGCGCCGTCCAGTCACCCAGCACCACCCCCAACGCGGCACCATTGACGCCGCCAAGTACACTGGCCAGGGTACTGTAGTCACCTTGCTTATCCGGTGTCGTCGTTGTGACTTGATTATCACCAGCCCCTGTAATGGTTGTGGAACCTGGAACATCTTCGGCCTCTTTCAGACCCACCGCAAACTGAGAAATTGGTACCCCGGAATTGGAAAACTGCACCACCCCGCCATCCAGTGATCCCCACTGCACCCCGAGGTTGACACCGTCACCTTCGGCAATTTCGACAATCATCGCTTCAATCAGCACCTGAGCACGGCGAATATCGAGCTGGGCAATAATATTTTCCAGCGCCCGCATAATATCAGGCGGTGCGGTCACGATAAGCGCATTGGTATCAGCATGCGCCGATATCATCACTTCTGCGCCATTGCCGGTTGCTGTCTTTTTGCTGCCGCCTTGTTTTTCAGCCTGCAAATTTTCAGACACGCCCTTAAGCACATCGACCATCTCTTCCGCATTGGCATATTTCAGATACACCACCCGGTTATTACCCGATGTTGCCATCTCTCTATCCAGCTGACGGATCAGGCGGGTCAGACGAGCTCGTACTTTTGGATCGCCAGACAATAACACCGTATTGGTTCGCTCATCGGCCACCAGCTTTGGCTGCAGGAATTCTGGGATATTTTTGGCGTCGGTAGTTTTGTTCAGCGCATCCACTATCCGTACCATTTCTGCCGCTGAGGCATTTTTCAACTCGATGATGGCGACTTCTTTGTCACCCGCACGGTCAACCCGTTCGATAATTTCAGCCAATCGATTCACCACCGCAGCCCGGCCGGTGATCATAATGATATTGGCAGGATCATAGTGAACCACGTTACCGGCGCCAGCGTTATCATTCAGCTGGCGTAACAATGGCGAAAGCTCTCGAACGGACACATTGCGAACCGCAATCACCCGGGTAACCACGACATCGCCTTGCACCTTATCGTTATCACCAACGACAGGAATGGCAGAGGTTTTCGCATCTTTGTCACGAATAACTTTCAGTACCCCGTTTTCCATCTCGACCACGGCAAAGCCGTACACTTCCAGTACATTGAGGAAAAATTGGTAATATTGCTCATCGTTCAGTAAGTCGTAACTGCGCACATTCACCTGACCACGCACGGCGGGATCGACAATGATCGTTTTCTCCAGATTTCGCCCGACGATATTGATGAATTCCTGAATATCAGTTCCTTTGAAACTGGCACTAAAGTCACTCGCCATCACTGAGCTGCATAGCAAGCTACTTGCCAACCACAGGGCACTCTTACCCATCCATTTTTTCACAAAAAACTCCTGCCCTTAATCGCTTGTTCGCTGTCGAATCACTACTGCAATTCAATATAAATATCATGTAATTGACCTTCACGCTCAACCGTTAGCGTAAAGTCAGTGGCCTGGGACAATTCAGTCCACAGTTTAGCCATTACCGTTGAGTCGGTTAAATCATTGCCATTAAGGCTTACTGCCAAATCATCGGCGATAAGACCAACGGCATCAAATAACACACGGTCCTTGCCCGGGTTAACGCGGTACCCCACTAACTCGCCATCCTTCTTCACTTGCGACAAGCGAATATAACTGAACAACGTTTGCGGCTCGTCAAGAATTTCCTGCTTAATTTTAGCCAGTTCCGAAGCTGGCGGCGATTTAGAAGAACGGCCGGGTTCCGGTTGACGGCTGGAAGACTGAGCCTGAGATTGAGAAAACTTCAACCCATCAAGCATCAGGGTTTCATCACGACCACTGTTACGGATAATCACCCGATCAACATAAACTGCCTGCAGGGTTGCTCGCGTTCCTTCAATGGCTTCGTTAAGACCATAAGTATTTTGCTTACCGCCCTTAGTAATAACCGCAAGGCTGGTTTCAGGACGCGAGCTCGCGACCACGCCTACCAAGGTTAAATTGAGCTTGGTTTGTGGAGCATCTTGCTTAACCGGTTCCTTTTTTAGGATCGGCGCATCTTGCTGATAGCGACCAAATAAATTCATACTCAATACATCAGATAGCGGAAAGGCCGATGTTTTGCCGCCAGAAGCTGACGCCACTTTCGCCTGCCAGGGAGTCACATCTGTCGCGGGCTTAACAAATGACCACGCCAACCGTCCCAGCAGCCATGCCAACATCACGACCAATAGCCACGTTATTATTCGTGTCACTGTTTGTGCCGACAGCGGACGCTTAGAGTAAAGTGCTCCAAACCACTTTGTTGCAACCATTCTTAAATCCATTATTCCTGAGAATGCATATTGTGTAATTAGCCAACCTGATCGTATAGAATACTCTTTCTAAAGGGATTAAGGCAGTAGAGCAGGGCTGAAATCATTCAATATAGCCATCCAGATCACGTAAAAAACACAATTACTATCAATAGACTAGATCTAATCTGGATCAATTTCTTTTTTTAATGTTGAAATTTCGACCCGATAACACCATTAACTAGACTTAACCTGCTGCTGACGCAGTCAATGTATTATGCTATTTTTAGCGCCCATTTTTGGGTAAGGAGCCCGTTGTGAGTCGTCAATCATCGAATTCAGACCCTCTCGAGGTCCGTCTTGATAAATGGCTATGGGCAGCGCGTTTTTATAAAACTCGATCAATTGCCCGAAACATGGTCGATGGTGGCAAAGTGCACTACAACGGCCAGCGCTCCAAGCCAAGTAAAATTGTCGAAGTCGGCGCTGAAGTCCGAATAAGACAGGGCAACGAAGAAAAAACGGTCATCATTGAGAAACTGTCAAGTGCACGCCGGGGAGCGCCGGAAGCACAAACCTTATATAAGGAAACGGCAGACAGCCTTAAGCAACGTGAGCAACATGCACAAATGCGCAAGATTAATGCTTTTGACAGCCCAAGCCCTGATAAGCGCCCCGATAAAAAACAACGACGCGATATAATTAAATTTAAGAGCAGTAACTAATTGCTGGAGAAGACAAGCTAATGACAAACGATAATCTGTACCGTTACCTATTTGAAGGTGTATCTGTACGTGGTGAGCTCGTCCAGTTAGGCGACACATATCAACGCATCATTTCCAGCAAGGAATACCCGGCGCCAGTGCAGAAGCTTTTAGGCGAACTGCTTGTCGCAACCAGCTTGCTTACGGCCACTCTGAAGTTTGAAGGTTCGATCACGGTACAGCTGCAAGGTGACGGCCCGGTAAAGCTCGCGGTCATCAACGGCGATCACGATCAGAAACTACGTGGTGTGGCTCGTTGGGAAGGTGACGTTCCTGCTGAAGGCAATATCCATGACCTGATGGGTAGAGGCCACCTGGTGATCACTATTACCCCAACGAAAGGTGAACGCTATCAGGGCGTCGTGGGCTTGGAAGGCGACAGCCTGGCACACAGCCTGGAAGGTTACTTCGAAAAATCAGAGCAACTGAAAACCCGTATCTGGTTACGAACGGGAGAGTTTGCCAATAAAGCAACGGCAGCAGGTATGCTTCTTCAGATCCTGCCTGACGGCCAAGGCACCTCTGGCGATTTTGAACACCTTGAACAACTCACCGACACGGTAAAAGACGAAGAATTATTTGGTCTTGATGCACAAGACGTGCTTTTCCGCCTGTACCATCAGGAAGAAGTACAATTATTCGATCCACAATCGGTTGAATTCCATTGCGGTTGTTCACGTGAGCGCAGTGGCTCTGCTATTTGCTCGCTTGACCGCGCTGAAATCGAACATATCCTGGCCGATAAAGGGAAAGTCTCGCTGCACTGCGACTACTGTGGTACCTGTTATGACTTTGATAGTATTGACGTGGCAGCATTACTAGAGAGTTCATCTGCAGGCGACAACAGCCAAGTACACTAATTAATTCTCACCCCGTAAAAACACCTGCAAATGATAAAAATAGCCGAATTCATTTCGGCTATTTTTTTACCTGAAGCACACCTTTTCCCCGTGATTACATTATCTTACATGCTATTTCCCCGTCTTTTTTTAAGAGAAATATTAATCTCAGCCACTAGCGTAATCACTTTACACCACTGTAAACTATCTCTCACACGGATTTTATGACTTTTACGCAAACTTAACATTTCAGTGGTTATTTTTTGATAAGCCTCCCTGAATTAGCCTGTTAGGGTTGCTAGCATGGTCAACAGTTAAACATCATCTTACCCAAGGAGCACCTATGACTGTCATCAACGTCGAGAAAAAGGTTGCAAAAAGCGTGGATCTGTCTAAATACGGTATCAGTAATGTTACAGATGTCGTACGTAACCCTTCGTACGAAGCTTTATTCGAAGAAGAAACCAAGCCGGGCTTAGAAGGATATGAAAAAGGTACCGTAACTGAACTTGGTGCAGTGTCTGTTGATACTGGTATTTTCACCGGTCGTTCGCCTAAAGATAAGTTCATCGTTAAAGATGACACTACCCGCAATACCCTATGGTGGGCAGACCAAGGCAAGAACGACAACAAGCCAATTGATCAGAACGTTTGGAATGAGCTGAAATCACTGGTAACTAACCAGCTTTCCGGCAAACGCCTGTTTGTGGTTGACGGTTACTGTGGTACCAACCCAGATACCCGCCTGTGCATTCGTGTTATCACGGAAGTCGCATGGCAGGCTCACTTCGTGAAAAACATGTTCATCCGTCCGGCAGAAGAAGAGCTTGAAAGCTTTGAACCTGATTTTGTCGTCATGAACGGCGCGAAGTGCACCAATAAGAAGTGGGAAGAGCATGGTCTGAACTCTGAAAACTTCACAGTCTTTAACCTGACGGAAAAAATGCAGCTGATCGGCGGTACCTGGTACGGCGGTGAGATGAAGAAAGGTATGTTCGCAATGATGAACTACTTCCTGCCGCTGAAAGATATCGCATCAATGCACTGCTCTGCCAACATGGGTGAGGATGGGGATGTAGCAGTATTCTTCGGGCTATCCGGTACAGGTAAAACCACCCTGTCGACCGATCCTAAACGTGCCCTGATTGGTGATGATGAGCATGGCTGGGACGATAACGGTGTCTTCAACTTTGAAGGCGGCTGCTACGCGAAAACAATCAACCTGTCTAAAGAAGCGGAACCTGATATCTACAACGCCATCCGTCGTGATGCGTTGCTGGAAAACGTGACCGTTCGTGGTGACGGTGCGATTGATTTCGACGACAACTCGAAAACTGAGAATACCCGCGTTTCATACCCTATCTACCACATTGAAAACATTGTTAAGCCAGTGTCGAAAGGCGGCCATGCAAACAAGGTGATTTTCTTGTCTGCTGACGCATTCGGGGTACTACCTCCGGTATCAAAACTGACACCAGAGCAAACTAAGTACCACTTCCTGTCAGGCTTTACCGCCAAACTAGCCGGTACTGAACGGGGTATCACTGAACCAACGCCAACCTTCTCTGCGTGTTTTGGTAATGCGTTCCTGACTCTGCACCCGACCAAATATGCTGACGTACTGGTTAAGCGTATGGAAGCGGCAGGTGCGGAAGCCTATCTGGTGAATACCGGTTGGAACGGCACAGGCAAGCGTATTTCGATTCAGGATACCCGCGGTATTATTGATGCCATTCTTGATGGGTCTATCGACCAGGCTGAAACCAAACATATCCCAATCTTTAACCTGGAGGTACCAACATCACTACCCGGTGTTGATCCTGCCATTCTGGATCCGCGTGATACTTACGTTGATCCTCTGCAGTGGGAGAGCAAAGCAATCGATCTGGCTGAGCGCTTCATTAATAACTTCGATAAGTATACTGATACTTCAGAAGGGGCCGAGCTGGTCGCGGCAGGTCCGCAGTTAGACTAACTTCACGACGGTACTCCAAGCCCCTCTTTTGAGGGGCTTTCTTTTTCTGTTTCTGCAATACCGACAAAACCAAAAATCGAATGTAAACGGTTCATCCCCATGAAAGTCGATCACCGCTATGAAAAACAGTGTATTTCCTTGCAGCTCACCCGATTTTACGCCACTCTGAGTAACACTAAACTGACTAAGATCCTGATCCATACAGCGTTTTGTCAGCAGCTTGGTATAACAGAAGGAAGGTATCAATGCGTACTGTGGGGAAAATTTTCGCAACCATCGTGGTGCTACTGCTATTAACCAGTACCATTATGCTGGCATTACTCCACACCCAGTACGCCACCGCTATCATCACCCGTACCATTAATACCTTCTCTGACTACCAACTCAAGGCTGATAACATTGCCTACCACATCAGCGATCCCTGGCACCTTCAACTAGAGCAGCCGCAGCTAAACTATCGCCAAGTTCCCGTGTTAGAAGCAGACCAGTTGCAATTATGGCTGGCTCCCCAGCAATTATTCAAGCAAGGCTGGTATTTCGACAGCGTATTAATAGAGGGTACGGAACGCATGCAACCCATCGTTCTTAAGACTCTGCCCGCTATTTATATTGCACGCCTGGCACTCAATAACCTTAACATCACTTCGCCAGCCATCAGCCTGCAAGATGCTCGCTTACAGATAGACAACTGGAATAGCCAGGCTCAACCCTGGGGGCAATTCAGTGGTGACTTCCAACTCTCCGCTTCCCGGCTCAGCTGGCAGAATATCAAACTGAAGAATGTCCTCATTGATGGTGACCACTATGACCAAAAATGGAAACTGTATGGTTTTTCTTTTGACTGGCAACACGCCAGCCTTAACGGTCAGGCCGAGTACTTAGCTTCCGACGTACAACCTGACTCTCTCATTCTGCACCAGCTCACTCTGACCGGGTTACAATTACAGGACCCGACTCTGCTTGAGCAATTCAAGACGCAACTGACACAATTAGAAGCTACCGATTTAACCTTGAATATCAAACGCCTTGATATCCTGGAAAGCAGTGTGGAAGTGCCCGGGCATGCTTTCAATTCGGTGAATTTATCGCTGCAAGACTGGCACTGGCCAGCGACTTACTGGCAGCAACAAAACGCCCACCTGTCCCTCAGTGCCAGTAGTATTCAATGGCAAGAGACCGTGTTTGAGGAACCTCTGGTTGAACTGTCTTTTGCCCCGCAACAAATCACTATCGATGGCTTGTCGGGTAAAGTCTTTGACGGTTTTATCCAGACCGATGGCGCATTAACGCCGGATCTGCTGGCACTCAACCAAGTCACCATCAATGGCATTAGATGGCTGCGCCCCGAACAATGGCGGCAATCCGCCGCCACACTGAACCGGGCATTTGATGATATCAGCATAACAAAACTGGACGTGGGCTACGCCCAGCTGACAGATAACAACCCATCCTTCCCTTTCCAGTTGACCGGGCTGAATATCAATGGCGAAGATCTGCTCCTCAAACGTCATGGACAATTGGGATTATGGCAGGGTGAACTGAGCGTCAGTGCCGGTTTTGCCAGTGTTAACCGAGTCACGATGATTGAACCGTATCTTATGATGCAAAGCGAGGCTGGAAACTGGCAGCTGACTCAGGCAATCGTCCCCTTCAAAAACGGCTTGCTGGACGCAACCGGGGAAGTTCAGCTTGATCGGCCAGGTCAACCCTGGCAGTTATTCCTGCAAGCCGACAGTATGCCGACCAGTACCTTACCTTATTGGTTCCAGCTGCCTCTGCCGTTAAGCGGCGCAATGGATATCACATTATCAGCAACAGGACTGGCACAGCATCAGACCAGCCTGGCTTACAGTTTAAGTGGCGAGTTAACCGCCGGATTCCGGCAATTACAATCGCGAGAGCTGACAACTGAGCAGCTATGGCAACTCTGGAGTCAGCCCGGCAAAGAACAGACTGATATTGACTGGCAAGCCCGCAACAGTTCAGACAATTTATCAAACCACTTATCAAAAAACGTATCAAACAGCACGGCCGATGCGTCAGCACCGGTTCAGCCGTTTTCGGCAACACCATTGCATATTACCGCCGATCGCGGGCGCCTAGTGATTGAGCCAATAACACTGAGCGGCAACGGAATCGAAGCTAATCTACAGGGGAAATGGGATCTGGCCAATTCGGCCGAACAAGCCGTTAAGCTGCAGGCAAAGCAAGGCTGCCAGCAGCTCGTCCGCGAATGGGAAGGAGATCAACGACGGCTGTCGCTCTCTTCCTGTAATGGAAACAACAGATAAGTACCGGTGAATATGGAAGCCCGTTGCTCACCACTGTAAACGCTCACTTCGACCGTCACCCGGTCTTTTCGGCCACTCGCCAGGCGCTCAAAATCACCGCTCAAGCTCTCGACACCAGCCACGGCACGTGGACGCTCTTTCACTGGTGCGACATAACGGATATGGCTATCCACCAGCACAATGTCAGCTTGCAGTTTGCGCTCTTTAATCAGCATCCAGATAAAACCCCAGCCCGCTAACGTCGCCATGGTGAAAATACTGCCGGCAAACATAAACTCACTCGGATTGAGGTTGGCATTGATCAGTGCGCTGACTTCAAAACGGAAACCGGTGTACTGGCTGATTTTAACCCCCATTTTGTCACTGATCGGAATTTGATATTGCCATAACTCCTGTAACTCCTGGCACCATTCCGGATGGCGCACGACATCTGTTAGCGGGTCGAGATACTTCAGCATCTGCTGGTGACGCACCGGGCCGCGTTCATCTCTCAGCTCTCCCTGGCTGGCAAAGCTGTTTTTAAGATAAAACGGGATCGCGTCTTCCCGGGCATTACAGACCAGCCGCTTCGCACCTTCCTGACGAGCCAGCGACTCCAAGGCCATCAGGACTAACGCCCCCATGCCCTTATGCCGATATTCTGGATGCACTGCCATAAAGCGGATCTGCCCATCATTATCCGGGGTCATATACAACCGGCCGACAGCTATGGTTTCTCCTTTATCATCCACAATCATTCGATGGCAGCTCAGCTCATCGTAAGCATCCCGTTCAGAGCCAACCGGCATGTGCCAGGGTTCACGTAACATACGCCAGCGAAAATGATAGTAGCTCGCTAACTCAGTATCCGTTTGTGGTGTGATCAGTCGAAACATGCCATCCCTCTCCTGCATTACCCGGTAGGTTATCGTTATCCTTCGCGAAACAGACCAGCCTGGCTAATTAATGATAGTTTGCCCCCTGCTATTAAGCGCAAAGCTTTATCAATCAGGTTTAAACCTGAAGCCAAAATGTCACGGGGCCATCATTCAATAAAGCCACTTTCATATCAGCAGCAAAAATACCGGTTTCAGTCTGAATTTCTTTATCCCTACAACGTTCGACAAAATAATCGTACCAGCGTTCTGCATCTGCGGGCGCGGCACCGGCTGAAAAGCTCGGCCGCATGCCGCTATTTGTGTCGGCAGCCAGAGTAAATTGCGACACCACTAAAACGCTGCCACCGACTTGCTGGACATTCAGATTCATTTTTCCGGCGTCATCTTCAAACACGCGGTAACCCAAAACCTTATCACGTAAACGCTGCGCTTTTGCTTCATCGTCTCCTTTCTCTACCCCTAGTAAAACCAGCAAACCTTTTCCGATGGTACCTGTTACCTGACCATCGACAGTCACACTGGCTTCACTTACACGTTGAATTAGCGCAATCATTTACTTTGTTCCTTCTCACTTTTTGTTTCAAAATGGCTTGTTACGTCAGAATGTTGTTTAACCTCTGCACCATCTTTATCAGAGTGGGCAGGCTTTGCCCGGTCTGCAACCGCCCAATGTGTTCGCTCACCTAAACTGGCGGTAATTTCCGCCCCCAGCAGCACAATACACCAGCATAAATAGACCCAGACAAACAGGATCGGGATCACGGCCAATGCGCCATAGATCACCTGGTAGGAGGGAAAGTTGGTGATGTAGAGGGCAAAGCCCTTTTTACTCAACTCAAACAGCACACTGGCCGTCAAGGCACCAATCAGGGCATGGCTCAACTTCACCTTGATATTGGGCACCAGCAGGTACAACCCCAGAAACGCACAGCTCGACATAATTGCCGGTAGTCCGCGCAGCATCTGTTGGAACAGACCGCTGACCGCTTCGCTATCAAGCAATTTCAGCGATCCGAGATAAGAGCTGACCGCAATGCTGGAGCCGACCAGAATGGGGCCTAAGGTTAACACCATCCAATATATTGAGAATGAAATCACCGGACGACGCTTCTCATGAACTCGCCAGATATAATTTAGCGATTGATCAATCGATGACATCAGCATCATGGCGACGACAAACAGTGCACCCACACCGACCGCCGTCATCTTACCTGCGTTGGCGACAAATTCATTGAGATACTTTTTCACGACCTCACCGGCGGCCGGCACAAAATTTTCAATGACAAAATTTTGCAATAAGTCCCCCAGACCGGCAAAAACCGGAAAAGCAGACAACGCCGCTAACACTACGGTGATCAGAGGAACCAGTGAAAGCAAAGTCACATAGGCCATCGAGCCTGCGGTGACGGTTAGCCGATCGTGGCCAATACGCCGGTGCAGGTAGGTAAAGTAGGCAAAGCCAATCTTGGCCTGCCGGGAAAATTGGATCTTGTCAGTTATTTTATTGTCAGCCATATTCATTTAATCTATTGGTATATATTTCAAAGTCTAATACGGATTGCTCTGCACAGTTGGAAATCCTATCCCCGTGACAGGCTCAGTTACCCCAGACAAGGAACCCGATATGCCTTACTTGCTTGCCATCATTTTAAGTACCACCCTGTTATCAGGCTGCCAGAGTGCCTACTATTCTGCCATGGAACAAGTCGGCGTCCATAAGCGTGAGATTATGGTGGACCGGGTTGAAGACGCCACCGAAGCTCAACAAGATGCTCAAGCCCAATTTACCAGCGCCCTCGATGCCTTAAAAGCCCTTGACCAGTTTGACGGCGGAGAACTGGAAGCGACCTACAACCGAATTAATGATCAGTATGAAGCCAGCGCTGATGCCGCCGAAAAAGTGAGCGAGCGTATTGCCGCCATCGAAGATGTCGCGGATGCCCTGTTTGACGAGTGGCAAGATGAGCTGGCGCTATACACCAGCACCAACCTCAAACGCGACAGTGAAAAGAAACTCAAAGCCACTCAGGCGTCTTATCAGAAAATGTTAACGGCAATGCACCGTGCCGAGAAAAAAATGACGCCGGTACTCAATACGCTGCGAGATAACACCCTATACCTGAAACATAACCTCAATGCCGCAGCCATTGGCTCCTTGCAAGGTGAGTTTACATCACTGCAAAATGATATTCAGCGAGCCATTATCGACATGCAAACCGCCATTGATGAATCTGAACGCTTTATTGCCAGGCTGAAGAACACCTAATACCTTAAGCCTTTAGCGATATGCGAGCCAGCACCCAGCTGGCCCGCTCTTCAATACTTCCCCACGGTACCGCCATCACCTCATAACCCAAGCTTTCATAGGTACTGATCAGCTGTTCATGAATCGCCTGCGCTTCAGCAAAGCTATGAGGACGCTCTTCATCCTGGCAATAAGTCATATCATGTGGCGCACAAAAAAACACTTGTTTGGCATAACCCGATGAGGCATCAATATAAGGTTGGCTGACTGGCTCTCCGCCGATGGTCAGGTAAGCGCAAATATCCGGGACTGCCCGATCAACAAAGGCTGGCATGGTGCCTTTCTCAGCAAAACGACGTTGTTCTGCCATCATCTCCAGACACAGCTCAGCAAAGGCCGGTAGGTTGGTCCAGGGTAACACGCCATTCGTCAGAGTGGCTTGTTGCTGAATTAAGGTGCGAGATACTTCAGGGAAGACTAAATAGCCTTTGTTTCCCAACGCATTGAGTAGGGTGGTTTTACCCGCACCCGGACCGCCGGTAATAATAATTGGCTGCATACTGCTTCGCTCATCGTGCATTAAGCAACCAGTATACTGTAAAGTGGGCGGGCTGTGGAAAATCAAACCTGTGGTAGCAATCGGAATAATGACACCAATTCGATGAATGTCAGTTCAGAGCATTGCCAGCCGTTTGATATGCCTGGATCGAATGGGTTCAGATACAAAAATCCCGCCATGGCGAAGCCAGTGGCGGGATTTTTTTAGCTTACGCTTCGTGGCCGATTACTTCGGTGCACGGCTCGCACGCTTACGATCGTTTTCAGTAAGAAGCTTCTTACGGATACGAATACTTACAGGTGTTACTTCTACCAGCTCATCGTTATCAATGAACTCTAGTGCCTGCTCAAGTGTGTACTTGATGGCAGGAGATAGCGTCTGCGCTTCATCTGTACCAGATGCACGAACGTTAGTTAGCTGCTTACCTTTAAGACAGTTAACCGTTAGATCGTTAGCACGGTTATGAATACCGATGATCTGACCTTCATACACTTCGTCAGCGTGTTCAGCAAACAGACGACCACGCTCCTGAAGGTTGAATAGTGCGTAAGTTAGCGCTTTACCCGTTGCGTTCGAAATCAGAACACCGTTGTTGCGCTGACCGATAGTACCGCCCTTGTGAGGACCGTAGTGATCAAATGAGTGGTAAATCAGACCTGAACCAGACGTTAGCGTCATAAATTCAGTCTGGAAACCGATAAGACCACGAGAAGGCATCATGAAGTCCATGCGAACACGGCCTTTACCATCTGGTGCCATATCCGTAAGTTCACCTTTACGCAGACCGATGTTTTCCATGATACCGCCCTGATGCTCTTCCATCACGTCGATAGTCACGGTTTCAAACGGTTCCATTAGCTGACCATCTTCTTCTTTGATGATAACTTCAGGACGAGATACTGCCAGCTCAAAGCCTTCACGACGCATGTTTTCGATCAGGATAGACAGGTGAAGTTCACCACGGCCTGAAACACGGAATTTATCTGGATCGTCGGTTTCTTCAACACGTAATGCTACGTTATGAACAAGTTCTTTTTGCAGACGCTCAAGAATGTTACGAGAAGTAACGTACTTACCTTCTTTACCTGCGAACGGAGACGTGTTCACCTGGAAAGTCATGGTAACTGTTGGTTCATCAACAGAAAGAGCTGGAAGCGCTTCAACTGTATTTACGTCACAGATAGTGTCTGAGATCTTCAGTTCACCAAGACCTGTAATAGCGATGATATCGCCTGCTTTAGCTTCTTCAACTTCGTGACGCTCAAGGCCAAGGTAACCAAGAACTGTACCGACTTTACCGTTACGCTTCTTGCCTTCAGCATTGATGATAGTCACTTGCTGGTTTGGCTTAACAGAACCACGAGCGATACGGGCAACACCGATTACGCCAACATAAGAGCTGTAATCTAGCTGAGAAACCTGCATCTGCAGGGCGCCGTCAACGTCAACACTTGGTGGTGCAACATTGTCAACAACCGCTTGGAACAATGGTTCCATATCGTCGCCAATAACACCTTCTTCCATTGTTGCCCAACCGTTTAATGCAGATGCATAAACAGTTGTGAAATCTAGTTGCTCATCAGTCGCGCCCAAGTTATCAAACAGATCAAAGATTTGATCCATAACCCACTCAGGACGAGCACCAGGGCGGTCAATCTTGTTAATGACAACGATTGGCTTAAGACCGTATGAGAATGCTTTTTGTGTAACAAAGCGAGTTTGAGGCATTGGGCCATCAACGGCATCAACGATAAGCAATACTGAGTCAACCATTGACATGATACGCTCAACTTCACCACCGAAATCAGCGTGTCCCGGGGTATCTACGATATTGATGCGGTAGTCATTCCAGTTAATTGCCGTGTTCTTAGCAAGAATGGTGATGCCACGCTCTTTCTCGATATCGTTAGAATCCATAACACGCTCTTCGGCTTCGCCGCGACCCTCTAACGTGCCAGATTGCTGTAGTAGTTTATCAACCAGGGTAGTTTTACCGTGGTCAACGTGAGCAATAATTGCGATATTTCTTAAGTTATCGATCTGTTGATTAGACATGGATTTCACATTCACTCAGAACATGCAGCGACCAACGGTAGGTGCTACTTGATTAAAAAAACGGCTCATAATCTAACAGATTTTACGCTAAAACCCACGTAATATGTGATTTATATCACCGGTTTTTTTTTAGCCCGAGTATAACCCCCCCTCTCCCTCACTGTTTATGCATGCTTACAACCGATAAAAGACTGTGCCCACAGTCGCTCAGCGCTTCTCGAAAGCAGTCGTTATCACAAGTCAGCAAAATATCATCGCGGTCTTTGAAACTTCCGATTAATCCAAAAACTAGCGTGATTATGCAGTGGTCAGATTGACAATATAATTACATAGGCGAATAGTAGGGACGCACCATCATCGTGAATACCAGCACCAATGCACCACAATGGTGCGATCATTCACCATAGTGGTGCAAAAATGGATTCCCTTAGCCCCCAATGCGCCGTAAGTGGGCGATTTTGGGGCTTTAAAAAATTGGCACGCTTTTCGCTATATCTTATTTAGATTCGCTCTGCACAGAGCAATGAAAATTTTTGCGGCCAGTTGCCCAATCTTAACACCGGAGGTTACTCAAGATGTCAGTAGAAAATGTACTAGCACTGATCCAGGAAAATGAAGTTAAGTTTATTGACCTACGCTTTACCGATACCAAAGGTAAAGAACAGCACATTTCTATTCCTTCTCATCAAATCGACGCTGATTTCTTTGAAGAAGGCAAAATGTTCGATGGCTCGTCTGTTGCTGGCTGGAAAGGTATCAATGAATCAGACATGGTAATGATGCCTGACGCTGCAAGCGCAGTGCTCGACCCGTTCACAGAAGACGCAACGCTAAACATTCGTTGCGACATCCTTGAGCCTGCCACCATGCAAGGCTACGATCGCGACCCTCGTTCAATCGCTAAGCGTTCTGAAGAATTCATGCGCTCGACGGGCATCGCAGACACCGTGCTGGTTGGCCCTGAGCCAGAGTTCTTCCTGTTTGATGATGTTAAGTTCAGTACCGACATGTCTGGTTCTTTCTTCAAGATTGATGACGTTGAAGCGGCCTGGAACACAGGTTCTGACATCGAAGGTGGTAACAAAGGTCACCGTCCTGGCGTTAAAGGCGGTTACTTCCCGGTCGCACCGGTAGATTCATCACAAGATATCCGTTCTGCTATGTGTCTTATCATGGAAGAAATGGGTCTGGTTGTTGAAGCGCACCACCACGAAGTTGCGACGGCTGGTCAGAACGAAATCGCTACCCGTTTCAACACCCTGACAGCGAAAGCGGATGAAACCCAAATCTATAAGTACGTTGTTCATAACGTTGCTCACGCATTTGGTAAAACAGCCACTTTCATGCCTAAGCCACTTGCCGGTGATAACGGTTCTGGCATGCACGTACACCAGTCACTGGCAAAAGACGGTGTAAACCTGTTTGCCGGCGATAAGTACGGCGGCCTTTCTGACATCGCGATCTACTACATCGGCGGTATCATTAAACACGCTCGTGCAATCAACGCATTTGCAAACCCGGCAACTAACTCGTACAAGCGTCTGGTTCCTGGTTTCGAAGCACCTGTTATGCTGGCATATTCTGCCCGTAACCGTTCTGCTTCTATCCGAATTCCGGTAGTATCAAGCCCGAAAGCTCGCCGTATCGAAATTCGCTTCGGTGATCCGGCCGCGAACCCATACCTGGCATATTCAGCAATGCTAATGGCTGGCCTTGACGGTATCCTGAACAAGATCCACCCGGGTGAAGCGATGGATAAAGATCTTTACGATCTTCCTGCCGAAGAAGCAGCTGAAATCCCAACCGTTGCAGAATCGCTGCAAGAAGCGCTTAAGTGCCTGAACGAAGACCGCGAGTTCCTAACTGCGGGCGGTGTATTCTCTGATGATTTCATTGATTCTTACATCAAACTGAAGTCTGAAGACGTTGAGAAAGTCAACATGGCTGTACACCCACTTGAGTTTAATCTTTACTATTCTGTATAAGTAATAAATACATTACTCTACAGCTAAGACTTAGGCCTGCTTCACAAGCAGGCCTTTTTGATCTTGCGGTCTCTCCCCAAGCTGAAAAACTAACAAATTTGGGAGGCCGAAATGCATATACCATTTATCTTGATAACGTTATTGAGTCTGCTGATCTCGCCGGCTCTGCAGGCCACTACCATCTATTCCTGGATAGATTGCGACGGTGTCGTTCACTTTTCGGATCAACCCACCGATAAGGCGACAGTCTATCAGTTCGATTCCCTGCCGAGTGCCGCATCCGCAGCCAGCCCCACCACCTCAGCACTTATCCCTTCAGAATCAACCAAGACACCTGATGCTGCTCCCGCGGCCAGCATTCGTCTTCTGTCACCGATGCATGAACAGACCCTGCGCGATAACGAAGGGATCATAGCCATCTCTGCCATCGCTAACCGCAAAATGGATCAAGGCCACAATGTACAGTTATTGCTCGATGGCAAAGCCTATGGTCACCCACAATCCAGCCTCAGCTGGCATTTAATCAATATAGAGAGAGGTAGCCATCAGCTGCAAGTACAACTTCTGAAATACGGCAAGGTTATTGCATCATCAAAAAGTATTACCGTTTACCTGCACCAGGCTTCCGTGATCCAGCGTAAGCCACCAGCAATAAAAACCAAATAATCACCCAATACTGATTTTTGGTGCACTATCGTAGGCAAACAGGCTACACTTGATTGCACCAATATGGTGCACAATATCAATCCACGTCACAGAAACGGTCATTGATCACAAAGTGATGCGTATTGATATCAACAAGGATGATGATCGTGACAGCTACTTTTACCCCTATAATTCTGGATAATTTAGTCACAGCGGTACTGTTGCTCGACGAGAAGTTAACCATTCGCTACGTTAATCCGGCAGCAGAACAATTGCTGTCGTTCAGTAAACGCCGTCTACTGAACACCTGTTTCCCCGAATTATTACAACACTCATCCCTGGATATCGGCTTAGTGCAAGCCACACTTCAGAGTGGCCAGGGACTGGCTGATAGCGACGTCACCTTTGTCATTGACGGCAAACACCATACCTTAGAGCTCAATGCCAGTCCGATTTCCTGGCAAAAAGAACTGCTGATCCTGCTAGAACTCAAGCCTATCGACCAGCAACGTCGTATCAGCCAGGAACTCAGTCAGCACGCGCAGCAACAGGCCGCCAAAGAACTGGTACGCGGCCTGGCCCATGAAATTAAAAACCCGTTGGGCGGTTTACGTGGCGCGGCACAATTATTAGAAAAAGCCCTGCCGGACCCGAGTTATATCGAATACACCCAGATGATCATTGAGCAAGCTGATCGGCTACGTAATTTAGTCGACCGCCTGCTCGGGCCACAACGCCCGGGACAGCGGCAAGTTGATAATATTCATGTGGTGTTAGAGAAAGTACGCCAACTTGTTAGCCTCGACTGTGGTGTAAATATTCAGATCCACCGCGACTATGATCCCAGCCTGCCCGACTTCACCATGGATCCGGAACAGCTGGAGCAAGCTATTCTCAATATCGTCAGTAATGCTGCGTTAGCACTGCAACAAATCAATGGCGGTAATATCACCCTGAAAACCCGTACAGCCCATCAAACCTTGATTCATGGCCTGCGCCATCGAATTGCCGCAAAAATCGACATCATCGATGATGGCCCGGGCATTCCGAGAGAGATCCAGGACACCTTGTTTTATCCCATGGTAACCGGAAGAGAAGGAGGAACAGGACTGGGTTTATCTATCGCCCGCAACCTGATCGATCAGCACCAGGGTAAAATTGAAGTCGTCAGCTGGCCGGGACACACTAAATTTACGATTTACTTACCCATAACCTAACCTGATAGCCACACACCCGTCACGCATCAGTGTATTCACCCGATTTTTATAACTAAAGGGGACCGACAATATGAGCAAAGGATTGATATGGGTTGTTGACGACGACAGTTCTATTCGCTGGGTATTAGAACGAACCCTCAATGCCGCCGGATTAAAATGTGAAACTTTTGCCAATGCCGACAGCGTCATGGAAGCACTCGAATGCAGTGTTCCCGATGTATTGGTGTCTGATCTTCGCATGCCGGGTACCGATGGGCTGACGTTGCTTAAATCACTGCAACAGGATCACCCCTCCTTACCGGTCATCATCATGACAGCCCATTCCGACTTAGATGCCGCCGTTAACGCCTATAAGGAGGGTGCCTTCGAATACCTGCCGAAGCCGTTTGATATTGACGAAGCCGTCAGTTTGGTAGAACGAGCTGTCACCCACAACCAGGAACATAAACGTCAGCAGCAGCCAGAACTAACCCTGAAGGCCGTGCCGGAGATCATCGGTGAAGCGCCAGCCATGCAGGAAGTATTTCGCGCTATTGGCCGTTTATCCCGATCTTCCATCTCGGTACTGATCAACGGTGAATCAGGTACCGGTAAAGAGTTGGTTGCCCATGCCCTGCATCGCCATAGTCCCCGTAGCAAGAAAGCCTTTATCGCCCTGAATATGGCAGCCATTCCGAAAGACTTAATTGAGTCTGAGCTGTTTGGCCATGAAAAAGGCGCTTTCACCGGCGCTAACAGCGTGCGTCAGGGGCGCTTTGAACAAGCGAACGGCGGTACTCTGTTTCTTGATGAAATCGGTGACATGCCATTAGATATTCAGACCCGCTTATTACGCGTACTGGCTGATGGCCAGTTTTACCGGGTTGGTGGTCACTCACCCGTCAATGTTGATGTCAGGATCATTGCCGCCACCCACCAGAACCTGGAGTTACTGGTCACCAACGGTGATTTCCGGGAAGATTTGTTCCACCGCCTGAATGTAATTCGCGTCCATATTCCGGCGCTGAAAGATCGCCGTCAGGATATTCCACAGCTGACACGTCACTTTCTTCAGAGGGCCTCAGATGAACTGGGCGTCGAGGTCAAAACCTTGCATCCGAGCACTGTCGAACTCATCACAGATCTTGACTGGCCGGGCAATGTCAGACAGTTAGAAAACACCTGCCGCTGGTTGACCGTTATGGCCAGTGGTAATGAAATTCTACCCTCAGATCTGCCGCCGGAACTCCTGACGACAGACGCTCCGCCAGCTGGCGACCCGACTCCCTCACACTGGCATCAGGCATTACAGAGATGGGCCAAAAGCGAACTTCAGCAAGGTAACCAGAATCTACTGGGTGAAGCCTTACCGGAGTTTGAGAAAATTTTATTGGAAACCGCCCTGGAGTACACTCGTGGCCACAAACAAGAAGCAGCCAAACTATTAGGCTGGGGAAGAAACACCCTGACTCGCAAACTCAAAGAACTGAATATGACACTGGATTAATCGCCATCCGTCATTAATATCAATAATCCAAACCGTTCAATACCCATTTGGTGATACAGCCTGGTGCTTATTGCGGCAAAGTCTCTCAGCAGGCGTGATATATATCGAAGCGTTCTTTGCATGTGCATGCAATTGACCTAAATATCTGTTAGATATAATCAGCACGACGTATTACAAAAATAAAAATAATGATTACAACCAGGCCGCTCACACTTCGGTTTGCGGTCATGTTGCCGTTTGCCCTGCTGCTCCTGCTTACCGTAGGAGTGATTGCTATTGCCCAACATAACAGCTACGAGCGCATGCTGTCAGAAGTCAGCAGCAAGCTGTTGTCGTTGAACACCCAAAATGTCAGTAATGACTTACACCGCTTTCTTGATGGCCCCTTTAATACCAACCTTACTCTGGCTGACAGCATTTCTCGTCACCAACTCTATCAACCACCACGCCTGACTCAACTTGAAGATTACTTCAGTGCGGCAATCACTGAACTGTATGCCTACCAGCAACAAATCGGCACCATCGCCTTTGGTAGTGAAGATAAGTACTTCATCGGTTTTCGCAAAAATGCGGATAATAATCTGGCACTGCTCTTGAAAGATGAACGCACTGGCAATGACCTGCACATTTATCAGGGACCGACCCATAACAATAAAACCAGTCACCAAATCCGCGATTACGATCCGACTGAACGTCCCTGGTATTTGCCATTCGCTCAATCACGGCAATCTGGTTGGTCAGAGATCTACGCCAACCTGGATGAACGACAGACCCTCACCCTTTCAGCCGTTACCCCTGTTCTCGATCACCAGGACTTACTGGGCGTAGTGGTGACAGATATTAACCTCAACCACATTGCAACATTCCTGGAACGTGAAAGCCTGCCATTCTCGGGCATCACTTATCTCATTGACA
Organism: Photobacterium lipolyticum; assembly: GCF_003026475.1. GTDB lineage: Bacteria > Pseudomonadota > Gammaproteobacteria > Enterobacterales > Vibrionaceae > Photobacterium > Photobacterium lipolyticum. Next base: position 39,399 of record NZ_PYMC01000016.1, read on the forward strand.
ATCAAGGACGGCTGGTTGCCAATTCCACACAAACCCCCATGATCACGGCAGATAACCGTCGCCTGCTCGCCACCCAAAGCACCAATGCTTTAATCGCCACCAGCGGACAATATGTCGCCCGTCAACCGCTCCGGAATGACGAGCCACCAACTACTTTCGAGTTTACTCAGGACAACACCCGCTATTTCAGCCGTATCACTAGCTATCGCGATAGCTATAACTTGCAATGGCATATCGTGGTAACCATTCCAGAGCACGGGTTACTCGGTCAGTTACCTGCACAGCAAGAATCCGGCCTGGTCGCGGCATTCATTATCGGTTTTCTGGGCTTGATCATCGGCCTGTATATTTTAAATATCATTACCCAGCCGATCATAGATATCGCCCAGGCGTCGCAAAATCTGACCGAAAATAATTGGGACGTCCCGATCCGCCCGGGCATTAAACTCCACGAAACGGCGCAGCTGATAGCCGCATTCAGATCCATGTCATCGCGTCTGCAACGCTCGTTCAGCTCACTGAGACAGCAAATCTTATATGACGACCTTACCGGACTGCTGAGCCGGGAAGGACTGACTGACACTACCCGGGCCACATACCATAACCAACAGGGTGTTGTGGTTCTGATTGGCCTTAAAACATTTCGTCATATCAATGACAGTCTCGGTCATCACCGGGGCGATCAACTGCTCATTGCCATAGCCGAGCGCCTGCAGCAAAGCCTGCCCGACGAGGTGCTATTGAGCCGAATAGGCCGGGATGAGTTTGCTGTTTTCAGCCCGCGCTTTAGCGATCAAGCGCAAACCGACCATTTTGCCAGACAACTGTTAGAACAGTTTTACCTGCCATTTATTGTCGATGGCACCGAAGTGATGCTGAGTGCCTGTGCTGGCGTGGCCAGCGGTCAGCTGGCCGAGTCCGATATCACCGAATGGCTCCGCAATTCCAGCCTGGCCCTGAGCCAGGCGACACAGCAGGAATCGGATCCCGTCTGCCATTATCAGCCCTATATGATTGAAGCATCACAGGAAAAAACCCGCCTCTCAGCTGAATTACAGCGGGCTATCAATCATCATGAATTTGAAGTGCACTACCAGCCAATTATCAATCTGGCCAACGACACTATCAGTGGTGCAGAAGCCTTAGTACGCTGGCGAAGTCCGACCCGGGGCATGGTGCCGCCAATGCATTTCATCCCTTTGGCGGAAGAAAATGGCATGATCATCGAGATCGGGCAGCAGATCCTGTTACAGGCCTGCGAGGATACTCAAAAACAGATTGCTCGGGGGCAATGGCCACAAGATTTTTCCCTGCACGTTAACCTGTCAGTACGCCAGTTATTACAGGCTGACTTTGTCGACCAATTAAAAATAACCCTGGCGCGCTCCGGGTTACCAGCAACCAATCTGACCCTGGAAATTACCGAATCACGCTTAGTCAGCCAGCCTCTTCTCACTTTTGACATTCTCGATCAGCTGCGTCAGCTCGGCATCCATATTGCCATTGATGACTTCGGTACGGGATACTCATCGCTGGCCTATCTCACCCAGTTACCTTTTGACAGTCTGAAAATAGACCGCTCATTCGTCAATCAGATGCTGGAAAGCGATGACTACGCCACAATCATCGCAGCCATTATCACCATGACTCAAAACTTCAATGCTGACATTGTCGCTGAAGGGGTAGAAAGCGCAGAACAGGCACAGCGGCTGAAACAGTTAGGTTGTGGTTTTGCGCAAGGGTATTTTTATGCCCGCCCAGAACCATTAAGCAAATGGTCAACAGATCCAGTAAACATCAACGCAGTTTCTGCTGCCATCGAAGAATAACCACTCGGACTATAATGATTGTAATTTGTTCTTTGCGTATACTGACGCACCAGTTTCTATAGGGGCACCAATAATTATGATCACTAAGCACCTTCCTTTAACCGATCTTCACCGCCATCTTGATGGCAACATCCGCATTCAGACTATTTTAGAACTTGGTCAGAAATTCGGTATGGCACTGCCAGCGACCGATGTTGAAGGGCTGCGCCCTCATGTTCAGATCGTCGAAGCTGAACCGAGCTTAATGGCTTTCCTGTCGAAGCTTGATTGGGGAGTTGCGGTACTGGGTGATCTTGATGCGTGCCGCCGCGTCGCCTATGAAAATGTCGAAGATGCACTGAATGCCCAGATTGACTATGCTGAACTGCGTTTTTCCCCCTACTACATGGCCATGAAGCACAACTTGCCCGTCGCCGGTGTGGTAGAAGCGATCGTTGACGGTGTGGCTGCCGGCTGTCGTGACTTTGATGTCAAAGCCAATCTGATTGGTATCATGAGCCGCACGTTTGGCCAGCAAGCCTGCCAGCAAGAGCTGGATGCGCTACTAAGCCAGAAAGATAAACTGGTTGCTATCGATCTTGCCGGTGATGAGCTAGGCCAGCCAGGCGATCGCTTTGTCAGCCATTTCAAACAAGTACGAGATGCTGATCTGCGCGTTACCGTTCATGCGGGTGAAGCCGCTGGGCCGGAAAGCATGTGGCAGGCAATCCGGGAACTCGGTGCTGTACGTATTGGCCATGGCGTGAAAGCGGTTCACGATCCTAAACTGATGGACTACCTAGCCGAACATAAAATCGGTATCGAGTCATGTCTGACGTCTAATATCCAGACCAGTACCGTTGAGTCTTTTGAATCTCACCCAATTAAACAATTCCTCGACCACGGTATTCTGGCATGCCTGAACACCGATGATCCGGCAGTTGAGGGGATTGAATTACCGTATGAATATGAAGTGGCTGCACCGAAAGTTGGCCTGAGCCAGGAGCAGATTCGCCAGGCGCAAATCAATGGTCTTGAGCTTGCATTCCTGTCTGATGCTGAGAAACAGGCCCTTAAACTGAAAGCGGCCAATCGCTAGATCAAGGTGCTCCAAACCATGTGAACTGATTATTCACTATCAGTACCAAATGAAAAGCCGCTGATTGAATCAAGCGGCTTTTTGTTATCAGTAGATTGAAAGACGGTACTTAAATCACCCGCGAGAACTGCTGCTGACGGGCACGATCACGCAGGTATTTATCGAAGCACATGCAGATATTACGGATCAGCAAACGTCCTTTTAATTCAACCTGAATAACACGCTCATCGACCGTGACCAACCCATCAGTGATGAACGTTTGCAATAACTTCAGATCTTCAGCAAAATATTCTTTAAAGTTCAGATCAAAACGCTCTTCAATCACGGTCATATCAAGTTGGAAATTACAAATCAGGGCTTTGATCACTTCCCGGCGTAGCAAATCATCCGCATCAAGCGACACCCCTTTCCACAGTGCCTGATGTTTATTGTTCACATCCGCATAGTAAGCCTTCAGCTCTTTCTGGTTCTGCGCGTAGCAATCACCAATCATCGAAATAGCAGAAACGCCCATCCCCAGTAAATCACAGTCACCCTGGGTGGTATAGCCTTGGAAGTTACGGTGCAAAATACCGTTGCGTTGGGCAACGGCTAATTCATCATTCGGTAAGGCAAAATGGTCCATTCCGATAAACTGGTAACCGGCCTCGGTTAAGGTACTGATGGTGTCTTGCAAGATCCCCAGTTTTTCATTTGCACTCGGCAGCAGCTCATCTTTAAGCTTACGCTGGGCAGAAAAAAGGGCTGGCATATGGGCATAGTTAAAGACAGACAAACGGCCCGGCTTCATCGTCAGTACCTGCTCTAAGGTTTTAGCAAACCGCTCACGGTTCTGCGTTGGCAGGCCATAAATCAAATCGAGATTCGTTGAACAGAAACCTAATTCTTTGGCACGCTGTACCATGGCAAAAATGAACTCTTCATCTTGCTCACGGTTAACCAGTTTCTGCACTTCTTTATTAAAGTCCTGCACCCCGATACTAAGGCGATTAAAGCCTTCAGCACGAAGAAGATCCAGCACATCCAATTCGATTTCACGCGGATCAACTTCAATACTGATTTCTGCATCCGGGGCAAAGTTGAACTGATCACGCAACAACCCCATCAAACGACTGATTTGTGGCTTAGTCAGGAATGTGGGTGTACCGCCCCCCCAGTGAAGCTGACTGACCTGCCGATCACCAAGCAGCGTGGCGCGCTGACGAATTTCCTGTTCTAACACATCAAGGTACTGATCAGCTTTATGCTGATGGCGGGTAATAATCTTATTACAACCACAGTAATAACAAAGCTTATGGCAGAACGGGATATGCACATACAGTGAAAGTTTGCGCTCAGGATACTGCGCACAAGCCATATCAAATTCCGCCGGCGTAAATGCCTCATGAAACTCAAGGGCGGTCGGATATGAGGTATAACGGGGGCCTGAATAGTTGTATTTTTCTATCAGTACCTGATCCCAAATAATCTGCTCATTTGACATGACATACTTCCGCTATTTGTAGTTGTGGGGGGAGATAAACGATCGTCAAGTGTGCCACAGCTTGATAAAGATGTAGACTACTTGCTCGTTAATGGTGACAGAAATGCCACCTGGATCGGGTCGACCCAGGTAGTCGTTTATAACCCGCGGCTTATGCCTCAGGTTATTCAGCTTTCATTGACAGGATATCTTCCAGCTCAAGCTTAATGGTTTCTTGCAGGCGAGCTTCCGCTTTCATCCGCTGCAGATCGAGCTTCATGCGCTCTTTTTTCTGTATCGTTTGACGGTCATCACCACGCGGCATCTCTCTTACCACCTGATAAAGCTCAAACATCGCAGGGTATTTACATGCAAAGTCAATGTGCTGCTCCGCTTGCAAGACTTCCATCAGCTTATATAAGCGAATGGTAATTTCTGACATATCACACTGTTCTTGCTTACCCGCGTTGGCAATAATAAACACGCTTTCCATAATATGGGCATTGCGTTGTTTTATTTTTTCCGCCTGTTGAAGCTTCGCTCGCTCCAGAAATGCTTTCTGGCGTTGATGTTGCTGATACAACTTAAACAACAAAGACCCCGCATAAATGGCTAGCCCGGCAATAACTGTACCGGCCAAACCTAACCAAAGCGTCATATCCTGCAACGGTTACTCCTTATCGAATGAGTCTAAATCCATGTTCTCAAACTGATCAAGTAAGTCTTCATCAGTTCTTGCCCCCTTGCGTACCGGTGCTTCTTCGATAACGTCAGGCGTCTCTTCTTCAAGCAGGCCTAAGCGTCCCATCAGGTGTTCGATACGGTCTAACTTCTGATCAACTTGCTTCTGCAAGCCTGAGCCGAGTTTTTCGCCCGCATCGATACGGTCGAGCAGGACCATCAATTGCGCATCATTTTCCAACATAGCCAGCTCTTGCTCTGCACTCAGGCGTCGCTCTTTCTTGGTTGTTGGTTTCGCGTCAACGACTAACGGTACCGGCTTTTTACTGCCCAGACGCGGATCTTTCTTTTGACCATTTGCGCGATTCGCTGAATCCTGGCCAGCCGAATGGCGGCTTCCTGATTTCAAGCCTTTACGCTTCTTCTCTTTCTGGCTTTTACGCGCTTCAATATCAATTTGTGAGGTCGATTTTTCGCGGTATACAGCAGGACCTTCAGATCCTACGGTGCGACTTCTTTTCTTACGGGTCATTACTGGGTTTTCCTCAGCAAAATTACATCTGTTCCAACAAACTCGACTTCCAGACCGTCACGTTCCGCTAAATAACGGAAAGTTTCCTGGCTGAAGAAGCTCACATGGGTTGGGTCGTTTTTGTAATACCATTGCGCAAAGGCATCGGTATTAATTACTAACTTCGTCATGATCCCCAGCCATCCGCCAGGTTTTACCATGCTAAGCAGTAGCCCCCATTCCTTCGCAGGCGTGTAAAAATGTTCAATAGCCTCGGTACAAGTAACAAAATCATATTGTTTTTCTAATACCGAAGGAGTATGAGCAAAATATGGGTCGTATATCGCCATATTATACCCCATCTCTGTCAACATTAGGGATAATGTCGGGCCGGGACCGCTCCCGAAATCCAGCCCTTCGCCCGGTTTATCACCGACCCGCAGGGCTAACGGCGCGGCAAGACGATTGAGGAAACGGCGGTAACCTTCGTCATTCGGATTATTTTCATGTTGATCGTAAACGGTTTTTTCTTCTTCGGGTGGCAGTCGAGACGCCGGATCTGCAAAGATAAATGCGCAATCTTCACAGCGAAAATATGCACGACGTTTATCTTGAGAAAAATCACTGGCCGAATGGCCATTGCATAGCGGGCATGTCTGCATCGTACTGCCTCCGGAAAATGAAGCCGAAACATAACAGAAAGCCAATAAAGAAAAAAGCGACAGGTATCCACCTGTCGCTCTATGGAGCAGCCATCGATTGGCTTTAAATCCTGTCTAGTCTGTCCCTGACCAGTGAAAAAACATCCCGGTTTGACAACAATCCTTTTGTTATTAGTGCTTTCCTTGCAAGACTTATGGTTCTTCATCTCCCTGATGAATTTTCGTCTTCCGTGCCACACTCCGTGTTAATGCGGTTTATCCTTAACCGGCTTATCCATTAAGCGCGTTATCGTCCTGACAACTGAAATCACCATCCTTGTGGCTAGTTCGGGCTTCATGTCCATGCCATCCTGGCGCTTTCCGATCCCCCCGCCGTTCTCCCTGTCGACAAGCCATACTCTACCCTGATTCCGTTGGCATACAAGGTAGCTGACATACGCCTCTTTCCTGTAATATTATTTCAATATGGCTAAGAGGCTGATCCATCGAACATTGATAACCAAACCCTGATCTTCTTTCATCAACATTCGCCATCACGAATGGCAGATCTCTTACATGCGGCTCAGCATTTATCGATTTCCCACTATTTGTCCTGATCTTTTTGTTGCTAACTTGCATTTAATGCTGCCTACAACTACGCCTAATCATAAACAGTTCCTTTAGCCTCGCTTTGGCGCGGGACAAGTAGCAAAAAGGCAGCGGAAAGCTGCCTTTTAAATTTCAACACTGCAATGTGAGCACTTAGTGTAGACCACCCACATATTGGGATAGAGAGGTGATTTCATCATCTGACAGTTTTGCCGCGACCGAGCGCATCATCTCGTTCATATCATTATTACGCTGAGCGGAGCGGAATTTCTCAAGTTGAATTTTCACGTATTCAGCGTGCTGACCCGAAATTTTCGGGAAACCCGACAGGCTGGTGCCATTCCCGCGAGGGCCATGGCAGGCAGTACAGGCTGCGATGCCGCGTTCAGGATCACCAAACCGATAAAGCTGCTGGCCAACGGCTACTGATGATTCAGGCGTGGTGTTATCCGAGATAGATAATGTTGAAAAATAAGCGGCTAAATCTGCCATGTCCTGCTCAGACAACGGCATTGCCATACCGCCCATCACCGGATCGTTACGGCCTTGCTTACCACCCGTAGACATCGCTAGCTTGAATTCCTTGAGCTGCTTTTCAAGATAGCCAGAGTGCTGACCAGCAATTTTAGGATATTGCGCAATCATGCTATTACCATCGGCGCCGTGGCAAGCGACACATACCGCAGCTTTCGCTTTTCCAGCTTCTGCATCTCCCTGGGCCCAGGCTGAGCAACTGGCAAGAAGAGTCAATATCAGTGCTAATTTCTTCATGACATTCCGTTTATGATTATAGAGCTTCCAGTACCACAAGTAATGCTCAGTAACATGGTATACAATGCGACCACAAACCGAGCACGGTTTGCTACATTTTACACAATTTCACATAAAAGTAATCAGTCGACTACATGAAGACTTGACGGAGTTAACAGTGAATCAACCTCTCAACTACAGAAATACAGGCTTCATCACAAGTGCACCCGATATTCGCCACTTGCCCCAAGACACAGGCGTTGAGATCGCATTTGCTGGCCGCTCCAATGCAGGAAAGTCAAGCGCACTGAACCGCATTACCGATCAGAAAGGCTTAGCGCGTACATCGAAAACCCCTGGGCGGACACAATTAATTAACATGTTTGAGGTAACTCAAGGGTGTAACCTAATCGATTTACCGGGCTACGGTTTTGCTCAAGTGCCATTAGAAATGAAGATTAAATGGCAAAAAGCGCTGGGTGAATACCTGCAAAAACGTGAATGCCTGCAAGGCTTGGTGGTATTAATGGATATCCGCCATCCAATGAAAGACCTCGACCAGCAAATGATTTTCTGGGCGATCGAAAGCCGCCTTCCGGTTTTGGTGCTGTTAACTAAAGCGGACAAAATGAAAAGTGGTGCACGTAAATCACAATTACTAAAAGTACGCGAATCCGCAAAGTCTTTTGGTGGTGATGTACAAATCGAGTTGTTCTCTTCACTGAAGGGGATTGGACTTGATCAGGTGCGTCGCAAACTGGATTCATGGTTTGCACCTGAACTTGAACGTCAGCAAATGCTCGCAGCAGCAGAACATGGCAATACAGACACAGATGCGGCGGTAAGCGATAATAATGAATAATCATTAACGCTTTTCAGTTGATTATGGCGCTAAGGACAGGGCCATAAAAATTCCCCACCTTCCAGGTGGGGCAACGGGAGAGAAATAGGAGGTTTTTTTATTTTTGTCCAGAAAGCATCAATGATTTTCCCACCCAACGCAAGTGCTTTATGCCGTTTTTGTTGATTCTTTCACCGCTTATAATCGCGTTTTCTCCGCAATATCCCCACTTAAATCCACGATTTAATGGTTTACCAACCAATTTTTAGTTGATTATTTTCCACCGAAAATTAAGTGACTTTTTCCACCTTCAACTGCCAACGTTTATGGAATTTAATTACATCACTTTCTCACCGACAAAAAAAAGCCACCCACAACAAAATGGATGGCTATTTCAAGTATTTGCAGACTAGCCGGTCTATAAACCCGCTACCAATAACAAATATGAACAAGAAGCTAATACAGTATAACTCCTCCAGCCTAAATTTAAAGTAATTACTCTAAACCCAGATCAATAAAAATGCAGATACTCAATAGATTGGCTCTCTCAATATCGTCACAGACCGGAAAACCGGCATAAATCAAGCTTAACACCAGCAGTTCGGCTATAAAGCAACCAATCCCAAGGCGAAAATGAAGACAAAGGCCAAGATTGAGATAGCGAAGGTCCGCCACATCAGCAGCTAGATTGATTGAAAAATTAGAAATAGAACAGAAAGGAGTTTTTTGGGGCGCTGAAATAAAAAACGCCCTGGTCAAACGACCAGGGCGGCTGAATCAGCCAAATCCAATAACGTGAAACAAAAGGTCTGAAAGATAGAACATCTTACCTCTGTACCCTACGCAGATAACTGTATATCAATTGAGCAGATAAGAAAAGTAAAAGTTGTAGTTTTTTTTCACGCATTCGTAACTAAATTTTAAGGAAGGTAATTTAGTGAGCATTTATTTAATGTGAAAAAAAAGCCGACACAATGTCGGCTTTCCTATTTTATTTACCGGTGAACAAACTTAAAACCCTTAGTGGGCCTGATCCCAGTTGTCGCCGAACCCTGCGTCAGCAATCAGCGGTACCGCCAGTTCGGCAGCGGATTCCATCAGGCGGCGCACTTCCTGCGATACAGATTCCAGTTCAGATTCCTGTACTTCAAAGACAAGTTCGTCATGTACTTGCATTAACATACGTACACGATCCGCATCCTGTTGCAAAATCCACTGATCCACCAATATCATCGCGCGTTTAATAATATCAGCGGCCGTGCCCTGCATTGGCGCATTGATGGCTGCACGTTCTGCGGCTTTGCGGCGCAGACCATTGCGTGACTTAATGTCTGGCAGATATAAGCGACGACCGAATAAGGTTTCAACAAAACCTTGCTCACTCGCTGCCGTGCGGGTACTTTCCATATATTCCAGCACCCCCGGGTAACGCTCGAAATACACATTCATGTAGTCTTGCGCTTCGTTACGTCCCATTCCCAGCTGCTTCGCCAGGCCGAACGCACTCATGCCATAGATCAGACCGAAGTTGATCGCTTTGGCACGACGACGCTGCTCGGTGCTCACTGATTCGATTGGCAGGTTCAATATTTCAGCCGCGGTGGCCGCGTGAATGTCTTTACCATGGTTAAAGGCGTCCAGCAGGGCTTTATCACCTGATAGGTGTGCCATGATCCGCAGTTCAATTTGAGAATAATCGACAGCCAGAATTTTATACCCCGTCGGTGCAATGAAGGCCTGACGAATACGCCGTCCTTCTTCGTTACGTACCGGGATGTTCTGCAGGTTTGGATCGCTCGATGACAAGCGGCCCGTCGCCGTGACTGCCTGATGGTAAGATGTATGCACCCGACCTGTTGCTGGGTTTTCCATCTTCGGCAGTTTATCGGTGTAGGTCGACTTCAGTTTTGCCAACCCACGGTATTCCAAAAGCAATTTCGGTAACGGGTAGTCCAAGGCCAATTCTTGCAACACTTCTTCATTGGTTGAAGCGGCACCTGATGGGGTTTTCTTTAAAACAGGCAAGCCCATTTTTTCAAACAATATCGCTTGTAGCTGTTTGGGGGAACTTAAATTAAATTCTTGCCCGGCAATCTCATACGTTTGCTTTTCCAGTTCATCCAGACGCACCGCAATTTCAGACGATTGCGCGCTCAACAGCATACTGTCAATCAAGACCCCAGTACGTTCAATACGTGACAGTACCGGCACCAACGGCATTTCGATGTCTTCGAAGACCGACTTCAGTTTTGGATCAGCTTCGATTTTGGCAATCAGCTGGTTGTGCAGACGAAGGGTTATGTCGGCATCTTCCGCCGCGTACGGACCCGCCTCTTCCAAATCGATTTGGTTAAACGTCAGCTGCTTTTTACCCTTGCCGGCAATGTCTTCAAAGCTGATATTTTTGTGCTCTAGGTAGCGCAGGGCCAGGCTGTCCATATCATGGCGCCCGACTACACTGTTGAACACGTATGACTCCAGCATGGTGTCATATTTAATCCCCTGCATCTCAATGTCGTAACGCGCAAGAATACTGGCATCAAATTTCAGGTTCTGGCCGACTTTCGCCTGTTCCGGATCCTCCAGCAATGGCTTAAGCTGAGCCAATACCCAGTCGCGATCCAGCTGCTCGGGGGCATCTAAATAGTCATGGGCGACCGGTACATATGCCGCTTTGCCTTCTTCAACAGCAAACGACACACCCACCAGATTCGCGGTCATGTAATCCAGGCCATCGGTTTCGGTATCAAAAGCGACCACCTCTGCAGCTTGGAGTTTTTCAAGCCAACCGTTAAAACCGGCTTCGTCTAACACGGTTTCATAGCCACTGCGATCAATGGTTGGGGCCACCACTTTTTTCTCTGCCGCCGACTTTGCTGCCTTTTCGTTAGCAACAATTTTGCCATCACCGCCATCCAGCATTTCTTCTAACCAGCGGCGGAACTGTAACTTACCGAATAGACTTGTTAGCGCATCGGTATCAGGCTCGCCTTTACGCAGATCTTGCGGCGCCGTATCTAGCTCAACATCCAGTTTAATCGTTGCCAGCTGATAAGACATGTAAGCGGCTTCTTTATTGTCTTCCAACTTCTTTGCCATGGTTTTCGAGCCACGGAAGCCTAACGCCGGAATCGCCTCTAAGTTGGCATAAAGATCATCAATACCACCAATACCGGTTAATAAGGCCTTCGCTGTTTTCTCTCCGACTCCCGGCACACCCGGAATGTTGTCGACCTTATCGCCCATCAGCGCGAGATAATCGATGATCAGCTCCGGGCCGATCCCGAATTTATCCACAACCCCGGCAGGATCCATCACCACATCTGTCATGGTGTTGATCAATGTGACATGCTCGTCAACCAGCTGAGCCATATCTTTATCGCCAGTACTGATCAGTACTGGCATGCCAGCCTTCGATGCCTGGGCAGCTAACGTTCCAATCACATCATCGGCTTCTACCCCGGATATCGAGATCAGCGGCAACCCCATAGCCTTGATCACCGCATGCAGAGGTTCAATCTGACTTCTGAGATCATCCGGCATTGGTGGGCGATGCGCCTTATATTCCGGGTACATATCATCACGAAAAGTCTTGCCTTTGGCGTCAAAGATCACCGCCACATGCTCGGTAGAAAACTGACGTAACATACTACGCAGCATATTAACAACACCATAGACCGCACCTGTTGGCTCACCGTCAGAATTAGTAAAGTTGGGAGCAGCATGATAAGCACGATAAAGATAAGACGATCCATCAATCAGGATCAGTGGGTTTTCTGGGATAGTTGCCATAAAGGTATTCTTATATCCGGGGACGAAAGAGTTAAGTAGAAGTACTTCATCACACAGATTTTACTTCATTCAACGCTGAAAATAGCAAAATTTGTCAATGAGCTACTAGAATGCCATGAGAGCCTGCAAGTGTTAACTGATGTTTTCCACCTGCCGCCGATTATCTGTGGATAACTTTGTTAGTATTTAATTTTACTGAATTGATCAATAATAAGGAAAAACTAACAAACTAAAAATAAAACAATAAATATCAACATCTTGCACGAGAAAGCAAAAAGTGATCCTCGATCCTAAAATGATCATTAATTGTGGAAAAAGTTAACAGACCGATCTGAAATAAGAATATCTGAGAGTAACAAACGACAAAAATGACTAGGAAGGAGGCCAAAATGAAGAAAATTGCGGTAATTTTAAGCGGTTCTGGCGTTTTCGACGGAACTGAAATCCACGAAGCCGTATTGTCTCTGCTGGCAATTGAACAAGAAGGAGCCAGCTGGCAGTGCTTCGCTCCCAACATTGATCAATACCATGTCATCAACCATTTAACGGGAGAGGCGACCACAGAAACCCGTAATGTGCTCGTCGAAGCTGCGCGGATCGCCCGCGGCAACATTAAAGATGTCGCCAACTTAAATGCGCGTGATTTTGACGCATTGCTCATTCCCGGTGGCTTTGGGGCGGCAAAAAACCTGTCTGACTTTGCCTTCAAGGGCGCAGATTGTGAGCTCAACCCCGATGTCAAAAAGGCCTGTCAGGCTTTCGCGCTGGAAGAAAAACCGGCGGGTTACTTGTGTATATCCCCAGCCTTAATTCCAGCCATTTACGGTTCGGGGGCAAAAGGGACCATCGGTAATGATGCTGAGATAGCAAAGACATTTAATGAAATGGGGGGAGAGCATATCAACTGTCCGGTTAATGACTTTGTCCTTGATCAGAAACGCCGGTTACTGACGACCCCGGCATATATGCTGGCAAGCAATCTTTCTGAAGCGGCAAGCGGGATCAATAAGCTGGTAAAAGAGCTGGTACGGTTAGCATAAGCAAAGAAAAGGCGGCGCTACTTAAGTTCTGAGGAATCATTAAGCAGGCGCCGCTCAGCAGAAGTGGTGCTTTTGTTTTCAGCCCTACACTAAAAACAATCAACCGTTGCTGAAGTACACTGGAAGCAATGTGAGCAATGTCGTGCCTTCAAAACAAGCGGTCTTGTCTTTCCCCTCTTGCCCGAAAGCAGGTTAATAATAACCATTCTCATTTGGGTTGCAAGCAATTTTTGATAATAACTCTCATTTCCATCTTTAATTGCAGACGACGCACCTTAACACTATCTTGTCAGAGCACCTCTTGAGGGGTCTCAGGCTTCGGTTTGATCGTTGTTAAGCGCTTTATTAAGTAGTTCAGCAACACACCATATACCGGTACGAACAAGCCCAGACTAATGATCAGCTTAAAGGTGTAATCCACCAGCGCAATTTCGGTCCAGTTTGCCGCCATGAACGGATCTGGGCTGTTATAAAACGCAATCGCAAAGAACGCGATCGTATCGAGTGCATTACCAAGAATAGTCGAGCAGGTCGGTGCTACCCACCACTGTTTCATCTGGCGCAAGCGGTTGAATACCGATACATCGAGGATCTGACCCAGCAAATAAGCCATGAAACTGGCAATCGCAATGCGCGCAACAAACAGATTGAACTCACCTAAGTGGGCGATCCCCTGATATTCCCCCTGATAGAACAGCACTGACAAGCCGTATGAGATAGCCAGTGACGGTGCCATCACCCGGAAGATGATCTTACGCGCCATAACGGCACCAAAAATACGTACGGTTAAGTCTGTTGCCAGGAAAATAAACGGGAAGGTAAACGCTCCCCAGGTGGTGTGAAAACCAAAAACCGTAAACGGCAGCTGCACCAGATAATTACTGGAGGCAATGATCAGCAGGTGAAACAGAACCAGAAAAGAAAGGGCTTTACGCTGTTGTACTGAAGTAAATTGAGATCTAGTCATAATCAGACCTTTTTGTCATTGGGGGAGAGGGAACCCAAAATACCACCACTGTCTGGCTCTCATACCACACCGCAGTGACCGAAGGCGGCGATTATATACTCTGTTTATGGCGACGACCAGCAGCTAAACATCTGTCGCGGCTTTCAGCCCATCAGATCAGGTTGTTGTGGCAGAAGGCTGGCAATGAAAGAGAGGGTATCGCTATCGGCCGGTGACAAGGCTTCCAGCCATAATGCGCCAGAGTAGTGCTCCCCTTTCAGCATCAATCGGCTACCTTCAAAATCGATCAGCCAGAGATGCAAGTCAGCATTCAGCTCCCGCTCAATCAGACAGGCATCAATACGTGTTAACAACAACTCGGCAATCTCAGGAAAGGTATCAAAATCAAATTCAGGACCCGATAGCAGCAGGCGGCTATGGACCAAATCCAATGCGCGGGTAAAGAAAAATTCGCCGGAGGCAGACTGTAACGCTATCATTTTCATTCCTTCTGCAACGCATTATTGCCGGAGTTTACGAGTCCGACATATTTTATCGGTCGTTGAGAGCGGCCATCAGGTGCGCTTCGATCACACCCAGGAAGGCATTACCGTATTTTTCCAGCTTACGATGACCGACGCCATTCACCGCCAGCATTTCACCTTGAGATGTCGGCAGCATTTCCGCCATTTCCATCAGGCTGGCATCATTGAACACCACGTAGGGTGGCAGATCATCTTCATCGGCGATGGTTTTTCGCAATTTACGCAACTTGGCAAACAACGCCTTATCATAGTGGCGATTGGCCATCTTATCGCTTTTGGCACTGCGCGCGGCAACATCCAGGCGCGGAACCGCCAGTTCAAGTTCAATTTCCGCTCTTAACACCGAACGGGCTTTTTCGGTCAGTTGCAGCGTCGAGCTACGCAAAATATTCTGGTTGAGAAAACCGCGGTGGATCAGCTGACGTAAAATACTGACCCAATACTCATGGCTGTGCTCGCGACCGATCCCATAAGTGGTGAGTTTATCGTGGCCATGTTCGCGAATACGCTGGTTTTGCATCCCGCGCAGTACTTCCACCACATAACCGATACCAAAGCTCTGATTGACCCGATAAACACATGACAGCGCCTTTTGCGCCACTTCAACGGCATCAAACTGCTTTGGCGGATCAAGACAAATATCGCAATTGCCGCAAGGCTCTTCGCGATATTCGCCAAAATAGTTCAGCAATACCTGACGACGACAGGTTTGCGCTTCGGCAAACGCGCCCATCGCATTGAGTTTATGGCTTTCGACCTGCTTTTGCGGCCCTTCTTCCTTTTCATCCAGGCAACGGCGCAACCAGGCAAGATCCGACGGATCGTAGAACATGACCGCTTCCGCAGGCAGGCCATCTCGTCCGGCTCTCCCCGTTTCCTGATAATAGGATTCAATATTACGCGGGATATCGTAGTGCACAACAAAGCGGACATTGGGTTTATTAATACCCATCCCGAAAGCGACCGTCGCAACGACAATATGAATATCATCACGCTGAAAACTTTCCTGCACCCGGCCCCGTTCTTCATGATCCAGCCCTGCATGATACGCTGCCGCACGAATACCGTTGTCACACAGCTTTTCGGTAATTTGCTCGACCCGCTTCCGGCTATTGCAGTAGACGATGCCACACTGACCGCGTACCCCGCTCAGATAACGCGTCAGCTGTGCCAATGGCTTGTGCTTTTCCAACAAGGTGTAACGAATATTCGGACGATCAAAGCTGCCAAGGTAAGAATGGGGGTGAACTAAGCCAAGGCGGCTAGTAATATCACTGCGGGTCGTGTCGTCGGCGGTGGCCGTCAGCGCCATGATCGGCAAATTGTCAAAATGCTGCTTCAGCGTACCCAGCGCCGCATATTCAGGGCGGAAATCATGGCCCCACTGGGAAATACAATGCGCTTCATCCACCGCGACCATGCTCAGTGGCATCTCATACAGACGGTCGATAAAGTCCCGCATTAACACCCGTTCCGGCGAGACATAAACCAGCTTCAGCTCCCCTTCACGCATGGCGCGATAGGTCTCCATCATCGCCTCTCGCGACATTGTCGAGTTCAGGTATGCCGCTGCCACCCCGTTGGCATTAAGCTGATCGACCTGATCTTTCATTAATGAAATCAATGGCGATATCACCAGTGTGATGCCTGGCAGCATCAACGCAGGGATCTGGTAACACAGTGACTTGCCACCGCCGGTTGGCATGATCACTAAGCAATCCTGGCCATCGGCAACCGCTTCTATGACTTCCTGCTGGCCAACCCGGAATGACTGATAACCAAAGACATCCTGCAAGACTTGCTCACTGGATGGTAACGGTACTGACTGACAAACCGCGGTGCTGCTAGATGACATAGAACGACTCTTTTGATATCGGGGCGAGCTATTCTATACCCAAACCACCTCAAGATGCGATCTTCAGTGAACGACTCAACGTGCTGTCAGCCGCATAAAAACCCGAGCCATTGCTGTCATTAGCGGGATGTGGGGAATCATCAAAACAGCCCGCAGAAAAGAAGTAGTCATTTTTGGCCCCCCCTTTATACTACTTACGCATTCGTTTTGGCCAAGATACGCCAATCAACCTGAATTTATAAAATAACCAACGGGATAATCATGGAAGAACAAGCCAAAAAAACCCAACGCGGTGTGATCCTTGCCCTAGCCGCCTACACCATGTGGGGGATCGCCCCGATATATTTCAAAGCGTTACAACAGGTCAGTGCGCTAGAAATTCTCAGTCACCGGGTCATTTGGTCTTTTTTCTTTCTGGCGGGTTTGATTTATATCAGCAAAGGCTGGGGCAAGATACGAGCGATTTTCCGTCAGCCTAAAACCCTCATCATGCTGACGGCTACTGCATTGTTAGTGGGGACTAACTGGCTGATCTTCATCTGGGCGGTTAATAACAACTACATGCTGGATGCCAGTTTAGGCTACTTCATTAATCCCTTATTCAATGTCATTTTAGGGATGCTGTTTTTAGGTGAACGCCTGCGCTCATTGCAATGGGTTGCGGTGGCTCTGGCCGCCTGCGGGGTCGCCGTCCAACTGATCCAATTTGGCTCACTGCCCTGGATTGCCCTGGCGCTAGCCGGTAGTTTCGGCTGTTATGGCTTGCTGCGTAAGAAGATTAATCTGGATGCCCAGACCGGGTTATTTCTCGAAACCTGTGTCTTGTTACCGCTGGCGGCCATTTACATTCTGCTGATCACCGACAGCCCGACCGCTAACTTTGCCGACAACCCGTTAAACCTGAATCTGCTGCTAATGGCGGCAGGCATTGTCACCACCTTACCACTGCTCTGTTTTACCGGTGCGGCGACCAAACTGAAACTGTCCACCTTAGGCTTTTTTCAATACATCGGTCCAAGTTTGATGTTTTTACTGGCAGTGTTGATCTATGACGAGCCTTTTACCTTAGATAACGGCATGACCTTTGTCTTTATCTGGGCAGCATTGGTACTGTTCAGCTTCGATGGCATTAAGAGCCATCGCCGGAGCCGAAAAGCGTTACCAGCAGCCTGATCATTCCGTGCGGCCTGTGAATTTTTTACAAGCCGCATCACCTTGGTTTATGGTGTACTGATCTTAAAAGACAACCCGCCACCGTTCAGTCCCATTGGGTATCAGTATGAATAAAGTCAGTCATCGAAAAAGCAGCATTGATGACATCAACCTGATTGATGCCCATTACCAGAGCTTTTCTTTCAAACGCCACTACCACCTCGATTACCATTTCGGCTTAATCACCCATGGCCAACAACAGTATTTCTATAACGGTGCAAAGCATGTCGCAGGTGCCGGGCAAATAGTGATCATGCCACCGGATGAAATCCATGATGGGCAGCCGAAAGAAATGGCGGGCTATCAGGTAAAGATCTTCAGTATTACGCCAGACTGGCTTGCTCAGCATACTCAAGACGTCTCAGGGAAAAACCAATTTTGTTTTCCACAGAACAATATTGCCGATAACACGCTATTCCAGCAGCTGACTCAACTTCACTGCCAATTAGATAACCCTTTAGTCTCTCAACTCGCAAAAGACAGTCTGCCGATCGAGTATTTCTCGCACTTGCTGACCCACTACGGCAAAGTCAGGGAGCAACCCGTCACGAAACTGGGGAGCAAAGATTTACGCCAGCTACGTGATTATTTTATGGCGCATCTCGACCAGAAAGTCAGCCTCGATAACCTGGCGGCCTTGTGCAATCTCAGTTCATCGCAACTGTTGCGTCAATTTAAGAAAGCCACAGGCATTACACCTTATGCATGGTTAGCTAGATTGCGTTTAGAACATGCCATGGCACTACTTAAAGCCGGCTTTAGCAGCACCGAAGTTGCCTATCATGTCGGCTTCTACGATCAGGCTCACTTTGCCAATACCTTCAAACACACCTTCGGCCTTGCACCATCGCAAATCAAATAGCGCACGCCATGAGATATTTCGCTCCCTGTCATTTTTTTACAAGCCACCACTTCCCGCATCCGTCATGCTACATGACATAAAGCCATACCTGCCGTTACACCATAGAAAATTAAGTACAGCGAGTCACTATGAACGAAATCACGACACTACTAACCCTGCTTACCGTCCATGTTATAGCCTTAATGAGTCCGGGACCGGATTTCGCCTTGGTGGTACAAAATGCCGGTCGCTATGGCCGGCAAACCGGTATTTCCATAGCCCTTGGGTTATCGTTGGGGATTTTGCTCCATTCCATTTTAAGCCTGACCGGTGCCAGCCTGTTGATCCACCAGCAACCAATGCTGTTTGCGACCCTGCAAGCCGCAGGCGGATGCTACTTGCTGTGGTTAGGGATTGGTGCGGTCAAAGGCGTACTGCTACCGATATTGCGTCCGGCTTCCAGCCCCCTGAAAACGGCAACACCACTGCGGGTGATTGCCAACCGTAAACAAGCACTGGCCAAAGGCTTTACCACCAACATTCTCAATCCGAAAGCGCTGGTTTTTTTCCTCAGCCTGCTCTCGACCCTGGTGCCGGTTGATATGTCGTTCGGCGGTAAAGTAACGGCCATTGCGATTTTGTGGGTTACGTCATTTTCATGGTTCGCAATGCTTGCATGGCTACTGACCGGCAAACGCCTGCAGAAAAAAATACAGCAATGGACCCCCTGCATCGACGGGATCTGTGGCGTGCTGTTTGTCACTATCGGCAGTATGATCCTGTTCAATCTAATCCAGCAACCGTAAATACCCACGAATCAAAAGAACAAAGCCCCTCTCATACTGACTGGCAGTACGGGAGGGGCTGTTTAAAGCAGTGACTTGCGCCTTGATTGTTACATCGGCTGTAGCTTAGCGTACTGAGTGACCAGCCATTTGATCCCTTCACCGTTAAAGGCAACCTGTACCCGGCTCTGGGCACCGCTACCTTCAAAGTTAATGATGGTACCTTCACCAAACTTGGTATGCTGTACCCGCTGGCCTAAGCTGAATCCGGTCTGGTTGAAATTGTCATTGACCTGGGTCTGGCTGAACCGGCCGCTGCTGGCAGGACGCGACACCTGCGCTTTCATCCGCACCTCTTCAACATACTCCGTCGGAATTTCACGAATAAAACGCGATGGCTTATGAAAGTTATCTTTACCGTAGAGACGGCGCATTTCCGCGTAGGTGATGTAGAGTTTCTGCATCGCACGGGTCATGCCTACGTAACACAAACGGCGCTCCTCTTCTAAACGGCCCACTTCTTCGGTGGTACGCGAGCTCGGGAACATCCCCTCTTCCACACCGACCATAAAGACAACCGGGAATTCCAGCCCCTTGGCACTGTGCATGGTCATCAACTGCACGGCATCTTCAAAGTCATCAGCCTGGCCTTCACCGGCCTCTAATGCCGCATGTGACAGGAACGCTGACAGCGGACTCATCTCTTCCGCTTCTTCCGGCACTTCAAACTGACGCGTAGCCGTCACCAGCTCTTCCAGGTTTTCAATACGCGCCTGGGCTTTTTCACCTTTTTCTTGTTCATACATCGCCCGCAGACCCGAATTGTGGATCACGGCATCCGTTTGCTGAAATAACGGCAATTCACACGTGTCGTCTTCCAGCGCATTGATCAGCTCGATAAAGCGACGGAGTGAGTTTGCAGCCCGCCCCGCCAGCACCTGCTCTTCGAGCAGGGCAATACTCGCCTGCCACATCGTCGCCCCGCGATCACGCGCGGCCAGGCGAATGGTTTCCAATGTACGATCGCCCAAACCACGGGTTGGGGTATTCACCACCCGCTCAAACGAGGCATCGTCATTACGATTCGCCGTCAAACGTAAGTAAGCCAGTGAATCTTTGATTTCCTGACGTTCGAAGAAACGCATGCCGCCATAAATTCGGTACGGCAACCCCGCTTGAATTAACGCTTCTTCCAGTACGCGTGACTGGGCATTGCTCCGGTATAAAAAGGCCGTTTCATTCAACATACCGCCTTTCTCGCGCCACTCTTTAATTTTACCGACTGCAAAGCGGGCTTCATCCAGCTCATTGAATGCCGAGTAAAGTGAAATCAGCTCACCTTCTGCACCTTCCGTCCATAAGTTCTTGCCCATCCGCTCGTTGTTATTGGCAATAAGCTCATTGGCCGCATTTAGGATGTTGCCCGTCGAGCGGTAGTTCTGTTCAAGGAAGATCGAAGAGGCGTTGGTGAAATCACGCAGAAAACGCTGGATGTTCTCGACCTGAGCGCCTCGCCAGCCGTAAATCGACTGATCATCATCGCCCACGATCATGACACTGCAATCAGGCCCCGCCATCAGGCGCAGCCAGGCAAACTGAATGTTGTTGGTATCCTGAAACTCATCGACCAGTATATGTTTAAAGCGCGCCTGATAATGCTCACGAATGTGCTTGTTATCGCGTACTAACTCAAAGGCACGCAGCAGCAGCTCGGCAAAATCAACCAGCCCGGCACGATCACACGCTTCCTGATACGCGGTATACACTCGCAGCCAGGTTTTTTCCACCGGATCGCTAAACGTCTCGATGTTGGCCGGGCGCAGCCCTTCATCTTTTTTGCCATTGATGTACCAGGCTGCCTGACGCGCCGGCCAGTGCTTTTCATCCAGGTTCTGCGCCTTGATCAAACGGCGCAGCAAGCGCATCTGATCGTCCGAGTCGAGAATATTGAAATCGTCCGGCAGCCGGGCATCCAAATAATGGGCCCGCAGCATGCGGTGACACAGACCGTGGAAGGTGCCGTTCCACATGCCGGCTGAAGAGCCCTGCATCAGTTCATTGATGCGCCCGCGCATTTCAGCAGCCGCTTTGTTGGTGAACGTCACCGACATGATTGAATAAGGCGATGCCTGCTCAATCTGCATTAACCATGCAATGCGATGGACGAGCACACGGGTTTTGCCACTGCCAGCACCCGCCAGCACGAGGTGGTTACCCAGCGGCGCGGCCACCGCTTCTCTTTGTTTGTCATTGAGGCCATCTAACAGGAGTGAAACGTCCATCGCTATCTACTGGTTATTTATACAATGGTGATGATTATACCCAAATCACCTCAAGATGCGAAACTCTGCAGATTGAGGCGGTTTGGCGAGATACCCGCTCATTTCACAATGCTTCGAGAACGCTACCGCGACTCTCTGCCTTGCCGTTTTTCTTTTTGTTCTATGCTTGATCGAGCCACATTGTTAAGTGATGCGGGTAAAAGTTAAAGAAAAGTGAAATTAATTACCTTCTTAACCTTTCTTATGTTCCGAGAACACTTATCAAGTGCTATCCAAAACGAAAGGAAACGTTGCTAAACACAGCAATCGTCAGCGTATTAACGAGGAATCATGATGAAAAAGACTAACATTGCCGTAGCCACTGCTTTCACCGGCCTACTTGCACTAGGCGGTACGGCTTTAACCACGACCACCGCCGTCGCGGCAGAAGAAAAAGAGAAGTGCTACGGGGTTGTAAAAGCCGGTAAAAACGACTGTGCAACGAAGACCGGCTCCTGTGCCGGCACGGCTAAATCTGATGCCCAGAAAGATGCCTTCCTCATGGTGCCGAAAGGGCTGTGTGACCGTTTGGCGGGCGGTTCAACAGAGTCGAAATAATGTTGAGCTTGCTAACACAACAGCAGATGGTTGGGGTGGGCTTACGCTCTCCCCACGTATCTCAAGTCATCGCGCAGCGGCCTGATATCGGGTGGCTCGAAATTCACAGTGAAAACTACTTCTCGCCGGCATCGCTCGCCCGGCAGCAGTTACGTCAGGTTGCCGACCACTACCCGATCAGCTGCCATGGTATCGGACTCTCTTTAGGGTCGGCCGATCCGTTAAATCGCGAGCACCTGATACAGCTAAAGCAGCTGGTGGATGAGATTAATCCTATTGCGGTGTCTGATCACCTCAGCTGGAGCTCTGTCGACGGCCAGTTTTTTAACGACCTGCTGCCTCTGCCCTATACCGAAGAGGCGCTGGATAATTTTTGCCGCAAAGTCGATCAGGTACAGAGTTTTCTCGGCCGCCAGTTTCTGGTAGAAAACCCTTCCAGCTATCTCAGCTTTCAACATTCTGCGATGCCTGAGTGGGAGTTTTTACATCAGGTACAACAACGCACCAAGTGCGGATTGCTGTTAGATCTCAACAATATTTATGTCAGTGCCTTTAACCATGGCTTTGACTGTAACCACTATCTCGCCGCTCTCGATCCGTCTGCGGTGAAAGAAATCCATCTCGCCGGCTTTACCGTCAAGCAATTTGCTGACGGAGAGATCTGGATAGATACCCACAGTAAGCCCGTCAGTCAGCCGGTCTGGCAACTGTATCGCCAATGGGTGCAACAGCACGGAGCCGTACCCACCCTGATTGAATGGGATGCAGAGATTCCCGAACTGGCGGTGTTATTGGCAGAAGCTGATAAGGCCAACACGATTCTGATGCAGGAGACACCGCATGGCCAAATTACCCTCCCATAATGGCTCTCTGCATCAACTGCAACAAGCGTTTGCCGAGGCGCTCCATTATCAGCCCAGTGACCTCAGCGAGCAGATTGCCCGCGGACCGTTTAAGGCTGAGCAATTGATCCAGATCTATCGCAATAATTTTATTATCGGCCTGTCGGAAGTCTTAGAGGCAACCTATCCCGGAGTGAAAGCGGTAGTGGGCGATGAATGCTTCAGCCAGCTGGCACGCCAGCACATCCTGTCTCACCCTCTGCGACAGGGTGATGTCAGCCATTATGGCGAGGGATTGGCCGACACCATCAGCGACGCCGCCGAATTAAGCCAGGCCGTGCCTTACCTGGCCGATTTGGCCCGGCTTGAATGGTACGTTGACCGCGTCGCCTGCCAGCCGGTGATTAACCCTCGGTTTCCTTTGCACAAACTGCAGGGCTTAGCGGAAGACGATTTTCCGGCGTTACAGTTTGAAGTCCCGCAACCGACCCTGTGCCTCGATTCAGGCTTCGCGGTCGTCACCCTGTGGCAGATGATCGCCGATGATAATTTTGCAGATTTCGATATCAACCAGCCAGAATCGGCAGTGATCCAGCATCGTCCGGATCAGATCCTGGTGATGAACACCAATCAGGCTGCTACCGCATTAATAGCCCTGAGCCAGCAGCAACAGAGCCTCAGTGCAGCCAGTGACGCTATGCTATTGATGTTAGGTGAACTGGTGCAGCGGCATATTTTTTCAGACGTTAGTATCAATTCAGAGCGTACTGATAAAAAGAGTACCGCTTTAAATAGTGCCGATCGGGATCATGCGCCACAGGGAGAGAAATGATGCTGAATTTCATTAAACAGATCGACGGTATCGGCCAGCGTATCGCAGAGCCTTTCATTCCGTTTTTATTGTTATTTACGCGTTTGTGGGTAGCCTGGGTATTCTTTAAATCCGGCATGGTGAAATATTCCAGCTGGGACAGCACCTTATATTTGTTTGAGTATGAATATCAGGTACCGCTGCTACCCTGGCAGATTGCCGCGTATATGGGCACGGCAGCAGAGCTGATCTTACCCGTCTTTCTCGCCCTGGGATTGTTTACCCGCCCGATGGCACTGGTGCTGTTTGTGTTCAATATTACCGCCGTGGCCTCTTACCCGTTGCTGTGGGAAAAAGGCTTCTATGACCATCAGCTGTGGGGCATGATGATACTGGTTAATGTGTTCTGGGGAGCCGGGCTGTTCTCGGTCGATCGGCTCATCGGCGGCGAGCCGAAGCCCAGCCAGATCCAGTAACATATACCCAGTTTTTGATCCCCCCTCAAGAGACGAGATTCAACGCTTTTCTGGATATTCAATGTGAGATCAATGTGTGCAGGAGCCGTCAGATCAAATCAAGCAGACGCTTCAACTGACAAATTTCAACATCCGGCAGACAACGGATTTTGGGTTCGTTATTTAGCTGACGCCCCTGATCGTTATACCAGCAAGCTTGAAAGCCATTTTGCTTCGCACCAGCAACATCGGTGACCAAGTGATCGCCCACGTGCAAGATCTGCGGTGGTGACAGCCCGAGCAATGCTGAGGCCTGAGCAAACATATCCGGCTCCGGCTTGGCTAAACCGTCACGCCCCGCCACCAGCACCCGAGAAAAATACTGACCTAAGCCAATTTTATCTGCATCAACATTACCATTGGTGATCGCCAGCAAAGGAACTTGCTGTGCCAGCCGGGTCAGTACGCGATGGGTTTCCTCTGGAACGTCAATCTGATTACGAACGGTCAGT
The DNA here is from genome assembly GCF_003026475.1 of Photobacterium lipolyticum. Lineage (GTDB taxonomy): Bacteria > Pseudomonadota > Gammaproteobacteria > Enterobacterales > Vibrionaceae > Photobacterium > Photobacterium lipolyticum. Next base: position 64,316 of record NZ_PYMC01000016.1, read on the forward strand.
ACCACGTCAATACCATGCTGCGCGGCCTGCTCTGCCCGGCGTTCAAGATATCCTAACTGCATCAACCCGATTTTCAGCAGCTGGTGACGCCATAAGGTGACGTTGTGTTTCAGCATAGGATCGGCTTGCGCCAAGCGATGCTTGAGTGCTGTCCAATCTTGCTTGCTGACACTATGACTACAGGGATGGTACTCCGCCAGCCAGTCATGCATTGCCTGCTCGGCACGCCGGATCACCGGACCGTTATCATACAAGGTATCATCTAAATCAAACGTCAGTGCTTTCACTGGCTGGAGGTTTCGGTAGAACTGCATCAGCTTCCTCTGTCACTAGCGCTTACCGCGTTTCGCGCGTGGATGTGCCTCATCATACACTTTTGCTAAGTGCTGAAAGTCGAGGTGGGTATAAATTTGGGTGGTCGACAGGTTGGCGTGGCCCAGCAACTCCTGCACCGCACGTAAATCACCACTGGACTCGAGCATATGGGTGGCAAAACTATGGCGCAGTTTGTGCGGGTTAATATGACTGGAAACCGCCTGCTTTTGCCCCCACTCCGCCATCCGCTTCTGCACGTTGCGGGTAGAAATGCGATTACCCAGCTTAGACACAAACAGGCCGGGCTCATCAGCTGCCGCCAGGCTTCCGCGCACTTTGAGCCAATTCGCCACCCACTCGCGGGCTAAGCCCGCAAACGGGACAATGCGCTCTTTATCCCCTTTACCGATAACGCGAATATCACCTTTGCTCAGACTGATATCACGGATATCAAGATTAACCAGCTCCGCCAGACGTAGCCCGGCTCCATACATCAGCTCCATCATTGCCCGATCGCGGATCGACAGCGGATCATCTTCATTAACGCTGAGCAGCTGATCCATCTCGTCGACATCAAGGTTCTTCGGCAGCGGACGGGCTTTACGTGGTGCCGCCACCCCTTTTGCCGGGTTAGCTTTCAATACTTTCTGCCGAACCAGATAATCAAAAAAACTGCGCAACGAAGATAATCGCATCGACAGGCTACTGGCTTTCAGGCCATCACGCATGCCTTTACTGGCCACCTGACGTACCCATCCCGCATCGACGGTTTGCCAGTCACTGACACCCAGCTCGACCAGTTGCTCAGCGATAGTGGTTAGCTGACGCTTGTAGTTATTCTGGGTATGTAAACTCAGCTCACGTTCGCTGCGCAAGTATTCATAAAAACGCTGCAACGGTTTTTCTAAACTGGCTGGCAAGCTACTCAATCAATCACCACTCGGGTGTATTCCCAATGGTGAATTAAACGCGTCAGGATCCCCCCTAACTGTTCAACAAACAAGGTATCCATATCCGGCTGAAAATGGCCGCCATCAGGACAGGCAAAACTCAGCACCCCAATCTGATGATTTATCCCCAAAGGCAACACCACAAAAGAGCCCAGCTGAGGGGGCTGTTCGAACAACAGCTCGCTTTCAGGTTTGCGCAGGCGGCCAAGATACACCGGACGGTGCGACAAACGGGACACGCGAAAGCTCTCAAACACTTTCCGGTCTAAAAATAGCTGCGGATCCTGACTTTCAAACAAACGCAGGCTGAACTCAAGCTGCAGTTGCTCACTCAGCTCACCCAGCACGCCCAGAGCCTGATAAATATTATGAGTCTGAAAAAGCTGTTGCTGAGCTTTTGAAAATACCGCGAATAGCTCACTGTTTTTTGTCGCCAGTGACACTAAATTCGCAATATTGCCTTCTAAATCATGAACCCGGTGGCGCAGTCTGTCGAGTTGCACCTCGACCAGAGAAACGGCGCCGCGCTCGCTGTGTGGAATACGTAATTGCGTCAACAAATCAGGCTGGCGGGCAAAAAAATCGAGGTTACTGAGCAAGTAGTCAGCCACCACGTCATCATTCAACGGAATGTCTGTCGCGACGGGCAATTCACCCAGTAGTGATACATCGGTCATAGTACTATTTGTCCATCAAAGACGTGAGCAACAGGGCCTGTCATATACAGTGGCTGCCCTTCTCCGGCCCAGCGAATGTGTAAATCACCACCAGGCAAACACACTTTTACATTTTCATCTAATAATCCCTGCACTCGGCCAATTGCCACAGCAGCACAAGCCCCGCTACCACAGGCCTGAGTTTCTCCTGCACCGCGCTCATAGACCCGCAGTTTCACTTCATTGGGTGAAATCACCTGCATGAATCCGGCATTCACCCGCTCGGGAAAACGCTCATGGGATTCAACCAGCGGACCCAAGGTTTCCACCGCCGCGGTATCAACATCGTCAACAACCGTCACACAATGCGGATTGCCCATACTGACCGCGCCACAAAACAGGGTGCTGTCTCCGGCACGCAAAATATACGTCTTTTCGAACTGTTTAGCCCGGAACGGAATTTTACCGGGCTCAAACACCGGCACGCCCATATTGACCGTCACCTGATTATCATTTTCGAGCTTTAACAGCATCTTGCCGGCTTTAGTACTCACCGCAACATGGTATTTATTGGTAAGCCCCTTCATCCACACAAAACGGGCAAAGCAGCGCGCACCATTGCCGCACTGCTCGACTTCGCTGCCATCGGCATTGAAAATTCGATAATGAAAGTCGGTTTCAGGATCATAAGGTGGCTCAACCACCAGTAGCTGGTCAAACCCTATCCCACGGTGGCGATCCGCTAGTCGCCGGATAGCGTCAGGCGAAAAAAATACATTCTGCGTGACGCAATCCACCACCATAAAGTCATTGCCAAGCCCATGCATTTTTGAAAAATTAATCTGCATGATGTTCCTTATCGTTATGATTTATTCAGTACCGCTACGGCAACAGGTGCTCAGACTGCCACAGCTCTACCAGTTTTTCACGCTCGCGCACCACATGGGCGGTATTGCCATCAACCATGATCTCTGCGGCGCGTGTACGGGTGTTGTAGTTTGAAGACATCACAAAGCCATAAGCACCGGCAGAGCGGACCGCCAGAAGATCCCCCGGCTCAAGATTGAGCAAACGTTCTTTACCGATGTAATCGCCCGTTTCACAGATGGGACCAACGAAGTCATACTCGGTGGGTTCACCATCGCGCGGGACGACCGGCACGATATCCTGCCACGCCTGATACAAGGTCGGGCGGATCAAATCATTCATCGCAGCATCAACAATGGCGAAATTTTTATGCTCGGTATGCTTGAGATATTCGACTCTGGTCAGCAATACGCCGGCATTGGCCGCGATAGCACGTCCCGGCTCAAAAATCAGTTCCAGATACTGGTGATCAGCCAAACGGGATAGCAGCGCAGTCGCATACTCCGACGGCAACGGCGGTTGCTCTTCGTTGTAAGTAACCCCTAAACCACCGCCTACGTCCAGGTGCGCGATCTCGATACCGTCAGCTTTCAGGGTATCGATCAGTGCCAGCAGGCGATCAGTGGCATCAATAAACGGCTCAATATCGGTCAGCTGAGAACCGATATGGCAATCCATACCGACCACTTCCAGATGCGGGAGGCTATGCGCCAGGCGATAGACTTCGATCGCCCGCTCAAACACGATACCGAATTTATTGTCACGCAATCCGGTTGAGATATACGGGTGCGTTTTTGCATCCACATCCGGGTTAATACGCAGTGAAATCGGTGCAACAACATCAAGCTCAGCCGCCACCTGGTTTAAACGCGCCAGTTCAGGTTCAGATTCAACATTGAAACATTTAATGCCTAGCTCCAGCGCCCGTTTCATTTCCACTGCCGTTTTACCGACACCGGAAAAGACCACCTTCGCCGGATCACCGCCAGCGGCAATGACGCGTTCCAGCTCACCTTGCGAGACAATATCAAAACCTGAACCTAAACGTGCCAGAACGTTCAGTACGCCAAGATTGGAGTTGGCTTTAACCGCATAACAAATTAAATGCGGATGGGTGGTGACGGCCTGATCAAACGCTTTCCAGTGACGCTCCAGCGTCGCCCGTGAATACACATACAGAGGCGTTCCGTAGCGTTCAGCAAGCTCAGTCAGTGCGATATCTTCTGCCCATAGTTGGCCGTTTGGCTGATAGTTAAAATAATCCAATGTTGTCTATTCCCTGTCCGGTTGCTGTTGCTATTATAGTTACTGTTGCTGCAGCATTCACTGTTGGTATATGGCTGTTACTGCCATTGGTTGCAATTGTTGTGGCGGTGACTACGGTTGTTGCTCTTGCTGCTGTGAGTCGTCCGGCATATAGAGCGCGCCACTCTGACCACAGCCGGTTAAGGCTAATACACCCATAACTAAAATTGCTAATAAACCTTTTCGCATCTTGATAGCCAGTGATTATCATTTCAATGCCCTCTATAATCGCACCAACAATAGGAAAAGCAATAGGACGTAATGGGATGAATGACACTGAATTTCATAAGTTAGTCGATCAAGCACTAATGATTATCGAAGAAGGCATCGATGAATCCGGTGCGGATATTGAGTATGAAACTACGGGCAATGTATTGACCCTGGAATTTGAAAACCGCAGCCAAATCGTCATTAACCGTCAGGAGCCCCTGCATGAACTGTGGCTGGCATCGAAATCAGGTGGCTATCATTTCAAATATCAGAATGATGAGTGGCGCTGCACTCGCAGTGGCGAAGAATTTTTTGCGGTAGTTAAACGTGAGTGTTCGGTGCATGCTGGCGAACAGGTCGATTGGTAAGCAATAGAGCAGCGAGATTCGAGGGACGAGTAACGAGAATCTGGTTACTCGTCTCTTTTATCGCGGTGACAACGACACCATGTTTAACGGCGTTTCAGCCGACGGGCGACGCTGGGTCTGCTGGCCGCTCTTAAATGGGATCACCTGTAAATCACCCGCTTCGGTACGCACAATATCGTAAAACTGCGGCAAGTTAAAATTGATAAAGTGAGCACTGTAGCTGAAACGATCCTGCGCGGAGGTGTAAAAACGGTTCACTCCATGCACCATTTCGTCTTTATCACCATTACACTGGCGATACACTTCGATGCGGTTGGTTTCATCGAGAATATAAATATTGTAACCCTGCTCGCTGTCTTCAAAGAAAAACTGGATCAAGCCCTCACTGGCGTAAGCATCAACAATTTCCGGTGGGTGTGGCTCATCCGTCTTACCCATCACCAGATTTGGCGTACCCGTTAGCTTATTGGTCGAGATACAGCTGTAAAAATCAACCGAGTTTTCCAGTTTCTGTACAGACACACCGCGACGCTCAAAAAACAAACCATGAGTCTGCTCGCCAATACGGATTGCTTTAAAACGACGGCGTTTCTCTTGTTCTACCGGCTTCAGGCGCATCTCGATACACTCGGCCACCAGTTGATACACCAGATTACGGATCAAACCGCGCATGTGCTTGCTGTAACAGAAGACATCCACTGACTCCGGTGGAATTGCATCCTGGTGCATTTTACCTAATACGGTTTTCAAGGCATCAAGCATTGCACTCTCGCCACTGAAGTTCAGGGTACGTACTTCATTCCACGAGTTGCGGTAAACCAAATCGACACTGCCAACCAAACACTTCTGCTCAGGCCCATAGCTGAAAATATCGGTGTGTTTGAAGTCAAACCGCACCGAGCGGTCCTTTAATTCCGTGGTCGGGTCATTTTCCAGATTAATAAACAGACCCAGCTGACGAATTTCACACGGGCTGGATAAGGCTTGCAGGCCAGGTTGCGGACGACGGATTGGGAAGGTATTGCGAATATCGCTCACCAGCTGGTACAGCTTATCAATATCCATATCCGTATCACGCACGACATTGTGCAGACAGGTCGATTCCGTCAGCAATCCATTGAAATATGACCAGGCCACCAGCTTACTTAAGTAGCGGTTATGCTCCAGCGATGGCTGGCCCAAAATGGCATACGGATCGAGAGGTTGCTTATAAAGATACCAGCCAGCGGTATTAGTACGTCCGGCCGGCACCTGGATCAGGGTCAAATCAGGTTCATGCAAATCCGGAGAAATCTGCGGATTAAGCAGCGTCACCTTACCCGGCAACACCTCAAACGCAGCATATAACTTACGGGCCAGAATACTGATATCTTCCGGGCTAATTGCAGAAGTGATGTTATTACGGCGGGCAAAACGGATCAGGTTACGGTAACTCAGCATCAACGCATCAAGCAGTTCATTGTGCGCCCGTTTCACCTGTCCCACTTTCCAGTTACGGCGATTATCCAGCTCAGACAGGACTTCCGGCGACCACTGCCACTCAGTCGTTAACTGCTCCAGCACCCGGCGACGCCATGGCACGGAACCTGATGACGGTGCACGGGTCAGCTTTTCATGGGTTTTGAGATAAAAACAACGACGTACCAAATCAAGCCGACGGTGATCGTTAATTCGCTCCAGGTAACGAGTCACCTTATCCAGCATCAGATAATAAGCATCCAGGCCATACTCATTCTGCTCTTCCGAGAAGAAACGGCGTTTACCATCAACACTTAATAACTGGGTATGCGGATATTCCCATGAATAGGCTTCCAGCAAGATAGCCTTCAGCACCGATTTATACGGCGAGTCGATACTTTTATACAGCTGCCATAAACTGGAACCAAAATACTCTTCAGCAGGAATGCGGGTTAAGCCGCCAAAATCAATCCACTCATCACGACGAATATGCCCGGCAGAATCCAGATACTCAACATATTCGTCGTAACACTCTTCCATTTCCGGCGGCACCATAAACCACAGCAATCGCTGGCCGGCTAAGTGCACTGCAGAACGGTAAAACTCGTCAAGCAGCAGCAAGTGCTGGCTTGAACCACAGTTATCACCGGTCATTGCTTCGGAAAAGTTATCACGGAAACGATTCTCATCGATCAGGAAAAAGTTCGCTTCAACGCCCTGAGCCATCGCCCATTCGGATACTAAGGAACATTTACTCTCCAGCACATCACGCGCTTCGGCAGGAAGGTCGGTACGGATACAGACCCAGATATCGAGATCGCTGGTCAAACTTTGCCCTAATGATGACGTGCTGCCCATAGCATAAAGACCAGTTATCGGGCACTGGGTGTCAACCCATTGGGGTTGAGTAATCGTGCATTGTGCAGTTAAGCCGCAACTATCGATAAACTGTTGCTGCTGATCCGAAATAGCAAATGCCGCAATGCCCTGAGGGACCTCCTGATCAAGGTATCCAGGTATTGCCGGATGATTGTAATGAAGTAAGACAGAGACCAGCTCAAACACCTGGCCAGACTGCATATTCATTGCAGCGAGTGCACGATCAATACGAAGCTGATTATGTGCATCCAGTCTACTTTTTAGCGTCTTGATATAATTATGCAAATTACTCTTCCAAGAGCTGCCGGCGTCAAAGCGGCCCAAAAACTATCATTATTAGTGTAGTTATTGTTCTACACGGGAGCAAAAACGTGATCAATGTAACACTTCTTGCATTGGCCGTAAAGTTTATGAGGATTTATGACAGGTTATGAATAGTAGTTCTACCGCTGAGGCTCTTCCCTAGTCCTCCCCTCAAGCTAGTACAATCTGGCCAAACCGCCAGTTACTATATTGCAACAACTCTATCACATAAAACTAATGTGAGAAGTATCACATTAATTACATTACAATTCAAGACAATACCGCTTCACCGCACTGACGATAACAAGTGAATTATCATCGCAGCACAGGAGTGGTAGGATTAGCCAAAAGAAAGCCTATTTATGGACCTTATTCTATGACCGATAAACCGATCCGAATTGCGACCCGCAAAAGTCCGCTGGCCATGTGGCAAGCTGAATTTGTACAAAAGGCGCTGGAACAGGCGCATCCCGGCTTAGTCGTTGAACTGGTGCCTATGGTCACCAAAGGAGACGTGATCCTGGATACGCCTCTGGCCAAAGTAGGTGGCAAAGGTCTGTTTGTGAAAGAGCTGGAAGTAGCAATGCTCGAAGGCCGCGCCGATATCGCCGTCCATTCAATGAAAGATGTGCCGGTTGATTTTCCTGAAGGTCTGGGGCTGGTCACCATCTGCGAACGAGAAGACCCGCGCGATGCCTTTGTGTCGAACCATTACCTCAGTATTGATGAATTACCGGCCGGTGCCATTGTCGGTACATCCAGCCTGCGTCGCCAGTGCCAGTTACGTGCCCAGCGCCCAGATCTGGTGATTAAAGATCTGCGCGGCAACGTGAATACTCGCCTGCGCAAGCTTGATGAAGGCGAATATGATGCCATTATCCTTGCTTGTGCCGGACTGATGCGTTTAAAGATGGAAGATCGTATTCGCGCCGCCATTGCCCCGGAAGTCAGCCTGCCCGCGGTAGGCCAGGGTGCAGTGGGTATTGAGTGCCGTCTTGACGATCAGCGTGTTCGGGGCCTGCTTGAATCACTAAACCACAGTGAAACCGCCACCCGGGTACTCTGCGAACGTGCAATGAACAATCGCCTGCAAGGGGGTTGCCAGGTACCAATCGGCAGTTACTCTGAACTGCAGGGCGATCAGATCTGGTTACGTGCGCTGGTAGGTGAACCTAATGGCAGCAAGATTGTTTGCGGTGAAGTCACGGGGCCGGCAGCTGATGCAGAGAAACTTGGAACTCAACTTGCTGACCAACTGCTTGCTGATGGTGCAAAAGAGATCCTGGATAAACTTTACGGCAACGCTTCTTAATGACCATATTGATCACCCGCCCGGCACCAGAATGCCATAAGCTCACCCGACAGCTAAATGCCGCGGGGATCAATGCTATCGCCCAACCCCTATTCACAATCGAGGCAGGAAGAGAGCTTCCAGCCCTCATTTCTCACCTAAATATGCTGAAAAACGATGATTTTCTGATTGCCGTCAGTGACCATGCAGTTAATTTGGCTCACAATTACTTGATGTCACAAGGTGCCAGCTGGCCAAAAAACGTGCATTATATGGCTGTTGGGCATAAAACCGCCGCTGCGCTGGCAGCAGCAACCCGTCAGAGGGTCATCACTCCACCTACGCGTTGTGATAGTGAAGGTCTGCTCGCACTGCCGGAACTCAAGCAGGTCAGCGGTCGTCAGGTCGTGATATTGCGGGGAAATGGCGGACGCGAGCTGATCTACCAGACGCTGCTCCAACGCAACGCAACGGTAAGTTATTGTGAAACCTACCAGCGTTGTTGGCTGGCGTTAGATGGAGAAAGCCTGTGCCAAACATGGCAAGCGCAGCAGGTATCAGCCCTGGTCGTAACCAGTGGTGAACAACTGACGCAGTTATCAGGTCTGATACCAGAGCAAGACTTGGCTTGGTTTCTTCAATGCCACCTTTTCGTACCAAGCCAACGTATCGCAGATCAAGCTAATGAGCTTGGTTTTGAAAAAATTTCCACCGTGGGCAGTGCTGCTAATACCGCACTCTTCACGTTCCTGAGTAAGATAGGCACGATGGGATAATCGGATGACTGACAAAAAAACCAATAATGAAAACCCTGCAGATAACAACCTATCAGCAGCGTCAAGTAACACAAACAAACCAGGTCGTTCAAGTGCAAAAGCACAATCACCTGATTCTTCAGCCCCAAAAGAAGCGGCTAAAACTGAGGCGAACAAAACAACCTCAACAGCTTCTTCACAGGCGACCACTTCAACAGCAACACCACCAAAAACAGCGGCCGCCAAGCCTGCCTCTCAACCGGCAGAAAAGAAAAGTGGCAGCAAGACCGGCGCCATTGCAATCGCATTGGTGATAGCTCTGGGAGCTGGCCTTTATTACCACGGCCATCAGCAAGGTGTGGCGCAGGAAGCGAGAATTACCGCGCTACAAGAACAGCTGACAGGTATGCAGACTCGCCTGAGCGAAAACCAGAAAGAAACGCTGGGTCAGGTTGACCAGAGCCTGCAGCGTACCCAAGTGACCATTGCCCAGCAAGACAAATCAATCACGGGTCTGCAACTGGCACTGGCTGAAATGAAAGGCCGTCGCCCTAACGACTGGCTGTTAGCCGAAGCCGACTACCTGATCAAAATGGCCGGGCGCAAGTTGTGGCTAGAGCACGATGCTGTCAGCGCCACGATTTTACTGGAATCTGCCGATCACCGTATCGCAGAGCTGAATGATCCGAGCCTGACCTCCGTACGTAAGGCCATGAATGACGACATCACGGCGCTGAAGGCGGTTGCCCGTATTGACCGCGACGGTCTGGTATTACGCCTGGCCAGCCTGCAGGAACAAGTCGCCAACCTGCCTCTTGCGAATGCCATCATACCGGAAGCAGAAGCGGTTAAAGAAGAGACAGTATCAACATCAGTGGATGACTGGAAAGATAACCTGATGACATCGCTTAAAAATTTCAGCGATCACTTCATCACTTACCGCCACCGTGACGGTAGTGTGATCCCGCTGCTATCGCCGAAACAAGACTTTTATCTGCAGGAAAACATCAAATCCAAGCTGGAAACGGCAATCCGCTCGGTATATCGCGAGCAAGGCGAGCTATACAGCAAGTCTCTGTTGATGGCGAAAGAGTGGGCCGAGCAGTTCTACAACCTTGACGAACCAGCAACCCAGAGTTTCATTAACGTGCTGGATCAGCTGGCGAAAGAAAACATTGAAGCCAGCTATCCGGACAAGCTGAAATCACAAATTCTTATCACCGACGTGATCAGTGAACGCCTGCGTAACCAGGTAAAACCGCTTAGCACCGAGGAGGATCCGGCATGATCAAACTCTTATTGCTGGTTGCCGCTCTGATTACCGGTATTGTTGCTGGCCCTATGCTGGCCGGTAACCAGGGTTACGTGTTGATTTCCGTTGCCGATCAGACACTGGAAATGAGCTTAACCACCTTGATTTTATTAATCCTGGTACTGTTTGGGGCTTTCTTCCTGCTGGAAACGATCATCAAGCGTATCTTGTCGGTCAGCAGCTCAACCCGTGGCTGGTTCAGTGGTCGTAAAGCCCGTAAAGCTCGCGCGCAAACCTCTAATGGCTTAATGAAAGTCATTGAAGGTGACTGGAAACAGGCAGAGAAACTGGTTGTTAAAGCCGTTAAGCACAGTGAGACACCACTACTGAATTACCTGGCTGCGGCAGAAGCGGCTCAAGGCCAGGGGAATACAATACTGCGCGACGAATACCTTAAGCAAGCAGCAGAGCTCGATGATCAGAGCCTGGCTGTAGCCCTGACTCGTGCCAAACTGCAATACCGCCAGCAACAGTACGAGCAAGCACTGGCAACCCTGCAAGATATCAAGCGGGAAAACGGCCGTAATCCTATCCTGCTTGCGTTACTCAAAGATTGCTACCTGAAACTGGAAGACTGGCAGCCATTGCTGACACTACTGCCACAACTGGAAAAATCGGGGGTACTTACCGGTCAGGAAGCCGCAGAACTGGGCCTGCAAGCGGAATGCGGCCTGATAGCCCATATTGGCCAGCATAGCGGCAGCGATGGCTTGATGGCTCACTGGAATAGCCTGAACCGTAAGGCAAAACAACGCCCTGAACTGATTGCCTGCTTTATCAAGCAAATGATCAAGCGTAACGCCGACACCGAAGCCTATATCGTACTACGTGATGCACTTAAAAAGCAGAGTGATGAACGCTTAATCCGGTTAGTCCCGGAGCTGGATCTGCCGGATTACCACCCTGCCATTGTGCGCCTGCAGGATCTGCTACGCTATGACAGCAAAAATCCTGCGACTCACAGCGCACTGGGCCAGCTATTCATCCGCGAGCAAAAGTGGGAAGAGGCGAAAACACATTTAGAGCAAGCTATCGAACTGAATCAAAATGTCTCTGACTACGCCCGTCTGGTTGAGGTGCTGGAGAAACTCCACGACAACCAAGCTGCGGCTGATGTTTCACGTCAGGCATTAACCTTAGCACTTCCGGCTAAAATGTAACCTTTCAGCAGCATACCTCCCTGCAATAAAAAACGCCCGTTCGGGCGTTTTTTTATCCCACTAAATAATACTTTATGTAGCAAATTCCGCTAATTTGTTTCAAACAGTTAACAGTCATTACAACTTATATCCACCCATTGCCAGCAGAATATAAAAGTTATTCAATAGTCTTTCTAGTCGCTAACCGTTGGATAACTCGCTATGGACATGCTTCCCTGGTTAATCGTTTCTGGCATTGTTATATCTGTGATCACTTGTCTGATGACAGCTGTTCTTATTAAAGAATCTTAATGCCCGAGATATAAAAACGCCTCCGTAAGCGGAGGCGTTTTCACTCAGCAATCTTTTCGACTCTACTCAACATCTACCTTTCCCAGTGCTGCGTTATAACGCTTTAGTGCCTTGGTGGCTTGCTTGAGCTTCTTGGCTTTTTTCTTTGCTAATTTCTTCAGCTTCCTGGTCTTTTTCTTACCCAGCGTCACCCCTTCGACCGCATGCGGCTTCACTGGCGCAAGCGATTGAATAGATTGGATAGGATCGTCCTCTGACGCGCTCTTAGCGGGGCGCACATTCGCCGATTGCACCCTCTTCTTTGAGGACATTGCACTTGGTTTACAGAGATACGCTTGATCACTTGCCACACGAGCACAGCTACTACAGATATACTCCGGCGCACTGACAATACGTGTGATGGCTGCGATTTGAGCGGCAATTTCAACCCGACGATATTTACATAACGACTTCGCCATTTATGCCCCCCACAGTAATAAAGCCAATCATTCTAATTATGGTTAATTTATCCCGATTGGTATTACTTCATTGCAGCTTTAACGTATACATCAAAGCGATTTTTCTTTGTTTCAATCGCCGTCGACGGCTTCACCTGAGCGAGGAAGTCAGCATAATCAGGACGTTTCACCACCACTCGTTTTGTTGCCAGCGCCATTGCGGGCGCGAAGAGGCTATCAGCATCATCATCAGCCCCGACCAGAGTCTGAAACACCCGCATTTCTTTTTTCACCAGAGCCGATTTTTTCTTGTGCGGATACATGGGATCGAGATAGACCACATCCGGTGCAATAAAGTCAGGATCTTGTGCCAATTTGATCAACGCATCGTGGCTGGACGCATGAAGCAAGGTCATCCGCTCACCAATCCAACCACCAATTTCCGGATCATTTTTAGCCCGGGCAAGACCATCATCCAGCAGTGCCGCCACAACCGGATGGCGCTCGACCATTTGCACCTTGCACCCTAATGAAGCCAGGACAAACGCGTCTCTGCCCAAGCCTGCCGTTGCATCCAGCACTCTTGGCATCACCCCGCCTTTTAACCCTATGGCTTTGGCAATCGCCTGGCCGCGTCCGCCACCAAACTTGCGTCGGTGAGCCACGGCGCCACCAGCCAGATCAACATAGACGGCCCCCAATTTAGGTTCATCACGTTTACGTAGCTCTAAATGCTGCTCGGTCAAGACCAACGCAAAGATACTGTTTTCGTCATGACTCAGCCCCCAGCGTTGCGTTAATTCATCCAGTTCATGTTGACGTTCTGGGGCTTCACAAATTAAGGCTATTTGCACAGCACTCTCCGGTTCAAAAAAGACAAACTCCAACCCACACCAGCATCGCTAACAGCCCGATAACGATGCTATTGAGTATGAGGCGCGCGATTATACCACCGCCAGCTCGGCTTGGCTCAATTCAGCCACCAGTTCCGCCAGCGGCTTCGGTTTGCCAAAATAGTATCCCTGCGCATAATCGACCCCCAGGCTCTGCAGCCGGGTTAAAATCGCTTCGTTTTCAACAAACTCAGCGACCGTCTTTTTACCCATTTTTTTTGCCAGCTCATTTATCGCCTTCACCATGGCAAAATCCATTTCATCGTCAGCGATATCGCGGACAAACATGCCATCAATTTTAATGATATCGACCGGCATGCGCTTTAGATAACCAAACGAGGATAAGCCCGATCCAAAGTCATCCAGAGAAATCAGACATCCGAGTGCTTTCAATTGGGTAAATAGCTGGATCGCTTCGCTCATATTACCAATTGCCGCTGTTTCGGTTATTTCCAGGCACAGTTTCTCGGTTGGCAGGCCCGATGTGCGGATCTTTTCAATCAGGAAATTCACAAAATCACGATTGCCCATCGACTGCCCGGAAAGGTTAATCGAACACAGCTCCAACTGCGCGACCGCATCAGGATTCGCCCTCAGCCACGCAATCACTTCCTGCACCACATAACGATCAATTAAATGCGCCAGGTTATACCGCTCTGCAGCTGGTATGAACAGCCCGGGAGAAACCATGGAGCCATCGCTGTTACGCATTCTGACCAGGATCTCATAATGCTGCTTTTTCGAACCACACGCCATAGGCGCAATCTGCTGGGCATGAAGTTCAAAACGTTTTTCCGCTAACGCTTTATGAATATGGTTGACATATTGCATCTCCAGCTCGCGGCGTTTTAATTCTTTGTCATCAGGGTGATAAAGGTGAAGGCGGTTTCGCCCTTCGTCTTTCGCCGCATAACAAGCCGTATCGGCCTGGGCATGTACCTGCTGCGGTGATCCTGCCGTCTCATCAATCAAGCGGATCCCCAGCGAGCAACTAAAGCTAAACCGGGTGTTTTGCCAGAAGAACTCAGCCTCTTCCAGCAAGAGAAGGATCTCATGACCAAATTCAACGGCTTCATCGGGACTGCAATGACGGAGAATAATGGCAAACTCATCACCGCCTAAGCGGGCTAACGTTGCTTTCCCTGGCGTAATGCCCTGAAGCAATAATGCCACTTGCTTCAACGCTTCATCACCCGCCTCATGGCCCGCGGTATCATTAATCACCTTGAACTGATCAAGATCGATATAGAACATCGCATGGCGCGCACCGCTGTCCCGCACCTCAGCCAGCCCTTTTTCCAGCTCTGTTTCGAAGTAATTACGGTTGAACAGATCGGTCAGGTAATCATGACAGGCCTGATACTTGAGCTTCGCCTCCAGCTCCCGGGTTGAAGTAATATCTTCTCCTACCAGCAGTAATTGCAATTTTGACTGGGTGTGACGAATGGTTTCACGGATCCAAACCGACTCTCCATCGGCACACTTATACCGCAGCTGGCGACGCCAGACCATCTGATCATCACCGGCCTGGGTGGTAGAAATAAATTGTTGTGGCAGCGGCTCTGCATCAAGATAAAAGTCTGTGACTTTATGGCCTAATAAATCGCGCTTGGTATAACCCAGAAGATCAGCCGCAAACTGATTGACCGACTGGATCCGCGCCTGACTGTCAATGGCCAGCAGAATGACTGGCTGCTGCTCATACAACAAGCGGTAACTCACTTCCCGTTCACGCAGCTTCTCTTCCATCTGCTGGCGGGAAGTCACATCCCTGGCCTCCAGCAACATCTGACCGCTATCCCCGATTGTGGCTGGCATGCTCTTAATCGACAGATCAAGCATCCGCTTGCCGTCATCAGTACTGTGAACCTGGGCTTCAAAACGGACAATCTGATCTTGCTGGGCTGACAGAAAAGCTTGCTTAAGCCGAACGGCAACATCCTGATCCCAGCAATGCCAACGCCACAATGGCCGATCATACTTAATGATATTGCGCCCTAACAGGCTCTGCAGCGCCAGATTTCCGGAAATCAGCACCCCGCTGCCATCTAAAATACCAATGTACTGAAAGCTCTGATCAAATACCCCTTCAAACAAAGCCTGACTTTGTTGTAATTGCTGCTCACTTTTCCGTTGCCGGCGGATCATTAACACCAGCAAAATGATAATGGTGCCCATAACCATAATCGCCACACTGAGCGCACGAAGTTCTTTGTGGTAGCGCTCAATCCAGCTATTGGGTTTGTAATCATTATTACCACCAATGATCACCGGGGTATCACCGATCTGCTCGGCAGGCTGATTCACCTGCCGCAAAGCATGATCATCGCTAACGACAATCACATCGTAATCATCTTGGCTGATTTTGGTTCGGCAAAGGTCAAGTAACTCGTTCAAATATCTGGTTAACTGATAGCGCTTGCCATCGATATAAGTGACATTCAACGGAATATCATAAGAGGCAGTCGTCGCTTCCAACCCGGCTTGAAGGCCAGCCGTCCAGCTCATTTCTTGATGATTAGAATGAATAACTACGGTGTTTTGAGGGAAGGCGAAAGAAGGCGTAACCCACCACCCTAATAACAACAAAAATATAAAGCGCATACAACGTTCAACATGTCCTGTTTATTAGGATTTAGAAATAACTTGAACCAATCACGGTTAAGAGTGCTAACAAGTTTACTTTTTTGTTATGTTTACAAATTGTGCTCAGTATAAGATATGAGCAGTTATGTATAAACAATGGATTAAGCAAAACCATGACCCAGCCCCCACGCATTGATGACTTAGACCGCGATATTCTCAATGCCCTAATGAATGACGCCCGGATCCCTTATGCGGAAATGGCCAAACGTTTCAATGTCAGCCCGGCCACCGTACATGTCAGGGTGGAAAAAATGCGCGCAGCAGAAATCATCACCGGCACGGAAGTGGTTGTTAATCCCAAACTGCTTGGTTACGACGTTTGCTGCTTTATTGGCATTAACCTTAATGCAGCCCGCGACTATCACTCAGCCCTCGCCAAATTGAATGAACTGGACGAGGTCGTCGAAGCTTATTACACCACCGGGGCATACAATATTTTTGTGAAGCTGATGTGCCATTCTATTGAAGAATTGCAATATGTACTGATCGACAAACTGCAGGCAATTGATGAAGTGCAATCTACGGAAACCCTGATTTCATTGCAAAATCCGATCAACCGTAATGTAAAGCCATAAGACGGCGAGAGGCGAGAGGCGAGAGGCGAGAAAGATTATTCCCGCCTCTGTCATGGCTCAACCGATGGGTACCAATTTATTCATTACAAGTATCGGCGTCAGCCTTACGAGCGGCCGCATCTTCCGCCAGCCACTGGGCAACGGATTTGGCAAAATAAGTCAGAATGCCATCAGCACCAGCACGCTTAAAGCACAGAAGCGATTCCATCACGGTTTCGCGCTCTTTCAGCCAGCCGTTCTGAATCGCGGCCATGTGCATCGCATACTCACCGGAAACCTGATACGCAAAAGTGGGGACTTGAAGTTCCGTCTTCACGCGACGCACCACATCCAGATAGGGCATTCCTGGCTTCACCATCACCATATCGGCGCCTTCATTGACGTCCATCGCCACTTCGTGCAACGCTTCGTCACTGTTGGCCGGATCCATCTGATAGGTTTTCTTATCCCCCCCCTTCAGGTTGCCGGCTGAGCCGACGGCATCACGGAACGGGCCGTAATAATTCGAGGCGTACTTCGCCGAATACGCCATGATCTGGGTGTGAATATGACCCGCTTCTTCCAGAGCTTCACGGATCGCACCGATCCGACCATCCATCATATCAGAGGGAGCCACCACATCAGCACCCGCCTCGGCGTGTGACAATGCCTGCTTGATCAGCACGTCGGTCGTAACATCATTGATCACATAACCGCTCTCATCAATAATGCCGTCCTGACCGTGAATGGTGAACGGGTCTAGCGCGACATCGGTGATCACCCCCATTTGTGGCACATTCTCTTTCAGCAAACGTACAGCACGTTGTACCAGACCTTCGGGGTTGTAGGCTTCAGCAGCACAGATACTCTTGGCATCTTGGGAAACAACCGGGAACAGGGCTATCGCCGGTACACCGAGTTTGGACAAGTATTGTGCTTCCTGCAACATAAGGTCGATAGACAGGCGTTCGATACCCGGCATGGACTCAACGGTTTCACGACGGTTTTTACCCATCAGAATAAACATCGGATAAATCAGATCATTAACAGAAATCTGATTCTCTGCCATTAAACGGCGGCTAAAGTCATGCTTACGCATACGACGCATACGACGTGCCGGAAACGCGCCCTGGATAGATACAGACACTGCATACTCCTTGTATGAGTTAATTCACTTTTTCAATTGTTCGATAATACCACCGTCATTGTGGTTCGGGTGATCCAATTCCAAAATACGCCTGCGCTGTAGCACAAGAATTCCGCATTACTTCAGAGGCTTCCTGCCCCCGGCACTGTGCAATCACGCTGGCAATATGGGGCAGATATCGGGGCTCATTGCGGCTTGATTTCGGCTTGGGCCGATAGTCACGAGGCAATAAATAAGGACAATCCGTTTCAATCATCAGGCGATCATCGGGGATATAGCGAATAATGTCACGCAGCTCTGTGCCACGACGCTCATCACACACCCAGCCCGTGACCCCAATATGCAGATCCAGAGCCAGGCACTCTTTCAGCTCTTGTTCACTACCGGTAAAGCAGTGCAGTACCGCGGCAGGTAACTTATCTCGCCACGGCTTTAATATCGCCATAAAGCGTTCATGCGCGTCACGGCAATGCATAAAGACCGGCATCTTCAATTCTGCGGCTAACGCCAACTGCGCTTCAAAGACGGCTTCCTGTTGAGGGCGAGGGGAAAAGTCCCGGTTAAAATCCAACCCACACTCACCAATTGCCACCACTTGGGGGGTTAACGCTAATGCCCGGATCGGCGGCAGAGATAAATCCGTGACCGTTTTAGCATCATGGGGATGAACTCCTGCCGTGCTGTAGCAATACTGTGGCCACTGCTGCGCCATCACCTGTGCCTGCTGGCTTTCTTCAATGCTGGTCCCCGTCAGGATCAATCCTTTCACGCCTGCGGCCTGAGCACGCGAGATGACCTCAGCACGGTCTTTATCAAATCGGCTGTTGGTCAGGTTAACGCCAATATCAATCATCTTACTTTCATCCGTTTTTTCAGATTATTCTTTAACGCCTTACTATGCATCACAATTCAACTCACTGCGATTTCGTTCAAGAGCCAACAGGTGGATAGCGGCTTTATAAACAAAAAACCGGCACTCGGCCGGTTTTTTATCACAATGGATCACTGCACTGGCAGACCATTACTCTTCATGCTGCTCGGCGTCATCTTCTTCGCTGCGAACATAAAAACGCGAGAAGAACAGGCCGACTTCAAACAGTAGGCACATTGGTATCGCCAGCAACGTCTGCGAGATAATGTCAGGCGGTGTCAGCATCATCCCCACCACAAAAGCAGCCACGATAATGTAAGGACGCTTTTGTCTTAAACTTTCCGGGTCCGTTGCCCCCGTCCAGCATAACAGGATGATTGCAACAGGGATCTCAAAGGCGATACCAAACGCCATAAACAGCGCCAGAACGAAATCGAGATAACTGGCAATATCAGTTGCGACCTGCACACCTTCCGGTGCGATGCTGGTAAAGAAACCAAACACCAGAGGAAACACGACAAAATACGCAAATGACACACCGCCGTAAAACAGCAAAGAGCTGGAAAACAGCAGCGGCATGATCAGCTTACGCTCATGCTTGTACAGACCCGGAGCAATAAACCCCCAGACCTGATACAAAATCATCGGCACAGCAACAAACACTGAGGTAACCAAAGTGAGTTTTATTGGCGTAAAGAAAGGTGATGCCACATCGGTTGCTATCATGGTTGCCCCTTCCGGTAAACGTTCTACCAAAGGCGCAGACAAGAAAGCATAAATGTCATTCGCAAACCAAACCAGACCAAGAAAAACCACTATTACACTCAAAATAGAACGCAATAACCGATTACGCAGCTCAATCAAATGGCTGAATAGCGGTTGTGTTTCTTCGACTGTCGACATAGTGATGTAATTTATTCCTGCTTTTGAGAAGTTGTTGCTGAGGTTTGCTCGTTTTTCTCAGCATAAGGACGCTGCACATCCGCAGCGGCTTGTTTCAGCTCTGCCACAGAATCACGCAGTTCAGGTGATAAATCCTTCATCCCCATTTTCTCGGCTTTTTTCAGATTCGCTTGCAGCTCCTGAATTTTCAGTTCCTGCGACAATTCATCCTTCACCGAGTTTGCCATATTTCGAGCAGCGCCGACCCATTGCGAAACCGTACGGATCGCGACGGGAAGACGCTCCGGCCCCAGTACTACTAATCCCACCACCGAGATCAATATTAACTCCCAGAACCCGATATCAAACACGCGTTAAACCTGCTCTTTGTCTTTTTGGCTCTTCTGAACCTGATCACCTTTCGGCTCATCAGACAAAGTCTTCTGATCGAATTCAGCGTCAGTGCTGTCTTTCTTTGCAGCTGTTTCATCATCGCTTATCGCTTTTTTGAACCCCTTAACCGCCGAGCCCAAATCACCACCCAGGCTACGAAGTTTTTTAGTTCCGAACAAAAGAACAATGATCAGTGCAATAATTAGCAATTGCCAGATACTGATACCACCCATGCTTGCTTTACCTCAGCTCTTTGTGGTTAATGACTAATTATAACTAGCCCATAACGAATAAAAAATATTTAGGGAGTATACTTTAACCGCTATTTTCGGCAAGCTCGCCATCCGAGCAACCAAAACGTGACACCTGTAACGGCAGATACCGCCGGGAAAGTTTCAATGTGATTACTAAAAAGTATGGCAGAACATACCACCAGAGTAGCACCAATCCCTAGATAGAACCTTGCCAGCCCCTGATAACGTCGACTCTCCATGAAATTATCATAAAGTTTATCGATACGTTGGTTCATTGCCTTGCCCTGACGCAAACTGTCGTAGAGTAATTCTGGTATTTCCGGTAATTTTTCGGCCCAGAATGGGGCCTTGCTCTTTACTGCCTCTACGACGGCTTGCGGTCCGACCTGACGCGACATCCAGTCTTCCAGGAAAGGTTTGGCGGTATCCCATAAATCCAGCTGAGGATACAGCTGACGGCCCAGTCCTTCAACGTACAGTAGCGTTTTTTGCAATAAGACCAACTGTGGCTGCACTTCCATATTGAAGCGCCGCGCGGTATTAAACAAATTCAGCAGAACATGGCCAAAAGAAATTTCGCCCAGCGGTTTCTCAAAAATAGGTTCACAGACGGTACGAATGGCAACTTCAAACCCATCGACATTGGTATCTGGTGGTACCCAGCCCGAATCGACATGCAATTCAGCCACCTTGCGGTAGTCGCGATGAAAGAATGCCAGCAGGTTTTCTGCCAGGTAGCGCTTATCTTCCCGGTTCAAAGTACCGACGATGCCACAGTCTAAGGCTATCCACTGCGGGTTGTCCGGGTTTTCATAGGAAACAAAAACATTTCCCGGATGCATATCCGCATGGAAGAAGCTATCACGGAACACCTGGGTAAAAAAAACGGTAACCGCATTTTCTGACAGACGTTTCATGTCAGTGCCATTCGCTTTCAGGGCATCAATATCAGACACCGTAATGCCATAAATGCGTTCCATCACCAACAGTTTCTTGCTGCTGTAATCGGTAAACATCTCCGGTACATATAGCATTCCGCTATCTTCAAAGTTGCGGCGCAGCTGAATACTATTCGCCGCTTCACGCATCATATCCAGTTCATCAAGCAGCGTTTTTTCATACTCATGCACCACTTCGACCGGGCGTAACCGACGTGCATCCGGCAAAAAGCGCGATATGGTATGGGCCATTCGGTACATCAGCCTGATGTCGGCCTGAATCACCGGCAAGATATCAGGACGGATCACTTTCAGAACGACTTCCCGACCGTTTTCTTTTAATGTCGCGGTATGTACCTGAGCAATCGATGCCGAAGCCAGGGGGGTTTCATCAAAATCATCAAACCAGGTTTCCAGCGGCCCACCCAGTTCCTGCTCCATTTGTGTTTTGGCCAGTTTACCGTCAAAAGGAGCTACCTGATCCTGAAGCAAGGCAAGCTGATCGGCGATATGCGGTGGAAACAGATCCCGCCGGGTCGACATCATCTGGCCAAACTTAATCCAGACCGGCCCCAGCTCCTGCAGCGCCAGGCGCAGGCGCTCACCCAGTGACTTTTCCGGATGCTTATTTTTAATCCAGAACAGCGACTTGCGTGCCATTTTCGGCACTTTAACCCGGGGATCGTCAGGCAGTAGATCATCAAGACCGTAACGAAGCTGAACTTCGGTGATCTGATAGAGACGTTTACAATCAGAGGGAGTTATCATGACCTGTTATTGCCCTGGCAGCTGATTAAATCGTGCTTCAAGACGCGCACAATCAGATTTCAAGTCATCGACTTGATCGGCAAAATAGGCGACTTCTAATGCTTGGGGTGCCAACTTCCACTCCTCGGTGATCACTTCCGCCAAATCACGCTGGCAACGCTCAACCTCGCGCTGAATAAAACGCACGCTGGATTTAGCCCCGCTCACGACAGTATGAGCGACAATATCACCGGTGTAGTGCGACAATTTTTCTTCGAGATCAGGTTTTAAGCCACTGAGCAAGGAGGAAAACTGTTGTGCCAGCTGAATATCACCCTCCACGGCCAGTTTATCGGCTTTAATTAACTGGGTAAGGTTTGCTTGCTGGCGTAGCTCAGGCAGCACGCTCAGGTTCAGCGCTAACTGGCAATCCACGTCTCCTTCATACGCTGCCAGCACGTCTATCTGCTGACTGAAAATGAAAATCAGCTGCTTGCCAAATTCATTAATGGTTACGCTGATCACTTTACCGCGCAAGCGAGCAAGACGACGCAGGCTTTCTGGATCGTCTTTTAACAGTCTATTTAGCGAGGTTTCGACCGCGCCGGTGACAAAGGCATCAAATGACATAATGTCCTCAGAACTTAAAGCCGCGGTGCAACGCCACGATACCACCCGTAAGGTTGTGGTAGGTGGCCTGCTCGAAGCCTGCCTCTTCCATCATCCCCTTCAGTGTTTCCTGATCCGGGTGCATGCGAATAGACTCAGCCAGATAACGATAACTTTCACCATCGTTAGCAATGATTTCGCCCATTTTTGGCAACAGGTGGAAAGAGTAGGCGTCATACACTTTCGATAACGGCTTCATAATCGGTTTTGAGAACTCTAACACTAACAGACGACCGCCCGGTTTTAATACCCGGAACATCGAACGCAGTGCTTTCTCTTTATCGGTGACATTACGCAGACAGAAGCTGATCGTAATGCAGTCAAAGTAATCATCGGGGAAAGGCAGGTCTTCGGCATTGGCCTGTACATAGCCGACATTCCCGACAATGCCGCAATCACGGAGTTTGCTGCGGCCCACTTTCAGCATTGAATTGTTGATATCAGCCAGTACGACCTGCCCGTCGTCACCCACAATACGGGAAAACTTAGCGGTTAAGTCGCCCGTACCGCCGCCCAAGTCGAGTACGCGTTGACCACGGCGAACACCACTGCAATCAATGGTAAAGCGTTTCCACACCCGGTGAATGCCCAGCGACATCATGTCATTCATGATGTCGTATTTCGCGGCTACGGAATGAAATACTTCCGCGACCAGGTTCGCTTTATCTTCCTTGGCTACGGTACGATAGCCAAAATGGGTCGTATCTTGTGTGATGTCCGTCATGCTATATCCGTCATGTTTATATGTGTAAACAACTGGCTTAGTGTACTTGATGGTCACGGTTTGCTCAAAGCACTACGGCAAATCATTTGCGGCAACGCACTCCGGACGCTCAACGTCCTTTCGTTCGCTCAGCACGGCGTCGGCTTTTTCAACCAGGCCCGGACTGATGTCGCGCTTCACTTCCACCCCTAGCAGCTTAAAACCTTCGGCCTGACGGATCATATTTCCCCGTCCGGTACTGAGCTTATTCATTGCGCCCTGGTAGCTCTGGCTGGCTTTTTCCAGCGAGCCCCCCACGGCTTCCATATCAATAACGAACAAGCGCAATTTGTCATACAGCTTGCTGGCCCGATCAGCGATCTCTTTGGCGTTCTGGTTTTGCTTTTCATTACGCCATAGGTTATTGATCGTCCTTAAGGCAACCAGCAAGGTGGTCGGGCTGACCAGCATGATGTTGAGATCCATGGCATCGCGGATCAGGCTCGGGTCAGCTTCTATTGCCGCCTGAAAGGCGGGCTCAACCGGAATAAACATCAAGACATAATCAAGACTCTGTACCCCATGCAACTGATGGTAATCTTTGCGGCTTAAGCCACGAAGATGGGCACGAACAGAGGCGACATGTTCCCCCATGGCTAACTCACGCTCGGCAACCGTATCGGCATTAAAGAAGCGTTCATAAGCCACCAGTGACATTTTGGCGTCAACCACCACATCTTTATCTTGCGGCAAATGCACCACCACATCAGGCTGATAACGCTTTCCGTCTCCATTTTCCAGATTCACCTGAGTCTGATATTCATGGCCTTCGCGTAATCCCGATTCACTCAGCACCCGTGCCAGTACCACCTCCCCCCAGTTACCCTGTGCTTTATTATCACCCTTGAGTGCCTGAGTCAGGTTGACCGCTTCCAGTGCCATCTGTTCATTGAGCTGCTTAAGATTATTAATTTCATGCACCAGGGTATGCCGCTCGCGGGCCTCCTGGCTGAAACTGTCGGTAACTTGTTTTTTGAACCCGTCAAGCTGCTCTTTCAGCGGGTTTAGCAAGGTTTCCAGGCTCAATTTGTTCTGTTCATCCACCGTCCGGGTTTTCTGTTCAAACAGACGATTTGCTAAACTTTCAAACTGCACCCGTAAGCGTTCCTCCGCATTTTCCAGCAGCGCTATTTTTTCTTCGCCCGCTTTTTGCTCTTCGACATGGCGGGCATACTGTTCGCGTAAGTCCGCTTCTAACCCGGCATTAGCTGAGCGGGCATTCTCCAGTTGCTCCGTCAGATACTGTTTTTCAGTCTTCAGCGTTTCAAAATAGCGCATCTTCTCTAATGCGGCAGCCAGACGCGCATGCATCTGGCGCAGTTCACCGGTCAAACGGTCACGCTCGATATCCAGCCCGTCAAGATCCTGATTACGTTCAGCCAATACCTCTTGCAGTTGTTGTTCGCGGCTTTGCGCCAATCGCCCATCGGCGTCGATCTGCTGCTGAAATAATTGGACTTGCTGCTGCAAACGCCCTCTCATCCACAATCCAGTGATCACACTGGCAATCGTTGCTCCTGAAAGGGTGGCTAATGCAACCAAAGCACCACCGCTAAGCCATTCAGTCATCATTGTTGTTAAACCTGAAATTATTCTTAAACTGGAAAAAGTAGGAATTGCAAGTTCAAAGGCTAAGTGGATACTGGATGAATGTCCAGTAATTATCAACCCCGTCAGGAGCCCTTGATAATCACTGGCAAAATTGTTCATCATGATTGAGCTGATGGTCACAGCATGGCGCGCTGTGATCTGGTCGTGCTAAAAACAATCGAATAGACTGGCGCTCTTTATGGTGAACACCATACTTCTTTTTAAATGCTGTTGTTGCGGCTCAACCCGTCGTGAGTGGGAGGCATCGCCGCTTATTAATGGATGAACAATGAACGAACGTCATGCGCTTGGGTATGGATTAGCTGCAGTTCTGCTTTGGTCGACGGTAGCGACCGCCTTTAAGATCACCCTCAACTATTTCACTCCTGTTCAGATGATGGTCGCCGCCAGTATTGTGTCGGCTGTCGTGCTAACCCTGATTGCTTTTCTTCAGGGAAAATTGCATCTGTTAGGACGTACGTTTACGGCTCGCCCGCTCTATTACCTGATGCTTGGGATTATCAACCCATTTGCTTATTACCTGGTGTTGTTTAAAGCCTATGAGCTACTGCCGGCATCTCAGGCTCAGCCAATTAATTACAGCTGGGCAATCACGCTGACTTTGATGGCCGCGATTTTCTTAGGTCAGAAAATCCGCAATCAAGACTGGATTGCCTGCGCATGTGGCTACTTGGGTGTGGTAATTATCGCGACGAAAGGGGATGTGATGGCGCTGCAGTTTGACAACCCTCAGGGCGTCGCACTGGCACTGTGTTCGACCCTGCTGTGGGCGATGTACTGGATCTTAAATACTAAGAACCAGGCCGATCCGGTGTTAGGGGTCTTGCTGGGCTTCTTGCTTTCGCTGCCATTCTCCATCGGCCTTAGCCTTTATGCCGGTAGCTGGGGCTCTGTGCCATGGCAAGGCTGGTTAGCCGTAAGCTATGTCGGTTTGTTCGAAATGGGCATCACTTTTGTGCTGTGGCTGAATGCGCTGCGCCTGACTAACAATACGGCACGCATCAGTAATCTCATTTTTATCTCGCCGTTCATTTCCCTGCTGCTGCTGGCCACAATTATTGGCGAAGAGATCCATCCCTCTACGTTGGTCGGTTTAGTCCTGATCGTCTGCGGTCTGTTAATCCAGCAATGGAAAGGCAAAATAACAAAAAGTAACCATTTAGCTTAGCTCCTTTTATAACTGTTCAACTTGCAGCTATTTCGTTAAAGAGCAAAGAGAAAGCGCGGAGTTTATACTTATAAATGAGCACTTTCGATGCCGAACTTTGGCGAAATAGCAATAAGGTGAATTGTTATCAAAAAAAAGCCTGTCACTGATGTGACAGGCTAAACGGATAGCAGGGTTGTCGAGACCCAGCGCCTATCGGAATAAAAGGCGTCTAGTTATGAATTTTGTTAATGAGCAGGCACCGCGCCATGCCACCGGTGACCCAACTTCGACCATAGAATCAACAGACCGGGGATCAGCAACCACATCTGGAAGGTCAGCAGCATGGGTGGGGTAAGATCCAAACGCTGAGTCAGACTGACCATGATGCCAGCCCCGCTCATCTGAAACAGGCCAAGCAAGGCTGCGGCAGTCCCGGCACGGTCACCGAAAGGTGCCAGCGCCTTACCCGCCGATGAGCCCAGCACAAATGCAAAGCCAAATGAGCACATGAAAATGGGTCCCATAAAGGCCCAGGCTTGCGATATGCTGCTGAATGCCAGCATCGCAGCGCCAGAAATAACCAGTAAAATCAGGCCAGCACTCAATGTTTTTCGGGTGCCAAATTTATCCATGTATTTCGGTGCGATCATACAGGCCAGGATGTTCAATGCCGCATTGACTCCGAACCATAGGGTGAACTGCCCCATATCCTGACCCAGCTCCATCATCAGCCAGACCGGCGCTGATGTGACATAAGCCAGGATCACCGCCATTGACAGCATGCAAAGCGTGGCGTGGAACAAAAATGCCGGCTCACGTAGCACTGACATATAACGATCCAGGCTGATCATTGCGCCATCAGTATTGGTGTCCGCCGGCCGGGTTTCTTTAAAGCAAAGAGCAATGAAGCTACCCGCGACCAGCGCAAAACCCGCCATGAAACTGAAATTAGACCGCCAGCCAAACTCATGGGTTAACCATGAACCTAAGATCGGAGCCAAGGCCGGAATAAAACAGATTGCACCGTTGAGGTAGCTGATCATACGGCCGCTGCGTTCCGGACCGAAGCTGTCACGCACAGCAGCAAAGGCGGCGACCGACGTTGCGCAGGCACCAAAGCCCTGCAGCAGACGCGCCACCAGCAATAAATCTAATGTCTGTGCCCAGTACGCCATCGCTGCACTCAGGGCATAAATGGTTACACCACCCAAAGCAATGGGACGACGACCCAAACGGTCTGCCAGCGGGCCGGCTAACAGCTGCCCCAAGCCCAGACTGAACATGAACCAGGTAACGGTATCTTGCACCCGGGCTGTATCTACCGCAAATGTCTCTGCCATCGCAGGAAGCGCAGGTAGATAAATATCGATAGCAAGCGGGCTAAATAAGACCAGCACCACCATTAAGGCGACTAATCTTGTTCCTGTTGCGGCAGTCTGCTGACTAACGGCTGATGTTTCTGGCTGCATGTTACTTTCCTATTTAATGACAGCGGCAGTCTAAGGTTTTAGTGATATGAATAGAAATGGTTTATATTCAAACCAGAATTTCCATTTTGGAATATCACTATTGGCAGAGGTGCACAGTGTCATTTGAAAAGCTTGCCCGGCTCGATCTCAATTTGCTGGTATGTCTTCATGTACTGCTAGAAGAGTGCAGTGTCACCCTGGCCGCCAAGCGATTGCATCTGAGCCAGTCGGCGGTCAGTAAAAGCCTTACGCGTCTGCGTGAGCAGTTTAATGATCCCCTGTTTCTCCGCTCGTCCCACGGCCTCAAGCCTACACCACGGGCACAGGCCCTGTTACCGCTATTAGAACAACTGCTGCGGGATATCGAACAACTGGCGGCACCGGTAGAATTTATGCCACAAAGCAGTGATCGCCATTTCAAAATGGCTTTAGTGGAAAGTGCCTACCCGCTATTACTGCCGCAATTTCTCAGTGAAGTTTTCAGTAAAGGCCCTAATATTATTTTAGATACCCAGGCCTGGGAGCCAAGTACCTTCAGCAAACTGCAACGCGGGGAAATTGATTTCGGCGTAACAGGCAAAGATCTCAACCCCAAAGATGCCATGCTCACCTTAATGCCACCCAAAGATGTCGTGTGGCAGGAACTCCACCGGGATACCCAGCGCTGCATTGTGCGTAAGGATCACCCGCTCTTAAACCAACCATGGGATCAGGATAGTTACCTGCGCCAGCGCCACATTCAGGTTCGCTGTGACGGTAGCGATCGCTGGTTACTCGATTACAAGCTGGCGGATCTCGGCCTGCAAAGAGACATCGCGATATATGTGCCGGACTTTAATAGCGCGGCGAGCCTCTGTACCCACACCGATCTGGTGTTTACCGCTCCCAGTCATTTTGCCAACTATATTGCCGCCCAGCTCGATTTGGTGGTGGTACCGCTGCCGTTCGAGCTTCCTGCTATGGCTTATACGTTATTCTGGCATCAACATCAGGAAAAAGATCCGGGACATAGCTGGTTACGTCAAATAATAATCAGTCGTTGTGGTGATTTATCTGCCTCTTAATTGCAGCCAGCCAGCAAAAGCGATACCGTAATGTGATCAGCCTGAACAACTCAGCGCATGGCAATAAGTATCTGACCTACCTTGTCTTGAATTATTCAGGTTGGCATTTATTCCGTCACACGGACGGTGGCACACACAAGGAACCTCAAAACATGCAAGCAGTTATCTCACAACGCGTTGAGCAAATTCGCCAATGGCTGGCTGAAAATCAGCTCGACGCATTGCTTATTCCTCATGAAGATGAATATCTGGGCGAATACATCCCCGCTCACAACGAACGTCTGCTTTGGGCTACGGGTTTTACCGGTTCTGCCGGTATGGCGGTGATCACCCGTGACAAAGCTGCTGTCTTTGTTGATGGTCGTTATGTGGTACAGGTTCGTAAACAAGTACCGGGTGAAGTCTTTGAATATCGCCATCTGATTGAAGAGCCACCAGTTCAGTGGACCCAGGATAACCTTGCCGTCGGCAGCAAAGTGGCCATTGATGCCCGCCTGCACAGCAGCGCATGGCTAACGCGTACAACAGAAAGCCTTGCTGGCGCATTAGAACTGGTCTGTATTGCTGCTAATCCAATCGATACGCTATGGCATGATCGTCCTGCGGCGACACTGTCTGATGCCAAATTGATGGGCTTGGATTTTGTCGGCCAGAGCAGCAATGAAAAGCGCATTAAAATTGCCGCAGAGCTGATAAAACAGAAAGCTGAGGCGGCATTACTGACTCAGGTAGACAGTATTGCCTGGTTGCTGAATGTCCGTGGTAGTGACGTACCAAGCCTGCCGGTACTGCTCTCGACCGCCATTATTCATGCCGATGCCAGCGTGGATTTCTATATCGACCCTGCTCGTCTGCCTGCTGAATTTGCCGCTCATGTCGGCGAAGGTGTTCGTACCCACCAGCCAGAGGCATTAGAAGCCGGCTTACAAGCACTGAGCGGCAAACACGTTCTGGTTGATCCGGCAACGAGTAACGCCTGGGCTGATCAGGTATTACGTGCCGCAGGTGCCAACCTTATCGAAGCGGCGGATCCTTGCTTACTGCCAAAAGCCGCCAAAAATCCAACCGAAATTGCCGGGATGAAGGCGTGCCATATCCGTGATGGTGTGGCTGTTTCTAAGTTCCTGGCATGGGTTGATGCACAGGTAGCAGCGGGTAATTTGCTCGATGAAGGTACACTATCTGACAAGTTATGGCAGTTCCGCGTCCAGGATACCAGCTGCAGTGATGTGAGTTTTGATACCATTTCTGCCGTCGGCGGCAATGCGGCAATGTGTCACTACAATCACTTAAACCAGCCAGAGCCGAGCGTACTGGAAATGGATAATGTCTATCTGGTCGATTCAGGCGGCCAGTATCCGGACGGCACAACGGATATCACCCGCACCATTGCCATCGGTCAGCCCGGTGATGAAGTAAAACAGGCGTTTACGCTGGTACTGAAGGGGCATATTGCTCTTGCTTCGGCACGTTTTCCGAAAGGTACAACCGGCTCACAACTTGATGCACTCGCTCGCCAGCACCTGTGGGCGCATGGCTTCGACTACGACCATGGCACCGGTCACGGGGTAGGACATTTCTTGAGCGTGCATGAAGGTCCGCAACGCATTGCGAAAGTATACAACCCAACCGCACTGCTTCCGGGCATGGTGCTGTCTAATGAGCCGGGTTACTACCGTGCTGACGCCTTCGGGATCCGTATCGAAAACCTGGAGCTGGTGGTAGAAGTGGCAACGCAAGGTGATATGACCATGATGGGCTTTGAATCCCTGACTCGTGCTCCGATCGATCGTCGTCTGATTGACCTTCGCTTGCTTAACGATGTTGAACTTGCATGGCTCAACAACTACCACCATACCGTATTCACCGTGATCAGCCCGTCACTGGAAGGTAACGACCTGGCATGGTTAGCGCAAGCAACGGCACCACTTAAACGCTAACACCACAAGAAATTAAGACCTGACTTTAATCATTCAGGTACTTAAAACATAAAACTCCCGCACTCTTCTCGAGCCCGGGAGTTTTTTATCTCTGCCCAAATAGTAACTTTTTGCCTCTAAGCTATTTTGCTAAAGAACAAAGAGAAAGCGCGCAGTTTGTAAGTATAAATGAGCACTTTCGATGACTATATTTAGCTAAATAGCAACGAGGGGAAAGTTAATTAGCCGGAATAGGCGTGGTGCCAATCCTTCCACACCACTTCAAAGCCGTGTTGCTTCACTGCCGCCGCAACGTCTGCCACCGAACGTTCATCACTGATCGAGAACTGCTCTAGCTCCGGCTCGTCATTGGCATATCCGCCCGGTTGTGTTTTCGACCCTGCCGACAGGCTAGTCACGCCAAGTGGTAACACATTATCTCTGAATTCAGGAGATTCACGGGTCGACAGTGATAATTCCACTTGTGGATTAAACATCCGATAAGCACAAATCAACTGAACCAGCTGGCGATCACTCATGACAGATTTCGGTTGCAAGCCACCCTCACATGGACGCAAGCGCGGAAAAGAAATTGAATAACGTGTTTGCCAATACGTACGTTCAAGATAATCAAGATGGCTGGCCACAAAGAAACAATCTGTCCGCCATTCTTCCAGACCAATCAAAGCCCCAATACCGATTTTATCTATCCCCGCTTTTGCCAGGCGATCTGGCGTTGCCAGTCGGTATTCAAAATCCATCTTATTACCACGCAAATGGTGTTCGGCATAGGTTGGTGCGCTGTAGGTTTCCTGATACACCATTACCGCATCTAAGCCTAAGGTTTTCAGCTCGGCATATTCATGCTGTTCCAGCGGCTGTACTTCCATGGCCAGATAACTGAACTGCTGTTTGATCGTAGGTACCGTTTTACGGAAATATTCCATTCCCACTTTGCGCTCATGCTCACCGGTTACCAACAACACACTGTCAAAGTTCATTGCCTTGATTGCCTGGCACTCAAGCTCGATCTCTTCGATAGCTAATGTACGTCGCTTGATTCGATTCTCCATTGAAAAGCCGCAATAGGTACAGGCATTCGCACACAAATTCGACAGATAGAGCGGGACATAAAATGATATTGTATGGCCAAACCGCTTCCGCGTTAACGCGGCAGACTGTTGTGCCATCTGCTCGAGGTATGGCTCGGCCGCCGG
Source organism: Photobacterium lipolyticum (assembly GCF_003026475.1). GTDB lineage: Bacteria > Pseudomonadota > Gammaproteobacteria > Enterobacterales > Vibrionaceae > Photobacterium > Photobacterium lipolyticum. The sequence continues at coordinate 96,060 of NZ_PYMC01000016.1, forward strand.
TGAAATAAGCGCTTTGAAATCTTCCAGATCGCGCTTAGTTTTACGTAATGCACGCTCTACATCTGCCGCCGTCTTACTGTAGATCGATAAGCGCACATCATCCCAATCAAGCTGCTTCCAGACATCAACATAGCTCATGCCGATCCCCTTATGCGCTTTGATCTAAGAAAGACGTTAGCGGGCTTGAAGCAATTGCATGATTAACCGTACCCGCCAACCCCGCTTCATAGGCCATACGCCCACTCTCAACCGCCAATTTAAATGCGCGCCCCATTGCAACCGGATCGGCAGCGGCAGCAATTGCGGTATTCACCAGAACCGCATCGGCTCCCATCTCCATCGCTTCTGCTGCATGAGAAGGTGCGCCGATACCGGCATCAACAATCACCGGTACCCGGGCCTGATCGATGATAATTTCAAGAAAATCATGCGATACCAGCCCTTTGTTAGAACCAATCGGTGCACCTAACGGCATCACCGCAGCACAACCCACTTCTTCCAAACGCTTACATAACACCGGATCGGCATGGCAATATGGCAGAACGATAAAGCCATCTCGTACCAGTTGCTCTGCCGCTGCCAGCGTTTCAGTCGGATCCGGCATTAAATATTTAGGGTCCGGATGAATTTCCAGTTTCAACCAATTGGTTCCCAGCGCTTCACGGGCAAGCTTCGCGGCAAAAATAGCCTCTTGGGCATTTTTAGCCCCAGAGGTATTCGGCAGTAAGTTCACACCCGCTTTAATCAACGGTGCAAGAATATCATCGTCACGATTATCAATGTCGACCCGCTTAAGCGCCATCGTCACCAGCTCCGATCCGGATGTGATGATGGATTCAGCCATTGTCTGGCTATTGGCATATTTACCAGTGCCGGTAAAAAGACGAGAAAAAAACGTTTTATCCGCAATAGTTAGCATTTAACCTCCAGCAATGGCTTGAAACAAAGCAATACGATCACTGGCACTTAATTGTGTGCTGTCCCATTCACTGCGTGCGACGATCTCGTCGTTTAATGCTACTGCAGTGGCTTGTAATGGCATTTCCAAAGTCGTCAGCAACGCTGTAAGACTTTGCTCTGATGAGCAATCTACGGGCTTATCGTTCACCCAGATCTGGATCTGCAAGTCATTCATTATCTGGTTATGGATTGTCATTAGAATGCCGCTCTCTTTTATCACTACCCGGACGACAAACAGGGCACTGCTTATCCCGGGCAAGGTTAAATCGTTGCCAGGCCATAGTCAGACCGTCAAATTGTTGCAACGCAGCAAAGGCAACGTGTCCCGCCCCGGTAATACACTTAATCGTTTCCAATGCCTGCATAGTTCCCATCATGCCGACAACCGGACCGGCAATACCAGAATTACTGCAATTCTGTGGCTCTTGTGGAGAATCGGATTGCAAAGGGAACAGACAGTGATAACACGGCCCTTGTTTCTGCCTGAAATCAAATGCCATCAACTGCCCTTGCCAGCGAATGGCCGCGCCTGAGATCAGAGGCTTACCCGCGGAAAAACAGGCCCGATTCACCGCATGTCGAGTAGGCAGGTTATCAGAGCAATCTAAAATGGCGTCTGCCAGTTCAACTTCCATCGCCAGACGCTGATTGGCTAACCGGGCTTGTACTGCACGTGCCCGTATATGCGGGTTAAGCGCCTGGATCTGCTCAGCCGCCATTTTGGCTTTGCTTTGCCCCTGATGGGCATCACGATAAATCACCTGACGTTGCAAGTTAGAACTCTCGACTTCGTCGTCATCGGCGATCACGATATTTCCGACGCCAGCTCCCGCCAGATACAATGCAGCCGCCGAGCCCAGACCGCCGGCCCCCACTAACAAAACCTGAGACCGAGCCAATAACTGCTGACCTTGTTCACCGATTTCCGGCAACATGACCTGACGGTTGTAGCGAAGAAATTCCTGATCACCCAGCATCCAGCGGGCCCCCAACAGCAGCATGGCGGATCAGCAATTGATTAAATGCCTCAATCGCTGCTTTTGTATCATCGGCCTGAGTCACCGCGCGAACCACAGCCACACTACTGACGCCGGTACGCCAGACTTTTTCCGCACGAGATAAATCAATGCCGCCAATCGCCACAGTCGGGAACTCATCACCAATCAATTTTTGATACAGCGCCAGACGGTTCGGGCCTTGCGGCTTGGATGGCATATCTTTGGTGGTGGTTGGGTAAATATGCCCCAGCGCGATATAACTCGGCGAAAACTCCGCAGCCCGCAATATTTCAAAATAGCCATGTGTCGATAAACCAATACGCAAACCAGCCTGCTGAATTGCGGTCAGATCTGCGGTGTCTAAATCTTCCTGACCAAGATGAACGCCATAGGCGTGATGCTTAATCGCCAACTGCCAGTAGTCATTAACGAAAACCTGTGCATGATAAGCATTGCCCAAGGCAGTAATTCGCTGGATTTGCTCTTCAAGTTCAATATCTTGCGGTTTTTTAATTCGCAGCTGGGTGGTTTTCACATCCAACTTGAGTAAGCGTTCCACCCACTCTGCCGAATCGACAACCGGGTACAATGCCAGCTGCGTCACATCTGTCTCAGCAAAGGGAGCAACCGCCACTTCTTTACTGTGCCAGCCTAACTCGGCAACTTCCGGATGATTAGCCGTTAATGGACGGGGAAACAGCTCACGCCGCATTGGCCAGCTAATTTCACCATGGCCATCCGCATTCGATTCCTGATAGCCACGAGCATGAGCGCGCGCTAAGGTCACCGCATCTTCCAGCGGATAATCGAGCGCCAGTGCAGTTAGTAGCATTGCACGCTGAGGATCACTGGCCCCGGCATGGTGACAATAGACCGCACGTGCTTCACCTTTATGATGCCAGATATCGACGCAGCCCTTATCCGTTGGCAAATCACACACCACTAATGACGGATCTTGCTCAACCTTATGCTGCATCTCACGCAACGTCGGATAGGGTGCTAACCACTGATCCAGCACTCTGTAGCCATCAATACCAGCTTCAGCCTGGTTAAATACCAGGCTGAACTGACGCTCTTCAATTTGAATCTCTACAGCCCCCGAATCACTCAACTTCACACTGACTGACTCACCAAGCTGATACTGATCAGCAGTGGCCAGCAGAGGTTCTACATGCATTAACAACGGTGTTAAACTATCGGGTAAACATAAAGAGCTCATTAACTATCCTCTTGAGCAGGGTGGTATAACTCACTACCTCGGGAACGGAACTCATCGGCTTTTTGCTGCATGCCTTCCAATGGATCATTCAATAAATTGATCGCTAACTCGTCATCCTGTTCAAGACCTTTGGCGTAATCACGTACTTCCTGAGAGATCTTCATCGAACAGAATTTAGGCCCGCACATAGAACAAAAATGCGCGACTTTTCCCGATTCCTGAGGCAGGGTTTCATCATGATATGCACGAGCAGTATCAGGATCTAAACCCAGGTTAAATTGGTCGTCCCAGCGGAATTCAAAACGCGCTTTTGACAAAGCGTTGTCTCTGACTTGTGCGCCAGGATGGCCTTTAGCCAAGTCTGCCGCATGAGCACATAACTTGTACGTGATCAGACCCACTTTTACGTCGTCTTTATTCGGTAAGCCAAGGTGTTCTTTCGGAGTGACATAACACAACATAGCGCAACCATACCAACCAATGACTGCAGCACCAATTCCCGAGGTAATATGATCATAACCAGGTGCGATATCTGTCGTTAGCGGTCCCAGTGTATAGAAAGGGGCATCATGGCAATGCTTCATCTGCTCTTCCATGTTCTCTTTGATCATATGCATTGGCACATGACCCGGGCCTTCAATCATCACCTGGACATCATATTCCCAGGCAATTTTCGTCAGTTCACCCAGCGTACGTAACTCACTAAACTGAGCTTCATCATTAGCATCAGCAACAGAGCCAGGACGCAGGCCATCACCTAAAGAAAGGGCAATATCGTATTGCGCACAAATTTCACAGATTTCACGGAAGTGTACATAGAGGAAGCTTTCTTCATGATGTGCTAAACACCATTTAGCCATGATCGAGCCACCACGTGACACAATCCCGGTCACTCGTTTAGCCGTCATCGGCACATAACGAAGCAACATACCGGCATGAATCGTGAAATAATCAACCCCTTGCTCGGCTTGTTCCAACAAGGTATCGCGGAAGACTTCCCAGGTTAGGTTCTCGGCAATACCATTCACTTTTTCCAATGCCTGATACATAGGTACCGTACCAATTGGCACGGGGCTGTTGCGGATGATCCACTCACGGGTCTCATGAATATTCCGACCGGTAGAAAGATCCATCACGGTATCGCCGCCCCAGCGGGTTGACCACACCAGCTTTTCAACTTCTTCTTCAATGGAAGAGCTGACCGCAGAATTACCAATATTGGCATTCACTTTCACCAGAAAGTTACGACCAATGATCATCGGTTCAGATTCAGGGTGGTTAATGTTGGCAGGAATAATGGCACGACCTTCAGCCACTTCCTGCCGCACAAACTCAGGCGTAATTTCAGCAGGCAGGTTTGCACCAAAACTAATACCGGGATGCTGTTGGTTCAGCACTTCACCACGATACTGAGCACGTCCCATGTTTTCGCGAATGGCAATGTATTCCATTTCAGGTGTCACAACCCCTTTGCGGGCATAGTGCAGCTGGGTAACACATTGTCCTTGCTGGGCACGACGAGGATGAATTCGCTCGGCAAAACGAAGATCATCCAACGTATCGTCCGATAAACGTTCCTCGGTATATTCCGAGCTTAGCTCACCTAATAGTTCAGTATCACCACGCTCATCGATCCAGCCTGAACGAATTTTTTTTAAGCCTGTATAAATATTTACAGGCTGCTTAGGATCGGAATAAAAACCGGAGGTGTCATAGACACGAATAGGTTCATTGGGATCTAGAATAGGGTCAGTCTTAGTGCCGCCAACAAGGCTGTCAGACAGAGAGATCTCGCGCATGGGTACCTGAATGTCAGCTCGGCTACCTTGCACATAAACTTTCCGGGAATTAGGAAAAGGTTGGGCGGTTAGTGAATCAATAAATTGTTTAGCTTCCAGTCTCGCTTGTTTGCGATTCGACATAGCAAATTCCTTGAGTATCCATATAGGGGGAAATTGCTTGGCGGATTGGCGCGTAAACAAGAGGCATACACGTAGGCTGTGCAGCAGCATCAGGTGCGCTAGTTGTGTATTAATGTCGCGTATCTATCAATACAGCTAGGCAGAAGAATTCTCTTGTTCCCTTTCGCAGGTATTAGCCTGATCAGGTTCAACGGATCCCGTAATACGGTCTCAGCCATTTGGCACTCCGACAAGTTTCGAAAAGAGTATAGGGAAGGGAATAATTCACAGCAAGGGCAAAACAAAGAAAATGATGAACTCATGTAAAATAAATAAGGCCGCACAACTGTGCGGCCTTACGGTTATTTGGAATGCTTTTTAACCATTGCTTTGAGCAGAGATGAATGCGTTTCACGCAGCTCACCCAACTTATGGGTAATTTTCGGTGCACCTTTTAAGTCAAATAACTTAGGTACAGCAACCCGCTGCGATGAATAAATACCGGTATGACCACTAAAATAGTAAGCAGTAAAACAAGCTATCGCAAAGTACAACATATAGTCTGCACCAAACAACTCGACGCCCATAATGGTACAGGCAAGCGGGGTATTGGTTGCCGCAGCAAAGACAGCCAAAAAGCCAAGTGCGGCAAATAGATCAACTGGTGCACCCATTACCCAGGCCATGGTGTTTCCTAATGTCGCACCAACAAAGAACAGCGGAGTCACCTCACCACCTTTATAGCCAGCAGCCAGGGTAACGGCTGTCAGCAACAGCTTAAGCAACCAGCTGTACCATTCAGCACCTCCTGGACTAAATGCGCTGAGAATACTGACCCCACCATCTCGACTCGAATAGACCCCGAGACCGATATAATCATAATGACCAATCAACTGAACAGCACCGATAACGATCAGCCCCCCAACCACCACAATAAGATATGGATTTTTCAGGGTTGCTTTAAAGATATCTTTAAAGGCATGAGTCAACTCACCAAACAGGTATCCAGCCAAACCAAATGCTATCGAAGCTAAAATGATTTTTCCGATCAGAAAGATATCCACTTTTACCGCTTGCTCAAACAAGGTAATTGTCTCTAAAAAGTTAATGCGATAATGAGTATGATGGGCTCCCCATGCACTACACACCAGATCGGCAAGAATAGCGGCAAAAAGTGCAGGAATAATTGCATCAAACTTCAAGCGACCAATTGCCAACACCTCCAACGCAAATATTGCCCCGGTTAATGGCGTCCCGAATACCGCACCAAAACCTGCAGCCACCCCAGCAATAAGGATCAAACGTGTATCAGCTTCATTAAGTTTAAATACTCTGGCAAGCCAATGTGTTGTTGCTCCTCCAATTTGAACGGCTGTACCTTCCCGACCGGCTGATCCCCCAAATAAGTGAGTGATCACCGTCGTAATCAAGACAAGAGGTCCCATACGGGTAGGAATGCCAGCTCCTGGCTCATGGATTTCATCCATGATGAGGTTATTGCCACCTTCAGAGTTTTTCCCCAGATTGCGATAACAATAAACGATCACAATGCCTGCAAGGGGTAATAAGTAAATCAACCAGGAGTTGTCAATTCGAGTCGTCGTAGCCACACTCAATATCCAGAGAAAAAAAGCATTGAGAGAACCGACAATGGCAGCGACAGGGATAATAAGTAGCGTCCATCTGAGAATATGGACAAAAATTTTAGGGTTTTCGCTTAGTGGATGAGCCATACCAGCCTATCTATATCAGGTTTATATCTTAGGATAGATAACATGGCAATAGCCCTGCCATAGAGAGATCTATCCTACTACAGCAGGAGTCATCATCTCGACAAGAGCAGTTAAAGGTGGAACTCCATCACCCGTCACCAGCATGGTGCCAGTGACAATAAAAGCATGCTAACGGTAATCAGCTGCAGCAACAAGTTCAAAATACACTTTTCTCATTTGAGTTGACATAAAACCGTTAATTTTCCCAAACATCAGATACGAAAAAAGCCTCAGCATTTCTGCTGAGGCTTTCTAAAGTGGCAGGGGTGGAGAGATTCGAACTCCCAACACGCGGATTTGGAATCCGCTGCTCTGCCAATTGGAGCTACACCCCTATCTTATCAGTTTAAAGAGCGATACAACTCTAAATAAGTGGCGGAGTGGACGGGACTCGAACCCGCGACCCCCGGCGTGACAGGCCGGTATTCTAACCAACTGAACTACCACTCCGCAGTGTCTATTCAGC
>NZ_PYMC01000017.1 GCF_003026475.1 Photobacterium lipolyticum
GATCAATACCAATTATCTTATGCTTAACCATGGTCTTATCCTTCTCGATTTCAGATAGTAGAAACAACACTATCTTGGCGCATTATGACGCCGTTTGGGAGAGGGAGGAGACCATCTCATCACTACATCATAACCACAGAGGAATGAGCGGCGAACACAACGAGAAACACAATGATAATAAGGCGTAGCGTCAACACTAATGAGAGAAGAACGCGCTTTGGTCATCGGTAATCCCTTTATCTGAAAATGATGATGAAGGTTAAGGTAGCGAGACTAGGTAGTTCTTTCATCTTGGGTTAAGTGTATTGAGATCGACCAGACGGAGTGGTGAAAGTAACAGGTTTGTGCTTTTCATAGGGTGTCTGTCTCTATTAATGATTAATGAATCGTTAATCCTCGGTGGCACAGTCATATGGGAATTGTAGAGATAAAACGACATGGCGGGACTAACAAATCTGAAGCACTGGTCTTTTACAACCCGCACTCCGATTTGATTACTGCTACCGTTCAGTCTTTGAGTCACCTGCGGAAAGTAGAGCTATTTAGCAAATAGCCTTTAGTTTATGTAAAGGGGTGGCGATGTAAAAACTATTGAGTCAAGGTGCACGTTAATATATGTTTACTCGAGTGAGCAGAGTAAAGAGCATCTGTAGTCTGTGAGTATGATGAATAGTAGCGAATACAACCTAATACATTAATTAGCACACTGCGTTATTGCTATTTCCTCATCGCTGGATACTTTACATAATATTAACTTGTCACTACTCATAGCTTGAGTGAAATTACTTTGTGTTGGGTTACCTTTCTGGACAATATCGGTAAACTGATTTATTTGGGATTCTGTCAATGTTTCATAACCGACATCATATTTTGCGATAATAGGACTTTCAACACCTTTCTGATAACAAAATTCGTTAATACTACTATTGTTAATAGTAATGGTTGTATTATTGTAGATACCATCTACGGAGGTTTCGAGACTACATACTATCGCACCTTGTAATTTTTCATCATTGTCTGGCAAGCGGGGTAGGCTCGCAAACAGGTCAAAGCTATCACTAGTGCGCGCTAATTGATATCTTTGAATGTTGTGCGTCCAGAATCCTGTATCCGGAAGGTCTGTTCCATAGCCCCAAATTTCTCCTGAACCAATACTGCCGGTGTATATAAGGTCATTACATGTGTTCTGGAAAAAGTGGTAACTGTTGCGGTTAACGGAACTGTCTGTCACTTGTACTACCTTAGTATCAGCAGCACAATCCCCACTTTTGGAACTCCCATCAACCGATCCATTATCACCCGAACCACACCCATACAATCCCCCCAAGGTAGCGAGAATTAACAAGCCGTTTCTCATTGTTTTTTTCCTTATTCTGATATTAGATATGTTATAAGACATGATGAGTATTCCCAATATTAAAATTCATTTCAGATAAAAATGTTTATTATTAAACGGCGGTCACACTTGGTAGAGGCGGTAAAGTTATATCTATCACATTCAGTGCAATGAAATATATTTAACGTTGATACAGAGGTGGGAGAAAAATGTAAATTTGGCGACTGACTGTGCCTAGTGCAATGTGTTATTGTTTCTTTTGTCGATAATATGTTGGTGTTTTATAATTTGTGGTTTATTTGCTGGTAGCAGACGCTTAATTGGATAAACACGAAATTGCTGCGTATTCCGGCGATTATGATCTAGGATTCCGTTTTAATCCGATCACCTTTTTATCCTCTTTTTCTCTATCCTTATTTTTACTCTAAGTGATCGGATTGCACCAGTCTCCGCATGGATTCTCCTCCCAATTCGATTCGGTGGCTGTTGTGGATGAGACGATCTAGCAACGCATCTGCGACGGTGGCATTGCCTATCATGTTGTACCATTCCGTACGGGGAGCAGGCTGACAACGATAGTGCTACTTACCTGGTATCGATCCTCTAGCACTTCCAGTAAGTGCCCGCATGATCTTGAGACAGCTTTCCCATCCCCAGTCATCAATAACCAGTAACTGCTTTCTAGCCAGGGCCTGTAGCTGTTTTTGGTATGTGCCATCCAGACGACCTGTACTCAGGTCATCCAGTAAACGGCTCAGTCGATAGTAGCGGGCCGTATGTTGCTGCTCGCAAACCTGAGTTGCCAGGGTGCAAGCGCTATAGGTCTTGCTTGCACCTGTTGGGCCTGTAACCAAGATGTTCTGGTGTTTATGAAGGTAGCCACCGGTCAGTAGTTCACTGACCTGGTGGCGTTTGAGCCCTCGGCCTTCTTTGTACAGTATTCGGCTTGGCTGGGTATCCAGCCTTAACTTTGCCTGACGGTTCAGGCGTTGGATTTTGGTCTGGCTTCGGTTGAGTCACTCACTTTCGAGCAGCAGGCCTAAGCGCTCCTCGAACGTCAACTCAGAATACGTAGAGAGTTGCTCTTGTTGCTGCTCCAGTGCGGTGGCGTTATGACTCAGGCGAAGGGGTTCATCTTTATCTCCTAGTGGTAACCGTCGGGGCCACGCACATTGCTGTGGACAAGGTCAGGTGTCGTTGTTATGTCATGACTGAGTTGGCCTTCGCGATGATTAACCAACAGATTTTTGATGAACTTTATCTAATCCGAACATTACAAATTAGATCAAAAGCACTAACATGCTTTTGTCCAAAAGCTCTTAAGGTACCCCATAGAATCTACTCATGATGATTCCTCCTTGCCATCCTAATCAGTGCCTGTTGTGCCCAGCATAATGTTGAATCGGGTATTTGATACTAAAGCCTGCGAAAGACTTCTTTGCCGAGTTTGACAAAGGATAAAACATGTTGATTTATAAAGGTGTTGCCTAGAAATGGCAGTGCCATCCGGCATGCTCTGCGGCAATATCGAACCACCAATAGACGATGAAAGCGAGTTGGCCAATAAAAATGGATATCCTGGCCGGTACTTAGGGTCTTGAGTCCGGCTTTGGCGCAGGTCAAACTATACTGTGGACTTTTAAGATCTCGCAAGGTTTCTCAACCCGCATACGCTTTTTATAAAACCGTACAGCGAGAAGAAAAGATGTCCGTTGAATATTCTTGGTAAAATGTCAGGAAAAATTACGATAGTGAGTCTAGCTCAACGAAAAAGCAGCAATTCTGTATTGTTAGTTCTCAGATGCAACACAAAGTAACGACGATTATTTACGCAGACTGTCAAGAAAATTTTCCAAGTGAGCATAGCGTTAAAGAAAATTTTGCTGCGCAAATATATTCATATGCGCCATTCGAACGATGTTGTAAAATTGCTGAGTGATAACAATATAAGTTCAAACTATCTATTGTACACCTACGAGGATATTGGAGTTTAAAAAATAATGAAGAGCAAGGGCTTTACACTAATTGAACTGGTTGTGGTTATAGTGATATTGGGAATCCTTGCGGTCACAGCTGCACCAAGATTTCTAAACATGCATAGGGATGCACGCATAGCATCCCTTGAGGGTTTCATTGGTGCTGTTAAAGCAGCTAATTCAATTGTTGTAGGCAAGGCAACTGTCGTGGGAATTGAATCAGCTAAAGTTGAAACAAACATCCCGAACACTGATTTGTATGTGCTTGACGGCCAGATGAGTATTAAGCCTAAACACATAAAAGCTGCAATGAATGTTGATGGCTTTATGATGACCGATTATGAATTTAGCGATGTGCCAAGTACGTTCATATATTTGGGTGATAAAGAAATGACAGGGACAGAACTTAAAGCCATGGGTTGTTTTATTCAACTTACTCGCTCAATCGAAATGCAAGATGGCTCTGACGTTATCGATTATGGTGATTTGAGGGTGAATAAACTCTACGATGGCTGTTAAAGAGGGGGCCCATAGTTCGTTGTTCGATTAAGGAAGAACAACGTACATCCAAATAACCACCCACGCACCCCCACTTAAAATCCTAAGTCGCTGGGTCGGTCACACCAGACTGGCCCAGTAACTCCTCTCTAGCCCTTGTGCTACCTGACTTCCCTGATTTTTTCTTTTCGTGATTTCCTTGTCGTTGTCGTCGTGCCTGTCCTCTGCCGGTCTTTGGCTGCGATTTTAGGCTGATTATGTGGATTTTCCCGACGGCGGCGACGGTAGAGTGGGTTGTCTGTCTGAGATGGATTCAGCCCAGTGATTCAACTCACCTACAACTACCACCAGAACCCTATCTGATTAGCTCTGAAACAGGCTGTCGTTAGAGTTTTGTTGATCTGAGTATGAACATCAGTCTGTGATCTATCTGCTGAATCTGGCTGTGGGAGGGGCTGAAACTAAGACAGGGGAAATTTTGTTTACGATAGAACTGACCAATTACCTGTCTTTGGTAATTGGTCTTTGTCTAATCACATCCGTATCAGATCAGTATGTTCTTCAGCACTGGTATCACTAGCACGATGCCTAGTGTTAGTTAGGTTACTAAATTATCTATATATTAATAACTTGAACCTAAGGAACGGAATGTTGGTTATATTTTTGTTAGTAACCGCTCACTGATTTTCTGCCGGTTATGAATGGGCTAAGTGTTGTATGGACTTGGTTAGATGTGTAGATACACGGAAGAGTATTGCATGTGATATGCAGTATTGGATTGCTGTTAGAAATGTAGCTTCGTGGAAACTTACTGATGAATTTCAGTGGAGCAGATGAAAAGGAGCTTAGTTGACCTAGCCTGAAGACAGGATATGAACAAGAAGTAAGAATGGTGTCGGACTGGAAAAGTCCATGAATCATAAGAAGAAGTGGTGGCCCCTGTCTGACTTGAACAGACGACCAAGCGATTATGAGTCGCCTGCTCTAACCACTGAGCTAAGGGGCCAGTGTGCGAGAAATTATATGGGATGACCTGACGCTTGTCTAGCGATTAAAGGCGATGTTTTGTTTGCTTTTTAGGCAGTTAAAAAATTATTGCCTTGTAATCATTAGGTAAGGAGAGATTACGATTACCGGGCTGGAGAAATGATGAGAGCCATGCAGAAGGTTGGAGCGGAAATAAAAAAGCGAACCCGGAGGCTCGCTTTTTTTATTGCAAACTTCAACGATTACTCGTCAAGGAAACTGCGCAGCACGTCTGAGCGGCTTGGGTGACGCAATTTACGCAATGCTTTTGCTTCGATCTGACGAATACGCTCACGCGTTACGTCGAACTGCTTACCCACTTCCTCTAGGGTGTGGTCAGTGTTCATATCGATACCGAAACGCATACGAAGGACTTTAGCTTCTCGTGGCGTTAAGCCAGCTAGAACATCGTTGGTTGCTCCGCGCAAGTTCGTTGCTGTCGCGGCATCCATTGGAAGCTGTAGCGTGTTATCTTCAATGAAATCACCTAGGTGTGAATCTTCATCATCACCAATAGGTGTCTCCATTGAGATAGGCTCTTTGGCAATCTTAAGCACTTTACGGATCTTGTCTTCAGGCATTTGCATGCGCTCAGCCAGTTCTTCCGGTAAAGGTTCACGACCCATTTCCTGTAGCATTTGGCGAGAGATACGATTCAGTTTGTTGATCGTTTCAATCATGTGTACTGGAATACGGATAGTACGCGCTTGGTCAGCAATCGAACGAGTGATTGCCTGACGGATCCACCATGTAGCATAAGTTGAGAACTTATAACCACGACGGTATTCGAACTTGTCTACCGCTTTCATCAGACCGATGTTGCCTTCCTGGATCAGATCCAAGAATTGCAGACCACGGTTGGTGTATTTTTTAGCAATCGAGATAACCAGACGTAAGTTCGCTTCAACCATCTCTTTCTTCGCTCGGCGGGCTTTCGCTTCACCGATAGACATACGACGGCTGATATCTTTAATACGTTCGATTGACAGGCCAGTCTCTTGTTCCAGCATTCTCAGCTTGTATGATGCGCGACGAAGATCTTCTTCGTAGTTCTTCAAACGCTCGGCATACGGCTTGCCAGAATTCAGTGCTTCATCAATCCATTCACTTGAGGATTCGTTGCCAGCAAAGAATTTAACAAAGGTTTTCTTTGGCATCTTGCTGTTGTCGACACACATACGCATGATAAGACGCTCATTGGTGCGTACTTTATCCATGGAGTCGCGTAGTGAGCGAACAAGCTTGTCAAACTGTTTTGGGATCAGGCGGAACTGCTTGAAAATTTCAGACAGCTCTGCAACGGCTACTTCGGTCTTCGCATTGTGGCGGCCGTGAGTCGTAATTGCTGTCGCCATTTTTTCATAAGAGTTGCGTAGCTCGAGGAATTTCTCGCGAGCTAACTCTGGATCAATACCTGTATCTTCTTCTTCTTCTTCTTCGTCATCGCTTTCTTCAAGATCTTTATCTTCATCTTCAAGTTCGCTTTCGCTTAGCTCTGAACCGATGTGAGTCGCCGTCGGTGATGCGGTTTGTTCTTCGTTCGGGTCAATAAAGCCAGAGATGATATCAGTCAGACGAAGCTCGTCGGCTTCAACTTTATCAAACTGCTCTAACAGGTGAGCGATTGCAGAAGGATACTCAGCTACTGAACACTGAACCTGGTTGATACCATCTTCAATGCGCTTTGCGATATCAATCTCGCCTTCACGGGTAAGTAGTTCAACCGTACCCATTTCACGCATGTACATACGAACCGGGTCAGTGGTACGACCGATCTCGCTTTCTACGCTAGATAACGCTTGGGCCGCCGCTTCGATGGCGTCTTCATCTGCATTATCTTCAGTCATCATCAATTCATCGGCATCAGGAGCGGTTTCCACTACCTTAATACCCATGTCATTGATCATCTGGATAATGTCTTCAACCTGATCGGAATCAACAATGTCTTCCGGTAGGTGATCATTTACTTCGGCGTAGGTCAGATAGCCTTGCTCTTTGCCTTTCGCGACAAGTAACTTTAGCTGAGACTGCGGATTTTGCTCCATAGACGATATCCAACTTCGGGTCTGAGTGAGAATTTAGTGTGCAGAAATGCAAACCATTAACTATAACAAATTTCTTAATTGTTGACTACATACTAGCCAGGACGGTTCAGTAATAGTAACTGTAACTCCTGCTTTTCTTCGACTGATAAGCCGACGGTATTTGATTTCGCCTGCAATTTTTCGATTTGTTGTTTAACGCACTGGCCAATTACTTTGTCCATTGCGTCTAAAAATACATCTAGAGTGTTATCCTCGTCTTTTGACAGAGGTAGTTCCCATGCAGCCAAACGGGCCATCATGGATTCTTGCTTATTGCCACGCCAGTGCTCTAGTAACTGGCCTGTGGTGATATTGGGGTTCGCTCGGCATTTATCAACTATTGATAGCAATAAATTTAACCCAGCCACGTTAATTCCTTCAAATGCAGCCATGTCAAATTCGAGGCTGTTGACAAAATGCGGCCTCTGGATCAGCAATGCGATAACCTCACGCATTGGTGTTCGCTTGATTTCGGGTTGACCAACTTTTTTAGTTTCAACACCTTGCCTTGATATTAGCTGTTGAAGTTGTGTTTCATCTGGTAAACCTAACTTTTTTCCGAGCTGCTCACGTAAGTATAGTCGCAGCGTTCCACCTGGCACTTTATCGATCAATGGAACCGCCAGGGTGCTGAGTTTGGCTTTACCTTCTTTGCTGCTGGTATCAACCTGTTGCATCAGGGTATTAAATAAAAACTCTGTCAGGGGCATTGCCTGGTTGATACGTTGCTCGAATGCTTCCTTGCCTTCACTGCGAATACAGGAATCCGGGTCTTCACCATCGGGTAAGAACATGAATTTCAACTGACGGCCATCGGTCAGATAGGGCAGTCCCTGCTCCATGGCGCGCCACGCTGCTTCCCTGCCAGCCCGATCACCGTCGTAACAGCAAACGACAGTACTGGTCTGGCGAAACAGAGTCTGGATATGATCACCTGTGGTGGCCGTTCCCAGAGAGGCCACGGCATAATCAACCCCAAATTGCGCAAGGGCAACGACGTCCATATATCCTTCGACAACCAGGAGCTTTTCTGGTTCCCTGTGGGCTTGCAACACTTCATAAAAGCCGTACAATTCGCGGCCTTTATGGAATATCGGGGTTTCCGGTGAGTTAAGGTACTTAGGGGTTCCATCACCTAAGACTCGGCCACCAAAACCAATGACGCGCCCGCGGCGATCATGGATCGGAAACATCACTCGGCCACGGAAACGGTCATAACGACGACCATTATCGTTTTCGATCAACATGCCGGTGGTGACAAGTGATTTTTGCGATTCAGGATCCCGGCCAAAACGGCTACGAACCATATCCCATTGATCGGGGATATAACCGATCCCAAATTTTTGTACTACTTCACCGGATAGGCCTCGATTTTTCAGGTAATCGATCGCGACTTGTCCATCAGGAGTACGCAGTTGAGATTGGTAAAATTGTGAAATTAAACCCATCTGATCATACAGGCTTCTTTTTTCTGCAGTACGTGGGCCTGAAGGTTTGCCGCCGTCTTCTCGGGGAACGTCAAGACCGAGTTGTGAGGCGAGCTCTTCAACGGCTTCGACAAACTCAAGCCGATCAAACTCCATGACGAAGTCAAGAACGTTACCGTGCACACCACAGCCAAAACAGTGATAGAACTGCTTTTCTTGGCTGACAGAAAAGGAAGGAGTTTTCTCATTATGGAAAGGACAACAGGCACCGAAGTTTTTGCCTTGTTTCTTTAGTTTCACTCGCGCATCAATGACATCCACGATGTCATGTCGTGTGATGAGATCATCAATAAATGAACGAGGGATTCTTCCTGCCATACAATGAGTAATACCTGAAAATAATTATGGGATATAGAGTGTAAAAACAGACTGAAAAATGTTGAAGATAAAATACAAACAAGCCGCGCATTCCTGATGGATAGCACGGCTTGTTGTAGAACTGGGTTAGTTTTAGCCTAGTTTAGCTTTCACTAATTGACTAACTTTACCCATGTCGGCACGACCCTGAATCAGCGGTTTTAGCACGCCCATTAGCTTACCCATGTCTTGCATACTGGCAGCACCTGTAGAAGCAATAGCGTCATCCAGCAGAGCGGCAACTTCGTCGTCGCTTAGCGGTTGAGGCATAAATTCTTCAAGTACTGTAATTTCAGCAAGCTCAACATCAGCAAGATCCTGACGACTTGCAGCTTCATATTGAGCTACAGAGTCACGACGTTGCTTAACCATCTTAGTTAATACGGCAACAACATCGTCATCAGAAAGCGTTATTCTTTCGTCAACTTCACGTTGTTTAATAGCAGCAAGAACTAAACGGATGGCACCAAGACGAGGTTTATTTCTCGCCTTCATTGCCGCTTTTTGTTCGTCTTTAAGACGTTCAATCAGAGTCATTACGCGATCCTTCCGTTATCTGACGATTAGTACAGACGAACGCGACGCGCGTTTTCGCGAGCCAATTTCTTCAGGTGACGCTTAACTGCCGCTGCTTTCGCACGCTTACGTACAGTTGTTGGCTTTTCGAAGTGTTCACGACGACGTACTTCAGAAAGAACACCTGCTTTTTCGCAAGAGCGCTTGAAACGACGTAGTGCTACGTCAAACGGTTCGTTTTCACGTACTTTGATTACTGGCATGTAATACTCACCTCAGAGTGATTCGGTTTAACGCTGACAGTCGAAGAGTGTCAGCTGATTAAAAATGGTGCGAAATTCTAATCTGATTAGGGGGCATTTGTAAAGCATTCTGCAACCATGAACTGGTTAATTTCTGTCAAGGGCGGTAACATGGCCCACAATTACTCCCCTTAATACCAATCTGACGCGTTAAGTGCTCTGAAAGGGCGACATATTTAATCAGGTTGGCACTCTAATAGTATAGAGGTCGTTATGCGTATACTGGGCATCGAAACCTCCTGTGACGAAACAGGCGTTGCAATTTTCGATGATGAAAAAGGTCTGCTGTCACATGAGCTTTACAGTCAGGTAAAATTGCACGCTGATTATGGCGGTGTGGTACCTGAGCTGGCGTCGCGTGATCATGTGAAAAAAACCATTCCGCTGATCAAAGAAGCGTTGAAAAAAGCAGGGCTAACACCAGCCGATCTTGATGGTGTGGCCTATACCGCTGGGCCTGGTCTGGTGGGGGCATTGTTAGTGGGGGCAACCATCGGTCGCAGTCTGGCATATGCATGGGATTTACCCGCTGTCGCGGTACACCACATGGAGGGTCACTTGCTGGCTCCTATGCTGGAAGACAATGCACCTGAATTTCCATTTGTGGCACTGCTGGTTTCTGGCGGCCATACCATGCTGGTGGAAGTTAAAGGCATTGGTGACTATCAGATCCTGGGTGAGTCTGTTGATGATGCAGCTGGTGAAGCCTTTGATAAAACAGCGAAATTAATGGGGCTGGACTATCCTGGTGGCCCGTTGTTATCAAAACTGGCAGAAAAAGGCACCCAAGGACGCTTTAAGTTTCCGCGACCGATGACCGATCGTCCGGGGCTGGATTTCAGCTTTTCTGGTTTGAAAACATTTGCGGCAAACACCATTCGTGCCAATGAGGACGATGAGCAGACCCGTGCTGATATTGCCTTTGCCTTCCAGGAGGCAGTCGTTGATACGCTGGCGATTAAATGTAAGCGTGCGTTAAAACAAACCGGCCTGAAACGTTTAGTGATTGCTGGTGGTGTGAGTGCAAATAAGTACTTACGTCAGGAATTAGAGGCACTGATGACGAAGATGCAGGGTGAGGTTTTTTATCCGCGTACTGAGTTCTGTACCGATAATGGGGCAATGATTGCCTATGCTGGCATGCAGCGCCTGAAGAACCAGGAAACCACGGATCTGGCGGTGAAAGCCTACCCGCGCTGGCCGATTGATCAGCTGGAACCGGTGAACAACTAAGCCATCGCAGCAAGTAGACAGAGCCGCACTAATCAACTCGATCCGGGTTTGGTTTTGCGGCTTATTTTTTGCCAGATTTTGGTCTCTTTACCTTCCAGCAGACGACGTACATTGTCATGGTGGCGGAGTACAATCAGGCAAGAGAGCATTGAGACCGGCATGGTGTATTCCGGTTTTACCATCCAGGTCAGCATAGGTGCGGCTAATGCGGTGATCAGTGAAGCAAGCGATGAATAGCCGGTAATAAGTACGGCCAGCAACCACGTTCCAATCAACATCCCACTGAGATCCCAGCCAATCGGTGCCAGTGCCCCTAAAGCGGTCGCAACCCCTTTGCCGCCACGGAAATGAAAGAAAATTGGATAGATATGGCCGAGACAAGCGGCAATACCGATAATGCCAAGTAAGAATGGGTTGATGTTGAGGTAGTAACTGAACCAGACCGGCAGCATACCTTTTAAGATATCGCAGATCAGCACCATGGCGGCGGCTTTTTTGCCGCCCAGGCGTAAGACATTGGTTGCCCCAGGATTACCTGAGCCGGTATCGCGAGGATCGGGCAGTCGATAGAACCGGCTGATTAAGACCGCACTCGATATGGAGCCTAACAGGTAGGCTGCAATGATGATCAGAAGAACTAATGGCGTCATGCAAAATTCCAGCTGGGTAGCGATAACATCGCTGCCGTATCATTCAGGCGTTATCATAATGATAATCACCCGGGTCCATCCCAGATATTCACTCCTGTGGTATAGTGCCACTCCAGGTTGACATGCAATATGATGACCTGACGAATGAATGTCATAATTTTTGACGATTACGACCTGATAATACGCGCTTTTGCTCACATTAGGTATCCGACCTCTAACAAAATTAGCGATTGAACATGGATTTAGTATTTATCGAACATCTTGAAGTCATTACCACGATCGGGGCGTATGACTGGGAACAAGAAATAAAACAGAAACTCGTGCTCGATTTGGAAATGGCGCACGATAACCGCCCGGCTGCAAACAGTGACGATGTGGCCTATGCATTGGATTACGCCGCGGTAAGTACTGCCGTGACGGACCATATTCAGAATGGCCGCTTTTTACTGATAGAGCGGGTGGCGGAAGAAGTCGCGAGTCTGATTATGGACCAGTTTTCAGTCCCTTGGCTGAAAGTGCGTGTCACAAAACCCGGTGCGGTCGTTAATGCCCGTGGTGTCGGGGTTCAGATCGAGAGAGGCAACAAGTGACCAGAGTGTATATCAGCCTGGGATCCAATATTGAGCGTGAGTACCATATTCAGGCGGCAATGACTGAGCTGAGAAAACTGGGTGCACATTACCGGGCGTCTCGAATCTTTGAAGCGGAACCTGTGGGCTTTTCCGGCCCCAATTTTTTTAATTGCGTGGTTGAAATAGAGACGTCGCTGGCACTTGATATGCTGCAGCAGACCCTTAAACAGCTAGAGTTACAATACGGGCGGTCGCCGAATGCGCAAAAAAACCAAAGTCGAACGTTAGACCTGGATATCTTGTTGTTCGGTGAGGAGTTACGTGAGTCTGCCCCTGCAGTTCCACGTTCAGATCTTTATAAATTTGCCTTTGTTTTATGGCCGATGGCGGAGCTTTGCCCTGATCTCGCGATCCCGGGTGATGGTCGTACCATCGGGCAGTTATGGCTGGCATTTGAACATACCCAAGCCTTGTGGCCGGTGGAATTAGTAACAGAGGATAATTAATGAGTCATTTTGAAGCATTTATGCTGGCCCTGATCCAGGGGCTGACAGAATTTCTGCCTATTTCAAGCTCGGCCCACCTGATCTTGCCTTCCGAGGTATTAGGATGGAGCGATCAGGGATTAGCATTTGATGTCGCCGTGCATGTGGGTACGCTTGCAGCAGTGATCCTGTACTTCCGCAAAGAAGTGGTGTCCTTGCTATCGGCCTGGATTGGGTCGATTTTCAAAGGCCATCGCAGCGCAGAAGCTAAATTGGCCTGGATGATTGTACTGGCGACTATTCCGGCCTGTATTTTTGGCTTGTTCATGAAAGATATTATTGAGCTGTATCTGCGCTCAGCCTGGGTTATTGCCTGTACGACCATCGTGTTCGGCTTGTTGCTATGGTGGGTAGATAAACGTGCAACTCAGCAAGATGATGAATATCAGGCGGATTGGAAACGCTCGCTGTTTATCGGCTTCTCACAAGCCGCGGCAATGATCCCGGGAACGTCGCGTTCAGGGGCGACCATGACGGCAGCGCTACATTTAGGGTTTACCCGTGAAGCGGCGGCCCGCTTTTCGTTCCTGATGTCGATCCCGATTATTCTGCTGGCTGGCGGCTATCTTGGCACGAAGCTGGTGACCAGCGGCGAACCTGTCGATTTTGGTGCGTTAAACATCGGCATAGCGGTCTCTTTTATCAGTGCTTATGCCTGTATCCATGTGTTCCTTAAGCTGGTAACACGCCTGGGTATGATGCCGTTTGTTATCTACCGACTGCTATTGGGCGGTGGTTTGATTGCGTTTTTGCTGACTCAGTCATAGCGGCGTTGAATTGCCATGAAGAATTGTGGCGACACAGTTTTTTAAAATAACAAAGCCCGGCTTAAGTTGCCGGGCTTTGTGTTTTGATGGGATAGGTGCGGTGCTATTGCTTGGAACGTAGCGGTTTCAGCGCTTCCTCAACAGCAACTGCACGACGAATAGCGAGCTGCTCTTTGATCTCTTTCCCTTTGAAGCCAGCCTCGACAATCGGTTTGACGGCAACACCTTGGGCGGCGGTAAACGCGGCAACTAAAATATCAGCTTGTCGGTATTCATCCTGTTCATGGCCTGTTCTGCCACGCGCATCTGCCCGGCAGCACAGGGCTAATTGGTTAACCCGTTCGGGTTTTCGCCAGCAATCTATCTGATCCAATATTTTGATAAAGGTCGCCGGGCGCATCTCATCAGCAAGGTGAATTTTAGTATGCTGAGCACATACCATCAGTGCGGCATCCCGATAATCATTGGGGATCCGTAAGCGCTGGCATAACGCCTTTATCGCCTTTAACCCGGTATGGCAATGCATTTTATGGCTTGGCAGCTCTTCTTCGGGGGTTAACGCTTTCCCTAGGTCATGTACCTGGGCGGCAAAACGGATCGCCTTATCTTGGCTTAATAACGCGGCCTGTTGCGTCACCAGTAATGTGTGGAGCCCGGAGTCAATTTCCGGATGCCACTGTTCCGGTTGCGGTACGCCAAACAAGGCATCTATTTCAGGCATAACGATGCCCAGCGCCCCGCACTGGCGCAGGACGGTCAAAAAAATCTCAGGATGCTGGCTCGAGAGGGATTTTTCCCATTCTTTCCATACCCGCTCGGGGGTTAAAGCGGCTAACTCACCGGTGACGACCATCTCTTGCATTAAGGCGATAGTTTCTGCGGCCACGGTAAAGCCGAGATGGGCGAAGCGGGCGGCAAAACGAGCCACGCGCAATACCCGCAGCGGATCCTCAGCGAATGCCGGTGAGACATGGCGTAAGATTTTATTGTTAAGATCCTGCTGGCCGTTATACGGATCAACCAGTGTTCCGTCGTTAGCCTGAGCAATGGCATTGATGGTCAGATCCCGGCGCAGCAGATCCTGCTCCAGGGTGACATCTGGTGCCGCGTAGCAGACAAATCCGGTGTAACCGTGACCTGATTTTCGTTCGGTACGGGCAAGGGCGTATTCTTGTTTCGTTTTGGGGTGCAGAAATACCGGGAAGTCACTGCCAACCTGGCTATACCCCTGCGCCAGCATTTGCTCGGGGGTGGTACCGACAACAACCCAGTCTTTATCTTCGACCGCGAGTCCCAGTAGTGCGTCGCGTACCGCACCACCAACAAGATATGTCTGCAATTTTTACTCCTTATAAAGTCTGTTGAATGACTACCTTTTGCGTCATTGGTCGCTTCAATACGGCATCAAGGTATACAATGGTAGTCATCGCAGGTAATTTGATCTGTGTGGTTCAGGTACAAGAGTATAAGGTATGTACAAGGATTTTTTCGGGATAACTGAAGCGCCATTTTCAATTGTGCCCAGCGCTCGCTTTCTCTATCTCAGCGAGCGGCACAGGGAAGCATTAACTCATATGCTGGCCGGTCTGTCAGACGGCGGCGGATTCGCATTGTTGACCGGGGAGGTCGGAACGGGAAAAACGACCGTACTGCGGGCATTGGTTTCTCGACTAACTCAGGAAACGCAAGTTGCCGTTATCCTTAATCCCACCTTATCGGCACATGATTTGCTGGCGGCGATCTGTGATGAGCTGGGTCTGAGCTACTCGGAAGAGGCCAGCTTTAAAGTATTAACCGACAATATTTACCAGCATTTATTAGCAAACCACAGTCAGGGGAGGCAAACCCTGCTGCTGGTCGATGAAGCCCAGCATCTGATGCCCGACGTGCTGGAACAGCTTCGTCTGCTGACTAATTTAGAAACCGACAGTCGTAAGCTGTTAAAGGTGGTGCTGATTGGTCAGCCTGAATTACAACAGTTACTACAGCAAGATCGCTTGCGTCAGCTGGCGCAGCGTATTACTTCCCGTTATCACCTGCTCCCACTGACCACCGCTGAAGTGGGAGAATATGTCAGTTATCGCCTGCATGCTGTTAACTGTTTGCACCCGGTGTTTGAGCCGGCACTGATCCGCCAGATAGCCAAAGCAACCAATGGGATCCCGCGCCTGATCAACCTGGTGTGTGATAAATCGATGCAGCTGGCCTGTCAGCATGCCACTCATCAGGTTACTAAGGCTATGGTAACCAAAGCGTGTGAAGACACATTGAGCTGGCAGTCGCCGACGACTCACCAGAACGGTGGCGGTCGTCAACATGCAGGGGCAACGTCGGGTATTGTTCGTTGGGGGGGCGCGATTGCATTGGGGGCCGTATTATCTGCTGGCGTGTTATATTGGCATTATCAACAGACGGCTTCGCTTGCCCTGAAAAGCCGTGAGCAGCTTTCTGTTCAGCAAGCGCCATCGGCTCACATCAAGCCACCAGTTGAGATCACACAGCTTCAGCCAATAGACACACCGGCCCCCGTCGCCACGCAGGCTGATAAGTTACAGCAAGCTATCAACCAGAGTCGCTATGAGCGTCAGGCCATGCAGACCCTGTATCAGCTCTGGGGGTATGATACGGCGCTTAATCAGGCTAATTGCGCAACCAGTCAGCGTATCCAGCTAACCTGTCATGAGGGTAAGATCCGGTTAGAGCAGCTTAATATTATCAACCGTCCTGTCATGGTGACGCTACGCGACGACCAGCAGCGGGATTACTACGCCGTGATCTA
This sequence comes from Photobacterium lipolyticum, assembly GCF_003026475.1. GTDB lineage: Bacteria > Pseudomonadota > Gammaproteobacteria > Enterobacterales > Vibrionaceae > Photobacterium > Photobacterium lipolyticum. The sequence continues at coordinate 16,129 of NZ_PYMC01000017.1, forward strand.
CGCCTTGAACAGTAAAAACGTTGAGCTGCTGTTTGGCGGAGAGCGGATCGCGGTTGAACATCGCTGGTTTGAACAGCACTGGCAGGGAGATTATACCTTGCTATGGCGACCGCCTCTGGGAAGTAAAGCCAGCATTCGTTATGGCCAGCGTGGCCCACGGGTTGAGTGGCTGAATCAGCAGCTCAATGTTTTTCTTGGCAATATACAAAATAATCAGAATTATTTCGATCAATCGGTGCTGGCGAACCTGCGTCGCTTCCAGCGTTCACAAGATCTTACTGCAGATGGTATTGCGGGGCCTATGACCCTGATGGTGCTTGATTCCGCACTGAACTTGCCGGGCCCTACGCTGCAACCGGAGAAAAGTTAATGTCGAATTTGCTTAATGCAATTGAGCTATCGGAACAAAGTCACTCGGCGCAAAGTCATTCCGCTCACCATCAGACAACAAGCCGCCATTCAGGGGCTGCTTATCTGCCGGCCAATCTGGGGATGGTCAGTTCGCTCAGAGCCTCTTGCCAGCCTAGGCGTTTACCGACCGGGTTACTGCCTGCGCTGATTGTCGCTTTGCCAGTGGTCGGCGCGATTGCCTATACCCAGCTGATGCCTGCAACGCAAACGCAATCACCGTCACCAGCATTAACAGCAGCTTCCGTGACGGTGACACCGGTAGATCGTAATGCCGTGCCGGCAGCAACAGCAGCAGTGCCGGTTATTGCCGACAAGATCCCTGGCGTTGAATTTCTGCCTTACCCTAATCTGGTTACCGAACCGTTAGCGTTGGGGGATGCCTCTTATGCGGTGACACCTGGTCATGCTTCTTATCAGAATGAAGCGGTCACGGATGGCGGACGCAATGGGCGCAGTAGCCGTATGGACGCAGATACTGCCAGCAATAATTCCCGTTCAAATAACTGGGATCTTGACGAGCTTGATCTTTCGGGGCTGTCACCGGAGTTAGCGTTGCAACTGAAATCAGCGATTGCCGCGACAGATGCTGAGCCGGAGCAAGAACAAGCAGAAATTGTGAATGAAAGCGTAACGTCTGATCTCGTTAAAGCGCCAGCCGCAATCGCCATTGGTGACTTACCTGCCTCGGTGCAGAATCGAATGCCAAAACTCGACTTTCAAACGCATATCTACTCATCAACAGCGAATAGCCGCTGGGTGAAAGTAAATGGCAGGGAAGCATTTGAAGGCGATGAATTGGCGCCGGGGGTGGTATTACGCCGTATCGAACCCCGTCAGGTGGTGTTTGATTTTGAGTCTTATCATATTGTGATGCCTGCATTGTCTGAGTGGTAATGGTCAGAATCGCCGTGTCACAAAAGCCGTAGAATAAAAAATGGCAGCCATCGGCTGCCATTTTTGTCTCGTTAATCCGACAAAATCAGATTATGCCCAACCGTTATTACGCTTGCGGCGACGAGGGATCAGGTGTGGCAGAACCAGACCCAGCAATAAACCGACGCCAGCGACCATGCCGCCATAAGTGAACCACTTCATCAGCAAGTCGTCTTTCTGAGTATCGATTTTCGCACGTAGCTCGCGAATTTCAGCCTGAGATGACGTTAACTGATCATTGAGGTTAATGTTCTGCTCTTCCAGTTCACTGATCTGCGTATTACGTAATTTCAGTGAATTTTTAAGACCGGCATTTTGCTCATCGCTTGATTTAGTCGCTGCTGCAAGTGCTGCTTTGACTTTTTTAAGCTCCGCTTCCAGTGCAGGAACACGGTCTTTCAGACCAACCTGAAGAGAAATGAACTTTGAATCTACCCAGCCGCTACGGCCGCGGTCATCCGTGATTTGACTAAAACCGGCTTCTTTATCGGTTTTCAGTAGCGTGACTTTGGTGCCGGCATCCACACTACCCATAATCCGGAATTGGGTACCTGGGCCCCGGTGCATATAGGTGAACAGGTCGTCTGAAATATAACGAACCTGCTCTGCTTTCACGGGGGCGGCCAGAACAGCGAAAGCTAATAATAAAATGCTGATTAGATGCTTCACAATTTTATCCTTGAGGAGCCTGTATTCTTTAAGAGCACAGATACTAAAAAGATTATCTCTCGGGTGCAAGAAAAAGGGAGGCAAAGCCTCCCTCTTTTGAACCTGAGCCACTTTTAACCAAAGACAGCTTGCATTAGATAGAAGAAAATGACTGCAAGCAAGGCACCGGCTGGCAGCGTTACAACCCAAGATGCGACGATGTTACGTACCACACCTAAGTTCAATGCAGCAATACCACGGGCAAAAGCAACGCCGATCACACCACCGACTAACGTTTGTGTGGTCGAGATTGGCAAACCGGTACCGGAAGCCAATACAACCGTTGATGCTGTTGCTAACTGAGCAGCAAAGCCTCGACTCGGTGTAAGCTCGGTAATACCAGTACCAACAGTTGCCATTACTTTATGGCCCATTGTTGCCAGACCGAGAACGATACCGATGCCGCCTAATGGCAGTATCCACCATGCAATGGCACTTTTCGCGGTAATTTGCCCCATATTCTGAACAGTCGATACAACCGCAGATAGTGGACCAATCGCATTAGCCACGTCGTTAGAGCCATGAGCAAATGCCATCGCACACGCCGTCACAACCATTAACAGGCTGAATACGCGTTCTACGCCAGCATAGCCGTTGCTATCAACAGAGCTGCCATCATCGGTGTATTTCTTACTGATGTAAGCATAACCAAACATCATCACCAGTGCAGAAACAGCAATGGATGCAGTCCATGCTTCACCGCTTGATAAATGTAAACCAACGTGTTTCAGACCCTTCTTAATTGTCACCAACGCAATGACCATCGCAGTGATAAACATATAAATAGGTACAAAACGCTTGGCATTTATCAAGGGGTTATCAGTATCAAAGATTAGACGTTGCGCGCTGTTAAATATCACATAGGCAAAAAAGCCCGAAATCAACGGTGTGATAAGCCAGCTACCAACAATGCCTTGTACTGAAGTCCAGTCAACAGCCTCAGTACCGACAGACACGCAGGCAAAACCGATGATAGCACCGATGATGGAGTGTGTTGTTGATACCGGCCAGCCCATATAAGAAGCGAGCAGTAGCCATGTACCGGCAGCAAGAAGTGCAGACATCATACCGTAAACCAGAACTTCTGGTTGGGCAGTATAGAATGACATGTCGATAACACCTTTACGGATGGTATCAGTGACTTCTCCACCTGCAAGGTAAGCACCTGCGAATTCGAAGATCATCGCAATGATGATTGCTTGTTTAACGGTAAGTGCTTTTGAACCTACTGATGTACCCATGGCATTGGCAACATCATTTGCACCAATACCAAACGCCATCAAAAGACCAAAGATACCCGCCACCATAATAAGAATGGTGCCGTAGTTAGCCAGGATTTCCATTGTAAAACCTTGTTATTGTTAAATTCTCGACGTTTATGAACGCGATAGCATGATTTCCAGTCGCGAGCCGACACGCTGTGCCTGATCAGCGATACCGCCAACCCACTCGAGAATTTTATACAGGAACATTACATCCACCGGGTTATATTGGTCTTCGATGGACATAAGTTGTTGACGCAAAATAATCTGCATGCTGTCAGTATCATCTTCGATGACATCAAGCTGATTAATCATTTCAGCAACGAGCGTTACTTCTCTGCCTTTGAAACCCGTTTCCAGCAGTTCGTCCAGTTCGTTGATCACTCGACGAGCTTGGTCAGCTGCGTCAAGACAACGTTGGACGTATGCGATGAAATCAGGATACATGGCGACAGGGATTTGTAGCTGACGACCTAAGACACGACCTGCGATATCTTTGGACAGATTAGCTAGTTTATCCTGTTGAGTTAGAAGCCCCAGCATGTCAGTACGATCGACTGGCATGAAAAGACCGCGAGGAAGTTTCAGACGGATCTCACGCTTCAACACATCCGCATCTTTCTCAAGCTGCGAGATCTGTTCACGTAAGTTAGATGCTTTATCCCAGTCTCCGGCATGACATGCCTCGAAGAACGGAACAAGCAAATCGCAACATTCATTTACGCGAGTAACGTGACGTTGCAGTGGTTTGATTGGGGATTTAGCAAAGAGCCCCATAATTGTATTTACTGGCATAGCCGATCAACCTAGAGAGTGCCTTAAATGGCTAATTCTTGAGCGATGGTCATTGAGGCGCGCATGTTAACGTATAAGTTCGGGGAGGGGAACCACTTTTGATCAAGGTTTTGTTGATATTTCTCACTTGCCCCCGGGCACATAAGGAAATATCCTTGGTTTGCCACTGTTTATAGGGACAACTATGGAAACCGAGATAGAACTGAAGTTTTTCGTCTCACCAGAATTTTCGAATCAACTTCTACGTGTGATTGCTGAAGCGAAAATTTTGCAGCAAAGTAGTCGAATTTTAGGCAATACCTACTTTGATACGCCAGACCAAATTCTTCGCCAGCACGATATCGGCCTGCGGATCCGCCGGTTTGATGATGTTTTTGTTCAGACCTTGAAGACAGCAGGACGGGTGGTTGCAGGGTTGCACCAACGTCCGGAATATAACGCTGAAACCAATGGAACCGATCCTGATCTCTTCTTGCATCCAGCCGATGCATGGCCTGAGAGCGTTAATGTTGCTCTCGTGCAGCAACAGCTCAATCCTCTGTTTTCTACTGACTTTGAACGTCAGCAATGGCTGATCGCCATGCCAGATGGTAGCCAGATCGAAGTGGCTTTTGATCAGGGGGAGGTGAGTACGAACGGTAAAACTGACTCTATCTGTGAAGTTGAATTAGAACTGAAATCCGGTCAAACCGATGCGTTGTTTACGCTGGCACGCGAGTTATGTGCGGAAGGCGGCATGCGCCTGGGCAATTTAAGCAAGGCAGCCCGTGGTTACCGCCTGGCTGCAGGTTATGACGGTGATGAGGTGAAAGCGTTGCCTTTTGTCGCCGTTAACGGCCAAGAGTCGATTGAGACGGTTTTCGTCAACACCTTAGAGCATGCGTTAGCCCACTGGCATTATCATGAACAGATTTATGTTGAGTGCCAAGATCAAGAAGCGCTGCACCAAATCAGCCAGGCGTTAGCGTTAATTCGTCAGGCGCTGGTGGTATTTGGTGGCTTGATCCCTCGCCGGGCGAGTGCGTTGTTGCGTCAAGAACTGCACTGGCTGGAAGGTGAGCTGGATTGGCTGGAAGAAGCGGCCAGCATTACGCACTTATTAGCAGAGAAAGGCCAGGTGCTGAAAAAGCTTAACATGCGTAAGTCACTCCAGAAGCAGCTGCAAATACGGTTTGCAGCGTTACCCGAGAAGGATGATATCTTGCGGCTGCTGACGTCAGCTCGTTATTGTGGTCTATTACTCGATTTAAGTCGTTGGATTTTAAGCCGTGGCTGGCAGCCATTCCTTGACGATAAAGCGCGTATCAAATTAGCGGGCAGCATCAAGCCTTTTGCTGATGGTGTGCTATCGCGTTCGTGGGATGAGCTACTTGACGTTTTCCCATCTCAGCGAGTATTAAATCGAATTGATTATTTCGACCAGCAGCCGCGCTTATTACGCAATCTGATGAGCGGCACTTGTTTTGCCGAGCTGTATGATGAAGACAAACGAGCTGCCTTCAGAATGCCATGGTTAGACTTGTTACGCGGCATTGAAGATTTACGTCAGTTAGAGTCGGTTCGGACACTGGTCGAACAATATGACGACGATGACCGTAAACAGCTTGAGAAATGGCTCAGTCGTAAAGAAGAGTCATTGATCCATGCTATGGATCAGACTCGCCAGATGGGGGTCGAACTGATCCCATACTGGCCGTAAGGTTTCCAGCCCCTGCTATTTAAGCTGCATCCATTAAAACGCCCCGGTTATGGGGCGTTTCTGTTTCTATCACCGTCCTCTTTCTGCTTGCTTGGATCCGAAATGAGTGTGCTCACCAGAACAGCTGGTAAATGAAGATGTCGATGACCGCGAAAGAGTGTAAATATATTTAGCTTGCGGAATAAACATGAAGCTGGTCGCAATTGCTCCGGCATAAGAGAGAGTACTTAAGCCACCAGGCTTATCGGATTGAATTCATGTTTGACGGCATCGATCTTTTTCATCATTAAATTTTCGTAATTCACAGCAAGGATATAGAATAGCCTAATTGTTTTGAGCTCGAAAATAATTCGTTCAACCTTCTGATTTTGCGCCCTGAAATTTCTGTTTCACTATAAACGACATAAATTTTAACGGCCGGCATGCTTACAATACGGAGATTAAAAATGGCAAAGATGGTGTTTAAACCATGGGAACAGGGACTCACGAATATTCGTCTCGTGCCTAAGCTTATTGTGTTGATGGTTTTTAGTACCATGCTGCTTATAGGTAAGCAGTTGTGGGATGCAAATACCTTTTACCAGTCAGTGGTGCAGATCCAGCAAGATCGCTCTGAAGAGCTAGCGCAAACGAATGCCGCATTACTGGGCACTTTTCTCGCTCAGGGCGAAAACGGCAAACAACTTGCTGAGCTGGCGATTAATGCACAGGCGAAAAGCCGGCAGAAAGGGGCCTACCTTTATCTGGTCGAGCGTGACAGCGGCAAGGTCTTAGGCCATCCGAACGCACGCACAATCAGTGATCTTACCGATATTACCGATCAGGGGGTGGATTTGCCTCGCTACCTGATGCAACACGCGGGCGCGGGCCCTATTGTGCTGAATAATAAAGGTCGCTTTGAGTATGCGATTGAATTACAAGGCTGGAATTGGGTGGTTGTCGCCTCGCAATCGGCTTCTGAGGCTGAGAGCTATTACCGTGGTTTTCTGCTGCAGGTGGCATGGCAGACGGGTTTGATGATTGCAGTTTTCATTGTGATTCTACTGGGTGGTGCTGGCATCATGCTGCGCCAGACTCACTATCTGGCTGAGAGTATTAAGTCTCTGGCAACTCGTGACTTATCTCAGCCGATTGAAATGGACTGCCGTGATGAATACGGTGATTTAGCTCGAGAGCTGGAGAAAACACGTATTCAGTTACGGGATGTGATGTGCAGTCAACGAGACACTTCTTCGGAGCTGTCGGCTTTGGCGGAAGTGATGTCTATCAGCATGGTGGAAACGAAAGAGTCCGCCCAAGAAGAGTTTAATGAGATTGATCAGCTGGCGTCTGCAATGAGTGAGATGACGTCAACGGTACAGACTGTTGCGGAACATGCCCGTGATGCCTCCAATACAACGGAAGGAACCTCAGCCCAGGCGGCGCAAGGTCAGCAGTTTGTGTCTCGGACCATTGTTACCATTAATCAGTTATCGCAGGATATCAGCCAGTCAGCCGGTGCGGTGAATCAGGTTGAAGAGCGTGTAGAGCAGATTGGCAGTGTGATTGTGACGATCCAGAGCATTTCCGAACAAACGAATTTGCTGGCACTGAATGCGGCGATTGAAGCGGCGCGTGCCGGTGATGCCGGCCGTGGTTTTGCTGTCGTTGCCGATGAAGTGCGCAATCTGGCGCAGCGTACCCAGAAAGCGACCGTTGAAATTCAGGAGATGATCTCCCAGCTGCAAAACAGTGCCCAACAAGCGGTTTCGCTGATGGAGCAGAGTGTGGTGGAAGCAGCGGAAGGTGTCGACCTGGTGACCAGTGCGGGTGGTGAGCTCGATAAAATTGTTGAGCAGGTACAGCGGATCAATGATATGAATTTCCATATCGCCTCTGCCGCCGAGCAGCAAACGACGGTGGCCGATGAGATGAACCTGAACCTGACAAACGTCCGCGAGCTGGTAGAAGCATCAGTCGTGGTCGTTACAGAGCTTTCTGAAACATCAGATACCATGCAAAATCATGCCAATGAACTGGAAAGCAAAATTCAGTCGTTTCGGATCTGATTAAGCAATATCTGACGGTTCACAAATCCTGTCATTAAAGAGACAACGCCCACCTCTGGTGGGCGTTGTTGTATGTTATCTTAGTTATTAATGGGTCACGCTCGCCAGGGAAATAATCAAAGGAACCGCTATGACACAACATCAAAAGCAGCCAGATCTACTTTCTGCCGCTTCAGCCAAGGCGCTGGAGAAACTTCAACACGCTCACCCTGAGCTGCTTTCCCAATGGCCGGCAGAGCGTCAGGCCGAGTTGCACAAAGTCATTGGGTTGAGTGACTTCATCTCTGGATCGATGGTACGTGACGGGCAACTATTACCTTGGCTGGCTGAGCATGTAGATGATGCAGAGCATGGCGAACACTACCGTCAGCAGTTGCAGCAGCTGCTCGCCTCGGCCACGGATGAAGCGGGGCTTATGCGGCGGTTACGAGCGTTTCGCCGCCAGGAAATGGTATGGATAGGCTGGCGGGATTTCACCGCGAAAGCCACATTAGCACAAAGTCTGGCCCACCTCTCTTTGCTGGCTGAAGCATTGATCATGGAAGCGTATCAGTGGCTCTATACTCAGTGCTGTAAGGAGTGGGGCACTCCGACTAATGCTGACGGCGAAGCTCAGCCGATGCTCATTCTGGGGATGGGGAAACTGGGCGGTGGCGAACTGAACTTTTCATCTGACATTGATTTGATTTTTACGTTTCCGGAAAACGGTGAGACCCGGGACGGGCGACGCAGCCTCGCCAATTCACAGTTTTTTACCCGCTTAGGGCAGCGACTGATCAAAGCGCTCGATCAGCAAACTTATGATGGTTTCTGTTACCGGGTTGATATGCGTCTGCGGCCCTTTGGCGACAGCGGACCGCTGGTGATGAGTTATGCCGCTCTTGAGGATTACTACCAGGAGCAGGGGCGGGACTGGGAGCGCTATGCGATGATTAAAGCGCGGGTGATGGGGCGCGAAAGCTTTAGCCAGTATCAGGAACTCCGTCAGATGCTGCGGCCGTTTGTCTTCCGCCGTTATATCGATTTCAGTGCCATACAGTCATTACGCCGGATGAAGTCAATGATCAGCAGTGAAGTTCGTCGTCGAGGCCTGCACAACAACATTAAGCTGGGGGCCGGCGGGATCCGTGAAGTTGAATTTATTGCCCAGACCTTTCAGTTAATACGCGGTGGCCGCGAGCCGAGTCTGCGCAGCCGGGGGTTACTGGAAACATTATCTGCAATTAAACAGTTAGCACTATTACCCGCCGAGCAAGTGAACGATTTAGAGCAGGGCTACTGCTTCTTGCGTAAGCTGGAAAATTTGCTGCAAGCCATTGATGACAAACAAACTCAAACCTTACCGGATAAGCCTCTGGATCAGGTGCGCTTAGCGTGTGCAATGGGTTATGAGGACTGGCAGAGCTTACAGGCCGCGACCCAACAGCATATGGTTGCCATACACCAGGTGTTCGATCACATCATTGGTACTGAAGATGATGACAGCCAATGCTCTGCTGATACGCAATACCACGAATTGTGGGCAATGGCGAAAAATGAAGAAGTACTGCTCAATATTCTGGCGGAGCTGAATGCGCCGGATCAGGCCGGGCAAGCCAGTACTTTGCTGGGAATGAAAGCTGAGCTGGCAAAGCGTACGTTAGGGCCTCGCGGTCGGGAAGTTCTGGCCAGACTGATGCCGGAGGTACTGGCGCGGATCGTGCTGCGTCCGGATGCGTCATCGGTGTTAGCGCGAGTGATCAAGTTGATTGTGCGTGTGGCGACCCGTACCACTTATCTCGAATTGCTGAGTGAGCACCCGGCAGCATTAAACCAGCTAGTGCGTCTGTGTGCCGCCAGCCCGATGGTCGCCAACCAGCTGACACAATATCCGATTCTGCTTGATGAGTTGCTTGATCCGCAGCATCTCTATAATCCAACGCCGTTGAACCAGTACGGGGAGGAGCTTCGTGAGTATCTTGCGCGGATCCCCGAAGAAGACATGGAACAGCAGATGGAAGCGATCCGTCAGTTTAAGCAAGCGCAGTTGCTGAGGATTGCGGCGGCAGATATTGCCGGTGCTCTGCCTTTGATGAAAGTCAGCGACCATCTAACCTATTTGTCCGAAGCGATTATTGCCGCCGTGGTGAATCAGGCCTGGCTGCAAATGGCTGAAAAGTATGGTGAACCTAGCCACCTGACAGAACGTGACGGCAAAGGCTTTGGTGTGATTGGTTACGGTAAGGTCGGTGGCTGGGAGCTAGGGTACGGCTCTGATCTTGACTTGGTCTTTTTGCACGACTGTCCGGCTGATGTTTACACCACGGGAAAAAAAGAGATTGACGGCCGTCAGTTTTATCTGAGGCTGGCACAACGAATTGTTCATTTGTTCTCAACCCGTACTTCATCTGGGGTGCTGTATGAGGTTGATGTTCGTCTGCGCCCGTCAGGTGCATCCGGGCTGCTGGTCAGCACCATGGAAGCGTTTACTGAATACCAGCACAAAGAAGCCTGGACCTGGGAGCATCAGGCCATCGTGCGGGCTCGCATGGTGTATGGTGATGTGCCTTTGCAGCAGGCGTTTGCTGATGTTCGCCGGCAGATCCTGATGCAATGCCGGGAGCCGCAGCAGCTGCGGCATGATGTGGTGGCGATGCGTCACAAAATGCGAGAGCATATGGGGAGCAAAAAAGCGGGCATGTTTGGTCTGAAGCAAGATAAAGGCGGAATTACCGATATCGAATTCATTGCTCAGTACCTGGTTTTGCAACATGCCAGCCAAGAGCCTGCGTTAACCCGCTGGTCTGACAATGTGCGTATTTTCGATACCATGGCTGAATATGAGATCCTGAGCCTGTCTCAGGCCACCGCGCTAAAGCAGGCCTATTGTAGCATGCGAGATGAAATTCATCGCCTCAGTTTATTGGGCTTACCTGCCTACGTGAATGAACAGCAATTTGGCACTGAGCGAGAGGTTGTCAAGCAGATCTGGCAGCAGTACCTGGAACCATCGGCACAGGCTGAATGATTAATCAGATCAAAGCCATCATGATTAACTGTTACAAACTGTTTGTAGGTATACCTTTATGTTAGTATCTGGCCGTTTTCACTATCCCGGAGATAAAAATGAAACTGACTCTTCCAGATTATGATCAAGCTGATGTGCTGGTTGTTGGTGATGTCATGCTGGACCGTTATTGGTATGGGCCAACCGCACGAATTTCGCCGGAAGCGCCGGTACCGATTGTAAAGGTTGATCAGGTTGAAGAACGCCCTGGTGGAGCGGCGAATGTGGCGATGAATATTGCTGCGTTGGGGGGCCATGCGCGTTTAGTCGGGCTGACCGGGATTGATGAAGCGGCTAAAGCCTTAACCGAAAAACTATCTTCGCTGGATGTGCGCTGTGACTTTGTGTCACTACCTGAATATCCTACGATCACCAAACTACGCGTAATGAGTCGTGGACAGCAGTTAATTCGGCTTGATTTTGAAGAAGGCTTCCACGATGTGGATGCCGAAAAGATATTACCGCGCCTAGAGCAATCCCTGCCCCATGTGAAGGTGGTCATTTTATCGGATTATGCCAAAGGTGCCCTTGAGCATATCCGCACAATGATTGAACTTGCCCATGACGCGGGGGTACCGGTACTCATCGATCCTAAAGGTGCAGACTTTGAGCGCTACCGCGGTGCAACCCTGCTGACGCCAAACCTTTCAGAGTTTGAAACCGTGGCCGGCAAAGTGCGCAGCGAAGAAGAGTTAGTTGAAAAAGGTCTGGCCTTGATTGACCGGTTTGATCTCGATGCGCTGCTGGTAACGCGTAGTGAGCACGGCATGACATTGCTGCAAAAAGGTCAGGACCCCCTGCATATGCCTACCCAGGCTCAGGAAGTTTATGATGTGACAGGGGCTGGCGATACGGTGATCTCCGTGCTAGCGGCATCACTGGCCGCGGGTAAATCGTTGTCTGATGCATGTAAGCTGGCTAACGCGGCAGCGGGTGTTGTGGTGGCTAAACTGGGTACCTCAACCCTTTCAACGATTGAATTGACTGATGCGATCTATGGCAGTCAGGATACGGGGTTCGGTGTGATGGCCGAACAGCAGTTGAAATTGGCGGTGGAAGCGGCAAAGCGGCGCGGTGAGAAAGTGGTAATGACCAATGGTTGCTTCGACATTCTGCATGCCGGTCATGTGGCTTATTTAAATGAGGCCGCAAAATTGGGCGACCGCCTGATTGTTGCCGTGAACTCAGATGCATCGGTGCAGGCATTGAAAGGCCCTGGTCGTCCGGTTAACCCGGAAGATCGCCGGATGGCGGTATTGGCCGGATTAGGGGCTGTTGATTGGGTTGTTCCCTTCACCGAAGAAACCCCGCAACGCTTAATTAGCGAAATTCTGCCCACGCTGCTGGTAAAAGGTGGCGATTACAAACCGGAAGAGATTGCTGGCGGTAAAGAAGTGATTGCCGCTGGTGGAGAAGTTCGGGTGCTGAATTTTGAAGATGGCTGTTCTACCACTGAAATTATTGAATCGATCCGTGGCGGGCGTGGATAATCGGCCTTCCGTAATAATGCCGTTATAAAAAAAGCGCCAGATAATGGCGCTTTTTACATTTTACCTGACGTCGAGCTTATTCATGGCCACAACGTTCAGAGTATTATTTACTTTTTATCAAGCCGACATTGATATCGATGATGTCTTGCTCATTGAGCGAACCAACGGCCTGCTTAAGCTGTATCTGATTCAAGATGTAATCATAGCGCGCATTAGCCAGCTGGCGGTTAGCATCGTAAAGGCGACGGGTGGAATCTAATACGTCAACAATAGTACGTGTGCCTACATCAAATCCCGCTTCTGTCGCTTCGAGTGCAGACTGGGCAGAAATCACAGATTGCTGATAAGCACGTACAGAACCGATAGATGCATTGATATTGTTATAGAACGCACGGACATCTTTTACGACGCTACGGTATGATCCTTCCAGATTTTCACTGGCCGAAATGTAGTTGAACTGCGCTTGTTTCACTTCTGAGGTTGTTCTGCCACCAGTATAAACCGGCAGGTTCAGATTAATACCCGCAGTGATAGTGCCATCATCATTGAACTGGTTTAACTCGTTGTAGTTGTAGCCAGCATCAAACGACAGGGTAGGCAAATGGCCAGATTCCGCCAGTGAAATGCTATCTCGCGCAATATCTTGTGAAATTCGCGCGGTTAACAGTGTCAGGTTTTCGTTCTCGGCATCTTTTACCAGCTCCAGAACACCGGTTTGCGGTGCACTGGTGGAGAAACGTGCGGTATCCAGGATGTTGAGCTCTTTATGTTCCTGTCCTGTGATTTCACGTAGCTCTTCATAGCTGTTCGTCAGCGCATTTTCTTTGATGATTTCATCGGCTAATACATTGTCGTATTGCGCCTGAGCATCATGCACGTCGGTGATTGCAGATAAACCGACTTCAAAGCGTTGTTTGGTTTGTTCCAGCTGGCGGCCAACAGCCGCTTTTTCTGCGCGAATAAATTCCAGATCATCCATCCGTTTCAGGACATCAAAGTAGGAGTTTACAACACGCAGAATCAAACTTTGTTGGGATGCTGCATAAGTTGAATCACTCTGGCGAGCAACCTTTTCGGCGATGTCTAAGTTAACCCAGCTAGAACGGTTATAGATAGATTGACTCAGGCTCAGACCACCGTTAAACCCATCATCATCACCATCAAGACGGGTTACATTATAGCCTGCGGTTAAGTTAATCTGCGGCAGTAGTGCACTACGGGACGAGTTAATTGCCTCAAAGGCTGCATCTTTATCTGCGGCAGCTCTTAACAACTGAGGGTCGTTTTGTTTTGCTTGTTGGTAGATATCGGCGAGATCATCAGCCAGAGCTGCCTGGCTTAAAGCGCCAAGCGCAACGCTGATAATGAGCGGAAGCAATTTTTTCATGGATGCCTTTCCTGATCCTGACAATAAAATGGTTGCAAATAATGAGTGTACCTTAAGATACCTTGCTTGAAACTGATCGCAACGCAGTTTTATGCATTACATAGCTGAATATTTAACTATATGTAATTGTAATCTATATATTACGTTGCCTAATTAAGCATGTCTTGATTGTAATCCATCCATTTATTGGTATGGACTTAAAATAAACCATAACATTTATCAAAAAAGTTGAATTTGATCATTGCTGCTGACCCTTTTGAATGAAAAAATACGGCTAAATGGAGATCACTGCATGAGTAGCAAGATGCCTGCGGGCCTTGATGGTATTGTGTATAGCAAAGAAGATGTCGATATTTTGTCGACTGAAATGTTATATCAAGGCTTTTTTAGGATGGTTAAGTACCGCTTCCGTCACCGGTTATTTGCCGGCGGCTGGAGTAAAGCGCTGGATCGTGAAATGTTTGAACGCGGACATGCGGCAGCCTTGCTTCCTTATGATCCCATCCAGGATAAGGTGGTACTGGTTGAACAATTCAGAGTCGGTGCGATGGCCGCGGATTGTACACCCTGGCAGCTGGAAATTGTGGCTGGCATTATTGAACCTGAAGAATCAGCCCAGGATGTGGTGCGTCGTGAAGCTGTCGAAGAGGCCGGCCTGACGGTGACGGATTTAGATAAAGTCACCCGTTACCTCTCCAGCTCCGGCGGTTGTTCTGAGGTGCTGGATGTGTTTGTCGGTTGTATTGATAGCACCGGAGCACAAGGCATTCATGGCCTCGAAGAAGAAGGCGAAGATATTCGTGTTCATGTCGTGACACGCCAACAGGCGTACCAGTGGGTCGAATCAGGTAAAATAGAGAATGCGGCTTCGATCATTGCGCTACAATGGTTGCAGTTAAACTATTCTCGATTACAAACCCAGTGGTCTAAGGACACCGATTGAATAAAAGATACACCGTTGATCTTGCTGGTCTCATGCGATTATATGAAACCAACTATGCGAAGTTGCTTCCTTTACTGCCAAAAAATGATGCGGTAGGAGATGAGTGCGCATATCAGGTTTTTGAGCATGAATACAGACTGAAAATTATTGAGTCAACCCGTTATACGACGGTGGTATGTTTATGGCAGCACAACACTGGTGATGTGGCAGAATACTTAATCCCCCAACTCACCGTACGGTTGTACCACGATGCCAGAGTGGCAGAAGTGTGTAGCGCCCAACAGATTTCGAGACTTAAGCCAAGGTATGATTACCCGAATTTACGGATGTGCCAAAAAGACGAGAAACATCAGGTTAATCGCTTTTTGGGGGACTGGCTGGCATATTGCCTGAAAAATGGGATCAGTAAACAGTCGGTTTGTTAAACAGCGACAGAAGTATGCTGAGCTAATTAGATTTGAATTAAACAGACAAGGTTTTTAACGTTTTGCAGACGTATTCGCTGCCACAAACGAACCCGGATAGTGTGGCCCTACTCCAGATCACCGACACCCATCTATTTGCTGATGAAGCAGGTAGCTTATTGGGCGTGGTGACTAAAGATAGTTTTCATGCAGTATTGGATGCTGTAGACGCGGCTGCACGCCCGTTTGATGCGATTGTGGCTACGGGTGATATTTCACAAGACCACAGTCGAGTTTCTTATCAGTATTTTGCTGGCGGTATTGCGCGCTGGCCACAGCCGTGCTTCTGGTTACCTGGTAATCATGATTTTCAGCCCAGCATGCAGTCTGTGTTGCCTTCGGCGCAAATTAAGTCATGTGAGCAAGTGCTGGCGGGTGATTACTGGCAGGTGATTTTGCTTGATAGCCAGGTGCCAGGTGTTCCCCACGGTGAGTTGAGCGAAGCGCAGCTTACGATGTTGGATCAGGCGCTGGCAGCTTATCCTGATCGCCATGCATTGGTATTATTGCATCACCATCCACTGGATGCTGGCAGTACCTGGCTTGATCAACATCAGCTGCATAATAGTGATGCCTTCTGGCAGGTGATTGGCAAATACCCGAAGGTCAGCACGATACTGTGTGGCCATATTCATCAGGAGTTAGATCGTACTTATCGCGGGGTGCGGGTGCTCGCCACACCATCGACTTGCATCCAGTTTTTGCCTGATTCCAATGATTTTGCCCTGGATAAAATCTCCCCGGGTTGGCGTTACCTTGAATTAACCCGTGACGGGCAGCTCAATACTGCGGTATCGCGTTTACAAGGCAATTGCTTTACCCCAGAATTTGATGCTGTAGGTTATTAAATGAAGCCTTTGTTACTTTACATTCACGGGTTTAACAGTTCACCTCAGTCACTGAAAGCCAGAGTGATGGCTGATTACTGCCAGCAGCACCGTCCTGATATTCGCGTCGTGATCCCGCAAATACCGTGCTATCCTGCTCAAGCTGCAACGTTCATTGACGAATTAGTGAGTGAGCTGAAACACGAATACAAAATTGGACTGGTTGGCAGTTCGCTGGGGGGGTATATCTCAACATGGTTGAATAGCCGTTATCAATTCCCCGCAGTTTTGGTGAACCCTGCAGTGAAACCTTATGAGCTGCTGGTTGAGTATCTGGGAGAGCAAGTTAACCCTTATACCCATGAGAAATACTGTCTTGAACCACAGCATATGGATGATTTAAAAGCCATGGATGTTCAGCAGGTCACGCACCCTGAACTTTTCTGGTTATTACAGCAAATGGGCGATGAGGTGCTGGACTATCGTCAGGCTGTTACGAAATATGCCGCCTGTAAACAGACTCTGGAGCCTGATGGTGACCATAGTTTTGTTGAATTTGAACGTTTTCCTGCCGATATAATCCAATTCCTCGGGTTGTGATCTGCCGCTGATTCTCTACTTATTTAAGGTTATAACCGGACATTGAGGGGATAACCCGACAATTAAGGCTATAACCCGACTCACAAATGTGGGTATTACCGTTGACCTCAGCTTGACAACCGGGCTGGGGTTACTGACTATTGTTGCAAAAATTTCTAGTAACCTTCCGTGATATGACAGAGAAAAGCTATAACGCCGGAGCCATTGAGGTTCTGAATGGCCTTGAGCCAGTACAACGCCGTCCCGGCATGTACACCGATACGGTGCGACCAAACCACCTGGGCCAAGAAGTAATTGATAACAGTGTCGATGAGGCACTGGCTGGCCACGCCCGTAAAGTAGAAGTCATCCTTCATGCTGATCAGTCGTTGGAAGTGATCGATGATGGCCGCGGTATGCCCGTAGATATCCACCCTGTCGAAGGGGTGTCTGGTGTCGAGCTTATTTTATGTAAGTTACATGCCGGCGGTAAGTTTTCAGGTGATAACTATCAGTTTTCTGGTGGCTTGCACGGGGTAGGTATTTCAGTGGTTAACGCCCTGTCTACTCGCGTTGAAGTGTCAGTAAAGCGTGATGGCCAGATTTATGAAATTGCTTTTGAGAATGGCGATAAAGTCTCCGAGCTGGAAGTGGTTGGTACCTGTGGCCGCCGTGCCAAAGGTACCCGCGTTCATTTCTGGCCGGATGCTAAATACTTCGATAGCGCTAAATTTTCTGTTACCCGTTTGAAAAACGTTCTTAAGGCGAAGGCGGTACTCTGCCCGGGGCTTGAGATAGTCTTTACCGATCAAGCGACCAGCGAAACCATTCGCTGGTGTTACGAAGACGGCCTGAAAGATTACCTGGCCGAAGGGGTTAAAGGTTACACCTTGCTGCCGGAAGAGCCGTTTACCGGTGCCTTCAGTGGTCAGACAGAAGCTGCGGACTGGGCATTGCTCTGGTTGCCAGAAGGCGGCGAGCTCATTACCGAGAGTTATGTTAACCTCATCCCGACCGCTCAGGGGGGGACCCATGTTAATGGCCTGCGCCAGGGCCTGCTCGATGCGATGCGTGAGTTCTGTGAATTTCGTAACTTGCTGCCGCGAGGGGTGAAGCTGACTGCCGATGATATCTGGGATCGCTGTGCGTACGTATTGTCAGTGAAAATGCAGGATCCGCAATTTGCGGGTCAGACCAAAGAGCGCTTGTCGTCCCGCCAGTGTGCAGCCTTTGTGTCTGGCGTCATTAAAGATGCTTTCAGCCTGTGGCTGAATGAACGGCCGCAACTTGCCGAACAGCTGGCAGAAGTGTGTATTGCCAATGCCCATCGCCGAATGCGTGCCAGTAAGAAAGTGGTCCGTAAAAAAATCGCATCCGGCCCGGCACTGCCAGGAAAGTTGGCAGATTGTTCGCAGCAGGATCTTAACCGGACAGAGCTTTTCTTAGTCGAAGGTGACTCGGCGGGTGGTTCAGCCAAACAGGCGCGGGATCGGATGTTCCAGGCCATTATGCCGCTGCGCGGTAAGATCCTGAATACCTGGGAAGTGTCTGCTGATCAGGTACTGGCATCACAAGAAGTCCATGATATTTCGGTGGCGCTGGGCATCGACCCGGATAGTGATGATCTGAGCGGCTTACGTTACGGCAAAATCTGCGTTCTTGCCGATGCGGATTCCGATGGTCTGCATATCGCCACCTTGCTGTGTGCATTATTCATGAAGCACTTCCAAGCCTTGGTTCGCGCAGGTCACGTCTATATTGCCATGCCTCCGCTGTATCGTATCGATTTAGCCAAAGAAGTTTACTACGCGCTTGATGAAGCAGAAAAAAATGGCATCTTAGATCGCCTCAGCAGCAAGCGAGGCAAAGTGAACGTCCAGCGATTTAAAGGTCTGGGTGAGATGAACCCGTTGCAGCTGCGTGAAACTACGATGGATCCTAATACTCGCCGTTTGGTTCAGTTGACCATTGATGATGATCAGCAGACCAATGAAATGATGGACATGTTACTCGGTAAGAAGCGTGCCGAAGACCGTCGTCACTGGTTGCAAGATAAAGGGGATATGGCTGAAGTCTGATTCAATTAGGCTATGTACGAATTACGTACCTGTTATATACGAAACATGCACAAGATTGAGTTTGATCGCTGTTTGCCTGAGCGAACAGCGATTAACAACGAAAAATATTAAACGGATTACCCCACGATGACTGATGTCTCAATGGATGGCGTTGAACAGCTTCCGTTACGGAAGTTTACCGAAGACGCTTATTTGAATTACTCCATGTACGTAATCATGGATCGTGCCTTACCTTTTATTGGTGATGGTCTTAAGCCGGTACAGCGCCGTATTATCTACGCGATGTCAGAGCTGGGCTTGTCAGCGACGGCAAAATATAAGAAATCAGCACGTACCGTTGGTGATGTGCTGGGTAAATATCATCCCCATGGCGATTCTGCCTGCTATGAAGCCATGGTATTGATGGCACAGCCTTTCTCCTACCGCTATCCGTTAGTCGATGGTCAAGGTAACTGGGGCGCGCCCGATGATCCTAAATCATTCGCGGCAATGCGTTATACCGAATCCCGCTTGTCGCGTTTCTCTGAAGTCCTGCTGAGTGAATTAGGCCAGGGAACCGCTGACTGGGTGCCGAACTTTGATGGCACCATGAATGAGCCGAAAATGCTGCCGGCACGCTTACCGCATATTTTACTGAACGGTATTACCGGTATTGCGGTGGGAATGGCGACTGATATTCCGCCGCATAATGCGCGAGAAGTCGCAGGTGCTGCCGTCCATTTGATCGAGAATCCGAAGGCGGATCTCGATGACATTATGGAATTTGTCAAAGGTCCGGATTACCCAACCGAAGCGGAAATCATTACTTCAAAGAGTGATTTGAAGAAAGTGTATCGCACCGGTAAGGGCAGCATTAAGATGCGTGCGGTATGGCATAAAGAGAATGGCGACATCGTCATTTCTTCTTTGCCCCACCAGGTATCCGGTGCCAAATTACTTGAACAGATTGCCAACCAGATGCGTGCGAAGAAGCTGCCAATGGTCGACGATTTGCGTGATGAATCGGATCATGAGAATCCAACGCGTATCGTCATTGTCCCGCGCTCTAACCGTATTGATTGCGAGCAGTTGATGAATCACCTGTTTGTCTCGACCGATTTGGAAAAGAGTTTCCGGGTAAACCTGAATATGCTGGGGCTTGATGGCCGTCCGCAAGTCAAAGGGTTGCTGCACATTGTCAATGAATGGCTGGAATACCGTCGTACTACGGTGCGTCGTCGTTTGCAGTACCGTCTGGATAAAGTGATTGCGCGCTTACATATTCTTGAGGGTTTAT
Source organism: Photobacterium lipolyticum (assembly GCF_003026475.1). Classification (GTDB taxonomy): domain Bacteria; phylum Pseudomonadota; class Gammaproteobacteria; order Enterobacterales; family Vibrionaceae; genus Photobacterium; species Photobacterium lipolyticum. Next base: position 36,075 of record NZ_PYMC01000017.1, read on the forward strand.
TAGCGGCCTATCTCAATATCGACGAAGTGATTGAGATCATCCGTACTGAAGAAGACCCGAAAGCCGAGCTGATGTCGCGCTTTGAATTGAGTGTGATTCAGGCTGATGCCATTCTTGAAATCAAACTGCGTCAACTGGCGAAGCTTGAAGAGATCAAGATCCGCGGCGAGCAAGATGAACTGGCGATAGAGCGAGATTATCTAGAGAAGCTGCTGGGCTCTGAGCGTCGTCTGAATACGCTGATTAAGAAAGAAATTTTAGCCGATGCTGAGAAGTATGGCGATGATCGTCGTTCGCCACTCGTTGAGCGTGCAGAAGCAAAAGCTCTGACCGAACGTGACTTGATCCCAAGTGAAGCTATCACGGTTGTGTTGTCTGAAAAAGGCTGGATCCGTCACGCTAAAGGTCATGATGTTGACCCAAGTAGCTTAAGTTATAAGTCCGGTGATAATTATCTCGCCCATGCGCGCGGTAAGAGTAACTTGCCGGCGATCTTGATCGGTTCGGATGGTCGAAGCTATGCGCTTGAATCCCACAGCTTGCCTTCTGCACGTAGCCAGGGGGAGCCTGTAACGGGGCGCCTGAACCTAACACCAGGCACGAATATGCGTCAGGTGTTAATGGCAGAAGATGAGCAGATGTGGTTAATGGGCTCTGATGCGGGGTACGGTTTCATCTGTAAGAGCACGGATATGGTATCGAAGAACAAGAGCGGTAAAGCGCTGTTAACGGTACCTGAGAACTCTGCGGTGATGCCACCCCAGCCAATATTTGATTTAAATAATGATGAAATTTTGGCGATCACCAATGAAGGGCGAATGTTGTTGTTCCCGATTAAAGATTTACCGCAATTAGGTAAAGGTAAGGGCAATAAAATTATCAACATTCCGGCCGCTCGCTCTAAATCTCGTGAAGAGTTCTTGTCGCAGTTAGTCGTATTGCCGCAAGGATGCCAGGTGACGTTACATGCCGGTAAGCGCAAGCTTGGCTTGAAACAGACAGACCTTGATAACTTCCGTGGCGAGCGTGGACGCCGGGGTACGATGTTGCCGCGTGGTCTTCAGCGCGTTACTCGACTTGAAGTGACATCAAATACGCAACCTTCAGCTAATACTGAATAATTCCAATCAGGAGAGTTTTTCCTGTTGATCTAACCCTTCGTTTTAGAAAGTAAGTGTATTTTTCAGGCCCTCCTATACGGAGGGTTTGTTGTTTCTGCCGATTGGTATAATCGCTTCAGGATTGTGAGAGCAACGAAGTTTACGTTCAATATATCCACATAATTGATGTAATTTCTCTTTGCCTGAGTATACTAGCGAACGCTTGTACGCTGAGGAGAGCTCCATGATATTTTTATTGCGCGTTGTCGCTATCGCAATTTTTGCCGTGGTCATGTTTGTATTTGGTTGCGGCTACTGTTTGTTGAGCCCGCGCAACCCGAAAAATGTTCACATCGTTGGCCGTCATTTTTGTAAGATGGCGCGTATTTTGGGGATGAAACTGGAACTCCGTTTTGCCGAAGGGGCCGAAGATGTAGGGGCCAGCATCTATGTTGCCAACCACCAGAATAACTTTGATCTGTTTACGGTCTCTGGTGCCATCATGCCCCGTACTGTAACGGTTGGTAAAAAAAGCCTGATTTGGATGCCGCTGTTTGGACAGCTTTACTGGATCACGGGTAATATTTTGATTGACCGTGCAAACCGCAGCAGGGCTGTGGGAACCATCGGCCAGATAGTAGAGAAGATCAAGCAACTTCAGGTCTCGGTATGGATGTTTCCTGAAGGCACCCGTTCACGTGGCCGCGGTTTGCTGCCATTTAAAACCGGTGCATTTCATGCCGCGATTGGTGCCGGTGTCCCTGTTGTGCCGATTGTTTGTAGCTCGACAGAAAATGTAAAAATGAACCGTTGGGATAATGGTGTGGTGATCGTTGAAGTTTTACCGCCAGTATCCACCGAAGGTCTATCGAAAGAAGACGTGCGCGAGCTGTCGAATAAATGTCGTACTATGATGGAAGATAAACTTGCTGAATTGAATGCCGAAGTGGCAAAGCGTTCAGCATAAAATCAGCTTGTGATAGTAGAATTACATGCACTAATGAGCACGATGGATTGATCCGTTATTAAAAAGTGCCACTATTAAATTAAGGACATGTTAATTACATGTCCTTTTTATTTTTTATTTTGTGTAGAAGACAGATAAGCAATGATTGAAGAGCAGGTTGTATTAGTCGATCCGCAGGGGCAGGTGCAAGGCGTGCAGGAAAAAATGCAAGCGCATCGTGAAGGGGCACTGCATTTGGCTTTTTCTGTTTTGTTGTATCGTGAAACGGCACAGGGAAGAGAGTTTTTAATGCACCAGCGCGCGTTGGGTAAATATCACAGCGGTGGTTTGTGGACCAATACATGCTGTTCACACCCAAGGCAGAACGAAACGATAGAGCAAGCTGGATTACGACGTTTAGAAGAAGAAATGGGTATTACCGGTATTACTCAGTTGCATGATATTGCGAGCTTTGTTTATCGTGCCGAGCTGGATAACCAGCTGACTGAACATGAGCTGGATCATGTCTTGGTCGCCAACATTAACACAATCGAGATGGCGCCAAACCTGAACGAAGTGATGGCTTATCGCTGGTGGTCACAATCAGAATTAGAGCAAGCATTAGCGACGGCTCCTCAGCAATTTACGGCCTGGTTTCCACAGGTACTAAAGCATGTTATTCATCATTAATCTGTTTGGGTATATAAATAAAAAAAGCTGCCCGAGGCAGCTTTTTTTTGACCTGAAACCGGATTACTTGCGTACCGCAATGGCTTCTATTTCGATTTTTACATCTTTAGGCAGGCGCGCCACTTCAACACATGAACGTGCCGGGTAAGGGGCGTTGTGCTCATCGAAGAACTTACCATACACTTCATTTACGGTGGCAAAGTCATTGAGATCTTTTACAAAGACGGTCATTTTAACGATGTCAGCAACTTTCAGGCCTGAAGACTCAACAACCGCTTTTACATTGTCCAGTGACTGACGAGCTTGCTCTGCGATAGCTTCAGCAACTTCCCCTGTAATAGGGTTCACTGGGATCTGGCCGGAAGTCAAAACCATGTTACCGAGATCAACACCTTGAACATAAGGGCCGATAGCGGCTGGAGCCTGATCAGTATGTAGAACTTGAGTCATTGATTATCCTTACTAAATCATTCACAACGTGGGTAGTAATGCCAGTCGTTGACGCTGGCGTCCTAGTTTGCAGCGCAACGCCTTTCAGGTCAAAGGGTTTGATGCCGCTGTGTCATGCCACATATCAAAGAGAAAAGCGTGATGTTCAGTGCTTGCTGATACCCAATTAAACGGGTATACCGAGTCGTGCTTTGACGACTTTCTCGCACTCTTCAATACGGTTGATATCTTTAGGGGCAACCATTACCGTATCGTTGCCGCCGACAGTCCCTAAAATCTCATCATGCGGCTGGATATCGATAAGACGGGCGACGAGCTGTGCGCCACCAGGGTGGGTTTTTACCACGACAACCAGTTGATTATGGGTAATGAATTCAATTTGTGATGCAATGGATGAGCTAACCTGTACGGGTTCATTTTCAACAGTCAGGCAATACACTTTTTTGCCGTAGGCATTAGGTACCTTCGCAACCCCGAGTCGAGAGAGCAGGCGTGATACTGTTGATTGGCTGACATCGTCGTAACCGAGCGCAATGAGTCGGTGGCGAATATCATCCTGGGTGGTAAAGCTTTGCTGTTGCAGCAGGCGTTTACACGCAGTCATGATGCTTTCATCAACTGCCGCCGCATCTATCGCACCGTGCATATCGTATCCATTCACGGGCAACTCCTTATTATTGGGTACAAAGATCGTATCATTATTGTTTTATGGCACAGTAATTATGCAAGTGTTGCATAATCCTGCATAAGGATAATAACAGTAACTCTAACGGGGTAATTTGACCCTTGTCACCAAATAATAACCTGGCTGGATTACTAAAAATAAGAATTATATCCCATTTCATTTGTGAGACTATGATTGTCAGTTTTATTGGAGCTGATACTGGACTGAGACGGTATTGCCTGAGCCACCTGGGGCTCAGGCTGGCGAGCTTGTTGCTGGTTTAACTGATTGACATAAGAAGAAACTTGTACGCCAGCCAGCTCAGGGGAGGCATGAGAGGTATCGATACCAAGCTGTTTTAGCCAGTCAAAAATTAAGGTAGCAGGAACAAATTGGCTATAGCGCTCGGCAGGTCGCAAGTTCGTGAGATCTTCCGGGTTATGCACAATCGCAACAGTAATGCCAACGATCTCGCCGGCCTCATTGAATACGGGCCCGCCGCTCATTCCTGACATCACCGGGGCATCGCTCAATGAATACAGACAGTCGGTATTGGTATCGATAACATCCTGCAGGTATTTCCCTTCGCCTTTGACGCTGTTGCCCAGTAATGAGTGGCCTTCGTGGGTGACCGTCTGATCGGGGTAGATTAGTCCCCAGCTAGGCACATGCTTGGAAGAGGTGCGTATTAAGGACAGATCACAGTACGGGTGGTGAATGACATCGAGATCCCATGACAAGCGGGCAACGTGCTTGGCGGTAATCTGATAGCTATCGTTGATGGGTACGGATGAGCCAAACCCGCCCAGTAATATGGGCACCCCAATGACCACTAATTGATTAGCATTATTGGCGGGCGTCTGGCTGATCGGGCCATTGGTCGTGATGCAGCCGGTAACCATCGCGGCGATGCATACTATAGCCATCATGCGCGCAGTGAATGTCTTGCAGGCACGTTTATACCAGGAAAAAACAATAAATAACTTCATACCACAGTCCTTTGAAAAGACTTGGTTCAGCGTTGCTGCGATAGGGGCTGAATCAGGTTTTATAAGTGTTAATTCAAAGGTAGAAGTTGCAGATGAAGGGGAGTGTCTCGGATCTGAGAAAAAAGCCAGCTCGATAAATGGGCTGGCTTTTTTATTATGAATGCGGTTTTAAGCCCTATGTGCGGCTCGATGGCTCATTAGTTACGCTCGGTGACGATTTCGCGTGAGAAGACTTTTTCGCAGTATTTACACTTCAGCTGTACATCTTCTTTCTTCGCGGTGACAGCAAAACTACTGTCAACTGGTTCATTATGGGTAATACAGTTGCTATTCGGGCACTTGAAAATCGCATTGACGTTCTCTGGGAGCGACAGCGTCAGCTTTTTAACCACTTCATAATTTTCAATCTGATTGACGGTTGCGTTAGGCGCATACAAGGCAAGCTGGTTAGCCTGGTCTTCACTGAGGAGAATGTTTTCAATCTTGATAAGATCCTTTGCACCCAATGCTGAAGACGGCAGGTTAAGACCGACAGTCACACGCTGGTTGGTTTTGTGCATCTGGAACAGTTTCAGTACTTTGATACCCACATTGGCGGGAATATGGTCGATAACAGAACCATTTTTAATTGCTTCAACTTGTAGTTGAGTTTCCTTAGTCATTGCTGTCATCTCCTGCTTAAAGTTGTTCGTTTAGTACAAGTGCCAGTAGTGCTTCACGTGCGTAAACACCGTTTTCTGCTTGCTGGAAGTAGTAAGCGTGCTTGGTTTTATCTACGTCGACGGTAATTTCATCGACACGTGGCAATGGGTGCAATACCTTCAGGTTGTCACGCGCTTCAGCCAGCATGGGAGCCGTCAGGATGTAAGCGGCCTTCATGTGCGCGTACTCTGATTCGTCAAACCGTTCTTTCTGAACGCGAGTCATGTACAGAACATCGAGCTGAGGGAGCACCTCTTCCATGGTGGCATGAAGGCTGTAGTTGATGCCGGCTTGGTCTAACTCTTCGCAAATGTAATCTGGCATGGCCAAGATTTCAGGCGCAACAAAGAAGAAGTTGATGTTATTGAATTTCGATAGCGCTTGGGTCAGTGAATGTACTGTACGGCCGTATTTCAAATCCCCCACGAATGCTACGTTAAGGTTGTCAAGACGACCTTGGGTTTCGAAGATAGAGAACAGATCCAACAGCGTTTGGGTTGGGTGTTGGTTAGAACCGTCGCCGCCGTTGACAACCGGTACGCCGTTAGAGAACTCAGAGGCCAGACGTGCAGCACCTTCTTGCGGGTGGCGCATGACAAAAGCATCCACGTAAGAAGAAATCACTTGCACCGAGTCAGCCAGTGTTTCCCCTTTCTTCGCCAGGGATGTGTTGCCGCCGTTATCAAAGCCGATAACCGTCCCGCCCAGGCGCTGTACTGCTGTTTCGAAAGAGAGGCGAGTACGTGTTGATGGCTCAAAGAAACAGCTCGCCACGACCTTATTTTTAAGTAGTTCTGGATTTGGCTCTGCTTTTAACTTTCCTGCAGTTTCAACAATAAGTTCAAGTTCACTTCGGTTTAATTCCGGAATGGAGATGATGTGTTTTTGAAACAACGAGTTCGCCATGGCTTCTCTTCCCTATAATAGATAACTGATAGAAATGTTTTTAAACCTTTTCTGGTGCTCTTCCATCCAATGTATTCATCGAATGTAATCTCTGCCAGATAAACGTTTAAAGTTGTCGGCTCTCACGCAAAAAGCAGACAAAAAAAAGCCCCCTTAAAAAAGGAGGCTCTTTTTAAAAAAATCAAAAAAACAGAAAAATAAAACCAACGCCGATTTTCGACGTTTGTGAGTCAAGTTGTGCTTAACTGCCTGGTTCATTTTTTAACTCTGTTCTGACAAATTGCGAAGGATTATACGCCCATTTTCTGTGAGCGCAAGCGTTTGCCTGAAGTATTCATCTTATGGAATTTTATGCAGGAGTAAGTTAGTTCTGTGTGCGAGGTTTTTGGTGTTAAATTACTGAAAACAAAAGTTAATTAGCTGTGCTGGTGTGGTTTTCATTGTGGCATTAAATGCAAATGCCGTCTCAAAGGACGGCATTAATTATAAGAGCTTTAAGGGGTTCTACGTCGAATCTTTAAAACTCAAGAGAGTCGATTACTGACCTAGTGTTGCTACCATGATTGCTTTGATAGTGTGCATACGGTTTTCAGCTTCGTCGAATACGATAGAGTGCTTAGATTCAACCACTTCATCAGTTACTTCAACGCCGTCTTTAAGCATTGGGTATTCTTGAGCAAGCTCTTTACCAACAACAGTGTCTTCACCGTGGAAAGCTGGTAGGCAGTGCATGAATTTCACATGTGGGTTGCCAGTTGCTTTTAGCATTTCCATGTTTACTTGGTAAGGCATCATTAGGTTGATACGCTCAGCCCATGCTTCTTTCGCTTCACCCATTGATACCCATACGTCAGTGTATAGGAAATCACAACCTTGAACGCCTTCTTGAACGTCTTCAGTTACTGTGATTTTTGCGCCAGTTTCTTCAGCGATAGCGCGACATTGAGCAACTAGCTCTTCTTCAGGCCAGAATGCTTTAGGAGCAACTAGACGGATGTCCATACCCATTTTCGCAGCACCAACCATTAGGGAGTTACCCATGTTGTTGCGTGCATCACCCAGGTAGGCGAAAGTCATTTCATGCAGTTGCTTGCCACGACCGTGCTCTTGCATAGTCAGGAAGTCAGCTAGGATTTGAGTCGGGTGGAACTCGTCAGTCAGGCCGTTCCATACTGGAACACCAGCGTAAGCGCCCAGGTCTTCAACGATTTCCTGACCGAAGCCACGGTATTCAATGCCATCGTACATACGGCCAAGAACGCGTGCAGTATCTTTCATTGACTCTTTGTAACCGATTTGAGAACCAGATGGGCCCAAGTAAGTTACGTTAGCGCCTTGGTCATATGCCGCAACTTCAAATGCACAACGAGTACGAGTTGACGCTTTTTCAAAGATAAGCGCAATGTTCTTACCCTTTAGGCGAGGCTGCTCGTAACCGTTGTACTTCGCTTTTTTAAGTTCAGCTGCTAGTTCTAGCATGTGCTGAATTTCACGTGGAGTGAAGTCTAGTAATTTTAGAAAGTTACGGTTGCGAAGGTTAAAAGCCATGATGTTTTCCTCTTAAGAATCGGTATCTCTCTGGCCGACGCGCTGTCTCTGTTATGACGATGCGAAGTGTCGGCCTTCAATATATATTGTTTATCGTATAATTGGGTCTTTGTGAATAACTATTCCGTTATCCTGCAATAATATTTGTGCCAGCTTCACCTTTAAGGATGCGTAAACCCGCTTCCAGTGAGCCAATACCAACTAATTTGCCGCCTTGATTGATGAACTCGCAAGAGGCATCAATTTTTGGCCCCATAGAGCCCGCATCAAAAGCGTATTGCGCTAATTCGCTTGGGGTCGTGCTACGCAGTGCTTTCTGCGTTGGTTTACCCCAGTCGAGGAACACAGCATCTGCATCGGTAAGGATTAACAGTGCGTCGGCATTAAGCTGTTTCGCTAAGAAGGCTGCTGACATGTCTTTGTCAATCACCGCTTCTACGCCAACAAGCTTGCCATTTTCTTTCTTCACCGGGATGCCGCCGCCGCCAGTACAGATCACTAGGTGCTCTTGTTTGATCAGGGTCGTAATGGCGTCATCTTCAATAATGCCGATAGGCTGTGGGCTTGGTACGACACGGCGGAAGTACTCACCATCTGCTTTTACTGTCCAGTGGTATTTTTCAGCCAGTTCACGGGCTTCTGCTTCATTGTAAACAGGGCCGATAGGCTTTGTCGGGTCAGCAAAAGCGGGATCGTTTGGATCAACGCTCATTTGCGTAAGCATGCAAGACACGTTCTGCTCTGGCAGAAGGTTTTTCAGTTCTTGCATCAAGATGTAACCGATCATGCCTTGGGTTTCTGAACCCAGTACATCAAGCGGGTATGGACTTACTTTCTTGTATTCCAACCCTTGTAGTGCCAGTAAGCCAACTTGCGGGCCATTACCGTGTACCAACACGACGTTATATTCTTTCGCGATTTCAGCGATGGTTTTTGCTGCCGTAGCAATGTTCTGGCGCTGGATATCTGCTTCTAGTGGCTCGCCGCGACGTAGTAGGGCATTACCACCAAGTGCAACAACAACAGTTTGCTTGGTCATGGGATCGTCTCTCTTGGTTTTATTTCTTATGGGCCGATATGCGTTGATACCGGCCATATTGTGTGGTGTTAGGTATTAGCCGTTAGACTTAGATACCATCACGTTCGATTGGGCAGCTCATGCAGCGAGCACCACCACGACCACGGCCTAGTTCGTCACCTGGGATAGGTAGAACGGTGATACCTGCTTTGTCGTATTTCTCGTTGGTGTAAGTGTTACGTTCGTAACCAATTACAACACCAGGTTTCACAGTCAGAACGTTGTTCGCATCGTTCCACTGCTCACGTTCTGCTTCGAAGCTGTCACCACCAGTCGTGATAAGGTTCAATTGACCTACACCCAGTGCTTTTTCGATTGCAGTAACGAAGTAACCTTCTTCTTTAACATTTACCTTGCCAGACTCGTCACCTGTTAGGCTCCAGCATTGAACGTCTTTACGTACAACTTCTGGGTAAACAGAGAAAGTATCTTCACGCATGTGTGTCATTACAGTATCTAAGTGCATGCAAGAGCGGTGCTTAGGAAGCTGCATAGCAATAACTTGCTTCGCTTCGCCGTGTTTGAACAGGCTAGATGCCAGCTGCTCAACACCCTGTGGGGTTGTACGCTCAGACATGCCGATAAGTACCGCGCCCTTACCAATGACCAGTACGTCGCCGCCTTCGATAGTCGAGTTGTCGTAATTCTTCTCTTCATCACCAAAGTACTTGATGAAGTCTTCGCCGGCGAAGATTGGGTGCCAACGGTAGATTGCACGCAGGTGGTTGGTTTCACGCTGACGAGCAGCTTTAGCCATTGGGTTGATAGAGACACCGCCGTAAACCCAGCAAGAAGTATCACGGGTAAACAGGTGGTTTGGCAGTGGTTCGATAACGAAATCTGTTGACTCGTGGATACCCTGCATCATTGAAGATGACTGAACAGGTAGCTCAGCATAGCTTAGACCGCCAAGTAGGATTGAAGCGAGTTCTTGGTTTGACAGGTCAGCGAGGAAGCAACGTACATCATTTGCGAAAGCTGAACCTAAACGGTAGTCAGAAACCTGTGAAGCTAACAACCATTCTTTTGCTTCTGGTACAGTAAGAGTGTCAGCTAACATATCATGTAGTAGGAAGACTTCTACACCTTGCTCGCGAAGTGTATTTGCGAATACATCATGTTCTTCGCCAGCACGTTCAACTGCTAATACATCATCAAATAATAACTCGTGGCAGTTAGAAGGAGTTAGGTGAGTTAGCGCACGCTCTGGACGGTGGATAAGAACGCGGCGTAGTTGACCTACTTCAGAACCTACATAGAACTTACTCATGATCGTATCTCTCTATTTTTATGCCAGCGTAATATCGCTAGCTTTATTTATTTCGTCTCGAAGATATTAATTTGTTTATTTAATTCTTCGCTTCGTTTCTGGGGTTAATTCTACTCTTAAGCTAATAGTAGTCTAAGATCTTCGTCACATTTTACTTATTAACATGACAACCTAAAGGATCGATTTTATTAACATTATTCATGCATTTGTAGGTGGTTTTCATGAGTGGGTTTTTATGTGGGCTGACTACCTTTAAAATCATCGCTCTCAATGTAAGTTGTTGATTTGACAGGTCTTGGGTTTGTTTTTTGGAGTTTTATTCAAAAATATCCAGGTTATATGGTCACGCCAAAACTAATCTTATGCAATTAAACTGGTTGTCTATCTAAATAAACTCCAGTTGTTAATGGAATAGTAACGAAACTTTTTCTTTTTATTTTTCCTATTATTGGTTTTGTAGTTTTAATACATGCTTTTTTTGAGGTCATATTAATGGGTTTAGGTTTGTATTTTTTATTACCAAGTGTTTTTTTATTGATTATTTAAATAACGGTGAGGTAAGAAAATCAGAGAGTTTAATAATTTTTTATCTCGAGGTGGATAAAGTTGTCATTATCATGAAGTTGAAATTATATCTGCGAGGATTGAGATAGGCATATACCCAAGTTACTGCGAGATGCGAGATGCGAGATGCGAGATGATGACAGCCAGTTCAATTTCAAGGAAAACGTTCGCGATCTCACCCTGAATGACGGGTCCTCTCGAGTGCATTTATAAATACGAGCAGAATGGCAACCAGAGGTATATACCCAGATAAGATAAACAGTCTAAACAGTCTTCGGGATAAATAGAGGGACTGTTCGGGCTGGGAGAAAGGCGAGTTTTGCGATCAGAAGCGGGACTAACATGAAGTGAAGAAAGAACAAAACCGCCGGACGGCGGTTTTGTTAGAGGTGGAAATCTAGCCGAAGGTTAGATCATCGCACCTACACTTAGCATTGCCATGATCAGTACAGTCAGAATACCAAGTAGCGGCGCTACCCATTTTACCCAGCGTACATAAGGAACGCGTGCAATCGCCAGGCCACCCATAACAACAGCAGAGGTTGGGGTCATCAGGTTCACAATACCTGAAGCAGACTGGTATGCAGTCACAACCAGATCACGGCCTACACCTGCAAAGTCAGCTAGCGGTGCCATAATTGGCATAGTCAGCACAGCCAAACCAGAAGATGAAGGAACCAGGAAGGACAGTAAAATTTCCAACCAGTACATCACGTTAATAAATACGATTGATGACAGACCGGTGACGGCTTGTTCGGCAGAGAAGAGGATGGAATCGGTGATCATACCGCGGTCCATGATAACCACGATACCACGAGCAATACCGATGATAAGGGCAACCCCTAATAGGTCACGGGCACCGTCGATAAAGCTGGATGTTAGCTCTTCTTCACTCATTCGCGCAATTAAGCCGATGATGATAGTTGACGCCAGGAACATGCCTGAGATTTCAGCCATCCACCAGCCTGCAACCGCAACACCGTAGATCATGATGCCAAAAGATGCAGCAAAAATAGCCAGAATGATTTTACGGGTAGTGGTGAATTCCAGCATTTCACCAGACTGATTGCCCAGGAAGTGCGCTTTGTTCTCTTCGTACTTGTCATAAACGATAGATTTGGTCTTATCAGCACGTACCATTTTTGCATAGCGCATCACGTAGCCGACACAGATCAACCAGCCAATCACCAGCATTCCAACACGCAGTAAGATACCGTCCGTGAATGGGATACCCGCCGCGTTCGCTGCAATAACTGTAGCAAACGGGTTGATGGTTGAGCCAAGCGTACCGATACCGGCACCCAGTAGAATTGTTGCCGCAGCGACAAGCGGGTCAAAACGTGCAGCCAGCATCACCGGAACGAGCAAGGTATAGAAAGGTAGTGATTCTTCGGCCATGCCATAAATCGTACCGCCAGCGGCAAATAGTGCCATCAGGATCGGGATCATCAACTCTTCGCGGCCTTGCAGACGAGCTGTAACGCGCTCGATACCGGCATCGATTGCCCCGGTCTTGGTAACTAATCCTAAGAAACCGCCGATGACCAGAATGAATAGTGATACGTCGATCGCTGCTGCTTCATATGAGTTGTGATCATAGAACCCATCAATCGGTGCCAGCAGAATATCGACAACACCCTGAGGATTGCTTTCTACCGCTTTATAAGTGCCTGTTACTGGAACTTCTTTGCCTAGTTCTTCATTCATTACCCGGTCGTATTGACCAGCAGGAACGATCCAGGTCAGTAGCGCCACGATGGCGATCAGAGCAAATAAAATGGTGTAGGCGGAAGGGAATTTGAAGTTGGCAAAAAAGCCACCTTTTTCTTCCTTGGTTACCGTTTGAGTCGTCATAATTGTCTCCTTGCACCCTATGCTTAATTTCTGCATTCAGGTGTGATCCAGCACGCCAGGTTTGGAATTTGGCGTAAAAGTGTTTGCTAAGCCAGGGCTCAGTAAAAGTATTCTTGGATGTAAAGGGGGTTAGGGTCAGCTTTGCCTTATGGGCTCGGTGATGCAGCGTAGCTGCTCTGCACCAGAACTGGCATAGAATTTATTCATGATCGTATCTCTCTTAAGTTTGTATTTGTCGCTCAGCAGTCGTTGCTGCCGAGTCTGTTGTTGTTTTACGGCCTGATTTTAGACTGCTAATGCCTGCGTAACCTTGGGGTTGTTCACACTTTTTCAGGGCCGCGATCCCCCTGAAAAGTCAGTGGCCATCAGCCTTTAGGGTATTTCTCGCCAATAACTGGGTGAATATGTTTTGATGGAGCTCTGAAAATTAATTGTTATTATGCAGTGGCAATAATGGCTATTAATGACTAAGTCTTAGGCCGCGCTCGACTTATCACCCGTTAGAATACGGTTTGGCCGCGTACTTATGCGATTTTAGGCTGTAAAACCTGCATTTTGAAGTTGTGGGGAACTGCATAAGCTGGAATATTATTCACTTAGTTTATCAATAAAAAAGTGATTAAACTGAAGTGGGAATCACACCGAACTTTGACAGGGATCAATTTTCCCCGGCCATCAGACTAACATATGGTAATTACAGCCAAACCATGCGATATTTGCGTGAAAATTTATTCCATAGGTGGAGTTACCCCATGTCTTATGCAGAACTGATTGAAGAGCAAAAGGAAGAGACCCGCGATATTATTGCGGCTTTGCTGGAAGATGGCAGCGAACCTGAAGCTCTTTATACCATTGAGCACCACTTCTCAGCGGATACCTTTGCTGAACTGGAGGCCGCAGCGGCAGAAGCATTCAAAATGGGTTTTGAAGTGCTTGAAGCTGAAGAGCTTGAGCTAGCACCTGAAGACGGTGGCGGTAAAGTTGTTTGTTTTGATGCCGTTATGGAATCAGCACTTAACGCAGAGTTAATTGATGATCAGACTGAGAAGCTGATTGCACTGGCAGAAAAGCACAACATTGATTATGACGGCTGGGGCACTTACTTCGAATCTGGTGAAGATGACGAAGATGAAGAAGATGAGCCTGAAGAAGATTAAGCCTAATCGGTAATTTAAAAAAGTCGGCAGAGGCCGGCTTTTTTGTTCTTGCCAAAAAAGAATAGAGAAAAGTTTTAATTCGATCACAGAGATGCGATTGAAACATTTTATTGCGCTATATCTTGCGCTTAGCCGCTACATCTGCTCTTTTCCCGCCTTAATATATCGCCGTGAAAATTGGTAATAATTCCTGGAGCTAGCGATGGCAATCTCACTCAATGGTCAGTGGTTACTGACCTGTGTACAGCGTTCTTCAATTTCTGATATACCTGTTTCCTTACCCGGTGATGTGCATTCAGCCCTGCTTAGCGCTGGAATTATCTGCGACCCCTACTGGGCCATTAATGAAGCAAAGGTGCAGTGGGTTAGCCAGTGTGACTGGGTCGTCTACCGAAGCTTTGAACTGACGGCTGATGAGTTAGCCTGCAATGCAATGGATTTAGTGCTGGATAATCTTGATACCGTTGCCGAAATCCGGATCAATGGCCATACCGTTGCTGATTTCAGCAATATGTTTTTGCGCCATAAAGTCGATATTTTACCTTGTTTGCTGGTGGGTGTTAACCGAATTGAAATTGTGTTGCACCGAGCCGATTTGGCGGCTCAGTCCCGTGCCGAAAAATTACCGTTTCCTGTGCCGTGGGCCGAAGGAAATAACCAAATCCCGCACATGAATACGATCCGTAAAACCCAGTGCCATGCCGGCTGGGACTGGGGGATTTGCCTGTCGGTGATGGGGGTGTATGGTGATATTGAACTGCAACCAATCCAGCATGTACGGATCAGCCATGTCAGTACCAGGCAAAAGTGGCAGGAGTGGCGCTGTGAGGTTGAGGTTACCGTGCACTATGAAGCTGTGGCGAACTCCGGGCTAGCATCAGTCTCCGTGACCTTTGATGACCAAACTTATCACTTAACCTTAGATCGAACAGCGAAACAGGCAACAGTGCTGTTTCGGATTGATCATCCAAAACGCTGGTGGCCGGCAGGCTATGGAAAGCAGCGTTTATATGAGCTGGAAGTAATAGCCGATGGTCATCAAATTCATAAAAAAATCGGGTTGCGTAAATTAGAGTTGTGTACCGATGACGATGACATCGGGCAGAGCATGGTGTTTAAGGTCAACGATGTGCCGATCAGTGCTAAAGGGGCTAACTGGATCCCGATGGATGCTCTGCCAAGTCGGATGAACAATCAACGTTACCGGCAGTTGCTCGAAGATGCCGTTGCCGCCAATATGAATATGCTCCGCGTCTGGGGTGGTGGCATGTATGAAAAAGATATCTTCTATCAACTTTGTGACGAACTGGGGCTGCTGGTCTGGCAAGACTTGATGTTTGCGTGTGCACTTTATCCAGCCACCCCTGATTTTATTGCCGAAGTACAAGAAGAAGTACAGTGGCAGGTAAGGCGCTTGAAAGATCATCCGTCATTGGCATTATGGTGTGGTGATAATGAAGTGATCGGTGCGATTGGCTGGTACCCGGAATCACGCCAGAACCGCGAAAAATATGTGGTCAATTATGAACGTTTGAACCGGGCACTGGCAGAAGTGGTGAACATTGAAGATCCCGCTCGCCGTTTCTGGGCAAGCTCTCCGTGTAATGGCGAACTCGACTTCGGCGATGCCTGGCATGATGACCGCCGCGGTGATATGCATTATTGGGATGTGTGGCATTCCGGTAAAGATCTGGACGCCTATCGGAAGGTTAAACCCCGTTTCTGCTCTGAGTTTGGTTTTCAATCGTGGCCATCATTGCCGTCAGTGCGGACATTTGTACCAGAGAAAGACTGGAACATCACTTCCCCAAGTTTTGAATCGCATCAAAAGAATAGCCGCGGTAACTCGATAATTACTGAGATGTTTACCCGGTATTTCCGTTTTCCTATCGGCTTTGCCAATATGTTGTATTTAAGCCAGGTACAGCAGGCACTGGCGATAAAAACGGCCAGTGAATTCTGGCGGGCACACAAGCCAGTGAACAGAGGGATTTTATACTGGCAGCTCAATGATTGCTGGCCAGTCAGCTCGTGGTCATCGCTGGAATACAGCGGTCGCTGGAAACAGCTTCATTATCATGTAAGACGTTTCTTTGCGCCTCAGCTGGCAGCTTTTGTCCCTAATGATAAGGGGATCGACCTTCACCTGATTAACGACAGCCGTAAGAGTGCTGAACTGAAAGGGGAAGTGGTATGGCAAAGCTGGCAGGGCGAAATCCTCTATCGGGAGCCGGTGAATACCTATCTAGAGCCGGATGAAAACGTCGTGACCTGGCAATGGCTGGCGGAAGATCTTGAGAGGCATGAAGCTGATGGATTTTTCCATGTTCATCTGACATCTGGTCAAGAGGTGATTGAAAATACCTACTTGCCGCTAAGGCCGAAACAGTGTGAGCTGGTCGAACCGGATCTGCGCTATGAAGTGGCGGAGATCCATGGCCAGCTGTTTGTGATGCTCAGTTGTAGCAAGCCAGCATTTTTTGTCCATCTGGAATATGCCGGTGATGGCCGATTTGATAATTCCAGCTTTACCTTGGTACCGGAACATCAAAAGCAGGTCAAATACCTGGGGCCGGCAACGTACGATGAGCTGGTAGCGGGTTTAACCATCTATCATCTTTACCAAAGCTATCAGGCATAGAAGAGAGACTAGCTGAGCCAGCGAGTACTCTTTCACATAAATAATGAATAGTTGAAGCTCTTAAACATGTCATCCCGGAATTGAGGAACGAAATATCCGGGATCCAGTTCTAACCGTGTACTCCTTAGATTCCGTATAAGTTCGTTCCTCACTTTACGGAATGACGAAGTTTGGTAACTGAACTCGTAATGAAGTACTAGATAGTAAGAAAAGCCGGCCCAGATCTATAATACGGACGCTAAAAAGTCTTTAGCATCCGTACTTCGCAGGCGTCGTGGCCGGTATTGCCCATGGCGTGTGGAATGTGCACAAACCCCAATGATTCATATAACGCAATGGCTTCGATAAGGTTGGCCGTTGTTTCAAGGTAGCAGCCTTTATAACCTTGTAGCCTTGCAAATTTCAGTGCTTTAACGGCAAGGGCTCGTGCTAATCCTTTTCCGCGTAATTCGGTTAAGAAATACATTTTCTGTAGCTCACACAGATTATCTGAACCCGCCAATGGACTTAAACCGCCCCCACCTAGAATACGGTTATCTTTTTCGATCACCCAATATTGGCTGTTAGCTGCTTTGTAGACACAGCTCATGCTGTCTAATGTTGGATCTGCAACACCATAGCCTTTGTCGGCAGTAAGCCCATACTCCGCTGATACGCGTCGAACGACGGCAGCAACCGATGCGTTATCAATAGGTTGGATTGGGCGAATGTGGTAATCGTACTGTTTCTCGACAGCATGAATAGCTTTGGTGTAACGGGTAAGGCTTTTTTTAAGCTGAGTAATCTCATCGGCGTCCATCTGATCAAGAATGATCTGAACGTGATTGTTCAATTGTGCGTGCAGGGCATCCAGAGTTTGCTCGCCTTCTGCGGTGAGCTGGGATAATTGGCTGCGTCTATCATCAGGGTTTGGTGTGGTGGTGACCAAACCTAAGTTGAGCAGTATCGCTAATGTGCGGCTGGCATTTGATTTATCGACCTTTAATCTTTCCGCCATTTGATTAACCGTGCAAGGCGCTTGTTCTAACTCGATCAAGGTATGTGCTTGAACCGGGGTCAGCTTCATGCTGCCACAATGGCTATTGAATAAACCAAGTTGACGTACGAGCTGGCGAGAAAGTTGACGTAGTTGCTGTGGCTGCATGGTGACTTCTTATTTTGTTGTTGTGTGCAACTAAATTTAATTGTGGTTCGCAACAAAGTCAATGGATAGTTTTGTTGGCGAGGAAGAGCGGGAAGATCGGCCCTATGGTTCTGAGGTTCTGTGGCGATCTCGTTGCGAGTTTCTAGAGACGAGTGGCGAGGAAGAGCGGGAAAAAGCGGTTCTATGGACCTGAGGTTCTGTGGGGATCGAGTTGCGAGTTTCTAGAGACGAGTGGCTAGGAAGAGCGGGAAGAGCGGTTCTATGGACCTGAGGTTCTATGGGGATCGAGTTGCGAGTTTCTAGAGACGAGTAACTAGGAAAAGCAAAATCTTGGTATGACGAAGTGATTTTTGAAACAAAAAAAGGGCTGACAATTTCTTGTCAGCCCTCTGATGTACTCGATTCTCGAAACTAGAAACCCATTACTACAGGTACTTACAGCGCAGCGATAGTCGCTTTCTGCTCTTCCAGCTTAATCAGCGTTTCTTTGTAGCCGTCAAGCTTCTCGCGCTCTTTGGCAACAACGGCTTCTGGTGCTTTCGCAACAAAACCTGCATTACCTAGCTTGCCTTCGATGCGCTTGATTTCGCCCTGGATCTTCGCCGATTCTTTATCTAGACGTGCTAGCTCTTCATCTTTGTCGATCAGACCCGCCATTGGGATCATCAGGGTAGACTTACCCACTAATGACGTAGCACAAGCCGGAGTCTCTTCGCCGGCAGCCAATACTTTGATGCTGTCCAGTTTCGCCAGAGAAGCTAATACGGTTTCATTTGCTGCAATGCGTGCGGCATCTTTGTCGTCAGCGACTTTCAGCATTACATCCAGGCCTTTGCTTGGCGCAATGTCGTACTCGGCGCGCAGATTACGGATGCTGGTGATGAACGCTTTTACCCACTCGATGTCAGCAATCGCGGCTTCGTTGACGTTTGTTTCATCAAACTGAGGCAGTGCCTGAGTCATGATGGTTTCGCCCTCAACACCGTCGACCAGCGGCTTCACGCTCTGCCAGATAGATTCAGTGATGTATGGAAGCACTGGGTGAGCAAGACGCAGAGTTTTCTCTAGCACTGTGATTAGGGTATGGCGAGTCGCACGTTGCTGCGCTTCTGAGCCTTTCCAAAGAACCGGTTTGGTCAGCTCTAGGTACCAGTCACAGAATTGGTTCCAGATGAATTCGTACAGGGTATTCGCAGCCATATCTAAACGGTAGTTTTCGATATGGGTATTGAAGTCTTTTGCTGCTAATTCAAACTGAGACTCGATCCACTTGTCAGCTAGGGAGTACTCAAGCTCAGCACCTTCAGCCATACCGCAGTCTTGATCTTCGGTATTCATCAGTACGTAACGGCTTGCGTTCCATAGCTTGTTACAGAAGTTACGGTAACCTTCCAGGCGCTTCATATCCCAGTTGATATCACGGCCTGTTGATGCCATTGCTGCAAGGGTGAAACGCAGCGCATCGGTGCCGTACGGTTCGATACCGTTTTCAAATGTCTTGCGGGTGTTCTTCTCGATCTTCGCGGCCAGTTTCGGCTGCATCATGTTGCCACAACGCTTTTCAACCAACTCTTCAAGGCCAATACCGTCGATCATATCGATCGGGTCAAGTACGTTACCCTTAGATTTCGACATCTTGTCGCCGTTTTCATCGCGGATAAGACCCGTCATGTAAACAGTTTTGAATGGTACCTGTGGCTTGCCGTTTTCATCTTTAATAAAGTGCATGGTCATCATGATCATGCGGGCAACCCAGAAGAAGATAATATCGAAACCTGATACCAGTACATCTGAAGGGTGGAAGGTTTTCAGATCATCAGTGTTTTCCGGCCAGCCTTGGGTGCCGAATGTCCACAGTGCAGAAGAGAACCAGGTATCGAGTACATCGTCGTCCTGGCGCAACACGACAACTGGTGCAAGGTTGTTGTTTGCACGTACTTCTTCTTCGGTACGGCCAACATAGACATTGCCATCGTTGTCATACCAAGCCGGGATGCGGTGACCCCACCAAAGCTGACGTGAAATACACCAGTCTTGAACATCGCGCATCCAAGCAAAGTACATGTTTTCGTATTGCTTAGGTACGAATTGGATATCGCCATTTTCAACCGCTTTAACAGCAGGCTCTGCTAGAGGGGCAGTACGTACATACCATTGGTCCGTCAGCATTGGTTCTATAACCACGCCGCCACGGTCACCGTAAGGGACGGTCAGGTCGTGATCTTTGACTTCTTCTAGCAGGCCAAGCTCATCAAATTCTGCCACGATTGCTTTACGTGCCGCAAAGCGTTCCATGCCATGGTATTTTTCTGGCAGTTCAGTGCTGTATACATCACTTGCTTCACCGTTGGTGGTGAAGACTTCAGCGCTGTCACGGATGTCAGCATTGAAGGTCAGGATGTTGATCATTGGCAGGCTATGACGCTTGCCAACCTCGTAATCGTTAAAGTCATGGGCAGGGGTGATCTTCACACAACCTGTGCCTTTTTCCATGTCGGCATGTTCGTCGCCCACGATAGGGATACGACGATCAACGACTGGAAGCAGGATTTCTTTACCAATCAGATCTTTGTAACGCGGATCTTCAGGGTTAACCGCCACACCAGTATCGCCCAGCATGGTTTCCGGGCGCGTGGTGGCGACGACGATGTAATCTTTGCCGTCAACAGTCTGTACGCCATCCGCCAGCGGGTAGCGGAAGTGCCACATGAAGCCTTTTTTGTCTTTGTTTTCAACTTCCAGATCGGAGATCGCCGTGTGTAGCTTCGGATCCCAGTTAACCAGGCGCTTACCACGGTAGATAAGATCTTCTTCGTATAAACGAACGAAGACTTCTTGAGTTGCGTTAGACAGGCCGTCATCCATCGTGAAGCGCTCGCGCTCCCAGTCAACCGATGCACCCAGGCGGCGAAGCTGCTTGGTGATGGTGCCACCAGATTCAGCTTTCCATTCCCAGATTTTGTCGATGAATGCATCACGGCCGTAGTCGTGCTTTGTCTTGCCTTCTTCGGCAGCAATTTTACGCTCCACAACCATCTGGGTTGCGATACCTGCGTGGTCAGTACCGACTTGCCATAGGGTGTTTTTGCCTTTCATACGCTCACAGCGGATCAGGGTATCCATAATGGTATCCTGGAACGCGTGGCCCATGTGCAAACTACCAGTGACGTTTGGCGGTGGGATCATGATGCTGTAGGCATCTTTAGATGTATCACCGTGAGGCTTGAAGTAACCAGCCTCTTCCCAGCGCTGATATAGCGCTTGTTCAATTGATTGTGGGTTGTATGTCTTTTCCATAGCGCTCTTAGAAGGATCGATGTGGGAATTAGGGCGTCTCAGGGGCAGCGGCGGTCTGCAATTGAATGCCAGCAAGGCGATATGCCTTATAGCGTTCGCGAGCCAACTGCTTGAGCTTTTCATCGCAAGGGACGAAGTCTATCACTTGTGGGAAGGTTACGGCAAAATTTGGTGCATCTTGAGCCAAATTTATTAGCAAGCTACGGCGTCCGCTATGACGTAAACCGGGCCAGCCAATCTCAACAGGCGAACCGCCCCTGGGCCCCTCACCGATCAAATTGTGGGGGACGAAGTTATCGGGTTCCTGTTGCCATAAGTACTCATCAAGCTGTTCTGCCTGTTTTTTACTTTCAGCGAGCAGATAAACTTTGTTGCCTTGCTGGTAACTCAATGCTGCCTGGTGACAAGCAAAATGAAGCTGGTAATCACTATCAGCTTCGAGGTGTTTGTCATCAATTATATAAAAAGTAGCATGAGTCATGGTGTTTTATCTCAATAAAGAAAGGGGGGCCATTCGGCCCCGTTATACCAACTCAGATCATGATGCGAGTCGGTATTCTGTCTTATTCGACGTTTTCAAGTCCGGCACGATTTAGCAGGAATTGGACCAGTAATGGAACCGGGCGTCCGGTTGAACCTTTGGTTTTACCGCCAACCCACGCTGTACCTGCAATATCCAGGTGTGCCCAGTTATATTTCTTAGTGAAACGAGACAAGAAGCAGCCCGCAGTAATGGTACCGGCACCGGGGCTACCCAGATTTGCCATGTCAGCAAATGGGCTTTCGAGTTGTTCTTGGTATTCATCGGACATTGGCAGGCGCCATGCACGATCACCGGCTTGTTCCGACGCATTGATCAGCTCATGAGCCAATGGATTATGGTTACCTAGCAAGCCGCTGATGTGGTTACCCAGCGCTACAACACAGGCTCCGGTCAGGGTCGCAACATCAATAACGCATTCTGGTTCAAAGCGCTCAACGTAAGTTAGCGCATCACACAGCACCAAACGACCTTCAGCATCGGTATTCAGTACTTCTACCGTTTTGCCCGACATCGTGGTGATGATGTCGCCCGGACGGTAAGCGTTGCCGCCCGGCATGTTTTCACAGCCAGCCAGAATACCGACAACATTGATTGGCAGGTTTAGCTTCGCCAGTGATTTCATCGCGCCAAAGACTGATGCCGCACCACACATGTCGTACTTCATTTCATCCATCTGTGCGGATGGTTTGATTGAAATACCACCTGAATCGAACGTCAGGCCTTTACCGACTAAGACAATCGGCTTGGCTGTTGAATCTGGATTCCCGGTGTATTTTATGACGGACATCATGGCTTCGTTTTTCGAGCCCTGACCCACGGCGAGGTAGGATGTCATACCCAGCTCTTTCATTTCCTGCTCACCAATGATTTTGGTGGATACAGTATCAAAATCATCGGCCAGACGGCGTGCTTGTGAAGCTAAGTAAGCCGGGTTTGCTACGTTAGGTGGCATATTACCTAAGTCTTTACTCGCTTTTACACCTGAAGCGACAGCTAAACCGTGCGAAATCGCCCGTTCGCCCAGAGACAGCTCGCGGCGAGTCGGCACATTAAAGACCAGCTTGCGCAGTGGACGACGGGTTTCTGGTTTGTTGCTCTTAAATTGATTGAAGGTGTACAGGCTGTCTTTGGTTGTTTCTACTGCCTGGCGAACTTTCCAGTAAGTATCGCGACCTTTTACATGTAGTTCGGTCAGGAAGCATACCGCTTCCATTGAACCTGTTTCATTCAGGGTACTGATGGTTTTCTTGATGATTTGCTTATATTGGCGTTCATCAAGTTCACGTTCTTTACCACACCCTACCAACAGTACACGCTCAGATAATACGTTTGGCACATGGTGAAGTAGCAGCATCTGCCCCGGCTTACCTTCTAAGTCGCCGCGACGCAGTAATGAGCTGATATAGCCATCACTGATTTTATCCAGTTGTTCCGCTATTGGAGAAAGGCGACGTGGTTCAAAGACGCCGACGACAATACAGGCACTTCGCTGTTTCTCGGGGCTGCCACTTTTTACACTGAACTCCATGCGTACTCCTACATCCTACTAAAGACAATTAAAGCTAAATGTTAGATAATACCGCACTTACTTGCTGGACCGCTCTATCGGTATAAGATTAAAGTGCAGGCTAACAATTAGCCGAAAGATTAAAAAATAACTGATTTACCGAAAAACTATAGTGATTCCAGCAAAAAAACAAGTTTTCTATGGGTATATAAAGCGTGATTATTGTTCGGTATTTGACACGTGAGACATTAAAAAGCCAATTTTCGGTTCTTTTTGTGCTTTTTCTTGTGTTTATTAGTCAAAAATTTATTCGTATTCTGGCCTCTGCAACAGAGGGATCAATTCCCGGTGATCTGATTTTGACATTGATGGGGCTGTATATGCCGTCAATGACATTGTTGATGCTGCCCCTCAGCCTATATATTGGCATTTTGCTGACTTTTGGCCGTTTGTATGGCGAAAGTGAAATCACCGTCATGAACGCAACGGGGATTGGTAATAAGTTTCTGATCCAGGCCGCGCTGTGGTTGGCGATGCTCACGGGCTCTGTTGCCGCTTTCAACTCCTTGTGGCTGGCCCCCTGGAGTGCCGAGCAGGAAACACGGGTCATGGAGGCCGTGGAAGCGGACTCTGGCCTGGAGTTGTTAGTTAAAGGTCAGTTTCAGGCTGCACCCGATGGCAGGGGCGTCGTCTTTGTCAATGACATCACAGACAGTGGCTCTAAGTTGCATAAGGTCTTTGTGGCACAGCCGATTGCTCGCGATACATTACGCCCGAGTGTGATGGTGGCCGATCGGGGTTATGTCAGTGAGTTGAACGATGGTCGTCAGGTCCTGGATCTGAAAGAAGGCACCCGTTATGAAGGATTCCCAACCCGGCTTGATTATTCCATAACTGAATTTGATGATTATCAAGCGCTCATCGGCCAGCGTGCTGTTCGCGAAAAAGATCGTGACTGGGATGCATTACCGACGCTTGAACTCATCAAACATCCGGATCTGGCGGCGAAAGCAGAGTTTCAATGGCGTGTCTCATTATTCTTATGTATTCCTCTGTTAACCATGGTCGTTGTGCCGTTGTCGGCCGTTAACCCGCGGCAGGGACGGTTCGCCAAGCTGTTTCCTGCGGTATTAATATACTTGGCATACTTCCTGGCCATTAGCGCCGCTAAATCCTCCGTGGAAGATGGTGGGTTGCCTTCGTCTGTCGGTTTGTGGGCAATCAATGGTGTGATGTTGTTAGTTGCGATTGCTTTAAATGCCTGGGATACCATGCCGTTGAGGGTGCTGAGAGATAAATTACGGAGACGCGGTTAATGTTTAAGATTTTAGACTGGTACATTGGCCGAACGATTATTGCGACGACCGCCTTAACGTTATCTACGCTGGTGGGGCTATCCGCCATTATCAAATATGTAGAGCAGCTTCGTAAAGTGGGCGATGGAACCTACGACTTATGGAAAGCGCTCATGTATGTATTGCTGAGTGTGCCTCGGGATATCGAAATGTTTTTCCCGATGGCGGTATTGCTGGGGGCATTGATCGGTTTAGGCGCACTGGCATCCAGCTCTGAGCTGGTCGTTATGCAGGCGGCAGGCTTCTCTAAACTTGATATCGGTTTGTCAGTATTGAAAACGGCGGTTCCTCTAATGCTTATCGTGATGGCGCTAGGTCAGTGGGGGGCGCCAGAAGCACAAAAGTCAGCGCGCGAACTTCGTGCTTTGTGGACGTCTGGGGGGAATATGCTGTCAGTTCAACGTGGGGTTTGGGCAAAAGATGATAATGACTTCATCTATATCGGCCGTGTCCATGAGAAGAGCCATCTCGACGCAGTTAATATCTGGCAGTTTGATGAACAAGATCAGCTTAACCAAATGGTGTTTTCAAAGTCAGCATCCTATGATGAGCAGCAAGGCTGGCAGCTTGCCGATGTGACGGTCACGGCTATTTCAGATGTTAAGCAAACCAACACAGAATATGACACCTTGGCCTGGAAAACCTCATTAACACCTGACAAGTTAGCTGTCGTCACGGTAAAACCTGAGGAGCTATCACTCTCTGGCGTTTATGATTATGTGTCGTACCTGAAAGAGTCAAAGCAAGATGCCTCTCGTTATGAGTTGGCATTCTGGCGCAAGATGCTGCAGCCAATCTCGATTGCTGTCATGATGCTGTTAGCTCTGTCATTTGTCTTCGGGCCGTTGCGTTCCGTGACAATGGGCGCACGCGTTCTGTCTGGAGTAATTTTTGGTTTTGCGTTCTATATTTCGAATGAAGTGTTTGGCCCGATGAGTCTGGTGTATCGATTACACCCGGTTATTGGTGCTTTGGGGCCAAGTATGGTCTTCCTTGTGATTACGTTTTATTTGCTACGGCGTAAGTTATAAAAAAAGAAGAAGGAGCCATCTGGCTCCTTCTTCTTTTTATACCTGTTCCACATTCTCACGATTATTTAACGGCGGTGACAATCATTTCACACTCGGCCATTAAGTCCTGGAATGATTGTTTTTTACTGTGAAAGGGGGCTAATAGATTTCCTAACCCAAAGGCAGACGTTCCCATACGGATGAAAGCCTGAGTCAAACGAATATTTGAACCATCTGCATTCTGGATGCGCAGCTTCCAGGCCCGCATGCCGAGTGTTTGCCCGCCTTTACACCAGAAGTAAGCATAGAATCCAATCATTACCGTTGCGAGATAAGCGGGATAAATGATTCCGGCAACAGGGTGTTTGCTCAGGTACGCGCTGACATCTTCGTAATCACCAAGATCAATAATACCGAAATGGAGTAGGGAGGCCATAATGGCCATTGCTGCCCCCCCTGCGAGCATAAGTACAGCGGCTACCACCAGAGAGTCGTACACCCAAGCTCCTAGACGGCGAAATAGGCCGGGGTATTGTTTCGCCAGCTTAACGTCCTGCTGTTTTTTCTTTCTCATCTTTACACCAAGTAAGTTTGCCTGCCCGATAAATGACAAGGTCTATGGCGACTGTATTTGTTTACCGATATTGCTTTTATCTGCGGAATCTGAGCAATTAGCAAAAATCGGCACCTGTGAGCAGTTTAACATTATTTTTTTTAACGTGAATGTTTGGTTTGGTGTCAGTTGCAAAGAAACCATGCAAGCGTACATTATTACCATGTCAATAATGTGCGCTATGACGTTAAAATGAAAACTGTCAGAGGTACTTTGTTGTTCTGTTTGCCTTATAAAATCAACATTCAGTTTTAACTCTTATATTCAGTGGCAGTGAAACTATGTTGTAGTATTTGCTTATTAAGTTGAGAGCTTGTTCACGATAAGTGCAACCGGTTGCGCTTGGGCCTTTTTTTATTTTGTTACTGTTTTGTCTTCGTTATAAACTGTAACGAAATTAAAGAATGATAGTGAAATGAAGTATTGAAATAAGTGCCGTATATTATTTTCATATTGAGTTTAACATTAATTAACCTGTATCTGTTTGGTTGACATTTGCGATGAATAATATTGTGTATCTCTACATAATGGGTGTGGAGTGTGATGTTTTATCTTAAACAAAAGGATTAGCTCTATGAAGCTCTATGATACGATAATTAATATCGTTGAAAGGAATATTGCACCGCTTGCAGTAAAAATTGGTAATCAAAAACATATTCGTGCAATGCGTGATGGTTTTATTATTGCGATGCCATTTATTATTGTTGGAAGTTTTGCCTTGGTGTTAGCTTTTCCACCATTTGCTGAAGATACGCAAAATGCATTCGGTCGGGCTTGGCTTGATTTTGCGTCGGCTAACTTTGACAACATTATGATGCCCTTTCAAATGACGATGGGCTTAATGGCCATCTTTGTGTCATTGGGAATTGGATACAGCCTGGCGCGTGCTTATAAAATGGATGGAATTACCTGTGCCTCACTATCGCTGATGTCCTTTTTAGTTGCATCGGCACCGGCGACAAATGATACGTTATCAATGGGTCACATGTCTGGTACGGGTATTTTCACAGCCGTTATTAGTGCGTTCTTTTCTGTTGAATTGCTCCGTATCTTGAAAAAGTACAATATTACCATCAGGCTGCCTGAGCAAGTGCCACCGGCGATTGCTCGTTCTTTTGAAATGCTGATCCCTGTGGTTGTGGTCTTCCTGACGCTTTTCCCCTTGAGTCTATTTGTACAAGCTCAATACGATATGTTGATCCCGGATTTGGTGTTGCAGATGTTCAGGCCTTTGGTCAGTGCATCCAATACATTGCCAGCCATCATTGGTGCGCTGTTAGTCTGTCAACTATTGTGGTTTGCCGGTATCCATGGCGCAGCCATCGTCGTCGGTCTGCTCTCGCCTATTTTCTTAACTAATATGGGGGCAAACCAGGCTGCGTATTTAGCGGGTGAGCCTATTCCCAATGTCTTCACTCAGCCTTTCTGGGATTTCTATATCTTCATTGGTGGGTCGGGTGCAACGTTGGCGCTAGTGATCCTAATGATGTTCAGCCGTTCGGTTCACCTGCGTAGCCTTGGACGTATGAGTTTTGTTCCAGGATTCTTTCAGATCAATGAACCGGTAATTTTCGGTAGCCCACTCGTATTGAACCCGACAATGTTTATTCCGTTCGTTTTTGCTCCTGTTTTAAATGCAGTTATTGCTTATACCGCGGTACATATGGGCATAGTCGGAATGGGGATCTCACAGACAGCATGGACGGCGCCAGCCCTTCTTGGTGCTTCTTGGGGATCTGGTTGGACCCTGTCTCCGGTCTTACTTGTTATCGCGTTACTTGTGATGGATCTATTTATCTACCTGCCTTTTTTCAAAATGTTTGAGAAGCAACTATTAGAGGAAGAAGGTAAGTCGGCGAGCAAAGAGCAAGGATCTGAAGAGGCACCAGCCCCCGCAACAGCATAGCAATAATCAGTGGGTTATAGCGTTCTGCTATAACCCAGATTCAGCTTATTGAAGCTGAATAATGAGAAGGTAAGGTGCAGAAGACTCGGGTAATGGCTTATACGCAAGAGCACTTGCTGACATCCATTCGTGTCCATGAGTTCGCAACAGAAATGATTGCTCTGCACTACAAAGGAAATAAGTAAAAGGATTGGATTATGACTAAATCACCATTAAAACTGGCCATTATCGGGGGCGGCAGTAGCTACACGCCCGAACTGGTGGAAGGTGTATTGAAAAGACTTGACCGCTTGCCTGTAAAAGAAATCCATTTTGTTGATATCGAACTGGGCCAGAAAAAGCTGGATATTATCGAAGCGTTGGCGCGGCGTATGGTTGAAAAGGTTGGCGCCGACATTACCATTAAGGCGTCGTTGGATCGCCGTGCAGCGATAGAAGATGCTGATTTTGTTATGACTCAGTTCCGTGTCGGCGGATTGCAGGCTCGAGCAAATGATGAGCGTATTCCACTAAAGTATGACGTGATAGGCCAAGAGACGACAGGTCCTGGCGGTTTTGCAAAAGCACTTCGTACGATCCCGGTGATCCTTGATATTTGCAAAGATATTGAAGAGCTTGCACCGAATGCTTGGCTGCTTAATTTTACCAATCCGGCCGGTCTGGTGACAGAAGCGGTACAGAAATACACCAAGGTTAAAGCCATTGGTCTGTGTAATGTGCCAGTCTCAATGAAGATGATGATTGCAGAGATGATGAATTGCTCACCGGATGATTTATCTTTGGAATGTGCGGGATTGAACCATTTGGTGTGGGCTCATCGAGTCTGGTTAGATGGCAAGGATATTACTGCGGAAGTGCTCGAAAAAGTGGGTGATGGGGCAAACTTCAGCATGAAAAATATCTTTGAAGAGCCCTGGGATCCGGCTTTCTTGAAAGCCTTAGGTGCGATTCCGTGCCCATATCATCGCTATTTTTATCAAACTGCCGCCATGCTCGCTGAAGAAAAGGAAGCAGCACAAAGCGGAGGAACGCGAGCGGAACAGGTAATGGAAACAGAACGAGAGCTGTTTGAGCTTTATCAGGATACTAATCTTGATCGAAAGCCTGAACAACTTGAGAAGCGCGGCGGTGCCTATTATTCCGATGCATCACTTAACTTGGTTGATGCCATCTACAACAACCTTAATACGGTTAATGTGGTTAATGTGCGCAATAACGGCACCATTGCGAGCCTGCCTGATGATGTAGTGATTGAGTGTAGCGCAGTCATCGGTAGTTGGGGCGCACGGCCTTTAGCTGTCGGACACTTAAGTCCAGAGGTGAGCGGTTTGATTCATCAGGTCAAAGCTTATGAACAACTGACGGTTGAGGCTGCAGTGCATGGTGATTATGACAAAGGGTTGATGGCGTTGGCGAATAATCCCCTGGTGCCGGATATTAAACGAGCTAAAGCCATATTGGATGACATATTGCGAATTAATCATGACTACTTACCACAGTTCAATGGTTAAAAATTAAATTGGATAGGAAATATTGAACGGCAAGGAAGCCGATTTTTATAAATTTAGGTGATGGTATGCATGTTATTTTTAATGCGGATGATTTTGGTTTGACTCCTGGCGTTAATTTGGGGATCGTCGCTGCCAGCCAGTCAGGGGTGGTACGTTCAACAACTCTCATGGTGAGTATGGCGGCTGAAAAACATGCGATTGATCTGGCTTCCTCTGCGGCTTCACTTAAGCTGGGCTTGCATTTGCGATTTACAGCAGGAGCGCCGCTCACTGCTGCCCACTCCTTGACATGCGACAGTGGCCAATTTCTTGTAAAAGAAAATTTCTGGCACAGAAGAGATTTTTCTGAACAACAGATTGCTGATGAAGTCACCGCGCAAGTTGAGCATTTTCTTGCTTCAGGGCTAAGCTTAAGCCACATTGATAGTCATCACCATGCTCATACTCACCCTCAAATATTACCTGTGGTACAAGAGCTAGCTCGTTTTTATAAAGTGCCATTAAGAGAATGCGGTAAATATGGTGTTACATCGAACGATTGTCGATATATATTCAGCAATGATTTTTATGGTGATGATATTAGTGTCGATAAACTCTTAGATATGATAAAAAAGCATAAACATCGCTGTGATGTATTAGAAATAATGTGTCATCCTGCTTATATTGACCAACCATTATTAGATGTTAGTAGTTACAATGTTTTAAGGGCAAAAGAGTTGGCTGTATTAACGGATGGACACTTGCATGAAGCCTTAGAAAGGCAAGGTGTTGAAGTCTGTGACTTCTCTATATTATCTAATGCATGATGATATTTTAAAAAAGTCAAAGATCAAAAATCACATACTGTAATGGTGTTATTTTTACGGTGACTTTCAGTATCTAGCGCCTTTGTTTTATTTGGCGCTAAAAGAATAGCAGCTGCCAGTGACGCAATTCCCCCTGATTTACCATTGCGAATAACTGGCAGCTTGCTATAACTATACCTAAGTATATTGAGATCACTTGGGTATATGGTGTTTATTCAACATTACGCCGTCGATGTCTTTCTGCTGACGCTGGTATCCACTATAGTCGAGGGCTGGCTAACGAGTTGTTATAATCCCTCTCAATTAATCATCAGAGGTAAGACGCAAAGGTTATGGCAAGAATCAAAGACGTTGCTCTTTTAGCTGGTGTTAACCGTTCGACAGTATCAAGAATAATTAATGGTGAAGGTAAATTCAGAGCGGATACTAAAAGAAAAGTCGAACAAGCAATGGCTGAGCTGAATTATCGTCCCAGTGCTATAGCGCGTTCTCTTGCAACGGCTTCGTCCAATATGATTGGTCTGTTGGTTACTAACTATACGGGTGGTTTTTTCGGTGAAATGATGGATCAAGTTCAGTCTGAACTTGATTTGCATAAGAAGTTTCTGATTACCGCTCAGGGACGTCACAGTGCAGATGGTGAACGTGAAGCTATTTGTCGATTTCATGATCTCCGTTGTGATGGGTATGTTCTTAACAGTCGTTATCTTAGTGATGATGAATTGCGGGAACTGGCTCTGGAACCGACTCCTTTTGTTTTGTTAGATCGTTTTGTCGAAGGTTTGGAATCCAGGTGTATTACGTTTGATCATTCACTTGCCGGGCACATGGCCGTCAGTCATCTGATCAAGCTAGGACACAGGGAAATTGGATGTATATCGGGTCCACTCAGTCGTACCAATAGCAGGCAGCGTTACCAAGGGTATATAAATGCACTGAAAGACGCAGAAATGGCCATTGAACCGACCTTAAGTTTTGAAGGTAACTATGGACGGGAAAGCGGCTACCTTGCGGCACAGAAACTTTATCAAGATCACCCCGATATGACGGCATTGTTTTCTTGTAATGAGGATATGATTGGCGGTGCTTTACAGTTTTTCCATGAACATAATATCGAAGTACCAAAACAGATATCACTAATTAGCTTTGATAGTGTCGATTTGTGTGCAAGTTTTTATCCGACAGTATCTGCGGTGCACTTTCCCATCAGCGATATGGCTCGCGTTGCCGTTGAAGTGCTGAAAAACCAGATAAAAAAAGAGATCATTAGCGTTAATCGTCATTTTGAGCCAGAACTGCGGATTCGCAAGGGTGAAAGAGTTATTTAGCCCGTGTACTGGTTTAATGGGGCGTTTATTGTGGCGTTATCGTAGGTGTAACCACAGACGGTGGCGACTTGAACTATGAAAACGTGACATGTTTGAGCGATAAGTTGTCACCTTGATTGAAAATGCAGCGAGTGGCGGTTTGGATGAAAGAAATGCTTGCGCATCAATCTTGTATACGTATAATGAGCCGCATCTGCCCGAGTGGTGAAATTGGTATACACGACGGATTCAAAATCCGTTGTCGCAAGACGTGCCGGTTCAAGTCCGGCCTCGGGCACCAGATAAAATGATAAAGCCTCGACTTTTTGTCGGGGCTTTGTTGTTTCTAGCACGATCAAAAACTTAGGTTCGCTTTTCTTCTTGTCATCAACCAGTGAAAAGCGAGTTTAAGCCCTTTTTCTATGGCCGTTCCGGTCGATATCCTGTCTTTTATGTGCCATTGGCGCTGACAAGCCATATCGAAAACCCGCTTCCTTGGGAAGTGACGGTTCTCGGGCACCATATTTCATACGACAAGCCTCAACTTCGGTTGAGGCTTTGTTGTTTCTAAGATATTTAAAATCGCTTGTTGTCAGCCTTAAATTTAGACAAAAAAGTATCCATTAGAAAAAAATAAAAGAATACGCTTGCTAAACACAGCACATCATTTACTAATAACAGGATAGTAGAATAACGATACAGGAGTAAAGGTAGTATGCGAGCAGCAAATCCTGAGTATTTACTGGCGGCATTGAGAAGCATAATTAAAGCTAAGGGACTTACCTATAGAGAGCTCGCAGATAGGTTGGGTGTTCCTTTGTCTACGTTCAAGCGTCATTTATATAGTCCGAATATTACCCTCGAAAAGTTGTTGGATTACTGTCAGGAAGCGGATGCCTCTCTGGATGAGTTGCAGAAGCTGGCTATCAAACTTCAGCATGATAATGATAGTTTTTTTAGCCATACGCAAGATGAAGTCTTTTACCTTTTTCCGCAGCTATATGATTTTTATCGAGAACTGCGCCATTTACGGAATCAGGATAGTTATGACTACATGCGAAAAAAATATGGCCTAGATAAAACCTCGACCTATGCCTATTTGCGTGCGCTAGAAATGCTTGGCTTGGTGAAGCTTGCCGAAGATAACAAGATCCAGCTGAATGGACCTTATTACTATCGTTTTTCTGATGATTCAAAGTTGAGTGAGAAGTACAAGGATATCCTCAAAGAGCAGGCTCTGGAAAATCCTAATTGTGTTCGGGTTGGCTTCTCTCGTATGTACCTTAAAGAGGATCAGCTGGAAAGCCTGAATAAGCTCCTTGCTAAAGAGGTTCTTAAATACCATAGCGAGAACATGCAAAGTGAGGCAACGGGAGAGGAGCTGCTTCGTAATGTGCTGCTATTCGTTACCCATCACCAGCCTTTAACGTTTTCTGATGGAATTAGTGCGCTCCCAAATTCATTCTTGCAGGATATTCGAAAGACAATTGTTCAGTTTGAAGAGCAGGGGGCATAACTCATCCCCCTGTAGCCATGGTTAGCAGGTGTGGTGGCAGGCGACTAGATGTCTGTCAGCTTTTTCGATTAGCTCTGGGTAGGCTTGAGTGCACTTATCCTGTGCATGGGCACAACGGGAAGCAAAGTGGCACCCTTTCGGTGGGTTCATAGGTGACGGCACATCGCCCTCTAGCACGAATTGTTTGCCTCGTTGGCGTGGGTCAGGGATCGGAATCGCTGAGATAAGTGCTTGGGTATAAGGATGCTTGGGGCGTGCGAATAACTCTTGGGTATCACTGAGTTCAACAATTCGACCTAAATACATCACGGCAATCCGGTCAGAGATATGACGAACCACAGAGAGGTCATGTGCAATAAAGATCAGTGCCAGATTCATCTGATGTTGCAATTGTAACAATAGGTTGACGATCTGCGACTGGACAGAGACATCCAGAGCAGACACCGCTTCATCACACACGATCAGTTTTGGGGTGAGGGCAATTGCTCTGGCGATACCGATCCGTTGACGCTGTCCTCCAGAAAACTCGTGAGGATAGCGATCAATGGCGGATTCAGGCAGTCCTACTTTGCGGAGTAGATCTTTTGCCCATTCCCGGCGCTCATCGGGCATCCCGATACCGTGAATTTCGTAGGGTTCTTCGAGAATCGTGCCAATGGTATGTCGGCTGTTCAGGCTTTCCATTGGATCCTGAAAGATGATTTGCATTTCCTTGCGCAAGGAAACCATTTCAGATGCTTTGTACTGGGTTATATCCTGCCCATTGTAAATGATCTGCCCGGAGGTTGGCTCATGAAGTTTTAGCAGTGTCCGTCCTACTGAACTTTTCCCGCAACCCGATTCACCCACAAGTCCCAAGGTTTCGCCAGCTTTGACTTCCAGTGAGATGCCGTCAACGGCATAGACGTATTTGGTCTTGCTAAACAATGAACCACGTACCTTATAATGCTGTTTAAGATCGACTAATTTAAGAATCGTTTTAGACATGATTGATTTCATCCATCATAAAGCAGCTAACATAATGCATTGGAGAGACTTCTTGCGGTGTGGGAACGGCATCACCGCAACGTTGGGTTTGATAATGGCAGCGATTTCTAAATCGACATCCGGATGGCATTTCTCTTAGGGTAGGGACCGATCCCTGAATTGTATCTAACTTTGTTTTAGGCTCGCCTTCCAGTCGTGGGATTGAGCGGAGTAAGCCTTGGGTATAGGGATGTTTTGGTGACTCAAAGAGGGTATAGACATCAGCCTGTTCTACGACGCGCCCAGCGTACATAACGACGACTTCGTCACAGGTTTCGGCTACGACACCCAGATCATGGGTGATAAAAATGATCCCCATATCGTTGTCGGATTGAACTGAGCGCATTAACTTAAGAATTTGCGCCTGTACCGTAACATCGAGGGCAGTGGTCGGCTCGTCGGCAATGAGGATGTCAGGCTTGCATGCCAATGCCATCGCGATCATAACCCTTTGCCTCATTCCCCCGGATAATTCATGAGGGTAGACATTAAATCGTTGTTTTGCTGCTGGAATACCAACACGATGGAGCATATCTATGGCGGCCTGTTTGCGTTTGCTCTTGGAGTATTCAGGGCGGTGCAGTTCGTACACTTCACATAGCTGCCTGCCGACAGTATGTACCGGATTCAGGGCGGTCATTGGGTCTTGGAAAATCATTGAGATCTGCTCGCCGCGGGTTTTGTATAGCTCTTCCGGTGCCATACGAACGAGATCGCTTCCCTTGTAAGTGATGCTGCCGCCTGTCACTTTTCCATAAGGGTGGGGCAGCAGCCCCATGATTGAAGCGGCGGTGACACTTTTCCCGCAACCGGATTCCCCGACCACACCGATGGTTTTTCCTTTAGAGACACTGAACGAGACGCCATCAAGTACCTTGATATCGCCTTCGTCAGTAGTAAAGGTTGTCTCTAAATCGGTAATGGTCAGGATATTGTCATTTGTGCTGCTCATAGGACGACGTTTTCCTTATCCTTGGATATAGCGTTTATCGATGATGGTAACAGGCGGAAATGTTTTGCCCGCTCTCAGTGCTTGCTTGGTTTGTGCTTTCTCATCGATGTCAATCCAGAACAGACCATATTCCATACTCTTGGCATCGAGGATATCGCGTGATAGTTCGGTACCCAGTCCTTCGGGCAGTTTCACATAACGCCAGTAGGCCCCGCGAGAGAATGGGACAGAGTAGGTCGGGATCACGCAGTCACAATCGGAAATGAGACGCTGGATCTGACGCGAAAGGCTCGCTTTCTTTTCAATAGTAAACTCAGAATCATAGGCGTTTATCAGCTGATCCATTTTTTGACCGGCAAAATTGGTAAAGTTGTTGGACTGTGGCTGGGCATTGGATGAGTGGAAGTATTGCCAGTAGACTGGTAGCTGACCGCTCCCCATTCCCAGGAAGGCGGCTTGGTGTTTTTTCTCGAGCAGCGCCTTGAACCCAGTTGCGCCGTCGACGAGTTTAAGTTCGATATCCAGGCCTGTTTTACGCGCCTCCTCTTTGAGGACGATCACCCTAGCGGTGTGCATCTTGGACAAGTAAGTTAGGGTAATGGCAAGTTTTTCGCCTTGGTTGTTAATTCGGATCCCGTTATCATCAAGTTGCTTGTAACCGGCCTGTTCGAAATAGCGTGAGGCGAGTTGTGGATCGAACGTTTTGGCTTGGATTTCCGGGTTATCATATTGGCCATAGCCCGAACCGAAGCCTTGTAGTCGGACATAATCACCGCGCAATGCCACATCGATCATTTTCTGTACATTGAGTGAGTGGGCGATGCCATGGCGAATATTCTCATCATCCATATGAGGCGCATCGAGGTTTAACCAAACACCGGCCGCTCCCTGCGGGTATTTGTTATAAAGCCAGGCTTTGTGGATGTAGCCTTGGTCGTATAGCTTTCCTTTGGCTTTATCATGCCAAACAGAGGGGAAGACCATATAGAAAGCATCAAGCTCCCCTTTCTCGAAGTATTTGATCGCAATGTCGGTATCGCGGATCACTTTAATTATGATCTTATTGACGTTATAGCGATGCTGATAGTAAGGGTTTTTGTAGCCCCACCAGTCTTTGACCTTAACCAACTGGATGGATTTGCCTTTTCTTACTTTACCTACCTTATAGGGGCCTGTTACCGGCTCTGCTTTCCAGTTGTAGCGCTTCACGAAATCTTTTGGGATCCCATTGGCATAGAAGTGGGTCGGCTTGGGCATAATGTTCAGCCGCATGAGCAATTCGTCATTGGAAAGCTGATCGGCAGAGTGGAGAGCAAAGGTATGTTTATCGTAGACGGTGATCCCTGCGATCTTGTTGGTATAGAAGTCTTTGTACCAAGGCGCTTTAACATGATCGCTTCTCATGTAGTCAAACACAAAGGAGAAGTCCTGGCTGGTAATGGGCGTGCCATCCGACCAGCGGGCATCTTCGTCTATTTTAAAGAATAGGGTTTTATGGTCATCACCAAATGCCCATTGCTTTGCAATGGCAGGAATGTACTCGCGGGTGTTCGGTTGCTGCTGAAGCAGGGCCGGATTACCGTCGAGCAAGAAAGCCCTAAAGCTTCCGTTAGAGTCGGGGCCAATTGTCCTCAGCGTCAACGGAAAGCTTGCTATATGCAGTCGGTAGGTTCCGCCCGATTTGGCGTTTTTATCTGCAAATAACGGCTGCTCGGTGTTTGAAATCCAGGTTAACCCCGAAGGAAGTTCAGCAGCCAGCGCTCCCCCTTGAAATAGCATGCTAATGGCCGTTAATAGGGTCGTTATTAAGATTTTTTTCATTATCACTCCAGACTTCTTGATTCGCGATGGCGGCCTTGCTATCGCCTATCCGTTATTTCTTGTGGTTAGATATAGCGGGTATACTTCTTGGGATCGAACGCTTCTCGAACACCCTCGCCAATAAAGGTCACCATGGTCAGAACCGAGACGATGGCAAAGACCACCGAACTGATGATCCAGTAGGCATCCATATTGGACTTACCTTGCTGCAATAGATCCCCCCAGCTGGGCGTTGGTGGCATGAGGCCTAGCCCTAAGTAATCCAGCGCTGTCAGGGTGGTAATATTGGCGACGATACTGAAGGGAGCCAAGGTGACGATCATAACCATGGTGTTGGGTAAAATATGCTTAATGATCACGCGCCAGATACTGGCACCCTGAGCCTTGGCCGCCATCACATAATCCCGCGCTTTTTCCTTGTAGGTCATGGTTCGCATATACCAGGTGATGCTGATCCAGCCAAACATCACGTTGATGAACACAAACAGGAAGAAGCTGGGTTGAATGATGGATACCATGATCATGATGACGTAGAGAAAAGGTACCATGGACCAGATTTCAATCACTCGCTGCATCACAAGGTCAAATTTACCGCCAAGATATCCCATCAGCGATCCAATCAATACACCAATGGTGTAGCAGAGGGTCAAGGTCAGCAGCGCAAACCAGATGGCAATACGAAATCCATAGATCAGACGGGCCAGTACATCACGACCCGATGTGTCGGTGCCCATATAATGTTTTGTTTCAAGGGATGGTGGGTTGGGCGGATAATTTACGCCATCAAAGTCTTGCTCATATGGATTCCAAGGGACGATTGGCATGAATACCCAGTTGCCTTCCTCCTGTTTGGAAAACTCTATTTCCAGCTGTCGATAGTCCACTTCATAACCGTAGTCCAAACCAAACATGTCACCTGTTTTGACCTTCGAATAAGTAGGAAAGTACCAATTACCGTTGTAAGAGACCATCAGAGCCTTACTGTTGACGAAGACTTCTGCAATACAAGAAAGTAGAACTAGGCTAGCGAGGATCACAAAGGAATAGTAGCTTCGCTTGATTGAGCGGAAGCGAGTGATTTTCTTTTTTGTTAATGGGTTTAACTGCATGCTGTTAGCTTCCAAACTTAACCCGAGGGTCAACCATTGCCACGCACATATCCGAGAGGATATTGCCGAACATTAAGAGCAACGATGACATCGCCAGGATGCCCATAACGACAGGATAGTCCCGTTCAATAATCGATTCGTATCCGAGCAGGCCGATGCCGTCGATATTGAAGACCACTTCGATTAGGAATGAACCAGCCACAAATACGGACACGACATTACCCAGGTGGCTGGCAATTGGGATCAGGCTATTGCGCAGTGCGTGCTTGCGTACGGCTTGCTTAAATGGCAGGCCTTTGGCGATGGCTGTTTTGACATAGTCGGCTGCTAAGCTTTCCAGCAGATTGTTTTTCATCGTCATGGTCAAAATGGCAAAGTCACCGATGATGTAACAGATGAGGGGCAATATGGCATGGGAGAACAAATCGGCAACTTGTTCGGTCCAGAGCAGATCATCAAACTCGTCGCTGACGAAGCCGCCCATCGGAAACCAGTCCATCTGGAAGGCAAACAGGGATATTAAGAAAACCCCGACGACATAGTTGGGCAGGGCATAGCCAACAAAGACCAGTACCGAGCTGATGTTGTCGAACTTGGAGCCATGCTTCATCGCTTTGAGGATCCCAAGCGGGATCGAAACAAGGTAGCTGATTAAGAAGGTCCAAAAGCCATAGAACATCGATACCGGAAGTCGTTCCTTTATCATGTCCCATACCGGTTCGTAGTAACGGGTCGATTCGCCCAGGTCGAGCTGGACGAGTTTGCCCAGCCATTCTTGGTAGGCCTCAAAGATGGGCTTATCTAAGCCATAAAAGGCATTTAACTCGGCAATCTGTTCTTCCGACAGTGATTGGGAACCCTGTTGGCTTCCGGCACCGCCGTCAACTGCCTGTGACTGCATCTGTGAAATCATCCGCTCCACCGGGCCGCCCGGGACAAAGCGAGTTAACGCAAAGACCATCAGGGTAACGCCAATAAAAGTAGGAATGATGAGTAATAATCGTCGGCTAAAGTAGGCTAGCAATGCATACTCCTTTACATCCTTTAAGTAAGCACTTCGTATTGCTTTTGAGGTGAGTTCAATGTGTTAACACATCCGTGTTATTGCCTGGTATCAATCAGCAAGCTGAGCCAGCATGTAATAATAAATACAGACGCTTACAGCACAAGTGATATGTGTAAAACATTATAAAATGGGCCGCTGCGTATCGAGAGGTGAGGTGTCGACATACAGATATTTCAATTCAGGTATTACCGTTGAACTTGGTTCGCTATGGGTAAAGCCCGGATATCGAAGATCTCCGGGCTTGGTTATGATTTATTGAAGTTTCTTACAAGACCGGCAGTTGCTCTAGGGCATAGCGATACTGAAGATATTCGTGGTTTTCCCACAACCAAATGACTTCAGGGTCGATATCGTAAATATCTGCATCTTCAGGGATCTTTGAAATTTCATCTGCAATATATGTCGAGTAACTCTCGGCATCTGTTAGCAATGTTTCCAAATACTCAGGGTTGTCATCTTTATAGTTGCGGATTGTATTCCATGCTGCGAGTAAGTTTTCTTTCGTGTGGCAACGACTGCTATCTTCGGCTGGCGAGTAACAGTTGTTCTCCTTGTCAAAAGAAAACTTGGCCGGTGCTGGTGGAAATGGTCGAGCTCTGAATAAGGACTCAAAATGCGGTGCCTTTTTCAGAATACCTAATGCAGTCGTATCTCTTAGCATTACCAACTTGAAGTCGTTGATATTTTTTAGGCCGCTAGTATCCAAATTACGCTTGGTGCGTGGGTTAGCGTTTCTAAGTTGTTCTAACTTCTCTTGGTGGCCATTGATAAGCAGGGCTTTCTCTGCCATGCGCTTGGCAAGTCCGTTTCTCCGGGTTATAAGATATCGTCGTGTTTTTAGACTAAATTCAAAGCTGTCATTTTCATCTCTGCTCGAACTTGGCTGGGTTAGGGTAATATCGTCGATCAGTTCTTGCGAACTATCGGCTAATCCATATTCTTTAGCTGAGCCATATGCGACCACGTTTCTAAGTAGGGCTGCAAACATTGGGGTAACTGTTTTTTTAGATAGTTGGAAGTATCTCTTCAAACCAACTAAATATTCAGGAACATCGACAGCGCGTTTGATATTAGGAACGTAGCGTTTAACGGTTGATGTACGTTTACCATCCTTATCAACAAAGATTGGATCAGGGAAAGAATCCATGCCAAACCCGAGGTAGCCTAAATAGGTTTTCAGCTTCTGTGGTGTGCCTTGTGTACTCAGGTAGGGACTGGATATATCAATTAGCGCCATATTGGATCTGTCCTGGCTGCTATAGTAATAACCACTACGCTTAACCAGCATTTGTGCTGCCAGTAGCTTGTCGGGCCAGACCCCTAGAAGGTCGACTGCATTTGCCGAGCTTTGATATGGGTTGTTGGCGCGCATGTTGGCTAGAGAACGTCCATCTCTCGTTTCGGAAAGAACTTTGATTGGTTCGTAGTCCTGAGCCATGGTGGCAACAAGATCGTCATCAAAACAGGATAATGGTAAGTCAGTTTTGTTCTGTAAGTTTGGACCGAAGCGTTTCCAGATATCTGATAACGGGATAAAACTATTAATTATACCGTCATTAGTTGTGCTTACTTCAACTTCACAAACTTTATCAGGCTTGTTTAACACATCAATAAAGAAGTTTGCTGCAAGAAGACTCGCATCAAAGGTATTACATACTTCATTTTTAGCTTTGTTTGAGGATTGGCTACAGAAATTGATGTAATAATCAGTGACGCTGCTTCCGTAACTATCTTCAGATCCTTTTGTCTGGGCTAGGAAATTATCAATGCGCCCCAGATCTTCAATAACATCTCGTATTTCGGAGAACTGCTGCAAAAGGCTGAATGAGTAATAATGCAGTCTAAAGTCATAGAATTTATCGCGGCCATTACGGCGGTTGATTAGATCATAGTTATCCCAATATTTCTGAATTCGGAACTTCGTCAGCTCTAATACATTGGTGCCTTCATCAAAGCGATTACAGTTTGTCGTGCTGATTACATGCTCGTCAGTACAATAGCGATAGTCTTTCAGCGCTGTTCCAGGCATTTCTACTGCAATCGTTTTTTGTAGCTGATCGATTGCACCTAGTGGATAGGCTTGGTGATCAAGACGTAGCTTTTCGTCGATATTTTCTAAGCTCATAAATGTCGAGCTAGCGGTATCATCAGTACTATTAACCTCAACTTGACGGCGATAACCATAGCGAAGTGCGGCGATATCGTATTTACCGTAGGTTGGCAGTTCGTCAAAAATCGAAGCACCATAGTCCATTACGGAGCTGTAGGCCGGCATTTTGTCATAGCCAAGCTTCGACACTTCGTCATCTTGGTAGAAGTTCGCTTTATCCATTGACCCCATAAAGTTATGGCGTAAGCCTAGGTTATGGCCAAATTCATGCACGAGGGTTGATTTGAACATGTGCTCAGTAATTGCATCGCTAACTTCTTGTTGCTGGTCTTTGGACAGCTGAGTCCAAGATTTTAGCTTTTTATTGGCTTTGTCCGCATAATCCGATGCACTATTATCAAGTTCGGTATTGTCAAAATACTTACCAGCAAGATAATCGATGCCTTTGATTAAGCCTTTTGACTTAGTACTAACCCACATGAACTCTTCGGCGTACATGTTTTGTGCCGCCATTTTATCGAGCTGCTCAGTATAGTGGGCAGCAGATTTGCTGAAGCTATTTTCTTCCTGTTGTTCTGGTGAAAGCCATTGAGGTTTGCCATTGATAAATCGAGGCTCATGGCTAACTACTGGTTGTGTGGCTATTGGTGTTCCTGATGCGAATATAGAAGATCTATTATCGGCTATCGAAGCACCTGTCTCGCTAGGAATATTGGCAGTATCTAATGGCTCTTCTGGTTTGTATTCATCAGGCCGCTCAATCTCTGCGCGATTATATCGCATAACCAATTCGTCCCACATGCGTCGAGAGGTAGAACGGATCACGCCGGCGTATTGATTTACATGAGCGTGAACGATTTCACCGGTAAGTGGGTTTGTGGCTGATGGGCCATAACCCAGTAGGCCATTGTCGACCGGGTCGGTAATTAGATTTAATACGTTATAACGTAAGTCGCCGGTATGAACACCTGCTTTTTTCGTTGGGTTAACGATTTTGATAGGTGGAACACCAGTACCTGCCAACGTTTTGTTCATTTGATTAATGGTTTCGAGCGTAATGTCAAGGTAGAACTTGCCGGCTTTATCGAAATAACTATCACTTAAGTAATAATCGATTGACGGTTTATCCGGATTAAACCGATGAAGTAAATTGAATTTTTGCCCTTGTAAACCGATTTCACCAGTCAGTGAGCGCTGTTCTTTTTCATCGTTGAAGAAGCCGAATTTAGATGAGTCACGGCCCGGATATTGAACTGTCTGGTAATCATCACTAGTTAACTTGTCGAGTTGTACCATGGAATAGAAAAAACGAGTTTTAAAAGAGAGGTCTTCTAAGTTTCCACCAAAATCGTAGGCATCATCAGGGCTGGCTGTGAAGGTACGCTCAACCTCAATGTTTAACACGCCCTTTTTCGGATCATATATTGAGCTGATCACGCGAGGTTCAGCTGTCTCTTCAACATTATCAGCTGTCCACCAAGCATCAACAGTATCTACGGCCAAAGACTCAACCCCAGCATAGTCAGGGGTAAAGTGGGTGGTTTCCTTCCAGTCTAAATCGGCATCTTCGTTGAGTTCTTCTTTGTTGGTACATTCATCATAGTCATCTTCAGCACAACGGTATTGCTCGAAAGTGCCAGGGATCTTCAGTACCGGCGCCTGATTGATGATAGCTGTGTAGCGGCTATCTTTATCCGGTTCGATGGTATCTCGGTCGACTTCTTCTGCGACAATACCATTGGTTTTATCAAAGCGAAGTTTAACGAGTTTTGGCGTACCCTGGAAAAAACCGCGCTGGGTTGCCGCATAACGAGGTGTAGCACCCGTTGATGGCATATATAGCCACAATGATTCTGTATCGAGTGATGATTTCACTATCTGTTCTTGTGCTCGAGGAAGAGTGTCATAACTTCTTTCTTCTGCGCCACAGCCATAGAGTGCAATACTCACTAAGGCTGCAATTGCTAATTTCTTATACATGCTGTGTTCACCATATAAATATGATTAAAGGTCGTAATTTAGTGTGATGTAGTAAGTAGGTCTTCCGAGATCAAATAGATTTTCGAGCGGATTAGGTCCCCTATCGGGATCGTAATACGTGGCACTATTTGTTAGACCGACAGCCAAACTAAATTCCTTGTTAAATTGGTATCCCATCTCTGCCGAATGAGTCAGCTCCGGTGAATAACTTTTTCCACGGTAGCTCCATGATTTCGAGCTCACCAAGTTGGTACTGAAGAACCATTTATTAGGGATGTATTCGACCGCAAATAAATTGCTGACGCGATACTCTTCTAATGGATGGGCACCGGCAGTGGTGTATTGGTGGAAGTTTTTTCGAAGTCGAATAGAATCACTGATCAAAAGCCCTTCGATGACATGATCTAGCGAAAAAGAGAACTTAAGATTGCCTCTTATTGCGGTATTTAGATCATTTTTTATCGAATTTTTCGAGACTGGAATAAGAACTCGCGCACCACTTGACATGGAAATGGTGTCTGTCGGGTTCCATAGATTATATCTTGTTGCGGTTAACCAAATATCACTCCAAAACTCTCCACGTTCACCGTCATAGCTATGTCTTCCTGAGACAATTGTCGAGAATTTTGTATCTGAATTTAGATAATAATTAATGGTCGCGGTAGCCGACAAATTACGGTCTGCGAGGTAGCTGCTATCCTCATAACCATTTCTGCTGTAATCAATCCCAATAGACGCTCCCCATTTATTGTGTTGTGAGGGAGCATTCTGAATTTGTTCTTCAGCATGTATGCCATTGGATATCAGTGCAGATACCATGGTAAATAGCATCAAGTTAAACTTCATGACTTGCCCCATTCCCTGTGTAACATTCCTTTATGGCGTTCCAAATTGCCATACGAAATACTATTGTCTTATTATGTTTAGAGGAAATGGATACTAATCCACACTGCGCTAGCAATAAAACGCTATTATAAAAGTACCGTATATTTATTCGCCTGGTATTACATGGTGAAACCACTTACGAAAGTGGGTTTAGATGCTGATTTTGCAAATTGGCTTTCTTGTGGCGGGTATTGCTGCTTGATGTGCTTTTGCTGGAAACTCTGCCTGCATATCTGTCTTTAAGTAGCTGAAAATACTAATTTTTGATTCTAGTGATATTCGATTAGTAAAAAAATGAAACAATCCAACGCCAATATCAACCGATTGCATATTTTTTCATTTTAATATTGCTGCTTGTTTAAGGGCGATATTTATATTAAGCGTCACACTTGATCGATAAATAAGCCGTAAGATTCTGACGGCAAGAAGGTAATGCTGCCACAAGCAGCAATAATAATGCATTTGGATTCGATACCCTCGGATTAGATGACGGACGGCGTATCAGCTATCAAAAAATGGATCTTGATTTTATTAGTACCAGTACATCTTCGGCACGAGCTTGTGGTGTTTGATTGTTGATTATCACAAAGCCTCTGCGAAAGCTGGGGCTTTATCGTATTCGGGGCTATCGAGCGGGCTTTTATTTTTAGGATGAGAGGCATGTTGAGGGCTTTGCTTGACTGATTTTTCACTTTAACACCATGGAATTTCAGTTATTCCCCCCATTTTTTGCTAATTGTGACTATGGTTTATATACAACAAATAGTCATTGGCGGAAGAAA
Source organism: Photobacterium lipolyticum (assembly GCF_003026475.1). Taxonomy (GTDB): domain Bacteria; phylum Pseudomonadota; class Gammaproteobacteria; order Enterobacterales; family Vibrionaceae; genus Photobacterium; species Photobacterium lipolyticum. The sequence goes on from NZ_PYMC01000017.1 coordinate 80,881, forward strand.
TAATATGGACGAGATATTTCAATATTCCGATGAACTCGGGCCGTTTAAGATCATTCATTTGTATGAACCCTCTGTGAACTTAAAAGCGGTGCTGGTGGTGGATAATGTGGCGATGGGGCCGTCTGTCGGCGGTATTCGTATGGCAGCTGATGTCACAACGGAAGAGTGTGTCAGGCTTGCCCGGGCTATGACATTTAAAAATGCCGCCGCGGGACTGCCCCATGGCGGAGGTAAGGCGGTGATATGTGCCGATCCCAAAATGCCTAAGGCGGATAAGGAAAAGTTAATTCGTGCTTTTGCCCAAGGATTACGTAATGAAGAGACCTATATTTTTGCGCCGGATATGGGAGTAGATGAAGAGTGCATGGCCTGGATCCGGGATGAAGTTGGCCGGGTAGTAGGGTTGCCCCATGTGTTCGGGGGGATCCCCCTCGATAAATTGGGGGCGACTGGCTGGGGATTAACTCAAGTTGTTGATGTTGTAGCGAAAGAGTGCGGGTTTAAGGTGAAAGGGTTGCGATTTGTCGTGCAGGGTTTTGGCGCGGTGGGTAAGCATGTGAGTCGGTTCCTCGTTGATAAGGGGGCGTTGTTGGTGGGGGTGTCTGATTCCCGTGGTGCAATCTGTAATCAAAATGGTCTGGATGTAGAACAACTGTTAACCCTGAAAACCGAAGGTAAATCTGTAACTGAGTACAATGACGCGACCCAAATCACGGGTGAAGATCTGGTTGGTATTGAATGTGATGTGTGGATCCCGGCGGCTAGGCCGGATGTGATCCATAAAGGTAATGTTCATCATATGAACACCAAAGTCATAGTGCAGGGCGCCAATATTCCCTGCACCGCAGAAGCTGAGAAATATCTCCATCAGCATGGTGTGCTATGTATTCCTGATTTTATTGCCAATGCGGGCGGGGTGATCTGCGCGGTGATGGAATACCGTGGCGCAACTCAGGCGGCAGCCTTTCAAGCAATCGAAGAAAAAGTGCGACGCAATACCGAGCAGGTGCTCAGGCGGGTCAATCAGCAATCTATGCTGCCTCGCGATGCCGCTGTAGCATTGGCAAAAAAACGGTTAAATAAAGCGATGTCTTACCGTCGCTATTCCCTGTTTTCGACGGCTCCTCATTTTCTTTGATCCTTCGTTTGCTGACATGAGGTGAGCATTATGGAAATGGCACCAAAAAGTTATTTTCATCGTGGCGGTAACCAATCGTTGCTCGGTAATACCATTCCTGAGCACTTTATCAATATTGTACAACAATATCCTGAACGGGAAGCCGTTGTATCACTAGCCCAAAACCAGCGATTAACGTATAGAGAATTATCCGAGGAGATCGATTTGCTGGCTAAAGGCTTGGTAGGTTGCGGTTTTCACAAAGGCGATCGGATTGGTGTCTGGTCTACTGATAATCTTGAGTGGTTACTGTTGCAAATGGCAACGGCCCGTCTTGGCATGGTCTTAGTCAACATCAATCCGGCTTATCGAAAAAAGGAATTGGCTTACGCGTTGCAATGCTCCGAGGTGCAGGGGGTGTTTGTGATCCCGGCCTTTCGTGATAGTGATTACCTATCAATGTTACTGGAGCTTATTCCTGAGCTGAAAAAACCATCCCCCCAGCTAAATTGCAAGGCATTTCCGTTCCTACGTGCGGTCATTGTTTTTGATCCCGAGAACCCGCAACAGACCATGCGTCCGGCAGCCGGGTTTAAAATCTGGCCGGAGGTTTTGGCCGGTGGTCAAAGAGTGTCGGATAATGACATTGACTGCATTACTGAAAGCCTGGACCGTGATGATCCGATCAATATTCAATATACCTCAGGTACTACCGGCTTTCCGAAAGCCGTGATATTAAGCCATCATAACATTCTCAATAATGCGTACTTTTCCGCAAAAGCCATGCACTTTAGCGAACAGGACAAGTTATGTGTTCCGGTGCCTTTTTATCATTGCTTCGGCATGGTTTTGGCAAATTTGCTATGTTTTTCGGTTGGTGCTTGTATTGTGATCCCCTCTGAGCATTTTGATCCCACAGCGGTATTACATGCTATTGATAGTGAAAAATGCACGGCGGTACATGGGGTGCCAACCATGTTTATTGCAGAATTAGAACACGCTGATTTTGACCGCTATGATATGAGTAGCTTGCGTACCGGGATCATGGCTGGGGCTCCCTGTCCGCCGCCTCTCATGGTGCGGGTAATGGCAGATATGCATTGCCGTGAAATACTGATTGGTTATGGTGAAACCGAAGCTTCGCCACTTACTCATTTAACCTCGCGTGATGACAGTCTTGAGCGCCGGACAGAAACGGTCGGTAAAAACTTAGCCCATCAGGAAGTGAAGGTGGTGAGTATTCAAAGCGGAGAAACCGTGCCGTTAGGTGAGATAGGCGAAATTTGTTTCCGTGGTTATCACTTGATGCAAGGTTACTATGGCAATACGAAAGGTACTAAGGAAGCGATAGACGAGCATGGTTGGTTACATTCCGGCGATCTGGGGACAATGGATGATGAAGGTTATGTGAAAATTACCGGGCGAATAAAAGAGATGATTATTCGCGGCGGTGAAAACATCTATCCCAGAGAAATCGAAGAGTTTTTATTTTCTCACCCTAAGATCCAGCAAGTTGCGGTCTTTGGTATTCCTGATGAATACTATGGTGAAGAATTGGTGGCCTGGATCCAGCTGCATGCCAGCGAAACGGTTACTGAAAATGACATTCGAGAATATTGCCAAGGGCAAATAACTCACTTCAAGATCCCCAAATACATTCGCTTTGTTGAGACGTTCCCGATGACAGTGACAGGTAAAGTGCAAAAATTCCGAATGAAGGAGCTGGAATTGGCACAATTACAGTCAGAGCAAGGTTGAGATTGATTTAGTCATGCGTATTAATGCGTGGGCCAATCTATAAAAACAGCCTGGGCGTGCTTTTTTTGAGCGCTCTGGCCTCTATTGGCTGTTATTTGTCCTGTCGGGTGATTTATTTGAATTTTCTTCTAAATACCTATTGCCAATGTGATCGAAGTCTCTATAATGCCGCCTCACTGACACGGAGTACGGCAATTTAAGCTGGTAACCACTCAGTATGTTCTTTAACAATTTGACCATGCAATCTGTGTGGGCACTCGTGAAATGATTAGTCAAAAAGATTTATCAATGAACTGAGTGACCGAACGATATGGTTCCTGCAGAGGAATGATATTGGCACAGTCAATTTACGTTTCAACTTCGGTTGAAACAGAAAATCAGTAAAAATCATTGAGCCGTATCGAAAGATAC
>NZ_PYMC01000018.1 GCF_003026475.1 Photobacterium lipolyticum
TTGACTGTGCCAATACCATTCCTCTGCAGGAACCATATCGTTCGGTCACTCAGTTCATTGATAAATCTTTTTGACTAATCATTTCACGAGTGCCCACACAGATTGCATGGTCAAATTGTTAAAGAACGTTGTTATCTCGGCTATCTACTCGTAGTTTGTCGTGACAACGGAAGCGAATTATAGGGAGATAATTGAGGATGACAATAGTTTTTTTTAATAAAAAAACCGACTGCGCACTTTTTGCGCAATATCGGTTATTTTGAGTGTGCTGCTATCGCTTTTGATGACAGAAATGACAAATAAGAGCTAATCAAACTCGCTGTATTTAGAGATGACAGTCTCTAAAGCCACACTCTGTGTGTTATTCCAGCGATCGGTCCAGCTAACTGTCACCTTAATCTTTTTGGCCCCAGCGACAGGTGTATCATCTTTCACTGTGACAACTCGGCTTACTGTCATCCCTGCCATAGATAGAGACTCAGGCGAAGGCGAAGATTTAATATCAATATATGCCATTGTACCCGTTGCTGCACTTTGGGAGCGTGTTCGAAACAGTTCCAGCTTCTCCTCAGCCAGATGCAGGGCATCTATACTGTAAAGCGCATTTTCGGATTTCACTTCCATATAGGTTTGCAGCTTCACTAGCCCCAACACACCGACAGAAAGCACAACAAGCGAAATCAATACTTCAATCAGGCTGAACCCTTTAGACTTAGAAATCATGCCATGATCCTTTGATCCATCTTGGCTTCGCAAAAGGTGTTAAAACTTCTTTCAATATATCGCCATTAAATGAAAAATTCACACTTCCATTTATGTTCGCATCATAACCAGGCATATCAAACACAAATCCACCTTTCGTATGCAAAGCACCATATTGATAGTGCACATATTTTGATTTATCCGTTACGTGAGGGGCCACCGTCGTAGTATTCCACTCAATTTCAGATGGTTTCCAGGCCGTATCAGGTGCCGTTTTAGGTGTTAGAAACTGATAAATAATAATATTAAGACTTGTAGCCGCTCCATTAAAGCCAACCACACCATCTTGGATAAGAATCAGTGCTGACTTAGCAGCCCCGGGGGCTTCCATCGCCGTATTAATTTTACTAGCGTTATGTTTAAAATCACAACTACCGTTTATCCAAATACGTTGCTCACCTTCTCTAATTTGACTTGCAATGGCTTCAGAACAGCTTTCCCCTTGAGTAATGGAAACAAATTCTTTTTTAACTTCTTTCCATTGTTCTTTAGGGTAACCAAACAGTTCTTTAAACGGGTTTAAATTGGCTGATTTTATAAAATCTTTTTTAAAACTAGCAGGAGTCAATGAATATGATGTGTTACTTACTGAAACTGTCTTATATTTACTATTACATTCAGCAGTTGGAGGCCCGGAAAAGTCGAAGTCTGAATATGGTGGATAAGTCGAGTCGAGACCTTTATTCAAGAGAGTGCCTTTTACAGTAACATCCCCAGAAAATCTAGCTAATACACAATCATATCCATCACCATTTTTTATATTAGGGTCAGGATAAACATCCATATTACCGCCAGTCACATCAAATGTAACATTTGATGTCGATTTAAATGCACCACTACTCTGGGATATTAATAGAAATGATTTAGTAATAGATGCTTTAGCTTTATTATCAATTAATACCAAGGACGACATTACATATTTAGTCCCCAAGGCATTAATATTAATATCAGAGTCCGTTTTGGTTTCACACTCACTAATTAAAGGTATTAATGCTGCATTTACACCACCAGTACTATTAATAGATGCAAAACCACACTCCAGCCCTCCCTCAGCCAACCAATGCGCTTGTCTTGCTAATACTTCATTCTGGGTTCGCTTTATTTGGTAAAACACATTTTTATAGGATGCTAATGAAAACAATAATGACACCACTAATAACATGGTTGTTATTAATAAAGTCGCCATTCCATTTTGACTTTTCATTAGTGCCAATTCCTTGTTTTAATTTTTGTTGATACCGTTTTTGTATAACTCGCATTTTTTAGTGTCGCAGATAAGCTAATATCGATAAGTGAAGATGTTGCAGAAGAGGTAGATAGAGCCGTTTGCTGAATATTAAAATTGGTAACGTTTATGTAAGCTTGATCCATCAATGATGAAACAGTCCCACTTCCGCAACTCGCATCACTCAGGACTACACCACCTAATGACTTTGGCACCGTATTTACGCACATTTGAATCACATTCGGCGATGCCGATTTAAATCGAAACTTCACAATTCGCCACTTCGCGCTTTCATCTTCGTATACATAGCTGATTGAATCATTTTCGGAACCAACTATAATGGTCGAAGAGGCTCCTGATAAGGTTAAAGATCCTGAATTATCTGAGCTATAACCTGCTCGCTGTATGTCATCCTTCATAATCCTTATCGCATCATTCACATCTTGAGCTAACATAAGCTGCTTTGTTCGCTCAGCTGCCATATTATAACCGCTGAGAAAAATGCTCCCAACAGAAGTAAAAACAATCAAACCTAAACTCGACGCAATCAGCAATTCAACTAGCGATATTCCTCGCTGAAGGTGAACATGGTTAGCTACACGGTTTATAGCCATAATACTTCCCTGTTTTGCCACACGTTCTTACCCGACCAGTTAATTGATTAATCATAACTTTAACGTTTTGATTCGAATCTATATATAACCCGTAACTCCCTGAATTGCTCGGTGTTGCACGAATAGGATCAATCGTATAGCTAACATAATTATTTGAAGCTTTTATGGATACTCCCTTAAAATCTTGTCCATCTATTAATGCAATAGCTGCATTTTTTGCAGAAACTCGATCTGTAATCACTGCTGCTTTTAATGTCACAGCAAGTATCCACTCACCATCTGCCTGATATGTCAATTCACCAGAATCATCCCTAACAAAATGCACTTTCAAATTTTCATTTCTCATTACCGCTTCAGACTTTGCCTGAACCAACAACCACTCAATCTCTGTCGCTAACCGTTTAAGCTTGTTGCTCTCAATTAACGAGCTAAAAGAAGGTGCTGCAGCAGTCGCCAGAATCGTCATGACCGCGATGGCAATCAACAACTCTAGCAGAGTAAATCCGCTAACCTTCAGATTATTGCTGTATGTGAAATGTAATCTGCCAGATGTTCCGCGAGCCATAACCCAACTCCCTTTTCAAAGATGCTGATAGCTCAATATCAACTTGATTCATATGTTATCACCACAGCAAAATGTCTTTGATTAGAATAGAAAGGTTATCGAGTTAGCTCGGATAAATGAGAGAGTACAGTCAATGGACAAACAAAATGGCGTGACCCTGATCGAGTTGATGGTTGTTGTCGCTGTGATTGGAGTAATGACCGCTATTACTTATCCTTCTTATCAATCACATGTCTTGAAGAGTTATCGAAATAAAGCGATGAGTGATTTGGCAATGATCCAATTGGCAATTGAAGAAAACAGAACAAACGGCATTGCTTATCCTAGTTCAATATCTTCCAGCCTTTGCACTATTTGTGATAATAGTGGTGAACGGTATAACTACGGGATTACATCAACAGCCACGAGTTATACTTTATCCGCAATTAAAACAGCACTACAAAGCAGCGACACCTGTGGCGATCTGACCCTTAAAAGTACTGGCGAAACAACGCCTACAGATTGTTGGAAATAAACTATTACCAACACAGTTTGCTATGTTTTTTTAGACAACTCTATATTTGCTATAAATACAAAAAGCCGGCTTTCGCCGGCTTCTAATTTATTCTTTACTAACTAATCAAACATTAACCAGTCAAATCATCAAAAAATTTCTTCACACCATCAAAGAAGCCTTCCGATTTCGGCTTGTGCTTACCTGCCGCTTTCCCACCAAAGCTTTCTTCAAGTTCCTGAAGCAGTTCTTTCTGACGAGCGCTCAAGTTAACAGGGGTTTCGACGACCAGTTTACAGATCAAATCACCAACCGCACCACCACGGACAGATTTAACACCCTTGTTGCGCATACGGAACATGCGACCCGTTTGGGTTTCTGATGGCACTTTCAAGTTTACACGGCCATCAAGGGTAGGCACTTCAACCTCACCACCGATAGCTGCCATCGTAAAGCTGACAGGAACTTCACAGTAAAGGTTGTTACCATCACGCTCAAAAATTGCGTGTTCAGCAACATGAACCTGTACATACAGATCGCCAGCTGGTGCACCAAACTCACCCGCTTCACCCTCGCCAGCAAGACGAATACGATCACCCGTATCAACGCCTGCAGGGATCTTGACCGATAATGTCTTGGTCTTTTCGACACGCCCCTGACCATGGCACTTATTACACGGATCTTTGATGATTTTGCCGCGACCGTGACAGTGTGGACAGGTTTGCTGTACCGCAAAGAATCCCTGACGCATCTGCACCTGGCCATGACCATGACAGGTGCCACAAGTCGTTGCCGATGTGCCTCTTTTCGCACCAGAACCATCACAAGAATCACAACCAACCAGCGTCGGTACGTGAATTTCTTTCGAGCAGCCACGAACCGCTTCTTCTAAAGTCAGTTCCATGTTGTAGCGAAGATCGGCACCGCGTTGTGCGCGCTGCTGACTACGACGACCACCGCCACCGAAGATATCGCCAAATACATCACCAAAAATATCGCCGAAATCAGCGCCGCCACCGTAGCCGCCACCGCCGCCCATACCACCTTGTTCAAAAGCAGCATGACCATATTGATCGTAAGCCGCTTTTTTCTGAGGATCGGTCAGAATTTCATAAGCGTTTTTGACTTCTTTAAATTTTTCTCCCGCATCAGGATCTTCCTGATTACGGTCAGGGTGAAATTTCATTGCAAGGCGCTTATAAGCCTTTTTAATTTCACGCTCAGCGGCGTCTCTGCCGACACCTAAAACTTCGTATAAATCGCGTTTTGACATACTTAACTGTCACCTGCCTAAATACAGCTACGGGCGTAAGAGTATCCCCCAACGCCCGTGCTTAAAATAAGATTATGAATTAACTATCTTATTTTTTATCTTCTTTAACTTCTTCAAACTCAGCATCAACAACGTTATCGTCTTGCTGTGCTTCTTGTTGCTCACCAGCACCTTGTGCTTGTTGAGCCTGAGCTTGCTGCTGAGCAATTTCCATTAGCTTCTGAGAAGCTGCAATCAATGCTTGAACTTTGGCATCAATGGCTTCTTTATCTTCGCTTTTGCGTGCTTCTTCTAGTTCAGAAACAGCAGCTTCGATTTTCGCTTTTTCGTCTGCTGGAAGTGCATCACCAGCTTCTTCAACTTGCTTACGAGTACCGTGAACCAGTTGATCAGCCTGGTTACGAGCCGTCACTAACTCTTCGAACTTTTTGTCCGCTTCTTTGTTAGCTTCAGCTTCCTGAACCATTTTCTCGATATCTTCATCACTCAGGCCACTAGATGACTGAATAGTGATTTTCTGCTCTTTACCTGTACCTTTATCTTTCGCAGATACGTGCAGGATACCATCCGCATCAAGATCGAAGATTACATCGATTTGAGGCATACCACGAGGTGCAGGCTGAATACCTTCTAAGTTAAACTGGCCAAGAGACTTGTTATAAGTCGCTTGCTTACGTTCGCCCTGCAGCACGTGAATTGTTACCGCGCTTTGGTTATCTTCAGCAGTAGAGAACACCTGGTTTGCTTTAGTTGGGATCGTTGTGTTCTTCTCGATAAGCTTAGTCATCACACCACCCATGGTTTCGATACCAAGAGATAGTGGCGTTACATCAAGAAGAAGAACATCTTTCACATCACCCGCAAGTACACCACCTTGAACCGCAGCGCCAACAGCAACTGCTTCATCAGGGTTCACGTCTTTACGTGGCTCTTTGCCAAAGAACTCAGTCACTTTAGCCTGAACCATTGGCATACGCGTCTGGCCACCAACTAGAATTACGTCAGTGATTTCGTTGACAGAAAGATCGGCATCAGCCAGAGCAACTTTTAGAGGCTCAATAGAACGTAGAACTAGATCTTCAACCAGCGACTCAAGTTTCGCACGAGTCACTTTGATGTTCATGTGCTTAGGACCCGTTGCATCCGCAGTGATGTAAGGAAGATTCACATCAGTCTGTTGTGCAGAAGAAAGTTCAATTTTCGCTTTCTCAGCTGCTTCTTTCAGACGCTGCATTGCTAATGGATCGTTATGCAAGTCAATACCCTGGTCTTTTTTGAACTCAGCGACCAAGTAGTTGATCATGCGGTTATCGAAATCTTCACCACCAAGGTGTGTATCACCATTCGTAGAAAGAACTTCAAATGTCTTCTCGCCTTCAACCTCATCAATCTCGATGATTGAGATATCGAACGTACCACCACCAAGGTCATAAACAGCAATAGTGCGGTCGCCGCCTTTTTTGTCAAGACCGTAAGCCAGCGCAGCCGCTGTTGGTTCATTGATAATACGCTTAACTTCAAGACCTGCGATACGGCCGGCATCTTTCGTTGCCTGACGTTGTGCATCGTTAAAATATGCAGGTACTGTGATAACCGCAGCCGTTACCTCTTCACCAAGGTAGTCTTCTGCAGTTTTCTTCATTTTCTTCAATACTTCTGCAGATACCTGAGGAGCAGCCATTTTCTGGCCTTTCACTTCTACCCATGCATCGCCATTGTCAGCCTTAACGATTTTGAAAGGCATGATTTTAATATCACGCTGAACTTCTTCATCTTCAAAACGACGACCGATCAAACGCTTAATTGCGTATAATGTATTTTCAGGGTTTGTTACCGCCTGACGCTTAGCCGGTTGACCAACTAAAGTTTCACCATCTTGGGTGTAAGCGACAACAGATGCAGTTGTACGTTCACCTTCTGCATTTTCAATTACACGTGGTTTATCGCCATCAAGTACTGCTACACAAGAGTTGGTTGTACCCAAGTCGATACCAATGATTCTACCCATCAGGCTTTTCTCCGAAATTCGTTTAGTTTTACTTGCGAATCCCAAAATGAGGAGTCGCTATGTGGGGTTCAACCCCAGACAAAATGTATTTACGATGTCGTATGACTACTAAATAAGGCCAGTCATTTTGTTTTCAAGGGGCAACATCAAAATAAATTGTAAAAAAGTAAAAAACCCACCGAAGCGGGCTTTTGAAAGCACCGCACATGATTACGCTTGGGTATCGATATTACCCGCTGCGGCTTTAGATACCATTACCATTGCCGGGCGAACCACACGGCCGTTTAGCTCATAACCCTTTTGCATTACAAGCATCACAGTGTTCGGGGCGTGCTCTGCACTTTCCTGAAGAGCCATTGCCTGATGGTACTCAGGATTAAAAGCTTCACCTTCAGGATTGATTTGCTTCAGACCAAACTTTCCAACCGTATCAATCATAGTCTTAAGTGTTAGTTCAACACCTTCGATCATTGACTTAATCGCATCATCATTTTTGTCAGCCATGTCGATAGCACGTTCCATGTTATCAATAACCGGCAACAGCTCTTCGGCAAACTTACTCAGCGCAAACTTACGCGCCTTATCGATCTCTAATTCTGAACGACGGCGTACATTTTCGCCTTCAGCGCGAGCACGAAGAGCTGCATCTTGCGCTTCTTTCGATTTAGCTTCGCTAGTCAGCAGAGCAGCTTCAAGCTCGGCAATGCGCGCTGCCTGAAGCTCTTCTGTTGTCATCTCTACATATTCTTCTTCGGCAGCTGTTTCAGTCTCAACTGCTTCGGCAATGTCTTTCTGTAGCTGCTCATCCTGTACTTTTTTATCTTCGTTGCTCATGCTTTCGCTTCTCCGCCAAGGTACTGTTATTTACATCAGTACCGTTGTTCATCAATGTGAGTGAATAAAATGCGTATTGCCCACTCAAAAAAACGTTCTTGCGCCTATTATGGGGATGAAGTTCAATGATTCAAGCCGAGATCGTTCACAAAGCGCGACAAGTCTCCAAATCAAGGGCTATACTGGCTCAACTATCATTCGTCGGATCAAGGACATGAAGCGCATTTTTCAAACAATCGCGTTAATTGGTAAGCCGAGAAACCCAGATGCTCTGCAAACTCACAAAAGCCTCTATGACTGGTTAACGGCCAAAGGCTACAGCGTATTAGTCGATCATCGATTAGCTAATGATCTTGACGTTCCTCAAGAATCTTTATGTGATCTGCTGACTATTGGTGATAAAGCGAACCTCGCTATTGTTGTCGGCGGGGATGGTAATATGCTTGGGGCTGCCCGCGTACTTTCCCGCTTTGATATTTCAGTGATTGGCGTAAACAGAGGCAACTTAGGCTTTCTGACCGATCTTGATCCCGACAGTATTCAGCAAGATCTTGAGCTGGTCTTAAATGGTGAATTTGTCACTGAACATCGCTTCTTGCTTGAGGCCGAAGTTCACCGTCATGGCCAGATAAAAAGTCGCAATGCAGCATTAAATGAAGCCGTACTTCACCCAGACAAAATAGCGCATATGATCGAGTTTGAGGTGTATATCGATGACATCTTCGCTTTTTCTCAGCGTTCCGATGGCTTAATCATTGCCACGCCAACCGGCTCAACAGCTTACTCGCTGTCTGGCGGCGGTCCTATTTTATCGCCAAGCTTAAATGCCATCACATTAGTACCGATGTTCCCCCACACCCTCTCAAGCCGTCCATTGGTTGTTGATGGTAACCGTTGCATCAAACTTCTGGTTTCACCAGCCAATGGCAGCACACTAGAAGTCAGTTGTGATGGCCAGGTATCGTTACCGGTTAGCCCTGGAGATGAGATCCATATCTATCAGAGCCCCGAACAATTACAGCTTATCCATCCGAAAAACTACAGCTACTACAGCGTACTGAGAGGCAAGCTTGGCTGGTCAAGCAAACTGTTCTAACCGACTCATTTCGCCATACCTTAAGCCAGCTTTAATGCTGGCTTTTTTATTCCTTAAATTCATAACGTTAACTAACGTCAAACTTTTTAAGAAAAATCAACATCCGCACTTTACTGTTTTTCCATACAGTATATACTGTATGGAAAAACAGGTGTTTATTTAAACAGGTGAACATATGCTGGTTCATATGACGATCTCTAACTTTGCAATTGTCAAAAACCTCGAATTTGAACTGAAACCAGGAATGACCACGATTACGGGTGAAACTGGTGCTGGTAAATCTATTGCCATTGATGCTCTAGGTCTGTGTTTAGGCGATCGAGCAGAAGCCGCAATGGTTCGCCCCAATGAAGGCAAAGCAGAAATTGCTGCAACCTTCTCATTACAGAACAATCAAGCAGCCCGCCGCTGGTTAGAAGATAACGAACTAACTGAAGGGGATGAGTGTATTCTGCGACGGGTGATCACCAAAGAAGGCCGCTCTCGTGGCTTCATTAATGGCAGCCCGGTGCCCGCTTCACAACAAAAAGCGTTAGGGCAATTGTTGATCAACATCCATGGTCAACATGCCCACCAACAACTCATGAGAGCTGATTATCAGCAGCAAATGCTGGATCAATACGCTGGTCACCACCTGTTAATGGATAAAACACGCAAGGCCTACCAAGCCTGGCGCCAGGCAAATAACGAATTAAAACGCCTAACCCAAAACCGTGAAGAGAATGAAGCACAAAAGCAGCTAATCCAATATCAAATCAAAGAACTCAATGAGTTAGCACTCGCTGAAGATGAATACAACGAGATAGAAGAAGAGCATAAACGCCTGTCAAATAGTGGCGAGCTTGTAGTTTCCAGCCAAGCGGCATTATCTGCTCTCTACGACAATGATGATGGCAATGCCCTGCAGCTACTTCAAATGGCTAGTCAGCAAGTGATTTCACTGGGCGAACTTGATAGCAACTTGAATGTTATTCCTCAAATGCTAGAAGAAGCCATCATTCAAGTTCAGGAAGCCAGCCAGGAACTTCGCGGTTATCTGGATAATCTGGATATGGATCCTCAGCGTTTAATCTATCTTGAAGAACGTCTGGCAAAAATCTTGTCGCTTGCTCGTAAGCATTACGTCATGCCCGATGAACTCTATCAGAAGCACCAGGATCTGCTGAAAGAACTTGCAGAGCTTGATTGCAGTGACGAACGACTGGAAGAAATTGCCGAGCAAGTAGAAAACAAGCGCCAGAAATTCTTATCTGCTGCCGAAAAACTCAGCAAAAGCCGTCAGCGTTACGCGAAAGAGCTGGATAAAAAGATATCGGAAAGTATGCATCAGCTCAGCATGGAACACGGTATTTTCAAGATTGACATTCAAAATGATCCTGAAGGTATGCTTAGCCCGCTCGGTTTTGACACTATAACCTTCCTGGTTTCAACCAACCCGGGGCAACCACTTCAACCTTTAGGTAAAGTGGCATCCGGAGGTGAACTCTCGCGTATTTCTCTGGCGATTCAAGTGATCACAGCTCAGAAAATCGAGACACCAAGCCTGATTTTCGATGAAGTCGATGTCGGTATCAGCGGCCCAACCGCGGCAATTGTCGGCAAGATGCTACGTACTCTTGGGGATTCGACTCAGGTAATGTGTGTCACTCACCTACCTCAGGTAGCAGGGTGCGGCCACCAGCAGATGTTTGTTGCGAAAAAAACGCATAAAGGCCAAACCGAAACTAGCATGTGCCTATTAGATGAACCAGCCCGAGTAACAGAACTGGCAAGACTGCTTGGTGGTAGTGAAATCACCGACATAACCCTGGCCAACGCCAAAGAACTGCTGATTGCAGCCTGACGATATGTTCCACCGTCAAATAAGTTGAACATATCGCTAATCATTTTGGCTGATATGAAATAAACTGGGTAGAAATGCAACTATTGGGTCTGACAGTAGTCTCACTTAGAGTTTTTTTATTTACCACTTTTTTACTTCTGCCAAGAGCTTGTTTATCATCGCAGCAGTTTAAGCTAAAAAGCCAGGATGCTATGAGTTGGAAAAACCTTGCCGCACTAACGTTAGCGTTAAGTCTACTTAGTGGCTGCTCAGTAATAGAACGATTGGTTTATCGTATCGATATCAACCAAGGTAACTACCTTGAAGCGACAGACGTCAATAGGCTTCGGTTTGGCATGAACCAAGAACAAGTCCGCTTTGTACTTGGTTCGCCAATGCTTGTAGAGCCAAGTTATCCTAATACTTGGTACTACGTGTATTACAAGCAGCCAGGTCATGAAGAAAGCATACAGAAAAATTTGATCTTAACGTTTGATGATCAAAACTTATTGATTGGTATGACTGGCGATTACCAGCCAGGGCCAAACTTTATGGATGCCATGAACTAATAAAAAAGCTCGCTTATGCGAGCTTTCTCTTAACCAGCACCAATCAGTACAACCAAATGATTAGTATCATTATTTTGTTAGCAGGCAATTAACTCTCTTTACTTTCCGCCTTCGCTTTCAGTGCTTCTTGTTTGGCCTGCTCAGCACGCTTACGGCGGATCTCTTTCGGATCAGCTAATAGCGGACGATATATCTCAATACGATCACCGTCACGAACCGTCGCGCTTAGCTTTACATTACGGCTGTAAACACCCACTTTATTTTTCTTGAGATCAATTTCCGGATACATTTCAAGTACCCCAGACTGCTCAATAATCTCATGAACCTGAGTATCCGGCGTGATCGCCAGCTTTATCACTCGCTGAGCTTGAGGAAGGGCATAAACAACCTCAACATGGATCAACTTATCTTCAGTAATCATAGATTTCTTTTGCTCTCTGCGTAAACGCACTGACCATATTGCCAGTCAGATCGCGGAACACCTTGCCAAACGCCGCTTCAACCAGCCCATTGGTAAATTCAAAGTCCAAATTTAATTCAACTTTACATGCCATCGTGTCTAACTCAATAAACTTCCATCCACCAACCAGCTTCTGAAATGGTCCATCCACTAGCTGCATTTCAATCGCATTAAAATCAACCAGCTGATTGCGGGTAACAAAAGTCTTGCGGATACCGGCTTTAGCAACATCCACAGACGCCGTCATATACTTATCAGAGCTTTCTAATACTTTGGTTCCTGAACAACCTGGCAAAAATGTTGGATAAGACTCAACATCGTTAACGAGTTCAAACATTTGCTGTGCACTAAACGGGACAAGTGCAGAGCGAGTGATCTGAGGCATAGTTTCTCCTTAACCCTTAGAAGTCCCTCAGCCCATAGATTTTAATACTCAGAATCAAAATCTATGAGAAGAGGAAGCGCAATGATACCATTAGACGACAAACAGCCAAAATCAGAGCGAATTCGATTTCTTTTCAACAGTATAACTCTGCTGAGTAAAAGATCATTTACTCTCTTCGACCGAAATGATGAATCATCAAATTGGGACAGCAACATATATTAATGAGTATCTATGGCCAAGAAAAAACCAAGTAAGCCGGGCAGCAATACCATTGCAAAGAACAAAACAGCCCGCCACGAATTTTCCATTCAAACCGAATACGAAGCCGGTCTTTCACTACAAGGCTGGGAAGTAAAAGCTATTCGAGATGGTAAAGTCAATATTTCAGAAAGTTACGTATTCCTGCGCGACGGTGAAGCTTTTATTTCAGGGGTAACGATTACACCACTTAATGCGGCATCGACACACGTCGTCGCAGATCCTACCCGCGTACGTAAACTGTTATTAAACCGCCGTGAAATTGACAAGCTGCTAGGTGCCGTTAACCGAGATGGTGAAACCATTGTCGCATTATCGATGTACTGGAAGGCATCCTGGGTTAAAATAAAGATCGGCACGGCGCGCGGTAAGAAACTTCACGATAAGCGTGCTGATAGCAAAAGCCGTGATTGGCAGCGTGATAAGCAGCGGATCATGAAACACAGCACGAGATAGACTAGAACGACTTGTTAAGCGATGGTTTATTAACCATAATTACTAAGGGAAAGGTAATTTCGTTGACGAGAAAGATTTTTATGCTACTATCGCTCTCGTAACAAACTCTGGGGCTGATTCTGGATTCGACAGGATCATGAAGGCTTGTGGAGCATGCCGTGGGGCGGTTTGCCACGTAAAAAGCCGCAAAAAAATAGTCGCAAACGACGAAAACTACGCACTAGCAGCTTAATAACCTGTTAGAGCACTTCTACCCTAGCTTCCGCTTGTAAGACGGGGAATCATAGAAGTTCAAACCCAAACGAGATAGCGAGGGAAGCTTTGACTAGAGAGCTGAACCGCGAAATAGAATTCTGGTATGTATTTACATGGCGTGTCTGTTCGCAGTGTACTTACGAGAATAAAGATAGACTAAGCATGTAGCGCCTATGGTTAGATTGATTTTGGACGCGGGTTCAAATCCCGCCAGCTCCACCAAATTCGTATACGAAGACGTCCTAGGATGTCCAGAAAGCCCGGTAGGTTGATGACTTACCGGGCTTTCTTGTATTTATAACGTCCGATAAAATCTTAGGACATCCAGCAATTTTAGTAGTACCTTTAGTAGTACCAGCTCAATACTACTATGGCGGTACTACTACGATGGCACGAATAACGAAACCTCTGACTAACACGGAAGTAAAGCAGGCCAAAGCAAAAGAGAAGGTCTACAATCTCTCAGACGGTGGCGGGTTAGCTCTTCGAGTTAGGCCCAACGGTTCAAAACTCTGGCTATTAGATTACTACCGCCCCTATACCAAAAAGCGTACAAGCCTTAGTTTTGGCACATATCCCGAAGTATCACTTGCTGACGCACGACGTGAGCGAGAAAAAGCCAGAGAACTGCTGGCCAAGGATATCGACCCCAAAGAGCACAGAGACCAAAAACAACAAATACTGAAGGAGGCCCACCAAAACACCTTTCAGAATATTGCCTCTATGTGGTTTGAAGTAAAAAAAGCCGATGTCACACCTGATTATGCCGAAGATATCTGGCGATCACTTGAGCTACATATTTTCCCCACCCTAGGCCCCCTACCAGTTCATAAAGTTGCAGCCCCTAAAGCCATTGAAGTGATCCGGCCAATTGCAGCAAAAGGCAGCCTGGAAACTGTGAAGCGCTTATGCCAGCGCATGAATGAGATCATGATATATGCCGTTAATACAGGGTTAATTGAAAGCAACCCACTCGCAGGCATCAAAAAGGCGTTTGAGGCACCAAAAAAGAAAAACATGGCAACTATCAAACCAGAGCAATTGCCTGAACTGATGAAAGCACTGTCTACGGCAAGTATAAAGAAAACAACACGCGGCCTGATTGAATGGCAACTGCATACCATGACAAGACCAAGCGAAGCGGCTGGTACTCGCTGGAACGAATTTGATTTCGCTGCATGCTTATGGAATATCCCAGCCGAACGCATGAAAAAGAAAAAAGATCATACAGTACCACTCTCACCACAGGCACTTAGCTTACTCGAAGCCATGAAACCCATTAGTGGTCACCGTGAACATGTTTTCCCGGCAGATAGAGACCCGACTCGGCACACCAACGAGCAAACAGCTAATGCTGCATTAAAGCGCATGGGCTTTAGTGGAATTTTAGTCGCTCACGGTTTACGTGCGTTAGCAAGCACCACCTTAAACGAGCAGGGATTTGATCCTGACGTCATCGAAGCCGCCCTTGCCCATATAGATAAGAACGAAGTGCGAAGAGCTTATAACCGTGCTGACTACTTAGAACGCCGTAAGGCACTTATGTACTGGTGGAGTGAATATATCGAGACAGCAGCCACTGGCAGCATGAGCCTCGCTGCCGGAAACCACCAGGGGCTAAGAGCTATAAACAGCTAAATATTATCGCATATAGTGTGGCGACAACGGCGACAACGGCGACAAACCAGTGCTTATGCGGCCTGCCGATGGCGACACACTGGCGACAAATGGCGACAAAATACAACAATAAGGAATAAACATGTTTATTGATGAGCACGAAAAACAACCTATCAGGCAACTACTTAAAAGCAATGGTTGTAACCGCGAACAAATCAAAGAGGCTCTTGATGTGCTGGGGGCAAAACTGCAATCACATCCAACCCCCGAAAAAGGCAAAGCAAATGAATATATTAGAGAAACAGAATATCTTGATGATATACCCAAAGCTGTAAAAATATTATCTAGAGCCTTAACCAGGTCCGATCCTGCCATTCGTTTTGAGCTGGCTTGCTCTCTTAGAGAGAACCTTCTGTCCCAGCTAACCAGCCTTGATAACCCAGTAGACGCAAAGTTTTGGGAAGAATATGCTGGAGAGGTCATCGATAAATTGCCGTTAATTCTTAACCTGATTGGCATAGAATCTTCATTTTTAAAGACTAAACTACACGATAAGAAAAAAAGTGAAGACTTGCTTGATACTCTTGCCAACCTATGGGTCCAGTATGCTGACACATATGATTTCACTCCAACGAAAGCTGATGCCATAACCTTTTGCTGTATCATTCTCGATGCTGACGAAGACGTGATCAAAAAACGCTTTGATGCATTAAATATAAAAATAGAGGGCAAAAAACATCGAGAATGTAAAAGCCTGATTATTAACCTGAGAGCTAAATTTCGTTCATTACCTGAATGTGAGAAAAAAAGTGTCATTGAAAGAATTCACAATCAAACAACACTGACAGAAGTCAAAATTATCGGAGTAACGACCTGGAAAGACATCAAGTATCCAAGGGACCTTACAAAGTTTAAGCGACAATTGACCGAAGCGATAATAACAATCGACGAGGTACTGGCATCTAAACAGAGCGGCATAAAAATAAACTACCAACCCACCTGAGTTCGTTGAACCCACACACCAAGCACTACTCACCACCATAACCAAATGAATAGTAATAGCATAGCAAAATGGACCTCCGCCCTAGCCGGAGCCCATCTTACATTCACCACTAAAACTGCCTTCACCCCATATCAACAAGTGAAATCAAGGTTCAACACTCCATATTCAACAATATCAATTGAATGTTTCGGCTAGCATTCATAATTGTGGCAATGATACCGCACCATTTATATCCATCATCACACATCCAAAACTGACCTACAGTAATTTAGGAACAAGTTCAAGTAAATACGCGAAATAGTTTTCGACGTTTTTACCTGAAGTAAATGTCCGGCCCCAATATGCTTGTAGTCACATTCAATAACTTCTTATAAGAGGTAATAAGACATGACTACACAAGCGGCTACCAAACTAGAGCGCATGCCAAAGGTAATCAAGCGCTATGGCTTATCTAGATCCACATTTTATACCCGTATCAAAGACGGATTAATCCCACCTCCAGTATCTCTTGGTAACCGTGCTGTAGCCTGGGTTGAGCAGGAAAATACAACCGTACTAACAGCTATGATCGCAGGTAAAAGTAAGGAAGAAATTAAAGCCTTAGTTAGGTCTCTTATCAAAGAGCGATCAAAGCTTGAATCTGGTGAGGGCGAATAATGAATATATCCTCACTCTTAGATTCAATGTCTCAAGTAGGCATTTTCCCCACGACGATGCCTAGTCTTTGTGATTATGGCCAGATCCAACGATTTAATATCAAAGAAGACAAGCCAGATAGTAAAAATGGATGGTTGTTATCCTTTAATGATGGCTTACCCATTGTAGTATTTGGTAGCTGGAAAACCGGCATTACATCTAATTGGGTTGATGGTAATTCCTGCCAGCTAGAATCATTTAATATCAATCAAATAATCAGTAATGCGAGACAGCAAGCCGAGCAGGAGCTGGTCGAGCGCCAATACCAAGCAGCACGAAGATGCTGTGAGTTATGGCAGCAAGCAAAATCGGCAACAACGCATCCTTACGCAACAAATAAGCAAATAAACCTCTATGGATGCCGCCTGTTAGGTAAATTCTTATTAGTGCCCATATATGACATAAACGGCCAACTAATCAGCCTTCAATTCATTCAACCAAATGGAAATAAATACTTTAAAGCTGGTGGACGGACTATAGGTGGCATGTGCTGGCTTAGTGATAACACAGCCCCAAAAAAAATACTTATATGTGAGGGCTACGCCACTGCCGCAACGCTTCATCAAGCTACCGGCTTACCCGTTGTATGTGCATTTAATGCCAACAACTTAGCCCCTGTAGCGGTAAATCTAAGTAGCCAGCACCCAAACGCCACACTGATCATATGTGCCGATAATGATCATCTTACTCCCGGTAATCCAGGAATTACAAAAGCAAAATCTGCGGCAAAAGTAGCCCATTGTTTTCTGGTAATACCTGAGTTTGATGCAAAGGACAAAAGTACAGATTTTAATGATATTCATGTCAACCAAGGTCTTTACAAAGTAAGGAACCTGATTGAGCCTCTGCTAATGGAGGTAACCGAATGAGTGATGTTATTGCTATAAAACCAGAGCAGGATCTACAACCTCTACCTCTTATTCCGGAGGCTATAAAATCAGAACCATACCCACTTGATGCTCTGGGGGCCGTGCTCGGCAATGCCGCGAAAATTATAGCTGAAGGTATACAAGTTCCACCAGCAATGGCTGGTAACAGTGTGTTAGCTGCCGCCGCGCTAGCGGTTCAACATATAGCTAATGTAAACATTGACGGACGCTCTTACCCCATAAGCCTTTTTTGTCTAACTATAGCCGAATCAGGAGATCGTAAATCAGCTACTGATAAATGTGCTCTAGCCCCAGCTAAACAAGCTCAAGCAAAATTACAAAGCGACTATAAAGCTTCAGTCAAATGTTATCAGGATGATATTCAAGTTTTTGAAAAAGAGAAAAAACTTATCCTGAATAATAAAAAATTAGGTCCAGATGAAACAAGAGCCAGACTTCACGAATTAAAAGAACCTATCGCACCAAAGCAGCCAAATCTATTGGCAGATGAACCAACGATAGAAGGTTTGCAAAAAAGCTTTGCTAAAGGGTTACCAAGCCAGGGTTTATTTAATGATGAGGGTGGCCAGTTTTTTGGTGGCCATGCTATGAGCGCTGAGCAACAACTAAAAAGCGCAGCAGGATTAAGCCGCCTTTGGGATGGCAGCGACCAAGCAAGAACTAGAGCGGGTGAAGGCGAAAGCATGTTTATTTGTAACCCCAGGCTCTCAGTTCATTTAATGATTCAACCTATTGTAGCCAAACGTGTATTAAGCGATCCCATCTTATCTGGTCAAGGGTTGCTAGCTCGTTTCTTGATTGTCGCTCCTGAGTCTATCGCAGGAACACGTCTGTACAATGGAATGGATATAAGCCAAAAACCAGCAGCGCAGCGATATAGGCAAGCATTAAGCAAAGCACATGATATAGAGCCTTCACTAGATGAGAACGGAAATCTACAACCCCGAGAGCTGCCATTATCTGCAAAAGCCAAGATGTCATGGATCAAGTCCTACAACGCCATAGAAACAGCCATAGGCAATCATCAGGAGCTAGGTAATATTAAGGCTGAAGCAAGTAAAGCAGCAGAGCAAACACTTAGAATTGCCGCCGTACTCACTTTAATTGAGAACCCCGATGCCACCAGCATCACGAACGAAACCATAAGTAGTGCAATAGTGTTGATCGGTTACTATCTCAACGAGCAATTACGACTTCAAAAGCAAATCGAGGTGAACCCCGAACTTGCCAATGCTAATGAGCTTTACCAGTGGCTAATAAACAAAGGCTGGCAAAATTTTAACCTACGTAAGGTTTGCCGGAATGCACCAAGGTTTGCCCGTAAGGCCAAAGATGCAAGAGCACTACTGGAACTACTAGAAGAATACAATTGGATAATTCGACTACCTAAAGGAGTAGATATCGGCGGAAAACCAACAAAGGAGGCATGGAGGCTGACCAATGCTATTTGACCTTCAAAAAGCCATAGCAAAGCAATCGGGGCAGTTATCTGCCCCAACTCAGGGTAAGCCTTTGATGGCAACCGCCATCGTGTCGCCAAATGTCGCCAATATGTCGCCACCGCAACACCCCGCCATTACTGAAAAGTCGCCGTTGTCGCCGTTGTCGCCACATCCAACAGGTTTAAATTTAGTCGAACATATTGATGGGGAGTGCTTGCCTACCCATCATTACCGAGCCGAAGAATTTCATGGTTATGGAAGTGATACAGAATGGATAGCCAAAAAGCTTAGGCAAGCCGCCCCCAGCAAACGACCACAACTTGCCGAGGAGTATTCAAAGCATTACCTAATAGCATTTACAGAAGAACAGGTGGTTATAAAGAAAGAAGGTCGCGCACGGTTTCAGGCCAATAAATGGTTGAGAAAAGCTATCTGTAATATGCAGTCGCCTTTTTATTAACCTAAAACATCAAGTTATAGCCTGTTTTTCGTACTAAGCAAAAGAGGATCACAGTAATGTCTACAGAGCGAACCAGATCTTACACAGAACAATATTTTCGTATATCAGCGAAAACTTTTCGCCCAATGCTAAACGCCAATCCAGGAATCTACAGAGTAGGCAATAGTAACCTGGGACAAGAACACCAAATATTCAGGCTGATAGTTTCAAGCAATTGGGGCCGAGCGATGATTTTCAACATCCAAAGTCGTAAACACCTCATTCCATTAAAGCTGGATAACCGAAGTGCTAGCAATAAGCTATATCTAGTTTGCCCTTATTGCTCCAGGCAACGACAGCACCTTTACGCGGTATCAGAAGCATATGCCTGCCGCACTTGCTTGAAACTTAGCTACGCTTGCCAGAGCGAATGCAAACTGGAACGCTTAGCCAGAAAAATTCGTGACATTCGTAAAAGCATATGGGGCGCTAGTTGCCCCGGATTGAATAACCTTTGTGATAACTCTTTTCTATGGCCAAAACCTAAATGGATGCGTTATAACACCTTTGATACTGCTACCGCAAAGTTAAGGCTGCTTGAGAGGCAGTATTTGAAGCTATCACTCGAGCAGTTTGATCGGATGTTTGGGGAGGTGGGTAAACAAGAACCGGTTAATAAAAATATGGATGTTAACTGACAAAGCCTGCCACATAATATGTACTGATCAGACTTAATCTGTCTTAATTAGGTCCCATTTTCATTTAGAGCCGTGACTCATTCACAACTTGTTTATGTGATTTTGTCATACTTTACTTATATCTGTGGGCGTACTCGTCTTAGAAAGTTCGTGGTAACTTTTTAGTGAGTTAATCGAGGTTGAAAAGCCTAAATATGCAAATAAACATTATTTATTACTGTATGGGGCTATTTATTAGCCACAAATGTATATTTAAGCTTCTCATTGCCTTGATTACCGTTTTAAAAGTGCTCTGTTATGTAGTTATGCAGAGCTTTACCTTCAAGTAAATCATTCGAAAGACCATTTCTCACGTAGAACTCTTTGTCTTCTAAGAAGCAAGGCGTATTAGATGCAGTACAGTTAACCCTCAGCACTGATTTTCTATCCACTGTAATTATGGTGGGATCAATTAGTGGGTAGAAGTCTCGACCAATCTTGGCTTTCAAGTTATTTTTGATATTTAACAGATACTTGTCATTGTTTTTGAAAAACTTACGAACTTCTGTATCAACCCCTAGCACTGTTCCATCATTAACACCGATTAGCAAGTTACCACCTTCGGAATTTAAGAAACCTACAATTGTTTTTAATGCAGATTTCTCAATGTGACTCTCTTGAGATTGCTTTTTCACATCCATTGAGAAAGTCTGTTTGAACTCAAGGAGTTTTGACTCACCGTCGAGAATAAGTAGCTTAATTTGATCTTCTTCACTGGTATTGCTTGATGACAGTTTCTTATAAACTTTCTTCATCAAGTTTTTAGATGCCATTGTTCTGAATTCAGCATCCCCCATTAGACGTGTGAATATGTCTTCGTTACCATCCATTCGGTCGATAACTAGTCCTTCAAATGCCTTTTCAAAGATACTTTCAAAGTCACTCATGGAGTTAGCTTGAGCTGCTTGTTTTAGATCTTCATCAGCATTAGCTTCAGCTTCAATTTGATCGAAGAATAGTTGGTCTGCTTCTGTGAACTCAGTACCAAATCGGTCATTAAGAATTTTAATCAACTCAGACAACGCAATGTCTTCTTCCGTTGTTTTGCCTGTTCCTACTTCACTTGCCCCTTTAAGTGGGTCTGCCGATCCCGGTTCAAGATTAATTGAACCTTCGCTTATTTTCTGAAGTCTGTAATATTCAAGCTCTACATCTTCATCTAATTTATACCCCGGGCCCGAAGCATCTCTTGGTAACTTAGTCAGTAAAAAGCGCAAATATGTATAAAGCCTTTCTAAATCAGAGTCTTGGTAAGGCATGACTTGAGATAAAAAACTGTACATATTTCTAAAATTCACTAATAACGATTTAAACTCAGCTTGTTCTTCTTCAGCAAGCTCTTTGTAGCGTTCAATCGCTAAATCAAGAATACCGTTCATCTTGGCATGATCGTGTACGGACTCTTTTCGTTTTGGAGCAAAATAGACCTTACAAAAATCATTTATTTCCAGCGTAAATATGATTTGAAATTCTTCAATTTGTCCTTGTAGTCGGTATAAATGATGAGGGTCAGTTAACTCTTCCGCTTCTGTGACTTTGTAGAAAGGTTTAAATGCTTTGTAGATCTCTTCTTGTTTATTTCTAAAGTCCAAAACAAAGGTATCTTCTTTTCCCGCAGCCATACGATTTAAGCGTGATAACGTTTGAACTGCCTGAATTCCAGATAGTTTTTTATCAACATACATGGTGTGTAAAAACGGTTGATCAAATCCGGTTTGATATTTTTCAGCTACCAACAAAACTTGATACTCGTTGGTAGAAAACTCTTCTGGTAATTGCTTTTCAGGGATACCATTATTCATAGCAACTTCGGTATAGCTTTTACCAGGCGCATCTGGGTCATCTACTGTGCCAGAGAACGCAACAAGCGATTTCACATCGTCGTAACCTTTGTCATTTATATACTTATCAAAAGCTTGCTTATAACGTACGGCATGTAACCGTGAGTCAGTCACCACCATAGCTTTGGCACGACCACCAATTTTATGTTTTACATGAGTACGAAAATGCTCAACCATTACTTCCGTTTTTTGCGATATGTTGTGGGCGTGCAAGGTTAAGAATCTGGCTAAAGCTCGAGCTGCTTTTTTTCGCTCAACGTGTTTATCGTCTTCCGCTGTTTGAGTGATCTTAAAATAAGTCTCATACGTGGTGTAACTTGCTAACACATCGAGAATAAATTTCTCTTCTATCGCTTGGCGCATAGTGTAATTGTGAAAAGGTGATTTCCCATTTTTACCCGGCTCATCGAATATTTTTTTCGTTTTGTATTTAGGTGTTGCGGTAAATGCGTAAAAGCTAATATTCTCCTGTTTCCCACGTCGTAACATAGTGCGGATCACTTCGTCTTCTTCGTCATCCTCACCATGTTCAGCAATGTATTCAGTAGCTTTTTCTTCAATACCTTGTTTATTAAGTACATACTTCATATCCATGGCCGTCTCGCCTGACTGTGAACTATGCGCTTCATCCACAATTACTGCAAATCGCTTACCTGTGGTATCAAGGTGAATTGAATCTTCGCCTTCTTCCTCTTTAAGCTTTTCTATGGTCTCTGTTACAAAAGGGAATTTTTGTACGGTAGTAATGATAATTGGCGTGCCACTTGCTAACGCTTTAACCAACTGACGAGTGTCCTCATCAATTTTCACCACAACACCTTGCTTATGATCAAATTGATAAATGGTGTCTTGCAGTTGTTGGTCGAGTACTTTTCTGTCTGTTACTACAACAATTGAATGAAATATTTTTTCGTCGTCTTGGTCATGCAAGCTAGATAAACGATGCGCTAACCATGCAATAGAATTTGATTTACCAGAGCCCGCAGAGTGTTGAACTAAGTAATTCTTACCTGCGCCGTGTTCTTTTGAATGACTGATTAAATTGCGCACCACGTCTAACTGATGATAGCGCGGGAAGATCATGGTTTCTTTCTTAACTTTTTTGATCACACCATCTTTCAGGATCTTCTTTTCTTCAACTTGTAAGTGCATAAACTTACTAAGAATGTCCAATAAGCTATCGCTTTTTAAAACGTTACGCCACAAGTAAGCCGTCCGGTAGCCACCATCTTTTGCCGGTGGGTTACCCGCGCCTTCATTGAAGCCTAAATTAAACGGTAAGAAGAAGGTTTTTTTGCCACTTAAATGCGTGGTCATGAAAGCCAAATCTTGGTCTAACGCAAAATGCACCAATGCCCGCGTTTTAAATTGAAATAGCTTTTCATTCGGCTCTCGATCATCTCTGTATTGCTTCTTAGCATCTTCAACTGTTTGACCAGAAAGCGGATTTTTTAACTCGATAGTGATAACAGGTAGGCCATTTAAAAAAATCACTAAATCAATTGATTTGGTATTATCACTAGAAAAATAGAGCTGGCGGGTAACAGATAATACGTTTTGGTTATACAGCGCTAGGGTGTCTTCATTTAAATTATTATTTGGCAAGAAATACGCTGTTTTAAGCTTTTTACCGTAACACTTAAATCCGTAACGCAGTACATTTAGCATCCCTTGAGTCTCAAGGTGTTTCGTTAGGTCGGCCAAAACCATAGCAGCGGTATTATCACCATGGATCTTTTCTAATGCTTGCCATGTTTTTGATTGTGTTTCTTTAATAAATTCAATAAACCGCTTGGGTTCTAGTGCCATGCCAGTATCATAATCAGCTGAATCACCTTTAATGTACTTATCATTTTCAACAAGGTGATATTCAATGGCATCTTCTAAGCGATCTTCAGTATGCTTTTTCATTATCTATCCTTACCCCCTAACCAACTGTTTCTACGATAGCGTGCTCTAAATCACTAAGACTCATCCGGTCAATTTCTGAGTATAAATAATGTCTTATAGATGGGTCTCGCGCTAAATACTCGTTAGCTGCATCTAAATAGGTAGCCGCCCGCTCGGGTGTACAATCAGTAACTAAGTACTTTGTTAGTTTTATTTTTCTTTTATGACCTGTATAAATATTGATGATTGAGTTTAACGCTCGGCACCAGTTTTCGCTGGCTTTGAGCTGAGCAACCACGCTTTCTGAATCTACCGATGTATTTTTAAACTCTAGGCAATAGGCTTTAATTTGCTTTTTATCGAGTTGAAATATCACAAAATCGCAACGTTTTGACCAAGGCTTACCTTGATTATCCAGAAAATGAAACAACGGCTCATGATGTCCGCGTCGTACTTCCTTATCGAGTTTTATTGCAAAGACTTCACCAATATAGTTAAGCCTTACAATAAATTCTTTCTTCTTGCCGCCCACATCAATCTTTTCTTTTAGCACCAATTCTCCCGCATTTGGAATAGGCACAGCATAATGGGCGAGATTAAAATACGATTTTATATGATGAAAATATCCGTTTGCATCTAGTGCCATTATGCGCCAGCCTTAGGTATTTCCACCTCACGTACATCGATTTTACCCGTAACAGCTGAAGTGATAAGTGCTGAGCGGTATTCTTCTAATTTTGATACGGATCGTAGAGAAACGTCTATACTCTTTTCTATTTGCTTCAACTCGGATGAAATATGAGCAACAATTTTCTTCTGCTCATTTTTAGGTGGCACCAATATCTTAAAGGAACCAAGCGATTCTCTATTTATCTTTGGCATAGCCACTCGCATAGATTCAAGAACAGCATACTGAAAGAAGTATTTACTCAGCATCATATAGAACAAAAAGAGAGGCGATAATTCTTCTTCTGTTCTGATTGCATACATATCAGCACTACACAACCCTTGGCTAGGCGCAATACATAGTTTGTTTAATTCTGGGCGAATTTTGCTGTATAAAATATCTCCTTTCTCAAAAAGGTATTTTCCGCTAATTGCGCCTTGTTCCTTAGCTGAAACTAATTCTATTAGTCGCCCAGAATTTTTTTCAATATGATCAGGTGCTATTAATGGCAGACTTTCATAGTCTGGTCCGGTTGGGTCTACTTGCCCGCTGACGACTCTACAACGATCTTTAAACTGCATTTCTCTCCAATGTGCTGGAATACCTCCCAACCAATCAACGCCAGATGGTTTGAGTTTAGCGTTTTTATCTAGACCGTTGGTCACCGCTTTAGTGATCATCGCGATACGCTTTTCTTCAAGCTTTTCAATAAGCATTTTTTTCTTTTCAATCAGCCTATCGATTTGTTGGGTTTTGAAGTCAAGGAAGGCAGCTATTTGTTGTTGTTCTTCAATAGAAGGAACAGGAAATCTAATTGCACCTAACTTTTCACCTGTTAAATGAGCTATCGTCGCTTTATTGCAAAGGATATCAAACCAACCAGTATCAGAAATATTTCTTAGCATGTAACAAAAATAGTTAATGTCTCCTAACTCTTTATTACGTACTCTGTGCAAAGCATTTTGAATAATAGCTGGCTCCTTCAACTGTCTTAATATGGAAGCTCTACCTACTTCGCCACCTTCACAAATTAAAAGGTCACCTTCGCGCACGGAATATTTATTTATATCTTTTTTAGATGCAAACATTTTTGGCAAGTTTTCAGTTTCAACACCATTCCACTTCACGTGTTGAGCTTTTAGATACGGATATTCAACATCGTTCAAGCTCTGTTGTTTAGGTTGAAGCATCTTTCCTAATTGAATATCAAAGCAAAACTTTACTAAAGTATCCTTCCACTCAGAAGGAATTTTTGATAACCAACCAATATTAGTTGGTCTATATTTTGGGTAAGGATTAGCGTGCATCAAACCACCTCCGCTAACATATCGATAATCTCTTTTTCTAGGCCTTTAATATCGGCTTCGATGTCTTCTAGCTTACGAGGTGGTTCGTATTCGTAGAAATGGCGGTTAAATGGAATTTCGTAACCAAGTTTAATCTTGCTGTGATCAATCCATGCATCTGGGCGATACGGTAATACCTCTTGCTCTAAGTACTCTTCACAATGGTCTTTCACTAAAACCAGCAGTGCAGTTTTATCGACCTTACCTTTGTTTAGCTTTTTGTTTTCATAATCAAGTGGCAACGGTAGTGGGATATCTTTAGGTAAAGGTACATTTTCGGTGTCACGTAAGTCACCGTCAGCCTCTTTGTTGCCTTTAGCATCTAAGCATTCATCTGCTGTTGGGTCTTTTTCACCAAGGCTACCCGGTGCCAATAGTGCTTTTTTAAGAGGACTATCTAACTTAATTGGGCTAGCGGCAAACGCTTTACTTAGCACTTGTTCAAAATCTTTACGGTTTTTAATTAGCTGCGCATCGGCAAAGTTTAGTTTAAGCTTTGCTAACACATCTAAAATGTTATTTTGTAACTTTATACCTTCGGCAATTTCTTCTGCTTTAATTTCTTTATTCTTGCGCTTTTTACTTTCGGCTAAGCCAATGAAATAGCCGCTTTCTTTGAATGCATCGATACGCTCTTGATTGACGGTAAAGTTAAGGCGAAGTGGTCTATCAACAGTAATTTTCAAGTAACCAAATTTTTGGTTTTTAAATATCTTACTGACGGTCACGACCTTGTCCATACCTCGTACTTTATTCTTCGGCAGTTCAACATTGGTATTGATGTCTGACAGTATGCGCGTGTCTTCATCTTTAAAGTCAGCATAAATTTGTGTCAGCATGCTGATATGATCTGGCTCGTTTTTATTGCTTTCACTCGGACCTTCGCCAATTTTTTTACGTTTATCACCTAACGACTTTTTCATTTTCCACGCAAAGTCAGTGCCGTTGATTAGTTGCACTTTTCCTTGGCGATTCGACGTATTGTCGCTGCCATCAGACTTACGGTTAGAGACTATCCAGATATAGGTATTGATACCTGTGTTATAAAACAATTGGTCAGGTAATGCGACAATCGCTTCAAGCATGTCGTTTTCAATAATGAAGCGGCGCATGTTACTTTCACCACTCTCTGCATCACCAGTGAATAACGGCGAGCCATTGAATACGATGGCAATACGTGAGCCACTTGCTTCATCTTCTTCATTATTGTGCAGTGGAAATTGTTTCGGTGGGTTTTGCATTTTGGACATCATGTGCATTAAGAAAAGCAATGCACCATCATTAATACGTGGTAAGCCTGCACCAAAGCGACCTTTAAAACCGAATTTTTCATGCTCGTTGGTGACATAATCTTTCTCTGGTTTCCACTCCACACCAAATGGCGGGTTAGCAGCCATATAGTCAAAGCGCATATCTGGGTGACCATCACCATCGACTCGGTCATCGCGGTCAATACCTGTGCCCAAAGTGTCACCGAAGACAATGTTTTCAGCTTCTTCACCTTTGATCATTAAGTCAGAGCCACAGATAGCAAATGATTCTGGGTTATACTCTTGACCGAAAAGCTCTATATTGGCTTTTTTATTCTGTTCGAGGATTTCTTTTTCTGCTTCTGAGAGGATGCCACCAGTACCACAAGCAGGGTCGTATATTTTAATACGCTTACCTGCGGTATAAATTTGCTCTTCACCAGTAAACATTAGATTGACGATAAGCTTAACTACTTCACGGGGCGTAAAGTGGTCACCAGCCTCTTGGTTTGCTTGTTCGTTAAAGCGTCGTACGAGGTCTTCGAATATGTAACCCATATCCGAGTTACTCACCTTTTTGGGATGAAAATCAACACCTTCAATTTTTTCAAATACTTGGAATAAGCGGTTTGCTTCTTCCAAACGTTCAATTTCTTGGTCGAAACGGAACTTTTCTAAGATAAGTCGTGCACGGGTAGAAAAACCTGCAATGTACTTATTAAGGTTTGAGGCAAGATTATCTGGGTCACCTTTTAGCTTTTTAAAGGTGAAGCCACTGGTATTGAAAAACTGTGTTTTAAACTTGTGATTGATCGACTTTTCAATGACTTCAACTTTATTTTCAAGCTTTTCATACTTTGCAGATAGTGCTTCATACTCTTTGTGCACTTGGTCAACATTGCCTTCCAGAACACAATCAAGGCGGCGAAGCACTGTAAATGGGATCATCACGCGTCGATACTGTGCTGGCAAGTATGGGCCGCGCAGTAAGTTAGCAATATCCCATACGAGATCAGAGTTCTTTTTTATTTGATTTTGGTTTTTCATTTAGTTATCTCAGCAAAAAATTAGCTCAAACTTAAGAATGGTCGTTCGTTGAACATAGTCTTTTGGGCTAAGTATTAGACTACGTAAGATGGGCGATGTTCAACTGTATCCAAATCCGAAAAATGAGATTATACGCTCAAATTTAAGTTGTTTATACTGATGTGTTAGAAATGAATTTGGTGCTATTAATTGAAAGCGAAGCTTTTGTATAAGCTACCTACATCGCTCTAGATGCATGAAGACGATTTTTCAAAGCTTACCAAGGTGACCGTTGAAACGGCTCTCAATGCAAATTAGGCGAGCACCTTAGCTATGAAAAACACGCGGAACACCCGTCGAATAACAGCAGTAATAGCTACTCCAGTAAGACTCTCATTACCGATGATGGGGAAGTCACCATCGATGCGCCACGTGATCACAATGCTAGCTTTGAACCCAAGCTAGTTAACTCGTTCTTCTTATAACACCTTGAACCAATGACCATCACAGACCCTTTATCTACAACAACACCAAGTCAATATTGAAGTGATATCAACCAGATTAACCGACGCAATGTTTTCAATGAACGTCTCAGTTTCAAAGGGATTATATAAAGAATTATCCCAACATGACGTTGCAATGTATCCACCAAATTACATATCTTTTGAGGATAGTCCGGGTAATAACCAGAATACATTACATTAGGTAGATCAGCTTTTGCTTGATAGTAGAGTCCTTAAATATCCTGAGTTATTCCTTCATCCACTTAGAATCCATACTCGCCTCTACAATTGTTAGATAGATAAAATGTAATACATATGTGTCATTACTCACCACTTAACTTTTGATCAAATTTGTAGTGACATTTTTCCTTAGTAGTACCATTAGTAGTACCAACTAAAAATAAATCAAATAAAGCAATATACAACAAGGCATTAATCGCCCGATTCAACTCCCGCCAGCCCACCAAACGTTTGGAAAAGGCCACCTTCGGGTGGCCTTTTTTGTATCCGCAACAAACTAAAATCAATAGCTTACCGTCTTTTTACGTCTACTGACGCCCGACCGCTTCTTTTATTTATGGGTACACCTAAAGGTACACTGCTCAGGTGTACTTATTTTGATGGACCAATCATGGCTAAAGTAACGACGAGATTGAGTGATAAAGAGATCAAATCAGCTAAACCTAAAGAAAAAGAATACATACTTTCTGATGGGGTCGGATTACGTCTAAGGGTGAAACCAAATGGCTCAAAGCTTTGGCTGCTAAACTATACACACCCCATCAAAAGAAAACGTACTAATCTAAGTCTTGGTAAATACCCAGACCTCTCCCTTGCTAACGCCCGCAAGACCTCACAGGAAGCAAAAGAACTACTCGCTCAAGGGATAGATCCTCAAGAAGAAAGGAAACGCCAGCAGCAAGAGCACAAAGCTATCCACCAGCACACGTTTGTCAATGTGTCTAAAGAGTGGTTTGAGATCAAAAAGGACGATGTAACCCCAGATTATGCCGTTGATATCTGGCGCTCTCTTGAGCTTCATATCTTCCCTGACCTATCCGACATTCCGGTTACAGAAATCACTGCTCCACAAATAATCGAGTTATTGAAACCAATCGAAGCGAAAGGTAGCCTAGAAACAGTCAACGCTTAGCTCAACGCTTAAATGAAGTGATGAACTTCGCTACGAACTGTGGTTTGATTCAGGCGAATCCTCTGACTGGAATCAAAGCCGCTTTCAAGAGATACACCAACCAAAACTCTGAACACATGATTGTTCAATCTTAATAACATGTCTCGACTAACTTTCTTATAGAACCTTGAAATCTCTATCCAGTCGCTTCCAATGGAGCTTTAATGCGGACTTGTGATCTTCTAACATTGGCAGTTCTTGCAATAAATTGGGCCATTGATTACGGGCTTTATCCATCACATCTAGCAGATGAGGCTTTATGGCAACCCAAGGAGATCCAGCTTTTTCAGACCATGTTTCAAAGTGCTTCATCGTGATATCAAACCATTTCTTGGTACCTGTCATCTTGAGTGCAAGATTATCATGATCTATGTATGGCACAGTGAATACCACATCATAAAGAGGCGATAAACGAGGAGAGTAAGTATCGCTGTAAATCAATGTCCAATTTTTCAGATGGGCATCACCATTACCCAACAAGATGTTAATGAGCAATCTTCTCGCCATTTGTTGAATATCTTTCAAGCGCTCAGAACTTGATTGATATAGCACACTTCCAAGCTGTTCATAATTTATTTTTTGATACTTGTCAGAGGGATACAACCCAAATACTTGGGCAAAATCTTCCGTATGAATACGCCCATTATCACTACGGTCAAACCGCTTAATACCATAAGCATATTGTTCATCGGGCAATCTAATGCTTGGTAACCCTTTTAGCTCATCTAACTCGATTAGCCGCACTTCTGGAACTTCAGCTCCGACTGCTTCAGCTAATTTCATGCACGTATATTCATTGACCGGAACACCTTTATGGACCGTTGATGGCGTCTTGATGATCCACATATCTTCAGATATTTCCTGATCGATGTGATAACGGCCATCAACATGAGATGAAGAGAATTTCATCTGCACACCAGCGAGTGAAAATTTGGTGTCAGCGTGTTTAACATTAATCTGCTGAGGTTCTGTTGATAGACGTTGTTCTAGCGCCCAAGTAGGTACGTCTCCAGCTTTTATCGGTTTGGCTAATAGTGCGCCCGGTAGGTTGGAACCCAAGTAGGCGAGGATTGAGAACTCATTGTTAACGTGACATTGAAGTGCTTTGGCTGTCAGATCTCTTAATATCCCTTCAGGTAGTAGGTTTGATAGAACAGGAGGGATCTTCTCGGTTCGGATTTGAGGTTTATTCAAATAGCTAGAATCCAGCAACTGCCTTAATGTAAAAACAGGCCGCGTCTCTGTTGGCATCGCAACAAAATCGGGATTAAAGGTCAGTATGTTTTTTCCACCAGCATAATGCGCGATGACTGCAACATCGATTCCATGCAATTGAATACTGATGCCTTCCACCTGCTCAATTTGCTTGCTCATGACTTACCCTCTGAACCAAACCAAAAATCTAGATCATCGGTGTCATCTTGCAGTCCCTCTTTGTTAAGGTTTGCTGAGGCTTCATGCACTGATACTGGAGGTGCTTTCCTATCTTTCGGAGTAATGGACAACTCTAAATCTAGCCCTTCTAAGACTCTGAGTAAGGTCGACAGCTTTACGTCACTGCCTGCTTCGATACGTTGATACTGTTGCTGCTTCATGCCAATTCGCATGTACATGTCTTTTTGCTCGATGCCCAGCTTTTTACGTCGCTCAATTAGCAGTTCTGCAATTTCATCGATATTTTTCATCATTAGCCTCAAAACAACATTAGAGTTGTACCAACCACATAAACAACACTTTAGTTGTAAATGAGATAATTAACAACCTTTAAGTTGTATTGATAATTGCTAACAACAGTTAAGTTGTTTTTCGCTTCACCTAATCATATTAGATTCTAGAGAGGCTACTAATTTTATGATGAAATCAGAGGTAACAATTACAAATGGGTACACCGCAAGGTACATCAACAAAAGTCAAACCAACACATACCCTTTCATTTCAATAACTTAAAGATTAAGATGAACTTACGCCAGCCTACCAAACGTTTGGAAAGGGCAGTAAGTCGTTGACTTACTGCCCTTTTTGTATTTAAAACATCAAATGTTTAGCTGTTTGTACTAAAAACTGGTACTAAACATGCGATATCTAAAAATTTCTAAATCTGGCAACTGGTACTTCCGATATCAGATATCAGCACAACACAGACGTCTGTTTGCCAATCGCTATGAACTGAAGCAATCGCTTCATACATCCAACAAACAATAAACCGTCATTAAGCCTCTGAAACTTAAGCTTAAGATCCGCACCTCTATTCAAACCAACACAGCGCTAATACACACGACAAAAGCCACGCAAACAGCCATTAGCGAACCTAAAGCTGTTACCCCTCCCACAACATCACCCAACCCGTTTAAGTGCCTTGAATAATACAGGGAGTCGAAGAAAGACCTTGTTAATCCTAAAACACTTAGTATGGCGTATGCTAAGTGCTATACGGTTCTAACACTGCTTAAAAAGAAAGGTATTAAAGAGATCCGCAGAATGGAGACAGAGGAAGCTCGCAGGTTGCTAGGGCAATACCCTGTTAATGCGAAGAAGTATAAGCAGTTTGACGGTCTTGAGGGACAACAACTAATCAAAGCCAATAAAAAGCATAAAATGCCGATACTCAGCCCTGAAAGTGTTAAGGATTATATCCAGAAGTGCTCATCATTCTTCGAGTGGTGTGGACATATCAAAGAAGCAGCCAAAGGCTGGCCTCTCTCCGTAACAGGAAGCCAGCAACTAAAAGTTTAAGTAACTGATAAGGTTCAAGTGAATGCTTTACCTTGTCACACTAATGATTGATTGATATGGATGCATCGGCATATTCGATATAACTTACACTCATTACCATTGATGAGAGAAAGTTATGGCTATTAACTTCAACCAAAAAGTACGTGGAACAAGGGTTTACCATAACGGGAAAGCCACTAGACCTCGCCAACTCGAAGAACCAGACAAAGTTGCTCACCAAGGAAGCTTTGAAAGTGACCGAGGGCGAATTCTCAATTCAGCAGCCATTCGAAGGCTTCAGCAGAAAACTCAAGTATTCCCTTTAGAGCGCAATGCTGCCGTTCGTAGCCGATTGACTCACTCCTTAGAAGTTCAACAAGTTGGTCGTTATATCACTCAGCTAATTTTCAATACGCTGCCGAAAGAAACACTTGAGCAATACAAACTTGCAGGCTTAGAACGCCAAATAGAGTCTATCGTCGAAATGTCATGTTTAATGCATGATGTGGGTAACCCACCATTTGGCCACTTTGGAGAGCAGGCTATAAATGACTGGTTTTCTCGACACATAGTCTCTCTAACAACCAATGAGGAAGGGCAACCAAGAATTGACTTACCAGCCCCCATCCACCGAGATCTTACAAATTTCGAAGGTAATGCACAGGCTATCCGCTTAGTTCACACTCTTCTAGGACTCAACCTCACCTATTCCCAAGTTTCAGGGGTATTTAAATATACTCGCCGAGGAGATCAAGCATCTCCGAAAAAACAGCCTGATAATGCTCAACTCAAGGACTATAACTACTTAATGAAAAAAGTTGGTTACTACCTAAGTGAGCACCGTTATGTTGAATCTTTAAAATCCGTATTATCCATGGGTTCCCATTGCCGATCTCCATTCTCATACATAATGGAAGCTGCTGATGATATTTCTTACGGTATAGCTGATATCGAAGATGCTGTAGAAAAGGGCATACTGACTATTGAGCAACTAAAAATTGCTCTTGATAAAGAATTCCAATTGCTCGCTAAACAATATGGATTAGCGGAGCAAAAAACGATGCAAGAAATAATCAACATCGCTTACGATAGTGCTTTGAGAGCAGATAACTGTGCGGATAGCCATTTTTTTGTGACTCTGCGCGTAGAAATAAATAAACGCTTACCACAGCATGCTTGCAAACAATTCATTGAAAATATCGAAAAGGTATTTCACGGCACATTTAATCGAGCACTAATTGAAGATGAAAGTGTCAATCACGCCCTTGTTAAAACACTAAAAAACGTTGCAATGAACTATGCCTTCTGTGATCCAGAGGTAGAACGAAGTGAGTTACAAGGGTATAGAATTATCACCGGATTATTAGAAGCCTATAAGCCTTTGCTGCTGCTGGATAAAAAGACCTTTACTAACATTCAAGACGCTCCATTATACGAGAGAAGACTCTATAAGAAGCTGCCGAACAAGCATCTAAAGGCTTATGAAATCGCAATGAAAACATTAGATGAGGAAAAAGATAAAAATCTGGAAATTCCATATCTACCCTACACTTTTAACGATGAGGTTTGGGAGTTTTACTTCCGTGTTCGTCTGATTCAGGATTATATCAGTGGTATGACCGATCAATATGCTTATGATGAATATCGCGCTCTGAATGTTCTCGAATAATTAGCCAAAATAAAGGAAAGATTTATCTTCCTTTCATTTTGATTACGATGAAACAACAGAACCGTCTTTTAAATACCGTCGCGATTAGATTATTACCGCTGGCAGCAACCTTGCTGCCAGCGGATGTTGCCACCCCCTAATCTGAATTAATTACCAAATTAAAGGATATTTCACTTTAGGCTTACATCTGAGAGAACATATTCATAATGATGCCACCAGAAATAATTAATCCCATAGAGAAAATAGCGGGCAAATCAGGTTTTTGTTTGTAAAGAATCATAGATACAATTGTGACCCCCACAATACCAAAACCACACCATAGAGAATAGGCAATCCCTACCGGAATATAGCCCATCGCCTTAGTTAAAGCGAAATAACAAATACAATAAGCAGAAATAACTAACACCGATGGCGCAGGGTTACGGAAGCCATTGGTTTTTTTGATCATTGAAGTGCCAGTAATTTCAGAACCAATTGAAAGTGCTAGCCATAAGAAACCGATATTAAACATTGTTGTATTCCTTATTATTATGATTGAGTTTGTGGTTTAGCATCTACAATAACGTCTTCTTCATCTTCAAGATCTTCACCCATCTTCGAGAAGAGATTCATGATGACGATACCACTGGCAATAACGCCCATTCCTATCATGGCAGGAATATCAGGCTGTTGCCCATAGAACAATACACCCATCGTCGAAACCAACAGGATGCCGGTGCCAGACCAGGTAGCATAAGCTAGACCAACAGGAAGATACTTAACGACTTTTGATAATGAGTAATAACAAATGATATAAAGCAAGACGATGCCAGCAAGCAGCATAGTTTTCGTCATACCTTCACTATTATCAAACATTTTCAATGTTGACGTCGCTGATGTTTCTGAGGCAATTACTAGAATTAGCCATAACCATTTTTTTAAATTATTCGACATAATTATTACTCCTAACTATTTCCGATCTTAATAAAAAATACATAAAGAATTTAGATGCACCAATTTTATCTTGATATATTAAAGGTTATTATTTCTGTGCTTTAAGGTACTCTACTGCCAAGTCAGTTAATTTTTCATTATTCGAAAAACTATCCCTACCACTATTAATTACATCATTTAATGTAATGTAACGAAGAGGTGACTCAATAATACCTCGCGGCTCAGATTCTGATATTGATTCCGCAGGGTTCAAATTACTTTCGATTTCATTCATAGTGCAAAGTTGAACTCCAGAAGAAACAATTTTATTGATGTTAGTTTGTAGCTGCTCGTTATAACCAGCATTTTTGTTTAACCCTAACACCTGATTAAGTTCACTTTTCGGGTTACAATTATAATCTAATGCCAGCACATTAATGTTTTTCATCAATGCGTAATTAATAACTTGTGCACCGTCCGTAGTAAATATTCCGTTAGCAACGTCTCCCATGGTTTCAAAATCTAAAAAAGGAATGAATAAGCTGTCAAATTTATCTAATGCCGCTGGAAGAGAATGTTCATCAAAGTTAACAATGTCTCCCAATTGACGCCATTTATCAACGTCATGCTGATTAACAGCATTTTCCGCAATCATGATAGAGAAAGAGAAGTTGTTGTAATGACACATACGGGTATATATCTCATCTTGATACCCTCCGGCATTGGTCAACACCAACAACACTTTCTTTTGCAGCCTTTTTAATATTTCGGCAACCAGCGTTTCCACGATATTTTCATTCATAACGCCATCCGGTTATCTTTTAGTCAGTAATGAATACACTGTCGTTGGATCTTAACCCTGCAGCGTTGGCCTCATCGGTATCAATATGGAACTCCAGAGCATAGGCTTCGTTCACACGAACAACCACTTCATCAAACACAAGCCCGCACTGACCTTCTGTTTTCACCCGCACTTTTTGCCCGTTTACGACATTCAACATCCTTGCATCAAGGCCATTCATATGGATGTGCCGTTGTGCACAAATCACCTGAGATTTAAGGTGAACATGGCCTGCGGGGCCAACCATTAGTGCATCAGCAGAATTACTCAGAGCGCCTGATTCACGAACAGGAGCTTTAATTCCCAGCGTATAGCAATCGGCTTTTGATACTTCCAGCTGGGTGGTTGGTCGAGCAGGCCCTAATACACGTACTTTTGAAATAGAACCTTTAGACCCAACAACCATTACGCACTCTTTAGCCGCGTATTGACCCGGTTGTTTAAGATCTTTAAACGGCGTTAACGTGTACCCCTGACCAAACAAGGCTTCAATATCTGCGGCCGACAGATGCACATGTCGATTAGAGACACCCGTTGGAATACCCATAGCTTGATTGGCTAAACAAACACCTGGTAGTTTCTCTTTGATTTTTACCAGTAAAGACTGATTTATCATTTCAGTAACCCTTATTTTCTCGGCTTATTGCTTGGTCTCTTTTTGCTTTTCACTGCTGTTTTTTTGGTTTCTTTCGTCACCTCTGCTGCTTTGAGAGCCCCTGCATTTATCGTCGGTTCTGGTTTCGCAACCTCAGTCACTTTAACTGCTGGTTCTGCTTTTTTAACTGGCTCTGCTATCTTAGGTACAGCAAGCGCTTTTACCTCAGCTTCGACTAGCTTGACCGGCTCGGTCTTTTTTAATGGCGTCGATATTGTTGGCTGTTTTTGGCTTGGTGCCTTTTTCGCCACAGAAGTCGGGATTATCTCTTCTGCGGTGACGGGCTGTTTTTTGCCACGAATACCAGCAAGCAGATTGACCACACTTTGATCAGGTCGGGCGATCACTAGCGATGCCAGTACATGCTCAGGCGGATGAACCGCCACAACACCACACTCTATCGCCGTTTTCACGGCACTGATCTCGCCGCTAAAACACACCGACACCAAACCTGAACCGATCTTCTTGTAGCTGGTAATGCTGACATCTGCCGCTTTACATGCCGTATCTGCCGCGCTAATCGCAGCAATAAGGCCACGTGTTTCGATCACTCCAAGACTCATGCTCATCGTTATCTCCTAATTAATGCCTAACCAGCCTGATATCGAAATCAAACTGAGTAAAGAAGGCGCTCAACTGGTTTAGCTCTTCGTCGCTGTAGCCAAGGTTTTGCGTGATGGGGTAAATCATGTCGAGCTTGTCATACTTCGTTTTGCCAAACTGGTGGTATGGCAACACATCGATACGCTGGATGTTGCCGCGCTTGGCGAGCTCCATGACATAGTTGAAAGCCCCGGTGATCGAATCGTAAGAATCGTTGTAGCCACGAATCAAAGGCATTCGAATCACAATATTGGCGCCGAGCTCCACTAACCGTTCAAGGTTACGCTTCACCCCTTCATTACCAATTCCGAATAACTGACGGTGTTGAACGGTATTTATTTGTTTGATATCAAATAAGAAAAGATCTGTGCAGGTCGCCAGTTTCTCGTAATTTTCAAGGCTGGTTGTCCCTTGCGTTTCAATCGCAGTATTGATCATCTGCTTTTTACATTCGGTCAGCAGTGCCGTTGCAAAGTCCGTCTGTAAGCTCAGCTCGCCGCCGCCCAGGGTCACACCACCGCCAGAAGACATGTAGAAGTCATAATCCTGCATAATGATTTCCATCAGCTCTGGTACCGTGACATCTTTACCCATCACATCCAGTGCATCTCCCATGCAAACTTCTTCACATTTACGACAACCAATACAGTCAACAGCCCTATTGATCTTGTGCACGGCATTGCCATCAGCGTCGGTACTCATCAGATGCACACCGGCAGGACACACTTGGGCACATTTACCGCACGCCACACACTTGTCGTGGCTGAACATCACTTGAAACTGACTGCTCAGCCCTTCTGGGTTGGCACACCAGTCACACCGAAGGTTGCACCCTTTGAAAAAAATCAACGTGCGGATCCCATCACCGTCATAGATGGAATATTTCTGGATATTAAAAATCCGCCCTTTGAGTTCTTTTTCCTTGCTCACTTCTGCTATCCCAGTCATTTTTTTCTCCTCACTTCGCTCACGCTTAGTGGCTTTAATTAGGGGCCTCTCGACCCCTTATTTCTGGGTTAGAATTTTTCTAGTACAGTACGGCTGATGATTTCATCCTGAACTTCTTTACAAAGCTCGACGAAATAGGCGCTGTAGCCTGCTACACGAACAATCAAATCACGGTATTTTTCTGGCTCTTTTTGGGCTTGCTTGAGCACTTCGTTATCAACGTAGCTAAATTGCATCTGAGCATTGCCAAGGATAGATGCGGTTCTTAGTAGCGTGACAAGGCCGTTTTTACCTTCCGGCGTATCTAATAAGCCTTTCAGGAACTTGAAGTTATGAACCATACCAATGTTCATGGTTTCAGAATTCATTTTGCTGACAGATTTGATGATGGCCGTCGGACCATGCTTGTCCGCACCTTGCGTCGGGCTGATACCATCAGACAGCGGCATCCACGCCAGACGACCGTTTGGAGTGGCCGCGGTAAGCTCACCGATTGGGGTGTTGTTAGAGATAGACAATGTGCCGTGGCTCAGTTTCGAGTAAAGCATGTCGTATTTACCACACTCTTTCTCTGTCCACTCAGTCACATCCAATGCGAACAGATCCGCATAATCGTCATCATTACCGTATTTAGGTGCATTCAGACAGTCACGGCGTAGCTCTTCATAGCCTTCGAAGTTTGCTCGAAGACCGTCGCGCATCTGCTCCAATGTGTATTTTTTGTCATCAAATACCAGTTTACGAACGGCAGCCATTGAATCTACGTAAGTAGCAAGACCAGAGAAGATCAAACCTGGGCCATAGTTCAGCACGGCACCACCCGCACTGACATCGAGACCTTGCTCCATACAACCTTCAATCATGATTGACATCAGCGGCTTAGGCGCAACATCGCGGTGTACCCGCTGGCTGATAACAGTACCGATAGCTGACATTTTTACGATGTGAGCGATCTGAATTTTCACTGCTTTATCAAAGTCTTCAAACGTTTTCATTGCACTTAGGTCACCGGTATCAATACCCTGAGTGCTATCAAACAAGCTCATGTGGCCACGGTTAAGCGCAAATTCAATGGCAATCGGCCATTGGGTGTAGCCCGTTGAAGTCCACTGGTAGATACGACCTGATTTTTGTGGCTCTACACAGCCCATCAAGCAGTAATCTCGCGCATCTTCGGCGCTAAATCCTTTACACAGCATCATTTTGATATGAGCATCATCAAAGTGACAGGCTGGGAAGCCCATACCGGCTTTCACCACATCAACAATCTTCTCCATATATTTTTGTGGCGATTGATTGTGAATACGGCAACCCAAGGTTGGCTGGTAGACTTTAACTGTACGTACCGCTTCCATAATCAGATAAGTCAGATCGTTGGTGGCATCGCCGCCCTTTCGTTTCTGGCCACCAATCGTTAAGTTGATAAATGGCTGGTAACCGGCAAAGTATTTCGCGCCATCTTTACTGGTCATCCACAATAATTCACTGCACTTGATAAGAAATGCCTGCATCATTTCCAGCGCCTGCGCTTCAGTCAGGCGGCCTGATTTAATGTCAGCTTCATACATTGGATAGACATATTGGTCTACACGACCTAGAGACAACCCGGTCTGGTTCTCTTCTACTTCAAATAATGTCTCGACCGTCCAAATACTTTGCAGTGCTTCTTGTAGCGTTTGCGGCGGGTTGGCCGGTACGTTTTCATTGGTTTCAGCAATGGTCAGAAGTTCGGCACGGCGAACAGGATCAGTTTCTTTTGCCGCTAAATCTCGCGCATGATCAGCAAGACGCTGGGCATAAGCCATAACCCCTTCACAGGTTTCAATCGCCGCTTTATAGAAATAAACTTTTTCTATTTCATCCGGGTTTGTCATATTAACGTTCGCAAGCCTTGCCTCTGCGTCCGCTTTGATACCGTTCATACCTTTGGTGAACAATAAAATGTCATATCCTGGGCAGGTATCACCACCGCCGTTGATCTGGTGATATGAAAGATCACTGACAAACGTCTCAGCACTGAACTCCCATAAACCCGCTTCGCGGTATTGCGCTTCACAAACTTCGTCTACCGAACGACCTTCCCAGAAAGGAACAATCTCTTCTCGGATGATTCTTTTATCTTCTTCCGAAATATTGTACGGGTCCTGATCGCGGGTGCTCATGGTGTCTAACTCTTCATGCACCCAGCGCCAGGCAATATCTGGTGAAAAAGAACCCGCACGAGGTTTACCACATGCATGACCGACGATAAGTTCATCATCTTGAATAAGCAGAGGTGCCGTTTCACATGCCGCTCGGAACGATTTGGCGCGTAAAATATTAGCTGGCAAGCCCGGGTTATTCTTGGCAATTTGTGTAGAAACTATTGCGCGGTGAATAGAAATGCTAGGACGGTGGCCCAGATAGTTGTCACGCAGGCGCTGCATTCTTGGGGTTAAGCCTTCCATCACTTTTCCTGTTTCAGCAGGTTGTGCTGGAGCAGCATATTGAGACTGGGCTTGCGCTGCACATTGACCTTTATACAAGCGAACCTGTAAGCCATTGTTCAATCTAGCTATGTTATGTCGTGCCGCCAGTAGCATTTCAGATAATTCGTTGCACGCAACTTCGCTGTCGTTGATGCTGCCACCGTGAAGTAGCCAATCAAACATCGGGTAGCCATCAATGTCTTTTGCGGCGCGAACTTCAG
Source organism: Photobacterium lipolyticum (assembly GCF_003026475.1). Classification (GTDB taxonomy): domain Bacteria; phylum Pseudomonadota; class Gammaproteobacteria; order Enterobacterales; family Vibrionaceae; genus Photobacterium; species Photobacterium lipolyticum. The sequence goes on from NZ_PYMC01000018.1 coordinate 40,644, forward strand.
ACAGTTCACACAGCTTCAGCCACAGGCATTCCACGATTTCATAAGCCTGTTCTGTGGTTAGCTTGCCCGAATTGATGTCTTGCTGGTAGAAGCCATACAACGCTTTATCAAAACCTGCCGGATTAACCGCAAAGCTGCCGTTTTCCAGGTGAAGCGCGAGCTGGAATAAATAGAAGCCCTGACAAGCTTCTTTAAAGCTTTCTGCCGGTTTTGCTGGCACTTTTTTGAAAGTTTCAGCAGATTCAAGCAATTCTGCTTTACGGTAAGGGTTACTTTCTACCGCGGCCTGTTTCTCCGCTTTGCGGGCGAATTGGCGAGCAAGATCCATCGCGCCATGACAGGCAAAGATCATCGCTTTACATTGGTTAACTTCATCCTGGCCATTTCTGCTGACAGCGCTACCGATGCTTTTAACACGATTTTGGATTTGCGCTTCAATAGCTAATAAACCGGTACTGATCACCGCCATATAGTCTGGGGAGACAACGCTGCCCTGGCTCAGGAAGTTAAACACTGATTCTGTTTTCAATTCGGCTTCTGTATGGAAAATCGCACTGCGCGGGCTAGACGACTGACTACCGATGATCAGCTCATCCTGGCCGATATACGTTGGCAGGTTGTTGACCAATTGATTAAATTGCTTGGCGCTTTTTACTACCTGGGGCATGCCTGCAATATCATCATCCATCGCCGCAATAATGTTTGCACGTTCAGTACTAATGGTGCTGTTTTTTGCTAACAATCTTTCCGCCAGCATTTTTACGCGTGGCGTCAGTGAATAATTGGCCATAATAAGCCTCTCCTGATATTCGTTTCACGTCTGTCTGGCCGTTCGCCGGATCAGCGTTTAATAATTCGGTTGTAACGCCTGATAAGTCAGGCGTTCTTTATCTTTCATCCGCCGCTATATTGAATGCGTCACACCGGCAAAGGCTTGTCGGTACAGTGTTTCCATTTGATGCGCGCGGGCTTCTCTCGGATTCGTAGGGGTGCAGCTGTCCCGTAAAGCCTGCTCAACTAAGTCGTTAATGCTATTTAAGAAATCCTGTTCGCTAATCCCAATATTTCGGATACCTGCGGGAATGTTCATTTCTTCTTTTAAGACGTTGATCGCCACAATCAGGCTGGTAACACCTTCACGTGTATTGCTGCTTGGCAAACCGATGAGTCTGGCAAGTTCGGCATATTTTTGGCCGGCGTCGGTGTTACAGCTACCATGCAAGTCGGCATTAAATGCCACAACATGAGAGAGCAACAGTGCATTTGCCCGCCCGTGCGGAATTCCAAACACCCCACCGAGTGCATGAGCCAGGCTGTGGGTTATTCCCAGCGAGGCATTGGTAAATGCCATGCCTGCGATACACGAAGCGTTATGCATTCTTTCCCTAGCTTCGAGGTTGTCGCCGTGGTGATAACAGTCAATCAGATGCTTGAAGACCAGCTTGACGGTTTTCTCTGCCAGGGCATCGGTAAAATCAGAGGCATTACGAGAAACATAAGCCTCAAGCGCGTGGCATAACACATCCATGCCGGTATCTGCGGTGATAGACGCTGGTACCGATTTCACCAGTTCAGGGTCAAGAATGGCGATATCGGGCAACATAAACTCATCGACAATAACCAATTTCTCTTTGCGGGCTTTGATTACAGAGAAAGAAGTCACCTCTGAACCCGTTCCGCTTGTCGTTGGAATAGCAACAAAGCAAGGTTTTGCGCGACCACTCTCTTTGCGGCAGTGCCACAGTGAGTAAATCACAGCCTTCGCTGCATCGATAACCGAACCGCCCCCTAAGGCAATAACAAGATCGGGATAGTTGTTATCCATCAATTTCATGCCTTTTACGATGGCAGAAATATCGGGATCGGACTCCACGTCATCATAAAGATGATAATCAATGTTATTGTTTTGCAGAATGGTGCAAACCTTCTCTGCAATGCCAAACTTCACCATCGCTTTATCTGTCACGATAAATGCACATCGGGCTTCTAGAGCACCGATGCTTTCAAGTGCGTTGGCGCCAAAGTGGATTTTTGGTTTGATCAGAAATTCACTCATTTTCTGTGTTTACTCCTTAACAGTCCTTATGGACCTTCTCCACAATGGCAACAATAGACATGGCCTTATAGCGTTCTTTGTGCAAAGCAAAATATTCTTCGACTAACACAAAGTCACCTCGGCCCGCACCTACGCTGTCTACCGCGACATAGGTTCGATCTTTAATTAATTCCTGATCGTCTCCAATTGCGGTCACCAAAAGTAAATTACAGCCTCTTAGCTCATCACTTTTTTGTGTCGCTTCCACATGTCCTGTTACCTTTGCGAGAATCATGGTTTATATCACCCAATATCAATGTGTTACTTAGTTAATCGACCAAGTACTTCTTTGATGATCTGTTCAACATTCTCTTCATTGATGTCGCTTTGAGGAGAAGTCGCCTCACCCGCACCAAAACGATCGTCGCCTTGAGGCATTGTCAGTTCACTCGTACCAAAGCGATTGTCGCCAGCGGCATACAAAGCCGTATCACTTTCGACGCGAGGAGCCACATGACCACCAGAGAAACGGGTGTCTTCAAAGATGCTGGTATTGCCGTAATTAGCCGAGGAAATTTCAGGCTGTTGGTTTACCGCTGATACCTCAGGTTGTTTCAGATCATGAATGCTGCGCACGCCATAACCCACCTTTCGAATATTGAGCAGATTTAGCGGCCCCACATTATCCGAGCTAGAACCGCCGCCGAGTGCACCGCAGCCCAGCGTTAAAGCAGGGATCAGGTTCGTTGTCGCCCCAATGCCACCTAAGGCTGCGGGGGTGTTGACCAACATGCGGAAAACGGGTTTTTCCAGCGCGAACTGTCTGATGACATCCTGATTTTTGGTATGGACAACCAGCGTATGACCACGCCCTTCATTGGTAAGAAGCGCCTCTACACGTTTGCAGGCACGCATCCAGTCGTCTTCAATGTACAAACCCAGTACCGGACACAGCTTTTCTCTGGCATAAGGGTTGTTGTGCGAGACACTGTCTTGTAATGAGATCAAAACACGGGTGTTTGACGGCACAGAAAATCCGGCACGTCCACTCAAGTAAATCGCTGTTTTACCAACAACTTCAGGATTGATCATGCCGTTAGGGCGCAGAAGAATGCTGGCGAGCTTATTCGACTCGTCATCATTCATAAAGTAAACGCCCTGCGCCAGCAGTTCGCGGTGCACCTCATCGTAAATACACTTCTCTACGATGATCGACTGCTCTGACGCACAAATAACACCATTATCAAACGTCTTGCTGGTAATAATGTCACTGACCGCTTGTTTGATATCCGCACTTCTTTCGATAAATGCCGGACCATTACCAGGGCCACCACTAATTGTCGGTGTACCGGAGCTGTATGCGGCTTTCACCATTGCCTCGCCGCCGGTAGCCAAAATCAGCGAGACGTCTTTGCTATGCATCAGCTCTCTTGTCGCTTGCAGCGTTAACAACGAGACACCATCCACAATCCCTGCCGGGGCGCCCGCTTCTTCGGCCGCTTTTTTCACTATCTCAATGGCTTTCTGGCTGCATTTCTTCGCATTAGGATGCGGCGAGAAAATAATGGCGTTGCCTGCCTTCAACGCAATCAGCGTCTTGTAAAAGATGGTGGATGTCGGGTTGGTTGAAGGCACCAGTGCGGTGATAACCCCCAAAGGCACACCGACTTCCATGACTTTGTTGATCTGGTCATCTTTAATGATGCCGACGGTTTTAAGGTCTTTGATGTACTCGTAAACTTTTGTCGAAGCAAAAACGTTTTTCAGCACTTTGTCCTGCCAGTTACCAAAGCCTGTTTCTTCGTTGGCTAATTTGGCAAGCTCTTCGGCATGACGGGATGCTTCAGTAGCAATATGTTTAATAATGCTATCTATTTTTTCCTGCGAGAATGTTGCGTAAACGGCCTGAGCTTGTTTGGCATTTTTAACAAGCTCACGGGCACATTGTACGGATTGCAAATCCTTGTCTAATGTGATCATTAGTCTTTCTCCGTTAAAGGAGTTGAGTGTTGGCGAGAATGAAGTTAGTAACTTCTTGTTTTAAAAACTAAAGCAATGAATTTATCGAAACTATGCCTGATGCTGAGAAGCAATTTTCTCAATATCATTATGTGGGCGGGCAATCACTCGAGATGACACCACAACACCAATTTTACTTGCAGCTTCAATACCGGATTCCACTGCGGCGTTCACTGCGCCTACATCCCCTTTAACCATCACAGTGACCAGCCCTGAACCGACATTTTCGTAGCCAATCAGCTCAATGTTCGCTGATTTGCACATAGCGTCTGCCGCCTCAATGCTAGGAACCAGACCTTGTGTTTCGATAAGACCAAGCGCATCTTTCATAGGTATATCCTTTTTATTCAGTCACTACGTACTGGGAAACGATTTTTTCAATATCGTTATGCGGACGTGCAATCACCTTAAAGGTCACCACTTCGCCTACTCGTTGTGCCGATTCAACACCAGAATCCACTGCCGCCTTAACCGCACCGACGTCGCCTTTCACCATCGCGGTCACCAGACCTGAACCGACATTTTCATAGCCAATCAATTCAACATTGGCCGCTTTGCACATAGCATCTGCTGCTTCAATACAAGCAACTAAACCTTTTGTTTCGATCAGTCCTAATGCGTCACGCATTTTTTCTTTACCCCTAAGCCAGTTATTTATGCTTTGTGTTTAATAACAATTTTGTTGATATCGTTGTGAGGACGAGCAATAACCAAGGAGGTCACCACTTCCCCGACACGCTGTGCGGACTCAACACCTGAATCCACCGCCGCTTTCACCGCGCCAACATCTCCCTTCACCATCGCCGTAACCAGACCGGAACCGACGTTTTCATAACCAATCAATTCAACATTGGCGGCTTTACACATGGCATCGGCAGCTTCAATACACGCGACCAGACCTTTTGTCTCGATTAAACCTAATGCATCACCCATTTTTGTTTTCTCCGTAAAGTAGGTTTTCTTATTTCATTTCCCGGCCGAATCACAATGACCGGAACGAGCCATCAGCGACGGTTAATAAAAACGCACTCAGGCTGTGGTGATGACTATATCCCCCCGGAAAAACCAAAAACAGATAAATCCAAAATATACAAAAAAATAGAGTTTTATATTGTCACGCACCATTAATCACACAGCTATTTATCCAAAAAAACTGTATCGTACGTAATTTTCAACATTCACCGCCTTGTGTAAATCGAACTTATAATGCTTAATTAATCGACAAGAAAGCATTGTTAATAAAATGAGTGGGGATTGAAAACGGCAGGTCAATGAACCAATGATGAGGATATTTTTTCTGTTATCTGAATCAACTTTGTCCAATAAGCAGACAAGCTGATATTGATGGAAAAATGGGTATATTTACGAAGTAACGCTATTGATTGATGCTATCTCGATAAGAGCAGCAAAGAAGGAAAGAAAAATGCGGGCCGTATTATTAGCTGAAACTGTTTTCTAGCTGAGATTATTCGTGGATACGGTTAATGAATCTAACTTGATGCTGGCAATAAGCATCAAGGGTAGGAGATCCGCCGGTATAACGAGCCGTCCCAAAGACATTTTTCAGCCATTGCAGAATAGCCAAAATTTGTGAATATATCACCGTTGTCCATTTTGATTAATGGAGAGTGATTATCAAGCGTCTGACACACTTCCAATAGAAGGGATTTTAAAGGCCTGAACGTCGGTATGGCGTAGTTCTGATAGATAAGCCCAACAAACCAAGTATTTTTAATCAAGGCCTTTTTATTATCACTGATTGGTTACGTCTTTATACCGGTTGGTACAGGGGGGATAGAACAAGCGCAACAGCTCGCCCTGATTAATGGTTAAATGAAATATTTAAAATAGCCCCATTGAATGCTAATGAATTGACGTTTAATTAATACTGCTGCCACTCTTCAGGGCACAAATAAATAATGGTGAGCTAAGAGAACTTAACAATACGGTTTTCTCATTCATTTTCTTAGCCTTCAGCAATAAATCATCATGGCTGTCGGACATTTCGCGCATAAAATAAGCAAAAATAACATCCGGTGACTCATCAATGGATGATTTCTTGGCTACCCAGTTATTGATTTGGTAATAGCGATCCGTGGGGGATACACGCTGGCTGGTATAATTAAATTTCACGTATCTCTGCAAATAAAGCCACCCTGCTTTTGAGTCTGAATACCCTTCGACCACAATCGAGCCTTTTCCCTTTTCGCCAAAACGGAAGTGAATATTGACATTGACCGATTCGGTCACTGTATCTTCAAAGTGCATAATAGCTTTAGTCGAACAGCTCATTTCGCCACTGCGCGAAGGCAACTTCTGCAACGCCAGAGGAAATAAAGAAAAAATGAGTGCAATAAGGGCGATGAAAAAGAAGAGTTTTCCACTTTTTTTTATCTGCATCACTTACTTCCACGAATAGTAAAAATAGTTGTCACAATAACTAAACGGGTTGTCTTCGTTTTCCGCGCAATGCGCCAAAAAAGTTCGCCCCAGTCCATTTGTTTGTAGTTTGTCGCCATAATAGAATAAAAATCTTTCTTCTTTGCCACAATCGAGCGCGAGCTTTCCTTTCACTGCGTCAAAACTTTTTCCATAACTATCCTTTACTGCTGCGTTGATCATCGCTTCTGTGGATAACAGTTCACACTGGCTATGTTCCACTGGAGTAAGCGTCATCATCTGCAGTGGACGTTCAGAAAATATCGACACCCAAAATACTGCGAATGCCAACATAAAAATAACCACACTTGCATAACCCCAATATTTGTCACCACTATCGTCGGCAACCAGGCTTATATCGGTATATTCCGGCACCGACTGTTCATTTTCATGGCTTGATTTACTGACGGCTTGTTGCTGAAAGATAGGGTGGAGCATATTGTCATCAACCACCTCAATTTTTAGTTCAGGGTTGATCTCCAGCCGAGCTTTAGGAATGGTGACTATAATATTCTCAATCCCATAACTACGAAATGCCTTACGCAATAAACAAATGTACTGGTTAAGGTTACTATTTGATGACACTAATCCATTATCGTCCCATACTTTTTTCATCACATCATCCCGCGACATTATCCCCGGATTCTGAATCAGGACATAGAGCAGAGCGTTAGCAGTGATCGAAAGTTTGGTATCGGATTTGCCAGTATCATCTAATTTCAACGAGCCATCGGTGGCATCGTAATTAAGAAAGGCATTGATTTTATACTTCATTCTTGTCCCATAACATTACCCACTGAGGGAATGCTTTTGTCTCGTCCTCCCTGGGTCATCTCTGCCAGTCTGTTTACCAGATCCTTCCGCTCTGTTTGAGAAAGCGTTGGTCCCTCAGTCAGTTCCGAGAGCCACAAGCCGTCTGCGGCATAACGCACTAAATTACCAACGTAGCTGCGATCTAATTCGTCAGCTTGCGCCAAATGACCCAACATCCAGTCACGCCAGCATTTACGCAACACCATCTCATTCGGCATCGCTAATGAGAGCAGAGCCAATTGGCGGCTTTCATCTGTCTCTCCAATATCGGCAAGATACATCAGATAAGCCCTGCTAAAACGCCCTTCTGGATTAGGATCCGCTTCCATCAGCGCCATTATTCTTTCCTCCATATGCGCCAATAAGCGAGAAAATAAAGCGTGGATCAACTCTTGTTTCCCATGAAAATGGTGCAACAATCCCCCTTTACTGACACCAGCCTGGCGCGCCACTGCATTGAGCGACAGAGAAGCAATGCCATCCCTTGCCGCAATTAAACTCGCAGCTTCCAGAAGTTGTTCCTGTACCCGTTCTGGGTCTTTTTTTCGGTGGTAATTGTTATTCATGGCGAGATCATACCGTCCAGTCGGTATGATTAATTTTGATCTAAATCAATTCAGGTATGGCTGTAACAAGACCAAATGGCGGATATGTTCGCTGGGTCACACATGATTTTTTCGACGACGGCTAATTAGCAGGATAATTCACTACATAATACAATTTTAAAGACTCAAAGCTACTAAATTTAAAGCATTTACGCGACACTTTTAAGCATATTATATGCAACACCCATTCCCCTTAAGCATACTACTCAATAGCCAACCCCATGGCATCTTTACTGGCCAAACGAAGTCAAGCACAACTAAGGCCGATATTTCTTTGAATACTTCTCTGCCAACGCTTGAGCTTCAGTGAGTCCCTTTTTATCTAGATTAGCTGCCGCCAACTCACGATCTTTAAATGCATCTTGATATCCACTTGCCGCTGATACAGAAAACCATGCATAAGCTTGCTGGTAATCCTGCGAAATACCATCTCCGTTACCATACATGACGCCAAGGTTGTACTGGGCGTTTGCTTTGCCTCTCTCAGCAGCCTTGCGGAACCAATAAGCAGCCTGCTGGTAATCCTGTGGGATACCTTGGCCGTTGTTGTACATGATGCCAAGATTGTACTGGGCATTTGCGTTCCCCTGCTGTGCGGCTTTTTGGAACCAATAGACAGCCTGCTGGTAATCTTGTGGGACTCCTTTATCTAAGACATACATAGATCCTAGGAAGTTCTGAGCTAGTGCATCCCCCTGCTCTGCTGCTTTGCGATACCAATGAGCCGCCTGCTGGTAGTCCTGCGCGACGCCATCTCCGTGTTTATACATAGAGCCAAGGGAGAGCTGGACAAATGCATCCCCCTGCTCCGCAGCTTTGCGGAACCAATAAACCGCCTTTTCAAGATCCTGGGGAATACCGTCACCATGTCGATACATGGATCCAAGAGTGAGCTGAGCATTCATATATCCCTGCTCAGCAGATTGACGGAACCAAGAAACAGCCTGCAGGTGATCTTGCTTGACACCATGCCCATGTCGATACATCGAGCCAAGGCTGAACTGCGCATGCATATACCCTTGATCTGCAGCCTTTCGGAACCAGTAAACGGCCTTGTTGTGATCTTGGGAGACACCTTGGCCATATTTATACATAATGCCAAAGCGATGCTGAGCCTTTGCACTACCCTGCTCTGCCGCTTTACGAAAATGCGCCAGTGCATCGGTGTAATTACCTTGTTGACCGTTTTGTTCACTAATATCTACGTCATTATCAGCCCAAGCCAACCCGCTGCAGGCAAACCAACAAGTGAGAAGGCAAGCCAAAATAACCTTTCGCATCTCTTAATCAACCTGATGAATATTAACGTATGTAATTAGTATTAGCTTATACCCTTCGAATAGAAAATTATTTATGACCCACTAAGCGGAGGGATCCTGCCATAGACGCAATAACTCAGGCATTGCTGATGCGTGCAAAACACCCAAACATGCCATTTTAATACTAAACGTTACAGTTGAATTTCTGATATTCAGCTCAGATTCAATATTCACACGTTATGCTTCTAACCATCAGCTTGATGCTGAACCACTGCTAATTATTTTGTGTATTTTTCTTTTGCTGAGCATTTTGCTCAGCTTTTTTTTACCTTGAAATAATTAACTGTTTGTTAATCCTCTCTATCAGCGCAAGCACCAATGTGATTGAACGCGATTGACAAAAAACATTCTGGCCTAAAGGGTGCTAAGATCGACTCTAGTGCTAAGCGAGGCGTACTAGCTGGATCATGGAGCGGCAAAGATGACTTTCGGACTAAAGGCGGCGGGCTGTGATAAGTGGTTGGTATGGAGCGGATGGGTGATATTGGCTGCCGCGCTTCTGGTAATCCCCCCTTTGGCGGGTGCCTTCCTTACCGGAAAACCTCTGGCACAATACCTGAACTTTATGCCCTCGACCCTCTATGTACAGCATCCCCCCTTTTCTTGGCCGATATTTATACTACTGACTTTATTGATCTTTACCTGTGTCATGCCTTTTCTGTATCGCCTGTTCCGGGTACAGGGCCCCCCAGTCAAGTCCGTTGCCAAACATGCACCGTTTCCTTGGTGGGGGTGGTTGGGGATAGCGATGCTCCTCTTCAGTTGGGCACTGGCCTGGGCTAGCGTTGACGAACCAAACGAGTGGCAGCGATATACTTTCACGCCCCTCTGGCTCGGATACATCCTGCTGATGAACGGTCTGAGCGTAAAGCGTAAAGGCCGCTGCTTAATGCTGTCTCAGCCGGGAAAGTTCCTGCTGCTATTTGCCGTCAGTGCGCTGTTTTGGTGGTTCTTCGAATATCTCAACCAATTTGTACATAACTGGTATTACGTGGGATTGGGGGATATTTCTCCGTTGAGCCGCATACTCTCCGCCAGCCTGGCTTTTTCAACCGTACTTCCCGCCGTACTGAGTACAACGTATTGGCTGGCGACTTTCAGCCGCATGCAGCATGCTTATACCAATCATTGGACATTTAAAATTTCCTATCCTCGTGTACTCGCGGTAATAGGGTTGATAGCGTCGACCTTATCTCTGTTCGCCTTGGGGGGATGGCCTGATTATTTCTACCCGCTCATTTGGCTATCTCCACTGATTGTACTGCTGTCATTACAAGTATTGGCTGGATATCGAACGGTATTTTCATCAGTGCAATATGGGGATTGGCGTCCTGTCTGTCTGCCGATACTGGCCGGTCTACAGTGTGGTTTTTGTTGGGAGTTGTGGAACTATGGAAGTACCGCACACTGGCAGTACAGTATTCCCTATGTAAACCGTTTCTATCTGTTTGAGATGCCCTTACTGGGATATGCAGGCTATTTCTCATTTGGGCTGGAGTGTATCCTGATAGCTTCGCTACTGGGGGTGGAATCACACGCCGATCTCCCCCAAAATTGATTAAATCATTCTTCGGTGCCCAGCCGTCTGCGCATCCCCTTGCAGCAAACATCCCCTCCCGGCATATTACTGGTATTTCTTCCATTTGATTGGCTTTGGTTAATACGATATGCAAAAACAATGACCAGCCTTTTTTATCTTTCAACCCGCTAGTTATTTGGTTTTAAGCAGGCATTAGCTAGCAACCAAAACCTAAAGGTCAGCAAGTAAAGATACTCTTGATCGCTTTAATCCCTACTAAAGGCCTCCTAGATGCGAATCATCTCCGCCACAGGCAATTCATCGCTTAAAACACGGAACATACAGTACGAAACACTGCAAAGTGAGATTCAACCAGTCGATTTATTGATAGGCCGTTTTTCGATAAAGGCAGCAATAACCCCGGATTCCCCGCTTCTTTCCCTCTAATTTTGTACGACTCTTAAGCTACCTTATTTCCACCCTGTTATTTCGTCACGCGAAATTTGTACCTTTTTTTACCCATAAGTCTTTTTGGGCATATTCCTTTAACGAAATCAATCCCACTTTTTATACCCCATAGATTCCTTCAATGCCGTTATCAGTAAAATAGAATATGACTTTTAAGAATGCCTTTTGCATTCATTTTACTGTGAGCAGGACGCTAATATTATGGAATATTTAGAGAGAATTAAGCGGTTAGCTAAAATTCAAGGCATCAGCCAAAAGCAACTCGGTGAAGCATTAGAGCTTCAACAAGGCACAATGAGCCGTAAGTTGTCGGGAAAGTACGGTATTGAGGTGCGTGAGCTTGAAAAAATAGCTGACACCCTGAATACGTCTATCAGTTATATCCTGACGGGCCAGATTGATACTGGAACACAGGCAACCACAACGATCACCAACGAATCGACACAAGGTACAACCTGTACCTATATTCCGATTATTCATCGCAAAGACTTCATTTCATACCGCGAAGGGGGATCTGTTGACGTTGTTAGCAAACGCGCTATTCCTCAACACCTTAAGCGTGATGAGTGCCTTGGTTTGTTCGTGGATAATGAAAATATTGCCCAATGTGCCCCTGTGGGTAGCTATGCCCTGGCAACCAAAACGGCAGCTTATAGCCCCAAGCAACCGGTTTTTGCCTCTGTTCGAGGCAGTGAACCTGATTTTTACCACATGACCCAATTAGCTGACGGTGTCGTTTTCTCAACGTCACAGCCTGATTTTCCGAATCTGTTTGTGAACAATGATGAGTACCAGATCCACGGTTACATTATTCAGTCTGACTGGGCATATAATCGATAACTATCCAGCTTAGGCCATGCCGAGCGTGACTTAAGGCTGTAACTCCGTAAAATAGCTGAGGTTAAATGATGAATTGGTATCTATATGTCGACTATTATCGTTGCCTCAGCGAATCCAGCCAAAATATCTGCCGTCGCTGATGCTTTTTGTGAAGCGTTTCCTGAGCAGTCTTTCTCTATCGAAGGGATAAGTGTCTCAAGTGAAGTAAGAGATCAGCCGCTATCTGCCGATGAAACGTTGCGAGGTGCTCGTAACCGGGTTAAGAATGCTCGTCAAATACGCCCGGAAGCTGACTACTATGTCGGGCTGGAAGCGGGTATAGATGGGCACTATACCTTCGCCTGGATGGTAATTGAAAATGGAAATCAACGCGGTGAGGCTCGCTCTGCTTCGCTTCCTTTACCTGCGCAGGCATTGGAAAAAATACAACAAGGTATTGAATTGGGTGATGTGATGGACGAAATGTTCAATCAACAGAACATCAAGCAAAAAGGCGGGGCCATTGCAATGCTAACCAATAATATACTCAGCCGCAGTTCTGTCTATCAGCAGGCATTGATCCTAGCTCTGATCCCTTTCATGAATCAGACGCTATTTCCAGCCAGTAAGAGCTAGCTTCTCCAACAGAAGCCCCAAACAGGCCGTGATTCAGCTACCGGTTGGCAATTATTGCTGCTTTTTCAGCAACTCAGCCAACCAAGCTTTTGTTTCGTCATCGTGATGCTTTAACTCATTTGAACCACGGGTGATAGTCGCGACGCCAACGCCAAGCAACTCACTGATTTTACGTTGGCTGCGTTGCCCGTTTAGCAGTTCGTGAAGAATATTTACTCGTCCCAGCAGGGTATCCTTCTCATCGGGAGTCAGTAGGAACTTTAACAAGACATCATCTTTTTGCTCACTTGCAGCCTGACGCAATAAATCGACGACCTGTTGCCAGTCAGTAAAATCAGGCATTTCTGGAGTTGTGGACATTTAAACCTCATTACAGCATTTTGAATCTGATAAGAATTTTACCGTGTTATTGCAATTTCACCAAGGTTATACCAACCGGATTACCCCAAACCGTCTCAATCTGCGTGATTCAAACTGGTATCAATAACGCGCCGATAATTCATCCTGATTCAGCAGGCTGGTTTCCTTACCAATCAGATCACCGTAATACACTTCAAACATCAATACGTTCTGCACATATCCCCGAGTTTCATTAAAAGGAATCGCCTCAATAAAAGCGAATACATCCAGCATACTATCACTTCCTTCGCGCCACCGATTCACCCTCGTCGGCCCGGCATTATACGCGGCAAACGCATACACCCGATTATTATCGTAACGATCGAGCATCATCTTAAGGTATCCGCTGCCTAAACGAATATTGACGCCAGGATCAAACAGGCTGTGTTTACCTTGGTAATTCCGGCCCAATTGTTCCGCCGTATCTTTTGCCGTCGCAGGCATCAGTTGCATTAAACCACGTGCCCCTACCGGAGATTGTGCTTCCGCATTCCAGGCGCTTTCCTGTCTTGCCAGCGCCATCATCGTCGTCGTTGGCACGCCTCGTCTTTTGCTGAAAAAATCAAACCACCATTTATGAGCAATGGGAAAACGTAACTCGATGTGATCCCATAACTGGCCAGAAATCGTCGCCTGCACTGCCAGGTGATGCCACTTATTGGCAGCAGCATAAGAGGCCAGGATCTGAAGCTGCTCGTTATCAAGGCCATTCAGCAAATAGGTCCACTCACGGTTGGCTGCAAAAATCTTATCCAATGCAATTAACTCCCTGATCCGATTCAGTGTTTCTGCGTATACCTGACTAAGTTTCAATGTCGAAGGAGCTTTTTTTACCGGATAATGAATCGGTTTCTTCAACACTGTTGCGGCGGCGACACTATAAAAATCACGCTGGCCAAGTAGCGATGTGTAGATTTTGTCTGCGGCTTGTTGTTGACCTTTTTGTGCCAGTAAATGAGCTTGCCAGAATGTCCACCGGCTTGTTTGCTTCACTTCTTTCGGCAAGTGCTTAATCCACTCTTCGGCACCTTGCCAGTCCGCCTCTCTAATGGCTAAACGGATCCGGCGTTCAAGCAGGTGAGTTTGGCGGCTGGTGCGAATTTTACTGTCGCGCCACCGGATCAACTCTTCCTTCTCGGTCGAAAATAGCCGCGCCGCGCAATAGTCAGCCAACACCTGACGTTTTGCCTTGCCGAAGTGTTGCCCGTCCATCACCGCCTGATATTGCTTCACCGCTTCTTTGATATCTTTGCGCGCCAAACGTTTATACGAAATCACCGTAAGATACTGATTAAAAGGCGTTACTCTGCTACGTTTTGCAAAGCGCGAAACCTGTTCCGGCTTCTCAAATAATGCCAAGATGTCGTCGCCTTTCTTTTTACCGGCTTCGGTCAGCTGCTTATTCAGATACTGTAAACGACTGCTATTGCCTTCTGCATATACCAAGAGCATGCGATCAAGGATCAAGGTATCTGTCCGTTGTCCTGCTTTTTGCCACTTTGCGAGCAAAGGATCACAGGCATCACTGATCGATTTGCCCGTCAGCCAGAGAGACTGCGCCCCCTGCCAGGCAACGGCCGTATTTCCCAGCTTACTCTGGGCATAATAGTAGTGACATTTCAGTAGCTCTCCCCCCGGGGGCATCGGTTGTACATCAATGAAATTTTGCCAACGACTCGTATTGGCCAAGAGTGCCAGATACCGTTCTTTAATCGTGGAGCCAAACGGCAAGGACTGATGATCGTCAATAAATGCTTCGACCTGCTCAGGCGTTTTATCTTTCAAATGGCGAGTAAAATCACGATAGTCGAGGTAGGGGGACAGCGGATAATCGTCAAGCTTCTCTCGCAGCTGACGATATTTGTCTAGATTGTTATTCTCCAGTGCGACGCCAGCCTGTTCATACCACTCACGTTGCTGTTCTAGCGGTGCCGCCTGGCTGATCAGAGCGCACCCTAACCCCAGCATAAGCAAGACGGCTGATAAGACCTTATGGACAAAAAAGCGAGACACTAGAAAACTCCATTCCGGTTTGCTGTTTTAGTCTGGTATTTGTATTCATTTTAACCGCTAATTATGATCAGTACTGTTAATGTTAGGTCGAGAACGAGTAAAATACTCCCTTTCAATTAGATTAGAGATCGCAAACAGATATGGCTGAATACGTCTATACCATGTCGCGCGTGGGCAAAATTGTTCCACCAAAGCGTCAAATTCTGAAAAATATTTCTTTAAGCTTTTTTCCTGGAGCCAAAATCGGTGTTCTGGGTTTAAACGGTTCGGGTAAATCAACCCTGCTACGTATCATGGCCGGTATCGACACCGATATCGAAGGTGAAGCCCGCCCGCAAGCGGGTTTAAACGTCGGCTACCTTCCACAGGAACCGGTACTTGACGAAGAAAAAACTGTACGTGAAATCGTTGAGGAAGCAGTCTCTGACGTTAAAGATGCCCTTACTCGCCTTGACGCGGTTTATGCCGCCTACGCAGAACCCGATGCCGACTTCGATGTGCTGGCAAAAGAGCAAGGTGAACTTGAAGCGCTGATTGAAACCAAAGATGGTCACAATCTTGAAAACGCACTTGAGCGTGCCGCTGATGCCCTGCGTCTACCTGAATGGGACGCTCCAATCAAATTGCTATCGGGTGGCGAACGTCGCCGTGTTGCCCTTTGCCGCTTACTGCTTGATAAGCCAGACATGCTTCTGCTGGATGAGCCAACCAACCACCTTGATGCAGAATCTGTTGCCTGGTTAGAGCACTTCTTATGTGATTACAGCGGTACCGTGGTGGCAATTACCCACGACCGTTACTTCCTGGATAACGCCGCAGGCTGGATTCTGGAACTTGACCGCGGCGAAGGTATTCCATGGCAAGGTAACTACACCTCTTGGCTAGAACAGAAAGATGCACGTTTGCAGCAAGAGTCATCACAAGAAAATGCGCGTCAGAAGACTATCGCTAAAGAGCTTGAATGGGTTCGCCAAAACCCTAAAGGTCGCCAGGCTAAATCTAAAGCCCGTATGGCTCGTTTTGAAGAGCTAAATACCAGCGATCACCAGAAACGAAATGAAACCAATGAACTGTTCATTCCGCCGGGTGAGCGCCTGGGTGATAAGGTTATTGATGTTACAAACCTGACCAAATCATTTGGTGATCGCGTTCTGATTGATGACTTGTCATTTAGCATGCCAAAAGGTGCTATCGTCGGCATTATCGGTGCTAACGGTGCCGGTAAATCCACCCTGTTCAAAATGCTAAGCGGTAGCGAGCAGCCTGATTCCGGTACGATCGAGCTGGGTACAACAGTCAGCCTGGCATCGGTTGATCAGTTCCGTGACAGCATGAACGATGACAACACTGTATATCAGGAAATTTCTGAAGGTGCAGAGATCATCCGCATCAATAATTATGAAGTACCGGCACGTGCATACGTTTCACGTTTCAACTTCCGTGGCAGTGATCAACAAAAACGCATTGGCGATCTGTCTGGTGGTGAACGTAACCGTGTTCACTTAGCAAAACTGCTAAAAGCCGGTGGCAACGTATTACTCCTCGATGAACCGACCAATGACCTGGATGTTGAAACGCTGCGAGCACTGGAAGAAGCGCTGCTTGAGTTCCCTGGCTGTGCCATGGTTATCTCGCACGACCGTTGGTTCCTTGACCGTATCGCAACGCACATTCTTGACTACCGTGATGAAGGTCAGGTTAACTTTTACGAAGGTAACTACACCGAATACACCGACTGGTTGAAGAAAACCCTTGGTGCGCAAGCGGCAGAACCGCACCGTATCAAGTACAAGCGCATGACAAAGTAATGTCCTGCTAAACGAACATTACTGACATTGTATTACTGACAAAAAAGGGGCTGCCAATGCAGCCCTTTTTTGTTCATGCCTGATCTCTCAACAAATTCCATAAAAACCTGTTTGACTAAATACAGGGTTACTTGGGTATATATGGTTTTGTGATCACATCCCTAGAGAAAAATCTCATTTATACGTACACTTACAAGATAATCATTAAAAAAAGATCACTATGACTGAACGTCGTCAATTCATACGCATCCTCTACCAATCACCCGCTACGTTACGTCAGGCAGAAGGTGAATGGCAGACTGTTGTCCGTGATTTATCATTAAAAGGGATATTGCTCACCTGCCCGCCTGACTGGCAGCCCAGCACCGATCCCCACTACACGGTCAACTTTTGCCTACATGAATGCGACATTGAACTGACGATGGAAACTCAGTTAATCAGTCACTGCCGCGATTTTTTACGAATGAAAATTCACCACCTTGATATTGACAGTGCCAGCCATTTGAAACGCCTTGTCGAACTAAATGTCGGAACTGATGAGCTATTACATCGCGAACTGGAACAACTGACAGATTTAGAAAATCACCTTAACAAGCACTAGAAGCTAACCAATCATCATGTCCAACAATCTTTGCATCTCAATCTCAGACCACCGAGGAACATCCCATTATCTGATCAACCACTTTAAAAAACGCTATCTTGCCCTTTTCCTTTTATTACTATCCGCTATTTTGATCGGCGGCAGTTACAGCATTTATGCCCTTTACCAGCAAACCCTCTTTTCATCCTCTCAGCTAGATCTGCTGAATGTTGAAGCTGAGCAACTCACGGAATCGCTGTCTGAAGAGAGCGCAGCCAACCAGGCTCTTACTCAACAACTGGAAGATAAAAATGCAGCACTGGCGCTGCTGGCCCAGCGTGTTGATGATGTTGAAACCATCTTAGGGCTGCAAAATGAAAACGGCGAAGAGGTGACTTTAGAACAGCGCATCGACAGTGCCGCGATCAGCTCGGCGGTAAGAGGGACGTTATTTCGCCTGATCCCGAATGGCAGCCCGACCCCGGGTATTCGAATGTCATCAGGCTTTGGTTCCCGGGTACATCCTGTAACCGGTAAAAGAAAATACCATCGAGGGCTCGATTTTGCGGCCAACACCGGTACACCTATTTATGCCCCTGCTGACGGGGTAGTGGAAGCTGTCAGGCCAAGTAATAAAGGCTCTGGCAACTTCATTAAGCTCAACCACTCATTAGGCTTTGCGACCACTTATTCACACATGAGTAAGTTCAAGATAAAAAGAGGCCAATTTGTTCGTAAAGGGGATTTGCTTGGCATGTCTGGCAACACCGGGCTATCAACCGGGCCGCATTTACATTATGAAATTCGTTTTTTAGGCCGCGCCCTTAATCCGCGATCATTTGTCACCTGGACGCCCGAAAATTTTGATTCGTTGTTTGAAAAAGAAAAAACCGTTCAATGGGCGGCACTGCTTGAAATGATCAGTAACGTTGTCTCTATGCAGGTGCAGTTAACCCGTGCTCCAGAACAGCTAACATCCATTGATACCGCCAGTACTCAGACGGTATCAACCGATAAGCAGAAGCTGTAGGGTTATACCAATTCCAACAAGCCGGACGGCAATAAAAAAGCGAGAGCCGATGCTCTCGCTTTTTTGGGGCTAATCAGATGCTAGTTACAGAGCAATGCGCTCAAATGCCTCCAGGGCTTCCTGCAAGTCTTCGACCGGAATAACTTCAACGCCACTCATCTTGCGACTGGCATTCGCTTTCGGCACTATAACCCGGGTGAAGCCTTGTTTAGCTGCTTCACGGATCCGCTCTATCCCATTAGCTGCCGGACGAATATCCGCATTCAGACCGATTTCACCAAAGACTAAAACATCTTGCGGGATCGGTGCATTCTTAAAGCTCGAATAGATTGAAAGCAGCACGGCCAGATCGGCAGAGGTCTCCTCAATCTTAATACCGCCTACACAGTTAACGAAAATATCCATGTCTGACAGCATGACCCCGCCATGGCGGGCCAGCACCGCAATCG
Source organism: Photobacterium lipolyticum (assembly GCF_003026475.1). GTDB lineage: Bacteria > Pseudomonadota > Gammaproteobacteria > Enterobacterales > Vibrionaceae > Photobacterium > Photobacterium lipolyticum. The sequence goes on from NZ_PYMC01000018.1 coordinate 59,595, forward strand.
ACATCGCCAAACGGTTGGTATCATAACCGACGGATAACCGACGAGGATTCTCTGTAACCGAGTTATTACACAGCGCTTGTATTTCCACCAGCAACGGTCTTGTTCCTTCCCACAAGGTCGTACAGGCGGATCCGGCGTGATTTTTATTCGAACGGCTAAGGAAGATTGCCGATGGATTTTTAACCTGCTTCATGCCCTGTTCTGTCATGGCAAAAAAACAAGATTCCGAATCTGCACCAAAACGGTTCTTTGAGGTACGCAATACCCTGAACTTCTCATCAGACGTTGATGATAAGGCAAACAAACCATCAACAATGTGGATCAGCTGCATGGGTCCGGCCACATTCGAATCTTTATTAATGTGGCCGACAATCACGAAGGTCACCCCTTCGGTTTTGGCAAAACGTGTTAACGCCGCAGCCGATTCTTTTACCTGGCTTGGGCTACCGGCAGCGGAATCGGAGTGTGCCACCGTCATGGTCTGAATGGAGTCAATAATGACAAACTCCGCTTTTTGCTGAACAACGTGATTTAACACCTGCTCAACCGAGGTTTCAGCAACCACACTGATTTTATCAAGGTTTGGCGTACTCAAACGTTTAGCACGTTGGGAAATCTGATGAACCGATTCCTCACCCGAAACATAAAGTGCCGATTTTTCGGCAGCAACAGCGCCAATACTCTGCAATAAAAGGGTAGATTTACCGGCCCCTGGATCACCACATAACAATAGTACCGAGCCCGGTACAATACCGCCGCCTAAGACGCGATCAAACTCACCGATCCCCGAACTAAAACGGGGCATATCTTTGTTTTCAACTTCAGACAGTTTCTGGATCTTCGTTGTCGTTCCCGCATAACTACCGGACGTCGCTGATGTGCCTATCGCTGTCTTGGTTTTAGGAATCGTAAACTCTGTAATTGTATTCCAGGCAGCACAAGCGCTGCACTGCCCCTGCCAACGGGGAAAATCTGCACCACACTCACTACACACATAAGCGCGCTTTGTTTTTGCCATCTCGCATCCTAATTTATTGATCAACCGCGCACTATTTTCAAAAAGAGTATTTAAACGTCGCTTTTAGCAGATTAAACCTGATACAGGCTAAAGTTTTACTGCAAAATGCAGATAACAAACCAAGGGGTAATGTATCAGAAAAAAGCATATTGATGGATGACTATAGCGGACTAATCGAACAACTTCTCCCCGTTTATGACAGTGAAGATTTTAATGACGTCTTCCAGTTGTTGACTGTGGATGAAACAGGGCCGACTCGCCTGAAAATAAAGTTTGAACTTAATCGCATAATGGCTCCGTGCCAGAAGATTATTGATCTTCGCGGACGAGTAAAGGGGGAATGCCGCCCATACGATTTGCATGGTCTCACCCACTGGCTTGATGACGTTGCCATAAATACTTATCACCGACGTATAAAAGTCTATGGCGGGAAATATCGTACTGGCCTGTATGAAGCCTTGACCAATACTCGTAATAACTTTCGAGTACTCCACCAGCAAGGAAAGATTAACCCGCAAACCCCTCTCCAGTCGGCGCGCGATACCCAATTTGATGCCACGCTTATTCGCTTCGGCCATTACCTGACCCGCGAGGAAAATCGTCTGCAAATTGCCACTCAGGTCAATCTGAGCCTGCCTCTCGGCCAGAGTGTTCATGGGGTGACATCGGATCTCTCTTATTCTGGCGCTAAATTCAAAGTACCGTCAGCATTTAAGTACAATTTAGGTCAGACAATCATTGCTCGTTTCCCTTTGCTGGCTGAAGAGTACAACGATGCCCGCCTGAACAAAGGAACGGAATACCGAATTTTAGGTATCGATAGCAACAAAGACAACGATAGCTTTAAATGGCTGCGCCTGATCGCATTAGATGACAACCTTGCGATAAAAGAAGCCATTGAACGCAATCAAAAAACAGCCAACAATCGTACCCGAAATAATCACGAAGACAAGGTCATCCAGGCCCGTACCAAAGGCTATGAACATTGCTTCCTGAAGCACACTTCCAGTATGCCACTGTTTTTTTCCGGCACAGAATTGAAGTACTGCCTGCTCACAGAGCAGAACCACAATATATGGAAAGACTGGCACGACGAGCGTAATCAGCCCGTACTCAATCACTTGCTATCAAAAGAGCGGATGGCGAGCCTGGGCAAAACCGGACTCAAGCAATGCAGTACCCTGATCTACAGCTTTAATCTTGAACATGAGCAGAAAACCTTTTTTTATTCCGCGGCGTTACCGGAAATGACTCAGGAGCAGCGTCAGCTATTTTGGCAGGTGGGTGCATCACGCAAGAGCTGGCGAGTTACCCGCTTAACGGTATATCCGTTAAGCGCGGAAGATCTCAATCGCCTTCATGATATCGCAGAAGAGCCGGTTGAACAGTTTCAAGACCTGACACATATTGGCGTATTGCAAGACTTAACCAATACCCAAGCCCAGCATGACTACCGCTTGACTGCCAAACCTAAGCTACCGGCAAAAACCTTGGGATCATTCCGACATCAGCGTAACCCAATCTGTCAGGCCAAAGCCATTTTCTTCGACCCGAAACCGCAACGAAGCGAATCCCGGTTTATCTATCAGACTCCTGTCGAGCTTCACCATCCTAAAATGGGAACAGTCGCCGGAGCGACTGTCGACTTTTCCAGTCGAGGGCTGCATCTTACTCTGGCTGAACCATTTCAGACCAAAAGAGACGATAAGGTCACGGTTAAATTCACTCAATTACAAAAGCTTGATAAAAACGCACCATTGGGAAATTTGCCTTATCGTATTGTTCGGGTTAGCCCTGATTGCCGTAGTATTCAGCTAGCGACAGGCAGCGGAGAAGAGGCGCTAAAAGGGGAACTTTTTTTACGCCGTCTGATCAAGCGCAACGAAGCTAAGCTGAAGTTAGCGCAGGAGAACTTGCCTGCAGGGGAGCTTCTGCTGGCGATGCATCAAATGCTGTTAACACGTCTGAACTGCGTACCCTATTTTGCCGAAAAGTGCGAGCATAAGGTCACTCTCAAGGCAATTGGCAGTAATTTTCCATTACCTACGCTACCAAAGCTGTTCAACCAGCTAGCAGGCGGAAATCATTTTTCGCTGCATCCTGTCTTTAAAAACCGGGTAAACCGGATGCTGGCTGAAACCATGCGCCCGGTTGAGGTTCGCCAACCATTTATCCATGAATTGTACCTTTGGATACAGCGCCAGGACGACACTATTCACCATATCGAAAGTAGGCTACTAGATGAATTTGATGATGCAGAGCAACGCATTGGCTTTATCAAAAAAGCACGACGCCACGGGGAGTTTATTGCTATTCGTGTTACCGCAGTGCCGGTTTTAAACCCTATGACGGCATTGATCCGTGAAGATCTCGGCCAACTGGCTCGCCTCACTATGCACCGAGCCCGCGCACTGGAGATGGAATTCACCTCGTTAATTGGCTGTGGCGAGATATTCAATATTACCGATGAAGTCTTAGTCAGGCTCGAAATTAACTAATAAGGTGACCTTCATCATCAACCTTAGTATTTTTCCATTCTGCTGCGGTTAGATCGTTAATAAATCGGACATTATTTGATGATATAGACTATTTTAATGATGTGTATGTCTAATTTATCGGCACACCCAAATCGATTTAGGATGAACTGTTAGTTATGGACAACTTGCTGATCAAACTCAATTTTGTGCTCGTCATTGGCTTTTTTTCAAGCCTCGTACCAGCTGCTCCCCTGCATGATTATTGGGAACTAAGCGAGTACCTAACCACCCATCCCGAGCAAATACCGTTGTCCATAGCATTCTCTGCTCAAGTTCAGCTACCAGCAAGCCCGCCAACATTGAGAGCCAAGCAACCATTAAGAGTCGCGATGGTCCTCCCAGCTGAGCAAGTGTCCGATTATTGGCGCAGAAATATCTCGGCATTTCAGTCCAGGATGGCAGAGCTTGGCATTCCTTATCAACTGGAGCCTTTTTTCACCAAGCCTTCATTAGAGCCGAGAGAACAAAGCCGATATCTGTTTGAAGCATTAAAGTCCGATCCCGATTATCTGATTTTCACCCTGGATACCCTACGCCATAAAAAATTTATCGAGCGTATTGTCAGTAGGGGGCGGCCTAAAATTATCCTGCAAAATATTACTACGCCCTTGAAGGCGTGGCAGGATAAGCAGCCTTTTTTATATGTCGGCTTTGATCATGCAACAGGCAGCCGGATGCTAGCGGATTACTATAAAGCCGCGTTCCCCCGAAGTGCTGATTATGGCATGTTGTATTTCTCTAAGGGCTACGTAAGTACTGCTCGGGGCGACACCTTTATTGGGGCCATGCAAAGCGCCGAAACCATTAAACTTAGAACCTCGTACTATACCAAAGCGAACCGTGAGTCAGCCTATCAGGCCGCCCTGTCGACATTGCGCGAATACCCGAATTTAGACTTTTTTTATGCCTGTGCAACCGATGTTGCCCTTGGTGCCGCTGACGCGATAAAACAGCTGGGATTGCAAAATAAGGTACGGGTTAACGGCTGGGGAGGCGGCTCGGCTGAACTTGAAGCCATTGAAAATGCTGACTTAGATGTAACAGTCATGCGAATGAACGATGATACCGGTGTCGCTATGGCTGAAGCTATTAAGCTTGATCGGCAAAACAGACCTGTTCCACTAGTTTATTCCGGTGAACTGGTGCTGGTCACCAAAGGGATCAGCAAAGAGCGACTCAATACCTTAAAACACCGTGCTTTTCGTTATTCCGACCAATAACGAAGTCAGGTAATTATGATGGCAAAAAAACAAGAAAAACCTCTCTCGCATATTATCTTAAGACTGTTGCTGGCGAGCTTCTCCGTCGTCCTCTTTGCTCTTATGGTGCTAAATTTCCAGTCTGGGTACCAGGCAGTAAAACGGGAAACCCAGCACCATTTCGAGCAAATTGATCACTTGTTACACGCGGTATTGAGCTTTCAGCTTGGCGCGCTACGTTATGGCCAGGATAGCAGTGCTGTTGAGTTAGCTATTCACCAGCACCTTGAAAAACAAGATCCCCGTGTATTAGACCGTTACTTTTCAGGGCTTGATGAAAGCACCCCTGAAAGTAGCCCGGACTTTCGATTTATCGCCATGGATCACGGGGTGATCTGGAATGACAGCAACAGCCTTTCTCTCGGCCTGGATATCACTGAATTAAACCGACTGATTGGAGATCGCCTGCCGGAAAACGGCTGGCACCTTCGTTCTGTTACAACCGTACTCGGTGAGAGCCAGATACTCCTTCGTCAGGCGCCTGTTATTTTGCCTGAATCCGGAAAAATTGCGGCTGCACTGTACGTGGCCGTGGTACTGAATGATAACACGGCGTTGGTGCAAATGATGCGGCAGGCCAGTGGTAACAAAGCACTGATGATCACTTATAACGGGCAGGTTTTAGCGTCATCGATCAGATCGGATGACCCGGACTATTTAACCATGTACCGTTATATTACCCTATCGACTCCGGAAATGTCAGAAAGCGATTATTTGCATAAAATTCCGGTTAACCTTAAAGAGAATATAAATGGCCTTTCCTTTGTTATCCTGCACAGTAACAACAATATCGTTACGCTGAAATCACAATATCTACAAAGTGCAATGATTGGGGCTGCCCTGATCATCATCATGGTCATTTTAGTTGTTTGTTTTTTCCGTCGAAGTATGTTGACGCCTCTAAATCAACTGGTTAACTATGCGCGAAATGCCACGGTGCAAAACAATATCCAGCCTTATAATACTGGCAAGATCAGCGAATTTAACCGTATAGGCAAAGCCTTTGAAAAAACCCTGGTTCAGCTTAGCGAGAAAGAGCGTTCATTAGATGATTTGTTTAACTTTGCGTTTTCCCCCATTCTTGTTTGGAATACCGATTTAACGCTTCAGCACATAAATCCGGCAGCAAAGAAATGCCTTGGCTTTCATATTAAGAAGTCCCATTCTCTAAATTATTTTGAACAGTTTGAACGCGATGCCGCTGAATATTTACAACAAGCTGCTGCCGGCAAGATTGTTGAGAATATTGTTCTCAGCACAATGCAAGGTCGTTCATTTGCATGGAATATGGCACCGGTAATAGTCAACGGTAAGACGACTGCTGTTATCGCCCAAGGGCTTGATATATCTATGATAAAACAGGCCGAGGAAGACAGTCATAATGCCCGCCTGTCCGCTGAAGAGGCAAACCGGGCAAAATCCGCCTTTTTAGCCACCATGAGCCATGAGATACGTACCCCGCTCAACGGTATTTTGGGGATGGCACAAATCATCCAGAAAACGCTGACCGGCCATGAACAGCAACAGCAGATGAAAGTGCTCTATGAGAGTGGTAACCACTTACTGACATTACTTAGCGATATTCTTGATTTTTCAAAAATTGAACAGGGTAAGCTGGAGTTAAATAAAGTTGATTTTCAGCTAGACGATATCATCCGCTCAATTTCTGATATTTATCAGCCTTTGTGTCATCAGAAAGGGTTAACCCTTGAGGTTTGCAACACACTTGACACACCACTTCAGCTGTTCGCTGATGATGCCAGAATTCGTCAGATCCTGTTTAACTTGCTGAGTAATGCCGTGAAGTTTACTCACTTGGGTACGGTAAAATTAACCCTCGAACTCATTGCTGAAAATGACCAGATGGTTACCCTGCGGTTAATTATTTCCGATACCGGGATCGGTGTTCGAAAAGAGCGAATCGACAAATTATTTGAACCCTTTGTTCAGGCGGAAAATTCAACTACACGGGGATATGGTGGCTCCGGATTAGGCTTGTCCATTGTGAAGAAACTGGTTGAACTTATGGACGGAGAGATATCCGTGGAAAGTACTATTGGCACGGGAACCGTTTTTGCGTTGCAGTTATCCCTGGCCAAATCACATACAGCTGTACAGCCTGAGCCGGACGACAACCTGGACACGGTAAAGATTGAAGGGCTCGATATTTTAGTCGTTGAAGATAATAAAATTAATGCTCTGGTCGCGAAGACTTTTTGTGAAAAGCAAGGCCATCATGTGCAATGCGTTCAAAACGGACAACAGGCCGTAGAGCGGGTCAAAAAACATGACTTTGACCTGATCCTTATGGATAACCATATGCCGATGATGGATGGTATTGAAGCCACCAAAATGATCCGCAATGACTTAAATCGAAAAACCGTTATTTTTGCCTTAACTGCTGATGCATTTCAACAGACCCACGATGATTTTATTGCTGCCGGTGCTAACTCAGTGCTGATTAAACCACTCAAAGAGGAATCCCTTTTACAAGCCCTGCAGCAAAACCATAAAAAGTTGCTAAAACGTAAATTTCAGCAGGATACTGTTGATTAATATGACAATCCCCCCTGCTCACCATGTATTACCTGAATTGGACTAAAAACAGAAAAGAGCCTTACGGCTCCTTTTCTTAATATTCCGAACCCAAAAATAGTCTCTACCAGCTTATGCCTTGCGGTAACAGGGATGCAGACAGAATACACATCACTCCGCCCAGATCAGCGTGACGAATAGCCGCCGGCGCTGCTGCGTCCACTTTCGGCTTGGCATGATAAGCAATCCCTAACCCGGCCGCCGCCAGCATCACCAGATCATTCGCACCATCACCAATCGCAACCGTATTATGCAACTCAATGTCAAAATCTTCAGCCAGCTCACGCAGAATATCCGCTTTCACCTGCGCATCAACAACATCACCCACGACCTGTCCTGTCAGCTTACCATCGACAATTTCCAAAGTATTTGACTGGGTATGCACCAGGTCCAACTCCTCTTCCAGATAATCTGAAAAATAGGTAAAGCCACCGGAGGCTATGGCCACCTTCCAGCCGTACTGATGCAATGTCGCCACCAGCTCCCGCAGTTCAGGCATCAATGGCAAGGTTGAACGCACCGATTCTAAAATGGACTCGTCGGCTCCCTTCAGGGCCGCGACGCGCTGACGCAGGCTCTGTTCAAAATCCAGCTCACCTTGCATGGCACGCTCAGTCACCGCTGCAACCTGTTCACCGACACCGGCTAACACGGCAAGTTCATCGATACACTCAATCTGAATCGCCGTCGAATCCATATCCATGACAACCAAACCCGGTTCAGAAAGATCCGGTAGCTCAGAAGTGCGAGCAAAATCAAGCTGCTGCTGGCTCACGGCGGCAGCGACCTCATCAGACAGCTCGTTGAGGATCAATAACGCATCATAAGATCCGACTTTCCATGCCGCCACAACACTCAGTTCTTCTTTCGCCTGCTGTCCTATGTCTTCAATATGCTGACGAGTTATATTGCGACCGTATAACAGCCAGCGGGCATGCTTCTTATCGAGATTAGAGCTCGCAACTGTTTCAGGAAAACGTTGTTGTAATGAGGAATGTTTTTTTACTGTTAGTACTCTTTGCGCATCCATGTTCATGTTATCCATTTAATTCAAAAGCGGCCTGGGGGTAATCACTGAGGTTTCCAGCTTTTACCCCACGCAACTCTTTACTTCTACCATCAAAGTACCCTATTGCAATTTGTCAGGGCAAGCCCCAATATGATAATCGTTTATTTTCGCCATGTAGAATATAGAATAAAGCTATTCTATCCTTGTTCTACAAGGCTAATTGCTGATTTATATTGGTTATGATGAAACTCAAGAAGACACGATTACAGCGCGCATGGCAAATTTTTGTCTTAATCATCTGCATAGGTGGTTTGGTTACCATGCTGGAATATGGCTCAGATCTTAATCTCCGTAACTACCAGATGCTGAGTGAGCAAACTCAGTCGTTATCACGTATGGTAGTTCGCCAGGCTGCTGAAACGGCAGAAAAAGACGTATTAGAGGATAACCAGGACAAACTTCAGGTACTGGTACAGCAGATCTCTCAAGAGTCGCTGATCCTTGATGCCAGTATCTATGACCTGGAAGGGATCACTTTAGCGAAAACTGAAGACGCGATGCCCTTGGAACAGGTGACAGGCTTATCGACGCCATTATCGATCGCCAGTTTCGGTCGCCAGCAAATTGTCGAGCCGATCTTATCGGATAAACATGTCATTGGATTTATTCGTATTACTCTGGAGCATGGCAAGCTGGTTGAAAACGCCACTAGCCAGATCGAAGATATGACCAATATCGTCCGAGGCTTAGTACTGGCAGCAGTATTTATTGGCTTCTTACTGGCTTATACCTTTGGTCGCCGTAAAGATATCTGGCATTTCCCATTCTTACTAACGGCAAATGCGAAGGATTAATTTCAGGGGCAAGTGACGAGATTCGAGTAAGTGACAGGATTCGAGTAGAGAGTAACTCGTATCTAGTCACTCGTCTCTCGATACTCAACACCAAGACATAAAAAAGACGACCATTGGTCGTCTTTTTTAGCTCTGGTGTTACTGTCGATATCGCTTATTCAGCATCGCCCAACAGAACAGATTCCAGCGCGATTTCCATCATGTCGTTGAACGTTAGCTGACGCTCTTCCGATGTTGTCGCTTCACCACGTAGAATGTGGTCTGAAACCGTACAGATAGTCAGTGCTTTAGCACCGAACTCAGCGGCTAAACCGTAAATACCCGCCGCTTCCATCTCAACACCAACGATGCCGTACTTCTTCATTGTCTGGAAGAAATCAAAATCCGGGTTGTAGAACAGATCTGCAGAGAAGATGTTACCCACTTTAACATCGATGCCTTTTGCTTTCGCCGCTTCTACTGCGTTTTGCACCATACCGTAATCAGCCAGTGCTGCAAAATCGTGATCACCAAAGCGAATACGGTTTACTTTAGAGTCCGTAGAGGCACCCATACCGATCACAACATCACGCAGATTTACATCATCACGTACAGCGCCGCAGCTACCAACACGAATGATCTTCTTCACACCGAAGTCTTTGATCAGTTCGGTCGCATAGATAGAGCAAGACGGGATCCCCATACCATGGCCCATCACTGAGATCTTACGGCCCTTATAAGTACCAGTAAAACCAAGCATACTACGTACGTTACAGACTTCTTTAATATCTTCTAAAAACGTTTCTGCAATGTATTTTGCACGTAACGGATCACCCGGCATCAGTACGACGTCAGCGAAATCACCCATTTCAGCATTAATATGTGGAGTTGCCATCGTTATTTCCTTCCATTTATCCGTTGGACTGATTCAACCCAACATCAATTATCAATCATCAAATTGAAAAGTGCTGCTTCGAACTACAGAAACTATAGAACGAAACAGCGACAGGGATATTAAATCGTGTTTATAGGAATGACTTACCGTATTCCATATCAGACGTACCGTAGTACTCAGCCAGACTCTGGCCGATATCGGCAAATGTCTCGCGACGACCTAGTGAACCGGCCTTAATTTTAGAGCCCGTTACCAATACAGGGATGTGCTCACGCGTATGATCCGTACCTTCCCACGTTGGATCACAACCGTGGTCTGCAGTAAGAATTAGCACGTCATCTTCTTGTAACAATTCAAGAATTTCAGGTAGTCGCTTGTCAAAATACTCCAACGCAGCCGCATAACCGGCAACGTCACGACGGTGACCATATGCTGAGTCAAAATCAACAAAGTTGGTGAATACCAAGCTATTGTTACCCGCCAGTTTGATTTGCTCTAGGGTTGCTTCAAACAGTGCAGGGATACCTGTTGCTTTTACTTTTTTCGAGATACCGCAGCCAGCGTAGATATCAGAAATCTTACCGATAGCAATAACGTCACCGCCTTTCTCATCGACCAGCTTCTGCAGCAATGTTGTTGCAGGCGGCTCAACAGAAAGATCACGACGGTTACCTGTACGCTCGAACTTGCCTTTGCCCGAACCTGTGAAAGGACGGGAGATAACACGACCGATATTGTAATCTGCAAGCTCTTCGCGAACGATCTGACAAAGCGTCATCAGGTTATCCAAACCATACGTCTCTTCATGGCAGGCAATCTGGAAAACAGAATCCGCAGATGTGTAGAAGATAGGTTTGCCCGTTTGCATGTGCTCTTCACCCAAGTCATCCAGTACCTGAGTACCCGATGCATGGCAGTTACCAAGGTAACCCGGAAGGTTCGCACGCTTAACGATGCTGTCTAATAGCTCTTGCGGGAAGCTGTTGCTGTGATCTGTAAAGTAGCCCCATTCAAACAATACCGGTACACCAGCCATTTCCCAGTGACCTGACGGGGTGTCTTTACCAGACGATAGTTCTTTTGCGTGGCCATATGCACCAGTAATTTCGGCATTGGCATCCAGGCCTTCAGGGAAGGTACCTGAAGACTCTTCACACGCTTTACCCAAACCCAATTTATTCAGGTTAGGCAGGTGCAGTGGGCCGCTACGCTCACCATTGTCGGCTTCGCCGCGTGCACACGCCTCGGCAATATGACCAAGAGTATTTGAACCTACATCACCGAAATCAACGGCATCTTCTGTCGCACCGATACCGAAAGAATCGAGAACAAGGATAATTGAACGTTTCATTTTGACTCCATTAAACATCTTCAGGGCGAACGCGACGGTAAACTTCAGGGGTTGGTTCTGGCTTCTGGTCAGCAATCGTAATGTTGTTACGAACAGCTTGAGCCGCCTCTTCCCATTGCGCTTCGGTACGGGCGTGTACAACCGCCAGAGGGGTATCTGCGTTCACTGCATCGCCCAGGCGGATCATATCGCTTAGGCCAACAGCGTAGTCGATAGTGTCGCTAGCAACACGGCGACCGCCGCCCATGCCAACAACCGCCATACCTAGGCCACGAGTATCCATTGAGTAAGCAAAACCAGTGGTCTCTGCAAATACAGGTTTCGCGATTTCCGCTTTTTCCAGGTAGTTGTCGTAGTTTTCCACGAAGTCTACCGGGCCACCCAGGCCTGCAACCATCTTACCGAAACACTCTGCTGCTTTACCGTTATCCAGTACCGCCTGCAGTTTCGCGTTCGCTTGTTCCAAATCAGTAGCCAGGCCACTGTTTACCAGCATTTCGGCACACAATGCCATGGTCACGGCAAATAAGCGAGGGTTACGGTATTCACCGGTCAGGAACTGAACGGCTTCACGAACTTCCAGCGCATTACCAGCTGTTGATGCCAATACCTGGTTCATGTCTGTTAGCAATGCCGTGGTTTTTGTACCTGCACCATTGGCTACAGCAACAATAGATTTCGCCAGGTCTTCTGATGCTTCATACGTTGGCATGAATGCGCCAGAACCGACTTTGACATCCATCACTAGTGAACCCAGGCCAGCAGCCAGTTTCTTCGACAAGATAGATGCTGTGATCAAGGAAATGTTATCAACCGTTGCGGTTACATCACGCGTTGCGTATACACGCTTGTCAGCCGGGGCTAAATCACCCGTCTGACCAATAATTGCCACACCCGCTTCTTTGGTCACCTGACCAAATACTTCATTTGATGGGGTAATGTTATAGCCAGGGATCGCTTCCAGTTTATCAAGTGTACCGCCAGTGTGACCCAGGCCACGGCCTGAGATCATCGGTACATAACCGCCGCATGCCGCCACCATAGGGCCAAGCATCAGAGAGGTCACATCACCTACACCACCGGTAGAGTGTTTATCGACAATCGGGCCATCAAAGTTCATGTGGTCCCAGTTAATCACCATGCCTGAATCACGCATCGCACAAGTCAGTGCTACACGCTCGTCCATGGTCATATCATTGAAGTAAATTGCCATTGCAAATGCGGCAATCTGGCCTTCAGAAACGGTCTCTTTCGCAATGCCCTGAATGAAGAAGTTAATTTCATCAGCAGTTAGAACAATGTTGTCGCGCTTTTTTCTAATAATTTCTTGTGGTAAATACATGATATTTCCCAATCTTGTGTTATTCGTAGGATAGATAACTATTCGATTGTTTTTGAATGAGAAATATCAGTAATTTCCCATATTTCGTCATCATTTAGATGCACGAGTCCACACAAGCTGTTGTGTAATAGCTGGAACAATGAATAGTTGCAGGTAAAACTAAATAAGGTGGCAACAATGCCACCTTATGGATTCAGACTTAGTAGCCGCCTTCAGCCGCTTTTTCGCCTTCACCGAGTGTGTGCAGTAGGTTAGCCAGCAGGCTAGATGCACCAAAACGGTAGTGCATGTTGTCAGCCCAGTCACCGCCAAGAATGCGGTCAGCCATCGCTAGGAATGCTTGTGCATCCTCAGCTGTACGAACGCCACCAGCGGGTTTGAAACCAACTGTTTTCTCAACACCCATGTCTTTAATCACAGTAAGCATGATTTCAGCAGCTTCTGGTGTCGCATTTACTGGCACTTTACCTGTAGAGGTCTTAATGAAGTCAGCACCTGCTTTAATACAAATTTCAGATGCTTTCTTGATAAGTTCTGCGGTCTTAAGCTCACCCGTTTCGATGATCACTTTTAACAGAATATCGCCACATGCTGCTTTACACTGCTTAACCAGCTCAAAGCCAACTTCTTCATTACCGGCCATCAGGGCGCGGTAAGGGAAAACAACGTCAACTTCGTCTGCACCGTAAGCAACAGCAGCTTTGGTTTCAGCGACTGCAATTTCAATATCGTCGTTACCGTGAGGGAAGTTTGTAACCGTTGCAATACGGACTTCAGGCGTACCTTGCTCACGCAGTTGCTTCTTAGCAACAGGAATAAAGCGTGGGTAGATACATACTGCTGCGGTGTTACCTACGGCTGTTTTGGCGTTCTTACACAGTTCGATCACTTTTGCATCAGTGTCGTCATCGTTCAGTGTTGTAAGATCCATTAATTTAAGTGCACGTAGTGCAGCAGCTTTTAAATCGCTCATGACTATCTCCAGTCCAGTTATTTTCTACCAAGCTTATAGAAACTGTTCCATACGCTCGACGATAAGTCTTTTTCCAAACCGCCAAACGGCCCGCCTACAGCGAACAGTTAGATGAGCGGACTTGGTTCCTTGAAGACTCAGGTAAACAACGCGAGATTGCATTACCTGATTGATATCCTTTTCACCGCGCTAGACGCTCAGCCTCTCGGCTCTTAACACAGAGACCGGAGAAAGAGCGCCTTGCTAGTTTGTGCCGTTCAGTAAAATCGTGACGGCAATCCCATCACGATGGGGGAATACTGAAACAGCAATTGTCAGTTTATGATGGCGCTCACCAATAATAGCAATGTCTGATGCGTGTCACCACCAAAGTCGTGTTTCCGTACGTGGACAATCTGTTTACATTCATAATCGGCATCAAGGTACTGATAAGTAGTAATTTAAAGCTTATTAACCCGTCATGATTTTCTCAAGAATCCAATGATAAGCAGCCCCACCAGCATAGACACCAACAATTCCCATTACTCCCGGCAATACCGGAGGAGCTGGAATGGGTAATTTGATTGCCGAAAATAACACACCGACGATAAATCCCGCCAAGATTGCCAGTAATACTTCACTCATAAACCTATCACTCTGTCTTTCAGTTCATATTTATGAGTGTAGCTTGCAGCCCAAAAGGTGCCGCTTGAACCAATGGAATAATGCTAACAAAAGAAAATTGTAGAAAGCGGAGCGCAATCGATTTTATGAGTTAAAAAAAAACGCCCACACCGCATTATTACGAAATCTGTTGAAAATACTTTTATACCAAATTCATTGGTATTGCTAAAACGCAGCTCAAAAAAAAACGCCACAGCAAGGCTGTGGCGTTTTAGTGCTGAACTTGTCAGTAATTATAGAGACAAGAACAGACCTGCAATTGTTGCAGACATCAGGTTAGATAGCGTACCTGCTGCTACAGCTTTCATACCGAAGCGAGCGATGTCGTGACGACGACTTGGCGCTAGACCACCCAGACCACCTAGTAGGATTGCTACTGAAGACAGGTTAGCAAAACCACATAGTGCGAAAGAAATGATTGCTTTAGTTTTCTCAGAAAGAATAACTTCAGCCGCTTCACCCAGGTAAGGGGCGAAGTTTAGGTAAGCAACGAATTCGTTTACAATCAGTTTCTGACCGATGAAAGAACCAGCGATGGTTGCTTCTTCCCATGGCACACCGATTAGGAATGCAAGTGGAGAGAAAACATAACCAAGGATCAGTTCCAGTGTCAGCTCAGGCATACCGAACCAACCACCAACACCGCCCAGCAGACCGTTGACTAGTGCAATCAGGCCGATGAAGGCTAGAAGCATTGCACCAACGTTCAGTGCTAGTTGCATACCAGAAGAAGCACCCGCAGCAGCTGCATCGATAACGTTCGCTGGTTTGTCAGCTTCATCGTCAGCATCGCCAGCAAGTTGCTCGATTGGTGTTTCTGTTTCAGGTTTGATGATCTTAGCAAACAACAGGCCACCAGGTGCAGCCATGAATGATGCCGCGATTAGGTATTCCAGAGGCACGCCCATAGAAGCATAACCCGCTAGTACACCACCAGCAACAGAAGCAAGACCACCACACATTACTGCGAACAACTCAGATTGAGTCATTTTTGGCACGAACGGACGGATAACCAGTGGAGCTTCCGTTTGACCAACGAAAATGTTAGCTGTCGCAGACATGGATTCCGCACGAGAAGTGCCCAGTGCTTTTTGTAGACCACCACCAAGTGCGTTGATAACAATCTGCATAACGCCCAGGTAGTAAAGCACACTGATCAATGCAGAGAAGAATACGATAACTGGCAGCACGCGCAGGGCGAATACGAAACCGCCGCCACCGAATACTTCAAACATCTTATCTGACGTCAAACCGCCGAATAGGAAGTTAATACCGTCATTACCGTAGCCAATTACATTAGCTACACCTTGAGACATGCCGTAAAGCACATCGCGACCAACAGGTACATAAAGAACAAATGCACCTAATAAGAATTGGATGGCAAATGCACCACCAACAGTACGTAAATTAATAGCTTTACGGTTATCTGATAGCAGAACTGCTAGACCTAGCAGTACTACGATCCCAACCAGGCTCATAAACACGCTCATAGTTTATGGCTTCCCTTTTAGTAGTTAAGTTTGGCGTCTCGACAATTTGGCTCATTAAGAGTCCAGCGAATTATACTCATGCGGAGACAGATAAAGTAATGCGAACATCACACTTTCCAAGGAAAGGAGATAAAAGTTTAGTGCTAATCGTGAGCAAGATCACGAACACGCCGACAGCTAGCGCAACCGATTAGCGCAACCGTTCAGATAATGAGATCTATATCACAAGGCAATATGAAAAAGTTCAGCTGTAGTTAAGGTTGTCACCTCTTCTATTTGCCGTTCCGATTCCACTCGTATCTCGGCTAATACTCGCAAAATGTTACATAGCCTGTCAGGACGGTTAGGTTCGCCCTGAAAGCCGGCAACGGGCATATCAGGAGCATCGGTCTCCAGCATAAGCTCTGCCAATGGCAGACTGGCTATAGTATGGCGCGTTTTATTCGCCCTACCATAGGTAATCGTTCCACCGACTCCAATTTTGATACCTAGATCAATAAGTTGCTTGGCTTGTTGAGTGCTGCCGCTAAAACCATGGTACACACCGCCCAAAATCGGTGGGTTTTGCCTCAGAACCACCATCAGCTCGGAAAACGCTTTTCGGCAGTGTAAAATGACGGGTAAACCCATGCAGTTCGCTAACACAACCTGCTCTTTAAGCAGTTCTATTTGCAGTTCTTTATTAACATCAGCAATGGCAAAGTCTAGTCCGCACTCACCGACTGCAACGCATTTTTTCTTTTCATCACCTTCACTGATAGCGCTTAAGCGTGAAGCCAAATTAGAGATAGCGGTGTCACTATGCTCATGGCTAAAAAAGGGATGCAGGCCCAAAGCATAATAGAGGTTGGGATACTGCAGGCTAAGTTGCTCAACAAGCGCCCAGTTCCGCTCCCCTACCGAAGGGATCACAATAACCCCCACTCCGGCACGACGAGCCAGCTCAAGATAATGTGCTGGATCATCTGAAAATGGCGGGAAGTCGAAATGACAATGGCTATCTATTAGCATATAAAACTATTCATTATCATTCAGTTGAGGCCTTACCAAGTCAGTTTCCTCTACACCTTGTTTCAACCATTCCCGCATTTTCTTACTCCCCTATTCTTATCCAGTAAGATTAATCGGCTTATATTGATTTCGCTATCATCACGACCATAGTACGGCCTTTTACCAAGATGGTCTTATGAGGATAAGCTGGCACTTCATCAAGCGCGTAAATGTCTCGCGGGCTGCTTTCAGCCGTATTGATCAATAAATGCCAGCCCGTTAGCTCCCGCTCTGGTAATGTGAATTCAAGCGGATCCCAATACGCATTGCAAATCACATACAGTTCATCTTTCGTTTTCGGATGGCTGACGGTCAACGCCAGCGAATGGGAATGCTCTGACCAGTCAGGTTGATAAGGCTTAAGGCCATGCCAGCAAATATCGACATTTTCTAATGCCGAGCTTAGTGACAAGTGCATGTTCCTCTCAATAGTTGGCTCAGCACGGCGGAATTGGCTGAGCAGTTTTACAAACCGCAGTAAATCGGCATGCTTATCAACTAACCGCCAGTCAAACCAGCTTATCTCGTTATTCTGACAATACGCATTGTTATTACCCTGCTGGGTTCGCCTGACTTCATCCCCCATGCAGATCATCGGCGTTCCCAGCGATAGAAACAGTGTTGCCAGCATGTTTTTGCACTGACGATGGCGCAGGGTCTCAATCTCAGTAAAATCGGTAGGCCCTTCAATTCCATAGTTACAGGACACGTTATGATTATCTCCGTCCCGGTTGTTTTCTCCGTTGGCCTGATTATGTTTCTGGTTATAGCTCACCAAATCATTGAGGGTAAAACCATCATGGGCACAGAGAAAATTGACAGAACGATGGGACGAATGATGACGGCTGCCATAGATATCGGGCGAGCCCAGCATACGGGAGGCAAAACGGCTGACACTATCAATGTCTCCCCGCCAGAAAGCCCGAACATCATCACGGAATTTACCGTTCCATTCATTCCAACGATCACCAATAAAGGAACCCACCTGATACAAACCAGCCGCATCCCAGGCTTCCGCAATAATTTTTGTGCCACTTAGAATGGGATCTGAATCGATTGACCACAATAGCGGCGGTTCTTTCATCGGTACTCCCCGACTGTCACGAGCCAGAACGGAAGCTAGGTCAAAACGGAAACCATCAACGTGCATTTCGGTCACCCAATAATGCAGCGCATCAATGATCATCCGCCGTAATACACTATGATTAGCATTACAGGTGTTACCGCAACCACTGTAATTAGCGTATGAACCATCTTTCCGGTTAATCAGATAATAGGCACCATTCTGTAACCCTTTAAAGCAGAATGTCGGCCCGCCTTCGCCCCCTTCTGCTGTATGGTTAAACACCACATCAAGTATGACCTCAATACCGGCCTTATGCAGCTCTCTGACCAGCTCCTTAAATTCATTAATGGCACTCAGCGGATGTTTTCCAACACTATAATCGGTATGCACAGCAAAAAAATTAATCGGGCTGTATCCCCAGTAATTTTCTTGGCCCTCCGGTGCATCCGACACATCAAACTGCTGCACTGGCATCAACTCAACGGCCGTTACCCCTAAAGATTTAAGATAAGGTATTTTATCAATAATGCCGGCGAAAGTGCCTTGATGCTCTTCCGCTATGCCAGAAGACAGATGCCGGGTGAACCCCCCCACATGCATTTCATAAATCATGGTCTCAGTCAGCGAATGACGGGGAGACTCGCTGTCCTGCCAGTCAAAGACCCGGTGATCGACGACTATACTTTTCATGCAGGCATCCATATTGGTTCCGGGCCCGATAGCTCGCTGCCTGTTATCATGATCACTAAAGCAAATAGCGTGACAGTATGGATCTATCAGCACTTTGTCTTTATCGAAACGCAGGCCTTTTTCAGGTACCCACGGGCCATCAACCTGAAAGCCATAAATCTGGCCATGACCGATATTGGCAATGAAGATAAACCAGTAATGGCCGCGTTTGTGAATCAATGGATTGAGTACAAATGAGAGAAAAGGGCTATCAGAATTACGGTCAGTAAACAGGTGCAGGGTAACCTGAGTGGCATCTTTGGAATACAGGCTGAAATTGACCCCCGTCTCTTTTACGGAACTACCTAATGGTGATGGAGCCCCTACTCCGGGATATATTTCACGACTCTGCGCGACGTCCATCGTCAACTCCCTGACAATTAATACCAATTACACCGAACAATACCATCTGGGCATGATATGCAACCGCTGGAGTATACAAGTAATAATCATCTTTTAACAAACAAAAAAAACCGCCACAAATGTGACGGCTGATTCGTTTTCGCTGTTAGTAACCGGTACTTAACGATTAGTGTTCACGTGTTGCACGGAAATCGATGTCAGGAAAACGTTCTTTCGCCAGATTCAGGTTCACCATCGTTGGCGCAACATAAGTCAGGTTGTCGCCACCATCCAATGCCAGGTTAATCTGATTTTTGCGCTTAAACTCTTCCAGTTTCTTTGCATCATCACACTCAACCCAACGTGCAGTCGCAACGTTTACACCTTCGTAGATGGCTTCAACGTTATATTCTGCTTTCAGGCGAGCAACAACCACATCAAACTGAAGCACACCTACCGCACCAACAATCAAATCATTGTTCTGCAACGGACGGAATACCTGTACCGCTCCTTCTTCTGAAAGCTGAACCAGGCCTTTAAGCAACTGCTTTTGCTTTAGTGGATCTTTGAGACGGATACGACGGAACAGTTCTGGCGCGAAGTTAGGAATACCCGCAAACTTCAGCTGTTCACCTTGAGTAAACGTATCACCAATCTGAATCGTGCCATGGTTATGCAGACCGATAATGTCACCGGCATACGCTTTCTCAGCTCGTGAGCGGTCACCGGCCATGAAAGTCACTGCATCAGAAATGCTAACATTCTTGCCTGTGCGGACGTGGTTCATCTTCATGCCCTGGTTGTAAGTACCAGATACTATTCGCATGAACGCTATACGGTCTCGATGCTTAGGATCCATGTTTGCCTGAATCTTAAATACGAAGCCAGAGAACTTCTCTTCTGTTGCTTCCACATCACGCTCATTGGCCTGACGAGGTAATGGCGTAGGCGCCCACTCCGTCAAACCATCCAGCATATGGTCAACACCGAAGTTACCCAGAGCGGTACCAAAGAATACTGGTGTTAATTCACCACGGAGAAACAATTCACGATCGAATTCGTGTGATGCGCCAAGCACCAACTCTAATTCTTCACGAACTTGTTCAGCTAAATAATCACCTACCGCAGCATTCAGCTCAGGATTATCCAACCCTTTGATAATACGCTGCTCTTGGATCGTGTGACCCTGCCCTGTTGCGTATAAGATCACTTCATCACGGTGAATATGGTAAACACCTTTGAACTCTTTACCGCATCCGATTGGCCATGATATTGGTGCACATGCAATGTTCAGCTCGTTTTCCACTTCATCGAGCAGCTCCATCGGATCACGAATATCACGGTCCAGTTTGTTCATGAAAGTAACAATCGGCGTATCACGCAGACGGGTAACTTCCATTAATTTACGGGTACGATCCTCGACACCTTTAGCCGCATCAATCACCATCAGGCATGAATCGACCGCTGTCAGAGTACGATACGTATCTTCCGAGAAATCTTCGTGTCCCGGGGTATCCAGCAAGTTTACCAGACAATCATTGTACGGGAACTGCATTACCGATGTGGTTACCGAGATACCACGCTCTTTCTCCATTTCCATCCAGTCTGATTTTGCGTGCTGGTTAGAGCCACGACCTTTTACAGTACCGGCTTTCTGGATCGCGTTTCCGAATAACAATACTTTTTCAGTAATTGTTGTTTTACCCGCATCCGGGTGAGAAATGATAGCAAAAGTACGTCTTTTAGAGACTTCGCTTTGAAATTCAGTTAGTGACATTACAGTATTCTTTATATGTAAAAGCCGATCTCTGTTGATACGATCAAATCTCATACAACAACAGAAAGAGAAAAAAGAAGGATGAACCCAATTAGAGCTATTCTCGCTGATTTCGACCAGATACACAATCAGGCCCAATAACAAACCCTACTCTCACCGCTTTTCAAGTAAGAAAAACGGCAAAAAAAACAATCACTCATAACCAGTGACCCAACCGTCAAAAATCAGACATCTGCCGAGATGTTCATTCCAATTATTTGACAGAATGTTACAATATCGCTTCCTGCGCGTTGTGATCGCTGAGTCTCTGATTCACCGTGCAAATACAGGAAGCGATACCAAACTATTTATAAAAACACCAATAACATACCAGGGTAGAGTTCAAGGCTATGGAATCATATATCACAACGCAATCAGGACGTATTACCGCTCTACAAGGCAATGCTGTTGCTGAATTCAACAATGCCCGACATCCTCTGACCGTTGATGATGTAATCCCTGATGGGGCCACTCTTTTGTTCGACAATGGCACGGAGATTGCCATTATTCAGCAAGATGGTTCCGTACTTACCCTTGGTAATGAACAATCCGTTCCCGATGCTTCCACAGATGCATTGCTCAGTGACGAAATTGCAGCAATTCAATCCCTGATTGCTTCAGGTGACGATCCGACACTTTCTCTTCCTGAAACGGCAGCGGGTAATCAAACCGGCAACACCGGCGGATTCGACTTCGTTGATGTCGAGCGCCAGGCCGAAGAAACAATAGCGAATGCTGACTATTCAACCTCTGCGGTAATAAAAGATGACTCTCTACTAGTCGATGAAGATCGTGATGAAGAAAGCTCAGTTATTGATGATTCAGTCTCTGACAGTGACACCAATACTCCAGCAGGCAACAATAATACTCAACCTGAAGCGAATAACGTCAGCGTCACCACCGAGGAAGACACCCCGGTCAGCGGCCAGCTAACAGCCACCGATGTCGACGGCGATACCCTGAGCTTCGCGACAGGCACCGAGCCACAAAACGGCAGTGTTACCGTCAATACCGACGGCACCTGGACCTATACTCCGAATGAAAACTACAACGGTGGCGACAGCTTTACCGTGGTGGTCAGCGATGGCAACGGCGGCACTGATACGATCACGGTGAATGTTGGAGTCACATCGGTCAACGACGCGCCAGTGGCGAACGACGATACCGAGCTGAGCACCGAAGAAGACACGCCGCTGACCATCGATGTGCTGGACAACGACAGCGACGTCGATAACGACACGCTGACCATCACGAAAGCGACCGTCCCTGCCGAGCAAGGCACCGTGGCGATCGACGACGGCAAGCTGGTGTTCACGCCGGCCGACAACTTCAACGGCGAAGCAACCATCAGCTACGAAATCAGCGACGGCCAGGGCGCCACCGACGCGGCCACCGCGACAGTAACCGTGACCCCGGTCAACGACGCGCCAGTCTTAGAGGGTGAGAACAACAAGCCACTGGGCGATGACATCAGCGTCACCACTTCGGAAGACAAGCCGGTCAGCGGCACCCTGAAGGCCACTGATATCGACGGCGATACCGTGAGCTTCGAAAAAGGTACCGAGCCACAGAATGGCAGCGTGATCGTCAGTGCCGACGGCACCTGGACCTACACCCCGAACACCGACTACAACGGCAGCGACAGCTTCACCGTGGTGGTCAGCGACGGCAACAACGGCACCGATACGATTAGTGTTAACGTGGGTGTGACCCCAGTCAACGACGCGCCGACCATCGACGTGACGGCGGTCGATAGCATCGCAGAAGATGGCGTGAGCACAGCCACCGTGGTGGCGAGCTTCGAGGTCAGCGACACCGACAGCGAAAACTTAACCACCGCGATAGAGAACGATCCAAACGGCTACTTCACCATCGACGGCACCGACGTGAAACTGACTGCCGCAGGTGTGGCCGCGGTCAACAACGACGAGCTGGACCTGAAGAGCTTGACGGTCGAAGTGTCAGTGACAGACGGCGTCAACGATCCC
>NZ_PYMC01000019.1 GCF_003026475.1 Photobacterium lipolyticum
TGGTTCTATGGTTCTATGGTTCTATGGTTCTATGGTTCTATGGTTCTATGGTTCTATGGTTCTATGGTTCTATGGTTCTATGGTTCTATGGTTCTATGGTTCTATGGTTCTATGGTTCTATGGTTCTGCAAGCAGACTCTCTGATCCTCAAAAGAAGTCAAGGTTTGGCTCTTTCTCGAAACTCGAACCTAGTTACTCAACACTGCTTCTCCATAGAGCCTCAGGGCCATAGGTCCGCTCTTCCCGCTTTTAAAACCCTTCAAACGACAGCTGTTGCGCTTTGATACCATAATCTAAGCCGACGCCAATACCTATCAATCTGATCTCTCGACCTTTTTGCCGAGTGAGCGCTTCTTTTAATAAACCAACAAACTGAGATTTATCTAATGATGGCAGACTATGCTCAACCGTTGTTTGCTGAAAGTCGGCGAACTTCACTTTGATACTTTGCTTGGCAATATTCATCATCGGACGTACTCGCTTTAGGCGATTTTCAAGTTCCGGGTATAACGCTTCCACGATTTGCCAGCATTGCTCGTAGTCGCTGATATTACGAGAAAAAGTACGCTCGACACCAACCGATTTACGTTGCCGCTCAACCACCACTTCGCGGTCATCAATCCCATGCGACCGCGACCATAGCGACTGACCGAATTTGCCAAACTGCTGCAGCAATAAATGACGATCATAAGCCTGTACATCCTGGCCGACATACAAGCCTTTTTCATGCAGCTTCTGAATCGTTACTTTGCCAACGCCAGGTATTTTTTCTAACTTCAGGTTAGCAACAAATGCCCCCACATCATCAGGCGTCACCACATATTGTCCGTTCGGCTTGTTGAGATCCGAAGCTATTTTGGCGATAAATTTAACCGGGGCGATACCAGCAGAAGCCGTTAGATGAAGCTCTTCTTCTATTGCTCGCCTAATGTCTTGTGCAATCAGAGTCGCCGAGCCATGAAATAATTCACACTCAGTGACATCAAGGTAGGCTTCGTCTAGCGACAGTGGTTCAATCTTATCGGTATAGCGCTGAAAAATGGCGCGGATCTGCTGTGATACTTCTTTATAAACCCCCATACGCCCGGGCACCAAGGTTAAATGCGGACACAATTTCATCGCCTGAGCCGTCGGCATAGCAGAGCGTACCCCATACTTACGGGCAAGATAATTACAAGTACTAATAACCCCTCGCTGCTCGGAGCGACCGCCTATTGCGATGGGGATATTTTGCAACTCCGGGTTGTCACGCATTTCGACCGCGGCGAAAAAACAGTCCATATCAACGTGTACTATTTTCCGTTGCACTGGGTAGGTATCTGGCACAATTCCTCTCAACAAACAGACCCTAACAACTGTCTTTATATACAGTAATCATTATATACCCAAACGACCTTAAGATGCGAGATCCGGAGGGAATGCTAATACCCAATCGATTAATTAACTGATCAATTCTAGCGAGAGTTAAAATGCTTTTAGACACGGAGAGAAGTTAAAGATATAAAAAAGCCTGAGTAAACTCAGGCTATTTGACCAATCGGGGCGATTATTTCGACACTATTAGCTGACGAAATGGCAATACATTAAACGGTCATCGACTAAACGATCTGGTTTTTCTTCCACTCGGCTTGCTTTGCAGCCCGTGCTTCACGCTTTTTACGTGCATCACAAGGTTCGGGACAATTACATTCCTTCGCAATACCGATGCCGTCCAATCCACCACAACTTCCGCTTACTGTTTTACGCTGAAAGATATAACCGACTGCCATCGCGATGATAACCAGCAGAAAGACCGCAAAGGTTGTTAGATATACTGTCATGATAACTCTCTATTTCTTTTGTAGATAAGGAGAAAATGCTTCTGATGCATATTCCTTATAGCCTTGTTCCGTTTTTACCACTAACAGAACAGGTAATTTTTCTGTTTTCGCTAACGCCAGTGCTTTTTCTTCTCCCATCACAGAGAAAGCTGTCGCCAACGCATCGGCCGTCATGCTGGATGGGTGCAGTACAGTCACCGACACGACATGATTGGCAATCGGCTTACACGTTTTTGGATCAATCAGGTGCGAATAGCGAACACCGTCTTCTTCGAAGTAGTTACGATAATCACCCGATGTTGCCACAGCCATGTCACCTGGTTCAATGATTTCCTGCACAGCACGGCTACCATCATCAGTTGGTTTCTCTACCGCAATACGCCACGGTACACCTTCGAGGTTCACGCCTTTCAGACGTAATTCACCACCAATTTCAACCAGGTAATCAACAACATTAAGCTCATTAAAATAGTCAGCAACAACATCAACACCAAAACCTTTCGCAATAGACGACAAGTCTACATAGAGCTCAGGGATATTCTTCGTCAATGTATTACCATCAACCGACAGGTGATCAATGCCGACAATTTTACGGCGAGCAGCTAACTCTTCATCTGTTGGGATCACTTCGGGACGCGCTTCCGGACCAAAGCTCCACAGATTCACCACCGGACCAACAGTGACATCTAAGGCGCCGCCAGTAAGTTTAGATAAACGAATCGCTTCTTTCACCACTTTCGCGGTATCTGCAGAGACAGCGAATGGTTCATTCGTGGTCTGCTGGTTAAATTGACTGAGCTCGGAATGCTTACGATAGGTCGACATCTGATCGTTAACTCGCTCTAAACGACGATCAATCTCGGCCTGAATATCTGTGGCACTCGGTAAACCTTCCTGCTTAATCAACTTCACTGAATAGTAGGTGCCCATTGTAGAGCCGCTTAAATGGATCAACTCACGTTGATCACCGCAGCCTGCCAGTGTTATCGCCATAACAAGCAGCATGGCTGCTCGGGTAAGGAACGTCTTCATTCAACCACTCCAGAGGGACTCTCTTTTACTGGTTAGCAAACAGCTGTCTGTCAATAACCACAATAGAAAGAATATTATTATGATGCCAGTACGAAAAATGGCTGACCCTATCGGATCAGCCATTTTAATTATGTGTGAAAAGCTAATTAGCCACCGAAGTCATCCAACAGGATGTTTTCGTCTTCAACACCAAGATCTTTCAGCATACCGATAACAGCGGCATTCATCATTGGTGGACCACACATGTAGTATTCACAATCTTCAGGTGCTTCGTGATCTTTTAAGTAGTTCTCATAAATCACGTTATGGATGAAGCCTGTATAACCATCCCAGTTATCTTCTGGAGATGGATCAGACAATGCTACATGCCATTCGAAGTTCTCGTTCTCAGCCGCTAGTTTATCGAAATCTTCTACGTAGAACATTTCACGCTTAGAACGGGCACCATACCAGTAAGTCATCTTACGGGTAGACTGCAGACGGTGAAGCTGATCGAAGATATGCGATCGCATTGGTGCCATACCTGCACCACCACCGATAAAGACCATTTCGTTGTCCGTCTCTTTAGCAAAGAACTCACCAAACGGACCAGAAATAGTACACTTATCACCCGGCTTAAGAGACCAGATATACGATGACATCACGCCAGGCGGTACGTCAGGGTTATTTGGCGGCGGTGTCGCAATACGAACATTCAGTTTGATCAGGCCTTTCTCTTCTGGGTATGAAGCCATAGAGTAAGCCCTGATTGAATGCTCTTTCACGATTGACTCGTAACGGAACAAGTTAAACTTATCCCAGTCTTCGCGGTACTCTTCCGGCACATCGAAATCAGCGTATTTAATATGATGAGGTTCAGCTTCAATCTGAATGTAACCACCTGCACGGAAAGGAACTTCCTCGCCTTCAGGGATTTTTAGCACCAACTCTTTAATGAAGGTTGCTTCGTTATCATTCGAAAGAACTTCACATTCCCACTTCTTCACGCCGAAGATTTCTTCCGGAAGTTCGATCTGCATGTCGGATTTAACGCTAACCTGACAAGCCAGACGTTCGCCTTCACGCGCTTCGCCTTTAGTAACGTGGTCAAGTTCGGTCGGCAGAATATCACCACCGCCAGACTTCACTTTTACACGGCACTGACCACAAGAACCACCGCCACCACAAGCCGATGATACGAAGATACCATTAGCAGAAAGGGCATTTAGCAGTTTGCCACCGGCAGCGGTTGTAATCGCTTTTTCCGGATCGTTGTTTACTGAGATAGTAATGTCGCCTGATGGTACCAGCTTAGATTTAGCGAATAGGATCACTAAAACCAAAGCCAGGATAATCAAGGTGAACATAACTACGCCAAGAATAATATCCATTGACTATTCCTTATTATCCTGATTACAGCTGTACACCGGAGAAGGACATGAAGCCCAACGCCATTAGACCAACAGTGATGAACGTAATACCCAGACCACGCAGACCCGGTGGTACATCAGAGTACTTCATCTTCTCGCGGATACCCGCAAGTGCCACGATTGCCAGCATCCAACCCACACCAGAACCGAAGCCATAGACAACAGATTCAGCAAAGTTGTAATCACGCTGTACCATGAAAGATACACCACCGAAGATGGCACAGTTTACTGTGATCAACGGAAGGAAAATACCTAACGCGTTGTATAGCGGCGGGAAGAATCGGTCCAAAACCATTTCCAGGATCTGTACCAGTGCCGCGATAACACCGATGAAAGTGATAAAGTTCAGGAAGCTCAGGTCAACGCCTTGAACGATAGCACCATCTTTCAGGAGCAGATTGTAAACAAGGTTGTTTACCGGAACCGCAATCGTCAGTACGACGATTACCGCAACACCCAGACCGAAAGAGGTTTTTACTTTCTTAGATACGGCAAGGAATGTACACATCCCCAAGAAAAACGAAAGTGCCATGTTCTCGATAAAAATCGAACGAACTAAAAGGCTTAGATAATGTTCCATGTTCCCCTTACTCCTTCGCTTCTACTTGTTCTGGACGGATAATCCGGATAGCCCAGATCATGAAACCAATCAGGAAGAAAGCAGATGGTGCTAATAGCATCAGACCATTCGGCTGATACCAGCCACCGTCAGAAACCAGAGGCAGAACCTCAACACCGAATAGCTTGCCTGAACCCAATAGTTCACGGAAGAAGCCAACAGTAATCAGTACGAAACCGTAACCAAGACCGTTACCAATACCATCGATAAATGACGGTAGTGGCGCCGACTTCATGGCATATGCTTCTGCACGCCCCATTACGATACAGTTAGTAATGATCAGGCCAACGAATACAGAAAGCTGCTTAGAAATATCATAAACATACGCTTTCAGTACCTGGTCTACCACAATTACCAATGATGCAATGATTGCCATCTGCACGATGATACGCACACTGTTAGGAATATGATGACGGATCAGTGATACAAAAAGGTTAGAAAATGCAGTAACAAACATTACTGCCAGCGTCATTACAAACGCCGTTTCTAATTTTGTTGTTACTGCCAATGCAGAACATACACCAAGAACCTGAAGCGCAATCGGGTTGTTATCGATAAACGGCGCAAACAGGATCTTTTTCATTTCTTTAGTATCAGCCATTATTCAGGCCTCCCTCACGAACCTTAGCCAGGAAAGGACCAAAGCCCATGTCACCTAACCAGAAGTCGAAGGTGTGTTGTACACCATTACCCGTTAAGGTTGCACCAGATAGACCATCTACACCGTATAGATCGCCAGCAGGAGCGCCACCTTTAACAATACGAATTGCTGGTTTGTTATTGTCGTCAAACAACTTCTTACCAACAAACTGAGCACGCCAGTTAGGGTTCTCGACTTCACCACCAAGCCCAGGCGTTTCACCCTGATCGTAGTAAGTGATGCCTGAAACCGTGTTACCGTCAGTTTCAACCGCAACGAATGCGTACATCATTGACCACAGACCATTACCATGAATCGGTAAGATTAGCTTCTCAACATTGTCATTCGCGTCTTTCACCAGGTAAACAGTCGCAACATTTGCGCGGCGAATGATTTTACCAAGATCTTTATCAGCCTCTAGCTTAATAGACTGGCTTGGATCTTTCGCTGCAGCACGCTGCTTGTATTGAGCGGCTGTTTGACCTGCTTCGGTCTGTGCAACGAATTCACCAGTGTTTAGATCAACCAGTTTAGGCTCGATGAACTGCTCGTAAGCTTCCGTTACGTTAGTGCCGTCTTGTAACAGACCGGAAACTGAAAGGATATTGCGCTGAACGTCAAGAACCGCATTGGCCTGCTGTAATGGACGCAGAACAACCGCAGCAGTTGATACCACGATAGAGCACACTAAGCTCAATGCGATAACAACAGTCAGCGTTTTCTTAATGCTATCGTTATTACTTGACATGACGTGCTAGTCTCCGCTTGATGTTGCCCTGAACCACTAGGTTGTCAAATAGAGGTGCGAATAGGTTAGCGAATAGAATCGCCAGCATCATACCTTCAGGGTACGCAGGGTTAACCACACGAACCATTACTGCCATTGCACCGATGAGTGCGCCGTACCACCATTTACCTTTGTTAGTAAATGCAGCAGACACCGGATCGGTCGCCATGAACATCATACCGAACGCAAAACCACCCAGAACCAGGTGCCAGTGCCAAGGCATGCTGAACATTGCATTGGTATCAGACCCCATAATGTTAAACAGGGTTGCCGTCACGATCATGCCAAGCATGGTACCCGCGATGATGCGCCATGAAGCAATGCCCATGTACACGATCATTGCACCACCAAGGATGATGAACAGCGTAGAAACTTCACCGATAGAACCAGGAATACGACCAATAAAGGCATCCATCCAGCTGATTGCTTCGCCAGTCACTACGTTGATTAAGTTCGCATCACCACCTTGTGCCCATTGGCTTAGCGCCGTCGCACCAGTAAAGCCGTCTGCTGCTGTCCATACTGCATCACCAGAGATTTGAGCTGGGTATGCGAAGAACAGGAATGCACGGCCTGCTAGTGCAGGGTTAAGGAAGTTACGACCGGTACCGCCGAAGATTTCTTTCGCGACAACAACACCAAAGGTAATACCCAGTGCTGCTTGCCAAAGTGGTAGTGTTGCCGGAACGATAAGCGCGAAAAGAATAGAAGTAACAAAGAAACCTTCGTTAACCTCATGCTTACGCACCATACAGAAAAGGACTTCCCAGAAACCACCAACTGCAAATACAACCGCATAGATAGGCAGGAAGTAAGTCGCACCCAGTAGCATTTTGCTACCCCAGCCGGCATCGGCTGATAAAGTGCCACCTAACATATCTGTTAGCCAGTAATGCCAGTCGCCACCGATAATAGCTGCCAACTGATCACCCACATACATGTGGTTAAGAGCAGAAACCGCCTGGTGACCCGTGTTATACATACCCCAGAACATTGCTGGGAATACTGCAAACCACACCATGATCATAAGGCGCTTTAAATCAACGCTATCACGAACGTGTGAGCCTGTGCGAGTCACTGTTCCGGGTGTATACATAAGAGTTGCAAACGCTTCATACAGCGCAAACCATCTCTCGTGCTTACCACCTGGCTCAAAGTGATGTTCAACCTGCTCGAGTAAATTCTTGAGACCCATGAATTACCCTTCCTTCTCAATTTTGTCCAGGCACTCACGTAGCAGTGGACCAAACTCATACTTACCTGGGCATACAAACGTACATAAAGCCAGATCTTCTTCATCAAGCTCTAACGCACCCAGCAACTGCGCACTATCACTATCACCCGCACACAGATCACGAAGAAGCAGTGTTGGCTCAATATCCAGTGGCATCACTTTTTCATAGCTACCAATTGGCACCATCGCACGCTCACTTCCGTTCATCGTTGTTGTCATGTTGAACAACTGACCTGAGAAGAGGTGACTAAGGAAAGAACGCGTCACTGAGAACTTGTTTTTACCCGGTACAATCCAGCCTAAGAATTCTTTTTCATAGCCTTCACGAAGCGCTGACACTTGCAAGTGGTAACGACCAAGATAAGCGTGCGGGCCGACCGCATGAACACCATTGAGAACAGAACCTGACAACACCCGAATCTCACCAGGCATCATTTCAGAATCGGTTAACTGCTCGATTGAAGCTCCGATCTGAGTGCGAACCAAACGGGGTTTATTCACAACAGGACCGGCAAGTGCTACAACGCGGTCTGTATATAGCTCACCTGTTAGGAAAAGCTGACCGAATGCAATCACATCTTGATAGTTGATGTGCCATGCAACGTTTGCAGCGTTTGCACCGAATAACATGTGAATGTGAGTACCAACGATACCTGCAGGGTGTGGACCGTTAAATACATGTTCTTCAACATTTGCTTCAGAACTACGAGGTAGACTCGCACCAGATTTACAAACCAAAACCTTTCCGCTAGTCAGACGCGATAGTAGCGTCAAACCGGCAACAAAAGCGTCGCTTTGCTCATTAATGATCATTTCTGGATTCGCTGCCAGCGGGTTGCTATCGATAGCTGTTACAAAGATTGCCTTTGTTTCAGAATCGACTGGGGCAACCTTGCTAAATGGACGCGTACGAAGCGCTGTCCACATACCAGATTCAACCAACTGCTCAACAATCGCAGAGCGATCTAGTTGTGCTAATTGATCCGCCTCATAGCGGTTGAACGTGACTTGCTCATTGCCTTCTACATCAATCACAACTGATTGCAGAACACGCTTAGCACCACGGTTGATTTCCGTTACCTTGCCACTGGCTGGAGCAGTAAACTTAACGCCAGGATTCTTCTTATCTTCAAAAAGAACCTGACCTTTTTTTACTACATCCCCAACACGGGTATGCATTGTAGGACGCATACCAACATATTCTTCGCCAAGCAAGGCGACTCGTGTGATGGAATTACCATCATTTATCGCCTGGGTAGGAGTCCCTGAAATTGGGATATCCAGCCCTTTTTTTATTGTAATCATACGCACTTGCACTACATTAACGGGAAAAAGAATTTTCTATTGCGCAATCAAGGCCCGACTTTCCGTTATCCGAAGCCAGCCCACTTTACGCCACCGAAACCGCAACACCCTATTAACTAACTCGCCACAATATTTGATAACGAGTAATTTTAAGGCAAATATTCTAGCATTAATGTACTCGTTGTTACTATGCCAAACCATGCTAATCGGGGCGAAAACCAGCGAACATCTTAAAGACAATAGATCGTTAGCTTAAAATTTTGACTTAACGCACAAATGTGGAAATATCATGAATTATCAAAATATTTTCACTCAAGAAACATTGCTAACAAAAAACAAATACAACCGAAACACCCAAAACAATGGGGCAACAAGCCCCCTATTCTATTTGTTTCAGATTTGTCTCGATGTTAATCGATATTTACATCGGCATTATCCGAAACTCGCCCATACCACCTAACATCGATTAAAAAACGACGGTAAGAGTCATACACTTTTTGTACTGACGGGTCGGCCTTACTCATCTCTTGCATCAAATCTGATGTCTGCTGCTTGAGCTGAGCTAATACGTCCTCAGGAAAAGCTCTGAGCACCACATTATGCTCGTTGACTAAGATATCCAGAGCCTGGACATTTTTCATCGTGTATTCATCAAGCATATCTTGATTTATAGCGCGGGCAGCAACTTCGACAATCTTTTTTAAATCATCAGGTAACGCATGAAATGCATTCTTATTGATCAAAAATTCCAGCGTCGTACTCGGCTCTTGCCACCCCGGATAATAGTAGTATCTGGCTGCATTATGTAAACCAAACGCCAGATCATTATAAGGCCCCACCCACTCTGTCGCGTCAATAGCACCGGTTTCTAATGCCGTAAATAACTCACCGCCAGGCAAGCTTACAGGGATCCCGCCCGCACGCTTCAGCACCTCTGCACCAATGCCTGGCAATCGCATTTTTAACCCTTTCAGGTCGGCAAGAGTTTTAATATCTTTATTAAACCATCCCCCCATCTGCGCGCCAGTATTCCCCCCGGCCATTGGTATAACACCATAAGGTGAATACAATTCCTGCCACAATTCAAGCCCGCCACCGTAATGCAGCCAGGCATTCATTTCCTGTGCTGTCATGCCAAAAGGAATGGAGGTAAAAAACGGGGCGGCCGGGATTTTTTTTTGCCAATAAAAGGCAGCCGAATGCCCCATCTGCGCAGTTCCTTTAGAAACGGCATTAAACACATCAAAGCTTGGTACCAGTTCGCCAGCACCATACACTTCAATTATTAACCGCCCCTGACTCAACAGTTTAATTTTTTCCGCGAAACGTTCAGGCGCAACCCCAAGTCCTGGAAACCCTTTCGGCCATGAAGTAACCAGCTTCCATTCAATCACAGCCGCTTGCTCAGCATTATTCTCTTCATCCTGCCCGCCACAGGCAACCATCAGCAGGGATACCAAAAGTAAAACAACCGCTCGAACACCTGTGTCTATCATTTACCACTCCTTTTACTCTCTGGCATCCTGTCATATCGTTCGGGATAATCATCGAGTCGATTTCAACACGCCAAGCTTTTCACAAGTATAGCCAGCCATTCTGATTCCTACTTGCTCCCCTATTCCCTGAGGAAAGCCGAGTCATAATACGACAACCAAAACATCAATGTTGCTTTGTAATTCAAATATTACGCCGAAAAAAACCGCAACAAGTGCGGTTTTTATAACGAAAGGTAACTGAGGGGGGGCTTAATCGCTTTTTGAACCACCTTGGCAGGGCGGTGATACGGGCGCTCCACCAAATAAATTTTGCCATTCACTTTGTGTGTAGGTATGTACCGCCAGAGCGTGAATGTCATTAGCAAGCTCTTGGGCCAACGCAGCATTCACCGCACGGTGGCGGCCAAGTAAGCGCAGGCCTTCAAACTGCTTACTAACCACAATGACTTTGAAATGGCTTTCAGAGCCTTCAGGCACGTTATGCATATAGCTTTCATTGATCACCTCTAAATGGGTTGGTGATAATGCTTCCTGTAATTTTTCTTTGATGCGTTCCTGAATCATAACTCTTACTCACGGGGCGGCTAAATACGTTCATCGGAATACTTAAGCTGATTATTGAAATCACCTCTGATTCAAATAACAGCAGATAAAAGCCGTAAATTCCGATATTGGGTTTGCAGTACACGGTGGTTCTGCGAAAATGGATCACTAATTTGCAAACATACCTGAAAGTTATCTGTAATGAAACCAGCGCTAACTCTGCACGAGCGTACCTTAAACCTGACACGTTTTCCGGTACGTAAAATTGAAACACTGCAAGCATGGGATGCTGCAGATGAGTATCTTATTAACCATACTCACGACATGGAACTCGATCCTCAGCGCCCTATCCTGATCTTCAACGACAGTTTTGGTGCACTAAGTTGCTGGTTTTCTACTCAAGGTAACGTGACTAGCATTACTGACTCATTTGTTGCAAAGCAGGGTTGTATTACAAACTTAAAAGCTAACCAGCTTCCACAGATCAATATTATCGATTGTCTGGCTGAATTGCCTGAAGACCCACAATTGGTTTTGATTAAACTACCAAAAAACCATCGCCTGCTTTCCTGGCAGTTACAGCAACTGTGTAACCACCTTCCAGAAGATTGCGTCGTGATTGGTGCTGCTAAAGTCAAAGAAATTCACACATCAACGCTGAAGTTATGTGAAAAATATTTGGGCGAAACCAGAACCTCTTTAGCGGTGAAGAAAGCACGTTTGGTATTCATCAAACCGAATCCGGCACTTGCGCAGCCAATGCCGGCACCGAAGAAATGGGATGTACCCGAGCACGGTATAACATTAACCAACCACGCTAATGTTTTTTCTGGCGAAAGCTTAGATATTGGCGCGCGCTTACTGCTTAAGCATATTCCTCAGAAATCAAAATACACTGATATTATCGATTTAGGCTGTGGTAATGGCGTGATCGGAATTAAAGCCGCACAACTTAACCCACAAGCCAACATCACCTGCGTCGACGAAAGCTTCATGGCTGTGGCATCATGTGAAGCTAATGCCAGATTGAACCTGAAAGTACCAGAACAAATTAAAACAGTTGTGACTAACTGTTTAGACAGCATTCAATATAGCAGTGCCGATCTGATCCTATGTAACCCGCCGTTCCACCAGCAAACCACCATTACCGATCATATTGCCTGGCAAATGTTCTGTGACGCAAAGCAAGTTCTGAGACCTAAAGGTCAGTTAATCGTGATTGGCAATCGTCAGCTGGGATACGATGAAAAACTCAAGCGATTATTTGGTAATGTCGATATCATAGCGCAAAATGACAAATTTATTGTTTATCAGTCAGGCAAGTAACGCCTCAGTTAAGGATAGAAATAACCATGAAGAAGTTTCTTTTAGCTGCATCAGTTTTGGCTCTCACCGCTTGTTCGGCACCATCTGATCCGCAGCTGTCTCTGGCCCCAACGCCGGTTATTGCGAGTCAGGCGACAGTCAATGGCCAGTCTATGAGTCTGGAAAGCCGTGACCTGCGTACTGCACAGTTTATCGCGGTAGTAGATAGCGGACGAAAAAATGTACAGCCATTACATGCAAACCAGAACCTACGTGTCACATTAGAAGATGCATTGTCTCGCCAGCTTCGTTCGCAGGGCTACCTCATCACAGAAGAGGCCGAAGGCAAAGTACGCCTGGATATTCTGGAAGCGATGGTCAATGTGAAGCACAGTGTAATGAGCCATGATCTAAGCAGTAAACTACAGCTTCAACTTGTGGTTGAGACACCAAATGGCAAGTTTGTAAAACGTTACTCCGGTAAATCCAACAAAACCGGCACAATGAGTGCGTCTGTTGAAGACATGGAGCTGGGCATAAATAACCTGATGACGGCGGTACTAAAAGATATTTATGCCGATACTGAATTAAACCGTTACTTGCAGGAGAACCTGTAATGCGCCGCTATTTTATCGCTATGTGCTTACTGTTTGCCCTGCCAGTCAGCGCTGCAACTCAGGTATTGGTGACGACCAACCTGGGTGAATTCACCATTCAACTGGATGAAGAAAATGCACCGATTTCCAGTGCCAACTTTCTTCGTTACGTCAACGATGGTAGCTATGTCGACACCATTTTCCACCGTGTGATCCCCGGGTTTATGGCCCAGGGAGGCGGATTTGATCAGGAACTGAAGCGCCGCCCGTCTTATGAGTCGATTAAAAATGAATCTGGCAACGGGCTGGAAAATATGCGCGCAACGGTCGCAATGGCCCGCACACAAGATCCTGATTCCGCAACACGTCAGTTCTACATCAACTATGAAAATAACAGCTTCCTGAATGCGCAAGGCAGTCGTCCGGGTTATGCCGTGTTCGGAAAAGTTGTGAACGGCTTTCCAATTATTGAAAAAATGTCCTCTATTCCGACAACAACTATACGGTCTATGGGTATGAAAGATGTCCCTCAGCAGCCTATAGTTATTAAGGCTATAAACATTATTAACAAGTAAGATAACGTCACCTGGCCGTTTTCTTACGACCAGGTGACTATTATGCTAACTTTAATCTCATCACAGCCAGATATTCCCCCTGAAGTAGTCAGCCAACATATTGCCGACCATGCACCAGCGCTCGCTTTAAGTGCATTAGGTGCAATGAGTGGCGATGTGAGTTGTTCATCTCTTAAACATACCTGTACCGAACACTTCCATGAATGGTGGAAGCTGTCTGTTACGGCAGGTACACCAAACGGTAAATATGAATCGGTATACTGGTATCTATTACAATTATTAGAAACTCTGGAAGACTATCAGCTGCTCGGCAACAGCTTTGTTCAGTTCAAAGTCACCAGCTGCGCGCAGTTTCTTCTTGGGGTTGGCCCTGCCCCGAAAAAAATGCAAGGCATCAGACCTTAAGGTATCTGTATCTAGGAGCGAGTGGCGAGCCCCTAGGATCCAGACTCATTAATTATGATAAGTTCAACAGATCGTTTTTACCGATAAAAGCCAAACAGTCGTCATCCTCGAAATCGCTTAATCTTGATCTTTTCATTATCGATTGAATTTACAGTAGCGATTATTGGGGATCCACAGTCCACTGAACCTTCCGTGCATGATGGATCCCTGATAACCGCCTGGTGAGTTTTGAGAATGCCTGCAGTTCAGTTTTTGGCGGTTTCTGGGATGACGGACTTCGACTGTTTTAATCTATTATCTTCATTGTGTATAGATACTAGTATCCCTTCACATATCATCCAGGAATAGAGCAACGAGATATCCGGGATCCAGTTCTAACCGCCTGCTCCTTAGCTTCCGTATAAGTTCGTTCCTCACTTTACGGAATGACGATGTTTGATGACTGAACTCGCCAAAACTGCCGTGATGTAGTACAAGTTCTAAATACCTGACAAGAAAACTACCTGACTCTGTTACCTACCTTTATAATCGATGGACACCGCGGCGACGCTATCAAGATTTAGAGGTAATAATGGAGCAATCGATAGAGGGTAATAACAAACAGGGGTGGCGGGTGTACTTAGAAAAAAAAGTACTGATCATGCTTGCCCTTGGGTTTTCTTCCGGATTACCTATCTTATTAGTCTTTGGTACCCTGTCATTCTGGCTTAGGGAAGCCGAAGTCAGTCGAACCGATATCGGATTTTTTAGTTGGGTTGCATTAGCTTATGGCTTTAAGTGGATATGGTCACCCCTGATTGATCGTTTTCCCATTCCTATCTTTTCGCATCTATTCGGACGCCGCCGTGGCTGGATGCTTTTCTCGCAAATTCTGATCATCCTCTCTTTATGTGGCATGGCAATCAGTAACCCGCAGGTTGATCTTGTTCAACTGGCTATTTTTGCCGTTATTGTCGCCTTTGCATCTGCGTCCCAGGACATTGTCATTGATGCTTATCGTATTGAACTCGCGACCGAACGCTTACAGGCTGCACTCGCTGCCGCTTACATGACAGGCTATCGCTTAGCGATGATCATGGCAGGCGCTGGCGCACTTGCCTTTGCCGCCTGGTTTGGCTCTGACACCGGTTATGATGTGACTGGCTGGAAAGCCGCTTACTTTATCATGGCGGGTTTTATGCTGGTTGGGATTGTGACTGCGCTCTGTATTAATGAACCCAATATAGATAGCAGTGCAATTGATAATACTGAGCGTGAATACCGCCAGCAACTGCGCAATAAAGGCATGGGTGCACGACAGGCAAGGCTGGCAGCTTGGTTCTATACCGCCGCTCTGATGCCTTTTAAGGATTTTTTCTCTCGTTACGGTCGCAATGCGTTACTCATTTTGGCGCTCATTGGTTGCTACCGCATTTCCGATGTCGTGATGGGCGTCATGGCCAATGCCTTTTATGTCGATATGGGCTTCAGTAAAACGGAAGTCGCCTCGGTCTCGAAGATATACGGTGTCATTATGACATTAGTTGGCGC
Source organism: Photobacterium lipolyticum (assembly GCF_003026475.1). GTDB lineage: Bacteria > Pseudomonadota > Gammaproteobacteria > Enterobacterales > Vibrionaceae > Photobacterium > Photobacterium lipolyticum. The sequence goes on from NZ_PYMC01000019.1 coordinate 15,297, forward strand.
CGGCTTGGGAGGGGTTCTGGTCAGTAAGTGGGGAACCCTGCGTATTCTGGCATTAGGTGCCATTCTGGCCGCCTGTACTAATTTACTCTTTATGCTGTTTACCTATATCGGCAATAGCCTGCCGATGCTGACTATCGTTATCTCTGCTGACAACTTAAGTGCCGGCATTGCCACCGCGGCATTTATTACCTATATGTCGAGTTTGACCAACGTCGCGTTCTCGGCAACTCAGTACGCCCTGTTCAGCTCGATCATGCTGCTGTTCCCGAAATTTATTGCCGGGTTCTCTGGCGTCTATGTTGATACCTTTGGGTATAATACGTTCTTCTTTACCACCGCGCTGATAGGTCTGCCTGTTCTGCTGCTCATTTACTTAGTCGCAATAAAGTCGGAAAATCGGGGTGACGTCAGCGAATCGCTATCTTCATAGCGATTTTTTGCTCGCTGTTATTTTCCTCCGGCTTAAATCTGAGGGGTATTCTGTTGATGCAGAATACCCCTCTTTTTTTACAACCAACTTTCATTGCTAAATCCCGCTCTAATTGAAGTCATGTAACGTTTCATTTCGCACTTAGTTCAGAAAAAGTTCAATAAAATCGCCAAAAAACCCGGCTCAGATCACGTAAACAAACACTCTGTAATCGATTACATACGATCGTGATCACAGCCTGCAAAGGATTGCGTAATCGTTACATTCACAACCGTGACATAAAGCAATAGAATACTCGCATAAATTCAGGCAGCCCAATAATAAGCCTGGTCTTATCTACACAATTAGCGAGTACTTAACCATGCGCAAAACATTAGTAGCACTAAGCGTTCTAGCAGCAACGGCTCTACCAGCAGTGGTAAATGCAGCCGATTATTCTGACGATATCCACAAGAATGATTACAAGTGGTCACAATTCAACCTGATGTATTCTTTTGATGAGCTACCAGGCGAATCAGATCACGACTACCTGGAAATGGAATTCGGCGGCCGCTCAGGCATCTTCGACCTATACGGCTACGTTGACGTTTTCAACCTGACCAGCGACAAAGACAGCGACAAAGCTGGCAAAGAAAAAATCTTCATGAAGTTTGCACCACGTGTCTCTCTTGATGCGCTAACCGGCAAAGACCTGTCTTTCGGTCCGGTTCAGGAGCTTTACCTTGCGACTCTTATGGAGTGGGGCGGCAACTCTGGTGTGAACAACCAGAAAATCGGTCTGGGTTCTGATGTAATGGTTCCATGGCTAGGCAAAATCGGTCTGAACCTAATGGCTTCATACCGCGGAAACGACCATGAGTGGAACGGTTACCACCTTGCTACCAACTGGTTCAAGCCATTCCACTTCTTCGACAACGGCAGCTTCCTGTCTTACCAGGGTTACATCGATTACGAATTTGGCGTAGATAAGTCATTTGTTCCTGAAGAATTTGGCGGCGCTCAGATAAACACAACAAGTGGCGGCGCGATGTTCAACGGCCTGTACTGGCACTCAGATCGCTACGCAGTGGGTTACGGTCTAAAACTATACAACGAAGTATATGCACTTAAAGATGACGGTGCTGCTGGCAAAACATCTGGTGTTAGCCATTACGTAAGCGTTACTTACAAGTTCTAAGCAATTCCCATTGCTGAACGAATGTTAAAAAGGCGCCTCTGGCGCCTTTTTTATTGCTGAAAATCAGACCGAACGGGCCGCTTCTCAGATATAAGACAGTTATTACTTCCAATACACAGCACCTTTGTGTTTCATTTCCTTAGCGGAATTTTCATCGCAGCCCCTCTCTTTACGGAGAATTACGCCTTATCAGTAAGACAGAAAAACAAAGTTAAGAAATAAAACTAACCTTTGCAGTAGGAGCTCAACATTCATTTCCATCGCGCTCCGACCTAACGCTCTTTAGCCTTCATGCTCACAGACAGAGTGTGATATCACGAAGGGCATATCAATACAGCAATGGTAACGGTTAGCGAGATCCCCCATGAACAAAACACTCACAGCTCTCAGTGTCAGCTCGGCTCTGGCCCTTTCGGGCGCAGTATATGCTGTCGATTATTCCGATGACATCCACAAAAATGACTATAAGTGGATGCAATTCAACCTGATGTACGCATTTGAAGAACTTCCACGCAGCCCAGATGCACATACAGGCCATGACTATCTGGAGATGGAATTCGGTGGCCGTTCCGGTATCTTTGATCTCTATGGCTACGTTGATGTCTTCGACCTGACTGAGCACGATGCGAGTGATAAAAACGGCAGACCAAAAATATTCATGAAATTTGCCCCGCGCGTATCATTAGATGCCGTGACCGGCAAAGATCTGTCATTTGGCCCGGTTCAGGAACTTTACTTCGCCACCCTGTTTAATTGGGGAGGCGGAACGGAAGCCGATTTCGAACCCAATAATTCTTACTGGGGTCTTGGTTCTGATATCAACGTGCCGTGGTTCGGTAAAGTCGGGCTAAATTTCTATGGTTATTATAATATTACAGCCAAAGACTGGAACGGCTACCAGATTTCAACAAACTGGTTTAAGCCTTTTTATACCTTAGAAAACGGCAGCTTTGTGGCCTATCAGGGGTATATTGATTATCAGTTTGGCGCAGACGATACCTTCAAAGGAAGTACTCAGGCTCAACACGGCGGTGTGATGTTTAACGGTCTCTATTGGCACTCTGACCGCTATTCCGTCGGCTATGGCTTTAAACTGTATAATGATGTGTATCTGATAGAGGATACCGATACATTCGAATCTACGGGCATTAGCCACTACGTCGCCATAACCTATAAATTCTAAGCTAAACGCGTCGCTTTTAGATCAACATTATATTCAGAGTACCTTGCAGTGCTCTGAATGTTTCTGTGTACCGCTGACAGTGTTATGCTTTTCCAGAGAGAATGAATTGGAATTTGCACGTGAAAATAACACTTTTGGGCGCAGGGGCTATTGGCGGTCTGTGGAGTTGCCAGCTAGCAAAACAGGGACATCATCTTCACTTATGGACTCGCGATAACGCTAAGAAAATCAACCTGACGTTTAAAGGATTAAACCAAGCAGAAACGGAACGGTTTACCTTTCATTGTAATGATAAAGCCGCTGTCACCGAGAGTGACTGCATATTTATCACAGTTAAAGCATTCCAGGTTGAGCAGGCACTGCGTGATTTACACCCTTATATTGGTTCAACCACCCCCGTTATCATTATGCATAATGGAATGGGAACCCAGCAGATGGTACACCAGCTGCTACCCAACAATCCGATTATTTACGCCACCACCTCACAGGCGGCCTTCAAATCCGGCCCACGGCAAGTGAATCATACCGGTATCGGGCAAACCTGGATGGGCGCTGAAAATAACGCTGGCAATAATTTCGCCTTCCTGGTCGAGGTATTCAACCAGGCTTTAGCGCCTTGTCAGTGGCATCAGGATATTTCGCAGCCCTTATGGCAGAAACTGGCTATCAACTGCGCCATTAATCCGTTAACCGCTAGCCATCAATGCCAGAATGGCAAACTGGCCCGGCCCGAGTTTAACGACTTGCTCACTCAAATCTGTCAAGAAGTGGCCACGGTAATGAGCGCGGAAGGCTATCGGGTGAAAGCCAGTGAATTAAGACAGCAAGTTGATGGGGTGATAAAAGCGACGGCGACCAACTTTTCTTCTATGAATCAGGATATTTGCCAGCAAAGGCCAACCGAGATCGATTATATTACGGGCTACCTGATAGCTCGGGCGAAGGTTCACGATATTCCGGTCCCCGTTAATACCCAGCTATGGCAGCAGATTAAACAACTGGAGCAAGAGTACAATGACGAATGACACTCAAACCAAAGTGGCCGTTTGTATCGCCCCCGGCACTGAAGAAATGGAAGCCATCAATACCATTGATATTTTAATTCGGGCTGGTTTTGATGTTACCACTGCCAGCGTCGCATCTGATGGTGCCTTGATTGTTGAAGGCTCTCGCGGTATTAAGCTGGTTGCAGATGTTGCATTGGTTGAAGTGGCAGACGAACCCTTTGATTGCGTGGTACTTCCTGGTGGTTTAGGGGGGGCAGAGTGTTTCCGTGACAGTCCGCTATTGGTTGAATTTGTTGCCCAGCACAAATATGACGGCAAGCTGATTGCGGCGATCTGCGCCGCCCCCGCGGTGGTTCTGGAACACCACAAGATGTTTCCGACCGCGCTGATGACTTCGCATCCCGCCTTCCAGCACCAAATACCCGACGCTCGTCTCCGCGTAAAACGTGTTGTTTTTGATACTAACAACAACTTGCTAACCAGCCAGGGGCCCGGCACGTCACAAGAGTTCGCTTTAGAAATCATTGTGCATTTAGCAGGCAAAGAAAAAGCCGCGGAAGTGGCTGCGCCGATGGTGGTATGGCCGAATATGCATTACGACGTGTTGCCAAGGCAATAGGGTCGAGGGTCGAGGGTCGAGCAAAAAAACATAAAAAAGCGAGAGCCAAGGCTCTCGCTTTTTACTAGAAACTCGTTTCTCGCCCCAGCGATTAAGGACGGTACACTTTTACGTTACTAAAGCCATTTTCTTTCAGGTATAACGCCTGCAAACGGCTCATTACGCCGCGATCACAGTACAGCAGGTACTCTTTACTCTGATCGAGATCGCCAAACTGAGTGGCCAGCTTATAAAACGGTAAATGCTTAACATCCACACCGTCGATGATAAGCGGGCTTTCATCTTCTTCATCCGGGCTACGGATATCCAGCACGATGGCATTGCTATCAATTTGATCAACCAGCTCAATTTCAGGTGCTTGTTCCTGGCTTTGCTTCTCGATATCACGAATATCCATCACTCGTGCTTCTTCAATCACACGATCAAGGATAGCAAAATCAAACTTGGCTTCTTCTGTCTCAAGTTTCTCTTTCACCGCTTTCACTGTTGGGTTCTTTGAAATCACGCCACAGAATTCAGGCATGGTTTTCGCGAATTCTTCGGTACCAATCTCACGTGCAACGTTGATAATATCTTCTTTGTCCCAATTGATTAAGGGACGAAGAATCAAGCTGTCAGTCACGTTATCGATCATACGTAAATTCGTCAGTGTCTGGCTCGACACCTGACCTAACGCTTCACCTGTCACCAAAGCTTGGATACCAAAACGTTCGGCAATCTGGCCTGCAGCACGCATGAACATGCGTTTAAGCACTACACCCATCTGGCCGTTGTCTACTTTTTCTAAAATTTCGGCAACTACGGGCTCGAAATCAATCGAAATGAATTTCACTTTTGCCGACGAACCGTACTTCTTCCATAAGAAGTGCGAGACTTGCTTCACACCAATCTCATGAGCAGGGCCACCTAAATTAAAGAAGCAGTAATGGACTTTACTGCCGCGCTTAATGTGCAGGTAGCTCGAAACACCTGAATCAAAACCGCCTGAAATCAAGCTAAGTACATCTTCCTGAGTTCCCAGAGGGAAACCGCCCAGGCCCTTATGACGCGCAAGCACTTGGTTAAGAATATTGTTCTCGACTTCAATATTAACCGTAACATCCGGTTTTTTCAGCTTAACCTTGGCTGATTCGACAGCTTGGTTCAAACCACCACCAACATAGCGTTCAAGTTCAATCGAAGTAAAATCATGCTTGCCAACACGCTTCGCACGTACGCAGAATGTTTTACCCTCGATGTCCTTACGCACCAGCTTCAGTGTTTTCTCATAAATATCGTGCATGTCAGTGAAGTAGGTTTGATTAACTTCAAGCACATGATGGATACCCGATGTTTGTGTTAATGCAGCCAGTACCTGGTCGCGAATCGTCTCATCTTTCACCGTTACTTCAATATAAGTACGACGGTTGACGACCGACACAGAATCAGACAAACGCTGAAGAATAATGCGAATATTGCTGTCTAGGATTTTGGTAAAGCGCTTACGAATAGATTCGCTCTTTACAAAAATCTCTGGATGGGGTTTTACGATAAATTTCATAACACGCTTCGCTACACAGGGCCAAACTAAAGGCGCGGATTATACAGCAAGCTTGCTGTTGCTGAAACAAAGATATATGCCCGAAACCATCTCAAGAGACGAACTCTTCATCTTGAGATGGTTTCGGCCGACAAGGCAATGTTAGCGCCTTGTACCACTAATAATAGCTATCCGGGATTATTCTGCGTGTCAGAACTGATGACTTCATCTGAATAATGCGGTTTGCCTTGCATGATAGAAATCTCAACCCGGCGATTTTCGGTACGTTGTTGTTCGGTTTTATTGCCATTTAACGGTGCGGTACCAGCCAGGCCAACAACGCGCAGGCGCTTATTGTCAAAACCCTTAACCTGCTCCATTTCCTGAGCAACCGAAACGGCGCGCTGGGCCGAAAGATCCCAGTTGGAACGGTATAATTCAGAATCAAGTTTTTGATTATCGGTATGGCCGGTAATTCTGATCACTCCCGGAACCTCTTTCACTAAATCGGCTATCTGGCGAACTAAAGGTCGGAATTTGGGCTGTAAAAAAGCAGATCCCGCAGGAAATGCCCCTTTTTCTTTTATCCGAATCACGACCTGCTGCCCGAAGTTTTCGACTTCGAGTGCACCATCTTTAATTTCTCGATCCAATGCTTTTTGCAACATTTCAAGCAATTGCGCTTGTGACTCAGACATTTCAGATTCATTGTTCTGATTGCTTTCGGTGGATACATCCGCGCTTTTCCCCCCGGTCAGTTTGCCAGCTTCACGCTTGGTACCGCCAGCCCGATCTGATTCCCCATCATGGAACTCTAACGTTCGCTGGGTCATATCAATAGTCTGCTGCATGATCACTTCAATCGGCGTCGGTTCAGGCCGTCCCGGGCGAAACTCCTGGGCGATAACACTTGTACCTTTCGGAATATCTTTAACATCCAGCATATTCTGAACGCCAAAAGCAAATTTCATTGAACCCGCAATCTGCTTGAACTTCATCACATCCATTTCAGAAAATGACAGCAACAGAACGAAAAAACACATCAGTAATGACATCAAATCTGCAAAGGTACCCAGCCAGGCTGGTAGCCCCGGCGGTGGACACTTGCAGCGTTCCCCTTCCATCATTCGGCTCCCATTAATTTGAATCTACATCGAAAATTCGTTTCTTCTCATTGAGGTAGTTCCTCAGGTAGCTATCAATCACACGCGGATTCTGACCATCTTGAATGGCCAGTACCCCATCCATGATCAAACGACGGTTAAGCTTCTCTTGTTCGCGACGCAGAGATAGCTTGTCAGCTATGGGGAAAAACACCATGTTCGACAATACTGCGCCGTACAGTGTAGTCAGAAGTGCCACCGCCATAGACGGGCCGATTGACTTCGGGTCATCCATATTTGAAAGCATCGCAACCAAGCCAACCAAAGTACCGATCATACCCATCGCGGGGGCGACGTCACCAAAAGCCCGGAACACCCCAGTTCCCTGCTCATGACGCTCATCGGTCAATGCAATGTCTTTATTCAGTGTCTCCCTTACCACATCCGCATCATGGCCGTCGACCAATAAGTCGATGCCTTTCTGCATAAAAGTATTGGTGATATCCATTTCTTCAAGTGCAAGAAATCCGCCTTTACGTGAAGCATCGGCCATTTCGACTACTTTAGCGATCAAGTCAGCGGGTTCATCACATTTAAAAATGAAAGCCTTACCAGCAACTTTACTGGCACCAAAAAATTGCCCCATGGTGAATTTCATCAATACAACAAAGACTGAACCACCGACTACAATCAGGATGGAAACCATATCAAAGAACATACTAATGCTGCCACCAAGCACCATTGCCATGATCACGAAGGCAAAACCACCAATTAAACCTATTAACGTAGCCAAATCCACGAAGAGTTCCCCTTTTGCGACTCGCAAGATACCGGATAGTACCTATTTTATACGGCTCTATTTTACAGAACTCGAAGTATATCGGCACCTTTCGTTTTTGATTTAGCTTTCTTGCTTCATAAAGACGAAATTTACTGTCTGCAGCACAGAATATTGTGACATAATTTGACCCAGAATAATCTCTACGTTATTTTTCCTGCACATTCAAAATAGTGAGCACTTTATGGCAGCTAAAAAACCAGAAAAGATGGCGTTTGAAGCCGCACTTGATGAGCTCGACACGATCGTCAGTGAGCTTGAATCGGGTGACATTGCGCTGGAAGACGCGCTGAAAAAGTTCGAGCGTGGTATTGCACTGGCACGTAGCAGCCAACAAAAACTCACCCAAGCCGAGCAACGCGTAGAAATTCTGCTACAAGCAGATGATGTAACACCTCTGACTGAATTTGATGCTAATAATGAATAACCCCCCATCTTTATCACAGTCTCTAAAATACTACCAAGAGCGAAGTAACCAGCAGTTAGCACATTGGATTGCGGCTCAACCTTTTGCCGGCCATACGCTGATAGAAGCGATGAAACATGGTACTTTGCTTGGCGGTAAACGCGTTCGCCCATTTCTGACCTATGTCACCGGGCAAATGCTAGGGGCTGAGTGTGCCGATCTGGATACCCCGGCGGCGGCCGTCGAATGCATTCATGCTTATTCGTTAATTCACGATGATCTGCCAGCGATGGATAACGACGAACTTCGTCGCGGTCAGCCAACCTGCCATATTGCCTTTGACGAGGCCACAGCCATTTTAGCCGGCGATGCGCTGCAAACCCTGGCATTTGAAATTCTTGCTGATGGCCCCCTGAGCCCTGAAGGAAATACCAGACGAGTGGCGATGATAAAAGAACTCGCTCAGGCATCCGGCGCGGCAGGTATGTGCATGGGGCAAGTGCTAGATTTAGAAGCAGAAGGTAAACATGTAGATTTACTAAAACTTAAATCGATTCACAAACACAAAACCGGTGCCCTGATCCGCTGCGCTGTTCGTTTAGGTGCATTGGCAGCAGGCCCCAAAAGTGTAGATGTATTACCCCAGCTTGATCAGTATGCTGAAGCAATTGGCCTGGCCTTTCAGGTTCAGGATGATATTCTCGATCTAACCGGTGATACCAAAACACTGGGTAAACCTCAGGGTTCAGATCTAGCTCTGGAAAAAAGCACCTATCCGGCTTTACTCGGATTAGAGGGAGCAAAAGAGAAAGCTCAGCAACTTTATCAAGAAGCGCTACAAGCATTGGATGCAATACCTTACAATACACACCAATTAGAAGTTTTCGCCCGATACATCATCGAGCGCAATAACTAAAATCAGTAAAAGCGCCGAAATGTTATGACTCTGGATATCTCAAAATACCCCCATCTGGCTCTGGTAAACACCCCAGATGAGTTACGATTACTGCCGCTTGAAAGTCTGTCAATGGTATGTGATGAGCTACGTACGTACTTACTCAATTCCGTCAGTCAGTCAAGCGGGCACTTTGCCTCCGGCCTCGGTGCTGTTGAGCTGACTGTTGCCCTGCATTATGTATACAACACCCCATTTGATCATTTGATCTGGGATGTTGGCCACCAGGCATACCCACATAAAATTCTCACCGGTCGCCGGGATCAAATGCCGACCATACGCCAGAAAAACGGTCTTCATCCGTTCCCATGGCGTGAAGAGAGCGAATACGACGTACTTTCTGTTGGTCACTCTTCAACCTCGATCAGCGCAGGTCTGGGCATGGCGATTGCGTCAGAAAAAGAGGGGCTGGGCCGTAAAGTCGTCAGTGTCATCGGCGATGGAGCCATTACGGCGGGCATGGCTTTTGAAGCCATGAACCATGCCGGTGATGTTCACTCCGACATGTTAGTGATTTTAAATGACAATGAGATGTCTATCTCTGAAAATGTCGGAGCCTTGAATAATCACTTGGCGCGTCTGCTATCCGGCAGCCTTTATACCACCATTCGCGAAGGTGGAAAAAAAGTGTTGTCTGGTGCGCCCCCCATCAAAGAGCTGGTTAAACGGGCTGAAGAACATATAAAGGGCATGGTAGTACCTGGCACCATGTTTGAAGAGCTAGGCTTTAACTACATCGGTCCTGTTGATGGCCACGATGTCGCAGAGCTGGTCAAAACACTGAAGAATATGCGCAACTTGAAAGGGCCGCAATTTCTTCATATTATGACCAAAAAAGGAAAAGGTTATGCACCGGCAGAAGCCGATCCGATTAACTACCATGCGGTACCAAAATTCGATCTGAGCCAGAACCCGCTACCGAAAGCGAAAGATGCCAAGCCTACTTTCTCTAAGATCTTCGGTGACTGGCTGTGCGATATGGCCGTTGAAGATGAAAAGCTGATGGCAATCACGCCGGCGATGCGCGAAGGCTCTGGCATGGTACGCTTCTCGAAAGAGCACCCGAGCCAGTACTTTGATGTTGCCATCGCAGAGCAGCATGCCGTCACTCTGGCCTGCGGCATGGCTATTGGTGGTTACCATCCGGTTGTTGCGATCTACTCGACCTTCCTGCAGCGTGGCTACGATCAGTTAATCCATGATATCGCTATTATGGATCTGCCCGTGATGTTTGCTATTGACCGTGGCGGCCTAGTCGGCGCGGATGGTCAAACGCATCAGGGATCATTTGACTTGAGTTTCATGCGCTGTATTCCCAATATGGTGATCATGGCACCCAGTGACGAGAATGAATGTCGTCAGATGCTCTATACCGGCCATAAGCACCAGGGACCAAGTGCGGTTCGTTATCCTCGTGGCTGCGGTATGGGTACTGAAATCCAATACCAAATGACCGAGTTGGAAATCGGCAAAGGCATCGTTCGTCGTCAGGGCGAAAAAGTCGCAATACTAAGCTTTGGAACGATGTTGTCCTACGCACTGGAAGCCGCAGAAAACCTCAATGCAACGGTGGCTGATATGCGGTTTGTTAAACCGCTTGATGAAGCCCTCATCCTGGAATTAGCGGCAGATCATGATGTACTGGTAACGGTAGAAGAAAATGCCATTGCCGGTGGTGCTGGCAGCGGTGTCATTGAGTTTATGATGAAGGCAAAATGCTTGAAACCCGTACTGAATATCGGCCTGCCCGACCGTTTTATTGAACCGGGCACACAAGCAGAATTGCACACATCACTGGGAATTGATGGCCCAGGTATCGAGAAACAAATTCGCGAGTATGTGAAGTAAAGTTTAAGTAACGAGAGGCGAGTTACGAGGACCGAGTTACTCGCCACTCGTCACTCGCTACTGTCCTACCCCCTTATCTGACTTTTTTCAGTACCGCTCCCTCATATCCGCCAATCTCGATATAACGTATCGGCGCACTTAACGTTCCGTCAATATTAACCCGCTGATATACCCCCGGTAAGGAAATCCGCATCGATTTCGCCTGAAAATAGTCTTTTTCGTCAGGTCTTTTGACTGCCCGATAAATAACCAAGCCACCGCTGTACTGCCTTGCCATCACCCCTTCGCTTGGGAAGTTCCCCAACCAGCCAGACCGATACAGCCAGAACCAGTTTGCTGCACGTAATTCGATAGCGGACAACTCGGTTGCGGTGCTTTTCGCTATATTATCCAGACTCTGCCAATACACCGCTTTATAGCCCTTGGGGGCTTTTACCGGACGACCTATATCCACCTCTAGCATTTTGGTCGGCTGATATACCCAGTTCTTCGGCACGCCCTGACGATACCAGTTTGCGGTGGTGGTATTACCGCTGCCGTACACAAAAGTCTGGTTCCAGCTGTGATAATAGGTCATTCCGGGGATATTAAAGAAATAATACAACGCTAATCCGGTTTCGATATCTTTATGCCAGGCAGTCATCGAAGCCGGTTGTAGTTCACTGCGTCCACCACGCGTTGTCGACATAATCAGGCTTTTATCGCCTAGATGAGCTAAGGCAAAACTGTCCCATGAACGCTGCATTTTCTTCAGGCCCATTGCCGGACTTAAGTAATGCTCTCGTAACCAAACATCCACAGCTTCACGTAATTGTTGGGGCCAGGCCGGATACTCCCACAAATTAAGATCTGAAATATTCGCTGCCAACCAATCAGTCTGGGTGCTATTTTTCACCTGCCGTAAAAACTGCGCCATCTGCCCGGCATAGACGCTCTCCGCACCGGCAGTGCCAGCGGTCTGCAAGATTTCCGCTATCCCCCCTCCTGAAAGCACCTTAAATTGGTTTTCTCCCAGCAACTTGGCCATGTCATCATTGTAAGCACCACTGAGCCCTTGCCGCTGCCAGTCATAGTAATACCAGCGGGCATGAAGCTCATTAACCGTCTGATCACTGAAATTAGTTCGATACCAGCAACTGCCGGCCCTCATTTTCCCGGCAGGGATCAGACGCGACTGATGACGGAAACGAGCACTTGCTGTGGTAGACGTTCGTGAACGGTATTCCAAATCACTGATATATCCATCGCCATTTTTATCATTACGCACATCCCAGCCAGGTATGATCAGCTCTTCATTGCGGAACGCCAGCCAAGACTTAAGATTAACAGCCGTTAATTTGCCAGCTATCGGCCAGCTTAGTTTTAAAGCCCATATTTTCAACCCGCTTGCCAGTGCCTTATTGCCTGGAGCTAGTTCGTGCTGCTGATAAGCAGGGAAAGCTGAAACCCAAGGGAATTTGATATCTAAATCGCCTTGCCACTGATCCTTAATCTTTAACCATTCACTATCTGTTGGCTGCCATTGAGCGATATCACCCTGTTCACTCGCAAGGCTACGTGCTACTTTTGGTGCAATATCTGAAGTCACGTTTAGCTGAGTAAATGGGTAGGAAGAGAGAAGGAGCAGCTCATCTGATGGCATTAACGATAGCGGCAACCGCACGGTAGAAAAGTTACCATCCCGAATCAGCAGTAGATGTAACGGCTGCCCTTGCAGCAAATAATCCATAGCCCGGCTAACAGAGGGCACTGACAGGCGGGTATCTTCGGTAAAATGCAGGTAGATATCTTCAATATCAATCTCTTGTTGATGCGCTTGCTTGCTCAACCAGGCCGTCTGTTCTCCGGGCTTACAGTCAAGCTTATGTGCATACATATAGCCCATTGCAATCGTCTGCTGATTAAGTTCTGCATTCTGCAAGCTACCAAACACCACATCGGCATGTCGCATCTCCCACTCTTCAACGTCTAGGGCTGAATCAAAGTTCGATGTGGCTAACGGCTCTTCCCACCCGCCTGGTAATACCCAGCCTGTCGCCGTCGACGGATAGATCTGAGCCATGGCGTGGGTTGTGAGGAATATACCGATAATCCCTGTCAGGCGTAACCAACACATATGTCACCACTGTTATTATTTATCAATCTGGTCTTAGTAAAGACTAGACGAACAAGTCATATAGTGTTGATTCAGAAGCAGGAAATTTTTAGGGATAGGTAAAAAAGCCGCGCAGTTGCACGGCTCGTTAAAACTTCTTTACTCTGCTCAATCCGGAGCGGTTACCAGCCCTGCCAGTACCCTACGCCCCACAGGGTGATCATCGCCATAAAACCAGCGAGAATATCGTCAATCATGATACCAAAGCCTCCATGGACATGCTTATCCAGCCAACTAATTGGCCATGGTTTAACCATGTCAAAGAAACGGAACAAAATAAAACCAGCAAGCACCCATTGCCAGCTCAGTACCGGGGCTATTGCCATGGTGACCCAGAAACCGACAAACTCATCCCACACGATACTGCCGTGATCATGCACCCCCATATCATCAGACGTTTTCTGACAAATCGTGATACCAATAATCGCAGCGATAATCGTGATCAGGAGATAGGCGGCAAAAGGCAGCTGGACCATCAGCAAATAAAATGGGATCGAGGCAACGGTACCCATGGTTCCCGGTACGATTGGCGATAAGCCACTGCCAAATCCTGTTGCTAACAGGTGCCAGGGATTTTTTAGGTTGATTAAATCTTTGGGATTACTCACACATTACTCCGCAAAATGGTCATAACCATGTAATTGCCATTCCAGCAACTCATCACGTCGCATCAGCTTAATACCCGTTCCGGTCCTTAGCTGACCAATACAGGTCGCTTTCACTCCGGTATGAGCCAAAGCGGTATCAAGCGTACCACGGTTCTGTTCGGGAACAGTAAAGCATAACTCGTACTCTTCGCCACTGGCCAGCGCCAATTGCTGGGCTTTTTCCAATTCAGGTTCAAAGGCTAACAGCTCTGCTGACAAGGGTAATTTATCAACATCGACGGTTGCAGCAAGCTGTGAGCGTTTCAGAATATGGCCGAGATCAGAAATCAAACCATCGGAAATATCTAAAGCGGATGATGCGATACCACACAGGGCCTGACCCGCAAGAATACGCGGTTGGGCTTTATAATGGCGTTCTAGCAAGGTCGCTTTCAGGGCTTCATCGGCCACGGTTACTTCGCCCAACAGCACAGCTAAGCCTGCGGCACTATCACCTAACTGACCGGTGACATAAATCCAGTCACCGGAGTTGGCACCACTGCGGGTGAGTGCCTGCCCTTCAGGAACAAACCCATGCACCGTTAAGGTAATGCTGAGTGGTCCTTTTGTGGTATCGCCACCAATCAACTGGACATTGAAATAATCCGCTAATGCAAAGAAACCGTCACAAAAACGGCGGAGCCAAACTTCGTCAGGAGTCGGCATGGTGAGGGCCAGAGATACCCAGGCAGGCGTCGCTCCCATTGCCGCAAGATCACTCAGGTTAGACGCTAACGCTTTGTGCGCGACCAGCGCAGGATCGGCATCGGCAAGAAAATGGGTTCCGGCAACCAGAGAATCGGTACTAACCGCCAGATGGCTGCCAGCAGGGACATTGAGCAACGCACAATCGTCACCAATAGCCAAGGCAACATCACGACGATTGACATTTTGATGCTCAAAATAGCGAGCGATGAGGTCAAATTCGTTACTAGCCATAATTCTTATTTTATTAGGTATTTCTTTGTTTATTGGACACAGAAAAAAGGCCAGCAAAGCTGGCCCCATAACATCGTTTCCGATTATTTCTTCTTGCGAAGTGTTGGTGCGGCTTTATCCAGCACACCATTCACAAATTTGTGGCTATCTTCTGCACCGAATATTTTTGCTAGTTCGATTGCTTCATTGATAACTACTTTATAAGGAACGTCTTCGCGCTTAATCATTTCGTACATCGCTAAGCGAAGTAACGCAAGTTCCATCTGGTCCAAATCTTGTAGCGGACGAGACAGGTATGGACGCATTTTGCTATCCAATTCCTGATGGTTAAGTACGACACCCGTTAACAGATCGCTAAAATAGCTTACATCTGTATGTGGTGCAGCAAGAACAGGAGCATCTGCTTGATGCTCTTCTTCTTCAAATTTATGATCAGTTAAGAAATGTTGTTCAATATCAGCAACATTGCCTTTCGTGATCTGCCAAGAATAAATAGCTTGTACAGCAAACTGACGTGCATTACGACGCGCGGCTGGTTTCACATTAACCCCCATTAGGATTCAATTTGGGACAGAACATTAACCATTTCAAGCGCGCTTAGTGCTGCTTCTGCGCCTTTATTACCAGCCTTGGTACCGGCACGCTCAATGGCTTGTTCGATAGAATCGACAGTCAGAACACCGAACGCGACTGGAGTATTAAACTCGAGTGCGACCTGAGCCAGACCTTTATTACACTCACCGGCAACATAATCGAAGTGTGGGGTTCCACCACGAATCACAGAACCCAGAGCAACGATAGCATCATAGCGATCGCTTTTAGCAATCTGCTGTGCAACTAACGGCAGCTCGTAAGCGCCAGGACAACGAACAACAGTGATATTGTCATCGCTTACCTGACCTTGACGTTTCAGCGCATCTAGTGCACCTGAAAGTAAGCTTTCATTGATAAAGCTGTTGAAGCGTGCGATTACGATAGCAACTTTTGCGTTTGGTGCCGCGATGGCGCCTTCAATTACCTTCATGGGCCTTCCTGTGACTATGTCTTTCCGGTTTGAGAAACCGCGGGAGTCTATCACACTTTATACAAGTGTCGCTACGGACAACCGGCGGTTTCACCCGATTAGTTAAATTTATATCCCTCTGCCGCGATCAACCTGCACAGGGATGGATTGAATTAGCGAAGCCTGCTTCAACAGGCCTTTTGCCCGTTGAAAAGGATTATTCACAAACGTACTCAACAATGTTCAGGCCAAAACCTGACAGTGAGTGGTAACGTTGAGTGCTGGATGATAGCAAGCGCATATCAGACACCCCTAAATCAGCCAGAATTTGCGAGCCGACACCGACCTGACGCGATTGATCCTTCGGATTCAATTTCACTTTCGGTTGACCGTCAGCCTGAGCCGACAAATTTTTCACCTTAGTGATAATTGTGTCATGGCTTTCCTGCTTGCTCAGCACCACCAGCACGCCACCGTCTTCGGCAATGCGCTTCATCGCGGCAGGTAACGTCCATTGAGATGCACCCGAATGCAGAATATCTTTAAACGTATCTTGCAGGTGAACACGCACTAGCGTCGCTTGCCCATCTTTTACTTCACCATTACGCAATGCATAGTGGATCTCGTTATCAATGGTATCACGGTAGGTGATCATATCGAACTCACCATATTCGGTTGGCAAACGACATTCAGCAATGCGTTCAATGGTGGTTTCGTTGTTATTGCGGTACTCGATAAGATCGGCAATCGTACCCAGTTTCAGGTCGTGCTTTTCAGCAAACACTTCCAGCTGCGGACGACGAGCCATGGTGCCATCTTCGTTAAGGATCTCAACGATCACACTGGACGGTTCCAAACCGGCTAAACGTGCAATATCACAGCCCGCCTCGGTGTGGCCTGCGCGGGTTAATACCCCGCCTTCCTGTGCCATCAGCGGAAAAATATGGCCCGGCATCACAATATCTGCAAAGCTTGCATCCGGTGCCACTGCCGCCTGCACGGTACATGCGCGATCGGCTGCAGAAATACCGGTGGTAACACCCTCTGCCGCTTCAATTGATATAGTAAAGTTAGTGCTGAACTGCTCGGTATTATCTTGTACCATCAATGGCAGATTCAGCTGCTTACAACGAGCATGGGTTAGTGTCAGACAAATCAGCCCACGGCCATGCATCGCCATAAAGTTAATAGCTTCAGGGCTGATTTTTTCGGCAGCAATGATCAGATCGCCTTCATTTTCACGATCTTCATCATCCATTAAGATAACCATCTTACCCTGACGAATATCATCGATAATTTCTTTTGCACTGCTTAAAGCCATAACAATACCCTTATTCTAACTTTTATCCTAAAAACCCAGTTTTAGCTAATAAGTCCATGGTCACTTCTGATTTTTTATCAGCTGCTTTTTCACCTAACATCAAACGCTCTAAATAGCGGGCAATAACATCCACCTCTAAATTTACTTTACGGCCCGCCTGGAATGACTCCATTGTCGTCTCTGCTGCAGTATGAGGCACGATAGTCAGTTTAAACTCACTGCCACGAATTGCATTGACCGTCAGGCTGATACCATCAATAGATACCGAACCTTTTTCAGAAATGTACTTAGCCAGATGGTCTGGGGCTTTTACCCAAAACTCAATCGCACGACCGGTATGGTTACGTTCAATAATTTCCCCAACCTCATCAACATGGCCAGAAACCATGTGACCGCCAAAGCGGGTCGTTGGCAGCATGGCTTTTTCCAGATTCACTTTCTGGCCTGATTTATAATCAGTAAACGCTGTACGCTTTAATGTCTCTAGGGATAGGTCAGCCACATACCCTTTCCCGGTTAGTTCAACTACCGTAAGGCAAACGCCATTGGTTGCGATACTGTCACCCAGTTTGACATCTGATAAATCAAGCTTACCTGAATCAACAGTAACAGAAATGTCTGCACCTTTTGGCGTCAACGCAGTAATGGTGCCTACAGCTTCAATAATGCCGGTAAACATATCTAAAAATTCCTTGATTCGCTCTATGCGTTAAACGCGAGCAATAATACGTAAATCAGGGCCCACCATGCGAACGTCGGTTATCTCAAGTTGAGGAACCTGAGACATCGCAGTCAGCCCTTGTAAATCAATTAACCCGCGGCTATCGCTACCCATCAGTTTAGGTGCCTGGTAAATGATCAGCTCATCAACCAATCCAGCAGACAGCAACGCCCCAGCCAATCCGGCCCCCGCTTCTACCCAGATATGGTTAATCTCTTGCTTTGCCAACTCAGCCATCAACAGTGACAAATCCAGCAGGTCAGAGTCTGGCTGACAGGGAATGAGCAGTTGAGTTACTGAATCAGACCAAACTTCCACCCCAGCTTCTGCCCGCGCCAGATAAGACTGCCCCGGCAAACTGAATAACTGATGATCAGGGGTCACACGATTCTGACTATCGATAATCACCCTCGATGGCTGGCGTAACGCCTCTTGTGGGTATTCGGTCTGGATCTGCTCACCCAGCTCATCCCACCGCACATTCAAAGACGGATCATCAGCCAATACCGTCGCACTGGTCGATAAAATCGCCCCGGCACAAGCGCGAAAGCGTTGTACATCAGCGCGAGCCTGCGGACTGGTAATCCACTGGCTTTCGCCATTAGCCAATGCCGTACGGCCATCAAGACTTGATGCTAATTTTAGCTGTACATAAGGCAACCCGGTTTTCATTCGCTTAATAAAACCGGCATTCAGCCCTTGTGCATCGGCTTCCAGCAACCCCGTCTGAACCTCAACGCCTGCGACTTGCAACATTTCAATCCCCCGTCCGCCAACTTGAGGATTGGGATCAACCATCGCGCAAACAACACGAGAAACTTTGGCGTTAATTAGCGCTTGGGCGCAAGGAGGAGTACGACCAAAATGAGAACAAGGCTCTAACGTCACATAAGCGGTAGCACCTTCGGCATGATCGCCAGCAGCACGCAGAGCAAACACTTCTGCATGGGGTTGCCCCGCCTGATAATGGTAACCTTCACCAACAATGGTTGTACCTTGAGCGATGACACAGCCGACATTTGGGTTAGGGGCTGTAGTGAAACGGCCACGTTTTGCCAGTTTTATGGCACGCAGCATCATGGCATGATCAATAGGAGAGAACATCTGACTTTGCATTTATTCAGCTTAGAGGTAGTGGAATAGCTCACCGTGACTAAAAACACACAATGAGCTAAACAATCACTTTTATTTTTCTAATTTGGCAATTTCTTCACCAAATTCACGAATATCTTCAAAACTACGATAGACCGAAGCAAAACGGATATAAGCAACTTTATCCAGCTCTTTTAACGCTTCCATCACTAAGTTACCGATCATATCAGACGGTACTTCGCGTTCACCCGTGGCGCGTAACCGGGATTTAATGGTGTTAATAGCACGTTCAATATCATCTGCGCTCACCGGACGTTTTTCTAACGCGTGTTGAATACCACCACGAAGTTTATCTTCGTTAAACGGTTCACGATTACCATTGGTTTTTATCACCCTTGGCATCACCAGCTCAGCTGTTTCAAACGTTGTATAACGCTCATTACAAGCTAAACATTGACGACGACGGCGGACTTGATGGCCATCGGCAACCAGACGGGAATCGATTACTTTGGTGTCATTTGCACCACAAAAAGGACAATGCATCATGCCTCCTAATTTTCGTCGACTCAGTGTAACCCATTTCAACCACGGATAAAGAATTTAACCTCAGTTTTCTTTGTAATCAGATAACAAAACAAAACACTTAGCATTTAGACTCTGCCAAAAAAACAAAACGGCACTATAAAAGTGCCGTTTTTCCAGATTCAACCTTACGCGATACTAGGTTCTAGATACTCGATACTCGATTCTAGGAGCAAAGCGTCCTCGCCACCCGATTAAGAGTAGACAGGTAGACGCTTACAGATTTCTAGTACTTTCGCTTTCGTCGCTTCAATTACTTCAGGCTTGTCAATGTTATCCAGTACATCACAGATCCAGCCAGCAAGCTGCTTGGTGTCTTCTGCGGTAAAACCACGACGCGTGATTGATGGCGTACCAATACGGATCCCAGAAGTAACAAACGGGCTGCGAGGATCATTCGGTACACTGTTTTTGTTCACTGTGATATTCGCCGCACCTAATGCTGCATCCGCCTCTTTACCTGTTATGCCTTTGTCGATGAGATCAACAAGGAACAGGTGGTTTTCAGTGCCGCCAGAAACGATGTTATAGCCACGCTCAAGGAACTCACCAACCATGACTTTGGCATTCTCAACAACGTGCTGCTGATAAACTTTAAATTCAGGCTCCATTGCTTCTTTGAACGCGACGGCTTTTGCTGCGATAACGTGCATCAGAGGCCCCCCCTGACCACCAGGGAATACTGCTGAGTTCAGCTTCTTATAAAGATCTTCACCTGCATTAGAAAGGATCAGACCGCCACGCGGACCTGCCAGCGTTTTATGCGTCGTCGTTGTTACCACATGCGCATGTGGCACCGGGTTAGGATAAACACCGGCAGCAATAAGACCTGCAACGTGAGCCATATCTACGAAGAAGTACGCGCCAACTTTGTCTGCGATTTCACGCATGCGCTTCCAGTCAACAACTTGAGAATACGCAGAAAAACCGCCAATGATCATCTTCGGTTTGTGCTCAACCGCCAGCGCTTCCATTTCTTCGTAATCAATCTGACCATTCTCATCAATTCCGTAAGGTATGATGTTGTAAAGCTTTCCTGAGAAGTTTACCGGAGAACCGTGAGTTAAGTGACCACCGTGTGCCAGACTCATACCTAGAACAGTATCGCCGGGATTCAGTAATGCCATGTAAACGGCATTGTTCGCCTGAGAGCCAGAGTGAGGCTGAACGTTAGCATACTCAGCACCAAACAGCTGGCAGGCGCGGTCAATGGCCAGTTGCTCGGCTTTATCGACATATTCACAACCGCCGTAGTAGCGCTTGCCTGGGTAGCCTTCAGCATATTTGTTAGTCAACTGAGAGCCTTGTGCTTCCATTACACGCGGGCTCGTGTAGTTTTCAGAAGCAATCAACTCGATGTGCTCTTCCTGACGTGCAGTTTCTTCCTGAATTGCTGCAAAAAGTTCCGCGTCATAGTCGGCAATATTCATATCGCGCTTTAGCATCTGTCTCTCCTGACTAAAATAACCACAAGTTGTTGGTAAAAACGAAATTCGCAAAGCTAGGCCCCATGGGGGCGCAAACGTTTTCGTTCCACCCATAATTAACGCTGTATTTTACAGAAATTGATCTAAATCAGATACCCCTAAAATAACTTTTTATTACAATTTCTTCATGTTTATTTTCGACGCATATATGAATAATTTTCATCTTTATTCAATAGCGGCTTACCTTGAACACTCTATCAGAGCAATATCAAGGAAAATTCAAAAAAACCATTTTACAAACCCGTAAAATTAAATTTACACCTGAATTTTATACCTTTCTCGCCCGATCTTCTTTATCAGCCTGAACGCTATTATCATTGCGTTCATAAATATAAGGAGTTTTCTTTTGAGCGGTAACAAGCATTCTTTGAATGAAAATATCATTGCCATCCTGACCGGCACCTTTATCGTTGCGCAGGGCGTTTTCTTTCTCCAGCAAGCTGACTTGCTGACTGGCGGAACAACGGGACTAGCACTATTACTCAGCCAGGTTGTTGATGTGTCTTTCGGTAAACTGTACTTCCTGATGAATACCCCGTTTTACCTGATGGCCTGGTTCCGCATGGGCCGGCAGTTTGCTATCACCAGCATCATTTCCGGAGGGTTGGTCTCGATCATCACCGACAACCTCCACCATGTACTGGAAATTAGCCGACTTGATCCGATTTACTGTGCAGTCATCGGTGGATTACTGATGGGCCTTGGCATGTTGATCCTCTTTCGTCACCGCACCAGCCTCGGTGGATTCAATGTACTGGTTCTCTACTGCCAGGAGAAATTTGGCATCGCGGCGGGCAAAATGCAGATGTGCATCGACATTTGTATTCTGGTTTGTTCTTTTTTCTTCGTGACACCGGTAATTTTGATCTTATCTGTACTGGGTGCCATCGTACTGAACCTGGTTCTGGCTATGAACCATAAACCAGGCCGCTATAATAATTTAGCCACACAACAGCCATAATACAGAGTAAAGGCTTTAGGAAAAGCGAGATGTCTGACATTTCGCTTCTCCCTAGAACCCTCTTTTCCTAGGGACTAGAGCCAGCTCTTAAATCGCGTCTTCGTCTTCTTCCCCTGTTCGTATGCGAACGACGCGTTCAACATCAAACATGAAGATTTTACCGTCACCAATCTTACCTGTTTGGGCGGTTTCGATAATCGTATCGATACATTGTTCGGCAACTTCATCTGCCACTACAATTTCAATTTTTACTTTCGGCAGAAAGTCGACCATGTATTCGGCTCCACGGTACAATTCAGTGTGGCCTTTTTGGCGACCAAATCCTTTCACTTCAGATACCGTCATACCCGTGATACCGACTTCAGCCAAAGCTTCGCGAACATCATCAAGCTTAAATGGCTTTATAATGGCTTCAATTTTTTTCATTTTTCATCGTCCTTTGCTGAGCAGAGGTTTACCAGTTAGTATCTCGATACTATTCTAGCCACCTGATTTATACCAATTTCATTAATTATCACCGATCTGACCGATTAAATTAAGCGCTATTAAGACTTTTCAATTTTTATGACTGTTGAGTAGCGGTTCAAAGAGAGTTGATCTGCCGAGTATAGAATCACATTAGAGTCCATCATTTTCAGCAATAAAAATACGGCATACAGCAACACCGTACTATTAATGGCTATAACAACTAGACTACGAAATGCAGGTAGGATCAGATCGGGTAAAAACGGGAGCAGGCTCATATCAAAAAACAGGGTTGCTGCCGGAATGAAAAAATAGAGAGGGATAAACCCCCACTTGTAGCCTTGAAGTAACCCGGCAAAGGCGCCAAGCCCAGAAAACAACACCAGCGCGGCAATAAAACCGGGGACGATACTTACCGGATTATCGTCAAATATGACGGTAAAAGTATCGATATATCTGATCAAACAACTCACAGCGAGAACGGCTAATACTTTTGCAGCACAGTCCGTCCCCTTCATTTTGGGAATATTCATTTCCATATTTCATCCTTGATATGGCACTTTGAAAATCGTCGGATCATGCCTTTAATCCGTGATTGTGTCCTTATCTGCTTTCAGTAAGCGTTGGCATCTCTCAAATCAAAATAATACCAATCGGGACAATTATCCCGATTGGTATAACCATTATATTAATGAATTCGCGGTCAACTGGACCAGATCTACGAATCCTTCTAATGAACGAACAACCCGGGTGTTCGGACTAGCCTGTAACGCGTTGCGGTTTAACCATACCGATTTCATGCCTGCTAACTGGCCGGCCTGAGCATCGCGCAGGGGGTGGTTACCGATATACCAGCATTGCTCCGGACTGACCTTACCTCTTTGACATGCCGCCTTAAAAATCCCCAAATCAGGCTTTGCTACGCCCGCCTGCTCCGATGTCATCACAAAACGAAAATAGTGACGAATACCGGTTTGCTCCAATTTGGCTTCTTGCTGATAGGTAAAACCGTTACTAAGCACAGCAAGAGGTGCGGTATCTTTTAACCGTTTCAATGCCGGTTCAACATCCGGAAACAAACGCCAGTGTTGTTGATAGATATTAAAATACTCGGTGAAGAGTTGATCGGCTTGTTTACTGGTTAACGGGCGCTTAAATAATTCACTAATACGAGCCCGGCGCTGCTGTTCAAAATTCAGCTCGCCAGCTCGCCAGCGGGCACGGTGTTTATCTGTGATCTGTCGCCATATCACCTCAGGCGTGTCTGTCAGTGCAATGACATTGTCATGATATCGTGAGACGAAGGTACGGATTGCATCCTGCTCCGCACCATCATGATCGAGTAACGTATTATCAAGATCGAAGAAAATCATACAGCCTCCTCACCATCACCAACCATTCTCCCAAATTAATAACAAATTATCTACAAGGCGAGAAAAATCGAACATCGGTGCTGATAAAGACTAATTCAGCCTATTTTTTGGCCGCTTTCTCTCTGTATTGCGACAAAAAAAGCCGCGACCTAATCTGGTCGCGGCTTTTTGTGTACTTGAACGTTTGGGTCTACATCAACCGATATTAACGCGCGCGTTACGGAACATACGCATCCACGGGCTGTTTTCGCTCCAGTCATCCGGGTGCCATGAGTTGGCCACGGTGCGGAATACACGCTCTGGGTGAGGCATCATAATAGTCACACGACCATCCGTTGTTGTCAGGCCCGTAATTCCGTTTGGCGAACCGTTCGGGTTAGCCGGGTAATTCTGGGTAACATTACCGAAGTTATCTAGGTAACGCAGTGCCACCGTGCCGGATTGTTCAATCGCATTGAGGTGCTCACCGTTACGCACTTCCACACGACCTTCACCGTGGGAAACCGCGATAGGCATACGAGAACCCGCCATCTCATTAAAGAACAAAGAGTCACTCTTCTGTACTTCAACCAGGCTAAAACGCGCTTCAAAACGTTCTGATTCGTTACGAACGAAACGTGGCCACAAATCAGCACCCGGGATCAAATCATGCAAGTTGGACATCATCTGACAACCGTTACAGACACCAAGTGCCAGTGTATCGTTGCGGTGGAAGAAGGCTTCGAATTGATCACGTGCCATGTTGTTGAACAACACTGACTTCGCCCAGCCTTCACCGGCGCCTAATACGTCGCCGTAAGAGAAACCGCCACAAGCGACAAGGCCATTGAAACCATCCAGCTTCACGTTGCCAGAAAGAATATCACTCATATGAACATCTCTCGCATCAAACCCTGCACGATCAAAGGCTGCTGCCATTTCTACGTGGGAGTTAACGCCCTGCTCACGCAGGATCGCCATTTGCGGTTTCGCGCCAGTCGAAATAAAGGGTGCAGCAATATCTTTATTAAGATCAAAGCTCAGTTTGGTATTCAAACCAGGATCGCTGTTGTCTTTCTTGGCTTCAAACTCTTGCAATGCACCTGTCGGGTTATCACGCATCGCCTGCATCTGGTACGTTGTTTCAGCCCAGATAGTGCGAAGCTCTGTACGGCTCTGATCTAAAACGCGGTCGTTGCCATTCCAGATACGAACCACATCTTCATCAACCACAGTACCGATAACATGGCTACAGGCTTCCAGGCCGTTTGTTGCCAGTACCGATTGAACCGTATCGAGATCTTCCGTTCGAACTTGCAATACCGCACCTAGCTCTTCGTTGAATAACGTTGCCAGTACATCTTCACACTCATCAAATTCAGAGGTGTTAATATCCACTTCAACACCGGTATGACCGGCAAATGCCATTTCAGCCAGCGTGACATACAGACCACCATCACCACGGTCATGGTAAGCCAGTACTTTTTCATCACGGACCAGAGCTTGAACTGCGTAGAAGAAGCCTTTTAGTAGCTCAGGGCTATCAACATCAGCAGGCTTATCACCCAGTTGCTTATAAACCTGTGCCAGTGCTGTTGCACCGAGGCGGTTTTGACCACAGCCGAGATCAATCAATACCAGGCTTGATTCGCCTTTATCGGTACGTAGCTGAGGCGTTACTGTTTTACGGACGTCTTCAACACGGCCAAATGCGGTAATAACCAATGATAGCGGAGAGGTAACTTCTTTCTGTTCACCGTCTTGTTCCCACAGGGTCTTCATCGACATCGAGTCTTTACCAACGGGAATGGTCAGGCCAAGCGCCGGACACAGCTCTTCACCAACCGCTTTAACTGCTTCGTACAGACCCGCATCTTCGCCTGGGTGGCCCGCAGAAGACATCCAGTTCGCAGACAGATTGATACGCTTCATGTCGCCAATATCAGCACTTGCGATATTGGTAATGGCTTCACCGACGGCTAAGCGTGCAGACGCACCGAAATCAAGCAATGCAACAGGCGTACGCTCACCCATCGACATTGCTTCACCATGATACGTGTCATAGCTCGCTGCTGTTACGGCGCAGTTAGCAACCGGAACCTGCCACGGACCAACCATCTGATCACGTGCAACCAGACCTGTTACCGTACGGTCACCAATGGTGATCAGGAAGGTTTTCTCTGCTACAGCTGGCAGACGAAGTACACGGTGTGTTGCTTCTTCTAACTTGATAGCGCTGCGATCAATAGCCTGACCTTGCGCTTTTTTCGTCTTAACGTCGCGATGCATCTTCGGCGCTTTACCCAACAAGATGTCCATCGGCATATCAATTGGCGTATTGTCAAAGTGGCTGTCTTCCAGCGTCAGGTGACGCTCTTCGGTTGCTTCACCCACGACGGCGTATGGCGCACGCTCACGTTTACAAATTGCCTCAAATGCCGCCATATTTTCTGGCGCAACCGCCATAACATAACGTTCTTGCGATTCGTTACACCAGATCTCTAACGGGCTCATACCAGGTTCATCGTTAGGTACATCACGCAGCTGGAATTTACCGCCACGCTCGCCGTCATCAACAAGCTCAGGCAGCGCATTAGAAATACCGCCCGCACCCACATCGTGGATAAAGGCGATTGGGTTGCTTTCACCCATCTGCCAGCAACGGTCGATCACTTCCTGGCAACGACGTTCCATCTCTGGGTTTTCACGCTGTACCGACGCAAAATCTAAATCCTCTGCAGACTGACCCGATGCCATGGATGAAGCAGCGCCGCCGCCCAAACCAATGTTCATTGCAGGGCCGCCAAGTACGATAAGTTTGGCACCGACTGGGATTTCTTTTTTCTGTACGTGTTCTGCACGAATATTACCCATACCACCAGCAATCATGATTGGCTTGTGGTAACCGCGGATTTCTTCGCCGTTGTGCGAGGTCACTTTTTCTTCGTAGGTACGGAAGTAACCTAACAGGTTAGGACGTCCGAATTCGTTGTTAAATGCAGCGCCACCTAGCGGGCCTTCGAGCATGATATCTAAGGCGTTAACAATACGACCCGGCTTACCGAAGTCGGTTTCCCATGGCTGTTCAAAACCAGGAACGCGCAGGTTAGACACAGTGAAGCCCACCAGACCAGCCTTGGGCTTTCCGCCGATACCGGTCGCGCCTTCATCACGAATTTCACCACCAGAGCCGGTAGCAGCACCAGGCCAGGGAGAAATGGCGGTTGGGTGGTTATGGGTTTCTACCTTCATCAGGATATGTGCCGCTTCCTGATGGTAGTTATATTGACGAGACTCTGGGTTGGGGAAGAACCGGCCGACTTCAGAACCTTCCATGACTGCGGCATTATCTTTGTACGCCGACAGAACGTGCTCATGGTTCTTTTCGTAGGTGTTCTTGATCATTTTGAACAATGACTTTTCCTGATCGACACCGTCGATAGTCCAGTCAGCGTTAAAGATCTTATGACGACAGTGCTCTGAGTTTGCCTGCGCAAACATCATCAGTTCGATGTCGTTAGGGTTGCGCCCTAACTTAGTAAAGTTGTCGACTAAGTAGTCGATTTCATCTTCAGCCAGTGCCAGACCCAGCCTCAGGTTCGCCTCTTCCAGCGCTTTTCGG
Source organism: Photobacterium lipolyticum (assembly GCF_003026475.1). Classification (GTDB taxonomy): domain Bacteria; phylum Pseudomonadota; class Gammaproteobacteria; order Enterobacterales; family Vibrionaceae; genus Photobacterium; species Photobacterium lipolyticum. The sequence continues at coordinate 42,729 of NZ_PYMC01000019.1, forward strand.
CCGCCAGCTAAAATATCAACGCTCTGAACTGGTGCCGGGTCAGCTTGGGTAAAGAGTGCAGTCACCGCATCTAAATCAGTGAAAACAATTTCCATCATGCGGTCGTGGATCAGACCTTTGAGCTCAGTCAGTTGTACATCCGTAAGTTCAGCCGTTGTGTCTACATAGTAAGCCGTACCACGCTCTAGGCGCTTAACGTTATTTAACGCACAGTTATGGGCGATGTCAGTCGATTTAGAAGACCATGGAGAGATAGTTCCCGGACGAGGGGTAACCAGCAGCATCGTGCCTGTAGGCTCATGCTCAGCAATCGTAGGACCGTAGGTTAGCAGGCTTGCCAGCTTGCTTTGCTCATCAGCATTCAGGGGAGCCGATACATCAGCAAAATGCATAAACTCAGCGTAAATGCCTGACACAGGCAGATCTAACTCGCGGCAACGCTCTAGTAGCTTATTAACGCGAAACTCAGACAGTGCGGGTGAACCACGCAAAATTTCCATGTGCGTACGTCTCTCGATTAGCAGTTGAATGAAGGTGATATTGGCCTAACACCCAGTTCAGTCACTGGGCTAATTACGTCAATGCCACCTTTTTCAGCACTTACATACTGTTTGACAGTTACAACAGCGTCATATCAAGATGGGGCGTAGTATAAAGGAATTTTTTTTGTGACGTAACTCTTGACGCAACCGTTTGCGTGTTTTTTTTCGATCCCGCCAAAATATGAGGAAAAAGACGCCATTTAACCGTTGTAGATATCTAAAAGAGTAATTCTTCCCGAGATCAAGGCAGAGTCACTTTGCTGAGTTGTCTACCTTTGGTATAAAGAACCCCAAATTATAACGATGAGCATTTTTTGTTGAGCAATGATCTGTTAATCACGAAGGTTCGATACCTCTTCATTATCTTCCTGACATTTGTGCTACTTAGCGGGTGTAAGTGGCAGGAGAGCCCGCAAAGCGATCTTAAACAGATCCGCGAAAGTGGCGTTCTTCGGATTGGAACGCTAAACAACCAGCTGTCATATTACATTGGCACCGATGGCCCGACGGGGCTCGATTATGAACTCGCCCAGCGCTTTGCCAGTAAATTAGGTGTCAAACTGGAAATGCAGCCAATGTTTACCCTGTCCGGCCTGTTTCCCGCTTTACAACGTGGCGATGTAGATATCATTGCCGCAGGGTTGACGATCATCCCTGATCGTTTAGTCTCGTTCCATGCGGCACCGGCTTATTATTATGCCAGCCAGCTAGTGGTGTATAAAAAAGGACAATGGCGTCCGCGTACTCCGGCCGATCTTGCCAAAAATAAAGGTAGCTTAACCGTCGTCAAAGGCTCCAGCCACGAAAAACGCTTGCTAGAGCTGAAAGCTATGTATCCGAAACTGACCTGGGAATCGATCGAAGATATAGACAGCGAAGAACTGCTGCGCATGGTTGCCGCGGGTAAGCTGGATTTTACCGTTGCTGATTCAGTCGATGTCGCCCTGACCCAGCGTATTCACCCTGATATTGCACTGGCGATGGAGCTGACCGAAGATGAAGCGATCAGCTGGTTTGTCAATAGCACAACCGATGACAGCCTTTATGCGCTGTTAATTGAATTCTTCGGCGAATTGCAGCAGAGCGGTGAATTAGCCCAGCTGGAAGAAAAGTACTTTGGTCATGTCGACAAGTTTGATTATGTTGATACCCGTGCATTCTTACGAGCGATAGAGCGCAAGTTACCTCGCTGGGAGCCTCTGTTTAAGAAGTATTCCAGTGAACTTGACTGGCGTCTGATCGCCGCATTGTCATATCAGGAATCACACTGGAACCCTCGCGCGGTTTCACCCACCGGTGTAAGAGGCATGATGATGCTGACGTTACCAACCGCAAAATCGGTTGGGGTCAAAAACCGGCTCGATCCAGAGCAAAGTATCCGCGGCGGTACCGATTACCTGCGCAAGATGATCAGTCGTATTCCTGACAGTATCGAAGATCACGAAAAAGTCTGGTTCGCCCTGGCATCGTATAACGTTGGCTTCGGCCATCTGATGGACGCTCGCCGTTTAACCAAACAACAAGGCGGAAACCCTGATGCCTGGAGTGATGTTAAACAGCGCCTGCCATTGTTACGCCAGCAGAAGTACTACAAACAGACTCGCTACGGTTATGCCCGCGGGGATGAAGCGCTCAACTATGTTGAAAATATCCGCCGCTACTACCAGAGCATTATCGGTTACCAGCAAGCGCATAACCGTGAGCCGCAGAGCGAAGAAATTCAGGTGATTGATGGCTTGCAAACTATCACCCCGATCTTACCGGCCAAACAGTCCAGTGATCAGAATGTGCTCAGTAAGACTGAAACGATGAGCGAAGTCAGCCAGTAGCCTTATCTCAATAGGTTCAAATCATCCCCAACAGCTCTATTTTATGTAGGGCTGTTGGTTTTTCGAGCAAAGCTTTATACCAATCGGGATAAGTATCAAGGTGAGATCTGGATCATTCTCAATTTCATATAATTAAGTCACAATCCAAGCTATATAAAGCATCATCCGATGCTTGCTGTGAGCAGTGTTTGGCTGTCACATCTTTTCGGAAGAGAAAACAATGAGATTCTCGAAACAACATTCGGCAATGAAGCGTTTAAGGCAACGCCTCACATCGGCAGCAACCCGCCGTAAACGCTTAAGTATCAATACTCATCGTAAGACACTCTGGCGCCAGCGTACTTACATTGTTGCCGCTAACATTGCCAGCTAAGACCGCTGACTGATTGAACTGATTTTACATGCTAAAGAATAAAGCTCGGTCATTTCCTGTTTGCGGGTATTACCGAGCTTTTTATTGCAGCCTTACTATCTTAACGTTTAGCTTGCACTGCCTGTCTGGCTTTTTTCTCTGCTTTTTTTTCAGCCCGGCGACGCTTAAAAAAGGCCTGCAGTTGCACGCGGCATTCCTCGGCCAGTACGCCCGACTGGCAACCGACATGGTGATTCACCTGATCGTAACTCAACAAGTTCATCAGACTGCCTGCGGCACCGGTTTTCAGGTCATGGGCACCAAATACCACTTTGCCGATCCGGCTGTGCACCATCGCCCCCGCACACATCGGACACGGCTCTAACGTCACGTACAGTGTGGCATCAATCAAACGGTAGTTCTGCACCACTTTCCCTGCCTGACGCAATGCCATGATTTCTGCATGCGCTGTCGCATCATGCTGACCTATTGAACGGTTCCAGCCTTCACCCACAACCTGACCGTTATACACAACCACTGCGCCGACTGGCACTTCCCCTTCCGCTTCCGCCAGAGACGCCAGCTCAATCGCACGGCGCATATACAGTTCATCTTGGTTTACGTCAGTGTTCTGATCTGTCACAAGCTTTCTCAAATACGGTCATTTACCTGGGCGGCCGATTATATACCCAAGCCACCTCAAGATGCGAGATCCTGCACCTTAACGTGGTTGGGGGATAAGCCTCGTTAACGCCTGTGGCAATTGTTCCGCCAGATAATCCACCAGCATCCGCACTTTAGGAGACAAATGGCGGTTGTGGGGGTAAAGGGCCCATATCCCTTCTTTCGGCTCCTGATAATTATCCAGCACCGATATCAGGTTGCCGGCTTTAAGTTCCTCGTCAACATAGTAATCAGGTAGCTGCACCAGCCCGATCCCTTTTAACGTCGCATCGAGTAAGCCATAGCCGCTATTACAAACCAACGTTCCACAAACCCGCACACTCTTTTCTTTACCCGCTTCCTGAAAACGCCAGTAATCGTGATTGCCTACTAAACAGTTATGGTGGCGAAGCTCAGATAAAGAGTGAGGAACGCCATATTTTTCCAGATATTCAGGCGCGGCACAGACAAACTGGGTCCGGTTGGTGAGACGTTTCGCCATCATGGTAGAGCTGGATAACTTGCCTAACCGGATCGCAAGATCATAGCCCCCTTCAATCAAATCAACTTGCCGATTGGTGAGATCGACAACCACCTCGACCTCAGGATAACTCAGCATAAAATTACTTATTAGCGGCATAATGTATTTTTCGCCATACGTCACGGGGGCCGTCAGCTTCACGATACCTTGCGGGGTATCACGCAGATTACTGATAGCCCTCTCCGCCTCTTCGAGTCCATCCATGATCTGACGGCAATGGCGGTAATACACCGTTCCCTCTTCGGTCAATGACACCTTACGGGTCGTGCGGTAAAACAGCTTAGTACTGAGCCTGTTCTCCAGTGCACTGATTTGCCGGCTTACTTGTGCGGTGGAAATACCAAGCCGCTTCGATGCCGCCGTAAAGCTATCAGTCTCCGCCACGGCCACAAACTCGGTTACCCCTTCCCATAGAAACATTGCACGACCTGCCTGCTGACTTATTCAGCCCTGATTATTACACACTGGTAAAAGTAAATTGCGTTTTAACCTAATTATCATCCAGCAGGAAACAAATACAATAGCCCCCATCGAAACAAACAACGCAGCACCGCAAAGTTATTCATTGTTACCAGAATTCTCTCCTACTGTGTATGGGTAGGAATAGCATGAACCTAAACAGAGAGAACGAAAATGTCTGACCAGTTTATTAAATCCAAAGCCGCTATCGCCTGGGCTCCGAATCAACCACTCTCGGTTGAAGAAGTCGATGTGATGCTACCTAAAGCGGGTGAAGTCTTAGTGCGTATCGTCGCGACGGGTGTTTGCCATACTGATGCCTTTACACTTTCCGGCGACGATCCTGAAGGGATCTTCCCGGCAATCTTAGGTCACGAAGGTGGCGGTATTGTTGAGCAAGTCGGCGAAGGCGTAACAAGCGTACAAGTTGGCGACCACGTTATTCCTCTTTATACGCCAGAATGTGGTGAGTGCAAATTCTGTAAATCAGGCAAAACCAACCTGTGTCAGAAAATTCGTGAGACTCAGGGTAAAGGCCTGATGCCCGACGGCACGACCCGCTTCTATAAAGATGGCCAGCCTATCTTCCATTACATGGGTTGTTCGACATTCTCTGAGTACACGGTACTGCCTGAAATTTCACTGGCGAAAGTCAGCAAAGAAGCCCCACTGGAAGAAGTCTGCCTGCTAGGCTGCGGGGTCACCACGGGCATGGGTGCCGTTCTGAAAACCGCCAAAGTTCAAAAAGGCGATACCGTTGCTATCTTTGGTTTAGGCGGTATCGGCCTGTCTGCCATCATTGGTGCAACCATGGCCGGTGCCAGCCGGATCATCGGCGTTGATATTAATGAGAGCAAATATGATCTGGCGAAAAAACTGGGCGCTACGGATTGTATCAACCCGAGAGACTTTGATAAGCCCATTCAGGAAGTTATTGTTGAGATGACTGACGGCGGCGTTGACTTCTCGTTCGAGTGTATCGGTAATGTTGATGTTATGCGCTCGGCACTTGAGTGTTGCCATAAAGGCTGGGGCGAATCGGTCATCATTGGTGTTGCTGGCGCTGGTCAGGAAATTTCAACCCGCCCGTTCCAGTTAGTTACGGGGCGCGTCTGGCGTGGTTCTGCTTTCGGTGGGATAAAAGGCCGCTCTGAACTGCCGGAAATCGTTGAGCGCTACATGGCGGGTGAGTTTAAGCTGGATGATTTCATCACTCATACCATGGGCCTTGAGGCGATTAATGATGCGTTTGATCTGATGCATGAAGGTAAGAGCATCCGTTCAGTGATTCACTACGACAAATAATTGTAACCACAACCATTTAGCGCTGCATATGCAGCGCTAGTTGTTTGTATCGTCGTTTACCTTTGATAGCCATTAAGAGCCCCCTCATGACCCTAGACAATATCAGTGCCAACAAATGTTTTGGTGGCTGGAACAAGCAATACACCCATCGTTCGGCGGTATTAAATTGTGAAATGCGCTTTGCCATTTTCCTGCCGCCACAGATCAGCAAAGGGCAAAAAGTACCCGTGCTTTACTGGTTGTCGGGGCTGACCTGCACCGATGAAAACTTTATGCACAAAGCCGGCGCACAGCGCATTGCCGCAGATCTTGGGATTGCCATCGTCGCACCAGATACCAGTCCGCGCGGTGAAGGGGTTGCAGATGATCCCGATGCCGGTTATGACTTCGGTTTGGGGGCCGGCTTCTACGTCAATGCAACTCAGGCGCCATGGAATCGCCACTACCAGATGTATGATTACGTGGTCAACGAGCTGCCTGAACTGATTGAAGCACACTTTCCGGTCTCGCAGCAACGGGCGATCAGCGGTCACTCGATGGGCGGCCACGGAGCACTGACTATCGCCCTGCGCAATCCGCAGCGTTACAGCTCTGTATCCGCATTCAGCCCTATCTCGAATCCGATTAACTGCCCCTGGGGACAGAAAGCGTTTACCGGTTACTTAGGCAAAGACTGTGAAAGCTGGAAGCAATATGACGCATCAGAATTAATGAAGCAGGCTGAAACCAAGCTACCGGCCTTGGTTGATCAGGGTGATCAGGACGGCTTCCTCGCAGAGCAGTTAAAACCTGAAGCGTTAATCGCAGCAGCGCAAGCCAGCCAATATCCGTTAGAGCTGCGCATGCAGGAAGGTTATGATCACAGCTATTTTTTCATGGCGAGTTTTATCGAAGATCACCTGCGTTTTCATGCCAGCCACTTCGGGGCATAATACAACGTCCACTAAAAAGCCCGGCAAGATGCCGGGCTTTAAAATTATCCACTGAAAATATCTCAGTAAAGATTACATACTATAGGTGTACGGAGCCTGAATACCCAGCGGAATACCGAGTGCCCAGTAGGCCAGCAGGAAGAGAGTCCAACCAACCAGCATCGCGATAGAGTAAGGCATCATCATCGATGCAAGAGAACCAATACCGGAGCTCTTCACATAGCGCTGCATGTAAACAACAACCAACGGGAAGAAGACCATCATCGGCGAGATGATGTTCGATACCGAGTCACCGACGCGGTAAGCAGCCTGTGTCAGTTCAGGAGAAATACCCACCGCCATTAGCATCGGTACCAGGATTGGACCAATCAGTGCCCACTTCGCCGATGCAGAACCGACCAACAGGTTTACCAACGCGGTAAGCAGAATCATACCCACAATTGTCACCTGACCAGGCAGGTTCATGGCATGAAGCATTTCTGCACCAGAAAGCGCGAGTAGCGTCCCCAGGTTAGACTGGGTAAAGGCAACCAGGAACTGGGCAATGAAGAATGCCATAACCATGAAACTGCCCATGCTGCTCATGGTCGCTGACATTGACTTAATGACATCGTCGCTCGACTTGAACGTACCAGCCACTTTGCCGTAAACCACCCCGGGGATCACAAACAGAATGAAGATCAACGGCACGATAGACTGCATCAGTGGTGCTTTAAAGGCGGTAATTTCACCTGCCGGCGAGCGCAGTGGCGAGGTTTCCGGGTAAACAGACGCCACCAGTACCACAATACCTGCAACCATTGCCCAGCCAGCACGCGAGAAGGCTTTGCTTTCGATTTCGGTGAAAGAGCCCATATCCGGCGCTTCTTCCGCATCGTCATCAATCGCGGTATTCGCTAGACGTGGTTCAATGATTTTCTCTGTCACATACCAGCCAATACCAATAACTAAAACTGAAGATAAACCAGTAAATAGCAAATTAGATAACGGGTTAACAATGTATGCCGGATCGAGGATTTGCGCCGCAGACTGGGTAAAACCAGCAAGAAGAGGATCGATACCTGAAGGAATAAAGTTCGCAGAGAAACCACCGGATACACCCGCGAATGCCGCAGCAATACCCGCAAGAGGGTGACGGCCTGCCGCATGGAAAATGATACCACCTAGCGGGATAACCAAGACGTAACCCGCATCCGCCGCAGTGTGCGATACAATGGCCACCAGGATCAGCATCGGTGTTAACAGTTTCGCCGGGGTGAAGTTAAGCATTTTCTTCAGGCCGGTATTGATAAAGCCAGACGCTTCTGCCACGCCGACACCCAGCATCGCGACCAATACAATCCCCAGAGGGGCAAAACCGGTGAAGTTCTTCACCATATTCGCCAAGAAACTGGCAAATGATTCACCCGTTAGCAGGTTTTTCACTTCAACAGCCTGTCCGGTTACAGGGTGAACAAAACCAAAGTCAAATTGAGACAATATTGCGGACAGCACCCAGACAATGATTAGTCCCCAGAAGAACAGCAACGCAGGATCCGGAATTCTGTTTCCTGTTCGCTCAATTACGTTTAAAAATTTATCCATTGCACTGGAGGGCATATCCGGTGCTTTTTGTACGGCTTCGTTACTCATGGGAGCTCCATGCTCTTGATGATGTTGTTAATTTGCGGCGGTGTATTTACCAATCGGGTTCGACAGATATTTTGATCTTATCGCCAGTCAATCTGATGCTTTCTTGGTACAAGAAAACCCCCACAGATTGTAATAAAAACGACAACAAAAAAAGCACGTTAAGCTAACCAATCACCAATACTAGACAGGTTATATTGTAAATAAATATTAATACCCTACATAACCCCAACAATTATAAAACAACAGCACCTCACAGAGACAACAATAGTCGTTACAATAAAATCGCTAAAGGGCTAGATCACTAATAGCATTAGTATGATTTGCTTAAACAGAATTCCCGGAGCACGCTCTGAATCATGCACTTATCGTGTGACAGAAACCAAAAAAGACACCCTAAGGTGTCTTTTGAATTCATGCTTGCCGAATTGGCTCGACAAGCACGATGTGTTTTACTTTCGTCGCAAGTTCATGCCAAACGTGACATGAACCCGCAAAGAAAAATTATTCCCACTCGATAGTTGCAGGCGGTTTACCCGATATATCGTAAACCACACGCGAGATCCCATCGACTTCATTGATGATACGGTTCGAAACCTTACCTAAGAAGTCATATGGCAGGTGTGCCCAATGCGCAGTCATAAAGTCGATTGTCTCAACCGCACGCAGAGAGACAACCCAGTCGTATTTACGACCGTCACCCATCACACCAACAGAGCGAACAGGCAGGAATACGGTGAATGCCTGAGACACCTTGTTATAAAGATCGGCGTTGTGCAGCTCTTCAATGAAGATAGCATCCGCACGACGCAGCAAGTCACAATACTCTTTCTTCACCTCGCCCAGAACACGCACGCCCAGACCAGGCCCCGGGAATGGGTGACGATAAAGCATGTTGTAAGGCAGGCCTAGTTCTAAACCAATCTTACGCACTTCATCTTTGAACAGCTCTTTAAGCGGTTCAACCAGACCCATCTCCATATCATCAGGCAGACCGCCCACATTGTGGTGCGATTTGATAACGTGCGCTTTGCCTGTTTTTGAAGCCGCTGATTCAATCACATCCGGGTAAATGGTTCCCTGAGCCAACCATTTAGCATTCTTCAGTTTCTTTGATTCTTCATCGAATACATCGATAAACACATGACCAATGATCTTACGTTTTGCTTCAGGATCGTTCTCGCCAGCCAATGCATCTAAGAAACGGTCTTCTGCTTTAACATGTATAATATTCAGGCCGAAGTGGTCACCAAACATGTCCATGACCTGCTCACCTTCGTTTAAGCGAAGCAAGCCGTTATCAACAAATACACAGGTCAGCTTGTCACCAATGGCACGGTGAATAAGCATGGCGACGACGGATGAATCAACACCACCAGACAGACCGAGAATAACTTCATCATCGCCTACCTGCTCTTTGATATCGGCAATAGCATTTTCGATGATGTTGGCCGATGTCCAAAGCTTCTCACAGCCGCAGATATTAAGAACGAAGTTCTCGATAATACGCATGCCCTGACGGGTATGGGTAACTTCCGGGTGGAACTGCACACCGTAGAAATGCTTCTCTTCGTTGGCAATTGCCGCAAACGGGCAAGTATCAGTTTGCGCAACCTTAACAAAATCAGACGGGATTTCGACCACTTTATCACCGTGGCTCATCCATACATCCAGCAACCCATTGCCATCTTCGGCTACTGCATCTTCGATATTTTTCAGGAATGATGTTGGTTCAATTATTTCGACTTGCGCGTAACCAAATTCACGCATTGAAGAGCCCGCAACTTTACCGCCAAGCTGCTCGGCCATGGTTTGCATGCCATAACACACACCAAATACAGGTACACCCGCTTCAAACACATATTGTGGTGCGCGAGGTGATTCATCTCCGGTTACGCTCTCCGGCCCACCAGAAAGGATGATACCGTTCGGGTTGAAATCACGAATATCGGCTTCATCAACGTCCCAGCTCCAAAGCTCACAATAAACACCGATTTCACGGATACGGCGGGCGATCAACTGAGTATATTGAGAACCAAAATCCAGAATAAGGATACGTTGGTCATGAATATTTGTAGATGTAGTCATTATCGAGAAGTCTCAAAAATAAATAAAAATAGTGAGGGGGCAATAAAACGCCCCCCGATCTTATACAAGTTTCCCGCTCAGGCAAACGTTTTCGTCGCGTTCGAATGATCTGTAAACAAATTAACGCATACGGTAGTTAGGTGCCTCTTTCGTAATGGTCACATCGTGGACATGTGACTCTTTGATACCAGCACCAGAAATGCGAACAAACTCAGCTTTAGTGCGCATTTCTTCAATCGTCGCAGAGCCGGTCAGGCCCATGCTTGAACGAAGGCCGCCCATTTGCTGGTGAACGATTTCTTTGACATGGCCTTTGTAATCAACGCGACCTTCGATACCTTCAGGTACCAGCTTGTCTGCGGCGTTATCAGACTGGAAGTAACGATCAGAAGAACCTTGAGACATCGCACCGAGTGAGCCCATACCACGGTAAGATTTATAAGCACGGCCTTGATACAGTTCAACTTCGCCCGGTGCTTCTTCAGTGCCCGCGAACATTGAACCGACCATTACGCATGATGCGCCAGCAGCAATCGCTTTACACATGTCACCAGAGTAGCGGATACCACCATCGGCGATAACAGGAATACCAAAGTCTGATGCTGCATCGACAGCTTCAGAAATAGCCGTTAGCTGAGGAACACCCACACCGGTAACGATACGTGTGGTACAGATAGAACCAGGGCCAATACCAACCTTAACCGCATCAACACCTGCATCGATAAGTCCGCGCGCACCTGAAGCCGTCGCGACATTACCACCGATGATTTGTAGTTCAGGGAAGGCTGCACGGGTTTCACGAATGCGTTGCAGAACGCCCTCCGAGTGACCGTGAGAAGAGTCGATAAGCAGCACATCAACACCTGCTTCAACCAATGCCTTAACGCGTTCTTCGTTCCCCGCGCCGGCACCAACAGCAGCGCCAACACGCAGGCGGCCTAGCTCATCTTTACATGCGTTAGGCTTACGTTCCGCTTTCTGGAAGTCTTTCGCGGTGATCATGCCTTTAAGCTGGAAGTTATCATTCACCAATAGCACTTTCTCTACACGGTGCTCTTGCATGATGGCTTCAACTTCTTCACGCGAAGCACCTTCTTTCGCTGCCGCCAACTTATCTTTTGGCGTCATCACTTGTTCAACCAGCATCGAAAGGTCGGTAACAAAACGTACATCACGGCCAGTAATGATACCAACAAGCTCGTTGTTATCTGATACAACCGGATAACCAGCAAAGCCATTTATTGCAGTCAGTTCTTTCACGTCAGCAATCGTAGCCGTTGGTTTTACCGTCACAGGTTCAGACACCACGCCAGCCTCGAACTTTTTAACCATGCGAACCTGATCCGCTTGCTGTTCGATAGACATGTTTTTGTGGATGAAACCGATACCACCTTCCTGAGCTAACGCAATTGCGAAACGCCCCTCGGTTACTGTGTCCATTGCAGCAGAAACCATAGGAATGTTTAGCGTAATTTTCTTCGTTAGTTGGGTGCGCAGATCGGCAGTGTTAGGGAGAACCGTAGAGTGTGCTGGAACCAGCAGAACATCATCAAAAGTTAGAGCTTCTTGTTTGATACGTAACATTGCAATATCTCACACCGAGTTAGGGTTTATAGAAGGATAAAATATTGCGAACGAATTATACGTAGGGTGCAATCGTTTGGCTACAAAAAAATTATATTTTTTTATTGACACTTTTCACTTGATACGTAATATATGTCGGTTAAGTTTCCGGTGCTGCGGTCAGACGTGTACGCCCATGATCTGTCTATAGATCTGCCTGTACACTTTTCATTCTCTTCCAGCACTTCACTTTGCCTTTCGACAACAGGTGTCTCACCTCGTGACTATGTTCGCTCAACAGACCCAATCTAACGATCGTATCTATACCGTTTCCAGCCTGAATGCCGAAGTCCGATTATTACTCGAAAATGAAATGGGTATCGTCTGGCTGGTTGGTGAACTGTCAAACCTGTCGATGCCCGTTTCCGGCCACTGGTACTTCACCCTGAAAGATTCCCGCGCTCAGGTAAAATGTGCCATGTTCAAGGGTAACAACCGCAGGGTAACCTTCAAGCCAGCCAATGGCACCCAGGTACTGGTTAAAGCGCGTTTGTCACTGTATGAACCGCGTGGTGATTACCAGCTGATTATCGAAAGCATGCAGCCGGAAGGGGATGGTCGCTTACAGCAACAATTTGAGCAGCTAAAGATGGCTCTTGCCGCTGAAGGGTTATTTGCCCAATCACTGAAGAAATCACTGCCGGAGCAGCCTCAGCGAGTGGGGATTGTGACCTCGAAAACGGGTGCGGCACTGCACGATATTCTGAACGTTTTACAACGCCGCGATCCAAACCTGCCCATTGTTATTTACCCGACGATGGTACAGGGAGAAGGCGCTGCTATCTCGATCGCACAAGCCATCGGGCGTGCCAATACCCGTCAGGAATGTGATGTATTGATTGTTGGGCGAGGCGGTGGCTCGCTGGAAGATTTGTGGGCCTTCAACGAAGAAATTGTGGCTCGTACTATCGCCGCCAGCCAGATCCCAGTCGTCAGTGCGGTCGGCCACGAAGTCGATGTGACGATTGCTGATTTTGTTGCCGATGTTCGCGCGCCGACACCGTCTGCAGCCGCAGAACTGGTCAGTCGCGACATGACTCATCAGACTCAGAAAATTGACCAGAAAAGACAACAGTTACAACATGCCTTCCGTCACTATATGACGGAACACTCTGCCCGTCTGGTACAGTTGCATCACCGCTTAGAGCGCCAGCATCCGCAATTGCGATTAAATCAGCAACAGCAGCATCTTGACGATATTTCTAGCCGCTTAGAACGCGCAATCAATAAGCTAACAACTGGGCATCATCAGCATTTAGAGCGGATCGAATACAAGCTGGCTTTACATTCTCCGGCGCAAACAATTAAACACAATTCGACCCGACTGAAGCAGGCAGAACGCCGCCTGCTCGATGCCATGGATCGCCGCCTGCTCAATGCCAGCCACAAACTGGCAATGGCCGCTGAAAAGCTGGAAACCGTAAGCCCGCTGGCAACCCTTGGACGCGGTTATTCCATTACCCGGGACACCAAGGGGAATGTGATCCGTCGTGCTGACCAAGTTAAGGCCGGGGATGAATTACACACTAAAGTGGCGGAAGGCGAAATCCGCTCTGTCGTCACGGAATAACCCGCAAAATATCCCATCCCCATTACAACAAACGTCGCTTTAAGCGACGTTTGTTATTTCAGAAGGCGAGATAAGCGCAGATGAACTACGCTTTTTCGAAACGGATTTTAACCCGGGACTTAGATTTTAACTCGTTGCAACTATTGCAAAAATAACTCGCTGATCCACATGCCTGAAGCTTTTCCATTTCATCGTTACAGTCGGGGCAAAATGCCCTTTTCTTCACGGCATGCTGACACGAATCGCAATAATAACCATCGTTCTTCCAGCTCAGTTCACTTTGACAGCTGGGGCATAGATTACTGCTCATAACATCCTCTTCCTTTTAAATCATCTTTCCACATGATGAGATCATATTACAAACATAATACGGATTACACTTTCGATCCCTTGTTCCTACACAGATACATTTATTCTAATGATCCTGATCGCGTAAACAGACAAAAATGAAACCGGTTTATGTAACCGGTTTCATTTTCACGGTACTGTCCGTATATTCCTTTCAACCACCTAAAGGTAATCGTGCCATGGCGACCAGTAAAATCACATCTCTGTTTCCAGACAACTTCTTGTGGGGAGCGGCTTCTGCTGCCTATCAAGTCGAAGGGGCTTACAATATTGACGGTAAAGGCCCGTCAATCTGGGATATTTTCTCGCACCAGCCAGGTACCACACATGAAGGTACTAATGGCGATGTTGCCGCCGATCACTACCACCGCTTCAAAGAAGATGTGGCTTTGATGGCTGAGCTGGGGATGCAGAGCTATCGCTTTTCTATTAGCTGGCCACGTTTATTTCCTGAAGGTCGCGGCAAGGTTAACGCGGCAGGTGTGAAGTTTTACAGCGATTTGATTGATGAGTTGCTCAGGCACGGCATCAAACCAATGATTACGTTATATCATTGGGATTTGCCGCAAGCCTTACAGGATATCGGCGGCTGGGAATCTCGTGAAACTGTCGATGCCTTTGAGCAATACGCCCGCCTGTGCTATCAGGAATTTGGTAACCGTGTCGAATTATGGTCAACCTTCAATGAAACATTAATCTTTATCGGTATGGGTTACTTCACCGGCGCCCACCCTCCGGGTTTACATGATCCGAAGCGTGGCATCCAAGCGTGTCACCATGTATTCATTGCGCATGCCAGAGCCGTGAAGACATTCCGCGAATACAAAAACACAGGTCAAATACCGGCAAATGGGCAGATCGGTTTTGTCAACGTCATGCAACCCCACGACTCGATTACGAATAGCTCTGAAGATGTTGCGGCTTGCCAAATGGCAGACGATCTTCTCACCCATTGGTTATATGATCCGGTATTAAAAGGCGAATACCCCGCCCATATTCTCAACCTCGCGCAACTCACCTGGGACGTGCCGGAGTTTGCACCAGAAGATGAAGCGTTACTCAAAGACAACATCTGTGACTTTATCGGCGTGAACTACTACAAACGCGAATGGGTTGCGGCGAATCCTGATGTTGATAACACTAAAATCAATACCACAGGCAATAAAGGTTCCGGGCAAGAGTTTGGTATTAAAGGCCTGTTCAAATTTGTTCATAATCCCCAGTCAACTTATACCGATTGGGATTGGGAAATCTACCCTGAAGGGCTGTGCGTTGGCATGATGCGCTTGAAAGAGCGTTATGGTGATATTCCGTTCTACATTACGGAAAACGGCCTTGGGGCTAAAGATCCGATCATTGACGGTGAGGTTATTGACCAGCCGCGCATTGATTATCTTGCCAGCCATATTGATGCCGCAGAATTGGCCATCAAACAGGGTATCGATGTACGCGGTTACTACCCGTGGTCGTTTATTGATTTACTCAGCTGGTTAAATGGCTACCAGAAACAATACGGATTTGTGTATGTCGACCGCGAGAATGATTTGCAGCGCAAGCGTAAGAAGTCCTTCTTCTGGTACAAAGACGTCATTGCCTCCAATGGCAGCAAACGTTAATTCACTTTGTTGATTTATATCATTGCCCGACGACGTTCGGGCTTTTTATTCGTCTCCACAACACGCGGAATGAAAATTGATGGCAACCATCAAAGATGTATGTAAGTTAGCAGGGGTCTCGAAAGCCACTGTCTCACGGGTATTAAACAATACCGGCCAAGTGAAGAAAGCCACTACCGAGGCAGTCTATCAGGCGATGGAAGCACTGGACTATAAACCCAATAGCCTTGCCCGTGCTTTAGCAACCAACACTACCAACACCCTTGGCTTGGTGGTTTCTGCCTTTGAGGGTGCACACTTCAGCAGCCTGATGAGACGAGCATCAGAGACAGCAGCCGCGGCAGGAAGGCAGCTGCTGATTATGAATGGGGGCCACAGCCGCGAAACCGAACAACAAGCCATTGATAGCCTGGTTGAGCGTAAGGTCGATGGCATTATTCTTTACACCCGCAAGATGCCCGAAGATGCGCTAAAACAGTTGCTGAGAAACTTACCGATCCCTTTGATTGTTATTAATCAACAGGTTGAAGGTTTTGAAGAGCGTTGTATCAGCTTTAATCAATACCAGGCCGCGCAGCAAGCCACAGAATTTCTGCTCAGCAAAGGCCATAAAGACATAGCCTGCATTACAGGGCCGGATTCGTCAGCAAATTCTGGCCTTCGCCTGCAGGGCTTCAAAGACACATTAGCCGCACACCGACTTCAGTCCTGCGGTATCTATCGCGGTGATTACTTTAGCCAGAGTGGTTACCGCGCTTGTAATGATCTGTTAGCAAGTAAACTGTCTTTTAGCGCCATTTTTACCGCAAACGACAATATGGCTATGGGGGCGATTCGCGCACTGCACGAAGCGGGGTTGCGAGTGCCACACGATATTTCAGTGTTCGGTTTTGATAATGACCCGGCAGGCGAATTCACTATACCTAGCTTAACTACCGTCATGGTTCCGATAGAGGAAATGGCACGCTCTGCTATCGAACAAGCCTTACGACTTATCGACGGGCAAGAGATCAGCACTATTGCGCTTTTTTCGGGCAACTTGATCATTCGTGAATCCGTTGATCATTTGTAAAAACTATCGTGATCAGCGATCTGGTCTCAAAAGAACATTTATCAATACGCATCCCGAAAGCATAAGTTACATGTGCTGTATTTGGATTTATAGCGATATATACAACTACAGATTTGTATTTTAAGCTGTAGATCCAGCAGTAACCAAATATCACAAAATCCGAAGGTACCCTCTTACAATCCCAGTAATAACAAGCTTCTTACCAGCACTGGCATGATCAGTGTAAGCACTGGCAACATAGCAGCAATAGCGGTTTCACGCTTTTCCAGAGACTCAAGGATGACCTCGGATCCCTGCATTTGATCAAAAAAATCTCCAGGAAGGCGATCTTACTGTTTAGTATAAGATGTGGTGTAATAGAAAAAATCATGCTTTTATATGGGTTATCATGACAAGCTCTTGTTCACTGGTCAGTTGGAACTCAACAAATAGCGCACGGTACTCGGCAAGAGACTGTATATGGGTACCACCACACGGGATCTCGATAACCTCCCCCTCTTTCAAATCACACTGCCAGTAACGGGAATCGGTTAACGCCGGACCCTCGCGGCGCATAATCACGGCCGCACCATCCTGACGCCAGGCTTCTAGCTGCTGGTTGACTCGCTCTTTGACACTGTTCAGGTTTTCCAGCATATCGGCCGTATTCAAACCACGTTTACGTAATGTTTTGCCCAAGCGGTAGGTATCGGTACTGCAATCTTCACTCACGACGCTTTGCTGCTGAGCATAACCATGGAAGTCATAATGCCCGAGTTCATCTTTGCGCGGTGCATCTTTACGCCAATAATCACTATGCAGTACTTTATTTAATGCCAGAGAAGAGAGATGACCCGCACTGTGACCACGGCTTAATGCTTGCTGATGAATTTTATCAACACTCAATACCACACGCTCACCCGCCTTACACTCAACATTCTCGGCAATATGATGAACGACGACAAATGCCCAGCCTGCTTCATCACGTTTTACCGGGATATCGCTGCCGACATAAAGCGTATTGGTTGCTAAATCGACGGCACCGGTAAAGCAGCCAGCAACAGCAAAACTTACATCACCAACAGCAATCGTCCCCTTGTCTGCAGGGTGATCGGGCCATATATGGCTCACCGGGTGAAAAGGTGTCTGGTTGGTTACAACCCAGGTTCCTCCTTGATTTGCCGATTCACATAACTGAACCTCCGCTTCTGATTGCCACAGCGGAACGGTAAACAACACATGAGTAGGGGTAACAACAGACATCATCTTTCCTTCACTTCAAGTCACAAACGACTTTTTAATACCAGTCAGGATAATACCAAACTGATCTACGGCAAATCAGAATACAAACCAAGAATATCTGACTAACCCACAGATAAAAAAATACCCAGCACACAGGCCGGGTACTTCCATTGAGTCTTAGTAGGCAATATTACTTGCGACGATCTTTGATCGCACCAGTGAGTCGCTTACGTTTACGCTCTTGAGAAACTGTTAACTTCTGCTTAGTGGTTTCAAACGGGTTATCACTGCTCTGGAACTGAATACGGATCGGTGTCCCCATCATTTCCAGTGAGCGGCGGTAGTAGTTCATCAAGTAACGCTTGTATGAACCCGGCAACTCGTTCACCTGATTACCGTGAATAACGATAATTGGCGGGTTATAACCACCTGCGTGGGCATATTTCAGTTTCACACGGCGACCGCGAACCAATGGCGGCTGGTGATCATCTTGTGCCATCTGCATGATACGTGTCAGCAATGAAGTACTGATCCGTTTCGTCGCCGATTGGTATGCTTCCTGTACTGATTCGTACAAGTGACCGACACCCGTACCGTGCAACGCAGAAATAAAGTGAATACGGGCAAAATCGACAAAGCCAAGACGACGGTCAAGTTCAGACTTAACACGCTCTTTTACTTCATTATCAAGACCATCCCACTTATTCACCGCAAGCACCAGAGAGCGACCCGCATTAAGAACAAAGCCCAGCAAGCTTAGATCCTGATCGGAGATGTTTTCACGTGCATCAATGACCAGCAGTACCACGTTGGCATCTTCTACGGCTTTTAGCGTCTGAATAACAGAGAACTTCTCAACAGCCTGATTCATATTTTTACGACGACGGACACCTGCGGTATCAATCAGGACATATTCCTGATCATCACGCTCCATCGGGATATAGATAGAATCACGAGTCGTACCCGGCATGTCATACACAACAACACGCTCTTCGCCCAGAATACGGTTCGTTAGTGTCGACTTACCGACATTTGGACGACCAATAATCGCCAGCTTAATCGGCTGTTCCTGCAGGCGTTTGTATGCCGCTTCTGCATCTTCCTCAGTCAGATTCGCATTTTCAATGTCTTCAACCGAAGTCAGATCAACCAGACCTTCTTCTGCTTCGTCTTCCTGCATTTTTTCAGCGAACGGTGCCAGTGCACGTTCCATCAGAGCCGTTACACCACGGTTCTGAGCCGCTGCGATTTGATACATCGCATCGACACCTAACTTCCAGAAATCAGCACAAGCGCTGTCAGCGTCAATGCCGTCGATCTTGTTCACTACAAGGAACGTCGGCTTTTCACGACTGCGAAGGTGTTTGGCGATAGCTTCATCCGATACCGTTAGGCCAGCACGACCATCAACCAAAAATAACACCACGTCGGCTTCTTCAATCGCCATTAGCGATTGCTCAGCCATTTTGGTTTCTACACCTTCTTCCGTACCGTCAATACCGCCGGTATCGATAACAATAAATTCATGCTCTTCGAGCTCAGCTTTACCGTATTTACGATCCCTTGTTAGGCCAGGAAAGTCAGCTACCAGCGCATCCCTTGTGCGGGTAAGACGGTTGAACAACGTCGATTTACCCACATTCGGGCGCCCGACAAGGGCAACAACAGGAATCATAACTACCTCTTACTTATAATATTTTTACTGATACTAATTCCGTTCATTGTTGTCTTCAGCAGAATCACTATTCTGCCATCAACCGACAATAATTTAGGGAACGGATATAACAATAACGGCCCCTGACTGTATAAACAGCAGGAGCCGAGATTCAATCTTAACACGTAAAGACTATGGCGTTTGCATTTTATTTATGCTGCCATCACGCGTCACGACCAGGTAACCATCACTCAGTTTCACTGGCGGAATGGCAATGCCGCTGCCATCCGTTTTCTGCTGAGCAACAAACTCACCGCTGTAAGGATCTAACCAGTGCAGATAACCTTCACTGTCGCCCAGCACGACATAGCCAGAAATCGAAGCCGGTGCACTCAGTAAACGGTATTCCAGATCTTTGTTCTGCCACAGTTCGGTACCACTACGAATATCAACCGCAACAATATGATCTTTATCTGTCACTAAGTATAACTGGTTACCATCAATCACAAAATCTTTTGCCGACGAGTAGCTACGCTTCCAGGCAACCTTACCAGTTCTTAACTCAATCGACACCAGCGCACCGTTATAACCCACCGCATACAGACGTTCGCCCGCAATCACTGGGGTGGCATCGACGTCAATCAGACGATCGATTTCAGTCGCACCTTTCGGTGAACCAATCGGTTGCTGCCATAACAATTGACCGGTATTGATAAGGGCACCAGCCAGACGGCCATTCGCTTGTCCCCAGAAAATACCGCCAGAGATAGCAACCGGTGAACTGTCACCGCGTAATGTCAGGGTTGGAACTTCATTACTGAGCTGCCATTTCTGTTCGCCAGTATCCGCATCCAGGGCCTGAAGTACGCCGCGGCTGGTATTGACAACAACCATACCCTCGTCAACAAGAGGTGCAGCAAGCACTTCGCCTTCGACTTTGGTACGCCAGATTTCTTCGCCAGTCTCTTCATCTAAGGCAATAACATCAGCGTTTTCGGTGCCAATGAACAATTTGCCATACGACAACACAATACCACCCGACAGTTTTGCGGTGACATCGGTTTCCAGATCCTGTTGCCAAAGCACCTTACCGGTTTCCGGGTCCAGTGCTTTTACGATACCGTTACGGTCGGCAGCAAAAATTTTGCCATAGCCTTCTGCCGGAGACAGATTAGAAAAATAACCTGATACCCCGTCACCGACGGTTTGGCTCCAGATTTTAGTCGGCGAGAAAGCACTCTCGACGACCGGTAATGGAGCCATTTGAATCGAATCTTCCTCGCCGGCACAACCGACAAGAACACCAAGAGTCAGCGCAACGGATAATGCTTGCTTGAACACCTTTTGCATATTTATCCGCCTTTACTGCGCTAGATCATCAAGCTTCATTTGCAATACTGGCGAGGCACCTAACTGCTGTGCACTCACGTAAGCTTCACGAGCAGCAATGGCATCACCTTTTTGCAGAAAAATATCACCACGCAGCTCAGAGACTTTCGCCTGCCAGCTTTCAATCGTGACTTTGTCTAGTTCAGCCAAAGCCTCATCGAATTTCTGCTGCTCAGCAAAAATACGTGCTAAACGTGTTTTTGCTAAAGGTAAGATTGCTTCATCCTTGGTCTGGCCAACAACCCAAGTAAGTTGCTCTATCGCACCATCCAGTTCGCCGAGCTTCACTTGCGCTTTAGCCAGCTGAAGTGCGGCAAGTACTGAATACTGACTACTCTCATTGGCAGCAATAAATGCTTTTACTTCAGAGATAGCATTTTCACTGCCACTGTCTAACGTATTCATTGCTTGCGTATAGGTTTCAGAAGCCTGCTCTTTCGCTGACTGAATCTCACCTTGATAGTAACGCCAGCCGTACAGACCACCCAAACCAATCACAGCACCCAGAACAACGGCTTTGCCGTTCTCTTTCCACCACGACTTAATCGCTTCAACCTGCTGTTCTTCGGTCTCGTAGACTTCCACTTCCTGTCCTCTCTTAAATCAATTCTGTGAGCTGCACTGCGACTTCATCCTGAGCCATGGTTTTTTGCTCACCACCACGCAGATCTTTTACTACCACAGTGTTATTGGCTATTTCATTTTCACCAAGTACTAAGGCAATAGCCGCACCAACGTTATCAGCGCGTTTAAACTGTTTCTTGAAGTTACCACCACCGAAGTGGTTCATTACTCGCAGGCCCGGTACGGCTTCGCGTAGTTTCTCAGCCAGCTTCATACCTGCCATCATGGTGCCTTCGCCAGCGGTAACAATGTATACATCTACTGCACGACGTACATCTGTCAGCTCAAGGGTTTCCATTAGCAGAACCAGACGTTCCAGCCCCATTGCAAAACCAACGGCTGGCGTTGATTTTCCACCGAGCTGCTCAACCAGACCATCATAACGGCCACCCGCACAGACGGTGCCCTGGGCACCCAGACTGTCGGTGATCCACTCAAAAACGGTACGGTTATAATAATCCAAACCACGCACAAGACGTTCATTTACTTGATATTCGATACCAGCAGCGTCTAATAGTTCACAGAAACCAGCAAAATGTTCTTTAGATTCGTCATCTAAGTACTCAGAAAGCTTAGGTGCATCGACCAGAATTTCCTGTACGGCTGGGTTTTTAGTATCCAGAACACGCAGTGGGTTGGTATGCATGCGGCGCTTACAGTCGTCATCAAGCACATCAAGATGCTGTTCAAGAAAAGCGACCAATGCATCACGGTAGTTTGCACGCGCTTCCAGTGAACCAATAGAGTTCAGCTCCAGGCGAACATGCTGGTCAATACCCAGCTCGCGCCACAGACGTGCAGTCATCATGATAAGTTCAGCATCAATGTCAGGCCCGTTCAGACCAAAAACTTCAACACCAACCTGGTGGAATTGACGGTAGCGTCCTTTCTGCGGACGCTCGTGGCGGAACATCGGACCGATGTACCACAGACGCTGCTCTTGGTTATAAAGCAGACCATTTTCGATGCCCGCTCGGACGCACCCGGCAGTCCCTTCAGGACGCAGAGTCAGGCTGTCACCATTGCGATCATCAAAGGTGTACATTTCCTTTTCGACGACATCCGTCACTTCACCAATCGCACGCTTAAACAGATGGGTAGATTCCACGATAGGCATACGAATTTCGCTACAGCCATATGCGCTAACTACTTGCTTAATAGTACCTTCTACTTTTTGCCAAAGAGGAGATTGCGTTGGTAGGCAGTCGTTCATGCCTCGAATTGCTTGAATTTGTTTCGCCACGTTTGTTCTCGTTAACCAATGGGGAATTAAGTCGAATATATAGGTTCTAGCAGAAATAGTGAACCACGCCCTGAGATTCAAGACGTGATTTAAGGTTATTTCGCTATTTTTCCGTTACATCAATGCGATTACTGACATCCAGCATTGCTGCTTTTGCTCGAATTTTGGTTTCCAGCTGGTCGATGACGTTATCGTTGTCAAAGCGCTCTTTCTGGCGGATACCGTCTTCATAGAAAGCACTCTTGCGATTACCACCTGCAATACCAAGGTGTGAAATCTCAGCTTCGCCCGGGCCATTAACCACGCAGCCGATCACCGACACGTCCATAGGCACCGTAATGTCTTCGAGTCGCTGTTCCAGCTCGTTGACGGTGCCGATAACATCAAACTCCTGCCGCGAACACGTCGGGCAAGCGATGAAGTTAATTCCACGAGAGCGGATACGCAGAGATTTCAGGATATCAAAACCGACTTTGATTTCTTCTACGGGATCTGCAGCCAGTGAAACACGTAATGTATCACCAATGCCCTCCGCTAAAAGCATACCCAAACCAACCGCAGATTTGACGGCCCCGGCACGCGCACCACCCGCTTCGGTGATGCCCAGGTGCAACGGTTGCTTAATCTGGGCTGCCAGCTTACGGTACGATTCTACGGCCAGGAAGACGTCAGAGGCTTTCACGCTGACTTTGAACTGGTCAAAATTGAGGCGGTCAAGAATGTCAACATGGCGCATGGCTGATTCAACGAGCGCATCCGGTGTTGGCTCACCGTATTTTTGCTGGATATCTTTTTCCAGTGAACCGCCGTTTATCCCGATACGGATCGGAATATTCTTATCTCTGGCACAATCAACCACTGCACGAATACGGTCTTCATTACCGATATTGCCCGGATTAATACGCAGGCAGTCAACACCATACTCAGCGACTTTCAGCGCAATACGGTAATCGAAATGAATATCCGCTACTAAGGGGATATTCACCTGTTGTTTGATTAGCTTGAATGCTTCGGCAGCATCCATAGTCGGCACAGATACGCGAACAATATCAGCCCCGACTTTTTCCAACGCCAGGATCTGTGCCACCGTTGCTTCAACATCAGTGGTTCGCGTATTGGTCATTGACTGTACGGCAATAGGCGCACCATCACCAATAGGCACATCACCGACATAGATGCGGGTTGATTGACGACGTATAATTGGAGATTCGTTATGCATTAGATTTACTCTTTACAGCGGCAGCTTGAGTTTTGCTACTTTCCCAGCAGGATACTTACTCAGATCGACCGGTTCACCTTTGTAGTTTATTTTAACAACACCCGGTGCTCCAAGCACGACTTTAAATGGTGCTGTTCCATTTAGATTCAAAACATCACCCGATTTTTTGATCCCGGTATCCAGACGCTTGCCATCCGCATCGCGTATATCAACCCAGCAGTCTCCTGCAAAGGTGATTTTCAGATCCGCGGTAATCTCCGCCACATTGGCTTTAGTGACCTCTGCGATTGAACCGGGTTCAAGCTGAGCATTATAACTTTCGCCATCCCCCATATCTTCAAGCAAAACAGGTTGTTCAGCTTCATCATCAGTAGCCGGGAGCAAACCGGTAATCGACTCAACAGGCTCAATGGTTTCATTCGCTATCTCTGCAACAACAGTACCTTCTGCTGCTGCGTTGACATCAGATGCTGATACGTCATTGCCTATGGCATCAGATAAATCAGAATTGGCGAGAGATTCTTCCAGAGGCTGAGATAGTTCAGTGGTCACTGCCGGGATTTCATCGGTTGGCTCCATTTGTAAACTTTGCCACCACCATACCGCCGTTAAACCAACAACAATGGCCGCCAGAGCCCATGTCAGGCTCATAATGCGGCTATCATGTGCTTCACGCTTGGTACGGCGCGAAAAGCTCTGCATTTCCTGTTCTTGCGGTTGAGCATGACCAAGCTTATCGAGCTGTTCCAGCACATCCTTGCCGTCTAATCCAACAAATTTGGCATAAGAGCTCACATAGCCACGGGTAAATGTGGCCAATTGTGATTTTTCAAAATTGTTGTCTTCAATGTCATTGATAACTGAAATTCGTAAACGCAGGCGGCTGGCAATATCCTTTTGTGAATAGCCGAGCTGCTCACGTGCCTGACGCAGCATATCCCCGGGACGAATGACTTCTTCTGTTGCTCGTTCTTCGTTCTGTTCAGTATTCATTGGCTAGATATTTCTGATATTGCTGAGAGTCTGGGAATTGCTCTTTGAGCAAATCGGCGTATTTATCTGCCTGAGTTAGTCGTCCAGCCTGATTTTCTAACTGAATAAGTAACCACAAGCTATCCGCCTTGTACCCATATCTCTTATTAAATTTAAACAGCATAGCGCGCGCGTCTTTGTAATTCTGAAATTCAATTTTCATCTGCGCCAGCTGCAACATTGACTTCGGCCGGTATGGATCATGAGACAGTGCTTTCTCAAAATACCGTAGCGCTAGCTGTTTATCGCCGTTATTCAGGCTGCATAGCGCTGCATTCTCATAACTGGCTGAAGTCAAATAGTAATCTGGTTGTTCTATCGCCTTCAAAAAGGCGGTAATGGCTTCGTCGTAACGCTGTTCACCACACAAGAATACACCATAGTTATTCAAAGTATCGCCATTTTTGGGTGAATCTTGTAAGGCTTTCTTATACATATCTTCAGCGGCTTCTTTTTCATCTACCTTCTGAAAATAATAAGCCATGGCATTTTGTGCCCGGTAGTACTTAGGCGCATATTTTAATGCCTGCTCAAGATTTTCGCGAGCACGTTGCCATTGGCCTGTTTCTAAATATCGAAGACCAAGAGCGATCCTGGCCTCTGATGCTTCGATACTATTAAACTCTTTGTTATTGCTTGTTTCTTTAACGGTGACACAACCAACCAATAAACTACACAATAAAGGGTACATCGTCCATCGTACCATATTTTCCCCAACCCAACGTCCATGTCTAATCTATGCCTCTGTTTTTAGGCTGATTTTAACTTTTAGACTGCTTTTACCGGGATTTGTTCAGCATTGTTCGATTTTGCTTGTGTCCGTTTTGTGCGGTCAATCACATCACCGACCAATTGGCCACAGGCTGCATCAATATCGTCACCGCGTGTCTTACGTACTGTAACGGTAAAATCGTATTCCATTAAGGTTTTCATGAAACGGTCAATCCGGGAATTACTCGGTTTGCGATAAGGAGAACCCGGATAAGGGTTAAATGGGATCAAGTTGATCTTCGCTGGCGTATCTTTCAGCAGTACCGCCAGCTGACGCGCATGCTCCATGTCGTCATTAACATGATCTAACAAAACATATTCGACGGTAACACGTCCGCGGTTCGCATTTGACTGTGAAACGTAGTTACGAACCGATTCTAAAAATGTCGCGATATTGAATCGGTCATTGATTGGCATGATTTCAGAACGCAGCTCATCGGTTGGTGCATGCAGCGAAATCGCCAGTGCAACATCGATGGTTCCTGTCATCTGGTCAAGACCAGAAACAACACCCGAAGTGGATACGGTGACACGGCGCTTAGACAGACCAAAACCAATATCATCCAGCATAATTTCCAATGCCGGGATCAGGTTTTTCATGTTAAGCAATGGTTCACCCATTCCCATCATCACAACATTCGTGATTGGGCGACGACCCGTCTCTTTTTCAATACCAATTTCTTTTGCGGCGCGCCATACCTGACCAATGATCTCAGACACACGTAAATTACGGTTGAAACCTTGCTGTGCTGTTGAACAGAAAGTACAAGCCAGTGCGCAACCAACCTGAGAGGAGACACATAACGTCGCACGGTCACCATCAGGAATATACACCGTTTCGACATCTTGATCGCCAACGCGCATCGCCCATTTAATGGTGCCATCAGAAGAGTGCTGCGCTTCAGAAACATACGGTGCGCGGATTTCAGCAACCTGCTTCAGCTTCTCGCGTAATTTCTTGTTGATGTTCGTCATTTGATCGAAATCATCACAACCGAATTGGTAGATCCACTTCATGATCTGATCGGCACGAAAGGCTTTTTCACCCAGCTCGTCAGCAAAGTATTTACGCAGCCCTTTGCGATCGAAATCCAGCAGATTGATTTTGACTGTTGTCATCGGTTGTTGCCTCATTGTAAACGACTGATTCTATGCCTTGGCAACCCACTGGCTGCATGTCACAGGACAATTCAAGGCGCGAAATTGTACAGCCTTTGCCCTTTCGTTTCCACAGGTATCACCCCTATGGTTATTTTAGCAATGGACCATCATCCTTCAGAAAAACCGCTTTAAAACGCTCAGAAACAACAACGGGAAGCCGAAGCTTCCCGTTAACAATTTATTTTGTATGAAATTTAACCGCACTTTAGTCGCGAGGACAAATTTCATCATCAGCAAAGAAATAAGCAATTTCTCGTTTAGCCGATTCAGGGCTATCAGAGCCGTGTACTGAGTTATAACGCAAGCTTAACGCGAAATCTGCACGGATTGTTCCGCACGCGGCTTCTTCCGGATTGGTTTTTCCCATCAGTTCACGATAGCGATAAATCGCACCTTCACCTTCCAGCACCTGTACCATTACCGGGCCCGATGTCATGAACTCAACAAGTTCGTTAAAAAACGGTTTGCCTTCATGTTCAGCGTAAAAGCCCTGTGCTTTTGCCGCATCCAAGCGAACCATTTTCGCCGCAACAATATTCAATCCCGCATTTTCAAAACGCTGATAGATTGCACCGATTAAGTTACGCTTTACCGCATCGGGCTTCACGATCGAAAAAGTTCTTTCAATTGTCATTATTATTCTTCCTTTTAAGTCTGTTCGTTATTGGCAAAACAAGTTGAAGCAAGCTGAGCCAGCCTGCTTCACTACGGTTATGACAACAACAATGCTGCAATATTGGCTACGCCTAACCCTGTTGCTCCGGCAGCCCAGCGACTATCTGCGCTGTCTCGGAAACAAGAGGCTAAATCAAAATGCACCCAGCTACTGGTTTCGTTGTCAACAAAGCGGGACAGGAACGCCGCGGCATTTGATGCACCGCCCATGCCGCCACCTTTCTGCGAGCGGCTGTTGGCTGTATCAGCATAGAAAGACGGGCAATTGGCCTGGTGCCATTTCTCTAACGGCAGTGGCCATGCCGGCTCATTCACCAAATCCGATAGCTGCTGGACCTTCAGCAATAGCTGCTTATCAAAACCAAAAATCGCATTGTAATCCGTTCCCAATGCCATCATTGCTGCGCCCGTTAAGGTGGCCGCATCAATGATCAATGGTGTATTGGTTTCACTTGCTGCAATCAGGCCATCGGCAAGTACCAAACGCCCCTCTGCATCGGTGTTAACGACTTCGACGGTCAAGCCGTTTTTATACGTTAACACATCACCTAGCTTGTAAGCGTTACCTGCGACCATGTTTTCTGCGCAACATAAGATCAGCTTCACACGCTGATTCAAACCTTGTTCAATGGCATAACCGAGAGCCGCCGTCACTGTTGCCGCCCCCCCCATGTCACACTTCATGGTCACCATGCCGGCACTTGACTTCAGGCTGTAGCCGCCAGAATCAAAGGTGATGCCTTTCCCTACCAGACAAGCAGCAACCGGCGCATCGGCATCACCTGTCGGGTTGTAGTCCAGTGTCAGCATCACGGGTGGACGGCTGCTCGCACGGCCCACACTGTGAGTACCGACCCAGCCATGGTCAAGTAACTGATCACCAATTAACATTGTGTGGCTGATTTTGTCACCCGCGATAGCAGACAAGAAAGCAACCGCATCATTCGCCAGCTTTTCCGGATACATATCTTCCGGTGTCGCGTTGACCACCTGGCGTACCCAGTCTGCACTGCTACGACGGGCATTTAACAGTTCCAGCTCATCTTCATCGATTGACGCCCATTTGATTTCTACGGAAGTCATGGTTGCAGCAAAGCCACAATAGAACGCCCACTGGCGCTCATAGCTCCACCCTTCGCCCTCAAGGCTCGCTTTTACGGCACCTTGTGATTGCAATTGGCGTGCAGCCTGTTGAATACGGCGCAACGGAAAATCACCACTGAAATGAATTTCTGCACCATCTTCCTTGTAGCTCAGCAGTGCCTTTTCTCCCCAGACACCAGAGCTGGCTTCAGCTGATAATGTGATCCGTAACATGACCGCTCCTGTATTACGCTTCTGAAGACAGAATATTGGCTAGTGTACGCACACCCATACCCGTCGCGCCCGCAGCCCATTTGTCGCTTGCGCTCTTACGGTAGGCACCGCTGCAATCGATGTGCATCCAACCTTTTTTATAGTCTTCAACGAAGTAAGATAAGAAAGCAGCCGCAGTACTGGCACCCGGCATAAAATCACCGCTTGAAATATTGGCCAGATCAGCAAAGTTGGACGGCATCATGCTACGGTGGTGATCCGCTAGCGGTAGCGGCCATAGCCCTTCTTGCTCTTCGCTTGCCGCCAGCAATGCTTGTTGTGCCAGCTCATGATCAAAACTGAATAAGGCGTGATAGTCATTACCCAGTGCATTTTTCGCTGCGCCAGTCAGGGTGGCACAGTCGATGATCACTTCCGGGTTTTGTGAACTCGCATAGATCAGGCCGTCAGCCAAGACCAGGCGACCTTCAGCATCGGTATTGAGTATTTCAACTGTCTTGCCGTTTTTATAAGTAATGATATCGCCCAGCTTAACTGCACGACCTGAAATCATATTCTCTGCACAGCACAGGATCAACTTAATGCGCTTATTCGTACCACGCGAAATGGCCAGAGCCAGGCCACCGGTTGCCATTGCCGCACCACCCATATCGGCTTTCATTGCAGCCATGCCAGCAGAGGGCTTCAAGCTGTAGCCACCTGAATCAAAAGTGATACCTTTACCTACCAGGCAAGTATGCACCGGTGCATCGGCATCACCTGTTGGGTTGTAGTCAAGACGAAGCATCGCTGCTGAGCGTTCTGAACCTCGGCCTACGGTATGCGTGCCCATCCAACCTTCGTCCAGCAGATCGTTACCTTTAATAATTTTATACGTCACATGCTCAGGGGCCAGTGACTTGATAAACTCACCCGCACGAGACGCTAACTGAGATGGACGAACCACATCTGCTGACTGGTTAATCACTTCACGTACCCAGTGAGTGGCGGTAATACGTGCTTTCAGTTCCGCTTCTTCATCATCATCTAACGCTTTCCAGGAAACTTGATTACCCGGTTTAGCATTGTGGTGACCTTGAAGAAATGCCCAAATCGCGTCCAAATCCCACTCATCACCAACCAGTGATACGTGCTTGATCCCTTGCGCGTCTAACTTACGACCAGCACGCTGTAGCGCGCTATGCTGGTGTTCATCCGTCAGATGAATAGTGACGCCATCGGCAACAAAAGAGATAAGGGCATTTTGACCCCATTGCTCGGCTGCTGCTTCATGAGATAAGAATACTGACATACAGGCAGACATGAAAAACTCCTTGGGTTCTGATGCCAAACTGATTCGTTTGATGATCTCAGTTTGGTATGAATTTAGATTTCAGCGTAGTTAATTCCAATCGGGATAAGACAGACATGGGATAGCGATCCCTCACCAAACCATTCTCTCCTTCACTCGCGAACTGAGTACACGTTCGCTCGACATCGCTTACTCGGTAACATATGAGGAACATTCGTTGCTTCGCTGTTACTCGTCCTACAACAAGTTATGGGGGTAACGGCTTGGTATTACAAGATAATAACTGGCTGAAATACAACAAAGCGGACCATTAGGTCCGCTTTTATATATATTTCGTTCACTTTGCCCTTTTGCTCATCTATAAACAAGTTGTTTACATCAAGACTAAGAGCAAGATCATACTAGTCAGCTTCTTCCATCCAGCACAACTGCACCGCTTCTAATACGCGCTCGCCACTGTGGTTTGGATCATCGTCGAAATCATCTAAATCCATGATCCATTGACGAAGATCGGTAAAGAGAACCGTTTGCGGGTCAATGTCAGGAAAACGTTCAGACAGTTCAATCGCTATTTCTCTAGAATCCGTCCATTTTAAGCCCATGATACTGCCTTCTTGTTTAATATAACCGTCTTACGAGAAGTCTAGCCTTTCTGTTAGGAAATGCTCAATCACATTAGTGTTTTTCTGATGCCAGGTTAATAGTGTAACGTGGAATTTCAACCACCAGATCATTGTCTGCCACTTTAGCCTGACACCCCAGGCGTGATTCTGGCTCCAGACCCCATGCTTTATCGAGCATGTCATCTTCAAGTTCATCACTTTCTTCGAGAGAATCGAATCCTTCGCGAATAACAACGTGGCAGGTCGTACACGCACATGATTTTTCACAGGCGTGCTCAATGCCGATACCATTACGTAGTGCGACATCAAGTACCGTTTCACCAGTTTCAGCGTCTAAAACTGCACCCTCAGGGCAAAGTTCTTCATGGGGTAATACAACAATTTTAGGCATGCCTAAACCTCATCAATCGATTGACCAGCCAGTGCCTGACGAATAGATTGATCCATTCGACGTGACGCAAATTCCTGGCTCGCTTTATCTGTTTTCTTTATACCTGCTTCAATCGCATGGGGATCAGTTCCCTGACGCAATTGCACAAGTTCCATCATTACCCTTTCCAGTGCTTCACGCTCTTCTTTCGATAGCAAGGTCTCACCATCGGTAGCCAG
Organism: Photobacterium lipolyticum; assembly: GCF_003026475.1. GTDB lineage: Bacteria > Pseudomonadota > Gammaproteobacteria > Enterobacterales > Vibrionaceae > Photobacterium > Photobacterium lipolyticum. Next base: position 74,127 of record NZ_PYMC01000019.1, read on the forward strand.
AGCGGTGATCAACCCTTCAAGGACGCGATCAGCTTCCACTTGCTGCTCGGCAAGTGTACGTGCATTTTTATCTTCCTGGGCATGAGTCATCGACTCACGGAGCATTGTTGCAATTTCATCATCGGTTAAGCCATAAGAGGGTTTCACCTGGATCGATGACTGCACACCGCAGCTCTTCTCCATCGCCGTTACCGACAACAGGCCATCCGCATCCACCTGGTAGGTCACACGGATATGTGCCGCACCTGCCGCCATAGCGGGAATACCCTGCAAGGCAAAACGAGCCAATGAACGGCAATCACTCACCATTTCACGCTCGCCTTGCACAACGTGGACAGACATCGCTGTCTGACCGTCTTTGAAGGTGGTGAACTCTTGTGCGCGAGCAACAGGGATCGTGGTATTACGAGGAATAATTTTCTCGATCATTCCGCCCATAGTTTCAATGCCCAGAGACAGCGGGATCACATCAAGCAATAACATATCTGAGTCAGGTTTGTTGCCTGCTAAGATATCAGCCTGAATAGCGGCACCAATCGCAACGACTTTATCCGGATCAATCGATGTTAGAGGTTCTTTACCAAAGTAGTTAGCGACCATGTCACGTACCAGTGGGACACGGGTAGAGCCCCCCACCATAACGGCTTCGATCACTTCGTCGATCTCAATGCCGGAATCTTTAATGGCACGACGACATGCCATCAGGGTTTTCTTCACTAACGGCTGGATCAGCGCATTAAACTGTTCTCGGCTCACGGAACCCTGCCAGCCAAGCACATCGATCGGTGCTTCTTCGCCATCCGTCAGTGCCACTTTTGCATCAGTGGCGGCATCTTGCAAAATACGCAACTGTTGCGCGGTTAAATCACCCGATAAACCCGCTTGTTGTTTGATCCAATCCGCAAGTAAGTGATCAAAGTCATCACCACCCAGTGCTGAATCACCACCGGTAGCCAAGACTTCAAACACCCCTTTAGACAAGCGCAGAATAGAAATATCGAACGTGCCGCCGCCTAAATCATAAACCGCAATCACCCCTTCCTGACCTGAATCCAAGCCATAGGCAATTGCTGCTGCCGTAGGCTCGTTCAAAAGACGAAGCACATTCAAGTTTGCCAGCTTAGCCGCATCTTTTGTGCCGGCACGCTGGGCATCATCAAAATATGCAGGAACCGTGATCACCACACCTTCCAGATCACCACCTAAGGTCGCTTTCGCGCGCTCACTCAGTGACTTCAGGATCTCGGCGGAGACTTGGATCGGGTTGACTTTTCCGCCACGAGTCACAAGCTGCGGTAAACCATTTTCTGATGCTTCAAACTGATACGGAATATGAGGATAACGCTGCTGGATATCCGCCAGCGATCGGCCAATCATACGTTTTACTGAAAAGATAGTATTAACCGGATCTTGCTGAGCAAGCTCACGTGCATCATGACCAACAAGCAGGGCTTGTTCACCGAAGTGAACAACTGAAGGCAGAATCGAACGGCCATGCTCATCATTTAACGTTTCTGGAACGCCGCTGCGCACAGCAGCAACGAGAGAATTTGTGGTCCCCAAATCAATACCCACCGCCAATCGATGTTGATGCGGTGCTGCACTCTGACCGGGTTCAGCAATCTGTAACAGTGCCATTATCGTTCCTGTGGAGTTAGTGCGCGAGTGAGAAAAGATTAATCGAGTAACGTCTCTTCAAGACGTTCAATTTCATAACGCAGCTTATCAATAAACTTCAGCTTACGCACGGCATCTGCCGCCTGTTGCCAATCTTCTTGATTTAACAATTGTTCAAGATCTGCAAGCCGTGATTTATACAGTGCTGAAATTTGCTTTTCAAAATTGAATAGCGCATCTTCAGGATCACTGGCATACGGAATATCTTCGAGTGCTTCTCGCAATTCCATCTGCTGCATTAAGAACTCAGGATCGTATAACGTCTTTTGCTCGCCGCGAATATCTATGTCTTTCTCAGACAACATATACTCTGCGCGTGAGATCGGATTCTTTAGCGTTTGAAATGCATCGTTAATTTGCGCCGCTTTCTGAACCGACATAAGGCGATCGCGTTCTGACGCCGTGGCGAAATTGTCAGGATGGAAACGACGTTGCAGTTCCCGGAACTGAGTTGAAAGAAGGCTACCATCCAGTTCAAATTGGAAAGGTAGCCTAAATAATTCGAAATGATTCATATCGCATCTGGTATCTGTAGGTTCTAACCCTGACCGCTGCTTATCGCTTAGCAGCCAGGTTCAGTTGAAACAACTTTAGCGACTATACGTTGAAGCTTTCACCACAACCACACTCGCTTGATACGTTCGGGTTGTTGAATTGAAACCCTTCATTTAGCCCTTCTTTGGCAAAATCCAGTTCGGTACCGTCAAGATAAACAAGGCTTTTCGCATCAATCACGATTTTTACGCCCCGCTCTTCAAATACCTGGTCGTCTTCATTCACTTCATCGACAAATTCGAGCACATAAGCCATTCCTGAACATCCTGAGGTACGGACGCCTAAGCGCAGGCCAAAGCCTTTGCCGCGGTTCTCAAGGAAAGTAGCTACGCGACGTGCTGCCGCTTCAGTAATAGTAATGGCCATACAACAACCTCGGAAATTAATATATTCAGCAGACTTTCGCTGCTATTCCGCTCACTGCTATTTCAGTCAAGAGCAAAGAAAAGGGCGCACTTTATCAGAATAAAGTGGCAATTTCGATCCCGCTATTGAGCGAAATAGCAATGCGGTGAAAGTTACTCTTGGTGTTTCTTTTTGTAATCACTGACTGCGGCTTTAATTGCGTCTTCCGCAAGAATTGAGCAGTGAATTTTTACCGGTGGCAGCTCAAGCTCTTCAGCGATAGCAGAGTTTTTAATTGCTGCCGCTTCATCAAGGCTCTTACCCTTCACCCACTCAGTGATTAATGAACTTGACGCGATAGCTGAACCACAGCCGTACGTTTTAAACTTCGCATCTTCAATGATGCCGTCATCAGACACCTTGATTTGAAGTTTCATCACGTCACCACAAGCAGGAGCACCTACCATGCCGCTACCGATGCTCTTGTCGTTTTTATCGAATGAGCCCACATTACGCGGGTTCTCATAATGCTCGATGACTTTTTCACTATATGCCATGATTATTTCCTCGACATGTCTATGTCACAAGTTTATGACCGCAAGATTAGTGGTGTGCCCACTCAACGGTGTTCAAATCAATGCCTTCTTTGTACATATCCCACAATGGAGACATTTCACGTAGTTTCTCTACCGCAGTACGGATTTGGCCGATTGCGTAGTCGACTTCTTCTTCTGTCGTGAAGCGACCGAAAGAGAAGCGAATCGAACTGTGTGCCAGTTCGTCATCAAGACCAAGTGCACGAAGTACGTAAGAAGGCTCCAGGCTTGCAGATGTACATGCAGAACCCGATGAAACGGCGAGGTCTTTCAGTGCCATCAATAACGATTCACCCTCGACGAAGGCAAAACTGATATTCAGGTTACCGGCTACACGCTGTTCTAAGTCACCGTTGATATGAACGGCTTCCATGTCTTTAAGGCCATCAAGCAGACGAGTACGTAAGGCTAAAGTATGCTGGCGATCTTGTTCCATCTCTTCTTTAGCAATACGGAATGCTTCACCCATACCGACGATCTGGTGAGTTGCAAGGGTGCCAGAACGCATACCACGCTCATGACCACCGCCGTGCATTTGCGCTTCCAGGCGAATACGTGGCTTACGACGTACGTATAGCGCACCAATACCTTTAGGACCGTAAATTTTGTGCGCAGATAGAGAGATAAGATCAACTTTCATCTCTTGCACGTCGATCGGTAATTTACCTGCAGACTGAGCAGCATCAACGTGGAATATAATTTTGTTTTCGCGACAGATTTCACCAATCGCACTGATGTCCTGAATGACACCGATTTCGTTATTCACGTGCATGATTGACATCAAAATTGTATCTTCACGAATTGCATCACGCAGCTTTGCAAGATCAATCAAGCCGTTTGATTCAGGCTCCAGGTAAGTCACTTCAAAACCTTCACGCTCTAGCTGACGACATGGGTCGAGAACAGCTTTGTGTTCAGTTTTACAAGTAATAATGTGCTTACCCTTCTTGCCGTAGAAGTGGGCTACACCCTTAATTGCCAGGTTATCGGATTCAGTTGCGCCTGATGTGAAAACAATCTCACGTGGGTCTGCATTGAGCAAATCAGCAATATTTTCTCGGGCTGTATCAACAGCTTCTTCTGCCTGCCAACCGTAGCGGTGAGAACGAGAAGCCGGGTTGCCGAAGTTACCATCCATAGTCAAACATTGCATCATTTTCTCTGCAACGCGTGGATCTACCGGGCAAGTAGCGGAATAATCAAAATATATAGGCAGTTTCATTATCATCTCCGAAAACACGGACGTCTGGTCTCTAGGAGCGGACATCGACACCTATTGTGGCGCTGTCGTGTGTTTTTTTATGTCCAAATGACGTTTTTTGTAGAATCTGATCCTGACGACCAGAAATTTCTTGTACATCATTATCTTTCATCAGCTCACCAAGAGTGATGTTGTTCAAAAAGCCACTGATGCGAGAGCTAAGGTCATGCCACAGAGTATGTGTCAGGCAGCGCGTACCGCCCTGACAGCCACCTTTACCATGACATTTAGTAGCATCAACCGATTCATCAACAGCTGCGATAACCATACCTACTGCGATCTCATTCGCATCTTCACCTAAGCGGTAACCACCACCCGGGCCTCGAACACTAGCCACCAGGCCGGCTTTGCGTAGGCGTGAAAAAAGTTGTTCTAAGTAAGACAGTGAAATACCTTGGCGCTCAGAAATATCAGCCAAAGGTACTGGACCACCTTGAGAATGCAGGGCGACATCTAGCATCGCTGTAACCGCATATCTTCCTTTTGAAGTCAATCTCATAACACACCGCTACCCACTTATGTATATGGGGGCAGTGTTACATACCCGACTAAAATGGTCAAGTATTTGCCTGACTATTTTAGTCAGGCTTTTAACCTTGTCACTAATGAGGCTATTTTTCGTCTTTTGGTAAGATTCTTTCGACGGAGGTAAGAATGCCTCGCAAAATATTTAGCTCCTGCTGCTCGGGACGAGCGCGAGTAAATAAACGGCGAAGTTTGGCCATGACCATGCCCGGGTGTTTCTTATTAATGAAATTGGTTCCTGAAATGACTTTTTCAAGGTGTTCGTAGAACAATTCCAGTTCTTTTGCACGGGGATACTCTTCAACCGTCATTTCATCAGCGAACTTTTGCTGCTCAAGGTAAGCCATTCGGATTTCATAGCTGACCGTTTGGACAGCCATCGCCAGGTTTAAAGAGCTATATTCAGGGTTAGCCGGAATATAAACATGGCAGTGACATTTTTGTAATTCATCATTTGTCAGGCCAGTTCGCTCGCGACCAAACAGGATCGCAACCGGATGAGAAGCCGCTTCATTGATTGATCTGATACCACATTCACGTGGATCAAGCTGTGGCCATTCCAGAGTACGAGAACGGGCGCTTGAACCAATCACTAAACCACAATCAGCAACCGCTTCATCTAACGTCTTAACAATCTTCGCATTGGCAACAACATCTGCAGCACCCGCCGCCAAAGCGATGGATTTTTCATCAATCTCACAAGCAGGGTCAACCAGAACAAGATTCGTTAAGCCCATCACCTTCATGGCCCGTGCAGCCGAACCAATATTACCCGGATGGGAGGTACCAATTAAAACAACGCTGATTTTATCTAACATGGCGTAGCATTTTTCCGACTATTTTTAAAAGCGTGGAGATTTTAGCACAGCCTCTAAAAAAGTGGGGAAAACATGCAAAACTAACCCGTGTTTTTGTAAAACTTTTGACGCAAGGTGAGCTCGACCAAAAAATAACCACTTCCTTTTTACGTAAGCTCTGTTATACTCGCCGCCGCTTTTTAGTTCTTTAACATCCGTTGGGAAGATCCTATGCATCCGATGCTTAATATCGCCATTCGCGCTGCGCGAAAGGCTGGTGACCATGTCATTAAATCGTTAGAAAAACCTCAAGGCATTGAAGTTGCCAATAAAGGTAATGATGTTGTTACCAACATCGATCATGAAGCTGAAGCTATCATCATCGCTTCAATTCTTAAGTCTTACCCTGACCACTGCATCATCGCAGCTGAGTCTGGTTCTAAAGAAGGCCGTGACAAAGAGTGTCAATGGATCATCGACCCAGTGGATGGCACCAAAAACTTCGTTCGCGGTTATCCTCATTACGCGATTTCAATTGCGCTACGCATGCGTGGCCGTACTGAAATTTCTGTAGTTTACGATCCGTCTCGTAACGAACTATTCACGGCAACTCGTGGTTCAGGCGCTCAGCTTAACAGCCAACGCATCCGAGTTTCTCAGCCACGCGATCTAACAGGTACTGTTATAGCAACAAGCCTGCCTTTCGCCGCTAAGCAATTCTCTGAAAGCTACTTCAAGACTCAAAATGCAATGTTCGTTGATTGTGACGACATGCGTCAATCTGGTTGTACAGCACTTGATCTTTGCTACCTGGCAGCTGGCCGCGTTGACGGCGTATTCAAACTAGGCCAGAAGGCTTGGGAATTAGCTGCCGGTGAGCTTATTGCACGTGAAGCGGGTGCTATCTGTACTGACTTTACTGGTAACACTAACTACCTGACATCTGGCAACATCGTTGCTGGTAATGCTCGCGTCGTTAAGCCAATGCTGGCTAAAATCCGTGAACACGGTGGCGAAGCATTAGCTAAGTAATCGTTCATAACGATTCAAAAATTCGAAAGCCCCGGCAGCAATGCCGGGGCTTTTTGTTTTTAAGGGCATAAGTGGCGAGTGTCTAGGGACGAGTGGCGAGAAAAGGATGTTGGGGTTCTGGGGTTCTGGGGTTCTGGGGTTC
>NZ_PYMC01000002.1 GCF_003026475.1 Photobacterium lipolyticum
TAACGCCTGGGATAAGGTGCGCCACGATGAACCCACCAAGCCCACTGAACTCCATACCAAAAATGCCGAGTGTAACGCGTCACCTTGATACCTTTGTTATGGCGCACTCAAGGCAACAACATCAATCGCCACGCACGCTACCGCTTAAGTATGTCCGGCACATGAACGAATATGATAACCATTTTGGTAAATAGTTAAAGTAAATGCCATTTAACTTGCTGAATTACATCGTAAATAAGAGGTTATTTGAACTTGAATCGCTCTTTTATCAAAGCGATAAATGATGTTACAGGTATACAGCTCAATAACCGCAAACTATGAAATTAATTGGTAAGGTCAAAAAAAACATGGCAATGACGCTAATTGGAACATTGACTCAGAAACTAGCATACTCGGAACGCAAATCGAGCGTGCTGCGGACAAAACCAATCAATATCCCAGTTCGTTATACAGAGAAGCGTTCAGGTATATCGCCTGAAAAGACCGACTTCATAGCGGCTAAGCACGACCCGAGGCAGTAAAGCGATCACCACGTTTTCTGTGCACCTAGCGCCATAACGCCTAGGATAAGGTGCGCCACGATGAACTCACCAAATCCACTGAATTTCATACCAAAAATGCCGAGTAAAATGCGTCACCTTGATACTTTTGTTATGCAACTCCATCCATTTGTGCTGCTTTTGCTTGGCCGAAAATCTGTCCGCGCATGATGTCTTTTGAATGGAACAGCAACAAATCCTGACTTGAAGATCCCGTGAGACAATCCACGCCTTTAAGCCAGCAGGACTTTTTTACATTCCTGATGCCAAACCAGATTGGCTGCCCTGCGCTGAAGTTGCAAGCCAAAGGGATCGCTGCTTTCTGAAACCGCGGAACACAAAGGGTATTAAACGAAAGCCTGACGGTTCATACACAAAGACAGCAACTGAACTTCCAACCAGCTTATCCTCGATGCCAAACGACAGCCTTTTGATGAACGAATGGCCTGAGAAATTTTGGTATTGAACGATGAAGCTACAACACAAAACAATACATTGCTCTAGGTGCATAACATTTTATTCAACGAAACCAGTTCGTATAACTCGTTCGTATATTTCCTTCATGGTCTACTTTTCGGTGATCACCTTTTAACCCTTTAAGAAACATCAAATTAATTCAATAACCTAGATAATCAGCTCTCATATATACGCCTTAGGTTCGTATATCACACAATCGACTTACCTATTTATGTAACTGATACAACGTTATTTTTCACGCTAATGTGAAGCACATGTAAAAATCAGCGAATCAAATTAACAATGTATTGTGGATCGTGTATTTGTTGTTTAGCCTCAATAAAAAACTGGATGGATAAACAGTAATATGAACGATATTCCACCGCTTATTTCTGAGATTAACAGCAAATTTATTTCCGAGCTAACGTCATTTATACGAGTCCGTGGCCTCTCCTATTCGACAGAAAAAACCTACATCCATTGGATTAAGCGCTTCATTCACTACAGCGGCTATCAGTCGCGTCAAGATATTACATCAACGGATATAAGCCGCTTCCTTGAACATTTAGTCATCAGTAAGAATGTCTCTCCCAACACACAAAAAACAGCACTAAATGCATTAGTTTTTTTATGTCGTGAACTCTTGAAACAGAACACTGAAAAACTGACGTTTAAACGAGCAAAAAAAGGTCCGAAGATCCCTGAAGTCTTCAGTCACCAAGAAGCAGTCAAAATCATTGAGCTTGTACCATCACCTTTCAAGCTTGCAGTTCAACTGATGTACGGAAGCGGATTAAGAATCAACGAAACATTACGACTTCGAATAACTGATATTGATCTTCATACCAGTTCAATAACTATCAGGAATGGTAAAGGTAACCGTGATAGAAAAACGCTTCTTCCCCGCTCTCTTCACGCACCACTTCGACAACAATTCAAAGCAGTTAACATACTCCATGATCAAGATTTAAGTAATGGTTTTGGCGATGTCTATATGCCTTATGCATTAGCAAAGAAATATCCTACTCAAGCAAAAGGCTATGGTTGGCAATACCTTTTCCCTGCCTCACGATTAAGTATCGATCCTCGTTCAGAAAAAACGATGCGCCATCACCTCACTGATAGAGCGGTACAAAAACAAGTTATGAAAGCCATTAAAAATGCAAATATTCTAAAAAGAGCCGGCTGCCATACATTCCGGCATTCTTTTGCTACCAGGCTGTTAGAAAACGGAACCGACCTGAGAAATATTCAGGAATTGCTCGGTCATGCTGATATCAAAACCACTCAAATCTATACCCATGTTGCCGGATTGCACCATAGTGGCGTAATCAGTCCATTAGACAAATAAAGGCAATAATTGACACGCTACCGCCAAAGATAGCTAAATCCCAGCGGGGCAACTAAATGCGATGCATCATAGTGCCAACTCAATTGCTCAGAATTATAGTGAAATTTATTTGTGAGTCATAGCAAAAATCACGTAAAAACAAACTGCTATCAGGAAAGTGGATTTACGCAGTGGAGTGGAAGGGTCTTACTGGCTGCGGTTGATTCAGGATGAGATCGGTAGCTTTTCCAAATAGGCAAGGTACAGACAAAAAAACCTTAGGCTGATCCAGCCTAAGGTTTCTAGCAATAATAACGAATAGTTGGTTTAGAGCGATGTTACTTCTTCTGAATCAACAACTTCATCTACCGCTTTGCGCTGTAGCGACTTACGCTTATTGCGCTCTACTTGGCTTTGTACAAATTCAGCCAACGCCTTCTCTGCCCATTCAGTTGCTTCTGCTTCGGTAGCAAAGTCGGCTTGGCGCTTAGAGATAGTGGTTCGTCTTGCTGACACTTGTCGAATAATTTCCGCCGCCCAGCCAGTTCTTTTTTCTACTACGCGGTAATCAAATTTTTTGCCGTTTGCCATTTCTTTTCCTAAAGATAATTCAAGGTATAGCATTTATTAACCAAATTGAGCTGTTATCGCTCTGAATAACGCTGTCCCTTTGTAAGGTCGACATTAAAACATATTTAGCCTGCTTTGTTGAGCTATTCATGTGAAGCAAGCCCTCCCGCCAGCAGTCAGGTACTGTTGACAGTCATTCGGCATTACAATTTCAGAAGCCAACGGTTAAGCGGTTTATCTTTATTGATCCCTTCTCGCCCCCACCGATCAACACTATCAACAACTAGAACGCGCCTTGGATCAGGTACCATTAATTTCAGCAGTGCGCTCATTTTTTTCGAGGTCAGCAACCACAGCGAGTCATCGCCATGGAGCAATTCAGATAAAGCCTGCTTGTCTTCTGCCGTCCATTCAAGCTCTGGATGGGTAAACCGCTCGACAACAAACAATTGATTACCTGATGCGAAATCTTCCAGCTCTTCAGAGAGTAGTACAACCGAATCTATCTCGGCGTCAATTAACACTTTCTGTTGCTGATTGATTAACTGACGTACAGCAATCATCAGTTGCTGTTGATTCTGCTCAATTGTTATAGCCTGTTCAGGCCAAACTTGTTGCAAGTCTTGACTCACAATTGCAATCATTCGAGTCAGGTTCGTCGGGTTCAGCCATGCATAAAGCGAGGTCGAACCATCTTCAAGGCGTAAAGCAGCAACGCCTTGAGCACGTGGCGAAATTGCCTGGGATGCATCAATTTCGATAATACGAACATTGCCCTGTCTGGCATGAGTGAACAGCGGATCCTGTGGCCACACTGCAGCTAAAGTAATGGCCACTGTCGCATCTTTAGCCGCTTGTGCCGTTAGCTCTGCCCCTTTGGTGCTAAACCAGTTGGGTAATCGCGACACGCCAAAACGCTTCGGCGGCAAATATTGGGTGGTAATTTCAGTGCCTTTGGTTAGCTCTGTGGCTAACATATAAGTCACTGGTGTAGCGGTTAAAATATCTTCTGCTTTTACTACCGCAGAAGTCATCGCAGAGCTCATGGTGACTATTGCAAAAACTGTTTTTAATAGTCGTTCGTTAATACGGGTCTTAAACACGTCAGGTTATCCTTTTCGGATTATGCGGTAACACGTTGCTGTCAGGAAGAAGCACGCTGAAACAATGATGATTGCGGCGCCTGATGGCACGGGCAGCTTCATTTCCATCGGCAAGATGGTGCCGATCAGGCAACTGATCGTGGCAAGAAATGCCGACATAATGACAAAACTGCCCATGTTTTTCGTTAACAAACGAGCAGTCGCCCCTGGGATCAGCAATAACGCTCCCACTAGCACTGCACCAACAATTTTCACTGACGCAATGGTGACCAGCGTAATCATCATCACAAACAGGTAGTCGTAAAAATTGGTCGCATAGCCGCGCACACGGGCAATATCAGGACTGATACACGTCAGTAAAATACGGTTAAACATAGGCACTAAAACAAGGACGATCAATGCACAGCTGACAGCCAGTATTAACAAGTCGTAATCGGTTATCGTCAGGATCGAGCCGAACAACACATTTTCCAGCATGTGGATATTTATCTTACGTGCCACGTACATTAATAGCGCCGCGCCCACTGCCAATGCTAGCGCCAAAAATACGCCAACCAGCGTGTCGTAAGGAACGCTTGTGCGATTTCGGACAAAGTGCAGAAGTAAGGCAAAGATCATACAAAAACTGAATAAGCCGATGATCGGGTTATCGGGCGGCTCACCCAGCAAAACACCCAGCGCGATACCGGTTAATGCTGCGTGCCCTACCGCTTCTGAAAAAAATGCCAGTCGCTTAGCGATAACCAACGTCCCCAATCCGCCCAGTAACGGGCCCAGTATCAATGCCGCCACGACAGCATTTACCATGAAGGAATATGAAAAACTTTCACTCAACCAACCCGCATCAACGCCCGCTTGCGCCCAAAAACGAATTAAATCCATTACGCGACCTTCTTCATCGTTTTATTTACTGAAACAGACGCAGCACTATAGTGGTTAAACAGGCGCTCGATTTTTTCAGGAGCAAGCACCTCAGAGACCGCGCCACTATCAATCAAATGACGGTTAACAACATGCACTTCTGCCTGTAAACGGCGAACGGCCGTCACATCGTGGTGAACCGCCAATATTGTTCTGTTTTCCTGAACCAGTTCATAGATTAACGATTCAATATACCGAACACCTTGTTCGTCCATCCCCGTCGTGGGCTCATCCAGAACCAGAAAGTCCGGGGAATCAAGCAACGCCTGCGCAAACAACACTCGCTGTTGTTCACCACCGGATAATTGACCCATTCGGCGGTCGGCACGGTTAGCCATGCCAATCCGGTCTAACTGAGCTAAGGCATGATCTTGTTCTCTTTTACGTTTACGCCAGAACAACGGATGACGGCTCTGGTTAAGTAAAATAAAATCCATCACAGTAAACGGCAGGCTGGATTCAAAGGTCGCTTTTTGTGGCACATAACCAATCGTCCCTTTCTCTTCAGGCCATTGGATTTCAATGTCACCAGAGAATGGCGTCAAACCTAGAATCGAACGTAATAGCGATGTTTTGCCACCACCGTTCGGCCCCATCACAACATGGCATTTACCGGCTGATAGTTCATGATTAATATCTTGCAGAATAACGTTGCCACCATATTTCAGGCCGACATTTTGTAAACGGATACCAGGGCCCACACTCAACGTCCTCCCTTCATTGCCGCAAATTTCATGGCTGCAACCAGAGTCGCCAAATTTTCTTTCATCTCGGTCTCGACCTTGTCCACTGCATACGATCCATGGGTCATATGCGAGAACCGGTATAACCGTATACCCGTCGCTTGTTCTATGGTTTCAACATAACGATTCGGCATGTTTAGCTCATAAAAAAGCACGTCGATACCGGCATTCCTGATCTTCTCTATCGTGCCCTGCAGCTGGCTGGCACTCGGTTCAACACCATGGGCGGGTTCGATGACTGCGGCAACATCCACTCCGAATTCTTGCAAAATATAACCGTATGCATTGTGGGTAGTCGCAACGGTCATGCCTGCAGTATTCAAGTCACCTAAGGTCAGCATGGCTTCGCGCTTCATTTTGCGAAACTTGGTCGCATAGGCACGGGCATTTTTACGGTATTCCCGCGCATTCTCAGGGTCAATTTTGGCCAGTTCACTGGCTATGGTGTACACCTTCTGAATGGTGGTCGACAACCCAACGAAGGTATGAGGGTTAACCGCGCCATCACCGACTGATTGCCCCATTGCCGGCAACAGCGGCACATCTTTATTGGCTTCTAGCACGATAAGATCGGCGCGGTTCGCGGCTTTGATGACCTTCAGCGCAAAATCGTCATGACCAATGCCATTAATGACAATAATGTCCATTTTTCCCAGACGACGCAGATCATTAGGCTGAGGTAAGTAGTTATGGGAATTAAAACCTTCGTCCACTAACGGCAACACCTCAGCCTTGTCACCGACAACCGCTTTTACATAGCTGTAATAAGGCTGCAGGGTAATACCAATAGTTAATTTCTCATTAGCCTGTGCCTGCACGGCAGCAAGCATAAAGATAGCGACCGATGCCGTTTTGATAAGGATTGTAATCATGGTCTGTTTTTTAAATAACGTTATGCTTAATAAAAACTGTTCTAATAGTAATTTCATGATGAATACCATGTGTTGAAAATCTGAATCATTAATACAAACGGCTGTTTTGCTAAAACACTTCGCTATCAGCAAACACAACTTGCTTCCAACCTGCCTCTATTAATACCCGTGATTGAAATGGAACCTTTTCAGTTACAACGTCACCTGCAATGGCAGGCTGGAGCTTCTTATCCAGGAATAACCAGATCTCAGGTTCCTGTTGCATCGAATTCAATACAACAGCGGCCGAACCGCTCTCTAACTGAGGTACTCCCTGATAAATCGCTGGCGCTATCTTTAACCAGAGATGCTTACCTTTTCGTTCCCAGCTTTTATCCTGAATAAAAGGAGCTAACCAAAGCGCTTCAAGCTCAGCAATATCAGCCCAACGCTCAGTGCCCGCTAATTCGATACTGTCCTGGCGTAAATTACGGATTTCTTCATGGGCCAGTCGAAGTTCGGCAATCATTGCTAACTCATCAGCAGCCAAGTATTTGATAAAAACCTGATGCGTACTCAGCGATTGCTGTTTGGCTATTTGCTGATGATACGGCAGTAAAATCGCGGCTATAGCCAGAATGAGGCAAATAGAAAGTGCGACCCATTTCCCTTCTCGGCCACCATCATCGGTATGAATTGTTTGGCTGTTCATTTTTCTGAAATCTCAACCACATCGACCTCAACCGGACTTTCATGGCCGGCATCAAACACTAAATAAAAATCAGCCTTCGGTTTGGTAAACTCGCCAATTGAACGCTTATCGGTAGTCTCTTTGGCAATCAGATTATCATCGTAGTCATACATGTTAATGTCATAATCTACCGCTGCACTCCCGTCACTGTAGCCAGCTTCGCAAATCACTTTATCGGCGTCGAACCAGCAGCTCATCAAGGGGAAATGCGCACTTGCCGTGCCAGAAAAAAGTGCAGTAAGAGACAATAAAGCAAGGCTGGTGCTCTTTTTCATGAAAACCTCAACAGCTTAATAAGAAATAAATTTATAGCCTGCTGAAACAGGTTAGTTCAGTCGTTAGCTAGGTTAGCTAGCCGTTGTTACTGAAGTAACGCTTCAAAGGTAAAATGAACATTGACGCTTGCGATATCTGCCAATGGGTTGTTGGGTAACTCGCCTTTATAGTTCGCTTTCATCAGCCAGCGACCTGCCGTATCGAGTATAAAGGTCACCATGCCATTCTCGTCACTCACGACATCAATCTGCTGCTGGTGATTGCGGTAAAGCGTACCCTCACGAGTGATCTCGGCAGTCACGCCCTGCTGAGGTTGACCGTTATAGTAAAACTGAAAGCTGACTTCATCGTCTTCGACAATATCGGATGGATGCGTAACCGGCAGCAGCTCGAGATATTTACCCTCAATTTCCATGGCTTTTCCGGTTGGTTTCCCCACAGTGACATAGCTTTCTGCACGGGTGAAACCGAGCTGAGTTACAACATCACGAGACTTTTCAGGAAGTAGTACTTCACGCTCGGCCTTGCTGGCTTTCATCCACTTAACAGTGTCGCGTCGGCCAGCCTTATATTGCGTGTAATAACTCGGCACATTGTTGATTTCTACTTTGTGCGTACCCTCTTCTTCAAAGTAGAAATCGAAGATAGAGCGACGCTTACCGCGGATCACAAAATTTGGCCGTTCTTTGCGACCGTCGGGCATCACAACCGCTGCTGATTCACTGCCTGCAGGTTTATCAAACACAAATGTACCGTGTGACGCCGTCACGTCAAAAGTTAACCAATCGCCGCCTTCTTTCGATACCGTGAAGTGGGAAGGAAGTACCCAGCGTGGATGTGCATTTGCCGTAGCCGTTACTGCCAGACCCGCAACTACCGCACAAGCCATGGTCAGTGCTTTCACTTTGCTTTCTTTAGTCATTGTAATTACTCGATTTCCTATTTGATTTTATAGCTAATCGTGATAACGCCAGTTTCTTCTGTCGGCGCAACCTTATGCGTAAATGCGGTATCACTTAGGTGCATTTTTTGCCGTAAGTAATTTCGGCCACCATGCTCACGGACCACTTCAGCGTAGAAGGTATAATCGCCCTGCTCTACCCGGTTACCGTTGTCGTCTAATCCGTCCCAGATAAAACGATATTCACCCGCAGGCCGTGTTGCGGACGTCACGGCGTCAACCAACTCGCGGTCATAGCGGCCGACTTTTCGCCACCAGCTACGCAAATCTTTAAGCCACTCATCTTTTCCGACCCACAACTCAATAGTGCGTACCGATTTCCGGTTGCCATTTTCTACCCAGACCGCAACATAAGGGCGGGCATACATGGTGGTTTCAATTTTTGGCAACTCAAATTCCACCTCTATATGTGCGCTTGCAGGAATTGCGGTAGCCTGAGCAAAAAGAGGCAAAGCCAATGCGGCAACCAAAAGGCTATTGGTGATAAGTGTCATGGAAAATCCTTTGGGAACAAATGCGCCGTATACTTTTAAGGAACAGCAACAAAGAAGATTAATAAGCTGATAAGAGAGCCGAATACCGTCCACTTAAGCGAGGTGTTAAATGTCTTTTTCTTTGGTACTAGCAGACACACTCCGGTCAGAACAAAAAACACCATCAGCAAGGCCGTAATATCGATAAACCATTTCCATACCTCACCGCTATTTCGCCCTTTGTGTAAATCATTCAGTATCGCCACTGCACCATAATGTGTTTTCTCGATGACCGCTTCTGCACTTGCCATATCAATAAATACCGCAACGTTATAGCCCGGGCCTTTGTAGTCCATCGTGATCTCGCCTTCGAGCAATTCATCGTCTTCAACTTCCGTGAATACCTGCAGTGCCGAAGGCTGGCCTGATAACCGCGCGTATTGCGTCAGGTGTTTAACCAGGGCGCTTTCATTCGGTACATATTTACCACCGTCTGAACTCAGCAGTTCAACCGGTAATGACAAGGTTAATTGTGAAATATCAGGCTGGCTTTTTACGAACAGAGCCGGGCGATTTAACGTGATTCCGGTAATCGCAAAAAACAGCACAACAAGCAGCAATGCCATTGAAATATAGATATGCAGGCGGCGAGCCCAAGTCTGAACAGCCTTGCTTTTCAACAGCGTCTTATTGTTTACCAGTGCCTTGTGCTTAGAAGCCATGAGGATAACAGCCCGAATTGAATGTGTTTTTCCTGAATGGCATCAATGTAGTTGATAATGGTTATCATTGGCATTTAATTTACATTGTTTACGTTAAGATACAGATCAAAACACCAATTCATTTTGCTCCGCCATTTAGACGATTGATGTCTCAACTTCCTTAACCATGGATACTCTTGATGCGTCAATTTCAGCTACCCACATAAAATTCATGAATTTAAATGAGAATTCTCTTGTTCTTTCCTCAAACCCAACCACCTTCTGTGACTTACCTCCCACATCTGTTATTTGTTTAATAAATCTGTATAATTCGCCACCTATTAATTCGTGCTTTAATTTCTGTAGATTTGGCATCTCTGACTAAGCGCTTAGTCAATCTTCATACCTAGGAATACTTCTTTGATATCAACCGCAAACATCACCATGCAATTCGGTGCCGAACCTTTATTTGAAAACATTTCTGCTAAGTTTGGTAACGGTAACCGTTACGGCTTAATCGGAGCCAATGGATGTGGTAAATCAACGTTCATGAAGATTCTTAGCGGTGCATTAGCTCCAAGCTCTGGCAATGTATCTATCACCCCTGGATTAAAACTTGGCGTGCTAAGTCAAGACCAATTTGCTTTCGAGCAATACAACGTTATCGACGTAGTGATCATGGGTGACCGCAAGCTATGGGAAATCAAAAAAGAACGTGACCGTATTTACTCACTACCAGAAATGAGCGAAGAAGACGGCATGGCAGTGGCCGAACTTGAAAGTGAGTTCGCAGAAATGGATGGCTACACCGCAGAAAGCCGCGCTGGCGATATTTTGCTGCAAGCTGGTATTGAAGAAGAGTTCCATTTCGGTTTAATGCAACACGTTGCTCCGGGCTGGAAACTTCGTGTGCTATTAGCTCAAGCACTTTTCGCCAACCCTGATATCTTGTTGTTAGATGAACCAACCAACAACTTGGATATTCATACGATTAACTGGCTTGCTGAAGAATTGAACCAGCGTAAGTGCACGATGATCATCATTTCGCACGACCGCCACTTCTTGAATTCAGTCTGTACTCACATGGCAGACATCGATTACGGCGAGCTTCGTATCTACCCAGGTAACTACGAATACTTCCTTGAAGCTTCAGGCCTCATTCGTGAGCAATTATTGGCTGGCAATGCTAAAAAAGCGGCTGAAATTAGCGAACTTCAAGATTTCGTAAATCGATTTGGTGCAAACGCTTCTAAAGCTAAGCAAGCAAGTTCTCGCGCGAAAAAGATGGATAAGATCAAGCTAGACGAAGTTAAATCGACTAGCCGTATTAGCCCATCGATTGATTTTGGTGAAGGCAAGAAGCTGCATCGCCAAGCACTTGAGCTACAAGATTTGGGGCATGCCTTTGAAGATGAATTACTTTTTGAAAACGGTAACTTACTTCTGGAAGCAGGTACTCGTTTAGCCGTGATTGGCGAAAATGGTGTCGGTAAAACGACATTGCTACGCTGCCTAGTCAACGAGTTAGAGCAAAAACAAGGCGTTGTTAAATGGTCTGAAAATGCTTCTATCGGCTATTGCCCACAAGACAGCACAGCCGATTTCGACAACGATTTAAGTATCTTCGATTGGATCTCACAATGGCGCACAACGAAGCACGATGATTTGATGGTTCGTGGTATTTTAGGTCGCTTACTATTTACCGCTGATGATGCAAACAAAAAAGCGAAAAATTGTTCTGGTGGTGAAAAGAACCGCTTACTGTTTGGTAAGTTGATGATGCAAGACATCAATGTTCTCGTTATGGATGAACCAACGAACCACATGGACATGGAAGCGATTGAAGCGCTTAATAACGCACTTAAAAGTTATCAAGGTACGCTTATTTTTGTGAGCCATGACCGCGAGTTTGTATCATCTCTTGCAACTTCTATTATTGATGTGAAAGACAAGAAGCTCGTTAACTTCCAAGGTACTTATGATGAGTATCTGTCGCATCAACAAAAAATGTTAAACGTCGCATAAGCATTACGGTCTAGAAATACACATATATCAACCAGAATAAGTCAGAACAATGGTACCGGCCGCTACATATTTATCCAGGATGTGAAATCACTGTATCGACCGGATCCAGTCGTATCCACTTACTGGCATTTTTGGACCCAAGCGTAGCTTCAAATCACTCGATCTGATTGGTGTTGCGCAGTTCCTTAATACTACTCACCTCGATATCGTCCATCCCGAGCTGAAAAAAGCGGCTTGAACGGTTGAAACAGGTAGGAAGCAGGGAGATATAGTACCGATCTCCCTACCGTATTCTAAAAAACAGTTAAATTACAACAAGCCCTCAACACGAGCCTGATGCAAGACGATAGGATCAACCGCGGCATAAGCCGCATCCCACAATGCTCCGATATACATCCTTTCTTTTCCTTTTGCTTGACGTTCAAGTTGATCAAGCTTGCGCAACTCTTCCAAGGTTAACGGCTGTGTAAATAATGCCTTAGCCTTTTCAAGATTTTCCATGTGCCTATCTCCAACAATACCAAATTAAGAAGCGGGCTGTGCTTAACCAGGCAGCTGGTCAATTTGGTATCACGATGTCGATATCACCCGTTACATTTACCACAATAACATTATGACTATCAATTCATCCGGCTGACATTTCCCTCAGGTATACCATTTTCTAAGTCAATGCTGATATTGATCAAATTTATAGGTATTATCACCAGAAGCCCGCCAAATATGCACCTAAACACCCAATCAACAAAAAGAGCGATGGACCAAATTGTCCATCGCTCTTTTTGTTTTGAAGCGAAGTAACGCAGTATTTATAGGGTCACTTCTGCATATGACGAACCTGCTCCAAGTATTTGATCCAGCTTTTTGACGCAGCAGAGGGCGCAATATTATTTGCAAGCTTGGCGTGGATAATCGCTTTTTCAAATTCTTCCAGCTTGTAATAGGCCCGCACCTTCGCAAGCTCTATCACTGCTTTCTTGTCTTTACGTTTTACCTTATCCAGCTCGGCAAGTGCTTTATGATAGTGACCTTCCTGAAGCAGTAATTGGGCCAGCGGCCAGCGGTGTTTACTGTCTAACTTTGCCGCTAACATCCAGACAGAGATGGCTTTATCCCACTCTTTTGCCATCTGCCAATACATTGCTTGTTCAGACAGTAAACCGGGATTGTGCTGGCTAGCATCTAACTCATCAAACAAGATTGCAGCACGCTCGGGAATACCAGCTTGTGCATAGAGCTGAGCAAGAGTTTTCAGATCTTGCTGACTTAATGTGACCCCCTGATGCCTCGCCAGGGCCAGAGTCTCTAACGCATCGGATGAGCGCCCGATACGTAATTGAATGCCCGCCAGTTGCTGCCACCAGACTGTTTTATTCGGCTCTAACACGATAAGACAATTAAGGGTTGAAATGGATGCTTTCCATTGTTTCAGCTGAAGCTGCGCACCCAACCGAATGGTCAGAGGCTGGGTCTCATCTTTCTTTTGATACGACTTATAACGGTTTAACGCCGAGAGTACCTGTTGCCACTCTTCTAGCTGATAATGGCTTTGCGCAATGCGCAACCATAATTCATCGGCTTTCTGAGACTCCGGGATCTGCTTTGATAGCGCGTAGTAATGCGGTAAGGCGGCTTTAAACTGCTGATTCGATAATAGAATGTCAGCTAACATACGTTGCGTAACCCATGCTTGCTCGTCATTTAACAAACCACTTTTAACGGCATAAGACAGATTATCAATGGCTTTATCGGTATTGCCCTTCTGCCAATAGAAGATGCCGAGCATACGCTTTACAAACGCTTTGTCATAAGCACGAGAAGGATCTAAATCAGCAAGCAACGCAATGGCGTCATTCAATTTTTCATCTTGCTGCAAATTATGCGCACGCTGAACTTTGCCGGCAGTAAACTGAGAGAGTTCTTCAGCATTGGTGCTCACAGGTACACACAGCATCAAGGCAAGAGCAATAACAACTTTCTTCATCTTAATCACTTTTTGGGCTCGAATTTGAATAGATAAGTTCGACCTTCTTGCGCAATTGCTTTTCCATCAACTACCTTGGCTTGATATTTGAACTTACGCAGTGCGCGAATGGCCTCTTTTTCAAATAAGCGCCGAGGTTTTGCTTCAAGCACAGAAATATCTGTAGGACGCCCTTGCGGATCGATGGTGAAAGACAACACTACATACCCTTTCGCCCGCATTTTCTCCGCTCGCGCAGGATAGCGAGGTTTAACACTATATAACGGCATCGCTTGCTGATTGGCACCAAAATCAGAGAACTGAGGCACATTAATCCCCACACCAGAAATTGCCGTGTCCAATGCCAAATTGGGCATGGCTGGCGTGGGTGTCGCCGTCACAGATTGCGAACTGGTTGGCACTGCTTCCGGTGGTGGTTCCGGTGTATCCGGTTTTTGTGGCAAAGCACGCTGGCGTCGCTGAGCATCGCGCTCTTGCTCAACCATCACGATATCAAACGCCAGCACTTGAGATTGTTCAGGCGCACGTTGCTGGCCGTTATCAACCATCCACGCCATAAAGGTGAACAATCCCAACGCCACAGCCGTCGATACCGGCAGTGCAACCAAAAGCCGAAAAGCTACAGAAAACATTAACGCTTCTCCGCCGCCAGGGCGATATTTTGTACACCCGCACCTTTCGCCGCATCCATCACTTTCACCACAGTACCGTTATAGGCATGTTCGTCAGCCTGGATCACTAACGATGCTTCCGGCTGTTCCAGCAGCAGGTGCTCAAGTGTAGCTTGCACACGTTCAGCATCCACCACACGTTTGTCGATATAGATATCATTGGCTGATGTGATGGCGATAAAGATCCCTGCATCCTTTTGACTCACAACATTGCTGGCCTGCGGGCGATTGACCTCGACACCCGATTCACGAACAAACGAGCTTGTAACAATGAAGAATATCAGCATGATAAAAACAATATCCAACATAGATGTCATATCGATTTGTGCTTCTTCACGAGCAGAAGACGGACGGCTGAGTCTCATCATTGGCTCCTTAATAATTTTTCTAATTTGAGTTCACGCATGTGGCAAGCTTTAGCAAGACGAGCGTGAACAAACATACCAGCAAGTGCCGCAACCATGCCTGCCATTGTCGGCAGTGTCGCAAGCGAAATACCTGAGGCCATTAAACGAGGTTGGCTGCTGCCCTGCGTCGCCATCACATCAAACACAGAAATCATGCCTGTCACCGTACCGAGCAAGCCAAGCATTGGGCAAATGGCCACCAGCACTTTGATCAAGTTTAAGTTTTGACTTAACGCGGTACGGGCTTCATTTAACCAGCCTTCGCGCATTGCATGGGCATACCATGAGGTTTGATCATCACGTTCATGCCATTTCGCGAGCCAGGCTTTTCTCTGATTCGGATACTGGAAGAGCAGGTAGATAACCCGCTCAACCACCAGCAACCAGCAAAGCATGACCACGGCAGCCAACCACCATAGTATTTGGCCGCCCTGGTTCATGAATTGTGATAATGATAACCACCAGGCTTGTAAAAGACTGATTTCCATTATGCTGCTTTTCCTACTTTTTCAGCCTGCTCTGCAACAAGGCTGATCCCTTGTTTCTCCAGAATATTTCGGATGGTATCAGCTTGAGTGCTCAAAATATTATGCGCAAGCAGCAGTGGCATTGCCGCAACAAGGCCGAGTACCGTCGTAATAAGCGCCATTGATATACCGCCCGCCATCACTTTAGGATCACCGTTACCAAACTGGGTGATCACCTGGAAGGTTTCGATCATCCCCGTCACCGTGCCCAGCAGGCCTAACATAGGTGCCAGTGCCGCAAGCAATTTCAGCATCGATAAGCCCTTCTCAAGACTTTGCTGTTCATCAACAATGGCCTCAAGCAAACGTAATTCTAATGCTTCAACGCTACGATTTTGTTCTTTGTCATACACCGCAATAACGCGGCCTAACGGGTTATTGCCAGGCTGTTGTGGTTTCTTTAATTGCGCTTTAATTTGCTGGCGGGCAATAAACAGCTTAGCGCCACGGAACAACGTAATAATCGCGCCAATCGCTAGTAAGCCTAAGATGATCTTACCCACAACGCCACCGTGTTCCAGTCGCTCACTTAGCGAAGGGGTATTTGCTAATTGCTCAAGCATCATACCGCGGGAAGGATCGACAACCAGCGGCATCAGGCCGACTTGACTCATGCTCGCCAAATCAGCAGAAACCGGACCTTTTTCAGGTTGCTTTAAATAAGGCTTAGCAACATGACGAACACTATTCCATTGAACGTAACCCTGGTCGCCAACCAATGCGAAACTGCCCAGGCGATAGGCGTCTACGTCGACTTTATACCCTTCGCCATTAATATACGGCACCGAAACAGGGGCAAGTTCTGCACTGGCATCAATTTGCTCAACCATGCCCTGCCACAGGCCCGTTAACTGAGTCATCGAAGGCAATGCCTTGGCGTCAACAATCTGATCGACAACAGATGCATACTGCGTGCTATCAACCCCCGTTACCGAGAAATCCATTTCAGCGTTCAGTTCTTTGGCCGACTGGCGAACAACACCAAATAACTCTCCCAGGCTTCCGGTTTCTAAACGAAGCTGTTCTTCCAGTACTGAAAGCCGGTTTTCGTTTTCGCTGAAGGTCTTGCTCAATTGATCAGTTTCACGTTGAAGTTGATCACGCTGAGCAAGCAGTGCGTCACGTTGGGCACGAATACCCTGCTCTGTTTGGTTAAATCCGGCTTCACGTTGTATGTTATGTGCACGCTGCGCTTTCTGGGCCTGCTGTGTTTTTGAAAGCAATGTTTCTGTAGATATTAATTCAGCAGAGACCGTAACCGGCAAGCTAAACAGGCAAAGGGCTGTTACTAACGTTTTGAACTTCATCTTAGTTGGTCTCCACGTTAGTTGATGCTGTTGTTGCTTGTTGAGATGCGGCTTGTTGAGATACGGGGGGGGTCGCAGTCAGTTTTTCAGGTACAGCCCGTGCCGAAACCGGTAGCGTGATTAAGCTTGGCGCAGCCTGTTTTTCTGCAATAGCAAACGCTTTATCAATATTTGAGCTTTCAGCACTATCAATAACTTGCCAACCGTTTTCTTTATCATTCCATGCCCAGTAACGCGTTCCGTCCAGGCTGCGAGCAACCAAAGAAATACGACCAAGATGAAGCAGATCCGCTTCGATTGACTCATTTGCCCTTATCGCCACTTTACCTTGATACACGCCCAGCTTAGTGCCGTAATCCACTTCAATCTGGTAGGCCTCAAGAATTCGTCGATATTTTTCGGCATCACTGATATCTGCTTGTGACATCATCCCTTCTAACTTAGTTACTCGAGCCAAACGCTGTTCACGTTTAATCGGCTTGTCATCCGCGATAATGTGTTTCAAACCATCGATCATTTTATACATCAGGGGGACCACGCCCTGACGTGTTTCTTTAATACCCAGGATCTGACTATCGATACTTGTCACTTCTTCATTTTGGTTCGCAACCAGGCGCGACAAATGATCACGATAAACCGTTAGGTTTTTAACTTCCTCCTGAAGCTGTTCGATATCAGCTTTCATCGACAAGGCGATTTCTGCACTCTTATCAATCTTGTTCTGACTCAGCGTTGATGCGGTATTGGTCTTAGTTTCAATCACCCGAGCGGCGTCAAGATCATTAGCATATGCTCCGGCAGTAACGCTGAGCATCAGGATAGCCAAACTAGGTTTTATTAAATTCATATTTGTAATCAATACTTTTGAAAAAGTTAAAATAAAAATTCACCCGATAAATTAGGTAAGTATTAAAAATAAAAAATCCAGTAGATTCTAATTGAAAGCGAGGGCCACATAAATGACACCGAGCTGAAGAATTTTCAGATTGTACAACTATCTGGTTGCGACGACGTGTGAAACAAAGTAAAAGGGGAAAGTACTTCCCCCTCACCAATGGCGTTAGTAGCGGAACTGAAGTGTTGCCATGTAGTTACGGCCTTCGCCTATCACCGTTTTAGTCTGGCTGCCACCTGCAAGATAGTCTTTATCAAACAGGTTTTCTATATTGAAACGCACAATCATATCCAGGGTCTGATCGTATTTGATGGTATGAGCAACCCCCGTATCGATACGGGTATAAGCGTCTTTCTTATACGTATTTTTCTCATCACCAAAACGGTCACCCACGTAAATGGCACCAAGGTTCAAATCTGTATTATTCGCAAACGAGTACCGCGTCCAGACACTTGCAGAGAACTCAGGCACATCTGCCGGACGGTTACCGTCAATGGATGCATCGAACTCATCTTTGATTTCAGCATCTAGGTAAGTCATCGAACCGCTTAGCGAGAACGCTTCTGACAGATAACCGGTCGCACTGAATTCAGCACCACGGTGGATCTGTTTTCCTGCCTGTGTGGTCTCGGTTTCAAAATCAGACTGACCATCCAGATCCTGAGAAATCACTTTGTTTTCCTGAGTAATTTCAAATATGGCGCCAGAGACAAACAGCTGGTTATCGAGTAACTCCCATTTCGACCCTAGCTCATAAAGCGTGCCTTTGACAGGATCAAGTGCCTTCCCGTTATTAATGTCATTGTCATTATTGATGGGATCTTTAGGTTCGAAACTTTCTGAATACGTCAGGTAAATCGAACCATTTTCTGCCGGGTGATAAATCACCCCCGCTTTAGGCAGAATATTATTGTAAGTATCAATATCGTTTTCTTCACGGTCGATGCGCAGACCTGCCAGTAATTGCCATTGATCATTGAACGTGATCATATCTTGAACATAGATACCATATGAATCGCGCTTAGTTGGATCTTTTACCTTACCATTGCTGTAATGCAGATCAGCAGGCTTATCCATAGGTTGATCCGCCGTCGCAGTGTATCCTTTCTTGTACTCACTTTGAGTTTTGTAGTAATAACCCAACCAGTTCGCACCAACCAACATTTGGTGCCTTACCCCCAACGCATCAAACTCACCAACAAGATCAACATATGCAGTATCAAACTGCCAGTTGTCCCAACGGTCATAACCGTTGTAAGTAAATGTACCATCAGCAGGGTTATAGGTGTCAGGCTTTGAGAAACTCTCGATATCTCGGCGCTCAAAGTCCTGATGGTTATAGCCACCTTTCAGGCGCCATCCATCGGATAACTTTGCCGCCACATCAAAGCCGATGTTTTCGACATCGTTCTCAATCGTTGACCATTGTGCATCCCAGATGTGATCACGACCTGATACCGGTTTGCCGTCGACGATGTAAGCACCTGAATCAACATTACCGTTGTCATTCGTTTTGTCATAGTGAAATGATACGGTAACGGTGTCGTTGATATCATAATCGACGAACAGACCACCAATAAAGCGCTCGGTCGAAGGCGTACTGCCATCGGTATATGTTCGCCATGAGTCGTAGCTCTGCTTGGCGACAATCGCTCGTGCACGCAGGGTCTGCTCATCATTCAGAGAACCACTGATATCGGCAACGGTACGTGATTCGTTGTTAGAGCCAATATCCTGGCTCACATTTACCTTTGTCTCGTAAGTCGGTTTCTTTGATACCATATTAACCAGGCCGCCAGGTGCCGACTTTCCGTAGAGCAACCCAGCAGGAGCTTTGAGTACTTCGACACGCTCAAGCAACTCTATCGGCTGACGGTAATGAGACCAATGCTGCTTACCGTCACGTAAAAAACTGCTGCCGCTATCTAACGAAAACCCACGGAGAGAGAAAGACTCGCGGTTACGGCTGACACCACCAGCAGAGATGCTTGCATCATTCTTCAGCACTTCACCAAGCGTACTTGCCCGCTGCTCGTCGATAAGCTGTTCGTCGATGACCGTAACTTGTCCCGGCGTTTCAAGCTGGGTTGCTTCGATACGCATGGCGCTGGTATTGGTATCAACCTTATAGCCGGAGTTGCGACCTGTTACTACCATATGCTCATCAACATCTGCTGTCTGAGCCTGAACTACTGGTAGCGCTAAAATCGCACCAATCAATAATGTCAGCTGACTTTTATGAAACATATTCCATTATCTCCAAAAATTTAATGAGTCACGTATCTCTTGTTGGTTGTAGTTATAAGAGAATGTGAGAACCCCATTGCTGCCGTTGCCGGCTACCACTTCAAATTCGGAAATGAATATAAATGATAACGATTGTCATTTGCATTAAATTTACATTCTTTGCAATTGGTAGAGGTAAGTACGCCTGAAAGCTCTATGTTCAGACGCGCGTCCCAAATCAGGCTGATGACTAATACTTGTAATTTTGAGGCTTTTTGGTGATTTTCAAAGATAACTGTATAATGCCGACGATTTTATTGATTATGCGGTATTTAAAGTGACGCAACTGAGCTTAGAAGCAATTCGCCAGCAACTGACAGAATTAAAATTTAACCCGGATAACATCCGAATTGTCACTGTCAATGCCATGGATGAAGACGTATTAGAAACCTGTACAACGAAAGAAGACGAGAGCTTTTACAATAGCTATATGAATGTCATTTATGGCAAAGGTGAAAGATACGTTCTGGGTTATCGTTGTGAAGACCCTTTGCTTGACCAGGCCATTATCAAGAAAGGGGATCAATATTTCGACCCTACGATGCAAGCCAATAGTGATTTCAAACCGTACCAATATGCGGTGTTAACGGAATTTAAAGTGTTCGACATGATGAAACATGCCAAGTCGAACAAAGACTTCCCGCCTGATGTCGATTACCTATTCACTAAATCGAAGCATTTCAAGAACATCATTAATACAGCTAAGTAAGCTTTTGTGCGTATCATTCACATGATACAAAAAGGCACGCTAAGACTTCGGGATCTCAGCGTGCCTTTTTGGTTTCTGTAAGACCAATTGTGATAGCTAGCCTGCAACAGGAAACGATAATATAATACGTAACCCGCCCTGATCTCTGTTTTCAGCCTTCACTGTGCCTTTCATAACCGCCATCGACTCTTTTACAATCGCTAAACCCAGACCATAACCACCAGACTGTTTATCTCGTGCAGCTTCGAGCCGGGTAAAGGGATCAAATATCCGCTTGATATGCTGCTTCGCAATCCCTTGGCCATTATCCTCAACAGTTACCGTCACAAACTGACCGTCGTCTTTAATAGGCGGCTTAACCGATAATGTTATTTCTGCCGTTTCCCCGGCATATTTGATTGCATTACCCAGCAGATTTTTTACCACCCGAAGCAGCAATCGGCTGTCCGCGAGTGCCATTGAAGTTGCGTTCCCGAGATCGCAAACAAGAGATTGTTCCGGCCTTAATGTCTGCCGACTTTCCTGAGCCTGAATATGACATAAAGTTTCCAGCTGCATCGGCACTAAATTTGCTGAATAGCAGGCGTTTTCCAACCGACTGAATTCCAGAATTTCTGTAACGAGATCATTCATTTCATCAGATTCACGTTCTAATTTGTCCAGCAGCGGCTGGCTTTCTTCAGGAATGCGTTTTCGTAACAAGTGCAGCGCAAGACTATGGCGCGCCAGTGGCGTTTTCAGCTCATGGGAAACATCACGGATCAACCTGCTTTGCTTTTCAGCCAACATTTGAATACGGTCAGTCATATGGTCGAAGTCACAGGCAAGCGCATTAAACTCAGTGACACTGTCACCGACCTCATTGGCAACCCTGACACTAAAATCCCCGTCAGCCAGACGGCGACTGGCCTCTTGAAGCTGATGCAACGGACGCTGTAAATAACGGGCCAGAAGTAGCGAAAATACGCTCAGGATCAAGGCGGCAATGATTACCTGAATGATACCAAAGTAATATGGAAAATTTCGTGCCGGATGCAATTGATGGGGAAACTGGATCACCAGTTGATTACCGCTATTCAATGGCAAGGCAATAACGGGCTGATTTACCCTATTCTCCAATACCGTATCGATCTTACGAATATAATTCAGCTTATATTCAAAGTGCGGGTGCATTTCGCGACCGCTGATAGGCTTGTTCGTATCATCTAACACAAACAGATAGTAATACTGACCTCTCTCCCAATCCGCCAATTCGTCCAGATCCCCTTCAGCGATCAATACATCTGCCTGGTAAGCAAGATCTAACATCTGTTCCTGCACTTTCTCAGGTACATGTAGCATCGATTTAATCAAGGCGACTTCAGCAGCATTCTGTAATCCAAGGATCAACACTAAACTAACCGCAAAATACGAAAAAAGGCGAAAAGCTAAACCGCCTCGATCACCAAGAAAAAAAACTGATGCAAAATACTTAAAACTAATCGATTTCATTATTTTTTTAGCCACACCTTCAATCAGGCTCATTAACACAAGCCCAACAAACAGGCAACAATGGAGTTCTTCATATCAAAATTGCACTCATTTCGTGGTATCGTTCGTATCTTGGCATTCGAATTAGTAACATTCAGATAAGTAACGTGTTTAAATGAGATTTGTGGAATATACTGTCCATCCTTTTATGAAATTGACTGGCGGTTAGCCTTTTTCATTAGGGAAATAAATGGTTCAGGCATGACAAGGAATGTTCACCGATGAAATATATCTTTATTTTCTTTTATAGCTTTGTTCTTTTCGGCTGCTCATCGGGTCTTGACATTACATTGCCAGATAAGTACACCGAAGAGAATGATCAGCCAAAAGGCTATTTAGTCGGTATGATTGGTGCCTCGAGAACCTTGCCCGCCTCAGGTGAGGCTTTAACCACTACACTCATGATCCGACAGATTGGTGATGACGATACCATCATGTTAACTAATGATAATTCTCACTCCGACTTCAAAACACCTTCCCTTTTAGGACAACTTTTCATTCTGCCGCTTCCTGCCGGCGAGTATGAACTCTACCGCATCACCATTGAAGGCTCTAACGGTAACCAAACTTTCAATACTAACAGTACTGGTAATCTCGCCCTCAAATTTAGAATTACTGAAGACACAGCCAATTATATTGGTGAGTTTATTGCCATCAGTCGAGTCGTAAAAAGCCAGTTATGGAACTTAAAGTACCCAAGTGGTCGCGGCTATTTCAAACACGGGTATGATGTCGAACGTGACTCAGCGTTATTTTATCAACTAAACCCAGATTTAAAGGCTGTTAATTTTCAAACTAAAGAACTGGCAGTCATTAGAAACCGATTAATTTATAGCGACCAAAGTCAATAATGTCGAGTATACCCAAATGACCTCTGGGTGCTCACTGAACTCTGCATCTTAAAGTCATTTGGGGATATCAGCCTAGCCTGCCCCAGCGGTTTCCATAAAACTGTATCCTTTTCCCCGAATTGTCTTTATATGCTGCTTTGATAAGCCAGACTGCACCATTTTTCGGCGAATATTACTGATATGCATATCAAGATTTCGGTCAAACGGGCTCAGTTCTTTTTTCAGGACTTCCTTTTGCAGTTCCGCTTTTGCAACCACCATACCGTGATGTTTAATCAAAAAATCCAATAGTTCAGCTTCTGTTCCAGTCAAAGGCAAGCGTGAAATCTGCTGCGACAGTTCAGTCTGATAGCAATTAAGGCTCTGCCGTTGTCGTTCTAACCCGACTCTTCGCCATATAGCCCTAATACGCCCTAACAATTCAGGCACCCGAAATGGTTTGGCGACATATTGATCTGCACCCGCCTCGAGGCCATCTAGCAAA
Organism: Photobacterium lipolyticum; assembly: GCF_003026475.1. Classification (GTDB taxonomy): domain Bacteria; phylum Pseudomonadota; class Gammaproteobacteria; order Enterobacterales; family Vibrionaceae; genus Photobacterium; species Photobacterium lipolyticum. The sequence goes on from NZ_PYMC01000002.1 coordinate 23,349, forward strand.
GAGGTTTCATCCCCCAATGCCGTTAACATCAGAATAGGCGTTGCAAAGCGCTGACAAATACGACGAGCCACTTGCATACCATTAAGATTCGGTAGCATTACATCAAGCAAAACCAGGTCAACGGCATGCTCCTGCATGTATGTCAATGCACTCTCGCCACAGTACACACAGTGGACATCATAGCCTTCTTCACTTAAGACCTCATGTAATAGTTCGCAAAGCTGGATATCATCATCAACGACAAGAATGTGGGACACAATAAACACGCCTTAATAAAAACAATTCTCATTCTAATTGATGAGCGCTGTATATTTCAAGGGCAAGAATAAATCTCATTCCCACTTGGTTGACTATTAACCCGAATTGATAGTCCACCGCACGCAGCCAGCGATAAATCCACCATTTGTGCATGAAAAATCAATATGCAACAGTTAGCACTGAGGGTATAATCGTCAGCTTTGTATGGTTTTATAGGCATACCCGATGGAATTACATAGCTACTCATCACAATCAACCAATCCGTGGTTTAACCAGGCGGTTGAAGACGTGTTGTTTAATTCCCTCTCTCCTGGTCAATGCGTTTTGTTAGTCTGGCGTAACCGCTCATCAGTCAACATAGGCAAAGATCAGAACCCGTGGTTAGTATGTAATACCCAAAATGTTCACCGGAAGAGCCTGAGCATTGTTCGTCGCCTTACTTATGGTGGTGCTATTTATCAAGATCCCGGCCATACCAATTTTTCACTCATGGGAAATGCAAACGACATCAATACCGCAGTGGTAAAAGATATTCTCACGATCTTAATAGATAAGCTTAAGATCAACGCAGAATGCAATGAAAACAACGAAATTGTGATTGGAAAGAAAAAAATATCAAATACTGCGACTAGCATTGTTAATGGCAACTTCATGCAGCATTGCACTATCAGAGTACAAGCTGAGTTATCAGCGGTCGATGAGTTCATGCAGCGGCAAGGTACGAATGACAATGAAACCTCTTCAGTTATCAGTAAATACGGCAATCTCTGCGAATCAAATCCCCTTATTCAACATGAAGCCATCGAAAGAGCCTTGGCCAGCGCTTGTAGTGAGCACTTTACCGTCATGCCACAAGAAAGAAGACTCAATATAAACCCTCTACCTGATTTACCGGGGTTGGGAACAAAGCTCCACCTTATTTCAAGCTGGGACTGGAATTATGGTCAGTCTCCTTCATTTCATCGACAGCTGAATGGTCGTTTTACGTGGGGAACAATCAAATTGGAACTCACCGTAATTAAAGGCACAATTGCCTATATTCACTGCCATTGTACTAACCAACTCCGCGTTCTGTTCAACACCTTTTGCGACAGAATGATTGGTTACCCCTATCAGGCTAAATCGGTCATGCCAGTAATTTGTAACATGATGGTCGACTTCGGTGAAAGCCAGCATGAGTTGTTTGAATTCGCCAGTTGGCTGGAAAATGAGATTACGTAACGGATCTTTTATTCCTTTGATGCTAAAGCTTTTTTCAATAGTTGTAGTAAATCAAAATCGCGATTGTTATCTACAGATTTCACCTATAATCTATTGACTTTACTGGAGTCAGCATGATTTCTAGTCTTGAAGCATTTCCCACAGAGTTATGCACAGCTTCTGTGGATAACGATGATATTCACAGTTACCCACAGGTCATTACAGCATGCCGTTTCTTTCGTGATAAATGTCGACTCGTTTACCTCTGCAAGCACATTAACCGCAGATTTTGTACGATTTAATAAAAACCAAAGGGCGCAGTATTTTTATCAGTTGAGGATGTAAAAGCCCGCGCTATACAAACACTGAAATGGAAAATCGCTAATGGCATTCTGGATGTAGGAACAATAAAAAGGAGGCACTTAAACCGCCTCCGTTTTCAATTCCCGGTCTATTCCCAAGCACAGAGGTCCGCATGGATTCTTTTACTTTTAGTTAACGCTGCCTGTGGATTAACTCTTTCTATCTTGGCCCCTACATCGCCATACTGCTGGTAACAGTAACATCAGCAGCCAATGCCATGATATAGATCCACCGCCACCATCAATCATCTCGCAGTTAGTGGCTGTAACCCCGCCAGAGCCTGAATTACAATTTTTCTTCATAATATCAGGCCCCTCAACCGAGTTTGCTGGCACCGTCCCCATGTATGACTGGATCCAGTCATAATAAGTGCCAACACGAGTATAAAAGCTAGGGCGATTTAGAGAACCACAAACAGGGAGGCCACCGGGTCCGCCACTTACAATACCATGCTGAACCCATTCACCGTAATGATTCTGGGCTCTCAGCGGACCACCGCTGTCACCTTTACAAGAATCAGCACCGACAAAACCACCGGGGGTTAACACCTCAGGCGGTAATGTACACACTTTGGTTATATTAGCAGGGCTATCGATAATTAATAGGGCATCATTGCCAGTTTCTAGGCGCTTATAACATTCATCAACCGGTACAAATGATAATTCAGCTTGTTTTAAAATTGTTGATTGAGAAGTACCGGCGGGATCAATCGCTCCCCATCCCGAGACTATCACATTCTTTGGCCGTAACTCTTCACGCCATTGGGATTTTAATATCGCGTCTATTTGCTCAGCACCGGCCCTATCAGCCAGTGCGATGGGTGTAATCGTATCATCAAAAGCACGACTAACTCTTAGCAGGGCCAGGTCATTATTAAGCGCTGTATGAACCAGTTCAGACACTGTTGTTCCGTCTGCTTCTTCATAAACAATCTGTCTATCGAACGGTGTGTAATCAGGATGAATGATAACATGTGAAACAGGGTAAGAATGTTTAACTCCGGTTTGTTCTAAATCAGTCACACCGGCAACAATCGTTATGCGATTAGGCTGCAGTACATAATAACTGCTTGCATCGGTAGCGTCTTTGCCACCAATGACTACGCAATGCGCAGCCGTTAATACCCAATTATCATCGATAACGGTACCACCGCAAAATGGAGCTTCATTAACTTGATTAGCCCGTAGCGTCACCATCCAATTTTGTTCGCCGAATGCCACTTCACTACCGCCGACCACATATGGCGTCACATCATTTGCATTACTATTAACTGCCCCTGCTAAACAATAAACACTCAATACTGCTTTGCTTATACTCTGGCTTATATGTACAGCATTTTTCCAATCCATACCGAACTCTGCATCTGAGGTGATTTGGCTATATAAGCACAGAACAAATTATAGAAAGAAGGTCGATACACTAAAATGCGATTGGGTTCATTTAAATATATATTGGTCTTACTCAATACAAATCATACAGTTAAATTACTCACATTTATCCAAACCGGTAACAAACCACACCTGATATGGCTTCTTATGTGAAAACTAATTGTTGCAAGATTAATTTAATGCTGAGCAATTTATATCTTCATACTCTATTTGCACGAATAACCCACCCAACTCTGCTGCGAGTGTTGGATAGAAATCTAAATTAGCGGCGGTTTTTATGTCACTAAGGTCAATTTTATATACTGCCAATCCTAACTTTGTAACATCACTTGGTACACAGCTATTCGGGTTATCTTTTTCAAAACAGAGCTCATCAGCTACAACAATTTGACCGCAAGAGGTTCCATCTGTACCGATCCCGGCATTATCAAGATCCGCTTCAGTTCCATCAGGGAAACCTTCAGGGATCAAACTCTGTAATTCAGGTGTTATTTCACTAACTTTATAATTACCAACAGGCACGCTACCAGACCCATTCACTGTCACATCTGACACCGCAAACACGGTGGTTTTGCCTTGAAGAATATCTTTCACATCATCTTCATCACAGCCGACCAAAGCCAGCAACGCAAACAAAGCTACTGCTTTTTTCATAAATCCCCTCTTCTTTATAATTTATTTATCCATACAATGCTTTATGAATAATATTAGCGAGCATTTGACAAGAAATCACCACTGCATCGACAAAAACACCCGATGTTTTTTTGTGCTTAAAAATCAATCAACACTGATATTGCAGTGAAAAACCTCCAACGCGAACTTAAATAATATTGCTTAATATCATGGCGTTAGTGTGATTTTCACATCAAACCGCTAAGTGAAAATTTATTGTCAAACAGCCGCTAAATGCTCAATGCCCTCAATTATACGGTTTAGAATACTCTAGATAACCGTGATCTAAGGCCAGCTTTCTTTATTTATCAAGAAATACTGGCATAATATCGCCACAACAATTCTACGGACACACCCTTATGACTATCGAAAATATCGTTAAGCAGCGCGCTGACGCTAAATGTGAACTTTGTTCATCTGAAGACAACCTGAGCGTATATGAAGTGCCGGCTTCTCCTGATACAACTGCTGGCAGCTGTGTAATGGTCTGTGGCACTTGCCGTAGTCAAATTGAAGATGCTGATACTATGGAGCAGAATCACTGGCGCTGCCTGAACGATAGCATGTGGAGCCAAGTACCTGCGGTTCAGGTTATGGCTTACCGTATGCTGAAACGCCTTTCTGCTGAAACGTGGGCACAAGATCTGCTGGATATGCTGTATCTAGAAGAAGACGTGATTGAGTGGGCTGAAAAAGGCATTGCTGCCGAAGAACTCGATTCTGTACAAACACTGGATGTAAACGGTGTTGCACTACAGGCTGGTGACAACGTTACCATCATCAAAGATCTGCCAGTAAAAGGTTCTAGCCTAGTGGTTAAGCAAGGTACTGCGGTTCGAGGCATCAGACTAACCAATAACCCACTACACATTACAGGTAAGGCTGCGGGTACCAATATGGTCATTATCGCAGCATACTGTAAAAAGATGTAATCGCTTTTCATATCGAAATAGCAACAAAAAGGCGCTAATTAGCGCCTTTTTTGTATCCGATAAACTAAGTTCATAAGGCCGCGGCCTTTTAGCAAAAGCTAGCTCGTGAATTGATCACCACAGGCTTCTGCCCGCACCGCAAGTACCTCATCTGGCACTATTGAAGAAGCTTAAACAGACTATGGTTCCGAATAATATCTTATCACCCAATAAGTATTGGCTGGATGGTGAATCGACTGGTAATCGAAACGAGCTCAGTAAAGAGCAGGTTGAAGGGATACATTAGCGAAACTACCGTCCTGTACATTAACCACGGTGACAGCATATTTCAAAGGTAAAAGCACCCGGTAGCCTTGCAGTAAAAACAATTTCTCAAAAAAAAACACTTTAATGATCAATCTATTAATAAAGTTTTCGCCCAACATTATCCAGCGTTATATGACAGCAGACAAATTATTGAATTCTGCCGAGGTATACAATTTCATGCGCAGTAACACAGCGCATATTCAATGCCTCGAAAAATGCCACATCGGCATAAATGTTATGTACAAGGAAAATCAATGAAAACCCTCGGTTTTAAAAACACGATATTAGCCTCGATAATTATATTAGTAACTGCGTGTTTGCTCGTAGCTAACTGGCTGTCTTACGTTCATCTCAGAGATAGCACAATTCAGAGCGTCAATACCCAATCACTTTCCACTGTCCGGTACGAAGCCAATAAAATTGAAACATGGTTTCAGGGTAAAATTAACGCCGTAGATTCATTGGCAAATCATTATCAACCAGGCCTGCCGAGTGAACGCTATCTTGAAACAGCAAAATTGACGAAAAGTACCAGTGGCCTAACTGCGGTACTTTACGGTTTTGATAATGGCCGTGCATATTCGACCATAGCAGGCGCAGTTTGGGTTGATGGTATTGCAAATCCTAACCTGTATGATCCCCGCACGCGCCCTTGGTATCAACAGGCAAAATCTGCAAATGGCTTAGACCTGACTGATATCTACCCAGATTCAACAACAGGGAACTACGTCATTTCTGTGGTGAAGAAAGTTGCCGATGGCGTGATCTTGGGGGATATTGAACTCGATGTTCTGACCAAAAATGTCAAAAATATCAATTTCCCGGGTGCCGTCGCGACCATTGTCGATGGCACAGGAAAAGCATTAGCTTCCAATTCATCCAAACTCACTATAGGAACTCGACTTGCCGATATTGGAATGGCCGATGTACAGCGTGTCATGCAATCTCAAGACGAGAGCACATTACCTTATACGCTTAACGGCGTAGATAAATTATCTTTTACCAAAGAGTTAAAACTAATTAACGGCCATAAATGGTATCTTGTTATTGGTATGGATAAGTCAATCGCCTATACGGCTGTCAATGATGCGCTGACCAGTGCGATTATATCCTCAGTGGTTATGTTATCTGTCACAGCTTTTCTTATCGTTGCAGTATTAAATGTTCTCTATCGTCCAATTCTTTCGCTCAAAGAAGTTGTACTCGATTTATCACAAGGGAATGGCGATCTTACTCGCAGATTACCAGTAACAAGTGATGATGATCTCGGGCAGATTTCACAGTGTATCAATGCCTTTATCGCAAACTTACAATCTCTGATGTTGGAAGTCTCACAGTCTTCAGATCATATTTCTCGCAGCGTCGATCATCTTAAAAGTCAGACAGATGCAAATAACAAAGTATTGACGGCTCACTCATCAGAAACGGAGCAAATCGTTGCCGCTATTGAAGAGATGAGTGCCACTGCAAGTGAAGTAGCGAGTAACGCATCTGAAGCGTCGCAATTTACCCATCGTGCAACCACGCAAGTTACTGAGTCGAAAAATGTCGTTGCCGAAGCAACAACCACTGTTTCTCAACTGGTCAAGGAAGTCGAAAATACTTCTGTCAATATTACAGAAATCGGCCAGGACACCTTGGAGATAACTAACGTGCTGACAGTCATCGGCGGAATCGCCGATCAAACAAATTTACTTGCTTTGAATGCCGCCATAGAAGCCGCTCGTGCAGGCGAACAAGGTAGAGGTTTTGCCGTTGTCGCTGATGAAGTCAGGACACTTGCGTCCAGAACACAGGCCAGTACTGCAGAGATTGAACAAACACTGGAAAAACTGCGCAAAGGATCAACTGCCGCAATTGGCGCAATGGAACTCACAAAGTCAACATGCGAAAAAACAGCAGAGAATTCTAATTTGGTGGCTAATGATCTCGATATAATCGTCCAGTCAGTCATTCATATCAATGACCTAAGCACGCATATTGCTACCGCAGCCGAAGAACAGAGCTCAGTCACTGGTGAGATCACCCGTAATATGGCAACTATTCGAGAAATTGTGTGTGAGTTATCTGCGAATGGCGAAGAAACATCCAATGAAACCATCAATCTTGCTGCGGCAAACAGTCAGTTAAAATCTGTTGTCAGTAAATTCAGATTGCAATAAGACGGAAATTCTTCAAAGCAAAGAAACAAATCAAACCTGATAGAAATATCTCATTTTCACCAGTAGCATTGAAGTATTAATTTACCCCGAAGGCTATCAGCTATAAAACCTCTTGATCACCACTCGTGATCAAGAGGTCGACAGATGCAACTTTTTATTAGGGTGGTTTGTGAGCTCTATCAAGCTTAACTAACACGCCTCAGTTTGTATTTATTGAATATTCTCTATCGTCCGATCCATGCGTTCAAAGAAGTTGTACTCGATATACCTCAAAGAAATAGGAATCTTACTCGCAGTTGGCTGTAACGAGTGATGATGATCTAGAGCAGATTCACAATACATCATAGCTTTTATCGCAGACTTACAATCGCTGATGCTGGAAGTCCTATCTGTCCATATTAATATTCATTTTCTGAGGACGATTATTAAATCCTAATATTTATAATTTAATTGTTTTTTGGATTATATTGAGCAAAAACATTAATACTTTGTTAAAAGCAAAGATAAAAGAAATAAAAACCCGATAGAAAACGATTGCGTCACTATTACGGATAATATTATATATGTAAACACCTGGTTTGTATCCGTTTTTATTTTCTGCTTTTCATGGTTTTAATTTTTTATATATTTAGAAATGTGATGCAGGAAGCAGTAACTTCTAATGTCGTCAATATAGAATTCTAGAGTAAAAACCCTACAGCAAAAAAATCAATAATTTAAAAGAGCAAACAAATGAAAATATATAAGCGCAATTTGGTGTGCCTGGCTATTGCAGTCGCATTAACCGGGTGTAATTCCGATGATAACAACACGACCACTAGCAATAACGCACCCAATAAAAACACCACCACAACTACCAGTGTTAAACAAGGTTTAACTCTGATTAATACACCAGAAGTAGTAATCAAGGGCGAAAACAGCGAGCTAACGGAGCAATCCATTGTTATTGGCGCCACCTCCGACCTGCACGGTCGAGTCTTCGGCTACGATTATGCGTTGGGCACCGAGGATAGCGATGCAGGCCTAACCCGTATCTCCACTCTCCTGAAGAAGGAGAGAGAAAATCACCCGAATATGATCCTAATTGATATCGGTGATACGGTACAAGGTAACTCAGCCCAGCTATTCAACGATCAGCCTAGCCACCCTATGATCGATACTCTAAATAGCCTTAATTATGACCTCTGGGTACCGGGTAACCACGAATTCAACTTTGACCGTTCATTTATCGATCGTAATCTAGAAAACTTTGATGGTGCTGTTATCTCCAGCAGCATCAAATGGGCGAGCAACGGCAACAATTACCTGCGCAGCTACCAAATTTACAACGTCAATGGCTGTAAGGTTGCCATCATTGGCTTGACTCCTTCCTATGTGCCTAACTGGGAAGCCTCTGCCCCTGAACATTTTGCTGGCCTGAATTTTGAAGAGGAATTGAAAGCGGCAACGGCTGCGGTTGAAGAAGTGACCGCTGCCCATAATCCAGACATTGTTGTCGGTGCCTTGCACTTAGGTCGCACCGATGGCGGAATGGGGGTATACGGTATCGCTTCTGCTCTGGCTGACAAGTTTGATGTCATTATGGCAGGCCACGAGCATGCGACCTATATCGAAGAAGTTACTATGGGCAAAGCTGAAGGTAAAGACATCAGCAAAAATAGCCATAGTGATGAAGATAAGGCGCTATCAGGCGTCTTCGATGAAACTGCCACTGCGACTAAAGTGAAGATCATTGAACCGGGTAAGTGGGGTTCCGCCCTTGCGAAAACCGAAATCAAGGTGAAGAAAGATGCAGACGGAAAATGGGTGCTGGTCGATACTACATTGAGCAACATCTCTACCAAGAACGTTGAAGAAGATGCTGATTTGGCTGCGAAATACCAGTATGTCGATGACAAGGCCAAGGCTGATGCCGAAGAGATTATTGGTACTATCTCGGGTAATTTCACCCCAACCTCAACGGGTGGTGCAGATGAGATAGTGGAAGAAGACTTCTTCGAGGATGCCGATACCACGGTGCGTCTGTACAGTACCATTCATGCAGCTAAAGTGCAGGATTCACCATTGATGGATCTGATCCAGTACATTCAGCTGGACCATTCTGGCGCCACTATTGCGGCTGCTTCACTGTTCAGTGACACAAGTAATCTGCGTGATGGTCAAGATTTTGCCAAGAAAGACGCAACTAACCTCTACAAGTACGACAATACTTTAGTCGGTGTGAATATTACTGGTGAGAATCTGATGAAGTACATGGAGTGGTCTTACAACTACTTCAATACTTACAAAGATGGCGATATCACTATTTCTTTCAATAATAGTGTTAAGGCATATAACTACGATCAGTTTGATGGTGCTATCAACTACACTGTGGACTTGTCGAAGCCTGCTGGTGAGCGAATCAGCATTGTTGAAATCGACGGCAAGCCGTTCGACGCTTCAGCCAAATATAAGCTGGCACTGAACAGCTACCGTTATGGCAGCCAGGCTCTTGCTAATGGCTGGGTCAAAAAAGAAGATAAATTCTACGATTCAACCAATGAACCTATCTATGCTATCCGCGATATGATCACCGAATTTGTTCGTGAGAACAAGGGAGTGAGCTCAACCGGCGATTACTTGAAAACAACAGACAACTGGCGTATTGACCAGATGCAGGCAGGCCGTGGTATTGCTGCTACCCGTGATGACGATGGTGCTGGTGAAGTCTTGTGGAATAAACTGAAAAATAAAGAGGTTTGTATCCACATTGATCCGAGTAACGTGAAGTACCCGGGTATTGGCAAAGCTGTCAATGTTAATGATGACACCACTTATTACGCTAACCCAGCCTTTGAGGCGGATGCGAGCGCAACTGGTGAAGAGCTGAATTGGGGTTGTAGCTACAAGTTTGATCCAGTTAACCCTGACAAGGTTACTTATATGGTGAAAGGTATCAATTAATTATTGGTAAATGAGTCCGTAGACCTAATGCAAGGTGCACAAAGGCACCTTGCATTTTTTCTATCTATTAGCGCGTAACTATCATGATAAAAAAATATTCGTTTTCTCTGATTATCGTCATCCTGTCCACGCTGATTTTTTATTTTTCACCCAAAATCAGCGAAGACTTTCGTCCTTCAAATAAATACCGCCAGGAGTTTGCTCACGCCAAGGTGCTGACCATCACGAAGAGTGAATTGACGAAAGATTCTCTCGCCCCTTCGATCTTGACCGGAAGGCAGGAATTCAGTGCTGAAATTCTAGATGGCCCTATGCAGGGCAAAGTGGTGGAGGTTAAAAACCCTTTAAGTCGTCAACATAACGTGTTGGCTAATGAGGGAGGCGAATTCATTATGCTGATCAGGGAAACGCCTAATGGCCAACTGTTTTGGGCCTTTAATCATCAACGCTCGACGGCCATCTACTGGATGACGGCAGTATTCGTGGGTTTGCTATTACTCTTTGGTAAACGAGAAGGCTTGCAATCGATTGTCTCCCTTTATTTCACGGCCGCTCTGATCATCGGTATCTTGATACCTGCTATCTTTGCCGGATTCAGTCCTATTTGGGTGACGGTTGGATTGATGGCACTTAAGATTGTGGTCAATTTTATCCTCGTCGCGGGTTATAACCGGAAAAGCGCATCTGCAATGCTGGGAACATTGCTGGGAGTACTCTGTGCTGGCATCATGGCCCAGTGGTTTGGCGAGATGGCTCACTTGTCCGGCATTTATCTCGATAAGGGAGAAGATGTGATGTATTTAGTGACGGATCAGCCTATTCAGATTCGCTGGTTAATGTTCGTCGCTATTATGATCTCGGCGCTAGGCGCGGTGATGGATGTGGCTATTTCTATTGCTTCTGCATACAACGAGTTACAACAGGCAAACCCTAACCAGACGCCGCGTCAGTTGATGTTGGCAAGCATGAATATAGGGCGGGATATCATGGGAACCATGACCAATACTCTGATTCTGGCGTTTACCGGAAGCTCCATCACCACCATCATGATGGTATGGGGGCTGGATATGCCGCTTATACAGTTTATCAATACGCCGATAATGTCTTTGAGCATTATCCATGCGCTGGCGGGAAGTATTGGTATTGTACTAACAATTCCTTTAACAGCCTTGCTCTCGAGCATCATCTTCAAGCCGAGCCATGAAACACAGGCGACCGAGTGTTTTTCACTGTCTGAGACGAGCAAAGATCATCCTGTATGTAATTAAGCATCGGCAGACATTATAGGAAAGATGGTTAAAACGACAAACCACCGAAGGCTATCAGCTATAAAACCTCTTGATCACCACTCGTGATCAAGAGGTCGACAGATGCAACTTTTTATTAGGCTGGTTGTGAGCTCTATCAAGCTTAACTAACACGCCTCAGTTTGCAAGACTTGACGTTAACTACGATTTAGGCCCTTGTTCAACCAGAATTACACTCCAGATTTCGCCTTTGGTTCCGTCCATCACCGCGCCAGAATACCACTCAGACTCTTCATGATAGAATTTCACTGACAGCTCGTTAGTAGCGGATTCAAGCAGTGTGAGTACGGCCCTGAACTCAATCTCGGGATTAGCAACTGGCTCAGCCGAATATATGCTTAGTTCTATCTGGCCTTCGCTATTAACTGACCACGATATATCGTTATTTTCAGCCGTTCCGTTATCAGCGACAGAAGTAAACAGCGCCTTGCTATCAGTTTCAAAGAAAATAGACTCGGTTGGCTCGTCGGAAAAGATAAAGGTTTTGCCCACCATATTATCTGCAGCAAACGAAAGGCTCGTAGTGCAGTTAGATGCCAATACATTGTCATAATCCGTTTTAGTCGCAAACGTTGTTGGCCGATCGTTAACATCGTCCCAGCCTGAGTCACCTGCTGTGCAGGGTTGTAGTGAGGTTTCCAGCTGCGGGGTTGAAGGATCGCTGTTATCTGGTGTTTCATTACCATCAGAAGTGTCTTGGTTAAACTCGGTGACTAGCTCGTCAAACAAGCTATCACTAAATGCAGCTACAATGCTGTCAGCGGCCGATTTATTAAAGGCTAATTCATCATGTTCCACAGTGCCTGCAGGAATATATTCCCCGCGTCGAACCGCACCTTGATACTCGGTTAATAAGATAAAGCGCTCGTAATAATCGTAATCACCCAGGCCAAGAATTTTGGTCGGCAACTCAAGGACAAACATCTTCACGCCATTAACGATTTTGTTTTGCCAAGTTCCGATTTTCAAGAACTCTGCCGTCGATGAGTAGTAGTTGTTGTTGCTGTTGTTGTACTTAACCTCATAATAGTTCACCGTGCCATCAATCAGCATCTCGGCAACAATCGACCCATTATTGAACCACGCCACTTGAGGGCCTTTTATCTGACTTGGATCAGTTGTTGCAGCAGCGGTTTCGGATAACAACTGCTCTAAATATTCTGCCGGCCCATTTGCTGAGTTTAACCATACGCTGTTACACATACCGTTTACCTCGTAAGACGGATCGTCACAATCGCCATTCCAGATTTCATAGGTGTCATTGAGTGTGGTGAACTTCAACTTGAAGGCTTTTGCGCTGTCTGGGAAGACTGCATCCTGAGTAACGAATTCAGACCAGTAACCGGCATCAGCGGAGCCGTCTAATGTCAGTGCTATATTTTTGCCTGAAATATCAAAAGTGGTTGCTTCTAGCAATTCAGCGTACTCGGGCGCGTTAGGGTTAGTAATAGAGATAGTACCATCAGCATTAATACTGATTTCCTCTTGCTCGCGAATTTTTTCCCAACCCGCTGAAGTCAACAGGTAGTCATCGTCACTACCGGAATCAGTGTCTTCAATGAAACCATTACTGCTTGCATTATATCGGTACTCGGTTTCTTCCGAACTGGCTGGCGTATTATCAGTAGCAGGAATGTGCTTAAAGGTACCATGTGCCGCCTCAAGCGTGCTGCCATGGCGGCCACTGTAAAACCAGTTAACCCCTTCTGTCTGAACCAGCTCCAGCATGTTTGCACTGCTGGCTGCTTTCTCTGCCTCTCGGATCTCAATTTTATTAACCACCGTCTCAGAATCAAAACTCAGATCATCAGACAAGCTATTATTGTTGCCGGTCAAAATGTCTTGAGGATCAAATTCACTTAGTTCCTCGGCGTTATTTTCAACCTGCTCATTAATCGCTTCCAGGGCATCAAGTACTTGTGCCACGACCAGATCCATTATTTGTTCAAAATCGATACTTTGCCCGCTAGTTTGAACCGCTTGCTCAACAACTTTAAGATTCTGTTTCAATACGGTCGCCGTCACCTGTGCAACTTTGTGCAGTTGCTTGAATTCTTCTTTTTCCTGTACTGAAACAGTGCTGTCATTTTTCTGAGCAGCTACATAGTCGGTAGACATCTCGAGATCAGTGCCGAGCTTTATTTTGACACTGGCTTCTGCATCCTCAACAGAATACGCTTCGACATCCTTGTTCGCTTCGATTTCTTGTTGCACAAGCGTAGTTAACGGGCTGACAAAAGTGTAACCGGCAGGGGCTGTAAGCGAATAATCCCCATCGATTGGTTGCTCAGGGTGGTCTTCATCGATAGTCAAATTTTTAATGACTTCTACTACCAGCGGATAGGTATCAATATCAGCTTGATTGACACCAGAAAGCGTGAAGGTTCCTCCCTGATTACTGATTGTTGATGGCTCATCGCTATCACACTTCTTATTCTCATTAAGATCCAGACATACAGTGGCATTAACCAAGTAGCCATCAGCCACAGTGCCTGACAAACTGGTTTTTGGTGTAGATGGTGTCAAGGGAGCCGAAACTGCGCTGTCAGAGCTGGATGAACCACTATTACACGCGGTTAAAATGAGCGTAATACTGGCTGCCAGTAACGAATGTTTAAAAGTAGTCGTCGTCAAACTCTTGTTCAGATTAATCATATTTTCTACCTAAATTTGGATAGTAAAAGTTGCTTTGAAATTCCCATTTGATTCTATTCAATGCCAAGACCCCATATGAACTTGCACCCGGCTTCCTTATTCGGTTTTATTTAGCCGGAAATAGCGGTAAGTTTGTACAGCACGTCTTTAAAAAATTATGAGAAACACTGAGTTACTTAATAGTGCTAACATATTTTCGAAAAGTTCTCGGGGCCTTTGCTATCATTTATGGTCACAGCACAACTTATACCAATCACGAATATATACCAAATATTTATGGAAGAGGTGGGATTAATATCAATTACTGCAACCCTTTAGGCGAAGCAACTAATATATTGATTAATAAGGGGTTAAATTTAAAACCTCTTTAGAGTAAATACACTTTACGCTATAAATCAGGATCTTATGAAATATAACATTTATGGCTACCACACCTGTCGGCGCATAATAAATATACAAACATTCCTCAAAAAAAAGATATCTAATATATTACAACCCGAAGTGTCAAATAAACATCGCAGCGTCAATTAAATAACACAGCACGTACAGTCACCAACTCAATTTAAATAAATACTCAACACGATAGCGAACAGTAATAGCTAATTTCAGCTTTTTTGTCAGTCACAAATCTCAGCTATAACGGAGCTGCTGATACGGTGAATACATGCTTATGTACGCAAGTTACCTCAAGATGCAGGATTCAGAGTGATACCAGCCAGTTCAATTCAAGAAAAATGTACGTATCGCGCAAACGTGACCGCTGTTCGTGGTCAAGCTGATTGGAACTGATGTATGTGCCACCGACAAAAAAACGATCAACCGCACAAAAAAAGCACATCATCTCGAAAAAAGTCTTATTTATCAGGTATAAATTATATTTTGTATAATACTTGTTAATAGCAGCACTCTTTTATTATTAATACTGTTATTTGGTGGCGATAATCTAGAGTAAGAACATAATAATGCTGGACGCATTGCGATCAAGACATGAAAAAAGGAGAAACCTCATAGAAACAATCGATTACCTAAAAGATAGATACAGTGCAGAACTAGCGCGGTTTGATCAATTAGAAAGTAAATGTTCTAAGTTACTAAGTTTTTTAACCATCGCCATCGCCGCTCTTGGATCTGTTGCTGTGATAAAAAGTGAAAGCATCTTTGAACCATCAATACCTGTTGAATGGATAAAATTGGTTGCATTTTTGATTGCCCTATTTGCCGCAGTTTGTGCCTGGGGCCACTCTTTACTGGCTCTAAAAATGGTGGATTGTCCCGTACTGCAAAAAAATGGAGATGCTGCAAAATACCTAGATATGGCCGATATAGTAAGTCGAGATCAACATATTATTAATGCTTATCTTGATACAACAGAAAAAATATCAGAAATAGTCAAAGAGAAGTCAAAATACATTGAACTGGCTTACGAAGAGTTAACAATGTGCGCTTGGTTCCTTGGGATTGTCGCGGCAATCGCTATTGGCATGGAAATTCTCAATTAACAAAGGAGCCAAGGAACAACGGCAACTGACTGCACTTTTAGTTTCAATCTCCCCCGTTGACTGGCAATATTGCTCTCACTATTTTCAATTTCATGGTCAATTCACACCACCACCACACCACCACAAAAGATAACATTTCTATGTGTTTCAGTATGTTGATGCCTTTTTTATTACTACGACATACAAGCTTACGAATCCGAAGTATCATAACCGCTTATATTAACTTGTTTAAAGGTAAGCCCATGAGCAAGCATTTCGAGGGTAAATTCGAAGTAGAACTTAAATATCGTTTAAATTCCAGGGACCGTTTCTTATTTAATTTGCATGAAATGAGTCCAGAAGTAATGCTGGAAAACAACCTAGAGCACGATTGCTATTTTGATTCACCTAAGCATTCATTGTGCAGCGAAAGTAAGAGTGTTTGCATAAGAGAAATGCAACCGTCTGGAATTATGCTCTGGATAGTGAAAGGACCAGAGAAAGATCGTTGTGAAGCGCTTAACATTACTGACTCTGTTAAAGCTAAAAGTATGCTGAAGACAATGGGGTTCGAGCAAGTTTTAGATATGAGAAAGAAACGAAGCATCTATTTTCTCGGTAAATATCATGTGACGGTTGATCATCTTGAAGATATTGGTGACTTTGCTGAACTTGCAATCATGACTGATGACGAATCTATGTTAAAAGAATATAAGCAGCAGTTACTAACTCTGGCACAGAACTTAGGGTTAGATGAAGAACAGCTTGAGTTAAAATCATATCGCGAACTTTATATGGCACAATAAAAAAAGCCCGAACCAAAGTTCGGGCTTAGCTTAGTCTAAATTAGACTTTTATTATGCTAGTACTTCCATTTGACCTTTGATGATTTCGGAGTGAGTACCGAATACAGCCTGGAAGTTGTCGCCTTTAACGAACACACCAGCAGCACCTAGTGCTTTAAGACGGTCAGTATCAACCTTAGCGCTGTTGTGAACAGTAACACGTAGACGTGTGATACAAGCTTCTAAATCTTTAATGTTCGCTTTACCACCGAATGCATCAGTAATATCTTTAGCCAGACCGTCAGATGACGTGTTTACCGCAACTTTTGCTTCTTCTTCGTCTTCACGGCCAAGAGTCTTCAGGTTAAGAGCCTTGATTAGCGTAACGAATACTAAGAAGTAGATTACTGCGTAGATAACACCGATTACTGGTAGTAACCAACCGTTTGTTGACTGACCGAATAGTAAAGTGAAGTCAAACAGACCGTGGCTGAAAGTAGTACCGTGCTTAATACCCAGCATAATCATCACTACGAATGCAGAACCTGCTAGTAGTGCGTGAGCAACGTAAAGTACAGGAGCAACGAACAGGAATGCAAACTCGATTGGTTCGGTGATACCTGTTAGGAACGAAGTCAATGCTGCAGAACCCAGGATTGAAGCAACTTTCAGTTTGTTCTCAGGCTTAGCTGTTACGTACATTGCAAGACATGCAGCAGGTAAGCCGAACATCTTAAACATGTAACCACCAGCCAGGTTTCCTGCTGTTGCATCACCTGCTAGGTAGCGAGGGATTTCACCGCGAACAACTTCACCAGCAGCAGTTGTGAACTCACCAACTTCGTAGAAGAAAGGTGCATTCCAGATGTGGTGCAGGCCGAATGGAATTAGAGAGCGCTCAACAATACCGTAGATACCGAATGCCACTTCCGGAGACTGGTAAGCAGCCCACTCAGAGAATGTCGCAATACCAGCACCGATTGGTTGCCATACGATAGCCAGTATAGCCGCAACAACACACGCCGCTAATGAGGTTACGATTGGAACGAAGCGTTTACCACCGAAGAAGCCAAGGTAAGTTGGTAGCTTAATAGAGTGATATTTATTAAATAGTTGTGCAGCTACCAAGCCCATGATGACACCACCGAATACACCGGTATCAGTACCCTCAGCAACAACGCCTAGTACGCGAGTCATGGTTAGATAACCAAGACCAGCAGCCAGTGCAGCAACACCGTCATTTTTTGTAAAGCCTAGCGCAACACCGATAGCAAATAGCAATGCCATATTGGCAAACACACCCAGACCGGCCTCGGTCATGACTTGCGCTACAATATCAGGCAAGAATTTTGCGACTTCTGAGTTACCACCAATCCCGAGTAGAATACCAGCCGCTGGCATACATGCTACAGGAAGCATGAGGCTACGCCCCATTTTTTGCATCGTACTGAAAAAGTTCATTTGAACCCCCATTCATTATGAACATAAATTTTTTAAGCCCTGGTAGTATCAGGGCATCGTTATCGATTACTTTATAAATAACCGTGGTACCGTGTGTTTAAGTTCGCAGCAGATCAAGAAAAGTAAGTAAATCGCCTCTTTCTTGTCCCTGCTTTTATTTAGAATCGTTTATTAATTTCGTTATAAACTTTTTGTTTCAACGGGGAGTATCATACGATACCAATTTTGATATTTACGAGGAGGCCATCACACTGAATGTAACATAACGTAACGTAACGTAACCACCTGGTAATTGTGTGTAAGGTTAACTTAACTTGTCTTGCTTGACCGCACTTTTCCGTTGCTTTTCATGCTAATAACAACCAGGCCAATACTCAAGGCCTATCAATTAGGTTTAACGTTGCTACTTATACCCAAGCAACCTCAAGATGCTCGTTGCAGCGAGCGTTTATTGGCTTCTAGGTAAGGCGCTGATTTGAAGTCATCGTAGTTCTGCGTCAAATGAGCTTGAGGGGGCAACCATTCCTGTGCGCATTTATGCTTATAATCAACAAAGCTATTGATGTATATCTGAGCGTTAATTGTGCTTTCTCATTGCAATTCAAGCATAAGGTGGGCAGAATTCATCTTTCTACAATCAATATGACACATTGCCTAAATGCAGCATCTAAAAAATAATAAGCACATTTACTTTGCCATTGCGCTTTACGTAACTTGGATTATTGTTTTTTCTGCTTTCAATTACTACCAAGATAAGAAACAGATTTATTCCACCCTGGATCAGCAGCTTGAAAGTGCTGCGCTTACCATTCCGCTACTATTACCAAATAACTTTCATAATAAAGCAATAACTAAAGATGGGCTGTCAGAGCAACAGGACAAAGAAATCACCTTGAAGCTGTCGGAATACACCCATAGCAACCCAGTTGCTTATATTTATACTCTGATACTACAGGATGAGAAAATATTCTTTACGTCTTCAAGTGCATCCGACCAAGCACTCGAAAAGCATGACAGTCTGACTTCTTTTTTCGAACAATATGACGATGTTGATCCTCTGGTCTATCAAGTCTTTCGCAGTGGTGAAACAAGCTTTCTTGAATATACGGATAAGTGGGGACGTTTTCGTAGCATTTTTATTCCTCTCTATGCTGAAGATGGAACAGTATATATTGCCGGAGCCGATCTTCCGATAAATCATATTCAAGCACTTCTAAGTAAAAACCTATACCTTACGCTTGTCATTTCAGTATTATTCTTACTATTGGTTTACCCTCTTTTTATCCTACTTACCTCTGAATCTCGCCGGATGGCCAGGAAGCTGGAACAAAGGATAGAACAACGAACATCCGAACTGGTTCAAAGTGAAGCAAAACTTAACTCAATTGTTGAGCATTCGCCCGTTGGTATTTTTCACTACAACAACCAAGGTGAATTGATAAAAACCAACAAACGTTTTGAGGATATTATTGGCGCCCAAAAGGATAAGCTGATTGGATTTAATATGCTCACACACCTTAAAGACCCCGAAATGCTGGAAGCCGTTCGCCAATCCTTGGCAGGAAATATCAGTTCTTTTGACGGTCCCTACACGTCAGTTACCGGTAATCGGTTTATGTATCTCCACGGAGATTTTGTTCCCCTTTACTCAAGCAACGGTGACATAGAAGGCGGCGTGGGCGTTTATGATGATAGAACTGATATACAACGCAACACTGACAACCTTAAAAAGCTCTCGATGGTCGTCGAATATAGCCCTAATGGCATTCTAATTACGGATATTGATGGCACTATCGAGTATATCAATCCTAAGTATTCTCAAATGATTGGTTATTCGTCAGTTGAAGTTATCGGAAAAAAAACTAACATTTTAAATTCTGGAGAAACCGACCGTACTGTTTATGAAACGTTATGGTCGACAATACTATCAGGCCAAGAATGGTGCGGCGAATTACATAACCGCAAAAAAAATGGCGAATTGTTTTTGGCTCAGGTTTGCATTGTCCCTATTATCAATGATGATGGTGTCATTACCCATTTCATCGGAATGCAAGAAGATGTTACTGAAGTACGAATGGCATCCAAAAAAATATCCTTCCAAGCAAAACACGACATGCTTACAGGGTTGATCAACCGATACGAATTTGAAAATAGGCTTGCCCTGCTTGTCGATGATGCACAACAAAACAATGCTACCCATGCTTTGTGTTTCTTAGATCTCGATCAGTTTAAAATCATTAACGATACTTGCGGCCATGTCGCGGGTGATGAATTACTACGCCAACTAAGTTTGTTATTACAAAAAACCATACAATCAAAAGACATTTTAGCAAGAATCGGCGGTGATGAATTTGCAATTTTAATGGAGAACTGTAACCTCGAACAAGCTGAGGAAACGGCTAATACCGTATTAGAATTAGTTAAGAAATTTCAGTTCATGTGGATGAAGAATTCATTCAGCATTGGAGTCAGCATTGGTTTAACTCAAATCAGCAAGACCTCAGGGAATATCACAGAAGTGCTGATCCATGCTGATTCAGCTTGTTATGCCGCCAAAGATTTAGGCCGCAATAGAATCCATATTTATCACTCTGATGATGCGCTGCTCGCAAAACGCGATGGAGAATTCCGGTGGGTTAATGAGATAAAAGACGCTTTAAACGAAAATCGGTTTGAGCTCTATGCACAACCCATTGTATCTCTATCAGATGTACCTCATAAACGCATCTACGAGGTACTGCTACGTTTACGGACTAAAAATGGTGACATTATTCCTCCAGGCACCTTTTTCCCGGCAGCTGAACGCTATAACTTATCTCAACCGATTGACCGTTGGGTAGTTGATCACACTTTTTCATGGCTGAAAAAGCATCTGCCTCAACTTGATGATTTAGATCACCTAACTATCAATCTGTCAGGCGCATCGTTAGGCGATAACGAATTACTGCGTCATATCATGCAACAGATTAAAAGCGATAACCTGCCCCCGGGCAAAATTCAATTTGAAATAACGGAAACAGCCGCAATTAGCAACCTGCGTGATGCGACTTTGTTTATCAACATATTGCGCGAGTTTGGCTGTCAGTTCGCCTTGGATGATTTTGGCAGTGGTTTATCATCGTTTGCCTATCTTAAAAACTTATCAGTCAGTACGCTTAAAATAGACGGCCTTTTTGTCAAAGATATTTTAAATAACCAGATTGACGGTGCAATGGTGAAATCGATCAACGAAATCGGCCATATCATGGGTATGAAAACGATTGCTGAGTTTGTAGAGAACGACGCGATAAAAGATCAGTTAACAACGATTGGGGTAGATTTTGCACAGGGGTATGGCATTGGTAAGCCGGAGCCTATTGATAATATCCTCACAAAAACACCATCATACCAATCTACGGAAGCTCCTGAAGCTCCTGAAGCTCCTGAAGCTATTGAAACTGCAGCGATAGGATAAAAACCCTATTCAATCACAACTTGATTAAGCCGCCATTGAATAGGACTCTCGTCCTGAATATTTCTCATTACGCTGGAAACTCCCCTTGCCTTTCTTCGCTTTAACAACACGCGTCTTGAATAACTTACTGGTCACAACTGCTTTTAACGCGTTGTCTCGAATCGTGCCGCGGCCAAACTCGTTGGTTTTCGCCGTCACATCAAGCTCTATAGCCTGATTAACTTGGCTTTGCTTGCGTTTCTTAGCCATGGATTGCTCCTAAATATTTATGGTTAATAATTCATCATTTGATGAATGCGAATAGATAATACCTTAATGCTCACTCTTTGTGTAACACCAATTTGTGATCAAGTAAAACTGAATCCCCCCATGCTCCGCAAACCCACAAAACTGCCCAAGTCTCTTTACCATGCCGTTTGTCTGGCACGGCATACTAACCTAACCTGATTAAGGTCAATTAAGATTAAGGTTGAAATTTCAAATTTATTTCGATGTCGATCTCGGCTGATATTATGTGATATCACTGTGAAAATTCGAATCCCGATCCAGCTTAAAGGTATTCCTTCTCGACAAATATCAATCCTATTCTAGAATTGATTAACCAAGTTAAGCGCAACGACAAAGTTGAGTGTTCTTTGATAAAAGACACAATGCTACTCGTTGCTGAAACAATGATAAATCCTGGCATATTGCATTCATAACACTGGCGGAATATTCGCCATTACGATGATAATTAATCTCATAAACGTCGTTTCACCCGTTAAAATAGATGATTTACACTATTTTTTTAAAATTTTTATCTCTATGATTTCAATGAAATTTAACTCATCCGATGAGCTAAAAAATGAGACGCGGAACACATTTTAATTTTTATTAGAGTCGATAATCGTTACAATATGACGCCTCAAAAAGACTTGAGACAGCATTTTAATAAGGTCATGTTCAATGAAAGTAGTCGATTTTCTTAAGCAAAAGCGCGAAACGCTGGCGCAGCATCCATTTGAATTTAAAGACTGGCTATCTCCATCAATTCGCGATTACTGGATTGAGTTCCTAAGCATGGCTAACAACAGCCAATTAGCCTCTTGGGTAAAAGAACAAAAAATGGCGTCTAATGGTGAAGTCATTCCAGAACCTGCACCTATCCAACTTCACCCTGAAGCAGCCAAAATTGTCGATCAATTAACGGCTACTCTTGGTGAGGAAATCCATGTCGGTGACTGGTTAACGGTCGATCAGTCTCGTATAAACCGCTTTGCCGATGTCACGGAAGACCATCAGTGGATCCATACTGATCCTGAACGTTCTGCAACTGAGTCTCCGTTTAAAACCACGATTGCACACGGCTTCTTAACACTGTCTCTGTTATCTGTACTAACTGACAGCGTTGATCCGGACAATACCAAGTTCCCAACCGCTAAAATGACGGTGAACTACGGTCTGAACCAGGTACGCTTTCCGTATCCTGTTAAGGAAGGCAATCGCGTGCGTGCACGTACCAAGATCCAATCTGTAACACCGATTAAACGTGGGTTGGAAATTGTTCAGGAAATTTCAGTAGAAATTGAAGGCTGCCGTCGTCCAGGCTGTGTTGCTGAATCAGTGATTCGTCTGTACTTCTAAATTTAATATTACATATTATTTACTAAGGCCATCCATTGATAGCCTTAGTTTTATCACGATTGTTATTACGACTTATTAATCACTTTTAATGCTTCTTTCTGGCTCATCGCTGATAACTGATCACGGTGTTTGGTGACAAATTGAGACACATACTCAGGATCGGTTTTTGAATATTCCCGCAATACCCAACCAATGGCTTTGCGGATAAAGAACTCTTTCTCATGTGCCAGCATCAGAATGGTTTCTTCCAGTAAAGGAAGATTGGTTTCACTTTTATGTTTCAAGTGAGCAAGTAACGATGCTCGTCTGAACCACATATTATCAGACTGCCGCCATTCAATGAGCTTCGCTTCAAATGCCCGGTGTGTTCTGACCAGCTCGCCAATCAAGTTGGAAGAGAGTTTATCCACCGTGTCCCAATTGTCTGCGCTTTGCAGCATTTCTTCATAAATCGCAAAGGCTTCTTTAGTACGAAATTCTTTGTAGTACTCCGCCACATCCATCGCCAGATAGAGCTCTTCTCGATATACGCCAGACCATAACCACAAGACCAGTCGGCGATACTGGGTAAAATCAGATACCGTTGTATGCTGCCGAGCTTGCTTGAAAATCAAGTGTCGCTGAGGGGTTTTGACACCATAGAATGGCTGTTCCGTTTTCATATAAGCCTGCATGCCAGCAGCGGCATCAACATCCATCGCTTCGGCCAATCGCTGCTGCATAAAAATCACCATAGGTATCATCAATGACATGAAGAGTGCTTCCTTTTTTACTGCTGAATTCTACTATCCGTTTCGACGGCCGCATTGAAACATATACCCATTACATTTAACAATAATTAACCCGTTAAAAAAAAGAGCACAGATAATCTGTGCCCTTTTTCTCAGTCCTTCATCCGCTCTGGGTTAAATTGCCCATCCTCCGGCGTAGAAAACAACGAGAACCGCTGCGATTAGCACCGTACCGATATTCAGGCGCTTCCATTCACCCGAAATAACGCGGCCAATAACCAGACAACTAAAGCCAAGCATAATACCTGTTACAATATTGCAGGTTAGTACAATAAATACTGCACACACCATGCCAGACATAGCATCGACAGAATCATTCATGTCCAGCTTAGTAACATTACTAAGCATCAATAAACCAACATACATCAGTGCCGGTGCTGTTGCGTAAGCCGGAACCAGGTAGCTGACCGGCGACAAGAAAATCATCAGTAAGAATAACCCACCGACTACGGTGGCAGTCAGGCCAGTCTTACCACCTGCTGCGGTACCTGCCGCTGATTCAATATAAACAGCCGCAGGTGCACCACCAACAAAGCCCGCAAAGATGCTGCTGACTGAATCGGATGTCAGTGCCTTACCGCCGTTAATGATTTGTCCGTCTTTATCAAGCAGGTTAGCTTGTCCGGCAACAGCACGAATGGTTCCTGTGGCATCAAATATCGCAGTCATCACCAGTGCCAGTACACTCGGAATAACAATCGGATTTAACGCACCCATAATATCCATGGTGCCAAGTAACGACTCACCTTCCGCACCAAATGATGGCATGGCAAATAACCCTTGGTACGTAACATTCGGGTCAAAGATCAGGCCAAACACAGAAATCGCTACAATCACCAGCAAGATACCACCAGGAACCCGACGACGCTCTAAACCAAAGATAGCAGCCAGACCAAGCAACGACATCAATACAGGTAACGACGTAAATTCACCCAATGTCACAGGCAAGCCGTCAAACGGATTTTTAATGACCAGTCCGACGCTATTGGCAGCAATCAACAGCAGGAACAATCCGATACCAATTCCGGTACCGTGGGCGATACCAAATGGCAAATTGGTCAGGATCCACTGGCGAACACCAGTGACGGTAATGCCGGTAAACACAACCCCCATCAGAAATACCGCGCCCAAAGCCACAGGAATACTTACCCCCTGCCCTAGTACCAAGCTGAACGCGGTAAATGCCGTCAGTGAAATTGCGCAGCCAATTGCCATTGGCAATTTAGCCCACAGGCCCATCAGCAACGAACCAAATGCCGCAACCAAACAAGTGGCGATAAATACCGCCCCCTGATTAAAGCCGGCAACACCTAACATACTTGGTACAACAATCACGGAATAGACCATAGCCAGGAAGGTGGTCAAGCCTGCAACCAACTCCTGACGAACCGAACTGCCTCGCTCTGTAATATAAAAATATGAATCTAATTTACTTCCACTTACTGTATCCGATGTACCTTCACTGGGTTGTCCGGATTGTAACGTACTGTTATCAGACATGATGATAGTTCCTTTGTCATTTGGAGCAAGAAGCCGTGTAAGACGTAATCTTCGCCCACTGCGGCTTGCTCGCTCATCACTGTTTAATCACAAATATTCTGTTGAGCTTCCTCTCAACAATGCTTATTTTTCAACTTAATGAATCATTTAACCGCGCTCATAAACCAAACGTCCATCGACATAGGTACGGTAGATACTGCGATCATCGCCCAGTGTCATTAATACAAACAATTCTTCGGCCAGATCTTTGGAGCTGTCGAAGCGAAGCTGCTGAAGCGGGGTGGAACAAGGATCAATAACCACAAAATCCGCCTCTTTGCCGATATCAAAGTTACCAATCAGGTGATCAAGCGATAAGGATTTAGCTCCGCCCAGCGTCGCTAAATAAAAGGCTTCAAAGGCTGACAATCGATGCTGTTGCAACTGCATCACTTTGTAAGCTTCGTTGAGGGTTTGCAGCATATTGAACGTGGTACCGGCACCAATATCGGTGCCCATTCCCACTTTTACTTTACGTTGCCAGGCTTCTTGCAGTTTGAACAAACCGCTGCCGAGATACAGGTTCGAGGTCGGACAGAATGCAATCGCTGAATCGGTATCATGCAGACAATCCCACTCTTTATCTTCGAGGTGGATACAGTGGGCAAATACACTCTTTGAGCCCGTTAACCCATGCTGATGATAAACGTCTAAATAACCATCCTGCTCGGGGAATAGCTCTTTGACCCACTCGATTTCATTTTTGTTTTCGCATAAATGGGTATGCAAATAAGTATCCGGATACTCTTGCTTCAATTTGCCGGCCATGGCTAACTGCTCGGGCGAAGACGTCGGCGCGAATCGCGGCGTTATCGCATACAACAAACGTCCACGTTTATGCCATTTTTCAATCAGCTCTTTGGTCTGATTATAACTGGTTTCTGGGGTATCAAGCAGGTAATCAGGCGCATTACGGTCCATCATCACCTTACCGGCAATAATCCGCATGTTAATGTTTTCTGCGGCCTCAAATAACGCATCGACAGATTCCGGGTGTACCGTACCGAAGACTAAAGCCGTTGTTGTTCCGTTGCGCAGCAGCTGCTTCAAAAAGAACGCAGACATTTCGCGCGCATAATCTTTATCTTTGTAACGGGCCTCTGTCGGGAAGGTGTAATTATTGAGCCATTCCAGCAATTGCTCGCCATACGCACCCACCATTTCGGCTTGCGGGTAATGAATATGCGTATCAATAAAGCCCGGCATCAGGATCTTACCTGGGTAACTGCGGATACGAACCGAATCCGGCACCATATCTTTGCCATCTTGCCAGTTGCCGACCCACTCGATGCGGCCATTGGCTATCAGCATTAATCCATCATCGATATACCGAACGTTTTTTTCAATATCTTCCGGATTATCGACTACTCTCGCAATATCTAGAATTGACGCACGAATTGCTTTAACTGATTGAGAGTGTTCCATATAGACCTCTAATTATGATTCCCTTACGTCTTACAGGTAGTCACTTTGATGTAGGGCTGTGTGACTTCGCTACCCTGACGCGTAGTTTTCTAAACTTGGTACTGTCTGAATAGTTAAAAACTAAACCCTTAAAGCTACGGCATGTATTGCCTGAAATCTGTGATGACTACTGTTCAGTGATCAACTTTTCTCCAACTCTGTCTGTTGTTCCATTGTTTGCTGCTCTTCAAGCGCCCGGTTGCAGGCTTCGCATTCTTTGATCTGCTCGACTAACGCTTCACGCTTCTCTTCGGCACTTTCCGCCTCATCCTCACGATTAATACCAATAAAGAAGTTCATTCCCAATGCCACCAACGACCCCGTTGTGATCCCTGAGCCTAAAATTACACGCATTGAATCAGGTAAATTAGTTAGGATTTCAGGGCGCACGGTAACGGCCATACCCGATGCGACACCGACGGCGATGATCAGCATGTTACGTTTGGTGAAATTGATACGAGAAAGAATGCCAATACCGGCAGAGATGATCATGGCGAACATCACCAAACCTGCACCACCAAGAACCGGAGATGGAATGGTAACGACGATGCCACCGAGTTTAGGGAACAAACCTGCAAGTAACATGATGCCGCCGGTAACAGCCACGACATGACGACTTGCCACGCCAGTAATCGACACAATACCCACGTTCTGGCTGAATGATGAAAATGGCGTTGCACCAAATAGCGATGCAAGTGCACTTCCCATACCATCACACAAGATGCCTTTCGATAATTTTTTACCGGTCAGCTTGGTATGAGTCGCGTCACTCAAGGCAAGAAAGTCACCGGTTGATTCCATAATGGTGACCAGGTACGCAATCGACATACCGATAATGCCACTGATAGTAAAGCTCACGCCAAAGGGCAACAATTCGGGCAGCGCAAAAAATTGTGCATCACGCACTGGCGAAAAATCGACAATACCCATGAAGATGGCAACCACATATCCTACCGCCATGCCGATAACGATAGCCGCGGCAGAGATGATCCCCTTGCCAACTTGCGACAACACAATGACTACCACCAGTACCAGCAAACCTAACATCAGGTTACTGACCTGGCCGTACTGTTCCTGACCAACAAAACCACCCGCAAACCAATCGACTGAGACCGGCAGGATTGTCAGACCAATCAGGACCACTACAGTGCCGGAGACAACAGGGGGAAACAATTTACGGATTTGCGGCATAAACCGGCTACCAATGATCATAACCAGCGAACCGACCAGTGATGCCCCGAAGATACCGGAGACCCCGGCATCCAGACCAATGGAAATAGAAATCGCAACAAAAGTAAAGCTGGTGCCCATGACCACTGGCAGACGAATGCCTACCGGGCCAACCCCCTTACACTGAATAATGGTAACAACACCAGATACCATTAAAGCTGCATTAACTAAAACCACCATTTGATCCGTCGGCAAACCAATCGCACTTCCCACCACTAACGGCACGGCGATAATGGCCCCCATTGCGGCCAGCATATGTTGGAGTGCTAACAGAATCGATGCCCCGACCGGCGGTTTGTCTTCAACGTTATAGAACAATTTCATTTCAATACCATCCGTTTCTGATACTTCCTTGGACGTAGCCTGTTAAGCCGTAATCCGCGAAAAGATTGGACGAGTATGGAATCGATAACCCGGCTAGAATTTCCCCAAAGGGCCTCTCACTCAGCCATACAGCCCAGTGCGCCTTCACCCTTAAACACTATGACCAACCAGCGGGTGAACTCACCCGTTAATCCGTCTTTTTTTTACCAGCCAAATTATGACAGCTCACTCGCTAAATAAAGAAACGGTCGCTTTCCCATCCCCAGAAAAGCAACCGCTTCAACATTACTTAGAGCTTATTAAGACCTTTCAGCACCTTCTCTGGTGTGAAGTTCCATTCTCGGATCCACACCCCGCAGGCGTCATGAATCGCGGTGGCAATAGCCGGAGCGGCACCGTTAACGCCAATTTCAGAGATTGACTTGGCACCATACGGGCCGACAGGATCATCACTTGGCACCAGTGCTGCACGGAAATCACGAGGAATATCGCCGATCATCGGTGCGCCGTAGCTCTTCAGATCCGTGTTCATCGGCACCCCGTTTTCGTCGTACATCAGCTCTTCGCACATACTGTGGCCGATGGCACGCATGCTGGCACCGTAGATCTGGCCCAGAGCCAAATCAGGATTGATTGGCGTACCACAGTCAAGCAGGGCATGGAACTTGTTAAGTTTGATCTCACCGGTACGGGTATTCACCGCCACTTCGGCGAAGTTCGCGCCATAAGGGAAGGCAAAATCAGAAGTAATGAAGCTGCCGCTGGTCAGCAACTGGCCCCAGCCTTTACCGCCTTCAGCCTGATGAGCAATGTCACCGAAGGTGACTTGCTTGCCGTCTTTGCCTTCCACCGTTGCAGGGAAGACCAGTTTCACATCAGCAACCTCTTCGCCCAGCATTTCGGCACCGCAGATCAAGATTCGCTCCCGCATGGCTTCCGCCGCTTTCTTCGCTGCATTACCAGAGAAGCAGGTACCGGAAGAAGCATAAGCGCCCTTATCAAACGGACAGTGATCGGTATCGCCCGAGATCACCGTGATTTCTTCTAACGGCATCTTCAGTGTTTCGGCGGCAATTTTGCCTACCACAAGATCCAGACCTGTACCGATATCAGCACCGCCGGAGTGGACAATCAAAGTACCGTCAGAGGCTAGTTTGGCCTTGCAGTTAGCCTGGTCAATATCAGGGATCCCTGATTTTTGCTGGATAATGGCAACACCACGGCCTACGGTCCAGTCTTTACCTAAGTCTTCTTTTGGCAGATCCCAGCCGAACTCTTCACGTCCCTGACGCAACACTTCGTCCAGCGCACAAGAAAGAACGCGAGGCGGCTCTGCAGGAAGATCACCCTCGCCCACTGCACCTTTGATCTTCAGCGCATCACCTTCGTGAACACGGTTCTTCTCGATGATATCGAGCAGATCCATATCCAGCTCTTCGGCCAGCTCTGCCAGCATCATGGTTAAGGCAAACACGCCTTTTGGTGCACCGTACCCCTGGTAGGCACCGGTTGGACAGATATTTGAATAATACGTCGTAACCTTAAAGCGCACGTTATCAATCGGATAGAGCGGCAGTGACAACGCAGGACCATTTGAAGGTACGGTTAAGGCATGGTTACCATAAGGGCCGGTATTGGCCTGGAAATCCATGTCGATCGCCGTCAACGTACCGTCTTTTTTCATCCCCACTTTCAGGTTCACCTTCGCAACATGGCGAGTTGAACACGCGGTGAACTCTTCTTCACGGGTGTAGTGCAAATAAACCGGGCGGCCGGTTGTGAAGGTAGCAAACGCAGTTAAGTCTTCAACCAGGATGTCCTGCTTGGAGCCAAAGCCCCCGCCGACACGTTCTTTAACCACATGTACACGGTTCTGTTTGATCCCCAGGATCTTCGCTACCTGGCGGCGAACATGGAAGGGGACCTGTGTTGAGGCATGCATAACAACGCGGTTACCATCCATATAGGCATAACAGATGTGCATTTCTGTCGGTGCCTGCTGCGCTTGCTTAGACTCATATGTGCGCTCAAAGATCACGTCTGCATCTGCAAACCCCTGGTCGATATCACCGATCTGTCCTTTAACGGAAGCGGCAATGTTCTTGCGCGGCTCACAGCCAATCGGGAAGTTGACAATCAGTTTGCCTTCACGTGGATCGGCATTTTTGTTCTGCTCTTCCAAATCTGCAGGTGCGCCCGCCATATACTCAATCGGTTCATTGTGAATGATCGGCGCATCGGCAGCTTGTGCTTCGTCGATACTCATTACCGGCTTCAGCACGTCGTATTCAACATCAATCAGTTTCAGCGCGGCTTCTGCAATTTCAACACTTTCTGCAACCACAGCGGCGACACGGTCACCCACATGGCGCAATTTCTGACAGAACATACGGCGGTCAAGCGGTGACGGCTCAGGGCCTGTCTGGCCGCCCGGGGTGTAAGGAATATCCGGACAGTTTTCATGAGTGATGATGTGGACTACCCCTTCCAGCGCCTCAGCTTTACTCACGTCTAATCGTTTGATCCATGCATGGGGATGCGGGCTGCGCAGTACCTTAAGGACACAGGCATCCGCCGGAATGCGATCTTCTACATAACAAGGCTTGGCCTGAACCATTTTCACTGAGTCGTCTTTCGGGCTCACTTTGCCGATCACGTCGAGCTCATCGCAAAATTCTGGCGCAACTTCTTCTGTATATTCTGGAGAATTTTTACGCTTCGCCGCCAACTCCACCACCTGGTAGAACTGCTGATAACCGGCATCGCGGCTGAATAAACCGGAGAGCGCATCATCGATCTCCTCACGGCTCGGCATCACAATGCGTTCAAGCAACTCGGTTAAGATCAAAGCTGCCGCAGGATCGTTATAACCCGACTGTACAACACCGACATCGATCATTGCCTGCTGGACGACGCTCAACTTATTGTGCGTGCTGAGTGATTCAGCCGTCTTCACTTCCGCACCTTCCAATTGTGCTGCGATCAGCAAAGACGCATTGACCAGTTTGCCGTTAAGTAAAATAACGTCAGAACCGGCAAAGCCAAAACCGTCATCACTGTTGCGAACTGAGTGCAGCCCCAAACCGTGCAATACTTTCTGGACATTTTCACCCGCTTTGCAGTTGAGTTCCTGAGAGCGGTTATTAAGAGTAAAGGTGATAGTCATGATTACGCCTCCTCTGCCAAATGCTGACATTCAGCAAGTAAATCAGTAACAACAACACCCGCGATATAACGCTTGTATTCCACACTTCCTCTTATATCGGCTTCCGGGTAGATGGCATCAGCCACAGCTTGTTCCAGTAACTCGCCTTTTAAGTCCTGACTCTCAACATCGCGTAAACGAATCGGTGTCGGGGCAACGCCCTCAAGCGCAATAATCTTCTCTCCGGTTTTATCTACTGATACAGCAGCCGTTACAATGGAAAGTCCCGCTGCCGAGCGAGCAATGTTATAACCCAGACACGTTAAGTTAACGTTCGGGATAATCACTTTAGTAATTAATCCCTGCTTATCGCTGGCAATATACTCTTCAATATCCATTTCACCGGATTCAGCCAATTCTAGTTTGGCTTTCAGTGCGATTAAGCTTGGTAACAATAATGCTTCATCCTGTACCGCCGCAATTTCACCACCGATAGTGGCTTGATTACGCACATGACGGGAATAAATAAAAGCCGCCGCTTGTTTTAAGGCAACAGGCATTAGCTCACTATCGATCATGGTCTGGAGACGGCACATCGCACCGATGTGTAGTGCTTCACCCTGTTGCTCAATCTTATCCAACGCCAGATTCGCAAGAGAAATTGCGACTGTTTTCTCTGTTTTTGTTGGCGCGGCGTTTAGTTTTGATCCTCCGGCAAAATAGGTCGCAACACCAAGGTGCTGCTGCATCAATTCGATTGCTTGCGCGGTAGAGTCAGGCTTCAAGTAGTGTTCAATCATTGTTCTTACCTTCATTGAATTCTGATTATTGTTAAATTTTTCATATCAATCTGAATAAGTAGTGATAAATAGGTGAAAGTTTCAATGTCTTACTAAAACCCATCGTATTTGAAAGGTAAAAAGGCAACTATTAAGCCAAACTTGAAAAAGCCCCAAATAAGAAATGATATTCGTGAGCATGGTCTGAATTCAGACGTGATTTGAGAGGTAGGTCAAGCTTCAGAAACGACGTAAGAGCTTGGCCAGATTGGAGAATATGGCGGTAAATAGGAGCAATTATCAATACCCCATTATTCCCTATCAAAATAATAACTTCTCTATCAAATTGATAGTGATAGTGCTGATAGTGCTAGAGGAAAGACTCATTGATTTTAACGCGACAAATAACAGATACAAAAAAGGGTATTAATCAAAATTAATACCCAAAATCAAACAACAAAATAAGAGACTAGGAGTATAACTACGCAGTACTGACTTGTGTTAACCAGCGCTGCAATAGATTAAGGGACGTACGGTGGCGATACAGAGCGGTTGAGCGCTGATCATCAATCGGGCGAATGATTTTGCTGTACTGCTCCAGAATGTTACCCACGAACAACGGCTCACCAAGCATCGAAACTGGCTGACCAATGATCAATTGCTCTAACTCGCGGCTTCTCACCACTTTAGGTCCCACCGCGCCAAACGCGGCACGCCAGTCGACAACCTGCCCGTCAACCACTTTGGCAAGACCTGCTACCGACAGTTTAGTTAAGGCATTCGCCGCCCGGGTTCCGACCTTGTGATAGAAAACTATCGGTAAATCGGACTTCGGAACGATGATATGGCTTAAAATTTCATCATCTTGTAACTGTGTTTTACCCGGACCGGTAATGAAATCGGCAATGGCCATTTCACGCTGGCCACGCAGTGAAGACAAAACCACTGTCGCATCTAACAGGTATAGCGCCGGTAAAGAGTCAGCAGCAGGCGACGCATTGCAAATATTCCCTGCCATGGTTGCCCGGTTCCGTAAGGCCGGTGCAGCAATATTCGCCACCCCCTGACGCAAAATATCCGGCACCAGGGGATCCTGTTCGATATCTGCCAGGCTGCATTCCGCGCCAATAGACAGTCCTTGTTCGGTCTGGGTGATCTGCTTCAGCTCTTCAATCGCATCGAGAAACACCACATCCTGCTCAAAATTTGGCGTCAAACCTGACCGTACTGCATGCTGAACCATCAAATCAGTGCCGCCGGAAAACAAGGTATGCTTCCCCACCGCAACCCAATCAAGAGCCTGCGCTAAAGTTTCAGGACGATAAACTGCTACCATAATCCTTCTCCTTTCGTTGCTGCAATACGGGCCGCATCGACAATCATGCCGTAGCCGGTACAACGGCACAGGTTCCCGGAAATGGCAGTGCGTATTTCACTTTCGTTCGGATTGCTGTTTTGTTCCAGTAATGCATAAAGTGCCAGTACCATTCCCGGTGTACAAAACCCACACTGAACGCCTTTGGCTTCAAGTAACGCATCAATCACACACTGGCCTTTCTCGGTCTGTTTCAGACCTTCCAATGTCATGATATTCCCGCCTTCAGCCTGAGCAATCGGAAACATACAGGCATTTACCAGCCGATCATTAAACAGCACGGAACAGGCGCCGCACTCACCTTCGCCGCAGCCTTCTTTGGTCGCCGTCTTAATTAGGTTACCCCGTAACGTAACCAGCAGCGTTTGCATCGGATCGACATCCACAGTGACCTGTTCACCGTTCAGAATAAACTCAATTTCCATACTGCTCTCCAAGCTCATCGCTATAAAGCGCCTCGCACACTTTTTCAGGTGTCACCGGAATAGAAGACAACGGTTTGCCAATGGCAGATTCAACCGCAGCTGCAAACGCGGCTGCTCCACCATTATGTGTCAGCTCACCACCACCTTTCGCGCCTTTAGGCCCGTACGGATAAGGGTTATCCACCAGCTCACTGTTGATCATCGGTACATCTAGCGAGGTTGGGATCACGTAATCTGCCATGGTTTTCTGAGCAAACATGCCATCAGCGTTCAGTTCCATTTTTTCACAACTACCGTAACCCAGGGCTTGTACTAATCCGCCATCAATCTGGCCTTTAAATACCCGCTCATCAATCGCTTTACCAATGTCATAGACTGCCGAGGCGCCGATGATAGCCGATTCACCCGTCGCCATATCAACTTCCACTTCCACCACGTTAATGCCATAACTGACAGCCTGATAAGCATTGCCTTGGTAGTTATTCTGGTCCCAAACGTGATAGTCCGGCTTACGGTAAATTTCCTCGATTTCCTGGTGCTCGCCGTCTATCCATCGGGACTGTAATTTTTGCGCCGCTTTCTC
Organism: Photobacterium lipolyticum; assembly: GCF_003026475.1. GTDB lineage: Bacteria > Pseudomonadota > Gammaproteobacteria > Enterobacterales > Vibrionaceae > Photobacterium > Photobacterium lipolyticum. The sequence continues at coordinate 57,991 of NZ_PYMC01000002.1, forward strand.
TAGCAAGTAACCCACAATCAAAATAGAGCGGGAAGCCACGGTCGGGCCAGAATCTGGCACAACACCGGTATCAGGCACTGCCAGGTGAATATCACCCAACGGCTTATCAAGGGTTTCAGCTACAATTTTACGGAATGTCAGGCTGAGTCCCTGACCAATATCCGTATTCGACGCCAGAATTTGCAGCTGACCATCGGCTAACTTGATCAGGCGAACCTTCGCACGGACTAACGTATCTTCCAAGTCACCGGCAAAACCACAGCCATGTTGGAAGAGTGCCAGCCCGATACCTTTACGCTTCATACTATCGGCTGGCTGAGCGGCAATTTCTTGTGCCTTATTGTGGTAATCCGACAGACAAAGTGCCCGCTCCAACATTTTCTCTAACACCAGATCGCCGAAGATCGCAGCACCAGTTAACGTAGTGGATTCAGTGGTCAAGAGGTGACGTCGCTTAAATTCAACCGGATCTTGCCCTAAGCGCTTGGCAACATGGTTGATGTGGGTTTCCATACAGAAGCAGGTTTGCGGCGAGCCAAAGCCACGAAATGCACCAGTCGGAACGGTATTGGTCACCCATGCATGGCCTTCAACGCGAACATTCGGAATATCATAGACATTGGTTGCGGTTGTGATTGAACGCTGCAGTACGATGCCAGATAGGCTCAGGTAGGCCCCTGAATTGACATCAAACTGGATGTCCATCGCGACAATCTTACCGTGTTCATCAATCCCGGTGCGATAGCGGAACTCGGCGGGATGGCGCTTCGAGGTAAAGGCAATATCTTCACTGCGTTCAAGCACGATACGTACCGGACGCTGCAATTTTTCTACCGCAACCGCCAGCGGGCCGGCCAGCACATCCGGATAATCTTCTTTACCACCGAATCCGCCACCAGTCGGACACTGGATTGCTCGCACATGGTCATGACCGAGCACCACCGCCATACAGTGATGGACATAGAAGGGGCACTGCATCGAACCTTCAATGACGACCTTGCCATCTTTGGGATAGCCAACCACACCCTGGGTTTCGAGATAAATATGTTCCTGATAACCCGTACTGCAGGTTTCTTCAATAATGGTAACTGCCTGGGCAAATCCTGCGTCGACATCCCCTTTGTTAAGGACATGGCTATCAAGAATATTATTTGTGCAATGGATCGGACCATCAATCATCGCTTGTGACTGAGCAACCGTATAGGCTGGTGTCAGCGGTTGATATTCGATGGATATCTGCTGGATCAGTTGCTCAAGCACATCGGGGTTCTCACCGACCAGCAAAAACACCACCTGACCCACATAACGGACTTCATTATCAGCAAAGGCTGGCCAATCAATCTCGACGATTGGCAGCACATTTTGCCCGGGAACATCTTTGGCACCAAACAGATAATAACCTTCGGGCAACGCCGGTATATGTACGGATTTGATCACGCCTCTAGGGCAAGAAGAGCGGTAGAACCGCCCTTCTAATAGGCCCTCGAAATGGCGATCGGCAATATACTTTGCATTTCCTGTGGCTTCTGCCCACTTGAATTTAGTATTGACCGTTTCCATATCGGGATCTCACATTAGTCTAATTGATCCATTGTTTTCCATAAACGCTGCGCGACTTTGCTCGCTTCAGCATAGATTGGCGCAATATCGAATGGGAAGGCGCGATCTTCTAACACAAAGCGACCTTCAACCATTACGCTGTTGACATTGCCAGCATTGATACCAAAGGCAATATGACCCGGCAGGTTATCGGCAACAAACGGCGTTGGGCTGGTGTAATCCAGAATCGTAAGATCCGCTTTATTGCCTGCCTCTAAGCGACCGAATTTCGCCCCGAAGTTACGTGCCAGTAATTCATTACCGTTCCACAGGTTACGTAAGAAACTATCAGGCCATAACGGACCGCCTGCATCACGGTGCTTGAAGAAGGCAAACTTCAGCTCTTCGAACATATCCGCACCGATACCATCAGTACCCAGAGCCACATTCTTGAAGCGCGTCAGTTTATGGTTATAGCCCACGTTGTTGTTCATATTTGAACGGGCGTTATGAACTAAGAAGCCATCTTTTGCGTTAAGGATGTCGATATCGCGATCCGATAAGAACAAACCGTGCGCCAATAAGGTTTTTTCGTTGATCAGACCAAAGCTGTCTAAGCGTTCAACGATATCCTGGCTATAATGATGGTGACTATGAGTAACGTCATATCTGTCTTCAGCGACATGGACATGAATACCGCGTCCGGTTACCTGCACTGCTTCCGCCATCATCGACAAACCTTCGTTGGTCACGGTAAACGGTGCGTGAGCACCGATGTGAGACTCAACCAGATACGGTTCGTCACCGCGGGCCTTGGCACTGTCGATTAGCTGAGCAAACGCAATGTTCTCTTCAACCCCGGCGGCCATCTCTTTCATACCGCCATTACGGTCGGTGGTTTCAAAACAGGTCATGCCGCGTAATCCTGCTTTTAAAAACCCTTTACGCAATGTATTCAATGAACCGGCAATGTAGTTTGGCGATGCATGGTGATCAATCACCGAAGTGCAGCCGTTTTTAATCGCTTCCAGTGAACAGATTAAGCCGCTGTAATACACCGCTTCTTCATCCAGGGCGCGGTCCATTCGCCACCACAGATTCTTCAGAATCGAAATGAAGTCAGGGCTTGGCTTAATGTCAGCCATCACACCGCGAGCCAGGCCTGAATAGAAGTGATTGTGTGAACACACAATACCCGGCATGACTAATTTACCCTTCATATCTTTAGCGATAGCATCCGGGTACTTCGCGGCAAGGTTTGCACCAACTTCTACAATCGTGCTGCCATTAATCGCGATATCAACCCCTTCTTTAATGAAAGCAGGTTCGAACTGCACGGCCGTTGCATTTTTAAGTAATAACATTCCCTTACTCCTCACCTAAACATCCACTTTGCCAAGAAGGTAGCTATGGTTTGCATGCACATAGCTGATGATGGTTGCCTCATCGGCCAACGCCTCTGGCATATCAAGTTCACTTTGTTCGTTAATACTGAAGGTATAAATTTCACCTTGACTGCGCACTAACACCTCAGAACCTTCAATGTAGAAACCGGCGTTGGTGCTATTAGTAAAGTCACCGCGCAGGTTGAACAGGGTGAACTTATCTTTATAAGGCTTGCTATCCCATGGACAGAACTGCGCACAGTTACCACATTCATTACAGTAAGCGTCAAGATGCAGTGTCTGATACTGATCTTTAAAGCCAGGAATTGGCAATGAGATATTGGCGCGGTTAGGACACACATCCACACACTTGCTACAGATGTATGAACATTCCAGACAACGTTTTGCTTCTTGTTCAACGAACGCATCATGGTCTGCTGCTTCAAGTTCGTTAGCGGCAATCAGTTTGACCTGAATATCCCCTTTACGAGCGTAAACATCATCTGCATGAACCTGAGATTTCACATCGTTTTCTTGTTCGCTCTGTGCTTCGCGAGCCAGAATCGTCGTTGCCGCTTTACGGCCACCAGAGATAGCCGAGACGATTGATGACGGACCAGTATTGGCATCTCCCATCAGGAACACATTTTCAACCGCGGTTTCACACGTTTCGCTATCAACCGCCGGCCAGCCATCCTCACCCATAGGGATACCGATGCGAGTCAGCACATCACGGTTACTTTGCTCACCCACCGCTGTGATGAGGGCATCGACCTGCAATTCTACTGTCTTATCGGTTGCAACCGGACGACGACGTCCTTTTTCATCAGGCTCACCAAGCTCCATCACACGAGCAGTCAGTTTACCGTCTGCATCAAACTGCTCCGGATTGGTCAGGAACATGAACTGAACGCCATCTTCAACGGCTTCTTCGTACTCTTCTTTGTATGCTGGCATTTCTGCGATAGTACGGCGGTACAAGATGGTGACTTTTTCCACGCCATCAACTTTCAATGCTGCGCGTGCACTGTCCATCGCAGTATTACCGGCACCGACAACGGCAACATGTTTACCCTGTTTATGTTCACCAAGAGGAAGCTTCTCGCCATCGTTGAAGCTACGTAAGAACTCCAGTGATTTGAAAACTTGAGTATTATCGCCAGACAGTGAGATTGGATTGCCTTTATCGGCACCTATACCCAGGCAGATATACTTGTAGCCGCTGGATTTTAGCGTATCGACGGTCAGGTGCGGATTGCAGCCATATTCGATATTAACGCCATGCGCTTGAACGAAATCAATATCGTGCTGGATCACTTCAGCCGGAATACGGAACTGAGGAATGATATTTTTAACCACCCCGCCTGCGTTGTGTTCTTTTTCAAACACGGTCACAGGATGACCCGCACGTGCCATGAAGTAAGCCGCCGACAGGCCAGCAGGGCCAGCACCGATCACTGCAACAGGATGCTTCTCACGGTCTAAATCCGGCTGATGCCATTTCGCTTTATAGCCTTCCCAGCCTTTTGCCAATGCAACTTTCTTCATTTCACGAATATTCAATGCACCTTCGTAGTCACGACGGGTACAGTTGTATTGACACTGGTGATCACAAATATGACCGGTAATGGCAGGCAACGCATTGCGCGAATAAATCACTTCCAATGCGTCTGTGTACTGGTGCTGGCCCATCAGGCGAATGTATTCAGGGATATCCTGACTGATCGGACACGCGGTCACACAAGGGGCAACATAACAGTCAGTCAGTGGCACCGCTTTCTTCACGCTGATTTCTTCCGGACCACGCCATTCTTTCTGGGCGTAATCTGCTATCAGTGATTTCGCCGCTAATGCTTCAAGTTTGACTAAGTCGACTTGCTGCATGTTCCATTCGTTACTTGTTTCCAGCTCTTTGGCACAATCAGCTAAACGCAGATAACCACCAGGTTTAAGCAGATCGGTTGCCATCGTGATTGGGCGGATACCGGTTTCGAAAATCTCTTTAATGTTGAATTTGCTGGCACCACCTGAGTAAGAAATCGGTAACATGCCGTTAAATTCACGAGATAGTTCCAGCGCCACATTGATCGATAGCGGGAACAGGGCACGGCCTGACATGTACATTTCTTTATCAGGTAAGACCCCTTTACGGTTTAGCGTACCCAAGGTATTGGTCAGCTTCACCCCAAAACCTATGCCTCTGGCTTTGCCAGAATCAACCAAACGGTGCAGCATGGCTTTGGCATCTTCAATCTGAAGATCATGGCTGAATGATTCTTCGCTCAAGGCAATATAATCAAACCCGGCATTATCAAGAATGCCGCGCACGCGCTCATAACCCAACAGCGTCGGATTCAATTTCACAAAGGTATTAATACCCTTGTCTTCAATCATATAACGACAAATCGCTTCGATTTCATTCGGCGGGCAACCGTGCATGGTGGAAAGCGTCACACCACGCGTCAATTGAGCCGGAATAGATTCTGCCAAATGTTGCAGACGCTCTAAACGATGCTCAAAACCATAGGTTTTAATGAATTCCGGATCGGCAATGAAAGCTTTCAGTTCAGCAATATAGGCATGGAATTTTTCATGCTTGCTAGAATCAACCATATCGTCGATATACGCCTGCATCGGGGCAGTCTGAATACCGGCCAGATCGTAGCCGACACTCATATTAAAGATGAAAGACTTTTGTTCGCCTTCAGTGCGGGGATCAAATACTTCCTCCAGCAAATGCAGTGCAATCCATGCTTTCAGATATTCATCATAGGCTTTGGTAAGCGTGAACTCTGTTGACCATTCAGTATTAAAGCACTCATCTTCGGCATCAATACACGGTTTGGCAATTTCCAGCGTATCCAGCTTCTGAACTGTTTTCAGCTCCATGAAACGGCCACCAGCCAGCCAGGAGCAGATGATGTTTTGCGCCAGTTGCGTATGAGGTCCGGCGGCTGGGCCTACCGGCGTTTCATAGTGCTCATCCCAAACTTTTAAGTCTTTGGTGTTTTCCTTGCGATAAAACTGCTTCGATGGGATCCCGAAAATCGATTGGCTTTCTTTATACTCACTGAAAATTCGGTTGAGTAGCTCGCCAAACGGAACGGGGCGCATGATGTCTCCCATGATAAATCTCCTTGATGCTGTATTTTTCTTGTTTTACACAACCAGCACATCAATTTAGTGCAATGCGTAGGGCTCAGATGTAAAAAGTAACAATTCGCTCGTTACCTCGTTTTGAATTCAATTGAGCAACTACTGCGCCAAACTTTGAAAACAGCATAAAGAAGAAGGAAATTCGTGACCGATGTCGAAAGTCAGGATAATTGTGTGAATCAGGTCAAGGTGGGATGTTTATCTAAATAGAGAAAAAACAAGTGGGAAATGAGTATGATTCTTAATACGGGTTAATTTCCTATCAAATCAATAAAGATCTATCACTTTGATAATTATTAAGATGATAGTGATAAAGAAGAATCTTTAACGCTCACACCAGTGCTTACATTCAGATAATTGTAACAATGTCGGAAATCGAAACATCCTGTCTGGTCGACTCTAATTTGCGATTGCTTTCGTTAGAAATTTATTCTGAGTTGAAAAAATCTAATGATTCTTAATAATTTTATTATCGTTTTTTACACACCTCCACCTAATAAACTATCGAGCTGATTTTGAGGCACCTTCAGCATGGTCGATTGCTTCGATCGGATTTCTTGTTGTAATGATGGGTTGGATGCCTCCGCCAATCGAGATCTCTTGTTTAACGTCACTGTGGCTTAAGAGTCAGCGTAAAGAGCAACAAGTGACTGCCGAATCCGCATTTTTTGTTTTTAATGTTGGTTAACGGCGTTGATTCAACAACTATCAAATTGATATAAATGATATCTCAGTTATCAATTTGATACTTTCGGTGTGCGCTCTCGCACACTGCATGATATGCCACTGGCGTGTCGACATCTAAGTAAATATCTAACTGATCTAAGGCAAGAAATTTGACCTTATGAGCCATGATAATAGGCTTCATTTTCCCATCAATTTCTGAGCGTTGAATGACAGGTATGATTGATTTTGGTAACAGCACCGGATGACCAGGCTTCGCTTTGGTACCGGGAAATACTGTGTGCCCTCCCCGCTCTGACCAGACTTGCTGGTAGATGTCAGCAGACACACACGGCATGTCGCCATGGCAAATAAAGAAATGCTCAGTTCGTACTTCACTGACACCAGCCTGAATGGAACTGAACATGCCCTGCGAGTAATCAGGATTCACAACAACCCTGATTTTCGTGTTGTTTTCATACCGTTCAACCAACTCATTGCCACGATACCCGACCACCAGAATCACCCGGGAACAGAAGCGAAGTGCATTTTCGATACTCTCGTCAAGGATCGTATGATGACGGTAAGGTAGCATCATTTTCCAGCTCCCCATTCGGGAAGACAATCCGGCAGCAGGCATCACACAATCGACATTTTGCAGTTGGTTAATCATTGATATTCCGTTAATTATTCGAGTAGCCAAGGCCTAAGTTTACGTTCATCGCTAACAAAAAAACTAATAGCGTTAGTCGTTCAGCTTAACAGAGCAAACTCTTCAATATAAAAAATAAGAGAGGCACCATGCCCGGTAGTTCTGAACACTCCCCGCAGATCCCTATTACTCCAAGCATTTTAGATGCCGATTTTTCTGCGCCTTTGATCATCTCTCTCGTGGGCGGTGGCGGTAAAACATCCACGGCATTTTGGCTGGCGCAAGAATTCAAAAAGCGTGGTCATTGTGTACTGGTAACCACCACCACCAAAATGTACTTACCGGCACCAGAACAAGCAGATTGCTTTATCTGCGCTGAAAATAATCACCCGGGAAAAAGCCCTGAAACAGCTTTGCTTTCACGCCTGCAAAACCAAGAATCAAAACCCGCTATCACTTTTTGCTATCAAAATGAAATCGCGCCGAATGATGAAAAAACAACCAGTGATACCAAAGCGAAAACCAAGGTGTCAGGGATCACACCAAATCTTGTTAAGCAGCTCAAAAATACATCCCCTTTCACAGTTTTTATTATTGAAGCCGATGGCGCTAAGTGTTTGCCAATAAAGGCCCCTTCCGGGCATGAGCCTTGCATTCCAATTAACTCGGATATGGTAATCGGCGTTACAGGTGCAGAGATTATTCATACTCGGGCTTGTCCTGAGAGAATTCACAGATGGAACACGTTCTCTGCACTTACACAATGTTCGGAAGGTGATGAAATCGGTCACCGAATATTGTGTCGATTGATTGAGCATCCACATGGAATGTTTAAGCAAGCTCCAGACCATGCCATCAAGATCTGGTTAATCAATAAAGTTGACCTTGCGCCGTCTTATTTAAAACTGATTCAGCTGGCGCAAACGGTCATCACACAGCCCCACCAGCTTGATGCAATCTGGCTTGCTGCGATGCACGATCTATCGCCGATAAAAGACATCGTAACGAGGAGAAACATTTAACCTCGTTACGCGATATAGAGGTCAAGATTAATGAATATTTTTGCTCAGGCAGCTCTACTAGAACAACAAAACACACCTTTTGCGTTTGCTAACATTATCGAAACCCGTGGTTCTGCACCTCGTCATTCAGGACAAATGCTTATCAAAGCAGACGGAACCATCACCGGCACCGTCGGTGGCGGCATGATAGAACGCTATGTCATCGAACAGTCACTTGAAGCCCTGCAAGAAAGGAAATCCCGGGTAGTAAAAGGACGTATGACACGAACCGGTCCGGAAGCGATGGGCATGGACTGCGGTGGCGCAATGACGGTTTCAATCGATGTTTACGGCCTGCGCCCGGCTCTATTACTAATTGGTGGTGGCCACGTAAACCGTGCCGTTGCCCATGCAGCTCATGTTTTAGGTTTCGATATCAGCGTTGCCGATGCTTATGAAGACAGCCTGGCCGAAGAGCATTTCCCCGCAGGAACCAAACGCATTTTAGGCAAAACGATGGATGATGCCATCGACCAGCTGGATATTAACAAAGAGAGTTTTGTGGTTATTGCAACTAACCACCAGGATCAAGATGCGATTACCAAAGTCGTCGGTTGTGATACCCGATATATCGGCCTGATGGCCAGTCGCCGCAAAGTACAAACCTTATTCAATCACTTGCGAAAAAGTAACGTCAGCGAAGCCCATATTCAGGCCATTCACTCGCCGATTGGGTTCAATATTGGCGCAGAAACACCGGAAGAAATCGCCATCAGCATTATGGCTGAAGTCCTCAAAGTGAAACATCAGTCTTCTGGTGGATTAATGAAAGATGATACCCGTCTGAACCGCAACAAACTGGTGCTGGTACGTGGCGCTGGTGATATCGCAACAGGTGTGGCGATTCGCCTTCACAATGCGGGTTTTAAAGTTGTAATGACCGACATCGCCCAACCCACCGTGATTCGCTGCACCGTCGCCTTTGCCCAGTGTTTATACGGTGACCCCGTTGAAGTCGAAGGCGTAATGGCCAGAAAAGCCCATAGTTGTGAAGATGTCTTCGCTGCCATTGAACAGGGTCTGATCCCGGTTATGGCTGATGAAGAATGCAGCTCGCTTGCCAGCTTAGCACCGACCTTCCTTGTTGATGCCATTCTTGCCAAGCGCAACCTGGGCACAACCCAAGATATGGCTCCGGTCACCATTGCTTTAGGCCCTGGCTTTAATGCTGGCGTCGATTGTGATGCGGTTATTGAAACCAATCGCGGCCATCATCTGGGCCGGATCATCTATCGGGGAGAAACCCAGCCAAATACCGGGATCCCCGGCAATATCGCCGGATATACCCACCAGCGAGTTCTGCGCGCCCCTTGCCCGGGGATTATGCACAACCATGTCAAACTCGGCGATATTGTCGAAGAAGGTGATGTTATCGCCCACGTTGGCGACAGTCAGGTTGTTGCACCATTGAACGGCATGGTACGCGGACTGCTCAACGACGGATTAAGCGTTACTGAAGGATTTAAAATCGGCGACATTGATCCCCGCGGCATAGATGCCGACTATACAACCGTTTCAGATAAGGCTCGCGCCATTGGCGGCAGTGTTCTCGAAGCGATGCTGTACCTGGAGCAAACTACATTGAATTAACGTCTTACAGAAGAAAGTCCGTGCAGGGCTTTCTCTCTGACTAAGATCAACATCAAAGTCACGGAAAGAGAGTATTGCTATGAAAACACGAGGATACGTTCATCATTTCATCACCAGCTTTATTTTCATGTCGGCAGCAGCGATTGCGCTAAAAGGCTTCTTTGCCCCCGAAAACACGGCACTGCTGTTGCTCGATACCGGCTTACTCTCCGCTATGTATGTTGACCCCATAGCCTTTGCATTGCCACTTTCGCTCTCAATTTGTGCAATGCTCGCATTTTATGAGCTAGTAAGTCTAGTGCCTGTTGTTGTCTGTTTTGCTTTGTACACCGTACTTTCTGGCATCGCCATTCAACAAGGCCTCAACATTGATTGTGCTTGTAACCTGCCAGGATCTCTGGAATCAATTGTCTATCGTGAGATCGAACCGCAGTTCTTCATGTTTCTGATCATTACCATGATGGCTGGCGCTTTACATCTCTTCAATACCAGACGTCCGATGCAAACAACTGCACACACGGCCTGATTACATTACTTAACTAAGGATAAGAATAATGCTTGTAGATAAAGACCTTTCCCGACCATCACATCGCGGCTTCTGGCTTAACGCCTTTATTCTCGGTGCCGCGCTACTCATATTTCCCTTGAGCGCATCTGCCGGGTTGTTTGGAAACAAGTTTGAGAACGAAGTTAAGACCGAGCAAGTCGCAATCAACCTCCATAACGAAACAATGCAAGGCGGTTATCAGTTAATTAATACTGCAAAAGTCAAAGCGCTACTTGATAACGGAAAAGATGTTCTGATCATTGATGCCATGCCATTCAAAGACAGCTACAAAAAAGAGCACATACCGACAGCTCAACAGTTCTTATTCCCTGTCTCGTCTATGCCAGAATGGAATAACGCTGAAACAAACGGCCAAAGTGAGCAAGACTTCACCCAGATGTTAGGCACTGACAAAGACAAAATGCTGGTGTTCTATTGCGGCTTCGTCAAATGTGGCCGCAGCCATAACGCCGCGACATGGGCCGTTAAACTGGGTTACAACAATGTATACCGTTATCCTGGCGGTATCTACGCCTGGAAAGGTGCTGGCTTTAAAACGGCAAGTGTGAAGTAACTCCCCAGCGGTCATTTCCTCGACGCGCTATGGATATCAATTAACATTTAATCCATGGCGCTAATTTGTTTATCACCGGATAAATGTAATGCCAACTCCTCTTTATTTGCTACCTAACGTTGAAGTAACCAATGAATAAGCTCAATCACATCTCAATAAAAAATAAAATCATCTTCGCGACCTGTATTGCGCTCCTCTTCTCACTTTCAGCGACAACACTGATAAACAATTATCAGGTAAAACAGTTAATGCTCAAGCAAGTTGAAGAACAGCAGTTGCCGACGGCCCTTGCGGTCATTCGTGAAGCCATAGAAAGCGATATTAACCTTCCGGTTCAAGCAGCCAGCCAACTGGCTAGCAATGTCTTTATTCAGAACTGGATATTAAATGGCGAGCCCGATAGCAGACGAGCCGAAGTCTTAAGCCAATTAGATTCCCTTGCTAATACGGAAAATGTAAATGGCACCTTTCTAGTGTCAATGAAAGGCTTACATGACTATCGATCCGGCGAAGGGCTCAGAGGGGCAGTTTCTGCCGATGATCCAGCCTATTCGTGGTTATATAACCAACTCCGTACTGGTGAAGCCGTCAGTCTGACTTTTGATACCGGCCAGCAAGGACAGGAGCGCCTGTTTATCAACAACCTGATCACAAAAAATGGCGAGCCGTTATCGGTTTCCGGGATGGCAATTGACCTCAGTCAACTCTCCGACATGCTGCGACAATACAAGTTGGGCGAAACAGGTGGCGTGTATCTTGTCTCACAACAGGGAGAAATCAGAATACAGCCTGAGACGGGCATCATGAAAAATCAGTTACCCGCACCTCTGACGACATCACTGCTTAATCAGCAAGAGTTCAGCCTTGGTAAACTGAATACCGATCAAGGTACGCACCTTATTGCCTCAAGTTATTTGCCCATTATTGATCTGTATATTATTGCTGAAATTTCCGAGGATGAATTATACCGCGCCTTTGACTCCGTCACTGAAAAAAACATCCTCATTAACATCGCCCTGGCGGTATTATTTACCCTTATTGCTGCGCTTTTAGCCGCAAAGATCGTGACTCCGATCCGCAACGTCGCCCATTTAATGCATGATATTGGTGAAGGTGAAGGCGATCTCAACCAGAGACTAGAAATAAAAGGGAATGATGAAATCACTGAGCTTTCAATAGGTTTTAATAGCTTTATCGAGAAAATACATGACTCGATAAAAGAGGTTTCACAAGTCAGTGCTGAGCTGGTCTCCTCAATTGAAAACACCAAACAACTCTCTGAAGGTACGGGACATATTGTGGAGGATCAAAAAGAGCAGACAACGCAAATCGCAACCGCGATTAATGAAATGGGTACTACCATTTCCGAAATGGCGCGTAACGCCTCAATTGCCGCAGACTCGGCTCAGCAAGGTAGCAATGAGGTGTCGAACGGCATCAATATTGTCCAAAGCAACATCGAGTCGATGGAGGCGTTATCACGTAATGTGAATTCGGCCTCTTTAGTCATTACCAACCTTGCCCAGCAAACCGATAAAATTGGTGCCATCATTGATGTCATTAATGGTATTTCAGAGCAAATCAATCTGCTCGCGCTGAACGCTGCGATTGAAGCAGCCCGAGCTGGCGATCAAGGACGTGGCTTTGCTGTTGTCGCCGATGAAGTTCGCTCTCTGGCACACAGAACAAACCAATCAACGCTTGAGATACAGGAAATGATTACCCAACTGCAGCAAGGCACCAAAGAAGCCGTTAATGTGATGGATGAAGGGCAAAGCAGCAGTAAATTAAGCCTAGAACTGGCAGGAAAAATAGGCAGTTCTTTAGCCGCGATTCAGCAAACCATCTCTACCATCAATGATATTAACACCCAGGTTGCAACCGCGACGGAAGAACAAAATGCCGTGGTTTCTGATATCGGCCGGAATATAGAGAAAATCAGCGAACAAAGCTATCAAACGTCAGATGCTTCGAGCCAGACGATAGAAGCTTGTCATCAGCTCAATGCATTATCCGGCCGTTTAAAGATTCTAATCATGCAGTTTAAGATTTAGCTCCGATAATGCTAACTGATAGAGCAGACTTACGCCCTAAGCGTACACAATTCAAGCTGTCAGGTTCAACTTAACCTGACAGCTCGGAAATTCTCAGAAAAATGAGCATGATGTCCCTACTCGAAAATGCCGCAAAGTAAGTTACATCCGAAATAGCTCAACCCGCAGATGGCTTTCGTCTTCGTATGCGACAACCGATTGAAAATAGCCGCTTTGCTCTATAACGGCAGAAAATACATCTTTGTGATCAGAACTGCCGATGAAAAGTATCTGGGTGGATTTGATCATCAGTCCGTCATCATCAAAGCTCGATGTTAAATCTTCATCAACCACACATACCAGTACCTTACCATAACGCGCATTCAAGTCGATGTCGTGGGCCAGCGAGTATTGAACTTTGGTACGAAGCTGAAATTCAATTTCCCTAATGAGTCCGACAAAACGATACAGGTCAGTTGAGCAGGTCTGCAGTAGGCGCTCTTGGTCCCGAACTAAAATTGATTCCAAGTTGGTACCCGATTGCCGACCGAGCAATAGCCAGTTTTTAGTCGGCTTCCTGACAGCCCGATATCGATTAGCTTTGACTACGCGTTTGAGATACTGAACAAGCAGATTATTTATCTCAGTTACGGTAAGACGTTTGTCGAGTTTTTTAAATTCTAGGTGTAACAAGGCGTGAGTACTAATGTCTAATAGCAGTTGGGATTGGCTCATTCGTGTACCGAGTTGGAACAGGTATTAATGACAATATCATACTATTACTGCCATAAAATAATAGCCACATTCGATCTCTTCTTCCTAGATCGAGCATCTTAGCGTGTTTCAGGCAGAAATCTCGTGGTTTGAGATCCTTTCCGAAATGGAAGCATCGCAAAAATCATCAGCAACGCCCTCCTTCAGGCTAATACACTATTAAATCGATTAGCCCTACGGAGAGGTGTTTATGTTACATAATCAATCCTAAATGTCCTGCATGTGGAAAACATTGACTGGGATTGAAGATGAATCTATCGAACCAAACGAGGAGTTTGAGTGCCCTCATTTTATTAAAAATAACTTTAGCTAGTCATTCTATGGTTCAGTCCGGCTCATAGTTTTTGATCTGGAATGGTAATGGTTTCCATTAAGAATTTAGATTTTTGTTAGGTTTACCTTTTAATCAGGTTAATAATTTCTCAACCAGATGTCTTCATTCACAGAAGCTTTATTTTTGCGTTTTTTCTTACCGCTACCTTCAGGTTTTGCCATTGGTTTATCTAGGGCTAAAAGTGCATCACTGATAGTTTCATCGACTTCAAAACCCTCAACTTGCTCACGTTCAAGGCGGACTTTGTTCTTCTTTTCGATAATTTTGAAATGATGATAATCTTCATAATCGATAAGCGATAATGCCAAGCCCACTTCACCGGCACGGCCACTTCGACCAATGCGGTGCATGTAGTCTGACGGGCTTCTTGGTAAGTCAAAATTGATCACCACCGGCAGTTTTTCGATGTCTAGACCACGGGCAGCAATATCAGTTGCAATTAACACTTCAATCTCGCCTGATTTAAACGCTTCAAGCACGCGAGTACGAGCGCCCTGCCCTTTATCGCCATGAAACACTTCTGCGGTAATGCCACGTTTAGAGAGTTTGTCAGCTAAGTGCTCACAGCTGTTTTTGGCATTAACGAAAATCAGCGCTTGTTGCCATTGATGTTGTTTGATCAAATGCGCTAATAAGGCGGTTTTTTCGCCCTTATTAACGGTAAAAACACGCTGTACTAAAGTGCTGGCATCTGCACTTTGCAATTGAATTTCAACAGGGTCGTTAAGCAATTCTTGGGTTAAAGCCTGTACTTGCTCAGGAAAGGTCGCTGAAAATAATAACGTTTGCTTATTATTAGGCAATAAATCCAACAATGCAGATAGCTCGTCAGTAAAGCCTAGACTTAACATCCGATCGGCTTCATCAAGCACTAAGGTTTTAACCCTATCGAGCTTAATGGCATTACTTGAAATCAAATCGAGTAATCGGCCTGGCGTTGCAACCAAAATATCAGTGCCGCCGCGTAATGCGAGCATTTGAGTATTCGCCGATACACCACCAAAAACAGCAACCGTTTTAATCGCACCGTTAAAATGCACCGCATAAGATTTAATGCTGTCAGCAACTTGCTTAGCCAGTTCACGGGTAGGTACCAAAATCAGCCCAGTAACATAGTTACCTTTGCTACTTTGTGTCTTATTACTCTGCGGTTGCTCAAAAAGATGCTGCAACATAGGCAGTGCAAAGGTTGCCGTTTTACCCGAACCAGTATTTGCCCCTGCAATTAAGTCACACCCCGCTAATACACTTGGAATAGCTTGCGCTTGAATAGGCGTTGGCTGCTGGTATTCCATTTCAGTTAAACGTGCTAACAAAGGTGGAATAAGGCCAAGTTCTGCAAAGTTAGCTGGCATTGTGGTAGTGATCATGAATATAAAGGGCTCGAAGCGAAGTTAATAGCCGCGTATTCTAGCGTATTTATACCCAGCTAAGTTAGTGAAATCGATCAAACCCTGCCGCAGTGGCATTACTAACTCTCTTTCATGGCTGAAATGACCGAAGGATCATTGAGCAGATTAAATAACAGGCTCTTTGCTGATGTTCTCTGGGAATCGGATAAGACCTTCTTCGGGTTCTCTCTGGATTGTGTAAGTATGTTTTTGACGAACTTGCTGTTAGTACCAGAGAGTTCATACACAAACCTGAGAGTGTCTAGCAACTCACCCTGAGGCAAACTATACACAGCCATCTCACAACCAAGGCTATCCATGGAAAGTAAGTTGTTCACTACCACCTTACGCTCAGCGTTGAACTTCTCTTTGGCTTCATAAGCATCAATCAAAGCCTGTACTCTATCGGCGATAGCTACAGGCACTTCCATTGTTTTAGTTTCATGAGTCATTACTAATTCTCCTGCTCCAGCTGAGATCTAATCACTGGGTCATTGAAAAATGCCGATACTGATTGGCGGAATTTACCTACAGCCTTGGCAATTTGGGGATGGTTCATTCCTGGAAACCTGACTATGCCACCGTAATCAGGTTCATTTTCTTTATGTCGGAACAACTTCAAAACATGACTAACTAGTGTTTAAAGGTATTCGTTTCATTATCGCTTGTTGCAGTAAGATCACCAGCAGGATTAATAAGGTGAGGCAAAATCTTCGTTAAGTTTAGCTCGATATCTTTATCTTCCACGGGACCGATTACCTCGTTATACCAGCCAAGCAAGCCAAGTACAGCATAACCAATAGCATCATCACTCTCGCGGTGCTCAATAATGATCTGTAGAAACCGTAAGACAGCCTTATCATTTGATTTAGCTTGTTTTAGTGTTGTTTGAAAGATATCTGTGACTTCAGCAATTAAACCTTCATATTCAGTCTCAATCGCGACTTTAAAAGATCCACCATCAACGGAAATTTTCATATCAATTTAGCCTGTTATTCTAATTGGGTTGAATATTAACGAATAAAGTACAACTTGTCGTTAAGCTCCCGCTAAAACACACTTAAGAAAAGAGCGATAAAGTTGACAGATCCGCCTTATAGAGCTTAACTGGTCTAATGAGTTATTATCAGGAGAGGAAGCAATGGATCGCAGAGTCACTCAAGCTAATATCATGCTTAAGCATTTTTCAAAGCATCAGGTTCAATTAATTGATTACTGCACGCCCGAGGTTTTGGAGATTGATGACGAGCATTTATCCCTCAAGTTGCCATTAAATCAAAAGACCCAGAATCACTTAGGCAGCATGTACTTCGGCGCATTGGCAATTGGCGCAGACATTGCCGCAGGACTAATGGCTATGGAGCTCGCTAGTAATTCTGGACTTGATGTGTCCCTTGCCTTTAAATCCGTACAGGGGGATTTTCATCGCCGACCAGAAGATGATGTCGTCTTCCGTTGCAATCAAGGGAAAGACATTAGAGAGATGCTGGAGATGAGTAATCAAACGGGTGAGCGGATCAACAAACCGATCACGGTTACGGCAACGTGTCCGACCAAAGACGGTACACAACCGGTCGCTACTTTTACCCTAACGTTATCGCTCAAAATTGTACCGTCATCGATTTCTTCACCTGTAGAAATCATTTCCTGAGAGGAAAACTGTTGAAGGCGACATTCTGTCGCCTGAGGATATGATTGCGTTTATGCAGAAACGCTTACGACCTAAAATCTGGCTGCCATCAACTGATGGATCAGATTAATAGCCTTAAGCGGACGCAGCATCACCTTGAAGTCGATAATCTTGCCGCTGTCATCCCAGCGGATCATATCTACCCCATTGACGACAATTCCTTCAATTTCAACACTAAATTCCAGTACAGCATCATGATCATTCACAATTTCACGCTCGTACCTGAATGTATCGTTGAAAAGTACCCCAAATGCAGCTGTCAAATATTGCACCGTGATTGCCCTTCCCTTCTGAGGCGTGTGCACCACAGGAGAATGAAAGGTGACATCGTCAGCAAGCAGCTCTTTTAATACCGACATATTCCTTGAGTCTACAACCTGGTGCCAAGCATCAATTACTTTCATATCCATTAACCTATTCCCTGAGAAGCAGAAGAACGCAACTCTACTTCAAAATACTAAATCTAAGCTTATGACATAAAATAATTTTAACCAGTTCCAACGCAAAAACATTCATAAGATAAATAATTAACCAGCCGCGATCCGAAATTCAGCCCCCCATATTCAATAAACTGACCAATAACATAAACCAGCTAACTGGTACCAATACATACGTACATTAAAATAGCGGCTGGTTACCGTATGGTTCCAGCCGCGGGGTTATTGTTGAAGCGAGGGTTATAACTCGGGAATAAATTGCTGGATAAAAAAACCAACAATGGTCGCGACAGTAAGCAGAAACAGCGAGGCACTGATCAAGCGCTCACCTTTTGCAGGCTGCTCATTCCTGCCTCCTCGCTTAGCGGATCGTGTCGGCCGCTGGCTCTCTTTTTTTTGGCTTATCTGCGGGTTTATGCTCATGGGATACGTCCTTTATGGCTATTTGTTTTCCTTTGCGGAATTGTTTCAGGGTCTTGGCCCGCATCTCAACACTGTAAGTTAAGAAACGCCCCAGCGGGCAGAGCATCCGGCACCAGAAATCGTTGACGACAAATGCGCCGAAAATGCTTAGCGGCAGTATGTACCATTGAATCCCTACCCCTTCGAGAGAAAACAGCATTGAAAAAGGTTCGTAAGAACCTATGGCCGGCGTGCGGGACAAAAAGATCAGCATCAGCGACAGCCAGAGCAGCGCATTGGTCCACAATTTCATGCGCTGTTTCAACCAGGGGTAGAGCTGCAGGTTGAGCCCGCTGAGTTGATGCAACCAGCGCTGGATCTGGTGGAACGGGCAAAGCTTGGTGCAATAGACATTGCGGCCTAAAAACAGGATTGAGCCCAGTGAGCCTGTCAGCATGATGTACCACAACAAGTGTTGCTGAGGCGACGGAATATAG
Source organism: Photobacterium lipolyticum (assembly GCF_003026475.1). GTDB lineage: Bacteria > Pseudomonadota > Gammaproteobacteria > Enterobacterales > Vibrionaceae > Photobacterium > Photobacterium lipolyticum. The sequence goes on from NZ_PYMC01000002.1 coordinate 76,716, forward strand.
CCCAGCAGCAATGACCCTATCATGGTGATCGAGAGCGCGCTGTTGAGCCAATAACCGATTAAAACGACCGAGCTGATTGCCAGCAGCTGGTTATAGCGTTTTTGCCATTGCCGCGGTACCTTTTTAACAATGAGTGCAGCTACAAATAACAATACGGCCAGCAACTCTTTGTAGCCGACAATAAATTCAGGGCGTTGCCAGTTTTGCGGTAACGAATAACGCTCGGCGGCATTGTGGGCAGCGGCACGAATACCTGACGTCAGTCCTTGTGAGGAAAGCGTAGCCCCGCTGAGCCCATCGATATCAAGCCCAATCTGGTAGTCTTTGTTCAGCAGCTGGTTATCGAACTGGCGGTAAAACCGCCCCTGACGGAATCGGTTGATATACCCCGGGGTTTCTTTGTGCTCAAGCAATATAGTGCTTGTAATGCGTCCTTTCTCATTGGTTTCAACCGCCAGCAACATCGGGCCGCCGTAGCCTTGTGATTGTCCCAGACTGAGATAGCGAGTAACGTCGCCCTGCTTCAACTGATATTGCTCGCCCCGGACATCTGCTATTCGGGAAATTTCATCATTGGGGAAAGTTTGCTGTAATAGCTGCGGGTAGTTGGGTTGCTGCCAGATCAGACCGATAATAAACGCGGCGACCAGTGACGCCCAGCTGAAAACATGCAACCAGGGCAGCCCTTTCGTTTTTGCCCGAGGCCGCCGATGAGACCGTGAGAGTCCCTGAGACATATACTTCTCCAAAATAAAAAGCGGTCCCTGGCTGTGATAGCAAGAAACCGCCAGACTGTCTTGTTACTATTTGATAGCTGGCTGAATAAGCTTGCGCCAGGTGACAGCAGCCAGGATCAGAGTCGGCAAGCCAAAGCAGAGCATCCCCATAGCGCCCGACTGAGGTTCGCCTTCGGCAAAGGAGGCCCAGGACCAGCCGATGCAGATCCAGCCAAGCCCGAATGCACCTAACAGACCTAAGTTGGCCATCAGCCCGAGCTGGTAGCTACGCTTCAGATAGACATAGCCCCATAAAGCTGCGGTGGTGGCCATCCCCATCAAGTACCACATTAATCCAATCATAAGTCTCTCCTTAGGTGAAATCGCCGTCAAAGCCGCTGCGCCAGAATTTTATTACAGCTTTTTCATCGTTAATGTTGCCGTAACCAAACAGAATATCAGCCTGTTTCATCATGGTATGCACTGCACCACCGGTAAAGGTGTTGGAGGCGTCAATCAACCTGTGGTGCCAGAAATCGGGTTTATTCCATGGGCAAGCGGTAATACAGGCACCGCAGTCGCCGCCGTTATCTGACCAGAACTTGAAACACTTTTTGGAATCACTATAGAACTTGCGCATTCCCGATTGGCCATGCCAGGTGTAGCCGGGATCGTCACTGCCGGGGTAAGTTGGTCCCATAGAAGGTTTATCGTCCATGCTGATAGCACCGGACGGGCAGGATTCAGCACACCGTTTGCAGTTTTCACAGAAGGTCATAATGCCAAAATCGCGCGGTTTGTCATATGCGGCATCATCCAGCTCAAGATCGGTGTAGACTTTGCAGATACGTACCCGTGGCCCGAGAGTCGGCGCAATCAGCGTGCCGTTACGCGCCCCTTCCCCCAACCCGGCAGCAATGCCATAGGCAACGGAGTTACCAAGGTCATTGCCTGAACCGACAGCCTGGTAGCCGAGATTGCGAAGGAACTTGGCCATAGAGCCGGCCAGAACTGTATTCATGCTATAACCCATGGCTGCAGTCGAGGAGGCTGGGATCATCGGCGCCGTTGCCATTGCCTCATAGTCCATGTCCACCAGCATCACAATCACACTCTTTGGTTCGAACGGAAAGTCCTCTTCCCAGGTCATGACTTTATTCTGAGTAGCATCGTACAGCGGATCATAGTCCCAACGCTTGTCACGGCGACATATCCCGACCCGGGCGGCGCCGAATGTCTTGGCGGCCGTTTTAATCGCGCTGACCTTCTCAACTGAATCTTTGAACGGATACTTGTGGGAAGCGACATCGGACTGGTCCCAACCGAGAATGCCGCTGTTAGGTACCCCTGCGGCTTGCCTCGGTGCCAGTTGGTTCATAACTTCCCAGCATGCGCCTTCCAGGGCGTAATCCAGCTGGGTGTAGCCAACCTTGTCATTATCGGCACGTGTATGTGCTGTACGGTAATTGACTAAATGGTGCTGGAAGTTAAACGGTTTTTCCCCGGCCGCTATCGGGCCACCGGTGTCTTCACTAAAGTTCTGGTTGCGGTCGGGATGTTGCTCAGCCAGTGCCTTGCTGCAAGCAAAAGTGAGAAGGACATCGCGTTGATCCATTGAGCGATGATCTTCAGAAACTTCTACCGGAAACTGATCCTGTTCGACCCCCTCCACCTTGTGTTTTATCCAGCTTCCAGCTCCTGCCACAACACCGACACCAGCGACAGTTCCCGCGCTTAGTTTTAATAGCTGACGGCGTTTTTCATCGATGCCTTGCTTGTCTTGTTCGCTCATATTCACCCTTACATATTGCAATTGGTCCACAACCAAAAACGCTAGATGTTTAGGCGAATCTTATTTTCTTTATCTCTTTAGAGATATACCTGTATTTAGGAAGGACCTTTCTAAAAAATGCAAAAGTAGTAGCCAAATAATTATTTAATTAATTCAGCCTCTTGCTGTATTTTAGCTAACTTCTGCTGGAAAAAATCGAGCACAACACGTACTCGATGCGGTAGGTAGTAGCGACTGGAATAAAGCCCCCACATGCTAACATCCGTTGCGTATCGACCATCGAACAACAGCTTTAAGCGACCAGACTTGAGATGTTCCAGACACATAACCGGAGGCACCCAGGCGACACCCTGCGAGTTAATGGCACCTGCAATACAAAGTTCAATACTTTCAGATTCAAACGGCCCGTTAACTTCGACACTATGTAGCTTGTCGTTATGCAGCCATAACCAGTTATCGCTTGGCTGAGCACCTTTCGCTGTAAGAAGACAGGGATACTGGGTGAGCTGTTTCGGATGAACGAGGTCGGGATTACTTGCGACAAAGTCCGGACTGGCGACAAAACTGCGTTTGATTGTGTTCAGCCGCTGGCCAACCATTGAGCTATCCGGGGGGCTATCATGACCAATAAAGAGAACCAGATCGGCCTGAACATCCATTGGATTTTGACGGCTTTGATAAGAGATAAACTTCAGCCGTAAAGCAGGATAACGCTGACAAAGCAGGGGGAGCGCCTCGCTACAGGCATGACTGATAAAGTCCAGCGGGGCGGCAACTGTAACAAGACCTTGAGGCTGCGCCTGTAACTGGCCGACACTCATTTCCAGAGCTTCCACTTCTGCCAGAATTATTTTACTTCTCTCCAATAATTCAATACCGGCATCGGTCAGTGACAGACTACGGGTCGTTCGCTCCAGCAAACGGGTCCCGAGGTGTTGTTCCAACTGGGCGATATGGCGACTTACTTTTGATACCGGAATACCTAAAGCACGGGCAGCTGCACTCTGGCTTTTATATTCAGCAACCGTGGTAAATAAAATGAGATCTTCCGTCTTCATGGTAACTATCGTTATATGGCATATATAATATATCGACCATAATCATCAGTTCCCATAAATAATAATATGATCTCAAGCAGAATTTGTTTGATTTATATATAAAAGACCTCATGTGCAAGCTGATGCTCATTGAAAGTTCACACACAACATGTATCTCACAGCGCAGGATCAAATGATTAGGGTCTGTTATTACAATTCAAATATGATGTTTTCTGATTATTTAATCCCCCAGCAGTTTGCTAGGGGGATTTATTTAAATATCTTTCTTGATATGGTTTTATTATTTGTCACTACCAATACTGTACATAGTCAATTTTGTCCATGTTATTCCCTTCATAATTTTCATAACTAAAACGGTTGAGATTACGTAATTTGTTTCAAGTGGTTTGCGTATAACTTCTTAATTATTTCTTCAAAATACCGACCAATTGGCCTTGCTCACAAACCACTAACGATGAAATCTTTCTCTCCTCCATCAATTCCAATGCTGCATGGATTGATGTGTCAGGCGTGGTGGTAACCGGTGATGGAGAGCAAATGCTAGAAGCATCTAAAGCAAAGATTTCTTTTTGATGCCTTTCTATCGCTCGGCGCAGGTCGCCATCGGTGATCATCCCCACGATCTCCTGGCGCTCAACAGCCTCTTGATCTTCAACAACCAAAACCAGACCAAGTTGTCCTGTCGAAATGACACTGATCACCTCTACAAGTGGGGTTTGGCGACTCACAGTCGGAAGGTTCTCGGTGATCATGTCATCACTGACCCGCCCCAGTAAGCGACGGCCCAGACTGCCGCCCGGATGAAAACGGGCAAAATTTTCAGGCCTGAATTGTCTTGCTTGCATTAAAGTGACTGTCAGCGCATCGCCCATGACTAAGGTGGCAGTTGTCGATGTGGTTGGCGCTAACTGCAAAGGGCAAGCTTCCTGAGGAACAGCAATATTGAGATGACAGTGTGAATTTCTGGCTAGAGTCGATTCCGGTTTGCCTGTAATTGCGATGATCTGATTGCTGTTTTCTCGCAAAAAAGGAAGTAACTTCAGTACTTCATCTGTTTCGCCTGAATTGGAAATGGCGATAAATACATCTTCGGACTTCACCATTCCCAGGTCGCCGTGGAAAGCTTCGGCAGGATGCATAAAAAACCCAGGTGTACCGGTGCTAGCTAACGAGGCAGCTATTTTTTTTCCGATAATGCCGGACTTTCCCATTCCACACACTATGGTTCGACCTTCTGTGGTAAGGATCATATCCACCGCTTGAGTAAAGTCGTCACCCAAATTATCAGCCATGGATTGAAGGCCATTGATCTCTGCTTGAATAACATCCTTTGCAGTGCCTAATAGGTTCATGGCTTATTTCTCTTCTGATTTTTCGTCTTCGCTCAGAAAGCTTTCCAGAACATCAACAATAAGCTGATGGTCTTCCGCCTGAGGAAGTCCTGATACACTGATAGCACCTACAATTCCAACATTACGAATCGACAGCGGGAAAGAGCCCCCATAAGGGGCATATTCTTTTGGATCGACGAAAGAGCGCTCTTCAATGGTTTTCTCTTTTGCTTTACATGCGTTGCCCATATACCAAGAACTGCACTGATAGCGGTGAACCACATTACGCTTGCGCCGGATCCACTCAGCATTATCTATGGTGGTACCCGGCATGGCATAAAAGAACAGACATTGGCCATTGAACGTAATATCAATCGCCACACTGGCACCTCTTTTCTCAGCCAGGGTTTTGATGGAATAACCTAGTCCCCAGGCCCGCAGGTGACTGAAATGACCAAATTGCAGGCGCTGCTCTTGGGCAGCTATTTCATTGAGTATGTCGTTCATAGCTTTCTCTCACTATTTAGAAAAGGTTATAAATGGATCCGGCGCCCTTGCTCATCACTTCGATAGGCAGCCTCAATAATACGAATAACAGTTAATGCTTCTTCGGCACAGACAGGCAATGCAGAGCCGGTTCTGATGGCATCAGCAACTTGAAGGTAAAATTGCTCGTAGCCCCCATGGCAGGTCGGAATCGTTCCATAGCAGGGCACATCATCAAGAAGGAAGTCTATCCGGCCATATAACTCTGGCTTATCTATCCCCCATTCCGGACTTTTGGGGCCAATTCCCTGGCGCAGAAGCTCCTCTTGAGGATCCATGCCATGTTTGATGAAAGAACCCTTATCGCCAAAGATCTTGAAACGCGGCCCGGGGGTTGTGCTCAGGCAGTTACCATGCAGGATCACTTCTCGTGTCGGGTAGCTCAGGATGAGATGGAAATGGTCAACGGCCTGGGCTCCGGAACGTTGATTTCGCAAATGGGCATCGACAGAATCAGGCATGCCAAAAAGCTGCAAAACCTGATCTATCAGGTGCGATCCCAAATCGTACAGGATCCCCGAACCCGGCTCATTACGTTCTCGCCAGCGTTCCTGAACATGCGGGCGATAACGGTTGTAGTTGGAAATAAAGGTATGAACCTCACCCAATTTTCCTTCATCAATTAATTTTTTAACAGTGAAAAAGTCACCATCAAAACGTCGGCTCTGATAAACCGTCAGCAGTTTGTTCTGATCTTTTGCCAATCGAATCAGCGCTTCGCCTGAAGGGCTATTAATCACGAAGGGTTTTTCAACCACAACATGCTTTCCGGCCTTAAGCGCTGCCGCGGCCATGGCGTAATGCTGCTCGTTCGGGGTTGCTATGACGACAAGTTCTACCTCACTTTCCGCCAATAGTTTTCCAAGGGTGTTGTAAACCTCAACCTGAGGTAATACCGCCCTAACCTTTTCTGAGTTGCTCGATAGAACGGCGGTTAAATCCAGTGCAGACACGGCTTGAATCACTGGCGTTTGAAAGCATCGGCCGGAGATGCCAAAACCGATGATGGCTGTTTTAATTGGGTTCATTCCATTCTCGATACATGTTGAGTTGAACACCGCGGTATGAGAACGAAACATTCTCACAGCATATAAACTTGGAAAGAAAAAGGCGGCATCTTTAGAGACAAACAAGATGCCGCCAGAGGGTAAAACGAAGTTACAGTTCCAGCTCAGCCTTGAGGATCTGCTCGACCTGCTCAACAGATTGGGCATTTAACAGATTCTGACGGAACTGTTCATGCATAATTCGACGAGCTAGTTTTGAGAAAATCTTCATGTGCTGATCACCGGCCGCATGCTTGTTCAACGTTAGCATGATGACAAATTGCGCTTCGTCATCACCCCACAGGATAGGTTTCGCCAGTCTGGTCACACTGATAGTCGACTGCTCAATGTGCTCACTTTTGGTATGTGGAATAGCAAAACCAAAACCCAAACCGGTTGAGAACACATCTTCCCTTGCCCATAAATCGTCGGCCAGTTTGTTTTGATACCGGCAGCGACCAGCCAGGAACAGGTTGTCGGTCAGTGTTTTAATCACTTCTTCTTTACTATTCAGATCCGCATCAAGGGTAATGCACTCTTTAGTGATTAATGGTGCGTCAGTCTGCTCCATACGGAATTGAGCCAGCAAGTGTTCCACTTCTAACGTGGTTCGGCAGTTCATTGCTTTGTTAAGCAACTGACGGCATTGGCGGCTATCAAGCTTAGCGATACGTTCTTTCGTTGCCGGAATGCTTGGTGCACTCATACTAATTTCATCTAAGCCCAAACCAACCAGCAATGGCAGAACCGACCCTTTGGCCCCTAATTCACCACATAAACCAATCCACTTTCCATGACGGTGAACTTCACGCACAACATGATCCAGAGTGCGTAGAAATGCTGGATTCAAGCTATTGTAGGTCTTTGTGACTTTGGCATTGTCACGATCGACTGCCATGAGATATTGGGTCAGGTCATTTGAGCCGATAGAGAAGAAATCAATTTCTTCGCAGCACTGATCAATAATGAAGGCTATAGACGGCACTTCCAGCATAATGCCGAATGAAATTTTTTCATCAAACGGGAGTTTTTCTTTGCGAAGTTCCTGACGGACTTCGGCTAATACATCTTTCACCCAGAGAATTTCTTCAACAGATGAAATCATCGGGATCATGATTTTTAACGGGCCGTGGGCTGATGCACGTAAAATACTGCGTAGCTGGGTTTTGAATAGCTCGATAAACTCTTCGTAAATTCGTACTGCACGATAGCCCAGGAATGGATTGTTTTCCGCTGGGATCTTCAAGTAATCAACGGGCTTATCGCCACCGATATCGATGGTGCGTACGATAATCGGTTTGTCATTTGCCGCTTCAATCGCCTGGCAAAAAATATTGTAGAGTTCATCTTCATCCGGCGCACTGGTGCGGTCCATGTAGAGCATTTCGGTACGGAAAAGGCCAACACTTTCTGCACCATTATTGAATGCCGGTTTGGCCTCAATAGCGTGTGCGATATTGGCAGCAATTTCAATTTTTATACCATCAGCCGTCTGACCTTGCTGCTCACGGAATTGGCTTTGTCGCACAGCAACGATATCTTTAACTCGTTGCTCTTCTTGATAGTAACGAGTGACTGGTTCATTAATTTCAGTCACAACTAAACCAAGATCGCCATCAAGCAAGACTTCTGAATCGAGATAGGCCGTGACTGAATTTTCATCGATACCAACCAGGGTCGGAATACCAAATGAGCGAGCAAGAATAACCGTATGTGAAGTGCTGCCACCATGAGTCAGCATTAGCCCTTTCAACAGGCTTTTATCTAGCTCGAGAAACTGACTTGGTGTTAAATCATCGGCCAGACAGATCGATGGCTCGGTAAGTGTGAGTTTATTATCAAAGTGATCTTCGCCGTAAACCGCTTGCAGTAACTGAAAACAGATATCACGAATATCCAGTTCACGCTCGCGCAGATAGCTGCTGGAAGAGTTCTGAAGCTGTTCGCAGTAGTATTGAGCTGTTGCGATAATTGCATTGGCACAATTTTGTTTGTCTTCGCACAGGCTCTGTTCCAGTTTTGCACGAAACTCCTCATCGTTAATAATCGATAAGTGTGCTTCAATCACAGCCAGTTCTGTGCCGGCGCCAACTTTCTTTTGTAAGGTGAGTGAGGAAGTCACTTTTTCAAGGCCCTGAGCCAGCATAACTTGCTCTTCGTCATAACCGCATGCAGGAGGCAAACCGGTTAACGCATCAAAGTTAATACTCCCCGCACGCAGCAACTTACCCTGGCCAAAACCTGCGCTAACAGGACGTCCGCGAACCAAACTAAGATCCAGATTGCTCAAGTTACGCGGAAGCGGTTCAAATTCACCATCATCACTCGCTACGGTTTCAAGTGCCTCATCACAATGAGGAAATTCCTCTTTAATAAACCTGGTTAGCCGCTCAAATGCTGCTGCTTCATCTTCCCCCTCAATAGTGATTAAGCATTTATCACCAAGTAATGTATCGGTTCCAATGAGTGATAAAACACTTTTTGCGTTAGCTACCGCACCAGTACGCTCGTTTTGCCAATTAATCGTCGCTTTAAATTCATTACACAGAGCTTCTACATTACTTGCAGGACGAGCATGTACACCATTTGGCAGCTCGCAAGAAAAGGTCAGGGTCTTAGCCATAGTTGTTGCCTCAGAAATTGTTCAATCCCACTGGATTTGAGTGAATACGTGATTTATTACAAAGAATAATGATTGAAACAAAGAGTAACTATGGGACATTTCTACGAAACACTAGACAAATGTGACTACTTCTTTGCAATGTGATCTCGCTCAAATTTGCTATAAAAAGCATCTCCTTTATAGATAAAGCATCATTTCAAAGCCACCACCTACAAATAAAACCTTGAAATTTAATGAATTAAAACTTAACCCGACAAAATGGTGCTTGTTTATGGATTTTCGTGAGTCAGATCACCCTTTCATCCAGATCTAACAATAATCCAGTAAATAGCATTTTTGTCTTCTCTTTATGAAGACTCATTTCTTCCACTATTTAATACGAACCAACAAATCAACCACATCAATCATTAAAAAAATTAATTTGATCAAATAGTGAAGTTTGATCCTCTGTATCTAAGGAGAGCGTCATGAATGACCTCATAAATATTTTAAAAAATACCAGGCAGCACCTGATGACAGGTGTTTCACATATGATCCCGTTTGTTGTTGCCGGTGGCATATTGTTGGCGGCATCTGTAATGCTCTATGGCGAAGGTGCCGTTCCTGAAGAAGGTACATGGCTTCATGACTTATTCTTTATCGGGGTAGCCGGCTTCCAACTTATGGTTCCCATTCTAGCCGCTTATATTGGTTACTCGATTGCTGATCGCTCGGCATTAGCACCATCTGCCATTGCCGCTTTTATCGGCGCTAATATGTACAACACCGGCTTTTTCGGTGCCATCTTCGCCGGTCTGCTCGGCGGTATTGTTGTTTTCTACCTGAAGAAAATAAAAGTACCCGCGTTTGCACGCTCAGTTATGCCAATTTTCGTCATTCCGATTATTGGTACCTTTATTACCGCCGGCGCTATCGTCTGGGGGATCGGTGAGCCTATCGGTACTTTAACAGCAACGTTGACCGAGTTCCTGAAAGGAATGCAAGGCTCCAGTATTGTCGTACTAGCGATCATCATGGGTCTGATGATCTCCTTTGATATGGGCGGGCCGGTTAATAAAGTCGCCTATGCGTTCGTTATTCTTTCCGTAGGTGAAGGGCTTTACGATGTTGCGGGGATTAGTTCCGTTGCTGTCGCAGTTCCATCTGTCGGTATGGGCCTTGCCACCTTCCTCGGTAAAAAACTGTATGACGCCGACGAGCAGGAAGCTGGTCGAGCTTCCATTCTAATGGGTACGATGGGTATTACTGAAGGTGCAATTCCATTCGCGGCGGCAGATCCGCTACGCGTACTCCCTTCTATCATGATTGGTACTGCTACCGGTGCAGTTACTGCGGCTGTATTAGGTGTTAAAAGCTATGCCGCCTGGGGTGGTCTGATTGTATTGCCTGTCGTTGAAGGTCGATTCAGTTTCATTATCGCATTGGTTGTCGGCTCATTAGTCACGGCACTAATGGTTAACTTCCTTAAAGCATTTCGTCCACAAGTAGTCGAAGAGAAAAAAAATGATGTCGATATAGATTTTGAAATCGGCTAACAGCTCAAATTCAGGCATATATTGCGCCTTTTAATCTGTATTAACTTTTTGTTTATTTAATTTATGGTGTCCAAAATGAAAAAAATTATCGCAGTTACAGCTTGTCCGTCTGGCGTTGCTCACACTTACATGGCTGCAGAATCAATTTCTCAGGCAGCGAAAGGTAAAGGCTGGGAATGTAAAGTTGAAACTCAAGGCTCTATCGGTATCGAAAACGAATTAACTAATGCCGAAATAGAAGCGGCAGATCTTGTCATACTGACTAAAGATGTCGGGATCAAAAACGGAGAACGATTTGAAGGAAAAACTATCGTTCGTATCGGTGTCAGTGATGCTGTTAAACGATCCGACGCGGTCATGGCCAAGGTCGAAGCCTTCTTTAACAAACAATAACCCCCCAGTATTGTAACCCTTTATTTTTAAGCTAAGCAGGGGCTCCCCCTGCTTTCATCTCCTCCGATATTTGTGGTTTAACCAGCAGGAGTCTAGAACGATTATGACTACAGAACGCATTACTCATCTTAAAACCAGTTTATTTGATGCCCCACGCGAAATATCTCTGGAAAGAGCCTTGCTGTATACCGAAAGTCATCAGCAGACCGACGGTGAACCAACACTCATTCGTCGGGCCAAGGCAACATCTCATGTAATGGATAATGTTGCGATCTCAATTCGGGAAGATGAGCTCATCGCAGGTAACCGCACCGTAAAGCCTCGTGCAGGGATAGTTTCACCTGAAATGGATCCCTATTGGATAGACAACGAGCTGGATATTTTCTTTTCTCGGCCACAGGACAAGTTTGAGATCGCCGAGCAAGACAAGAGGATTTACCGCGAGCAGTTGCTGCCATACTGGTCACAACGCTCGATGAAAGATTTCATCAATAGCCAATTTCCTGATGAGATCCGAGATGCGACCCGCCAGAAAGTTTTTTCAGTCAACCAGACTGACAAAGGGCAAGGACACATCATCATTGACTATGATCGCCTGTTGAAAAATGGTCTGGGCCGTCTTACCGATGAAATGGCATCGTTAGCGACACAAAACCCGGATAACCATTTCTACACAGCAGTGCAGTTACTGCTAGAAGCCAGTACCCGGCATATTCGCCGCTATGAGCATTTAGCCCAGGAAATGGCGGATAACTTGGGGCTTGAAGGAAACCCTGAACGCGCTGCTGAATTGAAGCAGATAGCTGAAATCTCGGCAAAAATTGCTATTGAGCCACCAGAGACATTCTATGAAGCGTGTCAGCTATTCTGGTACATGAATATAATTCTGCAATACGAGTCCAATGCGAGTTCACTTTCCCTGGGCCGTTTTGATCAGTACATGCTGCCATTTTACCGCGCATCACTGGATGCAGGTGAAAATCCCGCCTTCTTGCAAGAGTTACTGGAAAGTCTTTGGGTAAAGATGAATGACATTGTGCTGCTGCGCTCGACTAATAGTGCCAAGTTCTTTGCCGGGTTCCCGACCGGCTATACCATACTACTCGGTGGATTGAACGAAACGGGTCATAGCGCCGTCAACGAACTGTCAACGTTATGTCTGGACTCTTACCAAAATATTCAACTGCCTCAGCCAAACTTAGGGGTGCGGATCAACGAACTTATCGACCGTAAGTTCTTACAAAAAACCGCAGAAACCATCCGTCTGGGAACCGGTATTCCTCAAATTTTTAACGATGAAGTGGTGGTGCCTGCCTTTCTGAATCGGGGTGTATCACTCGAAGATGCCCGTGACTACGCCGTCGTAGGTTGTGTGGAATTATCCATTCCGGGTAAGACTTATGGCCTGCACGATATTGCGATGTTTAATCTGCTTAAAGTCATGGAACTGGTTCTTAAGCGCAATCAGCATAACCCGGATGTGAGTTATGACAGCTTGGTTGGACAAATTCGTGACGATATCTGCCACTACGTAAAACTGATGGCGAAAGGCTCAAATATTTGTGATATCGGCCACCGGGACTGGGCACCCGTACCGCTGCTTTCCTCTTTCATCAACGACTGTATCGAAAATGGACAAGATATTACCGACGGTGGTAGTCGTTATAACTTCTCGGGCGTACAGGGGATCGGTATTGCTAACCTGTCAGATTCGCTCCATGCACTCAAAAAATTTGTGTTCGAAGAAAAACGCATGGGCTATGCGGATTTCATAGAAACGCTGAACTGCAATTTCGAAAATGAAGGTGGCAACAAGGTTCGTGCTCGACTGATCAATCGTTACGAGAAATTCGGTAATGACATCGATGAAGTCGACATGATCAGTACGGAGTTATTACGCCTGTTCTGTAAAGAAGTCGAGCAATACGATAATCCACGTGGTGGTAAATTTACCCCGGGATCTTATACCGTCTCAGCCCATATCCCACTCGGCGAAGTGGTTGGTGCAACACCGGATGGACGCTTAGCTAAAGAGCAGCTGGCCGACGGCGGTCTGTCACCTATGCTCGGTCAAGATCAGGCAGGACCGACGGCGGTACTCAAGTCAGTCAGTAAACTTGATAACTATCTGTTATCCAATGGCAGTCTGCTCAATGCCAAGTTTACGCCAGGCACACTTGAAGGTGAGCAAGGCATTAACAAGCTGTGTGACTTCTTACACGCATTTATGAAGCTCAAGTTACAGCACATTCAGTTTAACGTGCTTAACGCTGACACGTTAAAAAAGGCGCAGGAAAAACCCGAAGACTATGCCGGCTTAGTGGTACGCGTTGCCGGCTACAGTGCGTTCTTTGTTGAGTTGTCCAGGGAAATCCAGGACGACATTATTCGTCGAACTGCCCATGAGTTGTAACGGCATATCGGCTGCACCCCAAATACTCAATGAGCGAGAGGGCCGCGTATTCAATATCCAGCGCTATTCGCTTAATGATGGTCAGGGCATTCGCACGGTGGTGTTTTTTAAGGGGTGTCCTCTGACCTGTCCTTGGTGCGCAAACCCTGAATCACGCTCACCGAAGCAACAAATGATCAAGCGGGAAGCAAAATGCATTCATTGTGATGTTTGTGTTCTTGATACAAAAGAAAGCATCGATGAATGTCCAAGCGGTGCCTTGGAGGTTGTCGGTAACAACATGACATTCGATGAGATTGTCGCTGAAATTGAAAAAGACAGTGTCTTTTTCCGCACCTCCGGTGGTGGCGTGACCTTGTCTGGTGGCGAGGTGATGGCTCAAGCACCTTTTGCTATCGAACTCGCAAAACGTCTCAAAGGGTTGAATTATCCGGTCGCGATAGAAACCACAGGACAAGGCAATCAAAGGCATTTATTGGCATTGGGTAAATTGTGCGATGAAGTCCTTTACGACTTCAAAATTATGGATGCTGAACGCGCAAAATCTATCACGGGTATCGATTTGCCAAAGGTGCTCGATAACTTTAACGCATTGATTAAAGCTGGTGTGAATGTGATCCCACGTTTGCCTCTTATTCCTGGCTATACCTTGGATTTAATGAATGTGGATCGGGTATTGCGGTTCTTACAACCTTTTGAACTCGATGAGATCCATCTACTGCCCTTTCACCAATACGGTGCAAACAAATACGACAATTTGAAATTAAATTACTTATTAAAAGACGTACCGGTTCCATCGCCAAATGAAATTGAAGCGATTCGCCGTCACGTAGAAGCCGCAGGCTATCAAGTCATTATTGGAGGTTAAATCTGATGAAAAAGAAAATATTACTAACGGGCGCCAACGGTTTTTTCGGTACACGATTTATTAAAGCGTACCAGCACCAATTTGAGATCTATGCCACCGATGTTGAACAGTTAGACATCACAAATAGCGAACAGGTGATGGCAACGTTTGCTGAAATCAAGCCTGATTATGTTATTCATGCCGCCGCGATTGCGGTGACTGATTTCTGTAATCAGCACCCCGAAGTTGCCCACAAAGTAAACGTTGATGGCGCAGTCAACGTTGCCAAGGCATGCCGGGAGGTTGGCAGCAAACTGGTATTTATCAGCACCGAGCAGGTCTTTAACGGCAATAAAGAATCCGGTCCATATAACGAGACCGACTTACCCGAGCCAGATACCGTTTACGGCCAAAACAAATTGGAAGCAGAAGGCAAGCTAAAAGAGATCCTTAAAGAACTTTGGGTCATTCGATTCACCTGGTTATTCGGTTTGCCTGAACGCCAGACCAATATCAATCCAAATGTAGTTTGGAATACGCTACAAAGCCTCATTTCAGGGACCAAACTGGTGGAACGGACCAACGAATTCCGCGGCCTGACCTATGTTCACGAACTGATCGATCAGTTCGACAAAATATTTGAGATCCCTTATGACACCTACCATGTCGGTGCCAAGAATGATCTGAGCCGCTATGACATTGCACGGCACATTTTAGTTGAACTTGGACAACAAGAGCGCCTTGATCAACTGCTTGAAGGTATCGAAGGCCAAACGGTACGGGATATCCGCCTTGATACCTCTAAGCTCGCCGCACACGGCATTACCTTTACCGACAGTCACGAAGCGATAAACTGCTGCCTGAATGAATTTAGTTTTAAGATTTAATTATTATAATATTTGGAGTTTAAACAATGATTTACATGCTAGACACTGCGAACCTTGCCGCTATTGCTAAAGCTGTCGACCTTTACCCACTCGCAGGGGTTACCACCAACCCATCGATTATTGCTAAAGAAAACCGTCCATTGCGTGAGATTTTACTCGATATCCGCGAAATTATCGGCCAGGAGCGCATGCTGCATGCGCAAGTGATGGGTAAAACAGCACCTGTCATGGTGCAGGAAGCTAGTGCACTGCGTAATATTGATGAAAACCTAATCATCAAAGTACCTGTAACGGCTGAAGGTATGAAAGCTATTCGCTTGCTTGCAGCAGATGGTGTTCGAGTAACAGCTACGGCTATTCTTACTCCACAACAAGCACTTATGGCTGCAGTTGCGGGTGCTGAGTTCCTCGCACCTTATGTCAATCGTCTGGATAACATCTGCGGTGATGGTGTAAAAGTTACTGAAGAAATCGTTCAGCTGCTTGATCGTTACAACCTCAATTCTAAAGTGCTGGCCGCATCATTCAAAAATGTTCAGCAAGTTCACGATGTAGCAAAGGTCGGTGCACAGTCCATTACTGTCGCACCTGATGTGTTTGACTTGCTCATTCAACACCCACTCACAGATTCTGGCGTAGCCGGATTTGTCGGTGACTGGGAAAGCGTTTATGGCGAAGGTACGACTGTTTTAGATGTAATCTAACCCGATTAAGTGTCATTTAGTGATCTAATAAAGCACTTTAGCGTTAAAAGAAGGTATAATCCGTTATATCTTCCTTTTCTGAAAGTGAGTTCATTTCAAATGAAGCTTATTGCTGTTACTGCTTGCATCAGTGGTGTTGCACACACATATATGGCCGCTGAGCAGCTGGAAAAGCTGTGCCACAAAAAAGGCTTCCCTATTAAAATTGAAACGCAAGGAGCTTTAGGCATAGATCATGCCTTAAGCTCTGAGGACATTGACGCTGCGCAAATCGTCATCATTGCTGCTGATATCAGCATAGAAGGTTTCGAGCGTTTCCAACGCAATCGGATTATTAAACTTCCGATTAAAACGATCTTGAAAAGCCCAGACATTATTTTGTCTGCCATTGAAAAAATACGTAATGCTCCGCCGTCAACTGTCCTTGAAATCAGTTAACTGACTTCGATATTGAACGCGGTACTCTGATGGCGATCTGTCTGTGTGCTGACGAAAAATCCGACAAAAGTAGTTGCTGTCACTAAATCCGCAGCGATGAGCAACTTCTTTTACTTTCATGTCGTATTGCTTTAATAAATACTTCGCTCTTTCAAGGCGTGTTTGATTAAGGTATTCATTGAAGCGAATTTTTCCCTCTCGGTGGAACAACTGCGACAAATAGTTGGCTGATATATAAAATTGTGTAGCCACCGATTCTCGGGTTAATGGCTCTTGATAGTGTTTTTCTATATACCCGCGAATTGCTTCGAACAGTGTTTGGCTGCGCGAAAGGGTCTCAGGAGGATGCTGAATCAGATCCAGGGCATGGCTCAACAGTGCACTGACAATTAAACGTGCCGTGCATTGATCTTCGGGGTGCCAGGTAAGCTCTTCCAGCGTTCTAAGGATGAATGCGCCGATACGAGGACCTCGTCGTTGGACACTCTCCTTGCTTAATACCTGGAAGTTTTCACCATCCCAGTGAAGAATACTGAAGCCTAAGGTTTGTTTGCCGAAAAGTAAGCTCAAGATTGTGGCGGGTTGCTGCCAATCGGGTTTGTTCCAGCTAAATGCCGGTAAAAACAACGCCTGGCCAAGAGTCAGGTTTTCAGTGTAACTTTGTCCCTTTTCACCGCCGATTTCCATCGGCACAACACCCTCGATGACGAGTTCTAATCGGGGGAAATTGACCTGATAGGCTAACTCAGGCGGTTCCGGTTGGTTTCCGGCAAAAAACACCTGGTTTAGCTGAGTAGGCTCATGAACGAAACGGGTCAACTCTTTGTAAAGTTGTAGATCGTGATTTTTTGTGATCATTTGTCAGACACTGGCACCTGAATTTAATGTTGATTTTGCAATAGATTTAACCAAAAAGCCCGTAAGCAACTTTAAGCAAAATATTAATGAGTAAACCGCTGAACTATTTTCTCATACATTATAGTTAATGACTTTGTTCGAAATTCAGAACAGGGATTTAATTCCAGAGTTTTAAGATTTTAAAAAATACAGGGGTATTTAAGATGATCCGCCATATTTTACTGATCCAATTCAAAGCCGATGCACCACTGTCTCAAATTGATGCCGTAAAAGACGCTTTTATTGCCTTCCCGGAGACTGTCGATGGCGTCGAAGCCGTTGAATGGGGAGAAAATGACAGCCCGGAAGGTAAAAATCGCGGCTATACACACTGTGTGCTGATGACCTTCCGTGACGAAGCCAGCAGGCAAACCTATCTGCCACACCCAAAACATGATGCGCTAAAATCAATCTTTCGCCCGGTTCTGGAAGAGATCATTGTACTGGACTATACCGTCAGATAATGCGTGAAAATGTATATAATTATGACTTTAAATAACCTCTGGCAAAGTCAGAGGCTTATTCATCATCAACCAGCTCCAGCCTCACGCCATGTTGTTCCAACCAGTTGAGATCTTCTTGCGGTACTCCGCTATTGGTCACCAGAACTGAAAACTTATCAAGCGCCCCCAGGCTGGTAGAGTAGATTTGACCAAACTTGCTGGAATCGGTCAGGACAATATTGCGCTTGTTTTTATTGAGGATCGCCATGGCTACATCGGCCCGCATCATATCGCGACTGGTAAACCCGGTATCACGGTGGAAACCGTCAATACCGAGAAAGGCAGTACTGAAGTGGGTGTATTCAATACAAAGGCGGGTCAGCGGGCCAACCAGACTTTCCCCCTGACGCTGATAAACGCCGCCAAGCAAGATCACTTCGGCTTTACTGTCGCGGATCATGTGGGCGATGTAGGCGCTTGGAGTAATAATAGTAATATCACCACGATCAGCCAGTACACGGGCCAGCAGGGCATTGGCACTGCCGCCTTCAATCATCACCGTCTCATCAGGCTGGACTAATTGCGCGGCACGTTCAGCCAGCTTCTGCTTGGTATTGAAGCGGACTTCCATACGGGCACTGACATCATCGCTTTGTAATGACATGGCTGCACCATGAACCCGTTTCAGATAACCCTCTTTTTCAAGCTGATTCAGATCTTGACGAATAGTGACTTCGGATACGCCGGTATGGGAAGCCAGATCAGACACCATTACGCGCTTTTCCTGATTAACCAACTGTACAATTTCACTCTGTCTCGGGTTCATATGATGTTCCTGCTTGCTCTCTGATGTTTGCGTACACAAAAAATGACTTTCGCTTCGAGTTCATTTTAACTTTCTAATGAAATCTTCGCGAAAGTCCATCATCCTACAAGCTATGCTCGGTGCGAGCAATAATATCGTCCTGCGCATCGGGCGAGAGCGCGGTAAAAAACGCGGAATAACCCGCGACGCGTACCACTAAATCCCGGTACTGTTCAGGATGCTGCTTCGCTGCCAGCAAGGTTGCCCGCGAAACAATATTGTACTGAACATGCCAGCCTTTATGGTAATTGAAGAAGGTGCGGATCAGCATCGAGAGCTTTAACATATCGCTTTCATCAGCCACAGCTGCCGGTGACAACTTCTGATTCAGCAGCACCCCACCGAGAATTTTACCTGCCGGGATTTTACCTACGGAGTTATAGACCGCCGTCGGACCGAGTGTATCGGAGCCCGATGCCGGGCTTGCACCTTCTGCCAGCGGCGTTGCCGCTTTACGGCCATCTGGCGTTGCCATTGTCGCTGCGCCAAACGGGACATTCGCCGAGATGCTGGACGTACCGGCATAATAATTACCACCGACCGGGCCACGTCCGAAACGGGTATTGTGGAACTGAGCCAGCTCTTCGATATAGGCATCGTAAGCACGACTTAGCAGATCGTCGACCGCATCATCATCGTTACCAAACTTCGGAGCGAAGTTGATCAGGCGCTGACGTAACTGTTCACCGTCACTGCCTGCGTAATCAGCGGCCAGAGCCTGTGCCAGCTGCGGTTGCGTGATCTGAGGCTGATCGAAGATCAGATGTTTAATCGCCGCCAGACTGTTACCTAGGTTAGCGATACCAACCTGAAGACCTGATACCCAATCATATTTCGCGCCCCCTTCTTTGACCGTCTTACCTCGGCTCAGGCAATCATCAACCAAAGCTGAGCAGAAGATATCCTGTGCTTGCTGTTCAAGAACCGAATCTACCACACAGTCGATTTCAATCGATTTTCGGGTGTAGTAACGGATCTGCTCTCGCCAGGCCGTCATGATCTGTTCGAAGTTTTCAAAACTTCCTTTCGCCAGGGATTTATCATGCGGCATGAAGATTTTACCGGATGTTGCATCGCGACCTTCATCAAGTGCGGACAGTAAAATACGGGCAAAATTAATGAAGCTCATACCGGTGCAGCGATAGCCCCATTTACCCGGCACAGCAGTTTCAATACAGCCAATTGCAGAATAATTATAAGCATCTGTTTTTTCGACACCCAGCTTGATAAATTCTGGGATCACGATTTCATCGTTGTTAAACGCAGGCATACCGAAGCCGCATTTTATGACCTCAATGCACCCCATCAGGAAGCGTTGATCTAAACCTTCGTGATAACGCACACTCAGGTTGGGTTGAGTTGAACGTAGCTGTCCGCATGACTCCAGGATCGCCCATGACAGACTATTTACCGCATCTGAAGGTATACCTTCGTCATCCAGTTTCTGTCCGCCAATCGTCACATTCTGATATAAAGGGCTGCCAGCTGAGGCTTTAGAATGGCTACCAGAGCGGATTTTGTTTACTTCCAGTAATTTAAGCCAGCAGCTCTGAAGCAATTCAAGCGAGAACTCACGACTGATTGTCTTATCAACTTCGACATCCTGCAGATAAAAGGCGTTCAAATACTGATCCATACGGCCAAACGAAACAGAGTGGCCATTCGATTCAATCTGCAAAACCAACTGAACGAAATAACACAGTTGTAAGGCCTGCCAGTATGATGCCGGTGTCTCGAACGCAATATGACGACAGTTAGCAGCAATCGTTTCCAACTCTCTTTGACGCGCCGGACGTGATTCTTCTCCTGCCATTTTTTCGGCCAGCTCAGCATAACGAACAATATGTTGCTGTACGGCAAGCAGCACAATTTCAACCGATTTCAGAAACTGCTCACGCTTTAAATCTTCCCAGTCAGCCAGATCAATCTGGCTGCGGTGAGTACGCACTTCATCTAATAAGCCATTTAAACCAATGCGTAATAGTTTTTCGTTATCGACCGCCAGGTGAGCATCACCAGAGGTCATATTGCCTTCTGCTTTAATGATGGTCGTCGCCAGAATGTCTTGCTGCTCGCCCGTAAATAAGCCGTAGCAACGATCCTGAACCGTTTTACCGCGCCAGTATGGCGTGAGCCGATGAATATTCTCTTTGTCCTGCTCTGTCACGGCGAAACCCGCTCCGGGACGATCCGCTAAATCATCAATTTCAGCTTCAATCCAGCGCACGGTATATTCAGGGAAGATCGGTGCCGCTCGAACTTTACTCGCCTGGTTACCGATGATCAGCTCATCGTGTTTAATCCAGATCGTTCTGGTACGCAGATGCTCTGCCAGTGCCAAAGCGCGCTGCACAACAACAGGTTTATCTTCATGTTGTTGATAAGCCTCGGTGTAGGCTTGAGCACGTTCGGTACATATTGGCGGCGTCACGATGTTAATCAATGCGTGTTTATGAGCTTCGATTCGTTGCGGTAAATGGTTCAGGTTCATATTGTTACCCTCTGACGGTGACAAGAAGCTTTCTATTACAATGAGTCTGTGCGTATTGTTTCGCGCTTTCTAACAGCTCAGGCTTACCCAGCGGTTTGTCAGAGCACAGATATGGCATATCAAGCAGGTGGTATTTGTTCATGCCCAGAGTGTGGTAGGGCAAGAGATGAAGTTCCTTGCAGCTTTCAAGTGAAACTGCAAAATCGATGATGGCACGCAGATCTTCTTCGGTGTCATTGAACCCGGGAATAACCGGGACTCGAATAACAATCCGTTTAGCTTTATTTGCCAGCTGTTCAAAATTAGTCTTAATTCGCTTCAGTGAGCCTTTGGTCCAGCGCTGAAATTTAGCTTCGTCGGTATGTTTGAGATCGGTAAGCCAGCAATCAATATGAGGCAATACCCGCTCAATATTTTTCCAGGGCACATGGAGACAAGTTTCAACTGCAGTATTGATTTTTTCCTGATACATGCGCTTCGCTAACGTCGCAATAAGCTCAGGCTGCATAAGCGGCTCGCCACCAGAAAAAGTAACACCGCCATCACTCTGAATATAATAAGGTTTATCTTTCAACAAGATCGTGCAAAGCTCATCTGCTACAGCCTCTTTGCCACATACTGAAAGTGCCTGTGTCGGGCATGTGTTCTCAAGCTTTATTAGATCGTTATCGTTTAACCGGGAGCGGTTAATCTTGATGTTGCCGTTGGCATCACGCTGAATTGCCGAACAAGCCTGTTGGCATAAATTGCATTCATCTAAACAGCTTCGCTGATCGAACAGCAATGAACGTTTTTTACTCCGGCTTTCCGGATTTTGACACCATGGACATGCCAGACTGCACCCTTTGAGAAACAGAATAGAACGAATTCCATCACCATCATGGGTAGAGAAACGCTGAATATTGAAATACATGCTGACCCCGAGTAAAATGTCACAGCCTTCGACAAATGAAACATTACAACTTACGAACGAAATCAACCTTGATTTAGATCAAATCACAAATAGCTTTGCCTGACTATAGTTTGTTCATCGCAAATCAGACGGATAATAATTATGATTGAACTATATCTTGATACTGCTGACATTGTTCAGGTATCCCGCTTCAATAAGTGCCTGCCTCTCAGAGGTGTTACCACCAACCCTTCAATTCTGGCGAAATCCGGTGAGGGATTAAGCCAGATATTGCCCGCTCTTGCCGAAACCCTAGGATCGGACGCACGTTTTCATGCTCAGGTTGTGAGTACAACGATTAATGAGATGGTTGAAGAAGCGAAGCAGCTCAACCAACTGCCCTATGATATGGTGGTAAAGGTTCCAGCGACGGAAACCGGCCTTGCTGCTATTAAAATAATGAAAAAAGAAGGAATTACGGTATTAGCCACCGCTATCTACTCAGCACAACAAGGTTTCCTGGCGGCATTATGCGGCGCCGATTATCTGGCACCTTATGTCAACCGTATTGATGGTATGGGAAGTGATGGTGTTGGCGTTGTGGCTGATCTGCAGTTATTGCTCGACCAGCATGCACTAAGCTCAAAGATTCTGGCGGCCAGTTTTAAAAACACGCAGCAGGCAATGGAAGTGATGAAGCTGGGTATCGGCGCGATTACCTTACCCGTGGATGTCGCCGCACAAATGTTTGCCCACCCGGCCGTGCAGCCTGCCGTTGAACAGTTCAGCCAAGACTGGCACAGTGCATTTGGAGCAAAGCTTTCATTCGAAAGTTAATAGCAATACGGATTAGATCTGATCTTGATAAAAATTGGCATAAAACCTCTCACTCGAGAGGTTTTATCTTTAGTACCAGACGCATAACCAATGCCGGATGTGAAAGCGCCTAATTTGAATCACTCTAATGAATAGACCACTTTCAAAGTGGCTATATTTATTAACCCTCTCTAATTCTTGGACGAAAGGTACTGATGCCAGTTATGGTCCAGTTGCTGAAAGTTATCGATACAAAAATCTTTACGTTCAGAGAGATAGTCTTTTTCGACTTCATCGAGTAGCTTTTGATGTTTCTCTGGGGCGCTTCCGTAAACTAAACAAAGGGTAGAGAAGTATCTTTGCAGATCAAAGCTATGTTCATCAATATACTCACCAAAGTCGTAATAATCGGGCCTGTTTTCCGACTCAAAAGCGAACATGTCAGCGGCGCTAATGGCGGCATCATCTCCTTCTTCGACGTAGTTAATCATCATCAGAGTGGCGAAGTTGTCAACCGCATCCTCTTCTTTACCCAATACCGGAATATCCTGATCGGCGACTAAGGCGTGTCCAGCTTCATGGAGTAAGGTATGAAGGAAAGTGTCAATAGCACCGAGTTGCGGCTCTTTACCGTATTTCTTTTGGTAGTCATTTTTCTTAAAATATTGCAGCGATTCAGCAACAAAAGAGTAAGGAACATGAATAATATGAGTATCGGGATCGTACATTGGCCCTTCTTCACCGCCATACCGAATGGTCAAAGTCTTATTAAACGCAAAGTGCGCATTGGATAGTTCTACTAGAGTTTCGTTGACACCACTTCGCTCTATCAATTGTTGTACTGACTTATCTTCTTTACCTTTCGCTGTCTGGTACTCAATAGAAATGTTGTTTTGCGCAGCTAAGGCAGAGCTTGCGAGCAGAGAGCTTAGGCTTAACGAAACTAGAAGTGATTTCATTTATATTCCTTGTTAATAATCACTTTTTCTACAATAATTGCTTCACATGGTACATCATCATGGCCGTATTTAGAGGTCGTTTTAGCTTCAGCCATTTTATTAACCACATCCATGCCAGCACTAACCTTGCCAAATACCGCATAGCCCCAACCTGCGTTGGTGGTTGCTGTATGATCAAGAAAGTCGTTATTAGCCAAGTTGATAAAAAACTGTCCAGTCGCAGAATGTGGGGCATCAGTGCGCGCCATCGATAGAGTGCCAATGACATTTTTAAGGCCACGATTAGCTTCATTAGCAATACAATCACGTGTCGGCTTTTCTTGCATATCTTCCGTAAAGCCTCCGCCTTGTACCATAAAACCTTTTATCACTCGGTGAAAAATAGTGCCGTCATAGAAGCCATCTTGGCAATACTTTAGAAAATTCTTCGAACTGACAGGGGCTCGTTCCATATTAAGTTCAATCTCGATATCGCCTAAATTAGTGGTAAAAATAATCATACTAGCTGCAACCAACCATATTGGTATCAATTCAATCTGTGCAGTATACGCAATCAGAATCTTAAACTGTAGTACCTAGTCTGAGAACATATTGTGGTGATTGTAATGACTCGAAAATCAGCAGGTAAGTCATATACCCAAGTAACCTCAGCGCCTGGAAATCAGGCCCCAATGTTGAAGCCTGATATTTTTTGATTATCTATATAACGATAACTCAGTCGATCAAAGCTCTATGAGCAGTTTTCTACCTAGTGACATCGCCAGGTTGTTATCATAGTAAGCGGCTTCATTTATAAAGTGAGGATAGGCTTCATAATCACCTTCCCAGCAAACTTCTTTACCATCAAACAGGGTAAAGATCGGATCACCTGAATGAAGTGGTTTAAAGTCATTATCCTGAATATTTTTATGTACCATACCAGCACGCTCGCCGTTTTCATCTTCCGGTAATTTCAGCGTCTCGGTATATTTAAATGCTTCATAGCTGGCAGGAAGTTGTGGCAATGCATTGGTATTATGCAGTTCGATGTAATCCAGAATATGGCGGGTCATTTCTTCCATCCAATCCAGCACATCCTGACGGATCACCGATTGAGGTTGCGGGCCAATTTCAACAATCACACCGTTGGGAGAGATTGAACTGAGGAAGAAATGCTCTTCAACGGGCACCTGATCCTCGAAAACTACAACTGCAGATGGCATACACGATTTCACATAGGCGCCCATTTTGCGATTAAAGTCATCAGACTGAAGCAAAATAAGCGAAGGCCCCATATTACTGGTCGTGTTATGAAGATCGATGATCAAATCGGTTTTAGCATTGCCCTTAGGGCCAAGCTGATTATTTATCGCTTTCGCTCTGCTTTGCTCATAATTGGCCAGATCCTGATCATCGAGATCGGCCAATAAAAACTGACGATTCAAATCACAATCAATATAACGCTTGTTCTCTTCATGTGCTTTCGGATTGGCAAAAACCATTTGTGTCGCAAAGCTGCTACGAGAAATTAGCTGCGCGTTTTTTTTCCACTTTCGTAGCAGATAGATGCCACTAAATTCATTACCATGTGTGCCGCCGACAACGGCAACTGTGTTAATTTTATTCATCCTTGTTTCCACGGCTGATTATTCACGGGCTGAGTGCTCACCTATTGAGTATAAAAAGGCATCAATCTCACTAGCCATTCATTTTTAATGCATAAATCCAGTGTACGCATTTTGCTGATTCATGCCAGTGAAAGATGTTTTTTATACTTTTTTTAAACCGGGCGAGTTTGGATCAGCTTTAAATATGAATGCAATTCACCATTTTTATACTCAATAGCAGAGTGAATATTAACGGTTTTATTTGCGATAACCGCGCAGTGGTATCGGTTATCCCCTTTGCTGATTTCAATCTCAATCACACCGTCGACTAATGCCCAGTGGCCACGGGTTTTCGTTCGATTGAACAGGGAAGATTCTTCTAAAGTACCGTCATCACGCATTAATAATTCAGTGATGTAACCTGCACTACAGGTTTTTATCCAGTGTTGGCGGGCGATCTCATCGAGAGTGAAATTTCGTTTGTTTTCCAGCCACAAATTGACTTTCTGGTGCTGTTCTTCATCTAAATCAGGCAGTGCATCTGTCTCTAGTAATCTTGCTCGGTCTGTTTCGCGAAAGAACAACTGTAGTAACTGAAGTGTTTTTTTTTCTGACATCCCTATCGCCTCAAACAGTAAAATCATTAAAGAGAGTAAAGAGAAACAACGCGAATCGCTAAAACTATCACTACATATAGAATAGAAGTGTTAGCAAGATCAATAAATTACAATACTAGCAGAGTGATTTCCTTGTTATCTAAAAGCCGTTTGAACAAAACTGAATGAGTCTTGTTGAATGCTCTCCTTCAGGAATACTATCGATGATGAAGCTGATATACTTACCGTTGGTTTCATTAATCTGCTACAAGCTATGACACAAGCAAATAATCCGCTACACGGCATTACCCTGGAAAAACTGCTCACCGAACTGGTCGAATACTATGGTTGGGACGAGCTTGGTGCGCGCATCAATATCCGTTGTTTCAACGATAACCCGAGCATTAAATCCAGCCTCAAATTTTTACGTAAGACAGAGTGGGCAAGAGTGAAGGTCGAAAACCTTTACCTTAAAATGAAAAAACAACACTAAGTCTGTCTAGTCCTAAAAAAGCGCTAGACAATTTAGCGCTTTTTTATTTTTATGTAGCGGTAGAAAACCTCAAATCAACAACTAAAAGCTCACCTTTCCTCGCAAGGATTTCGTACTGCCCCGCTGAGTTTTTTTATCCATTCGACGGCGTTTTGATCCTAATGTCGGCCTGGTCGCCCGACGCGATTTCACCTCCACTGTGGCTGAAATGATTAACTCTCTTAACCTCTCCAGCGCATCTTCTCTGTTTTTTTCAAGAGTACGAAATTGCTGAGCCTTGATAATGATCACGCCTTCTTTAGTGATCCGGTGATCAGACAATTTTAAAAGACGCTCTTTATAAAATTCCGGTAAGCTGGAGCGATTAATATCGAATCGGAGATGCACAGCACTGGATACCTTATTGACATTCTGCCCGCCTGCACCTTGCGCGCGAATAGCTGACATTTCGATTTCCCAATCGGCCAGCTGAACATTGTTGGATATGGTTAACATAGTTGATTTAGAAACCTGGTCAGTTGAGCCTGTAGTATAGCAATCGTTATTCTCTTTGGGATAGGGCTAACGTGTTGCTTCTCAATGCCTAAGTTTAGCTTTCAACGTCAGGGACTATCAGACATAGATGGTTGGGGTGGTAAAAGTCGTTATAATCTGATTTAAAGAAACAAAAAAGCAGCCTACAAAAAGCTGCTTTTAACTATCTCTAGAAGGACAACAATTAATCACTCGACAAAGCAAGCTTGATCACCTTACCTGTAAGGACTGTAAAGAGTTGGTTCATAGGGCTCAAGTTCATAACGCGACTCTAGGAAAGTAACCAAATCAATCAATTGAGTAACCGTTAACGCATCATTATAGCTAGGCATTATTGATTGCCCCTCGTATTGGATAACATCAAGTTCATACCCTTCTGCAATTTGATGCGATGGATTAATTATTGAAGTAACAAGTTCAGCATAATTCTTAATCCGCTTAACCTCTCCACCAAGCGCAACAGAAGCCGTAGCTCTCTCTACTGCCGACTCTGGCTGGTCAAACCCCTCCATGGTATGGCATTCAAGACATTGCATAGTCAAAAAGACTTTTTCTCCATTAACCACATTTCCTGCGGGTAAGCTAAAGCCCGTAGAACTCGGCTCACATCCGGTTAATCCCGCTACAGCGAATAGTAAAATGAATATCAGATTTTTATTCATTACAGCCACTCCTTATTTTTCTAAAATAATCGAGTTTACAAACGCTCAATTAAACAGAGAGTTCACTGACAAGTGTAGAATAAAAACATTAGCTTCGTTCGAAAGCGCGCTTTTTCTGCGACAGTTCTTTTAGTTAGTTATTATCGTAGCTCGATGATTGACGCTATATAACTCCGTTCTATAGTTAATAGTACCTACTAGAGAGACTATATGGGGAAGGTTATGACATCTCAGGTTTCATATTCCAAGCTGGAAAAAGCCTACAGCCACGATTTTCGCAATAAAATCAATATGGCTAGAAATACCAATGAAGTTTACGATGTGTTCTGCTATACCGTTGCTGCATTGTTTAATGAAATTGTAGACAAAAAAAAATTCAAGGAAACTGACGTCGACTTCTACCCAGAGAAGGAATGCCACTATGAGCTAGGCGATAAAATTAAGCTCGATTCCGCCATTGCAAAATGTCTGAATGACTCTGACTTAGAGCGCATCCTTAATGATCTGGCTCAGACCGCAACCAACAGACACACCCATCTGGAGAAACATCCGGAAAAAACAAATTCAAAGATCATGCGTCATTGAACTACCTGATACCAATCATATTAAATAACTGATCATTAAGCGGCAATTTCTAGTGTGGTTGGTTTTAATGTAATGGGTATCACTTCCCCGCCGACCGCCAAAGGTTTGCGGGGGTCTATTCGAATTATTTTAGCCCCCCAGCCACAGAGCTGACCTTTAAAGGCTCCAGTAAGGAAACAGACATGATTCACTACTTAGCGCTGGTGTTAATGGGCCCCGTATTTGTGGTCCAGGGATTCTATGTTCGCAAAGTAACACCCAAATTAGAAGAAGCGACCGGCGAACGCAGCGGACGATGCGGGCAAGGTAAATTACTTCGCCTGTTATTAATCGGAGACTCTGCAGCTGCAGGCGTGGGTGCCAGCAATCAATCAAAAGCCCTTTCAGGTAATCTGGTCAGCGCATTAAGCGGTAAGTTTCAACTCGAGTGGCAATTACTGGCAAAATCAGGATATACCACAAAAGATACCTATGACATGTTGAGACATCAGCCTAAAGAGCAATATGACGTTGTCATTATTTCGTTGGGAGTTAACGATGTTATCAAAACGTTCACCACTAAAGACTGGTTAAAGCACCAAATAGCTCTGGTTGTATTCATTCGTGAACATTTTTCCTGCCGGCAAATAGTACTTACCAAAATTCCTCCGATGGAGCGGTTTCCCGCCTTACCCCCTCCTTTGCGCTGGTATTTGGGAAGAAAAGCCAGAGATTTCAACCAGCATCTAAGCCTCTGGACAGCAACTCAGGATGATTGTGAACTGCTCGATATTAACCATCGGTTAAGGCCCGAGCAGATGGCGGTAGATGGCTTTCATCCCGGACCGGGGATCTATCAATTTTGGGGACAATCTATCGCGCAAGTGATCAAAACCCGTTGGCACTCAGGTGATTGAATCTCACTTGCATGACATTCCCTTATGGATTTTTTGATAACAGTCACGGTTCTGGAAACTCTGCTAGTTACGATACCCAAGTTACCTCAAAATGCAGAGTTCAGCGAGAATTCTAAATTTGTTGGACATAAATACTAATGACTAAAAAAATCATACTAGATACTGATCCCGGCATTGATGATGCCATGGCTATTTTGTTTGCCGAAGCACACCCTTCAATTGAAATGCTTGCCATAACAACAGTGTACGGTAATGCGACCATAGACAATGCGACCCGCAATGCTCTTTACCTGAAACAGAAATTTCATCTTAAGGCCGATATTGTTAAGGGCACGAACAAGCCACTCAATCGTCCGCCCGTCGGCCCTACCGTTGTCGTTCATGGAGAAAGTGGTTTTGGTGATTTAGTACCCCCATCTGACATCACAGAAAAAACTGATCCTCGGCCGGCTTACCAATACATTATCGATACCGTCAAAGCACAGCCTGGTGAAATAACGCTGGTTGCAGTCGGTCCGCTGACGAATATTGCACTCGCCCTCGAAGCTGCCCCAGAAATCGTAGATTTAGTGAAAGAAGTGGTCGTGATGGGCGGGGCATTTGGTATGAATGGTCACCGCGGCAATGTCACACCTTATGCCGAAGCCAATATTCATGATGATCCCCATGCTGCTGATATTGTGTTTTGTGCTTCATGGCCGGTGGTCATTATTGGCCTGGATGTTACCCAACAAAGCTTTTTCACCGAAGAGTATTTAGACCGGCTACGTGATGATGCCGGTGATGTTGGCCAATTTATCTGGGATGTCAGTCGTTACTATCTTCGTTTCTATTCACAAAAAGTGGGTCTTAAGGGCTGCCATGTTCATGATCCATCAGCCATCGCTTATGTGATAGATCCCGCTCTATTCACCTTACGCCAAGGTCCTGTCCGGGTGGTGACGGATGGCCCGGCCGAAGGCCATACTATACAAAAGTTTGATACTCGAACGTATCAGAACGATGAGTGGTCGAGCATGCCAGCACAGCAAGTGGGCATCTCGGTTAAAGATGAAGAACTACTTAAACTGTATCGACAAAGTATTGTTGATTACAGCCGCCGAGCACAGGAGGAGTAAAGCTGGTTCAAGCCGGGTATATCGCTTAGTTAACCTGATCTTTCTAAAAATGCCTGCTTTGTGCAGGTATTTTGATACGACGGTGAGAAATTCAGAATAGTCTTAGGTATAAGACGCATAAGCCCCCCTACTTATTTCTATAATACCATTAAGGAAACTGTTGAATATGGGGGGCTGAATAATGAGTGGTTTTATTGCTCCTAGAGACTGGTCTTTTGTTGCCGACATGAATTACAGCGGCTCTGTGACCGTAACCGATGTTGGGTTATGGGTACAATGGCTATTCTTTTATCCCGGTGATATCGTCATTAATATGATGACCACCTTTTTCCCACAAGCATCTGGTTTATTAGGCATTAATAACGAAGTATATGGTGGGTTGATTTCATTTATTCTTTCATGTTTTCTATGGTGGGTGATGTTGAAGGTTATGCGCAAGAATTTGCTCCCTTTATGGAGCAAAGAGTCCTATTTTAAAAATTAAGCAGTAGTGAACTTTCACTACCCAGAATGACGTTGCACTGACCTGGTTGAAGAAAGTTGCAAGATATAGAAAGGAGCCTCCGGCTCCTTTCTATATCTTGGTGATTAATCAGGATTCCCTATATTTACCGCGGCTACTGTTAACCGCAGCGGCTTTTAGCCACAACAGCTCTTAACCACGAAAATAACGCTGAGGCACAAAAGGCATTTTCTCAACAGTCATAGGTAGTTTCTTACCACGAACTTCAGCAAAGAGCTCCGTACCGATCTGGGCCAGATCCGTTTGAACGTATGCCATCGCAATCGGCATGCCTCTTGACGGGCCAAACGTCCCGCTGGTTACAATACCGACCTCTTTATCATTGGCATCAAATAACTTACTGCCCTCACGCACAGGCGCTTTTGACCGGCCAAGCAAACCAACTCGTTTACGAGCTACATCTTTGGTTTTGATTTGCTCAAGAATAAGCTCT
This sequence comes from Photobacterium lipolyticum, assembly GCF_003026475.1. Lineage (GTDB taxonomy): Bacteria > Pseudomonadota > Gammaproteobacteria > Enterobacterales > Vibrionaceae > Photobacterium > Photobacterium lipolyticum. The sequence continues at coordinate 107,834 of NZ_PYMC01000002.1, forward strand.
GCACCAGGAAAACCACCCGCACGCTCACCGTCTGCGCGTCGTGACTTGCTGATCCCCCAAAGCAGGCTGGCTTCTACCGGTGTTGTGGTCGGATCAAGATCGTGGCCATACAGGCACAAGCCACATTCAAGACGCAGTGAATCACGCGCACCAAGGCCAATCCATTCGACTTCAGTATGGGCGAGTAATTCACGAGCCAAAGCGTCAGCTTTATCTGCCGGTACAGAAATTTCGTAACCATCTTCTCCGGTATAACCCGAGCGGCTGACATAACATTCAACGCCCACTAACTCTAACTTGATGGCGTCCATGAAAACCATGTCACTCACGGCAGGGTTAAGGCGCGCAAGTACGTCAGCAGCTTGTGGGCCCTGCAATGCCACCAACGCACGATCTTCAATCACTTCCAGTTTAACATCGCCAGGCAGGTTTGCTTTCAGGTGAGCAATATCTTGATCTTTGCATGCAGCATTAACCACCACGAACAGGTGATCACCAAAGTTAGTGACCATAAGATCGTCGTCAATACCGCCATTTTCATTGGTAAAGAAAGCATAACGTTGCTTACCGGCAGGCAGATCGATGATATCTACCGGTACCAAAGCTTCAATTGCTTTAGCCGCATTTGCACCGCGAAGACGTAACTGCCCCATGTGCGACACGTCGAACAGACCTGCTGCATCACGGCAATGCAGATGCTCTTTACGTACACCCAGCGGGTACTGAACCGGCATATCATAGCCAGCAAATGGAACCATTTTCGCACCCATTTCAATATGAAGAGCATGAAGAGGGGTAAGCAGAAGTTCTTGGGACATACGTTTACTACTCCATAAGCCGCATACCTTGCGGCCAATTATCCATACATTCGTCAGTAATAATTCATGCTAAAATTATGATTTATCAGCATAATCCTTATCTTTATCCTGACGCGAGAAATACTCTTTTGTCAGTTTAAAGACCACAGGACTTAGCAACAACAGAGCAATCAGGTTAGGAATTGCCATCATTGCGTTTAATGTATCTGCAAGTAACCAAATAAATTCTAGAGAACTGGTTGCACCAATTGGTACAGCAACAATCCAAAGCACTCTAAAGGGGACAATAGCCTTCACACCAAATAAATACTGAACACACTTTTCGCTGTAGAAGCTCCAGCCCAAAATAGTGGTAAAAGCAAAAATAGAGAGCGCAATCGCCACAAGGTAATTGCCGAGACCCGGTAATGCGGAGGAAAAAGCCACCGAGGTTAATGCAGCCCCGGTTTCACCTGTCGACCAGGCACCGGATACAATAATTGCGAGACCCGTAATACTACAAACCACAAGCGTATCGATAAACGTCCCCAGCATCGCCACTAAACCTTGTGCTACCGGGTTCTGGGTTTGCGCTGCAGCATGCGCAATGGGCGCACTACCTAAACCCGCTTCATTTGAAAACACACCTCGTGCCACACCGAATCGGATCGCCGCCCAAACCGCTGCACCTGCGAAACCACCTTGTGCCGCAACAGGAGTAAAGGCGCTGCTGATGATCAAGGAAAAAGCCGCGGGGATTTCAGAGAAGTTCATTCCCAGTACCAGTAAACCCGATGCGATATAGAAAGCTGCCATTAACGGAACCAATTTACCGGCCACATCGGCAATACGCTTGATTCCGCCCACCAGAACCATGCCAACAAGGATCATCATCACCAGACCCGATACTATAGGTGGAATGCCAAAACTGGAACTCACCGCGGCTGCTACCGAGTTTGCCTGCACGGTATTCCCAATACCAAAACCGGCAACCGAACCGAAAATGGCAAACGCCGTTCCCAGCCATGTCCACTTACTACTAAGGCCATTTTTGATATAGTACATCGGCCCGCCAACATGGTTACCCTCTTCATCGGTCTCACGGTATTGAACCGCACAGACAGCCTCGGCATATTTTGTTGCCATGCCCACCAGCGCCGTACACCACATCCAAAACAGTGCACCCGGTCCCCCCAAGAAGATAGCCGTCGCCACGCCCGCAATGTTACCGGTACCGATAGTGGCTGAAAGGGATGTCATTAATGCGTTAAACGGGCTGATTTCACCTTTTACATTTTTTTCTTTTTCAGGAATTCGGCCTGACCACAGTAATTTAAAACCCGTTCCTAGTTTCACAATGGGCATAAGCTTCAAGCCAACGGTCAGGTATACCCCAACACCGAGGATCATCACCAGCATGGGTACGCCCCACATCAGGCTATTTATTGCAGATATAAAGTTCGCTACAAATTCCATTTGGAACTTTCTCCTTCACTTTTTTGCCATGCCTGCAAAAACATAGGTTGGCTTTGTTTTACATATTACAACCACCAAGGCTGGATGTTGTGTTTTTGTTAACCTATTTCCTATAGTAAACAAAGTCTAATTTTGTTTAAACTGCGTTAATCACAGAAACTCACAAACACAGCCACTTTGACTGTCTAGGTCCGAAAAATCAGTCATTATCAACGCTCCCCTCCAGCTCTAAAACAATAATAAAGCTAACAATGTTAACGGCTTGTTTGAATGACCGCGTTATTTCAAAAATTAGTATTACGTAATCAACAAATTACTTAAAAGAAGATCCAACTCACATTCAATGTGCTTATGAGGCAGTGACCCAAAGAACATGAGCATCCTCTTGACTCAATGACACAAGCATATGCCCCATGTTGGCATCGTAATACACTGAGTCACCTTCTGTGAGATTTACCGGCTCATAGAACTCAGAATAAAAAGTAATTTCACCAGATAAAACCAGCAAGAACTCTTCACCATCGTGGCGGATCCAATCAGAATAATCTTCAAAAAAACGTGCCCGAACCCGAGACTTAAAGGGCATCATTTTTTTATGGGTTAGCTGGGTCGCCAACAGCTCATGTTCATAAGTCGATGTCGGATGCGGCTTACCTTCGCCAACGCGAGTGATATCGCGCCGCCCGGTCGCTTTTATTTGTTTTGGTGGCGCGAATAGCTGTGGAATATCAACATCTAACCCATTCGCCAACTTCTGCATCGCCTGAAATGTTGGCGATATCTGTTCGTTCTCAATCTTGGACAATGTAGAGCGTGCAAGTCCGGTTTTTTTACTTGCCTCTTCCAGCGTCAAACCATGTGCCATACGTATTTCTTTTAATCGCTTGCCCAACTTAAGTGGCTCGATCTTGCTTGTTTCCTGCTCTTTGGCAACACTCATTGACGGATAGATGTCTTGCTTGTTTTCATTACTCATTACAGCCCTCCTTGGCGACTATTCAGTGTTCATTCTGGCATAGGCAACCAGAAACTTAAAAGATAAACGGAATAAAAACATGAGCAGTACAACACATTTGAAACAAAGTTTCCTTTAAGAAACTACAAGTTTTCAAAGTGGAATATATCGTATTTTCTTACACTGAATTGAATAAAAGCACGTTAGCATTAATTCAATTTAGCTTGTTGGCATACATTCTTCATCCCTTTCCACAACAGGCGACGTCAGAAGTTAACACAAATTTCCAACCTAGCGTTAAAAAGGAGAGCAGACTATAAAACTAGTCTTTGCATAAAATTTCACACAACACCACGCAAACGTTTGCTATCAGACTTGACCATTAAAGTGGACAATGTTCCACTATTGGAAATTTTAGTTTGATCGGCTATCTATAGATAAGGTATGTTACGTACATGTTATGGCTCACCATCATTGCACTGCACCAAAAGGCACGAACAAACATGACTTGCTCCTCAATAACTACAAAACGATCCATAACTAAAACGTGTACGGCTCTGATATAGCACTAAACAGGCCAGGATCTCGGCCGGAGGATAAGGTGAATGAAGGCTTTATACCAAAAATGTGATTAACAACGCCAAAGTTCTGGCAAAAGTACTACAGACTGATGACATCCGGTATCCGCTGAAGAATTCAAACAAATTCAGCCGTCTCCCTATTTGCCAGTAACAAGAGGTTATTACTTCAATTGACCTGTTGCTGCCAAATCAACAGGTCGTATAACAAACATTATATGCGGAACAATTGCGCAAGGAGTTTTAAATGGAAAAGACACTGAAGTTCGCTGAAAGCCATGAGTGGGTACGTGATAACGGCGATGGCACTATCACAATGGGCATTTCTGACCATGCTCAGGGTCTGTTGGGCGACGTAGTATTTGTGGATCTTCCTGAAGTAGGCGATTCGACAGAAGCGGGCGAAACGTTCTCTCTGGTCGAGTCGGTAAAAGCGGCTTCTGATATCTACTCTCCGGTAACCGGTGAAATCGTTGAAATCAATGAAGATCTGGAAGACAGCCCAGAACTCATTAACGATGAACCGTACGAAGGTGGCTGGATTGCTAAAATCAAGATCACTGACGTTGAAGATCTAGCTAAGCTTATCGATGGTGAAAAATACCTAGAAACTATCGAAGACTAAGTCAATCTCGGCTTTTGAGTTCTGTCTTTTAATCAACAGATTGAAATGCCAGCCGGCTTGAAAGCCGTTTTTCAGCCCTCACGATGACTCATCGCAATTGCATCAAGGCGAAGCAACTTTTCTGATGTAATTGATAGCAACTGTTCAGGAAAGAACCATGACTGACATGACTCTTCTAAATGCATTAACTGACGATCAAGATTTTGCAAGACGCCATAATGGCCCAGATGCTGCTCAGCAAAAAATCATGCTGGAAACCATCGCCGTTGAAAGCGTTGATAAGCTGATTGAACAAACGGTTCCGGCAGCGATTCGCCTACCTGAAGCGATGAAACTGGATCAGCCTCAGAGTGAAGCCGATATGCTGGCTTCACTAAAAGCGATTGCCGGCAAAAACATCATCAACCGTAGCTATATCGGTCAGGGTTACTACAGTACCCTAACGCCAAATGTCATTCTTCGTAACGTGCTGGAAAATCCGGGCTGGTATACAGCGTATACTCCTTACCAGCCAGAAATATCTCAGGGCCGCCTTGAATCTCTGCTTAACTACCAGCAGATGATCATGGATCTAACCGGTATGGAACTGGCAAACGCCTCGCTGCTTGACGAAGCAACAGCAGCAGCCGAAGCCATGACGCTGTGTCAGCGTGCAGGCAAAAGCAAGAGCAAAGCCTTCTTCGTATCAAACGATCTACACCCGCAGACCGTAGACGTGGTTCGTACCCGGGCAGGCTTTATCGGCATCGAAATCATTACCGGCTCTGTCGACGAGCTGGACAGCCACGATGTATTCGGCGCTCTCCTTCAGTACCCGGGCACCAGCGGTAATGTCGTTGATCTCACCGAAACTATCGAAAAAGCCCACGCAAAGAAAACACTGGTCGCAGTGGCTTCTGATCTACTGGCCCTGACACTATTAAAAGCACCTGGCGAAATGGGCGCTGACGTGGTGATCGGCAGTGCACAGCGCTTCGGTGTTCCAATGGGCTTCGGAGGTCCCCACGCAGGCTTCATGGCAACCAAAGACAAGCACAAGCGTACCATGCCAGGACGGGTGATCGGCGTCTCTAAAGACTCGAAAGACAACCAGGCGCTTCGCATGGCAATGCAGACTCGAGAACAACACATTCGCCGTGAAAAAGCGACATCTAACATCTGTACCGCACAGGCGCTTCTCGCCAATATGGCTGCATTCTATGCCCTGTATCACGGTCCAGAAGGCCTGCGTAAAATCGGCCGTCGTGTACACCACCTAACCGCCATTCTTGCTGCCGGCCTGCATAATTCAGGGATCGAACTGGCAAACAAAAGCTTCTTCGACACCATTACCCTGAACACAGGCAAGAAAACAGACGAATTCTATAAGAAAGCGCTGGAAACAGGTATCAACCTGCGTAAGTATTCTTCAGCAAATGGTAAAGGCATTCAGCTTGGGATCAGCATTGATGAAACCACCACGGTTGAAGACATTGAGGAGCTGCTGTCACTCTTTAGCGGCAACAAATTAAAAGCATCAATGTTCACAGCCGACATTGCGGCTGACGAGTTTGCCGCTATTCCTGAAAGCTGTCGCCGTACCAGTCAATACCTGACTCACCCGATCTTTAACCAGCACCACAGTGAAACGCAGATGATGCGTTACATGAAGAAGCTGGAAAATAAGGATTATTCACTGACTCACGGTATGATCCCGCTGGGCAGCTGTACCATGAAGCTCAATGCAGCTGCTGAAATGATCCCTATCACTTGGCCTGAATTTGGTGCCCTGCACCCATTCGCACCAGCAGAGCAAACCAAAGGCTATCAAGAGCTGGCTGAGAAGTTATCTGAAATGCTGTGTACAGTTACTGGTTACGATGCATTCTCGCTACAGCCTAACTCTGGCGCTCAGGGTGAATATGCCGGTCTGATCGCAATCCAGCGTTACCACCAGCACAACGGCGATAGTCACCGTAACGTCTGTCTGATCCCAAGCTCTGCACACGGTACAAACCCGGCATCAGCAGCCATGGTGTCGATGAAAGTTGTCGTGGTTGGTTGTGATAACAAGGGTAATATCGATGTTGAAGATCTGAAAACGAAGATCGAAAAACACCGCGATAACCTGTCGTGCATCATGATCACCTACCCTTCGACCCACGGTGTATACGAAGAAGCCGTTAGCGAAATGTGTGAGCTGGTTCATGCCGCCGGCGGTCAGGTTTACCTCGATGGCGCCAACATGAACGCACAGGTTGGCCTGACTAGCCCAGGCTTCATTGGTTCTGATGTCTCACACCTGAACCTGCATAAAACCTTCTGCATCCCACACGGTGGCGGCGGTCCGGGTATGGGGCCTATCGGTGTTAAATCACACCTTGCACCATTCCTGCCTGGTCACGTTGAAGCCGTCGAAGGCGAGCAAAAACAGTATGCTGTTTCGGCGGCAGAGCTGGGATCTGCGTCTATTTTACCTATCTCATACGCGTATATTGCAATGATGGGTGAACAAGGCCTGACTGAAGCCACTAAGCTGGCAATCCTGAACGCCAACTACGTGATGGAACGCCTGCGTGTTCACTACCCTGTTCTGTACCGTGGCAGCGAAGGCCGTATTGCTCACGAATGTATTATCGATATTCGCCCGCTGAAAGAAGCCTCTGGCATCTCTGAAGAAGATATTGCCAAGCGCCTGATGGACTATGGCTTCCACGCCCCGACCATGTCGTTCCCTGTTGCCGGTACACTGATGATCGAACCGACCGAATCTGAAGATTTGGCTGAGCTTGATCGCTTCTGTGACGCAATGATTGCTATCCGCCAGGAAATCACCCGTGTACAAGCCGGAGAATGGCCGCTAGACGACAATCCATTAGTGAATGCGCCACATACCCAAGTCGATCTAATGGACGCCGAGTGGAGCCACAGCTACACCCGTGAGCTGGCATGCTTCCCGTCAAACCAGACGAAAGCATCAAAGTACTGGCCGGCCGTCAACCGCGTTGACAATGTCTTCGGTGACCGCAACCTGGTTTGCTCATGCCCGAGCATTGAGAGTTATATTGAAGATTGATCAGTTTTTGATCACAGATAACCAAGTTGGATACACGTGATATGTGGTTGGAAACAGCAAATCAAGTTGGAAACAGGCTAGATGTGAATAGCTGACTAAAAAGCGAGTGCTGCGGAAGTGGTACTCGCTTTTCTTTTATGAGGATTAATTAGTGCTGCTTTGACGTTAGTTCAACATGACATTTCTAACTGGCTCAAACCTGACACTTCTAAATGGTTTTTACATTATTCCATAAAATAAATGAAAAGGGCGCTACAATGAGCGCCCGAAAGTATGAAAACTATTATTCCACTACAGCTAAATACGCTTAGTTAAAGTAACTTCACCATTTGTTTCAGAATAAGTTAAGTTATATGGCACAGCCGTGAACTTATATGTACACATATTGCCGCTCAGACCATCACTTGTAGGTTTTGATTCTTCGTAATCTTTCCTAGTCAAACTTGAATCAGGTAGTAGATTTTCTAAAATATCTTCACATTTTTGTACGGTATCGATTATTCGAGGATAACCAAATTTATTGAAATGAAGATTATAAATAGTGTAACCCCAAGCGCCTTCTCGGCCTTCCGTAACATCAGGATCTTGTTCACCATCGATTAGCCATTTGCAATGAAATAGCGTAACAGCAGACTGAAATGACCCCTTCAGACTCAAATATGTTGAGTCATTAGCATCACCTTTCACATTAAGAAATCTTGGAGCTGCAGTAACCGCAATGATACCCATGAGAACGATAACAACAACCAATTCGATTAAAGTAAAACCATGTTGACGTTTCATGAACACCACTTTGTATGATAAAAAACGACATTATGCAATAAAACGCATTCTCGTGCGACATAAATGCCCATAAAAACATACATAGTAATTGATATAAATCAGAGGACTGACACATTCCGTGAGTTCATGACCACGCTGTAGAGCATGACTCACACAAAAACCTTTCACCCCGTATTACTAGGCGGGGTGAAAAAAGTTGTTAAGTGTTCCGAAATATTACCAATAAACTCATATGTTAAATAAATAGCAGAGAATGCTAACAAAAATGGAATTATTAGTTCAAAAACAATCAAAATAACAAACCTCAAAATCAAACGAATGTACAAATAAAAAGACTTATCAATGTTGCTTTTCCAGTGATCAATAACAGGTTTAACTATTTCATGATTTTCTTTATGATTATCAATTACCTTTAGAACGTAATCCTTACATTGTTGAAAGTTCTCATCTGGTGATGATGAACCACTGTAGGGCATAAATTCTAAAGATGCGTTAAAGTGTTTAGGTGCTTCATCTAGTGTTCTGGCAATGTATGTAACAAGCTTAGTGTATGAATTTACGATTAATCTTTCTCTTTGAAATTTCCAAGCAATAATATCAACAAAGAAATTACCCAAATATAAAAGCGAGTAATAAATGACAAATAAACAAGAAATGCCCTTAACTATGTCATTATCAATAGGTTCTTCTTTTGGTATGTAAAACCCTAGAAAAGACTTTATCTCCACTTTAAAAATAAAAAGGCAAGAAATTGAAGCTATAAGTAAATTTCTTTTCACTTTTCTTGTTACATCAGATAAAGGGTCCTGAAAAAAAACATCATCAAACTTATTACTAGATAACTCCTTATATATTCCATTAGGATCATCTGTATTAACCCCGTACTGCGTCATATATCCAAAACCCTTGTTCGTAAAATATCAACTCAGCTTCATATCGTGTTATGCCTGCTATTCTACACCGATATATATAGAAAACCACACACTGTACGGGTGAAAGTTTGCAACAGTTTGAGGGCAATTTCCAGGGTATAAATCGTAGGATTCATTTGAGACAAGAAGCGAGGCCAAAGCCCCATTTTGATATCAAACTTTGAGATGGACTCTGCGTTCTAATAGCTATAATCATTCTCGTCACTATCAATCACAGAGTTACTTTACATGCCTTTCCACCGCCAAAGCATGGTCATGAAGAGGCATACTGTTGCCATTTTTTGTTGATCACGACACTGGCGCAATAGTTGCTGAATAAATGTCATTTTAATACTTGAGTAAGGAATGAGTGTGCGCACCTTACTTTATGAAGAGAAACAACTTAATATACGAACTACTTCATTTGAAGGACGTTTAGGAGTTCGTAAAGCATTGAAACATTTCGATTTCAATTTACTCAGAGTACTTGAGGTGCTACTGGAAGAGCAAAGCGTAACGGCTGCTGCATCGCGATTACACCTTAGCCAATCAGCGGTAAGTAAGCAGCTTACTAGACTTAGAGAGACGTTTGGCGATCAATTGTTTGAACGAACAGCTCATGGGCTGAGAGCTACCCCCAGGGCAATGCAATTGGCACCAGAATTACGCCAGGTGTTGAAACAGCTTGAACAACTTACACGACCGAGCATATTTGAACCATCTATGAGTCAAAGGAAGTTCCGTTTTCACTTGGTTGAAACCGCTTACTCCCTGACATACCCTTTTTTTATGCCCGATCTGCTCAGTCTAGCGCCTCACGTAAGTTTGCATAGCCAGACATGGAATGATGAAAGCTTAGATAAACTACTGCGGTGTGAAATTGATATCGGGATCACTTGCCGAGAGTGGGATGACCGATCTCCTGGACATATGTGTAATATTCCGGAAGAACTGAGTTATGTTGAGTTAGTACGTGATCATCCTATATGCATGGTAAGAAAGCATCACCCTTTACTCAACGAGGAATGGAACCTTGATACGTTTTTAAAATATCGCCATATACAAGTCACCTTTGGTGGGTTAGAACACTGGCTACTCGACGATGTATTAAATATTCAACAGCGGTATCGTGATATCGCCGTCAATATGACAGACTTCCATAGTGCAATGCGATTATGTGAACAAAGCGATTTAATTCTGTGTGCCCCTGCTAAATATGCATTAGAAATGGCTAAACACGATGTACTCCATGTCCTTAATATTCCAACCAGATTGGAGCCTGGTGCATATGTTTTGCTTTGGAACAAACATTTTGATCTAGATCCTGGTCATTGCTGGTTGCGGGAGTTAATCGTCAACGGTGTGAATAAGACGATGCCTTAACCACAGAAACATGGGTCTAGTCATAAACGTCCTAATTCCAAGACACCATATCCCCCCAGAAGACTTATCTGTTTTGTCGCAGCTGCAGCCTAATTGCAGCTGAAAATGAGTGCGTTTGTACTTCAATATTACTCTACGGAAAGGCAAATTTAATACCAACAGTATTGTTTTTATTGGCATATTATCAATATTATGATCTAACTCATGGACAGAATGTATATCAACAGGCATCTTAACCGCGCCTATAGGTGAAGCGTACTAAGAATTACGCTTTTAAAAGGGAACCAAGTGAAAAACTTGGGCTGTACCCGCAACTGTAATTGGATAGTGAGTAACCACTGCATCCACTGGGATTAACCTGGGAAGGATTGTTACTTCATGATGACCCATAAGCCAGGAAACCTGCCTCTCGGTATTTAGTGAGCACACAAGTTCACGCAATAAAACAAGCGAGCGGGTTACTCGAGCTTAATTAGTTAAACAGAACAATCATTTCTATTTAATTATCCACTCTTTTTCCCAAAAGCCTGTTTTTGATTAGTTACCACAATCAATTAATAGGATTTTCACCATGAAAAAAACCATTTTCAGTCTGGCCGCGGCCCTGATGGTAAGCAACATGTCAGTCGCCTCAGCAGCAACTACCTTAAAGAAAGAAGAAAAATCAGCCATCGTACTCGCCGCATTTGGTACCACTTATGATTCAGCGGTAGGTTCACTACTGGGGATCAAGGAAGAAATCGAAAATGCCTACCCGAATACGCCGGTTCGTTTCGCCTTCACCTCAAATATGATTCGTAAAAAATGGCATAGCCGCCAGGACGATGCCGCGTATAAAGCGCAGCATCCTGAAATTCCACAAGAGTTCTACGACGTGAAGAACGTGCTTGGAGCGATGGCAGATTTTCAGAATGAGGGATACAAAAATATCGTGGTACAAACAACCCTGCTGTCTCACGGCGAAGAATTCATCGATCTGAAAGCCTATGTCGATGCACTGGCTTCAATCGAAACCCTGAAAACCAAATGGAAGCCATTCAATAGTGTCGCACTGGGCCGACCTTTAATGGGGACCTGGGGCAACCAATATGAATACCGCCATGATATGGAAGTTCTAGTCGAGGCGCTTGCCGGTGACGTAAAAGCCGCGGAAAAAGCCAACTCAGCCCTTGTTTACATGGGACATGGTAATGATCACCTCTCAACCGGCCTCTACTACGAACTGGAAGAATTGATGAATGAGAAATATCCCGAGGTCAAAACGTATGTCGGCTTAGTCGAAGGCCATCCTAACTTCGATACGCTTCTGGATAAAATTAAGCGCGACTCCACCCTAAAAGTCATGATCAAGCCTCTGATGGTGGTAGCCGGCGATCACGCCACTAATGACATGGCAGGTGATGAGGAAGACTCCTGGAAAGTCATGCTAAGTAACGCGGGTATTTCTGTTACTCCTGTATTAGAAGGCCTCGGCAGCCGCGACAGCGTACAGAAAATTTATTTACAGCACTTAAACGATGCCGCAAAAGATACCGGTATTGAGCTGAAATAAATGACGCTAATTTAAAAATGATCTGCCTTACGCGGATCATTTTTATCTTTGAGTTTTGTCCCCTTTCCGACATTCGCCACAATCTAAGGCATACAGCGGTAATGCTATCCCAGACAGAAAATAATCAAGCCAACATTATTGAAGCGAAAGACCTCAGTCGTGCTTTCGGTAATCACATGGCCGTCGACCAAGTGAATTTTTCTCTTAACCGGGGAGAAATCTGTGCATTCCTCGGCCCTAACGGCGCGGGTAAAACCACTATTATCAAGATGCTGACCGGATTACTCGAACCCAGCGGCGGACAGATCCTTTATGAAGGTGAAAAATATCACCCGGACCGACTAACCCTCAAACGCCTGATTGGCGTGGTGCCGCAACATAATAATATTGATCGTGAACTTACCCTGGCTGAAAACCTGCGGGTACACGGTTTGCTCTATAACATGCGTGGCAAGCACCTGTTACAGCGTATCAACGAAAGCCTGGAATTTGCCGGTTTGCAGGAGCACCGTGATAAGCCTTCGGGAAAACTTTCCGGAGGTATGAAACGCAAACTGGTCATTGCAAGGGCATTGATGCATGAGCCCAAGATCCTGTTTCTGGATGAGCCAACCGTCGGTCTCGATCCCCATAGTCGCCGCAAAATGTGGTCTTTCTTAGCCCGTATCAACAAGGAACGCAACTGCACCATATTCCTGACCACCCACTATATCGAGGAAGCGGAACGTCTGGCAGAGCGGGTGATCTTTATTGAGCGTGGAAAAATAATTACCGAAGGCGAACCAGACAGCCTGAAACAGAGCATGGGCCGGTACGTACTAGATATTCAGGCTGATGATATTCAGCAGGAATTTTTCGAACAACGTGCAGAAGCTCTGAACCGCCTGGAGCAAATTGATGCTTCGGTAAGTATTCGACAAACAACCCTGGAAGATGTCTTCCTTCATTTGACTGGCAAGAGGCTGAACAAAAGTGCTTGATGGTGTACGTGGTATCTACTATCGGGAATGTACCATATTAAGAAAAAAGTTAGTCCGTATCGTTATGGCCGGTGCCGTGCCGCCTTTCCTCTATCTGATGGCCTTTGGCTATGGCGTGGGGAAAGGCACCTCGGTAGAAGGCATCGACTACCTGACTTTTTTACTTCCCGGTCTGCTGGCAATGTCCAGTATGAATCAAAGCTATAGCATCGCGACCGAGATCAATATCAGCCGCTTTTATCTGAAGATTTTCGAGGAATTTTTACTCGCGCCTAATCAGCGCTGGCAGATCATCGCAGGCGAGGTACTGTTCGGGATTACCAAAGGCTTTATTCCCGTGATGATCATTGCCGTATACAGCCTGCTGTGTGGCGTGCACCTTCACTTTTCCTGGCCCTTTTTCGCGGCCTTGCTGTTTCACCTGAGTGCATTTTCTCAGATCGGATTTATCGTCGCGCTGAAGATGAAAAACCATCGGGATCAGGCGACCATGAATGCCTTCATCATCACCCCGATGATGTTTTTATCCGGTACCTTCTTCCCGGTCAATCAGATGCCCGAAATCATTCAGGCTATGGCCGCAGTGTCTCCTCTGACCTATAGCGCCGGTCTGATCCGCGCGTCATTGCTTGACAGCGGAACATTCAGCTTCTTATCTCTGGGAATTTTATGCGGCCTTAATGGGGTACTGCTGGTGATCGCAAACCATATTGTACAGCGGGTGGAAACATGAAACCGGTATTGAGCGTTATCTTTGTCGTCAGCGCCCTGGTCTTCATGCTGATTGGTCCCAACTGGATCAACCCGCAGAATATGTCAGCCATGGAGCTGAGTATTCTGACTGAGCTACGGGTACCCAGAGTACTGTTTTCCGCCATTATTGGCGCCATGCTGGGCCTGAGCGGCAGTATTTACCAACTGACGTTGAAAAACCCTCTGGCAGACAGTTTTACCACAGGCGCGGCCTCCTCTTCGGCTCTCGGTGCTGTCTTGGCCATCGCGATCGGCGTGCCGGTACACTTCATCTCAGTATTTGCCTTTGTCACCGGTATGGCAGGCCTGATGATGGTTTATCGCTTGTCGTTGACCAATGGCCGCATCAATCCTATTACCATGATCCTTGCCGGCGTAGTGATGAATGTGGTCGCTTCGGCCGTTATCAGCTTCTCCAAATACTATTTTGAAGATTCCCTCAACTCCATCGTCTACTGGCTGATGGGCGGTATCTTCATGGTCAGCTGGGATCGGCTGGCCATCAGCGTAGTGATTTTTGCCCTGACCTTCATCTTCCTGCATCGCCAGTCGATGAAGCTCAACATTCTGGCGCTGGATGAACATTCTGCCCAAAGCCTCGGTGTCAATGTACACCTGTTGCGCTCTGTCGTGTTTGTACTGTCAACTCTGCTGGTTTCAGTCGCGGTAAGCTTTTCCGGCATCATTGGCTTTGTCGGGCTGATTGTGCCACATGTTTCACGCAGCCTGTTTGGCAGCGACATGAAGCAAAATATTTTCTACTCCAGCCTATTCGGTAGTTTCTTGCTCATGGCTTCAGACACCCTCTCCCGGGTGATCATTCCGGGCGGCGCTGAATTGCCTGTCGGTATCATTACCGCCGTCTCTGGCGGCCTGTTCTTCTTCTACCTGCTGCAAACCCGACGGGAGCGTTTCTGGAATGGCTAAGATTGAAGTAAATAACCTAACCTATACCCGGGCTCGGTTTTCTTTGGAGCTTGCCTCTCTGCGCATCGAGCCCGGAGAGAAGGTCGCCCTGATGGGTGAAAATGGTTGTGGCAAGAGTACGCTGCTGAACTTAATGACAGGCTTGATTGAGCCCCCGCGCAACACAGTCAGCTACCGGGGCAAGGAGCTGCAACAGATCCGTCACGGTGAGCGTGCCCGTCTGTTTGCCGTATTGCCGCAGTTTTCCGATATCTCCTTCCCCTTCAGCGTATTTGAAGTTGCGTTATTGGGGCGCTATGTACACATGACCGGTACCGATTTTAGCGAAGAAGATAAAGCCAAAACACTGGCGCTAATGGAATTGATGGATATTGCCCGTTACAAGGATCACAGTTATGCGGAGCTATCCGGCGGCGAAAAACGGCGGGTGATGCTGGCCCGGGTGTTGAACCAGGAAGCGCCGGTTATCTATCTTGATGAGCCCAACTCCAGTCTGGATATCCGTCATACCCTGGAGATATTTCATCATCTGCATCAGTTGCCGCAAACGGTGATCACGTCAGTTCACGACATTAATCTGGCACACCGCTATTTTGACCGTTTCCTGTTTTTCAAACAGGGTAAATTATTACACGATGTACGCCGCGAAGGTGTAACAGCCAACCTACTCTCTGAGGTTTACGATGTTTCGGTTACTACTAACACTGATAGCTTTAGCTTTCGTCCCTAGCAGTTACGCTTACGAGCGAATTGTACTGCTGGCACCCGCTGCGGGAGACATCCTGATCAAGCTGGGTGCTCAGGACAAAGTGGTGGGCGTCACCCGCAATAATCATGATTTTCCCGAGGCGTTGCAAGTTGGCTCGCACATCAAGCCTAATATCGAACTGCTGAAAGGTCTTGACCCGGATCTGCTGATCATCAGCTCCAATCGTTTTTTTTCCCAGCAAATGACAGAACTGATCAAGGCAGAAACCATTATCTATGACCCATTAAATCTTGATGAAATTTTGCAGCAGGTAGCGCGCTTTGGTGGGGTTGTTGATAAGCAAAGTGAAGCAACGCAGCTAATCAATGAACTGACCGATATCCGTAAGCAGATCAAGCCGCTCCAAGATAAGCCATCGGTTGTATTCGAAGTCACGGAAAGCCCGTTTATCATCGCCGGTCAGCGCAGCATCGTGAACGGCATCATTGAGGAAGCCGGCGGCAAACTGTTTGCACCTTCAGACCGCAAAATCGCCAAATACAATGTTGAAAGCGTTCTGTACAGCAATCCGGAGTATTACATCTACCAGGTCGGTCCAATGAACAAGCGCCCCACGCCCCCCTTGGAACGACCGAACTACAAAATTCTGAGCAGTAAGGTCATTAAGGTCGATCAGCTGAGATTTTCCCGCGCAACAACAGAGTCATTCAAATTCGCCCTGGAATTGAATCAGAAATTCAGGCTATAACAAACCCGCTTTTTCCGAGGAGGGGGAACGATTCCCCCCGCTTATCTCTCAGTATTAAAAAAACGCCATCAGTAGTTAACTGACGGCGTTTATAGCAAGAAGACTATGCGTTGCTAGCGTTCTCGATGTTGAAGCAAAAAAGCCTTAGTGCGCACGACTTGGTCCATTACGGACAAGATCTTTACCATTATCGTAAACGTCTTGAGTAACCCAACGTGCCAGAATAAGTTGCTGGCTATTATCGAATACAGCAACAAAAGGGCGGCCATCAGAATTATTGGTTGCCATGCCTACACCTGCAACGTCTTTTAAACCCAGACCACCATTTTCAATAGACAATAGAAAACGCTCTAGCTCTTTCAGGTTATTAATTACATCAAGTTCATTATTCATTTGTTCAACACTCTTTCTTACTTTGCAAATCCACCCGCTTTTTACAACATACGTCGCTGTCTCACCATTTAATGACGGATAAAGCTGGCGGTTAAAATTTGTTAGAATCACTACCGTTTACCAAGGGACATTAGAGCCTTTAGAGGTAATGGTTAGCATACTTTACAGGTGATAGATGATGATTGGAACCATGTTTGTGGCAACTGCTTTAAAACATATCAATACAGCAAGGAGATCTTCTGGCTGCATTATGCTACTTATTTAGTCGATAGAAGCTTTTATACCCAAGTAACCTCATGATGCAGGATTCAGAGTGATGCCAGCCAGTTCAAAGATAATGTGGGAAGGAATGACGAACCTTTAGAGTGCATTTGACACAAAATTGGGCTGGCTGGATCACTCTCCAAGGGCGAGTTGCGACTTCTTATAAAAAATCAACCTTACTATATTCAACAGCAGCCAAAATATAGTAAAGCCAGTATTTTAAAATTAATAAATAAGAAATAAACCACCAACCATAGTTATATTTTTCATTCATTTCATAGAAATACAAAAATATAAACCGGAAAATACATGCTTATATATTATTAAAGTTAAATTCATCAGTATAACTTCCATACATCTTTTGGAATAAATATCTACAATAACTTTCCAACTGTGTTATTGTCTTATCTCTCCCTACCGCTTAGTAGGGACTTCTGGTTAACTTCCGATATAACATCTCGGCACGATCTCGTCGCCCCTCTAAGCCTAAAAATCATATTTAGGCGGTACTATGTCAAAACAAAATCAAAATGTAGTTACAATAAATCCTTTCTTTAAAGAGAGTGAGATGGAAAATATTCACATTTCAATGCCATCCATTTCAACTCTCAATCTGAGTAAACCATCCATACCAACGGCTATCATTTATTGCGAAGCCAACTTTGGAAAAATTGATGGTAAAACTGCCAATGGACTTGTTAGGCATTCACAAAATTATCGAGTTCTTTCCGTTATTGATAGTCAACAAGCGGGGTTAGACTCCGGTGTCGTACTTGGTGACGAGATCAATGAAATTCCTATAGTTTCGGATTTAGGAGAGGCTGTTGCTATTGCGGATGAGACCCCTGATTATTTCATTTTTGGTCTCGCGCCATCCAGTGGGATGTTATCTGAATCTGAAAAAAATCTTATTCTTGAAGCAATGGCGCTAAAGATGCATATCGTCAATGGACTACACGAGTTTCTAAACGACGACCCTCAATTAGTAGAGGCAAGTATAGCCAATAATGTTGAGATTTTAGATATTCGTCGCCCTAAAAATAAAAAAAATTTACAAGCATTTAGTGGAAAAATACACAATACAAAATGTCCACGCATAGCCATTATGGGTACCGACTGTGCAATAGGAAAACGCACAACAGCCACTATGCTGACAAAGACTTTGCAGGAACACGGTCTTAATGTGGTCATGATCGCGACAGGACAAACGGGAATCATTCAAGGTGCTCCCTATGGTGTCGCTTTAGGTGCGGTCCCCTCTCAATTCTGCGCAGGAGAATTAGAAGCCGTTATTGTAAAAGCGTACGAATTAGAGGAGCCAGATCTGATCATTATTGAAGGACAAGGAGCATTAAGTCATCCCGCTTTCTCAACGAGTGCGTTTATATTACGTGGAAGTTGTCCAACTGGAGTGATCTTACAACACGCACCTAACCGCTTAAGCCGAAGTGATTTCCCGAAAATGCCGATGCCATCTATTGCCTCTGAAATAGAACTCATTGAAATGTTTGCTGATACTCCCGTCATAGGGTTGACTCTCAATCACGAAAATATGTCTTCTGACGAAATACTATCTAAGATTCAGGAATATTCCGCTGAGTTTGCTATACCAGTAACGGATGCATTATCTCAACCCACAGAACATCTTCTACAAATGGTTTTGTCTGCATTTCCTGATTTAAATGAAAACTTATGATTAATAAGAGTTGAGCAATCCTAGGTTAGAAATCAATTGCGCCAAAATTCACCACAATGCTCACATACTGTTCAGTCGATTAGGCAAAAAAAACATCTCAGTTACCCCTGTCACAAAAGTTTGTTTAGGGCATCCTGAAATTGTGCAAACACTGATCAATGCAGGCGCTGATATGATCGCGGATTCGCGAATTGAAAATATTGAGAGTATGAGACATTCAGGCGTCACTGTCCCTATGATGCTGATTCGTTCGCCAATGCTGAGCCAAGCCTCAAGGGTGGTTCAGTCTTGTGATATTAGCCTCAACACAGAGCTAGCCGCCATTAAGCAACTATCAAAGGCCGCCAGCAGTTCAGGCCGCGTTCATGGTGTAGTGATCATGATCGAGCTAGGAGATCTACGTGAAGGTGTGATGCAAGATAATCTCGAGGATTTTATCTCTCAGATTATATATTTGCCTAATATTGTACTTAAAGGAATAGGAACGAACCTGACCTGCCGCTATGGGGTGGATCCTGATAACGATAAAATGTCTAATTTGTCAGATCTTGCCGATGAAATAGAAAGAAAATTCGGTATCACATTAGATATTGTCTCTGGAGGAAATTCCGCCAATCTAAATTGGGCGCTTAATAACAAAAAGAAAACTAGAATAAATCACCTACGGTTGGGAGAGGCGATTTTTCTAGGCTGTGAAACCCTTTATCAACAAACCATTGATGGTCTTTTCACTGACGCCATTACTCTGATTGCTGAAGTTATCGAATCGAAGGAAAAACCGTCATTACCATGGGGGAATTTATGTTTGAATGCTTTTGGCGAACAGCAAAAAATCTTAGATAGAGGTAATGTTTCACAAGCTATTTTAGCCATCGGACGTCAAGATGTGAGCATCCTCGGACTTAAGCCACCTATAGGGGTAAATATTGTCGCATCAACCAGCGATCACCTTATTGTCGAAACTTCTGACTTTTCTCTAACTGTAGGGCAAGAAGTTCGATTTCAATTAAATTACAGTGCTCTTTTATCTTCTATGTCCTCACCGTTTATTCATAAACATCTATTTGAGAATTAAGATATTTATTCCCCCACGTTCACCAGGAAACCAAAGCTTAATGAACACAAATAAAGGAAAATAATGAAAGATCATGATGTATTTATACAATTAAATGATGCAATTTTGCTTCATTTCGAATCCTTTAGCTTCTGGGAAAGAGCGTTTCTTTCTGATATTCAATATAAAATGATGCATGAACATCAAATTTCTAGCAAACAGAAACTATTAACTATAAAAATACTAGGAAAAAATACTAACGCGAGATCTTGATACCTTTATTTGCGCAGGTGTTACGCGTGTAAAGAGCCTTTAGTATCGAGATAAATATATCCCTAGTACTTCATCACAGAAGTTTTGATGAGTTCAGCCATCAAACGTCGTCATTCTGTAAAGTGTGGAACGTATATGGAATCTAAAGCGCGTACGGTTAGAACTGGATCCCGGATATCTCGTCAAACACCCAGGTGGCCAGATTGACTATGAGGGATTTTTCGGGGCAATAAGAAAATTTCAACCGCCACGATGGATCTGTGCGAATGATGTGCGAGTGAGTATCCCTGATACTCTTCCTTCATGTTAGAATGCCCGTCCATGTTCTTCTGTTTTAGCCTCCAGCCTTAACAGTTGTTTATTAATCATACACCTGAGACTCCAAATGCCATTTTCCAACCTTGGATTAAGCGATCCGATTTTAAAAGCTGTAACCGAATTAGGCTACAAGACTCCTACGCCTATTCAAAAGAAGGCTATACCCGTCATATTGACGGGTAAGAACCTTATCGCTGCCGCGCAGACGGGTACAGGTAAAACAGCTAGTTTTGTATTACCTATATTACAAATGCTGAGCGATAAGCATCCCGTACGAGCAAAACGCATTCGCGCCCTCATCCTTGCGCCAACCCGAGAGCTGGCAGTACAGGTTGAAGACAATATTGTGCAATACAGC
Organism: Photobacterium lipolyticum; assembly: GCF_003026475.1. Classification (GTDB taxonomy): domain Bacteria; phylum Pseudomonadota; class Gammaproteobacteria; order Enterobacterales; family Vibrionaceae; genus Photobacterium; species Photobacterium lipolyticum. Next base: position 128,422 of record NZ_PYMC01000002.1, read on the forward strand.
AAGCATCTGAACCTCACCTCGCTGGCGATGTATGGCGGTGTTGACTACAAAGAGCAAAAGCAGCGCCTCATTGAAGGTGTCGATATTTTGGTTGCGACTCCTGGTCGACTGCTGGATATGTATAGCCAAAGAGCCGTACATTTTGATGAGCTGGAAATATTGGTTTTAGATGAAGCCGATAGAATGCTCGACATGGGCTTTATCGAAGACATCAATAAGATCATTGAACGCTTGCCTTCGCAGAGACAAAACTTGCTGTTTTCGGCCACGCTGTCAAAGCAGGTTCGCGTCTTAGCCAAAACCGCGATTGAACATCCGGTTGAAATATCGGTCTCTTCCGACAGCACAACGACCCCGAAGATTGACCAGTGGTTAATCACTGTCGATAAAGACAAGAAATCGGCATTGCTGAGCCATTTAATTCAAGAGAATGATTGGGATCAGGCGCTTATTTTTATCGAAACAAAACACGGTGCAGCGAAGTTAGTCAGCCAGCTCGAAAAGCGCGGAATTAAAGCAGAAGCGATTCACAGTGGCAGAAGTCAGGATGCTCGAGCAAAAGTATTGGCAGACTTTAAATCGGGTCAACTCAAGTTACTGGTAGCAACAGGGATTGCTGCGCGTGGTATCGATATTGACGATCTGACTCGTGTGGTTAACTATGACTTACCTCATCCAGCTGATGACTATGTTCACCGTATTGGTCGTACTGGCCGCGCTGGCGCTTCCGGCGAAGCAATCTCCTTTGTTTCTAGAGATGATTTCAGAAACCTTTGTGCTATCGAAAGTCGTTTGGGGCATCTTATTACCCGAAAAGAGATTGAAGGCTTTGTGCCCAACAAAGAGGTGCCGGTTTCTATTTTGAATTACGTCCCAAAGAGTAAGCAAAACGCCGGACGCCATAATTCAAAAAACAAACCATCGTCAAAATAAACAGGCTGATAGTCTGAACTCATACGCTCAATATTGAGAAAAAGCGAGTACTGCAATTGCGGCACTCGTTTTTTTTAATGCGCTAGTTGTGATTGGTTAGTTAACACTGTCTTATTTTTTTGCTTTCCATGCTTTGAGGTCAATGTCCAGATCAGGGAAATCTTTGGGGTTGAACAGTGGGTGTTCAATACCTGCTTTAAGTTGTTTTTTATAGTCTTTCAAAATACGGATGAGCGTAGGAAACAGCATTATAAGTACTAACAAGTTAACGATAGCAAGGATGCCCATCATCGGATCTGAGAAGAAAAACACAGAGGTTGCTCCTGGAGCAACAGCGCCCAAAAAGATAATCCCGATCACTGAGAAGCGGAGAATATGTACAGACACCTTGTTCTGTGACATGAAAGTAAGGGCGTTTTCCCCCAGGTAGTAGTTGTAGATGATAGAACTAATAGAAAAGAGTAAAATTGCCCCCGTCAGAAAGTACTGAGACCAAGCTCCAACGTGTGAAACCAGCGACTGCTGAGTCAGAACGACACCATCAATGCCTTCTGCGCCAGGTACATATACGTCACCCAGTAGGATAACAAATGCAGTACAGCTACAGATTAGGATTGTATCGATAAAGACCGATAAAGACTGTGTGATACCCTGGCTGATTGGGTGAGTAACATCTGCCGTCGCGGCGACATTGGGCGCCGAACCCAGGCCAGCTTCGTTTGAGAACAGGCCACGTCGCAAACCTTGTGCCATTGCAGTTCCCATACCGCCACCTACTGCCTCTTCCCAACCAAATGCATTAGAAACGATACTACCAATGACCGCTGGGATCTCAGTGATGTTGATTAGGATGACTATAAGCGCCATCGCGACATACCCGATAGCCATAATAGGCACGATAACATCCGCGGTTTTAGCAATACGTTTAATACCACCGTAAATAATGAAACCAGTAATAATAGCTAACAGGCCCCCCGTCCACATGCGGTCAATACCCATGCTATCATGGGCAGCCCCTGCAACGGTATTTCCTTGAAAGGCATTAAAACCAATCGCAAAGGAAGCAATCAAACAAACAGCATACAGGTAAGCAAGCCACCTGTAGTCTTCACCAAGACCATGAATTATCGACCGTGCTGCACCACCACGAAATGCATCACCTTCTTTACGCTTATAAAGCTGAGCGAGTGAACATTCCACCAGGCTTGTTGCCATACCAACCAGTGCAATTGCCCACATCCAGAATACCGCACCAGGCCCGCCAAGCGTAATTGCAACAGCAACACCTGCAATGTTACCGCCACCGACACGACCACCAACAGATAATAAAAGCGCTTCACGGCCAGAAATAGCATTTCTGTCGGCTGTTTGATTTTTATTTAATAGGACACGGAACATACGTCCAAAGAAAGTAAATTGAACAAATCCGGTAACGAAAGTAAAGAACAGACCCAATACTACCAGGAACGGTATAAGTGCCCATCCCCAAGTAAGATCTCCAATCACACCAAAAAGGCTTTCTAACAATTCCATCTCTACTCCTAACATGTCATCCCGGAATAGAGGAACGAGATATCCGGGCTCAAATTCTAACCACACATCCTTAGATTCCGTATAAGTTCGTTCCTCACTTTACGGAATGACGAAGTGTGGTTACTGAACTCGCCAATACTTCTATAATGTAGTGCCAGCCCTGAATTGATAGTTGAAAGAAGTATAGTCGGTCACACCATCTTTAGTCGGAAATCTCTGAGACGTTTTGGTTATTTCAATACCAAAAGTACGTGCATAGCTAGATTACTTTCTGTCCGATTGTAATATCACCTATACCCAAACTACCTCACGATGCGAGATTCAAAACTTCCTGGGAGTCCAATTCGAACGAAATGTGTGTAGGAATGGCGATCCCAGCGTTTTTCAATCTTATAGGCGCCGTCAAAAAGGACGACGCCTAAGTGGGTGCAGAAAATTGGTTTCAAACTATACTTCCAGCGAGTGCGTTCGGTATACATGTCGAGATCACCACCACATCCGAATCAGCATCATTTATTTTTATACAGGGAAACCGGAGGGTCATCATGGCCGAAAGGGACAGAAGTAAAAAGTATTTAGTGTTCGTTATGGGAGAGAAAATCGTGAGGCTCCTGTGGTGGACCGGATTAAAGAAAGCGACATCTATCTTTAATAACAAGCACGCAAAGCTTGAACAATTCATTCAGGAGTTCCTGACAGACTTTGCAAAAGTAGGGTTCCTGACGAAAGTGCTTGGCGAAAAACCGCTGGAGCCTTTTAGTGCTGACGACAGCGAGCTCAACGAAAAATATTATGATAATAGTGACCGCTATACCCAAGCTCTGATGAATTTTTTCATCGATCTCCCCCCCTTTAAAAAAGAATGTAAAATCAAACCTTTGCACCCTCCTGTGGATGTCCATAAAATTACCCCCACCCCAAATGAGACCTGGTTCTTTCTTAATGGGATCGGGACCAACGAGGACATGGCAAAGGTGAATGCACGCATGCTCAGCGATATATTCAAGCGCCCCATCACCCTACTTCACAACCCTGGCAATGGTTTCATGGCTGATTTAATTGAAGTCATGAAAGGAAGAGCCTTCAACCTTAATACTGCCATCGCGGAATCCGCCAGGGATCACATCTGGAGTGAACTAAAAATAGTTAAGGAGAAAATGAGAGCCGCTGACAAGGAAATGGAAAAATCTTACAAGGTCGTGGTCATTGCCCACTCCCAGGGAGGGCTCATCATTTCAAACGTCGTCAGGATGCTGCTTCAAGACCACGGTGGTAATCCACTGTTAAATCAGCTGGAAGTCTACACCTTCGCCTCCGCTCATGATCAATACCCTTCTTCTTGTTGTACGGACGCCCAGCAACATCAGGTTCCATTCACAGAGCACTTCGCGAACAAAGAAGATTATGTCTCACAGGTTGGCGTCCTCAAGGCTGGCAGCAAAAAAACGGTGGGAAATATTTACATTAAGAATGGAGCCGGGCATCTGCTGAACTTTCACTATCTGCGAGACTTCGTTCACGGCAGGTATGAAGGCAAGGAAAGCAGTCGCCTGTTTTCTCTGCTTGGTGGATGCCGATTGGCCGATGCCGAAAAGTGAGCAAAGACAGAAGTATGAGATAGAAGACGTGCGAGTCCAAGGTCGACGCTCTGATAGGATCCGCTGTAGCTGCCTGCCTACGGACTTTTCATCATTTTTTATTAAGCAAAAAAGGCGCACATGCATGGCACATGTGCAACCTAAAAAACTGTCACCCATGGTATGGTGACAATCCGAACAAGGTTACATATCTTCTGGGTTAAGAGATGTAACCAAGTATCGACAGCTATTCTACTTCTGCCAATTTTTCGACTGCTTGGGTCAGTCTGTCGATTTTGTCATCCATATGATCAAGCTTTTCACGATCAATGCCGCTTAGACGATATAAAAGGCCATTCGTACCCGCTTCAGCTTCATCGGCTACCTTATTCACTTTCTTACCAATATATTCTTTTGTCTGAGTTTCGACTTCTTTACCACGTTCAACCAGCTCATCAAACGCCATTGTTGCTTTCTCATTAACTTGCTGGGCTTCTTCCAGTGTACGACTATAGAAACCAAGACCGGCTAACCAGATATTACGCGCAACACCTTCACCATTTTCAACGACATTCTTAGCCGCTTTCACTATTGTTTTATCGGTCATAATCATATCCCTCTGCGCTTCAGCGCTGATCTATGCAATGGTTAATCGTTAGTTACTCACCCGAAACCGGTCTTTCTATTACTATATGCTGTTGCCATTTTTGCTAGCTTACGACGGACAACGCCAGAGAGGCTTGTGCATCTTTAGCAACGGCTTATTTTTCAGTCTTAACTGGTGTCTTTTTTGTTGCAGGCTTTGTTTTCTCTTGTTTTCGAGCTAATAACGCCTCAATATTTTCCGTTAGTTGGTCGATTTTGTCATCAACACGATCTAGGTGATCATTGTCGATACCAACAAATTTCTGCACCATCTTGTGTACACGTTCTTCAATCGCAACTGAAGTATGGCTACGAGCTATATGTACACGTTCTTTGGTATTTGATTCAATGGCACGGCCACGTTCAACCAACTCATCAAATAAGCTTTTACCTTTACCTGATAACTGGTTTACTTCATCAGTGCTCTTTGCGTATGCCCCTAACCCGGCCAACCAGATGTTATGAACCAACGCGTCACGAACAAGGTTTTTCTCTTTGCCGGTATCTTCTGCTTTCTGTTTGAATATGCCCATTATTGCGCCCTCTCTCACTCATATAATCGGTAATCCGTCAGCGTGTATTACCTGACTGGTTATATACAGAATAAGAATTTTAATTAGAGTGTTCTAACTAAAATAGCGATTTAGAATTCAATATAAGCATCCAATGCTTATGGCCTGCCCTTCAGTTAGTTCTGAATCCCGATTGGCATTAGTTAACATGAGAGCTAAGATTTAACTTGGGTATAAAGACGATTGACCTAAAGAATCAATGGATTGTATGAACTAAGTCACGGCACGAGATCTGGTTGCTTGCTAGTTTGATTATATGACCTGTCGATTTCTTATTCGTTTGGTTATAACGTTTCAAATACAGGACGTATCAACGCAAGGGGTAGCTTATGAATACTCAGTTTACAATTACTATCGCGGGCCAGGATTATCCACAATTAGTCAATCAACTCGCAGCTACAACCAATAAGCTTGGGGGAAAGTGGTTGGTTAGCAAAATTAGCCGCTTAGATCAGCAGTTAGTGGGTATCATCAAAATAGAAATTCCAGCAGCTTCCGCTGATCAGTTAAAGCAGGAGTTCAATGCTCTGAAAGAGCTCCATGTACGTATTGTCGAAAACACTAAACCGATCCCCCCGAGTAAACGCGAACAGGTAACGTTGAAAGTTGAATCCAATGATCGTCTTGGAATCGTTAACGATATCACCCATACTCTCGATAATATCGGTATCGACATCACTCAAATTGAAAACCATCGTGTGGCACTAGCTGACCTCGGCCGGACCGTGTTTTTTGCCGAATTATCCTTGGATATGCCATCCGAAATCAGTATCGAACAGCTCGTAGAAGCCGTTCAACAGGTCGAAGAAAATATGCGAGTTGAAGTGATCAGTTAGCATTGCCTCAAATTAATAAATAGCTTGCTGCAAAAAAAGGCGGAGCCAATAGGATTCGCCTTTTTGCTTATGCGCGCCCTCACCCATAAAAACAGGCTACACTGACAGATAACTAATGTCTGGGGAAATCGTTATGTCATATCCGGTGGTCTGCGTGAACTGCGGTACAACACTCCATGAAATCCGTTATCAACAATCAGCAGATAACCCACCTCTGACCGATCCTCCACTGGGCACCTGTTTTTATGAGGTCGAATGCACCTGTACTCAGTGTGGTGCTGTCTCGTGGCACGATCCGGAGTTAATTTTTGAGGCTCAGTCAGAATACATAGAAAGTAAGTGACTGCATTGTCGGTTAACTACATTGTTTGCAAAGCTCAAACTAGACATCAGCAAGCAACGGTACCCAGCGTTCGTGCCTGCCAATGTAACAACGAATGTAACTGCAGACAGGTACAACTTTGTATCCGTCTGACTCAATCTGCGTTAACACAGCTTCCATAAGTACACTGCCGTAGCCTTGCCCTCTCAGTTCATGAGGCACTTCAGAGTAATTAAGGTATAAAACCTTATCCTGTTTTGTATAGCTCACCAATGCCCAAAGTTCAGGTTGAAGTTGTACTCGGTACTGTTGCTTAGCCGTATCGTGTTCAACACTGTATTCGCGTTTGGTTATCATGGTCTTAGCTACCTTGATGATTAGCGTTTTTGCTCCCCATGGAAAGCGTAACGACTATACTTGTTCCCATCTTCCGTTACCGCTACGTACTTAATTGATCTTGAATGATTCAATGATAGCGGTACAAATACACGTCCATTCTCATTCGTCTGGAATGTATTACGATTTTGAGGCAAGTTTTTTAGTGACACTGTAGCATTCGACGCTGGCTGACCGTTCTCTGTTACCGTTACCCACGCCCCGCTTTGCGTATCAGACACACTGATATCAGCAAGTGATATTGAAGAAAAAGCAATCATCATAGACGACAGAACAACATTTACTTTTTTCATCTTTGTTTCTCCATCATTTAGTTTTAGCCGCTATTATTTCCTTCACCTTACTGAGCATAAAACGTGTTCAGTACAGGGGAAAGAGTCATATTTATAAATTAATAGTAGTGCTTTTTAGGTAAACAAAGACTGAATACATGTAAAGTTAAGTAAAAGGATGAGATGGGGGTACATTGAGAGTACAAGATCGGCCGTGTAAACCATTGAGTAGATCGAGAACATTTGAGTGGTATGTTTCTGCCACATAACTTGATTCAGCAAATGTGGCTTTGAGTTGTGCCAGCGTTAACGGAGAGCCTTGCAACGTTCCGACTTACCCAGCCGCAATTATGAAAGATAAACAGATCCTAGATAAAAAAACGATATAACGGACCAGACTAATCACTATTAACTTCGTTTGAAATAAGAGATAGAGCTTGATCTAATGCCTCATCTCCTTTCATCATACCGTATATCATATTAGGGATAACCGCGACTTGCGTACCATACTTGCAGGCTATTTTTTGTAAATTATCTTTATAGAAACTAATCTGAGGACCGATAAGACAAACATCACAATTTTGCATTTGATCATTCATTTCAATCTCGGCGAATGCTTCAACCGTACAATCTAAACCTCTCGTTTCAGCCTCCGCCCTCATTCTCTTTGCCAATATACTGGTCGAGAATCCACCACCGCAGCACAATATAATTCTCATATCACTTTCCACCATTTTAATTACATCACTTGGATATGAGAACGATAGCATAACCGTCAAATACAGAAACTGATGCTTGCTTCAATTGGTGTGAATCGACTCTCAACCTGATAAAAATTAATATCACTTATTACATACCAATAGGTTAAAGCATCATAATCATAATCTGCACCACATTTAGTAACAGCTCACAAACACACTTAATAACAATCCGTTACAGATACTTCGCCTACAAAGCCGACCTCGAATGAGTACCTGTTATCCATGGGCCAATGAGATTAGAAGCTTCTAAAATGATAGAAAAGTGATTTTCTTCATCGACTATTCTTATTTGCTTAGTCGCCTTTTTATCACTATGTTCTTTTGCAAATCTCGCTACTTTTCCAGGATCAAACGCTTCATCTTGCAGGCCAATCCACAGTCCAAATTGCTGTAATTGGGATAATTGAGTGTCAGGGGAATACGGCGTTACCGAGTTAGACATATTAACCGTATTAAACGTCACGATTTCAGGATGCTGTTCTAAAACACTCTCTGGAAAATTAAAGTTAACTGCTTTAGAGTGGCCAAAAAACAGACCACCACTCATGGTGTTGAGCACAAAGTCTGACGTTTTTACCGTAGAAAACTCAAACCCATTATTTTTATCTTCGTCATAATTAGTTTCCGAGCGAAAACCAAAATAGGGCGCTAGAAAGACATATCCATCAATTGCTGCTCTTTTATCCCAACTGGAATAATTAAGTGCAAGACCGGCCCCGCCAGAATGTCCTCCGACAAAGATAGGAAGATTTGGATACTTTACAAGGGCATGCTTAACCACCGCATTAATATCTGACCAGACTTGCTCTTCACTTGGCGCATCCCCCCTCTCACCGCCAGAGCCACCATGCCCTCTTATATCGGGCATATAGACAGCGATATCAAAGTCATCTCGTAATCCGTCGCCAAGGTGATTATAGGTCAGCCCGCTATGCGCACCAGCACCATGATAAAAAATCAAAATCGCTTTTGCGTGCAGAGGAAGATAAGACCGAAAAGCCAGGGAAATGCCATCAGTCGCCGGTATATATTCCAAAGGGCTCAGCTCCTTTTTATCGGCGTTTTTAATCTCGGTCAGTGAAAAGAACTGCTCTGATGGTTGCCCCTCTGCATTGGCATTTGAATGGCCGACTAAAACAGAAGACAATATAAGCACCGCAATACTGACAAACACACTCTTTAACTTCATCATTATTTCCTCATCCCTTTTTGAAATCAGTTGATTTGAACCAGTTACTTATTACACCTTGTACTCCTTAGATTCCGTATAAGTCCGTCCCTCACGTTACGGACTGACGAAGTTTGATAACTGTGCTCGTCAATACTTCTGTGATGTAGCACTAACTACTTTAAGGGAAGATAGATATCTGTGGTCACCTCAATTTCAGGCACGTCTGGATAAAAACTGACCCTTTCAAAAAATAGCGGGTAATCACGTAACTCTTCTTCACTTTGCGCAAGCCACTCTGAATATAAGTAAGTGATTGACTCACTGATGGTATCGTCTGAACCAACATGTCGGATAACCGCACAACGTCCCGCTGGTATGATCTTTGTAGTAACGCCATACCCGTTTTCTTTCACATCAGATTTAACCGAAGCACAGATATCACAGCGATATTTCTCCGGTTCTGTCACCGCCGGATCATCATAAGCAATATTAAACGTTCTGCTTACCTTAGGTGATAAGTTGTTTTCCTTACGCCAGTTAATAAACTGGTTAATCGTATTACCCACTAATTCGAGGGGGCCAAGATGCTCTAATGTCGCAACTTTCACTTCGCTAAAATCCACAATTTCAACGAGATATGAACATTTTTCTGATTTCATACGCTGAACCCTCAATTTTTTGAATAATTGATATTTTTCGTGCCAAGAAACCCATTGCGGCTGCTCTCTAAATTGAGAAGGATTCTGGCCAATCGACTGACTGAAAGCACGTGAAAAGGCTTCTGAGCTTTCATAGCCATTGGCAACAGCGATATCAACAATCCTCATGTTCTTCTTAAAAACCAATTGATATGAGGCTCGTTTCATCCTTGCCTGTTTGATATAAGCAAAGGCCGTGATGCCAACGAGCGAAGAAAACTGCCTGTGGAAGTGATATTTGGATAAACAGGCGATATTACTTAACTTATCAACGGTTAGTTCCTCATCTAAGTGAGAATCTATGTAGTTTAGTAATTGATGAAAACGTTCTTGATAATTCATTCTTTGTAATCGCCTTTAGACAATATCGTCTCTGTTACAACACTTTACTCATTTGCATCTGATGATACATGATGAAAGTTGCGGATTTTCAAAAAAGTTCCGACGCTATGATTGGACTGCTTAACCCAGCATGGCTATGAACTAAAGAAGCGAAACGAATAAAAAACCGCCTCTATAAAAGGCGGTTTTTGAAGGTCTGGATATAAACTTATGGCATGTTATTGGCTATAACAGAGACTCAATGTCGTAATCTTTACCGTAATGTTCAACAACAAAATCGATATCTTTGTCGCCCCGTCCGGATAAGTTCACCAGAATGCTGCCTTTCACACCTTTCTGAGCCAGTTTTATTGCATAAGCGATCGCGTGGGAAGATTCGATGGCGGGAATAATGCCCTCTGAACGCGACAGCTCAAAAAATGCAGCAATCGCTTCATCATCGTCAACGGTGCCATATTCAGCACGGCCAAGATCTTTCAGGTAACTATGTTGGGGTCCAACGGCCGGATAATCCAACCCACTGGCAACTGAATAGACTTCCTGAGGCTCACCTTGATCATCTTTAAGCATGTAAGACTTAAAACCGTGCATAACACCGGGTTCACCTAAAGTTAGGGTTGCCGCGTGCTCACCCGGCGTTTGTAATGTGTGCCCTGCTGGCTCAACGCCGTGGAGCGCAACCTGCTCGTCTTGCAAAAAGGCGCTGAACAGCCCCATCGCATTCGAGCCACCACCAACACAGGCAACCAAATTATCTGGCAACTGCCCGGTCATTTCCTGGAACTGTTCTCGGGCTTCATTACCAATGATCGACTGAAAATCGCGCACCATCATCGGGAAAGGATGTGGTCCTACCACCGAACCAATGGCATATAACTGATTGACCGGATCACTAAGATAAGCAGCAAACGCCGCATCTACGGCTTCTTTCAGGGTCTTACGACCATGAGTAACCGGGATCACATTCGCACCTAATATACGCATTTTGACGACATTCGGATGCTCTTTAGCAATATCAACTTCTCCCATGTAGATATCACATTTCAGCCCAACCAATGCCGCTGCCGTTGCTAGCGCCACGCCATGCTGTCCGGCACCCGTTTCTGCAATCAGCTTTTTCTTGCCCATTCTCTTCGCCAGCAGTGCTTCACCGAGACAATGATTAATTTTATGGGCACCAGTATGGTTGAGATCTTCACGTTTGAGGTAAATATCAGCACCATACTTCTCAGAAAGATTCTGTGCGTGGAAAATAGGGCTGGGACGCCCGACAAAGTGTTTATACAAACGAGCCAATTCAGCGCGGAATTCCGGATCTTTACGGCATTCAGAATAAGAAGCAGTAATTTGATCCATTACAAGCTGCAACTCTTCCGGAATATAGCTACCACCATACTCACCGAAATAACCTTTATCATCAGGTAGATCGTGTTCAAAAGTGTTTTCCATGGGACTCCCTATCCTCTATGTATTAAATCCCTCTTATCATATGGACATAATGAACATAAGTGAATATAAAACAACAGATATTGACGATTTAGCAATCAAAGAAACCAGATTAGCATCAGCTAATAGTAATGCATCGAGTTTTATACTTAGTGCGATAGATAAAACTTGCTACCAGACTGCCAGTGCGAATCGCGATCACTGAACAGCAATTTATTTTGATTATAATGTGACCGCCGCCCCGTATTAGAGTAAATACTCCCGTACCAGATCTCCTCTTGGTTTAATGTTAATGAAGTTAACGCAATGTAACGTTGGCTTTATTTTAGGATGCAATATCTTAACGGTGATTGGGAGCGTTCCAATGAAAATGTTAAACCTGCCAAAAAATTTCTTTTTAAAAAAACAACCTGCCCGGCATCATTCAACTGCAATGACAAAAGGGGTTTTACTTAACCCAAAAACCGAAAATTATGACCAGCTGGATGATGCTTCACAAAAATTAATTAAAAGCACCATTGCCTTCTTTGAACAACGGGGCAAAGCCAAGCTTAAAGAGGATGATCATGAACGCCGTTGGTATGCGGATTTTTTAGAGTTTGTGAAAAAAGAAGGTCTGTTTGCCACTTTTCTGACTCCCGACACTTACAGCAATAACAATGCCAGATGGGATACATTCCGCAACTGCGCATTGAACGAGGTACTCGGCTTTTATGGGCTGGCGCACTGGTATACCTGGCAGGTTAGCATTTTAGGACTGGGGCCGATCTGGATCAGCAACAATGAGGAGGTCAAACAAAGGGCCGTCAAGTTGCTCAAAGAAGGCGGCATATTCGCTTTTGGCCTCTCAGAGAAAGAACATGGTGCCGATATCTACGCCAGTGATATGTACCTGACACCACAGGAAGATGGCACGTATCGGGCTAACGGCGGCAAGTACTATATAGGCAATGGGAATAAGGCCGCACTGGTTTCCACCTTTGGTAAGTTATCTGATTCAGACGAATACGTCTTCTTTGTGGTGGACTCCCAACACGACAACTATGAATTAGTTCAGAATGTTGTTAACTCTCAAAACTATGTGGCCGAATACCGCCTCAATGACTACCCTATCCGCGAAGAAGATATTCTGGCAAAAGGGCGAGATGCCTGGGATATGGCACTCAATACCGTTAATGTCGGCAAATTCAACCTTGGCTGGGCATCTATCGGTATCTGTACCCACGCCTTCTACGAAGCAATTAACCACGCTTCTCACCGCCGGTTATTTGATCACTATGTGACCGATTTTGTCCACATCAAACTATTATTTACCGAGGCCTATGCCCGCCTAGCCGCAATGAAGCTATTTGCCCAGCGAGCAATCGATTATATGCGCGCTGCGGGACCGGACGATCGGCGTTATCTGTTATTTACCCCTACGGTTAAAATGAAAGTGACGACCCAGGGCGAAGAGGTAATGAACCTGTTATGGGATGTAATGGCCGCCAAAGGGTTTGAGAAAAATATGTACTTCGAGATGGCAGTCAGGGATATTCGCGCCTTACCAAAACTGGAAGGTACGGTTCACGTCAATATGGCATTAATACTGAAGTTTATGGGTAACTACTTCTTTAAACCGGGTAAGTTTGCGGATATCCCGCAAATGGATCAAGCGACTAATGATGACTTTTTGTTTAATCAGGGCGCAACCAAAGGGTTAGGTAAAACTCGCTTCCATGACTATCGTAAGGTTTACGCTAAAGTGGATTTACCCAACGTTAACCTGTTTAAAAAACAGATCCGCCTGCTGAAGATCCTGTTGCTTGTGGGCAAACCCTCCGCAGAGCAGACAAAAGACTTCGATTTTCTGTTGAATCTGGGCGAGCTGTTTACATTAGTGGTCTACGGGCAGTTGATTTTGGAAAAAGCCAAACTGATGGATCTCGATGATGATATGGTCGAGCAAATCTTTGACTTTATTATTCGCGATTTCTCTAAATTTGCCCTGCAGCTCGGTGCTAAATCGAGCGCAACACTGATACAGCAGAAGATTTGTGACCGAATGATCAAACGCCCGACGGTGGACAATGAACGCTATCAGCGCGTGCTGGATAATTATGTTTATGTCACCAAAGATCAATACGAGATGAATCCATAACCTTTTAAAATCATCGAAATTGTCTGGTTAATAACGGCCCGTGCTTACGGGTCGTTGTATTTCATGCTGCTTTATCTGATAGTCTTGATGAACTTAATTAAGAAGGATCTATGAATGGGACTATTTGATGCACTATTAGGCAATGCTGGTGAGATGAGTATTGCTGATGCGACAGAAGAGCTGTCAACAATTCTGGGGCAATCGGAACAAATTGAATTAGCTTACAAACTGATCCGTGACATGATTGTTCTGACAGATCAGCGTTTAATCCTCATTGATAAGCAAGGGCTAACAGGTAAGAAAGTCGAGTACCGCTCTGTTCCATACAAAGCCATCACTATGTATACCGTTGAATCTGCTGGGCATTTTGACCTCGATGCTGAACTCAAAGTCTGGGTATCAGGTCAATCTGAGCCAATCGCACTTGAGTTTAACGGCAAAACAAACATCTACACCATGCAAGGTTTACTTGCAGCAAAAATTGCGGGTAAATAAGCTGCCAAAGAAGGCCACATCAGTGGCCTTTCTTTAATCCGGAATAGAAGCGTGTATTGATGACGTTGATTATCGCGGCTTGCGCACCTTTTGACTTCTTCTTGAGTTAGTATATCCAAGTGACCTCATTATGTTTGTTCAGCGAGAAACTATTGCTGTCATTCATTAACCGTCACCGTTTACTTTTCACGCATCCCCTCATTAATTCGTCCATAATAGTCTTTCCTGAACTGTTCCAGCGCAACGGCTACTTCCGAGTCTTCAGCGCCTATATGAAGTAATGCAACATGGGCAAGTTCTGCGCTGGCCTCAAGGGTCTCTGAAACTGTATAGTGCGCACCAAGCGTCTTAAGATCACGACACTTGATAAGATCATGACCCCGTGCAAAAACAGGAATATCTGGAAAATAATGATGAAGAGAGGATACAACGTGCTCTGCCACATCCACATCATCAATTGAAACAATCACAAAAGGTGCCTCAGCAGCACCAGCCGCTCTTAATACCTCGGGCCGCTGGACATCTCCGAAATATACAGACTTACCTTCTGAACGTTCGCGATCCACAAGTGATGCATCTCTGTCGATTGCCACATAAGGCACCTTCATTAAATCCAATATATAACCGATCCTATGGCCCATGCGTCCAAAACCAGCAAGAATGACAGGCTTGGTATATTGTTCAGCAATATCTAACTTTACCTTACCAGTATCAGCATCGGACATAATTGTGATATTTCTACGCGAAGCTAAATAAATCCGGTTAGCGAATTTATCTAACGCAGGTGTTGCGAGCATACTCAGCAGGACAACAATTAAAAGGTGTTGGAATAAAATATCATCCAAAAGCCCCATACCTTTAGCTAATGAAAATAACACCAATGCAAATTCACCACTTTGGGCCAAGAGTAAGGCTACCGAAATAGAAGCCTTTGCCTTTATTCCAAATAATCGTGATAAAAGCCAGAGAATCAAGAATTTGACAACCATTAACGCAATTACAACACCTAATAGCACAATGGGTTGTTCTAAAAAGCGGTCGAAATTTAGGGACATCCCCATTGACATAAAAAACAGTCCAAGCAATAAACCTCGAAATGGCTGGATCTCGGCGGTGATCTGGTGGCGATAAGATGAATCGGCAATCAAGAGGCCAGCGATAAATGCCCCCATGGCCATAGATAACCCTATACTCTCCATTGCCTGTGCTGAGCCCAATACCAGCAGTAACGCCGAAGCGGTAAATATTTCGGGGGAGCTAAACCGGACAAGTATGTTAAGCAAAGGGCTCAAAATATATCGGGCTACAACAATGACAAGTAAAAGAATGATAATCGCCTCAGCCAAGGCTAGAAAAACATCTTCTGCTATTGTTAATTCCGGTGCGGCCATAAATGAAACAAAAGCCAAAAGTGGAACCACCGCCAGGTCTTGTAACAGTAACACTGCAACAGAAGGTCTTCCGTATTCTGATGATAGCGCCTTTCTTTCCGTTAACAGTTGAAGTACAAAGGCCGTTGAGGAAAGGGCTAACGCCGATCCTATTAATAGCGAAATTCTCCAAGAAGAATTAAGGAGTTCATGGGCTATTACAGTTATCAATCCCCCCGTTATTACAACCTGAAGTGTTCCAAGTCCTAACACCAATCCCTTCATCTTCCATAGACGGGATGGGTTAATTTCTATCCCGATGACAAACAACAGGAAAATCACCCCCAACTCAGCAAAATGCGCAATCTCAGCGTAATCCTGAATATATCCCAGCCCTGATGGCCCTAATACTATCCCCGCAACCAAAAAACCTGATATTGCGCCAAAACCTAAAGCTTGAAACAGAGGTACAGCAATGACTGCCGCGGATAACAGAATGATAATATCAGTCAAATATTCAATATTCATAGACAGGTTCTCATCTATTACTAACAGAATTTTAATGCCTGAACAGAATCGTAACCATCCAAGTCTTGAGATATCTTATTAGAGAGAAGCCTATATCCTTGGCATTATTAATGCCAATTAACGTTTTAACTTATAGGACAGGCATACTTAAGAAGCCATCAATTCTGTTAATTTCAATGCATCGCAATTCTAACCCCAATCAGATCCTTTGCCCCTGTTCAAGCCCAACTCATCAGCTATCTTCAGTATTCAACTAGCTAGGAGTGACTTATTGTTGAAATAACCAACAAGATGGATCCAATCAAAGTGTTGTTAATTTGTTGTGTTATCTAGCTTTTTGTAACAAACTGTTATTACGCTTTATTACAAGTTAACAGCAGGGATTGCCTTATGAACAAACTACCGCTTGGGTTGGTTGCATTAACCCTTGTCTTATCCAGTTTTTTTTCCTCTGCGTCACCGAAATCAGCGCCTGATTTTGATATCCCGGCATCATTGAATCAACCTGCAACCTCATTGGTCGAATTATCTAAGCAAGGCTGGGTTTATCTCGATTTTTGGGCAAGTTGGTGTACCCCTTGCCGCTACTCTTTTCCGTTTATGAACCAGCTGCAGGCTGAATTTGGCAGCAAGGGACTGACCGTTGTCGCAGTCAATGTTGATGCAGACCGCAGTAAAGCCAAACAATTTTTAGCGGATAACCCTGCAGAATTTACCGTTGTGTATGATGCCGATGGCAATATTGCTAGCGCCTATCAGGTACCGGGAATGCCGACCAGTTATCTCATTAAAGATGGTGAAATTGTTGGTCAACATCTTGGCTTTAAAACCAGCCAGAGCGCAGAGCTAAAACAACAGATTTCACAACTTTTCAATAAGTAACATTACCAGCAATGGTGGCACAAGGAGTGTTCATGCTTGTTATTAAGAAGCTACTTCTGATCGTAAGCGTAGGGTTTCTTTGTTCGTGTAGTAACTTGGGCGTAAAACCTTGGGAGCGAGATCAGTTGGCCGATCCCCGAATGGAGCTGCAAGCCAATGAGATAGATAAAAGCTTTGATGATCATATTTATTTCAGTAAAGAAGCCAGCAGTGGCGGACGGGGAAGTGCTGGAGGAGGTTGCGGATGCAATTAAACAAACGGGGAAAGATCAGCGGAGCCTTAGCGGTTGCCAGCCAAGTTTTACTCAATCCCACCGTGCAGGCAAAAGAAGAGATCACTGCAGCTGAGTGGGATTATGATACCGCAATTATGTATTACGGTGAGGACGACAGCCGTGTTAGTGCTCTTGAAGGAATGGTTGGCGCAACCCGAACCAATGGCGATGATCAGACATTGAGTCTGAAACTGACAGTCGATTCACTCACTGGGGCATCGCCAACCGGCGCTGTACCGCAGAATGAAGCACAAACTTTTACCCGTCCTTCAGGCAATGGCAGCTATACGGTCGCCCCCGGTGATACGCCGCTAGATGATACTTTCAAGGATACTCGGGTACAGTTAAATGCAAGCTGGGCGTCACCAATCAACAGAGATTGGGATTGGTCTACCGGGGTTCATATCAGTAAAGAATATGACTACTTATCACTGGGAGCCAATATTGGATTTAGTCGCTCATTAAATCAAAATAACACCGTACTCACTATGGGGCTTGGTGGATACTTCGATACCATTGAGCCGGAGGGGGGGATCCCTGAACCACTGACTGCAATGGTGTTACGAGATAACTTTACGTCTGAAGCGGCTTATCGAGAAGCTTTTAATGCCACGCGAGGCGAATCTAGCGATACCAAAACCACCACAGAGCTCAACGTTGGTATCAGTCAGGTCATAAATCGCTGGTTGATTACTTCATTGAACTATAGCTTTGCTCAGGTCGATGGTTATCTGACCGATCCATTCAAACTGATTAGTGTGGTTGATGATGACGGCGTAGCACAACAGAACCTTTATGAGAATCGCCCCGACTCACGAACCAAACACGCTCTGTTTTGGCAGACCAAAGCGTATTTGAATGGACAGGTATTAGATATTGGTTATCGCTATATGTTTGATGATTGGGAGATACAATCTCATACCATCGATTTCCGCTATAACTATCAGTTTGGATCGGGGCATTATCTGGAACCGCATCTGCGTTTCTATCGCCAATCAGAGGCGGATTTTTATGCGCCGTTCCTGATGGAAGGTCAATCAGTACCCACTTACGCAAGTGCCGATTATCGCTTAGGTAAAATGAACACCTATACCGTAGGACTAAAATACGGCATGTTGCTTAATAATAGCCAGGAAGTATCGGTGCGGCTTGAGTACTACATGCAGCAGCCTGAAGATGCCGGCTTTAGTGCGCCGGGGCAACTTTCAGGACTTGACCTGTATCCGGATGTGCAAGCTGTTATTCTTCAGCTAAATTATCACTTTTAAGCGAATAGCATGGATACTCTCATAAACCGACTGGAACGGGAAAATGGCCATTGGCACGGAACGTTCACCGCTATGGCCAGTTTGTGTGAAGTTCTGATTGAGCCTTGTGAATACTCCTTTGCCAAAGAGCTGCTTGATTGTGCCCAGCGAATAGCAACAGATATTGAAGCCAAGTTCAGCCGGTACCGGTCGGATAATTTGTGCTATCAGATCAACCGCAGTAACGGAAAACCGGTGTCGATAGATCCCGAAACATTCAGTTTACTGCGTTTTGCCGATACCTGTTTTGAGATCAGCGGTGGATTGTTTGATCTTACTTCAGGTGTGCTTAGAAACGCCTGGAAGTTTGATGGTAGTGACAATGTGCCATCACAACAGCAAATTGATCGGCTTCTTCCCAATATCGGGTGGAAGAAAATATCTTTTGATGCCAATACGATTATCGTACCGGGTGGAATGGAGATCGACTTTGGCGGTATTGGCAAAGAGTACGCCGTCGATCGCGTTGCCTGTGAACTTGCCAGGTTAGCCCCTGCCCTTTCAGTGCTGGTAAATTTTGGTGGTGATCTTGCAGTGAGTAAACCTAAACTGTCGGGCGAAAGCTGGTCAGTTGGATTTGAGGCAACAAAAGGCTCAGCTAAACGTGGCTTTCTAATGTTGCGTCAGGGCGGCCTTGCCACCAGCGGTGATGCTCACCGTTATTTATTGAAAGATAATATTCGCTATAGCCATATTTTGAATCCGCACACTGGCTGGCCAGTCTCCGGTAGTCCGGCTCAGGTTACAGTAGCAGGCAGTAATTGCCTGCAGGCGGGGATTTTAAGCACGATTGCGATGTTGCACGGTAACAATGCTAAAGCCTTTCTTGAGATGCAAGATGTACGCTACTGGATCACATAAAAAGTTCTTTTTGATTAATTAGGGAGTATTTGGAAAGAAATGAATACTGATAAGTGGTATCACAAAAAGTCGTTTGTCATATTAATCATCTTTATTTTCGGGCCTTTAGCGCTGCCTTTGGTTTGGATGTCTCCTAACATAACGTTGAAATGGAAAATTGCCGTAACAATAGCACTCACGGTCCTGACTTACTTCACGTATCAATCTTATCTTGAAGTGAAGTCAATGGCTGACGATTATATGCAATTATTACAGTAGACTCCGCACAATATTCTAAGTACCTGGGTTTATCGGTTCTAATGTAATGAAGCCAAAATACGAACAATAAAAAAGGAATTACACCTTTGCTTGGCCAAGTAAGTAAACACAGAAAGGTTAGCCATAAAACCTTTAGAAAAGAGCCGGAAATATATCCCAATTTTTTCAGATTTGCCTTGGATAAAATCGTCGTGGGAAATTGCGAGAGAGCAAACCTATCCCGCTGTCGAGAAAACGCCCTGTGGGGCAGGAAGCCCTGTTCCTTGCGCTAACAAAACCTACCGCTACACCTCAACCTCACAACTCCAACATTTTGTCCATGTTCTCGTCAACAACGCCAGTACAGATAAAGAGTTTGCGATATCATATGTGTAAAATGGTAAGCAATGGGTGAAAGCAGGTTGGTATTATTGCTTTCACTCCGCTTACCTTGTTGCCCACAATTTGTAAGAGAATGATATGTCAGAACTGATTCGAATGCAGGCCGGAGAAATCTATAATTGTCTGGATGATGAATTGCAGGTAATGCGGGATCGCGCTTCCTCAATATTGTTTCGCTTCAATCATGAACCTGATGCTGCTACACGAAAACAACTACTGATTGAGCTGGGCGTTTCTTTGGGGCAAGGTTCCTGCATCGAACCGCCTTTACGCCTCACTTATGGCTGCCACTTCTCTGTCGGTGACGGTAGTTATATCAACTGGGATGCCGTCATTCTGGACAATGGTCGCGTGGATATCGGCTCAGGTGTAATGATCGGCCCGAGAGTTCAGATTTATACTGCAGCACACGCCCTTGACGCTGAACGACGCCTGGCTGGTGATGAAACCGCTCGCCCAGTGGTGATCGAAGACAAAGTCTGGATTGGTGGTGGGGCAATTCTGATGCCAGGGGTCAGGGTTGGAGCCGAAGCGGTGATCGGTGCGGGATCTGTAGTAACGCGTGATGTGGCTCCAGGCACCTGCGTGGCCGGAAACCCAGCCCGGCCTATTCAGCCAAAAAGCGATAAATTGTAAAGTAAAAACTAAAGGCGAACCACTAGTTCGCCTTCCGCTCGACGTGCAGATATACCCAAATCACCTCAAGTCCTCTTTTTAATCATGTGAATCAAGTGCTTATGCGCAAGCCCTGAAATCATCGGCAACTTGTAAAGGTTATCCATCAATCGCTGATGGAGTTTTTCCTCTTGGTTGAGCAAACGATAGAAAGAGAGCAGCTCGCGGTTAATATGGGCATCACTACCAAAGGTTGCCTCAAGCTCGTACCGGTTCCTTATGATCTGGGCATTAATGTTCCTTCTCTTGGGCAGTGCATGATTATAAGTCTCCACTGCATCAACCCTTTTGAGAACACTTTTAATGTACGTCTTGTTCTTGAGGTAATTCTTCTGCGCAAGACCGTTGATGTGGGGAATAGAAATATGGCACGCCCTTTCTTCCAGCAAATCAAGAAAATAGTGGATATCTTTATTGGTTCTGGCCATTCTGTAAGGATGCCTGTTGCCTTCCACCTCCCCAATATAGAATTCTTCAAGCTCCTGAATCTGACGGAAGTAAACCAGAATTTCAAAACCATCCTCACAGCCCAATTCGATACCAGGCACATTGTTGATTCCGGCGTCAGAAACTGCCACAGCTCCCCTGATCTCATTATGATCGGTGATTGAAATGAGGTGTTTCTTATCCTTCAAGAATTCAAGAAAAAATGGCGTGGTATTATAACCGTCCGATGCCGTGGTATGAAGGTGAAAATCCAAGTAGATAAATTCATCACTGGGCTTAAAGTCATAAAAGGCAGAAAAAAAATCGGATAGCTTGTCAAATTCAATCATATTGCCCTCCTTATTCCCCAGTAACCTCAAGATGCTCGTTTCAGCGAGAGCTGGCTGGCATCACTCTGAAACCTGCATCTTGAGGTTACTCGGCTATATAAAGGATAGGAGAAATAGACAAATTTTAAACCCTTAATTAAATTCGGAAAAAAATGCTATCGGTTAGTATACTTAGCGATATACACCGTAACCCTACTAACCGATGGTGTACACCAATGAAAGAAATTCCACCAACAGTCAATCAACCGAATAAGGAAGAGGACAACAGCCATAACGGCAACCCGCCTCCCCTGACGGAAGCAAAAAAGCTGATTGCCTCGGAGCTTTTTCATGCCTGCGATCCCGAGCTATTTGATTTTGAAACCACGGATGAAATCAAACCGATTGCCAGTCCCCTCGGGCTCGACCGTGCGATTGAAGCCATAAAATTGGGTATTGGTATCCCCTCAAGCGGATTCAATATCTATGTCATGGGTTCAACGGGATTAGGTAAACATGCCATGACACAACAGCTCCTTGCCGAGCATGACGATAAGGGTAAGGCGATTTTTGACTGGTGTTATGTCAATAACTTCCGCGAACCCAGTAAGCCTGTGGCTCTGCAATTACCCGCAGGAATGGGAAAACGACTGCGGCATAAAATAAAACAACTGATTGAGGAGCTGAGAAATACGATTCCTTCTCAGTTACAAAGCGAAGATTTTACCCGTCGTACCGATCAGCTGCAGAATGAATTGAATGCAAAGGAGATTGCAGCATTCCAATCCATCGAAAAGAAAGCAAATAAACAGGGCTGCGTGTTAAAAAAATCTAAGACTGGCTACCTTATCCAACCGGAAAAAGACGGTAAAATCATCACTAAAAGTGAATTTACCGTACTCCCCGTCAAAGAGCAGAAAGCGATTGATAAATCGATCGAAGAGCTGCGACGGCTTCTGGTCAACCTGCTCAACCAGGTTCCATTATGGGATCAGGAAATGAGGGGCAAGAAAGAGCAGCTAGAACGAGAATTTGTCGGCATAACGCTCGACTACCTTACCGGACATTTACCGGAGGACATGCTGGCAGTTAAAGCCATTAACGACTATATCTCCAGCCTTAAGGAACATGTCCTCGATAACATTAAACTCTTTAGCGGCACCCTTGAAACAGAAGTCGAAGTGTATAGCGGGCATAAGCTCACCTTTGATCCCTTCACCGCCTATGAAATCAACATTATTGTCGATAACAGCAAGGCTGAGCGGACACCCGTTATTTATGAAGACAACCCCAGCTATTTGAATTTAGTAGGAAGCATTGAACACCGGGGGGAGTTTGGCACCTTTGTCACTAACTTCACATTGATTAAGCCCGGCGCATTTCACCGAGCCAACGGTGGCTACCTGCTTATCGATATTATTCAGCTCTTAAACAAGCCTTTTGTCTGGGATGTATTTAAACGCACCTTACTTTCTAAAGAACTCCGGATCCAACCTCTCGAACAGTTCCTCAGTATCAACACCATCGCCTCGCTGGAGCCAGAGATCATCCCGCTCGATGTGAAAGTAATCCTGATGGGGGATCGGATGATGTATTACCTGCTCAAACACTATGATCCGGACTTTGCTCAGCTGTTTAAAGTACAGGCCGACTGCTCGGAAGAGATCAACCGAGATCCCCAGTCATGCCAACTCTTCAGTCAGTTTATCAAGTCACTGCAAACCGAAGAAAACACCCGACCGCTGGATCGCACCGCTGTTGCAAAAGTGATCGAATATTCCGCTCGGCAAATGGAAGATGGCGAAAAGCTGTCCCTGCACCGAGGCAATCTGCGCAGTTTATTACTGGAAGCTAACTACTGGGCTGAACAGCAAAACCACAACCAGATCGACGCTCAGGCAGTACAGCAGGCCATCAAGGCAAGACAATACCGAACTGGTTATCTAAAAGAGCTTATCACGGAGAATATTCATCGCGGGATCAGCGTAATAGAAACCAGCGGCAAGAAAGTGGGCCAGGTTAACGGGCTCTCGGTGGTCAGCGTGGATGAAACCATGTTCGGCCGACCGTGCCGGATCACCGCCACGGTCCACCTGGGGCAAGGCAAAGTGATAAACATTGAGCGCGAAGTAGATTTAAGCGGTCCAAGCCACTCCAAAGGGGTGATGATCTTAACGGCTTTTCTACGCGAGCGGTATGAGCAAATACTGCCTCTCTCTTTTTCCGCCACCCTGACCTTTGAGCAGTCCTACGGCATGATTGACGGTGACAGCGCTTCGGCTGCAGAGCTCTGTGCCTTATTATCCGCAATCGCCCAGATCCCGCTGAAACAAAATATTTCTCTAACCGGCGCCATCGACCAGCATGGCAATATTGAGGCCATCGGCGGGGTCAATGAAAAAATCGAAGGCTTCTTCGAGATCTGCAATGCCAGCGGATTAACGGGCGACCAAGGTGTGATCATCCCCAAAACCAATCTTGTCCACCTGATGGTTGATGAAGAGATCCGTCAGGCCGTCGCTGAAGACCGCTTTCATATTTGGGCCGTCGACCATATCGAACAGGTCATTAAACTGCTTACCGGACTCGAAATAGGCGAGCCGGATTCAAAACAGCGATACCCGCTAAACAGTATAAACGGAGCGATAGCCTCACGTATCAAGACAATGAATAAAGCCCATAAACAGTTTCTCAATGAATCAAAACCAGCAGATAAAAGAGGTAAGCAATCACAATAGGAAATACTATCTAAATGCCAAAATAATTCCATACAGCTTCAAGATACGTGAACTCTGCATTTCGACGTTATACAATGCGTACTTCTGAAGAACACCAGACAAACAGGCTTCTATCGTGACAACATCCCAAACTGCAAACACCGTCATCGTGCTCGATTTCGAAACCACTGGCTTATCGCCAAATCAGGGGGATCGCGCAATTGAGATTGGAGCGGTGTTGATAGAGCAGGGAGAAGTGGTTGATCGCTTTCAACAGCTAATGAATCCAGGCTTTCGGGTAAGCAGTTTTATCGAGCGCTATACCGGCATCACCAATAACATGCTACGAACGGCCCCGCCTTGTGATGAAGTCATGGATCAGTTTGCTGATTTTATCGGTGATCACAATTTAGTCGCTCATAACGCTTCGTTTGACCAGCGCTTTCTTGAGGCCGAACTGGACAACATTCAGCGTAATTATGGGGGTGAATTTGCTTGCTCGATGCTGATTGCCAGACGCCTTTACCCACACGCACCTAATCATAAACTTGGCAGCTTAGTTGAGTACAAGAACATCGATAATGATGGCGTTTTTCACCGCGCATTGGCCGATTCAGAAGTTACGGCAAAACTGTGGCTGCTGATGTTAGAGGATATGGACAAGCGGTATCAACTATCTTCCCCCTCCTTCTCTTTGATGCAAGAAGTCTCGCGCAAGGCAAAAGCTGCCGTGCCCGGTTTTTTGCAACGCCAAGCAAAGTGCTAAACCATATACCTAAGTTAGCCTTCTTTCGGTGCCAGCCACTGCACCAGCTGACGGGTCACCTCGGGGCTGCTCAATAAGTCCATGTGATTCATGCGGTAGAAAATCCACTGCGATGCTTCTTCAAATTCCAGATTTCGCTGTGTGTCGTTATGCTGGCCCAAAGCACTGCGTAACGGCACCAGGCCGTCGCCAATCAGGCGATCCGCTAATGTACTGCGTTTGGCTGCCGTGGTCGCGGCAACGGTATAGCAAGCCACTCCCTCTGGCAAAGGTACAATCTGACGGTTATCCGGTTTACGGTGAAAGCGGTCGTGACCATCCCAGTCTTCGTCCACGACATGACCATACCTCAGGTCGGTTATGCCGGCACTGCGCAGCCCGCTAAGCGCGGAAAAAGGCGCTGTGTAAGGCGTACTGCCCAAAATTACGTCCACCCAGTTTCCCGCCCGCTCCAACGGGGCACCATGATGCGGCGTGCCAAGAAAAACGATATTTTTCAGGTACCCAGGCCAGGTTAATGAGGCTTGATTTGCATAGTGAACCGCACTGCGGGTCAACAAGCCCCCCATGCTATGGGCCACTACAGTCAGATCTTCAATCGGTGTGGGCCAGTGGGTGATCAGCTGTTCCAGCTGAGCCGAAAGTTCACGCCCGTTTTGCGATGTATGTAGGCCGGAATTGTAACGCAGGTAAACCGGGGTATAGCCCAAAGCCGAAGCGAGGGCCTCACCATGGTCGAGAGTCTGATCTTGATCCTGCACGCACCACTGCAGATCATTCATACACAGACCATGAATAATCAGCACTATCTTGCCCGTCGCTTCAGGCATTAACGGCGTACTCTCTGATCTTAATAACATCGAGTGCCAGTTCAACGCTTTACGCTGAAAGCGCAAGGTCATTGGGGTTGCGAGCGGATTGTCACTCGCGACCAGCCGATCACCGATTACACCATTCAGTGCCGCAAGTATCGCTTCGCGCTGGGGCGTTCCGGGTTTTCCACTATCAAGTGATTCAAACTGGGGTTGCAGCTTTGCCAATACCGCATCGCTCCCCTTTCCCAGCAACTGCGTGATATTGATGATACTTTTGTAGACCAAACCAGTAATACCGCGGGTTTGTCCCGGCGCTTTACCGCCGCGAACGCCCAATGTGCTCCATACCGACTGGTGCACGCCTTCTGCAACACGGGTCACGCCCAGCGTCGCTTGCGTGGCTAATTTAGCAATCCCTCTAATATCCGAAGCGCGCAGATGTTTGAGTGGCTTTTGGGGATCAGGTTTGGTCATTGATACAAACTCCATCTTCGCGATAGCGGATTCAGAAAGTATATTCCTTACCACAATATACACCACTACACACATAGCAAGCTGTAAATAAAACATTGTTAATAATAATCTGAAATAGAAGCACTCTTCTGGCACTTATTCACACTAATTTATAAATGTTCATTTCATGTGTAAATAAGTGTGTATGGACGATAATGCTTTCCATAAATACGTAACTTCATGATTCAGCGTATTATTATTAGGGGTTTTAAAAGTACTTATTCATAATATGATACTGGTGAGCGGTAGAAAGAAAGTAATGCGGGATTAAAGTTTGGCTTAAAAGCCAATCAAATTGGACAGTTGGAACCTGATCTTTCTGTTGATACTGAAAGTTAAACTACTCTGTCACGCCATAGCGGGCTTTTTTATTACGTAGAGGGTGTCATCTAATTAACCTCCGGCCTTGCCGGAGGTCATTTCACTATTTACGAGTATATTGACTAGTAATAGAATCGCGTACCAAAAACGAATCGGGTAAAACTGTCTTCCAAGCCATCTTTAGTTACACTAATATCATCAGTAGCGATGTTGTAATTCACTTCAGCACTGATTGCAATGTACTGATTTATAAAGTATTTGACGCCACCAGCAAACTTGATATTAAGTGCTGTGATGTCTTCGGAGTCAAGATCAATACCAGAAAAATTACCCCCGTCAAAATTTAGCGTTCCTAACTGAGCAGCAGCACCTAGGTAAGGAACCCAATTGGTTGTATTAGTAAAGTTATACTCAGTAAATGCACCTATATTGATACTTTTATTATGTTCACTCAAGCTGCCGTCAAATACGCCACCTAATTCCCAATCATCATATATAAAATAGCCATATGATGTATTAAAGACAAAGAGATATTCATCAACATAATCTAAATCAAGGCTACCTTGTAAACCAAGCTCTTGCGTTCCTTCCTTCAACTCTACAGCACTAAAAGAAAGAGGTGAAAACGTAGCCAATGTTAACGCTAATGCCACTACTTTTGTATTCATCTTTATTATTCCTTATGCTTTATTTCAGAACATGGCAAACTAAATATAGACCATTTACAAAACACACAGTGATTTTTTATATCTTTCTTAAATCATTTTATTATCAATACAATATAGCTTCTGAACAACCTGAATTATAGACGCTTTCCGTGCATGTCTAATCAATATGTTTGTGTTTACCTTAATTAGTCTCAAAAAAAAGACATATTGTAATAAATAATTGGACTAAAATGACATTTTCACTTACAGGGATAGTGTTTATGAAGATTAATCTTGTTATCAGTATTATTGTCGCATTGTTTAGCTCATATCTCTTAGCTGATGAGTCATCAACTCAAAATCACAATGAGTCTGAGTTTTCAATCCAAGAAGAACAAGTGGTAGGCGGAGCAATAGAAAAAGCTGAAGATGTGATAGATGAAGATGAAGATGAAGATGAAGATGAAGATGAAGTGGTAATTGAAGAAGTGGAAATTGAAGAAGAATAAATGAACATTATCTCTATTGACAACTGAAAGGGGATTGTGGCGACAACCCCTTTCAGCCGCTCAGGACAATCACTACTAACGCATCAGGCTGTGTTAGGCAGCTTACTTTTTAACTTAGTTAACCTGTTTTCTCATTACTGCTCTCTTTTTGCCAAGGCCAACTACCCTCTACCTCTAGATGCAGAGTGACGCTTAAAAACGACCTAATCATTACGATTAAAGCCAATATACCAACGTTTTCTATAGACTCGGCTACCACGACAGTTCGGATTATATCTCCGGCTATGAGGAACTCCAGACCAAGGATAATAGAACGCGCAAGATTTCGCCGATAGTTCTTATAAGCTTTTCCTTCCGAGAGCTTTCTATATGTAAACAGGAAATTCGCAGTGGCTGAAAAAGATCCTATTATTACGACAAGAACACCGAATGCCTCTATGGCATAGCCCACTATCTTGATAATCTCGATAAACTCTCTTTCCATAGTACTATCCGTTTATGATTGGTCCTGAAATGCCAAGAAAATTCTACTACTAATCGATAGATTAATTATTTCAAGCTAACTTTACCTCGCGATGTTAGTCTCAAGTCTGCCCGGGATGACGTATTTTGACCATTTCAGTTATAATAATAACTCTTAGTTTCATATTGCAACCGAGACTTCTGATTTGACACAAGATATTACGCACAGCTCAAATCCAGCCTGCACCATTAAGGTCGCAACTTTTAACTTATTTAATTATCTTGAGCCACCTTCGGCTTTTTATGACTTTGACAAGATCTACAGCCAGGAGCAATGGCAGAAGAAACAGGGCTGGATCAGTCGCTATCTGGCAGAGCATCAGCCCGATGTGATTGGCTTTCAGGAAGTATTCAGCCCCGAATCACTGCAGCAGTTAGTTCATGAGCAGGGGTATGAACATTTTGCCGTGATCGACGAAGCAGAAGTCATTAGCGATTATATTTATCAAAGCCCCGTAGTGGCAATCGCTTCCCGCTACCCTATTTCTGAATTATCCGCCGTTACTCCCGACACCGGACTTGCTGTTGCTATGGGACTGAAAGAAGGTTTTTCGTTCAGCCGCCAGCCGCTGCGTGCAACCATTCAGCTTCCTTATATTGGCCGATGTGATTGCTACGTTGTGCACTTCAAATCAAAACGTCCGATGCTGGAGCAAGACATTACAGATGGTAGCTCACCTAAATCGACTTTCATCGCTCAGGCACTGAAAACAGAAATATCCGGCAACTTGGGATCCGCGATGCAGCGCGGTACCGAGGCCGCGTTACTTTTTACCAATATGATCGAGCGCCGCGAGCGTACCGGATACCCTATGTTATTGATGGGTGACTTTAATGACAGTCTGGATAGCGGTGTATTATCCCACTTATTAACCCGTTCTTTACGGCAACGCACCGATGACGAAAGCGAGTTATTATTAGCCAAATACCGTCTGGCAGATGCATGGGATCTTTACCGGGCAACAGACTATTTTCAAGCAACCGATTCTTTCCAAACAGAGTTTTGCCGTCCCGCAACCCACTATTACTATGCTAAAGGTTCAGTGCTGGATTACATCCTGCTCTCGTGTGAATTTGATGCAGAGCACCATGCCAGCCTGTTCGAAGTCAGCGATTATCATTGCTATGATCGCCACTTGATTAATCCCATTTATGAACGAGACAGCGAGAGTACTGATCACGGCATCGTGATGGTTAAGCTTTCGTTACGTGGTTAACTTTTTATTACGGATATAGAATGTAAAAAGCCAGTCAACAAACCTGACTGGCACGAACGTTATATCATTCAATGAACGATATTGGCATCGGTTTATAGTGCGTTATGCCTTGATGGCGGTGTAAAAACTAACATCCGCCACACCTGTTTCACAATCATAGCTATGATAAAGCTCAAAGCAGGGCCGCTTATCACATTCCAGACCGGATTCAACCACTTGCCCCAGCAACTCTTGCCAATACTGACCATACTGACTTTTTTCTGTCACAGTACCACGGATCGATGCGTAACCACCTTCGGGCAATTCCTGCAGTTCAATCTCGCCACTCACTTCGGTGTCATCCGGAACAGTAATACAAATATCTGTTCTGCACTTCTCTGCCGGGGTAATGTCTGGATTATCGTGATAAATAAAAAGACATTCGCCATCACTGAGTCCTTTTGCCCCCGCCCATTGATACAGCTTGGCACTCGCCGGCTCGTAATTTTCCCCATAAGGGCCAGTAACACGCGTATACGCTAATAATCGCTTCTTAAATACTTCGGTTTTCATCGTCTCGCTCCATTGTTGATGACAAGGCAAACTATAACCAATAAAGCTTGTTGCTTCGTGTCCTTGTTTGCTTAACACGTGTCCAATCTTGCTCTTTTGCAAAAGCAATGAAAACTCATTGACGGTTTGGCAATTTTTAAACTCACTCGGTGCCAGACCGTAATAACCACGAAATGCTTTCGCCAAGCTTTGTGAGCTGGAAAAACCGTAATCCAGTGCCACACGGGTGATACTGTGATTTTTGTAGAATAGTGTTTGAGCGGCGTTTTGCAACTTTAGCCGACGAATAAAATCAGCAAGTGTCTCATTCGTTACGGCTTTAAAAATTCGATGAAAATGAAAGGGAGAAAGATGTGCAAGCTCAGCCACTTCAAACAAATTAAGTGGCTGGTTATAATTTTTTTCAAGATAACGAATAACGGGAACAAGTCTGAGCTGATAATCGGTTTTCACTGCATTTCCATATATACCAATCGTATTCAGTCATTAAAAATACCATGCAATCTGGGCTTGTAAACCAAGATCGGTGGCAAGATAATTGGTTTGGTTGTTAACAGGTAGTCCGGAGCTGACCTCAACACCGCCAAACTCGGTGCCTTTAGCCCCCACGGGCAAATTAACAGCAACCAGCAACTGTAAATCCTGTTCGATATCATGTTGGCTGATAACCTGAAATAGCGCGGAGGTATCAGAGAGGTTGATAAAGGTACTTGGGGTCAGCAACCAGAGCGGTGACAGCTCAATGGTCAGCGAAGAGGCCAGGTAATGCCTTCCTAACGTGTAGAGCTCACCGCGTTCAATCCGGTTTAACAATGCAGGGTTATTTGCTAGCGCGGCGGTTGAGTAATTGCCATCGGCCTGACCAAAGCCGTTATAGTAATATTCCGCAATAGCGCTGATGTTCTTATCTTCCCACATCCAGGAATAAGACCAGTTGCTGACAAAGCTCCAGATATTTTTATCTGTCGTTCGGGTCAGTGTTGCATCGCTGCGCCAGACAGCGCTACCTATGTTGGAAACAAAGCCCAGCCCGGCCACATCATCTTCAAAGTGCTCAGCCAGCAGGAAATCCCATTCGGATTCATCACCAAAGCTATGATATTTAACAGCTAAAGAATCAACATTCGATGACACATTGCCCTGCACATCCCTTCTGCCAACCCAGACAAATTGCACATCATCACCAATCTCTGTCAGGTATTGGCCATACAAGAGATCGTCCCCTGATTTATATTCTTTATCTATCGAGGCGGGGGAAAACGGATTGAAAAAATCCATCGGGGCATAGATAAGTCCGTTGCCCCAGCTGATGGCTTGTCGGCCTGCTTTGAGTACCAGGTTATCAAAATGGACACTCAGGCTAAGCCGGTCTAGTCGCTGAACGAGAGCATGGCGATCGTGTGTTGTAATGACATGGGTGAGATCGAATAAACGATAGTCATCGTTGATTTCTCTGGCAGGTAACAACGGGTTTGCGGGTAAACGTTGGGCGAACTCATAGCTATCACCTGCCAGCGTAATGAACTGATAATCCACATTCAGTTTCCAGGCTCCCATCCTGCTATCTAAGCCAAGACGAGTATCATTATTTATATCCAGTGTCTCGTTATAACCCAATTGGTTTATCAAACTGTCACTAGGGTAAGTCTGATAATTCAGCTGTCCTTTGATATGTCCACGCCAGTCAACATTCAGATCCTGAGCAGAAGCAACTGAATACGGCAGTACCGCCAAAATGACAGCGTAACCCCACGTTCCCAGTTTCATGATTGCGCGGCCATTGGTCCCTCGGGAGCAATACTGGTCGGATAATCGGCGATGATCTTGCCGTCTTCCATTTTTATCTGCCTGCGAGCATAGTTCATAATGCGCGGATCATGCGTGGCTAACACCAGGGTGATCTGATGTTTGCGGTTCAGTGTTTCTAGCAACCCCATCAAGTTTTCTGCAGTATGAGAATCCAGATTCGCCGTCGGCTCATCGGCCAGAATTAGCGCCGGATTACTAACAATGGCACGAGCGACCGCCACTCGCTGCTGCTGTCCGCCAGACAGTTCCGCCGGGCGACGATTCTCCATCCCTTCAAGCCCGACTTCTTTGAGCATAGCGTTGGCCTTTTGTTGTCGCTCTTTCGCCGCGATGCCCTGCACTTGCATAACAAACTCAACATTCTCCCGTGCCGATAATACCGGGATCAAATTGTAAGACTGAAAAACAAAACCAATCCGCTGTAATCGCATATCCGCTAAGGCATCTTTATCCAAGCTAGTCAGTTTTTCATTACCGATGGATATCTCCCCCTGATCGGGCGACAGCAAGCCACCTAAGGTATTGAGTAACGTTGTTTTGCCAGAGCCGGACGGGCCGGAGAGGCAGACAAACTCACCTCTATCTATGGTCAGGCTAACGTTATCCAGACCTTTTATTTTCGCATTCCCCTGAATAAAGGTTTTACTGACATTGCTACAGGTAATTTCACTCATTCGTTATTCCTGATTAATGCTTATTCAAAGCGACAATAGGATCATAGCGAGACGCCCGCCAGGCCGGATATAAGCAGGTTAGTAATCCCAGAATAATCACCACAACATTTGCCAGTACCAAATCAGATAACTTCAACACCGGATACAGTACCGTGCCAGCGCCAAACATCGCCATCCCTTCCGCTACCGCGGATACATCAATGCCATCTTTAATCAAAAATATACTTACCAGCGCGATGGCATTTCCTACCGCCAAGCCCAGCAACAACAATAGCAAGGACTCCAGTAAGATAATCAGCAACACACTTGAACCCCGCATACCCAAGGCCCGCATCAGTCCAATTTCCCGCACGCGTTCAAATACCGCCATGATCAGGGTGTTGATTAGGCCAAACGAAAGCGCCAGAAAAATAACAATAATCCACACCAGAATGAAACCATCCATCACATCCACCATGGTCGCCAGGTACTTGTCTCGCTCTTTCCATGTCTGAACTTGCAAATTCGCGGCTGCTGATGCACTAATAGCCTCTTTAAGACGGGTATTATCCCGATAATCAGTTCCTGTGATGGCGATTTCAGAGATCTGCTGTTCAATCGCCAACATCAGCTGTACCAGCCGTCTGTCGGCATAAACATAGAGCTCTTCATAACCGGGAATGTCGGATCGGTATACGCCTGAAATAACAAAACCTCTGTCGACAATGTTGTTATCCGGATCCTGAGTCATGATAACAATGCGTTTGCCCAGTCTGGTTTCGAGTTTTTCAACCAGCTTGGCCCCGATAACGACACCGCGACTATTTCCTTCATGAAGAAACTCACCTGCGACCATATCCTGCTGATCGAAGCTAATCTGCAATTCAGATTTAGCATCCACGCCCAGCAAGGTGATACCACGAGTATCTCGTTCGCTGGAAATGACGGCAGGAACCTTTACCCGCATCGCCCAGCCAGTCACTTCGGGAGCTTGCAGTGCCTCGAGAAAACGGGCATCGGGCTCGGCAAAACTATTAACGACACTGGGATCATCCAGATAATCAGGGTGGTGAACCTGCACATGTCCGGGCAGATTGCGGATACCATCTTGAACCATGCCATCAACCATCCCCCGGGACAGTGCGGTCATAAAAATCATGGCCCACACCCCCAAACAGATGGCAAACAACATGATCAGGGTTCGGCGGTAGTTACGCCAGAGATTGCGCCAGGCCAGAGTAAACGCAACGTGTGCAGAGAACATCATCATACCGATCTCATCGCCTCAATCGGATCCATGCGACGGATCCTGAATGCCGGATAAATCGCAGCCAGTATTGATCCCACCATCACCAGAGCCGGACCGGCAAGGACCGAAATGAAACTTAAGTTGGGATACATGCGATCAGGCAAGTTAAATTTTGCCGACATCTCCTCCATGCCCGGATAGGAAAGTCCCGTATGTTGAAAATAGAATGTCAGTACCATGCCAAGGACAATGCCAATGATCAGTCCCAACATCGCCATCAGGGATGTTTCAATAAGAATAAGACGAGTCAACTTGCCAGGGCGCAACCCCAACGCCATTACCGTACCGAATTCCCTGGTGCGCTCAAGTACCGACATTAACTGCGTGTTCATCACTGAAAAAGCGACCAGCAGAATTAACACACCATACATAAAGACCGCTCCGGAAATATCGGCCAGTATTGCCTGGCGGATCCCCGGTTGTATTTCATCCCATTCACGCACTCGCAATTGCGTCTTGTCAGCCAATCGGTTTTGGATCTGCTCTTTCCAGTGGCTAAGTGCCAGCGCGTCAGGTGTGTTAATAACAATATAGTTAGCGCGATCCGCACTGCTGTACAACGACTGAAAATAGCCCAGCGGCATTTGCACCACGCTGCGATCTAATTCCTCCATTGCGGTATGGAAGATACCGACAACGGTTACGATCCCTGCCGCAAATGATCCATCGCGCCCGGAACCCAGTATGGTAATTTCATCCCCCACGCCAACTTTGAGGTTACGTGCTAACGTACTGCCTAAAATCAACTCTTTGCTGTCATTGCCGGAAAGGTAACGGCCCTTTTTGATCAAGCCCGAAAGGGTGGAAGTATGGGTATCGTACTCAGGCTCGACACCGATCACCTGAACACCGAAAGAACGCTCGTCACTGGAAACTAAAGAGAAAGTAGCCGCTCGACTGGCAACGGCATCAGTACCTAACTGAGTTCGCAATTCTTTGGCTAATTGCTGCGGGTTTTCAATATCGTATCTCAACTTTGGGGTATCGAGATATTGGCGATGCTGGATCTGCAAATGGCCACTGAACAGACTTAATGAGTTATCTATCATCATCTGATAGGTCCCGACTTGCAGAGACAGCATAAACACCAGCAGAATATTGGAAAACACCATCGCCGAAACCGTTATCCAGGTCCGTCTTTTGTGCCGCCATAGATTCCGCCAGGCAAGGCGTAGTTCGATACTCATCATCTTGGATTACGCAGGTTAGAGAGGGTAAAGACATGAGCATTTAACGCGACATCAAACTCTGCATTTTTTGTCGCCATTTCGGTCCATTCATCAGGTTTTTCATGATTATTCATCCGTAATCGCGTTGCCAGCATTCTGCCGCCGAGTTCAGCCACCTCCATCGCTTTCATGGTCTTAACCAGCTTTCCGTCCTGATCCCAGAACTGCTCCTCAAGCAACACAAAGTCGTCACGCACATAGAGGATCTCTTTGCCCCAGACGACGGCGGCATCTTCATTGGGAATGGCGATGATCACGTAGACGGTATGACCATCCTGCTTAAACACTTGCTTTAACTGGTGCTCATATTGCTCAAGGATCTCGGTCGATTTACTGATGTCCTTATTGGAGAAGTCACTGCCCATCCAGCTTTGGTTCATCATTGATGAGGGGATTTTGATGACCCGGTTAATCTTGGGCGAGAAGGTCCACATGTTATTGTCTTTGAGCAACGTCGCATTGCCGGCATCTTTTTTAGGTTCAATTACCCGAACCAGAGAGTGTTTATCGCCCTGAGTCCACGCCTGCATCGTCATAATACGTTGCCAGTCGGGCCGGTGGATGGTCATACTCATTTGCGAGTACGAGCTAACACCCCGCCAGTGGTTCATCGCCTGTCGAATGATCTCTTTCGCTGTTATGTTTGTAGATATTGCCTCTTTGCTAATGGCCTCACTGGCAAAGGTGTGCAGAGGACATAAGGTAAAAACAATAAACAGTAAACTCATCCTCAACATCGCTTCACCTTAAACCAGGAGGCCATCACTGATACTAAAAGGAATACTCTTGTTATTTATAGAAAAGACTGACGAAATTCATAGTCTTGAATTTCATTCCTGTGAGCTGACAATACTTAATAAGAAATCAGAACGTTGGGCATTTAACTAAAAACAACAGGGCCCGGCAGGCCCACACCATAATTTTTCGTACGATTCAGAATCATCATCCAGCATTTTCTCATCTGATACCTGTGTTATTCATTCTAGCTAAAGCGTCGATTCATCATGAAAAAGAATAAACACCAATCGGAATTAGACTCGAAACTGTGACAGATGTACCTGAATATCCAGACTATTGCCCCGATTGGTATAAGCTATAAATAAATCATTGTTGGAAATTTCAAAATGAAGAAAACCGCTAATGAAGATCTTGTACGAGAACATCACCCGGAAGCTATAGAACAACGTCTGAAACAGGCTCCCAAATCGCAGAATATCTCTGATGCGGTGCTTGGGGGGATTGACGGGTGTGTCACCACCTTTGCCGTTGTATCTGGGGCCGTTGGCGCGGGATTTTCTTCATCGGTGGCTATAGTGCTGGGGTTTGCCAATCTCTTTGCAGACGGCTTTAGCATGGCTATAAGCAATTACGAATCTATCAAGGCACAACAGGAATTTACCGAAGATATTAGAAGATCCGAAGAAAACCATATCGATGAAATCCCCGAGGGAGAAAAAGAAGAAATACGCCAAATATTTCAGAGAAAAGGCTTTAACGGAAAAATCCTTGAAGAGATTGTGGAGACCATAAGCCAGGATCGTCATCTGTGGGTAGAAACCATGCTCACAGAAGAACATGGCATACAGAAAACCACACCAAACCCATGGAAATCGGCCATCACAACCTTTGCTGCGTTCCTTATCGTCGGGGCGATGCCATTAATACCATTCCTTATTCCGGTATTAGACATGCAACAACAATTTGTGCTCAGCACCTGTTTTGCCGCCATCATGTTTTTTTCTATCGGCATGCTGAAAAGCCTCGTCTTTGCTAAGCCGGTGCTTATTTCCGGATTACGTACGCTACTGACAGGCGGAACAGCAGCAGGCATTGCATTCCTTACGGGCTACCTGCTGCGGGAGATATTTGGCATTGGGTGAATGTAAGCTTGGGCTATTCTGTCCCAGATATTGGCCTGCAATATCGACAGTCAGCCTGAACTCGATAGTAAAGTAAGAAAATGAAGGTGGGCTTAAAACCGCTAAACGACTACCAAACCAGATCAAAAAAGCCGACTCAAGGCCGGCTTTTTTAAATAATTCAGGTTATTACCCGTTAGTCTGGGGACGAGAACGTCTCTGCGCAGGCTTCGCGCCATCGCCAGATTGACCCGCAGGCTTATTCTGACTGCCCGTATGGCGTCTATTTTTACCCTGGGGCTTATGGCCTTTTGCGTTTTCGCCAGAACGCTGACCATCGCGATGATCAACTTTTGGCTTCTTCGGTTTATTCGGCTTAATCGGACGCGTATCTAAACGTGACTCAGGCAACTTGTTCACTGGTTGAAATCCATCAACGAGTTCACGAGGCAATACTTGCTTGATCAAACGTTCAATTGCAGCCAGATCTTTAAACTCATCGGCACAGACAAGAGAAACGGCCTGACCTTCGCAACCAGCACGGCCTGTACGACCAATACGGTGAACATAATCTTCTGCTACATGCGGCAATTCGAAGTTAACCACTTGTGGTAATTGATCGATATCTAGACCACGTGCCGCAATGTCAGTCGCAACCAATACCTGAATG
Organism: Photobacterium lipolyticum; assembly: GCF_003026475.1. Lineage (GTDB taxonomy): Bacteria > Pseudomonadota > Gammaproteobacteria > Enterobacterales > Vibrionaceae > Photobacterium > Photobacterium lipolyticum. The sequence continues at coordinate 165,961 of NZ_PYMC01000002.1, forward strand.
TCGCCACTCTTGAAGTTAGCCAGTGCTTTAGTACGTGCACCCTGGCTCTTATTACCATGGATTGCAGCAGATTTAATACCGCGGCTTTCAAGATGAGTGGCCAGACGGTTAGCACCGTGCTTGGTTTTGGTAAATACCAGGACCTGGCCCCAGTTATTTTCTTTTAATAACTTGGTTAATAGGTTTGGTTTTTTGTTCTTATCTACCGGGCAAATCCACTGTTTTACTGTGGGTGCCGTTGCATTACGCGGGCTAACAGAAATTTCAACCGGGTTATTAACCAGGCCTTTCGCCAGCTGACGAATTTCATCAGAGAATGTCGCAGAGAAAAGTAGGTTCTGACGCTGCTTAGGCAATACCGCTAAGATTTTACGGATATCGCGGATAAAGCCCATATCTAACATGCGGTCTGCTTCATCCAGAACCAGTACTTCTAACTGGCTAAATTTCACTACATTCTGGTTATACAGATCAAGCAAGCGACCTGGTGTCGCCACCAGAACATCAGCCCCTTTACGCAATCTCATCATTTGTGGGTTAATTTTAACGCCACCAAATACAACTGCAGAGCTTAAAGGCAGGTTCTTCCCGTATAAAGCAACACTTTCAGCAACCTGAGCTGCAAGTTCACGCGTTGGAGTAAGAATTAACGCACGCACCTGATTAGGTTTAACACGTTGGCCTTTTGATAAACGCTCTAAAACAGGAAGTGTGAAACCTGCTGTCTTACCAGTGCCGGTTTGGGCCGCTGCCATTACATCCTTACCTTCGATCACAGCAGGAATCGCCTGAGCCTGGATCGGCGAAGGTGTGTCGTAGCCTTGTTTAGCTACAGCTTCAAGGATTGGGGCAGATAGGCCCAGGGAGGCAAAGCTCATAAGATCATCTCTTGTCATTATTTTTCACAGTTTAGACCACCTCGACGGCGGGAGGGCGTGTAGCCTACAGGATATCGCTGCTAAGTACCATCAATACTCAGTTTCATCCCTTATTAAAGCTACTGAAAAACCATAAAAAAAGGCGTTATCTAACGCCTTTCCATGGTGTTTACTATCAATATACGCTCTTAATTCAGAGGACATGATTATCACTCTTTAGAGTCAGACTCTTCGGCAGCCACATCCGCAGTCGCTTGCTCTTCTTTCGCTGCAGCACCTTGTTCTGCTGCTTGTTGCGCTGCTTCTAATTCCATTTTTGCACGTTCAGCTTTAGAAATGTAACGCGGTTTATTACTAGTCTGTAATTTCGCATTAGATTTTTTCAATCTCTTTTTAAGGATCTCGTTTACTTTTTTCTTTCTATTCATCGTGTTCTGTCAGTCACATTCTAAAGGTTCATAATTGAACCGGAATTTTGATGTGCTGATTGTAAAGCCTCTCGGGCCAATAACAAGCACGATTTAGCATTGCAACAATTTCTTTAACCTGGAAACAAAGTAAATAGGAATATTAAAGAAGGAAAATGCCGATGAGATTAATCGGTGATCTTTCCCTTCAGACCAGATGACGTCACCTTCTACACCCAAGCAACCTATTGATACGGCAAATGGGTCCAGCCAATCAACCTTACCAGAGCTATATTGACATGCGGGACATCTCACAATTTCTTAAATAGGCCAACTTTATTACATTAAAAAGGAGATCAGCGCTGGATATGTGCCTGTTAATAAAGCCTAATATGCCCGCAGAAATAACCTATTAAAAAAGAGAGTCTTCGATGAAAAAACGAATTTTAGCTTCCGCTATATTTCTGGCTATGGCCGGCCCAACAATAGCAGCGGATGGCGATATTGTTGATGTCACTGTTCTCGGAACCTCTGACATTCACGGCCACTTCATGCCTTGGGATTACGCCAGTGACAAACTCAATATGCGCGGCAGCCTGAGCCAGATTGCCACTAAAGTGAAAAATATCCGTACCGATCAATCTAACGTCATCCTGGTAGACGCCGGCGACACCATTCAGGGTAACTTTGTTGAAACCTTCAAAGATGAACCGATTGATCCAATGATGCTGGGCTTTAACGAAATGGCCTATGATGTTTGGGTGCTCGGTAACCACGAATTCGACTTTGGGTTAAAAGTACTTAACCGTTCACTCTCACAGTTTAACGGCCAGTCTCTCGCGGGAAATATCACGCGCGCTGATGGCAACCCATTTCTGCCTTCTTACACTATTATTGAACGAAATGGCGTGAAAATCGGTGTGATTGGTATGGATACCCCAATGACCCAAGTCTTTGCTGAAGGCACAAACCGCCTGGAAGGCATGACTTTCACCAATCCATCCCTGGAAGTGAAGAAAGTCATCAGGCAAATTGATAGCAAAGTGGATGCCATCGTGCTTGTCGCACACATGGGCTTAGATAATGAAAACAACATTGAAGCGACTGGCGTTCGCGACATTGCCGAAGCCAACCCAGAGCTGGATGCCATTGTCGCAGGCCACATGCATACCCGCATCGATAAGGCTGTTGTGAATGGGGTGATCATTACAGAACCCGATAAATATGGCCGTGCCCTTTCCCGTATCGATCTGCAATTTGAAGAGAAAGCAGGCAAATTCACTCTCGTAAACAAAGACAGCTACACCTACAAGATCCAGGGCATAGCCTCGGATGATAAAATGGAGGAGCTGTATGCGCCTTACCATAAACGCCTGCGTGAAAATGCCAATCGCATTGTCGCACAGCTAAAAGGCGTCGATCTGGTACCTGAAAATGAAATCAAAGGTATTCCGCAGGTACACGTTCAAGACACAGGGATCAGCGCCCTGTTCCAGGAAGCCAGCATGCATTACGCACCCATCGCGAATGTGATTGCACTGCAAATCGACAACGACAACGCGGAGCTGGATGTTGGTCAAATCAAAGCTAAAGATATTGCCTACAACTACCAGTATGCTGGCGGTGAGATCACGGTATATGAACTGACGGGAAAAGAACTGAAAACCTACATGGAATGGTCGGCGGGATACTTCAACAGCGTCAAAGATGGCGACGTGACTTACAGCTTCAACCCAGAGCGGCGCTCGTCAAAATACTCGACCAACGACTTCTTTGCTGGCGTTACCTACACCATTGATTTAACCGAGCCAGCAGGCCAACGCATTAAAGAGCTGAAATTTGCCGATGGAAAGATGATCACCGATAGCACACCCATCAAAATTGGCATGAACAGCTACCGCATGGGCCACCTGACTAAAAATGGCGGCATACTGGAAGGCCGTAAATTCCCGGTTATTTTTGATACCGAAGAAGAATACGGCGAAGAAGCCGGTACCATTCGTAACCTGACTATCCGCTACCTGTCAGAAGTAAAAGGCGGTGTTTATCAGGGTAAGCCAATGAATCGCTGGCATTTAAGTGGCCTGGAAGGCTACGATAAACAGCGTGAAATCGTGAAAGATCTGATTAACACCGGTGAAATTTCTGTTCCCGTCAGCGAAGACGGTCGCTATACCAACATTGCGTCGATCAACGTGAAAGACAAAATGTTCAGCGATAAAGCCGAATTCGACGCCTCTATAGCCAAACTGGAAACTCAGTTAATAGCAGCGACTAACGATGCCGATAAGCGCCAAATAGAGCGAGATATCATTATCACTAAAGCACTGAATAAGCAGTAAAAAATCATTCAAAGCCTCCGCATATCGGGGGCTTTCTTCATCACTTTCATGCCTATTCATCAATAACACACTGACACATAATCAAAACTCATTTCACGCCTTTTTACAAAACCGTAATACCCACAACTATTTTTCCGATCTTAAAGCGCCATCTGCCCCCTTAACATGCAGAAAATACTTGATATTTGATTTTTTTGAACCAGATTTAGTGAAGACAACAAACAATTTTGGCATGGGTTACCTGGCCGATAATGCCAGAGTTGCTGCATATCTTAAGAACAGGATGTTTAGGGAAAGCACTTATGGGATTAGTTCTGAGTGATGGAGTATTGCACTTCAACGGTTTTTTTGCTGTCACCATCGGTATTATGGTGTTATTTATTGGCCGGCGCCTCAATAACGCCTTTGCCCCCTTACGAGAATTCAGTATCCCTGAGCCCGTAACCGGTGGAATTTTATTTTCCCTGATCATTGCACTGGTCTACTCCACCACCTCAATCGAAATAGAATTTGACCTCGCCGCCCGCGATTTGTTGTTGGTGTATTTCTTTACCACCATTGGTATAAACGCCAGTTTGAGCGATCTCGTAAAAGGCGGCAAGCCGCTGATCATATTACTGGGTATAACGATCGCCTACATGATACTACAAAACCTGACAGGCATTAGCGTCGCTAAACTGTTTGACCTCGACACTCCCGTCGGATTGCTGGGTGGGAGCGTCTCACTGATCGGCGGTCACGGTACAGCCATTGCTTGGGCACCGCGCATCGCAGAAGATTTCGGACTATCGAACGCCATGGAGATCGGTATTGCCAGTGCGACCTTTGGTCTGATCCTCGCCAGTTTAATGGGAGGTCCTATTGCCAAGTTCCTTGTCACTCGCCATCAACTGAAACCAAAAGAGCATGAGCAATTAGATATCGGCTTATCTGATGATCAACAAGAGAGTCAAATAAACGGATTTGATTTTCTCGATGCCATTTTTTCTATTCATATCTGTATTATTTTTGGTTTTCTTTTAAATGAAGCTATATCTCAATTTGGGTTGCAACTCCCCTTGTTTGTCACCTGCCTGTTTGCCGGAATTGTCATAACCAACCTTATTCCTGACTCATTCCCACGCCTGACGGGTACCAAGTGGCCTTCACGCAAACCTGCCATTGCGCTAATTGCAGATATTTCACTCGGCACTTTTCTCGCCATGTCGCTAATGAGTATGCAACTATGGACACTAGTTGATCTTGCAGGCCCTATCTTTGCCATTCTGGCCGTACAGTTCATTGTTGCTATTACGGTTAACATTTTTGTGGTCTTCCCGATGATGGGAAAAAACTATGATGCCGCGGTGGTCTGTGCTGGTTTTGGCGGTATTTCTCTGGGCTCTACCCCCACGGCCATGGCGAACATGTCTGCGGTTTCTCAGCGCTACGGTAATTCCCACCAAGCATTTATCATCGTGCCACTGGTTTGCGCCTTCTTTATCGACTTAGTAAATGCTCTGATGATCCCGTATTTTCTGGCAAACTTCTAGCGCCAGTTTAGCTTTCAACATTGCAATTATGTTGAAAGCTAAACGATCATCAATCATGTCGAAGATTTACATCACGCGATAGACTGTAGAGTAAATATAGGAAGAAAGGGGGATGTCTTCCTATCCGCTATGAAACCTTTCGCTTTAATTTGGAAAAAAACGGGTTATCACAGTTACATACCCGGTCAAAACTGTGATAATAGCCAGCCGCTAAATAACCACAAACATTAGCACTTATAATATGTGCAATACTCTAACATCTAGGATATTCATCTATGCGCGCCTTTGTATTACGAGCCAGATCCGCTCCTACCGACAGTCAGCTATTATTGGCGTCAGTTGGTCAGGAGGCCCACACCGAAATTTTGGCTCATACTCTGATGAACACTATCTTTGTGGCACAATCGCACCGCGATGATGTCATCGTTCACTTGGTACTGGAAAGTACTCAGGACTTTTCCCGCACCATTAGCTTTAACTCTAATGAGATTAGTAATATTGGCGGTTTTCACGAACAAGCGCTGCTGAATAAGGTCGCCAGGGCATTGGACATCTCCAAGGGAATGAGCAAGGAGCAAGAGCGTATCGTAGAGCCCGGTATCACCGTACGTACCATCAGCTTTGAAAAACTCGTGCAGGAGCTGGCCGAAGACTATCAGCTATTTATGATGGACAAAAAAGGCACCTCTATTCGCGAGCAAGAATTCGTAGGCAACCCCTGCTTCTTACTTACAGACCATATCCCGATGCCAAAAAAGAGCTTTAACAGTTTGAAACGACTGGGAGCAATAAAAATCAGCTTGGGTCCAAAGATGCTGTTTGCCTCCCAGTGTGTGGTATTGATCCACAATGAATTGGATCTCTCTCTGTAATCCTAGTTCCTGTTTAAATCACCGTCCTGGCGTAATGCCTATCAAGCGAGGGAAAGGGGTACTGTGATCCCTCTCCCCTTTTCTCACGACGGGCATATTGTGATTTAGAGCTGTTACTTTACATTTACACATTCCGCTTTACATAACATTACATAGCCTGACACCAGCATACCTATAAAGTAGTACTCTATAGATGAGTGAGAGCGAAGGAGGCTATTATAATGAACTCAAAAATCACCATCATTGCTTTAATTGGTCTTAGCCTGATATCTGGTACAAGCTTGGCAGCGAAGAACAGCGGCATGCAAATGAACAGCAATATGCCTCAGTTCAGCCAAATTGACCTCGACCAGGACCAAGCCATCAGCCCAACAGAGTTCGAACAATTCCGTCAACAAAGGATAAACGAACGAAAAGCTGAAGGGCGTATGATGAAGAATCAAAATCAAGCTAACAAGTTCGATGTCATTGACACAAATAAAGACGGTGTGATTGATCCCGATGAATTCAATACCCATCAGGTCAATAATCGTATGGCTAAGTGGTAAACAAGCCTATTTCACATCATAGCTGCAACGCGATTTGAACCTAGAAGCCCATCATAAATGGGCTTTTCATTATGAAAACATGGCAAAACTGCATGGCAGCAAACGCGACATCGCAATCACTGGGATATCTCTCTAATTAAGCCTTTTCTCGGCCCGGGCAATATGTTGACTCGCCTTGGCGACGGAATCGGGATTCAGAGAAATCGAATCAATGCCGCAGTCGACCAGAAATTCGGCAAATTCCGGATGATCTGACGGAGCCTGACCACAGATCCCCACTTTACAACCATATTGATGTGCCACTTTGATCACTTGGGCAATCATGCTTTTTACTGCCTCATCGCGGGCATCAAACAGGGGCTTTAATTCGGCAGAGTCTCGATCAATACCCAATACCAGTTGAGTGAGATCGTTGCTGCCAATAGAGAAACCATCAAACCGCGTGGCAAACTGATCCGCTAAGATCACATTAGAGGGGATCTCACACATCACGTAAACCTGCAAGCCGTTGACACCACGCTTAAGGCCGGCTTCGGCCATCACATCCAGCACCCGATCAGCTTCACCCGTGGTACGGCAAAATGGGATCATCACGATGATGTTGTCAAACCCCATTTCTTCTCTGGCTTTGACTATCGCCTGACATTCCAGTTTAAAGGCTTCCCGATATAGCGGATGGTAATAGCGTGAGGCACCACGTAGACCAAGCATCGGATTTTCTTCATTGATTTCAAAAAAATCCCCCCCCAGCAAGCCACGATATTCATTCGACTTAAAATCTGACATTCTGACAATAACCGGTTTTGGATATTGCGAAGCGGCTATTTTGCCGACTCCTAAGGCCAGATTCTCGACAAAATAATCGGGCTGGTGTTGATAACCGCTAGTCAGCCGGGCAATTTTATCTTTTGTTACAGGATCGGAGATACGTTCAGGATGAACCAGCGCCATGGGATGCACACAAATCTGGCTGGAAATAATAAACTCTATCCGCGTCAAACCAATACCCGATACCGGTAATTGCCACCAGCGAAAAATACCGTCGGGCATTGCAGCATTAATCATGATATCTGTCTTAGTGTGCGGGATATCATCGAGATTAACTTGCTCGGTTTCAAATTCAAGTATGCCTTCGTAAACCTTACCAACCGCCCCACCGGCACAACTGAGCGTTATTTCCTTACCATTGTTCAGCACTTGCGTGGCATTTTCGGTGCCAACAATCGCCGGCACCTTAAGCTCACGGCTGACTATCGCGGCATGACTGGTTGGCCCTCCCGTATCGGTAATAATCCCGGAGGCCTTACGCATTAACGGTACCCAGTCAGGATCGGTACGTTCAGTAACCAATATTGCACCGTCGGGAAATTGTTCAATATCATCAGGGCTCAGGATCTTAAATACCTCGCCGGTCGCAATGGCACTGCCGACACTGGCACCTTCTAACAACACCCGGGATTTTCCCTTCAGCTTGTAACTCATTAATACCGCAGTGTCTTTAAGGGATTCAACGGTTTCAGGACGCGCCTGCACAATATACAGCTGCTTACTGCGGCTGTCTTTAGCCCATTCCATATCCATAGGACAACCATAATGCCGTTCTATTTTTACCGCCCAACGCGACAGACTCAGCACTTCATCATCCGAGAGTACCAGCGATGAACGTTCGGACTCATCTGTTGCCACGATTAAGGTTGGCTCTTGCGCTGATGAGGAATAAATCATTTTTTGTAATTTACTGCCCGCTTGTTTTTCAATCAGTGGGCGAAACTCACGTTGTTCCAGCAGGGGTTTGTAAACCATAAACCGATCGGGCGTCACGCTGCCTTTAACAATCGTTTCACCCAGCCCCCATGCACCATTAATCATCACCACATCAGGAAAGCCATTTTCAGTATCGAGACTGAACATCACCCCCGCAGCTTCTGACTCGATCATTTGCTGCACCCCAACAGAAAGCGCTACCTGCTGATGGGAGAATCCCTGTTCCTGACGGTAGATAATCGCTCTATCGGTATACAGTGAGGCAAAACACTGACGACAGGCTTCTAACAAATCATCAATTCCGGTTATGTTTAAGTAACTTTCTTGCTGGCCGGCAAAACTGGCTTCAGGCAAATCTTCCGCAGTGGCTGAGCTTCTTACCGCAACACTGACATTTTCACACCCAATACGTGTACACAATTGTTGATACGCTTGCTCGATAGCCTGCTTCTGTATCTCGGTAAATTCACCCTTTGATATCATTTTCCTGATGGCAAAACCGGTTTGAGCGAGATTTTCGGTCCCTTGCAACAACCCGTCCAAATGCGCGGCAATAGGCCCATCAAGATCGTTTTGACTAAGAAAATCACGATACAATTGGGCATTGGTTGCAAAACCAGTCGGAACTCGAATACCGTCTGCTGCCATTTTACTTATCATTTCTCCCAAACTGGCATTTTTTCCCCCCACGAGGGCAATATCGGCAATACCTGTATGCTCATACCAATGGATAATGTTGGTGTCTTTTTTTGGGTTGGGTGTTTGAGGGGGTGTTTGGGCTGTCATAACATTATTCCTTAGTCAAAAGATGACAGAAAATTGCATGCCATTAAATATTTTTTATTTGTGTTAATTCTAGTAACAGAGAACGGAGTCTTGAGTACTATTCGCTTTTACTGGATGATCAGTTGCTATAAATATGGACGACAAGCTATGATCGTACAATATTAATATACCCAAGTGACCTCAAGATGCTTGTTCAGCGAGAATTTATTGGGTATACAGGGTATTTTCTAGCATTTTTTGCCTCTTTTACCTTCCTGACTCATATTTAACTATGCTTATATAAGTTGCAGTAAAACAAAGGTCTTTCACCGTAAAGTCAACTAAGGATCCCTATGTCATCAAAACTGACTGTCACGACCCTGCTCTTCAATCAGTTTGAACTGTTAGATGCATTCGGACCGTTGGAGATGTTCGGTGTATTAAACAATGATTACCAGCTAAAGCTGGTATCTGAAACCGGTCAGCCGGTGGCCAGTGCTCAAGGGCCCCAAATAATGGTGGATCACAGCTTTCAGGATTCCTTTCACAGCGACATATTATTAATTCCAGGCGGTATTGGAACTCGCGTCGAAGTCGAAAGCCTCAAGGTATTATCATGGCTACAAAAAACAGCCGCTCAAACTCAGTATCTTTGCTCTGTCTGTACTGGCGCGGCTTTACTGGCTAATGCGGGGTTGCTTGAGAATAGATCTGCCACAACCAATAAAAAGAATTATCATTGGGTAACACGCTTCGGTAACGATGTTAACTGGCAGCCTGTTGCTCGCTGGGTACAAGATGGTGATGTTTTCACCTCTTCCGGTGTCGCAGCAGGTATCGATATGACACTGGCATTAATTGGCCACCTTCACGGTGAAGAAGTCGCAAGAAAGGTGGCTATTCATGCTGAATACCTCTGGCAGAACGATCCCAGAGATGACCCTTTTGCACCTCTTCATATTGTCCGCTGACTCTATTCCCACATAATGTAACATTGCTCTTTTTCTGCCGCTTGCAACATTTCTATTAACGGTATGGCACGTATAGCGATGCTGATCTCAGGTTCATAATCAGCATCATCCAGTTCATCTTTTTCCCTTTTTGCAGCCTCGGTTCCATCTTGCATTTCCTGACGCTGACGCTGTTTGGCCTCATCAATCGCCTGCTTTAAATTTGCTAAAGCACTGGGGACATCTTCAGCATCTATCGCACCGGGTACAGCCTCACAAAACCCCATCATTTTAAGCAGTTGCTTTGCTATATCTCCAAACATTGTGACGTTGCCGCTTACTTTGCAACTAAAGGTAATTAACATGATGGCTCCTTATTCGGTTGATCCAATTCTAGTTTTATCTGCTTAGGTTGAAATTAGGTGTTGGCATAGAAATTATTGAAAAACCTCTTTTTCTCTCATTTTGTCACGTTTAGCAAACAAGTAACCGGCAACAACCCCGGCAAATGCCCCAAACAGATGGCTTTCAAAGCTCACCCAGTGATGAACAGGAAGGAACCCCCACACCATTGAGCCATAAAGAAACATGACAATAACGGCAATCGCAATGGATTTCAGGCTTCTATACATCAAAGCATAGATTAATAAGTAGGCCCACAAGCCATAAATGATCCCACTCAACCCGATATGAAAACTTAACCGTCCAAATAACCAGACACCAATACCACTCACCACCCAGCTGATCATTATCACCACCAGCAACCGGGCTAGCCCTGAACGAGAGACAAGCACTGCTAACAGAGCAAAAGATATCAGGTTACTGATCAAGTGCCCCCAAGAACCATGTAAGAAAGGATAAGCCACCAGTCCGGTTAAATGGGTAACATGACGAGGTAATAAACCATAATCATTGAGTGCGCCGCCTAGAAAAGTATTGGTAATGTGAACCACAATACACAGCAGGCTGATAATCCCGATCAACTTTATTGCGCCTTTATCTTTCTCGTCCAATATTGCCACTTTATTTCTTACCTCTCATTCACAGAGCATTTGTGGATAATTCTCGGTATCAAAGAATATAATTCTCGTCCTTGTATCATCAGCCTGACATAGATCCAACTGATTGTCCCGATTGGTATTACAGATAGTGCCTGCCAATAAAGATAAAAGACGCATATAGCGCCTTTTATACAATGTTTTTAAGAGATACGGTTATTATAAGATAATCTCTTTGAAAGAGAATATGTTTGAAAAGGTACATTATTCCCATGCACATTTCGTTCAATTTGAGTTCCCAGATAAAGTGCTGAATCTCTCATCTTGAGGTAACTTGGGGATAGGATCACCAGAACGACTGCCGTTTCTGATAATCAATATCTGTTTTTGTTCGCTGGCGTTTTGCGGCGATCGAAAAGTTTCTTCCCAGCAGTAATCGAATCTGACAAATCGTTTCTCTCGCTAATAACGCTCGTGCACTGCTTACCCAGCAACGATTGGTAGTGTATTTAATGGCCGCAATGGCATCAGGTGACGCTTTGGCAATTTTGCGGCATATACTGAGCGCCGTTTCCATCGGGTTTTCACTCACCTCTGTCACCATGCCATATTCTAAGGCATCTTGAGCAGAAATAATGTCTCCGGTTAACGTTAACTGCATGGCGACATCTTTAGACATCACTTCCCTCAGGGCCAATAGCCCGCCCATGTCCGGCACTAACCCCCAGCGGATCTCCATGATCGATAATTCAGCATCATGTGCAGCAATACGTAAATCAGCCCCCATTACAATTTGTAACCCTCCCCCATAACAGCGCCCTTCGATAACCGCTATCACCGGAACTGGGATCAGACGCCAGTTTCTTGAAACACGCTGCGCCAGGTTCGCATTACCCGGCAGTACTTTGGCCAATAAACTTAATATCTTAGATTTTTTAGCAGCGACACTTTTAATATCCAACCCACTGCTGAATGTGCCGCCATTACCAGTCAGAATCACAGCTCGTATGTCTTTGCGCTTACGTAACTGTTTGCTTACAGCATCTAACTCCGTGAACATTTCCATATCCAGGGCATTGAGTTTTTCCGGTCGATTTAATGCGACCGTGACAATGCCATTGTCTTCGGTAACGGATAACTTATTCCATGTCATTTGGTTTACCCTCATCTGGTCTGTCCAGATAAATTTAACACACAATTAACTTTATAAATAAAATTTAACCATTTTATTTTTGTGCTGGGGGTAAGGATTCACCAAAATGGCTAATATGCTTGATAGCCAAACACCTCTGCTCTGACTTGCCACTCACTGGCGGTGGATGACGAAATGGGCTCTAAGGTATGAATGATTGTGGTTGGGTCACCACCTGTGCAGGTCCGATGGCCGCTACTGCTTTCTCTGCCATAACGTTGTTACAGTCTTCTTATTATTAAGACAACTTGATAGTGAAATAACAACTTTACTGAAAGAAAGTCTGGTTATTTGGGGGATGTGATGGAAGAAATAACATTAATTGCAGATACTCAGGATGTTCTGGAAGCCTTTCTGGATAACGGCTTACACAGAGAGTACTCCATTTACTGTCAGTTTCCCCACTGTGACAAACACACCCATGAACTCAGGCTCTCGGAAGCTCGACATATCGAGTTTAATGATGGATTCAGCTGCAGGAAATAACCATCTATTCAATGAAGCTATGTTACCGACCTAAAACGATACAGCCTCTTACCTACCAGTAAGAGGCTGTAAAACAACGATTAAAGACAGTCTAGCCATTCACGCTAATTTAACGGGTTATCTTATCTGTCCGAAATGCTTAATCAGGCAGATCTGACAGGAAACTTCTCGCGGGTTCGGTTGGCATAAGCCACCAGCGATAACATCACCGGCACCTCAACCAAGACCCCCACAATAGTCGCTAAGGCCGCTCCGGAATGAATACCAAACAGGCTGATTGCTACCGCGACGGCCAGTTCAAAGAAGTTTGATGCACCAATCATACTGCCTGGTGCTGCAACGCAATGGGGCTGCTTCCACTTTTTCATCCAAAAGTAGGTTACGGCAAAAATAATGTAGGTCTGAATTAGCAGTGGAATCGCGATCAATACAATATCAATGGGATTATCAATAATGGTCTGGGCCTGAAAACCAAACAGCAAAATCACCGTGCTAATAAGACCGACAATTGAAAGCGGTTTAATACGCGCGCCTAGCTTATCAAGCCTGATCTGATCACGAATGAAGTGACGTGTCATTGTACCGGCAACCAATGGTATAACCACAAACAGACAGACAGATAGCAATAAGGTATCCCACGGTACAATCACATCAGTGACACCGAGTAAAAACGCAGCAATGGGCGCAAATGCAACGACCATGATCAAGTCATTAATAGCTACCTGGACCACGGTATAGTTAGCATCGCCTTTTGTCAGTTGACTCCAGACAAATACCATTGCGGTACACGGGGCAACACCCAATAAAATCATGCCAGCAATGTATTGCTCACCGAGTTCGGGGGAAATCCAAGCGCCAAAAATATAGCGCATAAATAGCACTGCCAGCAGCGCCATTGTGAATGGCTTTATCAACCAGTTCACCGCAATGGTAATAATCAAACCTTTTGGTCGACGATGAATATTACGCACAGCAGAAAAGTCGATATGCATCATCATCGGATAAATCATCAGCCAGATCAGTACTGCAATAACCATATTAATCTGTGCATATTGCAACCTGCCAAGGAAGGCAAAGAAATCAGAAAATAGCATGCCACCAGCAACACCAGCCAGCATACCAAGCCCCACCCATACACTTAGAAAGCGTTCGAAAATACCCATAAATTTCCATACCCTTACATTTTACACCTGAAAAGCGAAGATCCATCAGACCTTTCCTATTTATTGATAGCCCAACATATCGCTAATCGTCGATTATCGATTGGTATAATTCATATAAAAGGCCATTTGCTGATGACCTCTCAGTTCAATCGTGACGACAGATGAGACAGCATGAACTATTTTCACAACCAACTAACTGATATCCCTTTGCTATACTGATGTCAGAAACTATACGAGATATTGCTATGGCCAATCTATTTCGCTCTGCTTGCTTATGCCTGTTACTTGTTGGCTGTAGTGCTGATGTCTCAACCGACTACAATAGCCAGATTAACTATAGTCAGTTTAAAACATACCAATTTGCAGCACCGCCAAGCCAGACTGCCGTCAGCCTCGACGCTACGCGGGTCGAAGAAGCCATCAGTACACAACTGGCAAATAAAGGCTTGCAGCACGTCTCAGAGTCTAGCGCGGATCTAACGGTCAAACACTATATTGAGAAACAATCAGATTTTGAATCTTATGGCACCAGCGTTGGCTTTGGCTATGCTTCCAGAAACGTGGGGATCGGGTTCAGTTCACCCACCCGTTACAAAGAGTACAAGTACGGAAAACTGATTGTCGAGCTAATCGAAAATACCTCCAACCAAGTGGTGTGGCGATCTGTTTCACAGCGAAGACTCACTGAAACCATGACGCCAAGTTCCAGAATTGAATTTATCGATAAGCAAATCAGCGAGATGTTCAAGCAGTATCCGCCGCAGTGACCGTTTATCTGGATATTTTATTCTTGCTGATGGATTAGATAATTATGCGGATTGATATCATTTCTGCGTTCATTAACAGCTAAAAAAAGGGCGCGAATATCGCGCCCTTTTCTATTTAGCAGATAAATGTCTGGTTAAATATAACGTTATTCAACCAGCAGGAAACGTCCCGTCAAGGCTGGTACAGCAATATTTAGCGTACCACCGCCGTTAGCGATCACTTCTCCAGTCATCAAATCAACCAGCTTGTTACCAGCCTTCAACTGTGATGCATCCAGATCATAAGACGTATCTTGTTCAGAAACGTTCAGCAGGTAAACAATCTGCTCATCATCCGCCTGTTTCAAATCGACATACAGATCAGGTGTGATTGCCAGGTTACTGCGCTCGCCACTATACAATGCCGGATGTGTATCACGAACTTGGAACAGCTTGGTTACCCAGTTCTTAAGATCGGCCTGTTCAAGTGTCAATGTCACTCCAGTAACCCCTTCAATCTTGGCACTTGAGCGGGCAACGTGATCGTCACACAGCCCCTGATCCGCACAATTCTCGGTCACTTTCTTGGCAAAGCCTTCTACCTGATCACCAATTTCATCACCGTAATACAAGGTAATAGGACCGGTCCAGGCACCCAGGAAGCTGATAGCCGCCTTATGGCGCTTCCAGTAGTTACCCTTGTTACCACGTTCAATCAAGTCGCCGAAGCGAACCAGATCATGGTTACCCAGCATCAGGTTTGGCATCGCATGATTCGGATAGTTTGAGCGGCTGTTCCAGAATGAATCTAGCTGAGTTGCATCTGATGATTGCCCGCTTTCTTCAACTGCTAACGCCTGTACCACTCCATAACGACGGTTAAAGTCAAATGCTGAAGACAGAGCCGGATTCTCATCGGTGCCATAGGCATACTGGTTGATTTCTGAGGCGCTCTTCCACACCTCGGCAACCATGTAACCCAGCGTACCCCATAATTCGCCACCAGCCTTACGGGTTGTGGCTTCTGCCTCTACCGCTGCACGAATATCGCGCCATGCATCCAGCGGAAGCTGGTAGGCCTGATCCAGACGCCAGCCGTCAATACCGTACTCACGAACCCAGTACGTAGCGACTTCCTTAAAGTAATCGAGGCTCTCAGGCTTGCTGTAATCAACAACGAAACCCGGGTAGCCCATGTCCGGCTCACCTTTGTCATTAAGAGGCTTCACAAGAGCAGGCTTGACGCCATTTGGCGAAGCGTTAGGCACGCCTGCCAGGCCGACATGACCAAAGACACCATCAAGGAACACATACATCCCTTTCTGATGGGCGATATCGATCAGCTCCTTCAGCTTTTCCTTGCTGCCGAAATTAGAGTCAACGTTAAAGAAATCACAGGCAAAGTAACCTGTCGCCCCAAGCCGTTCGTCACCAGCCAGGCCTGCACACGAATCAAACACCGGGGTTAGCCACAGTGCATTGACATTCAGCCCCTTGATGTAGTCTAGGCTGTCGATAATACCCTGCAAGTCACCGTTATGGTGTGAAGTACCATAGCCGACACCATAGCCACGGCTTTTATCACCATCAACAAATGACTCGACCATGATCTGGTACATGCGCAGGTCACAAGCAGCATTATCGCTATTGTTACAGGCATAAATTGGCTTAGGTTCAGGCTTGGTGATCACCAGCTTAGCGTGGCTTTTATCACTGGCATCAATAACAAAAGTCCAATCGCCTAGTTCTGTCACTGAAAGCTGAAGGTTATTGTCTTCCTCTGCATCTTGCCACTGAACTGAGTCACCACCTGCAACCAAGTCGCTGAAGCCTAGATTGACGGTATTCCAATCCTCACTTGCTAACTTAAAGTTATAGTCACCCGGCTGAAGGTAAATACTTACCTGGTATTTGCCGTCACCTAGATAGGTCAAAGACGTACCGTCTTGCCAACCGTTGAAATCGCCACGCAGTAAAAGCTCTGTATCACCATAAGGTACTGGTACCGAATCACATTTCTCAAACAGCAGGGAACCCTCTTCATTGTCGCCAGCATTCAGCGTCAGTTTCACGCTGTAGGTCGCCGCACCCAAATCAAAGGTGTTGTTTGACGATCCGGCGTCACGCTTGACCGCTGTGTAATCTACGCCATCGAGCAGCTTGATATAGCTACCGGCCTCATTCACCACCGAGTACTGTACCCCCCAGTTATCCGTATCATCGGCAATTTTGAATTGAGTTGGAGTTGCCTTATCTACGGTAAAGTAGGCCTGGTAGATATTGTCGCCCTTGTAGGTTAGCTGATACATCGGATCCGCAGCCCAGCCGGAATGCAAACCACGAACAAACAGCTTGGTATCAGCCAGCGGTGCAAGTTCGCTGCTGTCAGCCAGCTTGCTGCATGAGCTTTCGGCAATCTCCTGAATCAAAGTCACTGTCACGACAGGCTTGCTGGCATCGGCAGACGCGTCAAGCACAAAGCGGTAGAGTCCCTTGGTCTCGGTGCTAAATGCGATGTTGCCATCTTTATCGCTCAACGCAAGCGTACCTTCACCCGGTTCGATTTGATCAATACCGAAGTTAGTACCATTCGTCCAGCCAGCATCGGCAACTTTAAATGCCTGGGCACCAGCTTCCAGTACCATCTCGACACTATATGCACCGTTTGCAAAATTCATCACAGTGGAATTGCCCCAGTCACCGTTGATGCCTTTCAGATACAGATCAGTGCTACCAAAAGTCGGTACATTCGACGTGTCTTTGTCACCAACAGGCAAACCTTGTCCCTGGGCACTGCCTTGCTTTTTAACAAACACGGCCGTAGTCAGTGCCGGAACGGTAAACTCACCATTGGCAAAGGTTGCCGAGATCACGGTTTGGTCGGCAGACTGTTGCTGCACTTCGTGCAGGGTAAAGCCTTCTGCACCAGCAACCGACAAGGCCTGCTCGTGGATAGTCGAGTTAACCACAATTACTGCAGCGTCTAGGTTACTGTCCAGATCGTCTAATCCGATACCGTCGTCAATCGACATCACAATCACACCAGCAACCTGATCGGTACCGGTATTGTGGAAATCAATACGGTTCTTGATCTGATCAGCGGTATCAAGGTGGAACAGCTGGCTGCTGGTACGGATCTTAAGCAGCTCTTTAAACTGCTTGTCTGCCAGCAGAACCTGCTCTGTTGTCGGCTGGGTCTCGCTGTTGGCGATCACCTCTTTAATTACCGGATAGTTGGCACCGTCCTTGTCTTTGCGCGGCAGGCCGACATTCCAGTTATTGGTCAGATCAGGGTTGTCCAGATCAAAATCAACCTTGTTGTACCAGTCACCCGAGTTATAGCTGTCACGCTGCATCGATTTGGAGCGAAGCAGCGAAACACCTAACTGGAAGAAAGGCACCCCCTGGCTGAGCACCACGGTACTGTTGGCAACATTCTGCATCCGTACCCGGTCTTCCAGGCTGACGCCTGCGCCAATCTTGTACTGGTTGATATCCCACAACGTCTGGTTATCGTGTTTGGAGATATAGTTGATCGTCTCCTGCGGGTTCTCTGCATAGCCTGCAGGTGAACCGCCGTATTTGATATCCTGGCCACGCTTGGTTACGCCATTTTGGTCTTCAAGCAGGTAGCTCTTCAGGTTACCGGCCATGCCCAGGCGAACGATATCCGCCTGGTGGTTAAGTTCGTCTTGCTGGGCCGGATTGTCAAACTCAGCACCGGCATTACCAAAGCCTTTACGGGTCCTCAAGGTTTCGCCGCTGTCGCTGTATACCGTACCGCGAACTGCATCGCGCAGTCGGTCGCTGAACGTACCGTAGCCGGTGCCGCCCATATTCCATTGCGAACCGTTAACACCACGGCGGTTGTTGACAGTTTCACCGTAATCCCAGGCTTCCATGTAGAAATAGGTGCCCTTGTTGCTCTCACGAACCTTTTCCCGGGCCTTGATCATGTTGGATTTCATATGGAAACCAGCCAGATCGAAGCGATAAGAGTCGATCTTGTAGTCTTTTGTCCACATATCCAGCGAATCAATCATGACTTTTTCCATCATGACCTGCTCGGTTGCGGTGTTATCACAACAGGTAGAGCGTTCTACTGCTCCAGTGATTTCATTGAGGCGGTGATAGTAGCCAGGAACAAGCTTATCCAGTACCGACTGTTCACCAAGACCCGAGGCATTGGTGTGATTATAAACCATGTCCATCACGACTTTAAAGCCCATGTCGTGCAGTGCCTGCACCATTTCACGGAACTCTTTAACTCGGGTAGTGCCCTCGGCATCCGTCGAGGTGCTGCCCTCCGGTGCATTATAGTGGTACGGATCATAACCCCAGTTGAAGCTGTCGAATTCACGCAGATCGTTCATAAGCGCCTGGGCGTCTTCCGATTCTGGATCGTAGCTTTCCAGCAATGACTTCAGGGTCTGGTTCTGATCGGCACGCTTACATAGTCCTGCCGTTGCATTCAGTTTGCACAGTTCGGCAATAGTATTGTTCAGATCAACACGCTTAGTCGGATCTTCGTTCACGGTACCGATATCAAAGGTCGGCATCAGGTGGACATAACTTACACCGGCATCCTGCATCGATTTCAGGTGCTTGACACTGTCGCGGCTCTCTTCGGTAAACGCCATATATTTACCGTTATACTCCGGGGTGCCCTTTGTATCATTGACACTGAAGTCGCGAACATGGACTTCGTATAGCACGGCGTCCATCGGCTTGGCGTCTTGATCAAACTCATAAGCATCCCAGTCAGCAGGCTTAAGCGACGGATCGCTCATATCAACCACCTGCGAGAAACGACTGTTGGTAGAGAAGCTCTGACCATAAGGATCGGTGGTCTCAAACAGTTCAATCTTATTGCTCAACGGATGATAGACCTTGACGCGATAGCGGTAGTAATCGCCTACTGCCACGTCATCGGGTGTAAGCTTATAGACACCGTCGCTATCTGCATCGATCATCTGATAAGTATTTTTCAGCTTGGTCTCATCAGATTCGCGGTACACCAGCAGTTCGACACTTTGCGCCGTCGGCGCCCAGACACCAAAGGTCACACTGTTGCCGTCAAGCACTGCGCCTAACTTTTCTTTATCGGCATTGCGATCTTCGCCTTCACCGCGGGTATAGAGAACATCCAGCACACCAGGGATCTGGACCTTGGTTGCCTGAATGATATTGTCATCTGCATCTCGGGCAACCGCAACCAACTGACCTTTCAGAATGTCACGTTTAACGTCAGTGGTGCCATCAATTTGGAATGCCGCCCAGTTACTCAGATGCGGGAAACGATCCTTGACCGTATCGCTGGCCGTACCGTCACTCAGTGCAACAACCTCACCACCTGAAATCGTCTGGCTGACCGCATCGTAGATAATGCCGGCAGTCTTGGAATGGTAAAGCTCGACTTTGGCTGCACCTTCGGCTTTATCCCACAACAAGGTGTTTTCATCGACCCAGTGAGCTGACGCACCCGCCAGTTCGACAGGCAGTACATCATCTGCATTGTCGAGGATTGCTGAATTATCAGCCGGAACAAAGCCCTGGCGATCTTTGATCGTGTCAAATTTCAGTATCATGTCTGCTGACTGGGCATCGCTGGTACGAACGATGAAGTTAACACAGTCGCTTTCTTCCTGGCTCTTGAGCGGCAGTACCCAGTAGGTACCAAACTCATCATGACCCGTTGCTTTTACGCTACCCGCATCCCAGTTGGCAAAATTTTCAATGTTATCGGCATCGTAAGCGCCACACGATTCATTGTTCCAGACATGCAGGGTTTTCTCTGCATCATCGACATCGTCCTTCGAATAGATCACAACTTCCAGATCATTGGCTTTGACTGCACCAGAGTCACCGGCAGGAACGTTCGGCTCCGGATCATCTTCATTTGCAAGGCCATCACCATCCAGATCCGGGTCTTCACTGTCGGTAATATGGTCGCCATCCAGATCTGCAGGTTGCTTTGTTTTGTTATGCGGATCGCTGCCTAAGCGCACCTCGTCGAGATCAAGCCAGCCGTCATTGTCATCATCCGTATCGGCATTGTCACCGATTCCATCAAGGTCAAAATCGACACTTTCGGTCTTATCTGACGGGAACAGATCATCATCATTGTTTACCCCGTCACCATCCCGATCCGGATCGGCATTGTCACCGATGCCGTCAAGATCCAAATCAACACTTTCGTTTTTATCAGACGGGAAGACATCACTCTTATTGTCTACTCCATCACCATCGCGGTCCGTATCGGCATTATCACCGATACCATCACCATCTAAATCTGCACTTTCTTTTTTATTATCCGGAAAGGCATCGATACTATCGGCAATGCCATCTTCGTCACGGTCACTTGAAACTGTCGGCTTGCCTTTCTCATCCAACACGAGTGTTTTCTTGCTTAAATCTGGCTTTTGTCCCTTATTGATCTGATCGTCAATTTCGTCACCCAGCAAATCAGCACCGCTTTCGAGTTCAGATAACTGTTGCGACTGGCTCTTCTCAACAAACTGTTCCGGTAAAATTTGTACCAGTGCATTGGCACTGCTAGCCAATAAGTCGTTTTTTGCCGCAATGTAGTCCACGGTCGGATCTAATTCAGGTTGCGACAGTGCTTCCTGAACCTCAGTGATCGCTTGTGCCTCACTCTTGCCCTGAGCTATCTTCAAAGCCACCAGTGTCGTTACAGGTGTAACACGGCTATAGCCTTTGGGGGCTGTCATCATGTAGCTTTTAGCAACCTTAATATCAGGGTTATCTTCATCAATCGTCACCCCTTGGACCACTTGTGTTACCAGCGGATACAAAGCCGGATCACCGCTGAAGTTGCTCAAATCGAGTACAGCCTTACCTTCTTCCGCAGTCGTCGCAGAAGGCTCATTTGCATCATGTTTGTAGTTTTGGTTCACATCTAACCAGATTACAGCATCCTTGAGATAGCCATCAATTGCCTGGACATTGAGACTCGTCGGTGTTGCCGGTTTTGTTGTTGCTGTCGGAGTCAGGTCTGAACTTCCGTCATTACAACCCGCCATCAGAGATAGCGACATTGTTGCCAATGCCAGTTTGGTGAGTTTGGTCTTCATTCTCGTTCCTGTCTTTTTTAATCACCTGCTTACCTGCAGGCTTTTCGATATGTCAGCGCGGAAATAACGTTATTTCCATGTTGACTAACTTTATTGGCACTTACGGAATGAATTTGCTTCGGAAAGGAAATCACAACAAATATTTTACGCACCGATAAAATTTGTGGCTGCGAATAGAGCATCATTCCATTAAGTGCCTTAGAACGGCCTTTTTTTGCACAGTGTGATTATATTTTGATAAAACGCGGTGAAATCAGCCCCATACGTTGCCGAGAGGGAGGAGTAGAAAGGAGGAGAAATGAACATAATTGACGTAAGTCACAACACCTAGGCTGAGTATTGAAAGTTAGCAACAATTGTTTACTACAGAATAATGCCAATATCACTCATGGTAGGTATACATTGTAAAAAAATGAAATTTAACAACACTTTACTTATAACTCTATTAATAGCTTATCACGAGAAATAATAACCACCACCTATACATTGAGACTGTACTTAAACCAGAAACTTAACAATCAGCGACTGAAGTAGGTGGATTAGTGTTGAAACATAACATCGCTAAAGCCGGTAGTTTTAACCTTCAAGTGACGAACAAAAAAGCGCTGGTTAATACTAACCAGCGCTTTTATTTAAAATTACAAGTTACATTTTTTGGATATCAACTTCCTTAGACAAAATATTAAATGTCACCTGATAGATACCCGTTTCTGCAGGGGTAAATTCAATGTTATCTGAACCAGTGAATGGCAGGCTGGTTTCTGAAGCGATCACACTGCTAGCGGCATGAACAAATGTATTCCAATCGCCACCTGTAAACTTAAATTCATACTTAGTCGCAGCATCCAGAGTCGCCGTTGTGAAACTGAATTGTTCAGCAGTAACCGAAGTCATCTTACGGTCATCAGTATGGTCCCAGTTACCTGAGATACTACCCGGAATATACCAAGAGACATCGGTGTAGTTGTCTTGCAACTCGGCAGCTAGAACGACAGGTGCTTCAGGATTCGTTGCATCCATCGTCAGGGTATACATACCCAATCCAGTGAACTCAACAGAGCAATTACCATCAACACCACCGTCACAACCAAACGTTGTATCCCAGTTACCGAAAGTGAATTTATAGCCATCCGCTTTATCTAAACCGACAGTAGCGCTGTACAGACCTTTGCCCGCATAAGGCGCTTTTGTACCCGCAGGATCCCAGCCATTGAAACTACCGGCGATGTAAACTTGCGTACCGGCTTTGAACGGCGGAATATCTGCTTTTTGTGTTACAGGAAGACCGGTTCCTCGTTCACCATCACGAGGCTGAACGAATACCGCGCTAGACCATGCAGGAACCGTGAACTTACCACCGGTAAAGCTAGCATTACCGGCAATAGAGTTTGCCTGGTTGTGCGTGGAGCTCAGCTCAAACCCTGCAAGTTCAATTGCTTTACTGTCATTATCGAGGAAGTTACCTGCCGCCTGTTCTTCAGGCGTGGCGTTAATGACGATAACAATGGAATCAAGGTTGCTGTCGAGATCCGTTGTTTGCGTTGAACCATTATCGATGGTCATCACAATCATCCCCGGAGTCTGACCTTCACCGGCGTTACGGAAATCAACACGGCTCATGATTTCATCAGCACCCGGCAGTGTCATCAGAGGTGATGCTTTGCGCAGGCGAAGCAGCTCTTTGTAGAACTCAAACATCTGCTGTAGGTTTGCAGCGCTTGGTTGCGCGTTTGCCGTTAGTACCTTTTCAATCACAGCATAGTTGGCTTCGTCTTTATCTTTCGCTGGCAGGCCTTTGTCCCAGTTATTGTCATCAAGGGTAAAGTCTACACGGTTATACCAGTCACCGTAGTCGTACGAATCACGCTGCATTGACTTAGAACGCAGCAACTCGCCCCCCATATGGTTAAATGGCATCGCTTGACCAAGCAGTACGGTCGACATACCAATTGCTTGCATGCGAACGCGATCTTCTAGCGAGACATCGTGTGAAATTTTGTACATGTTAATGTCCCAAAGCGTTTGGTTATCGTGCTTAGAGACATAGTTCTGGATTTCCCACGGCTGCTCTGCATAACCCGCAGCCTGGCCGTTGTAGTCCAGTGTTGAACCTTTTTGAGCATCGCCCTTATAGTCAATAAACTCAAAGTCCTTGAGGTTGCCTGCCATACCCAAACGGGTCAGGTCAATTTGGTGTAGCGCACGTGCTAGTTCGTCAGAAACGCCGTCTTCATCCGCATCCGCCTCAATGTCGACTAATTCATTAGGCATAACATAGGCGCCTGTCGCAAAACCTGGGGTTTTACGGATTCCTTCGCCGCCATCAAACGGGCTACCGCCGCGTACCGCATCACGCAATCGGTCCGAGAACGAACCAATACCCGTACCACCTAAGTGCTTTTGGGTTGCCTGAACAAAACGCTTGTCGTCTCCAACTTCACCGAAGTTCCAGCCTTCACCGTAGAAGTAGACGTCAGGATTAACCTGTCGGGCAGCCGCAAGTGTTCCCTGCATCTGTGAAAGCGGGTGGTGCCCCATCAAATCCCAACGGAAGGCATCGATCTTGTACGCTTCAACCCATGTTTGAATTGAATCGTCGATAAGCTTGGCAAACATTGCGTTTTCTGGCGCGGTGTTATCACAACATGTAGATGTTTCGACAGCACCCGTATCAGGAACCAAGCGCTGGTAGTAAAGAGGAACCACCTTATCCAGTACCGACTTGTCATTCAGGCCTGATGCATTGGTGTGGTTGTAAACAACATCCACAACAACATTCATACCGATGTCTTGTTTAACGGATTTAACCATTTCACGGAATTCAAGGATCCGCTTGGAACCTTCCGCATCTGTCGCATAAGAACCTTCGGGTACCGTATAGTGGAACGGGTCATAGCCCCAGTTATAGCTATCGACACTGCGCACGTACTCGTTGAGCGCTTCAACTTTTGCATTGTCTTTGGTGTCTGCTTCAGCAAGTTCCGCGAACACATCTGCAATCGTGTTACCACTTGTGCAATAACTTGAAAACTCGGAAGTTTTAACTGCAGGGTTAACTTCACAAAGCTTACTAAACGGTTGGTCGATATTGGCGACTTTTTCTGGATCTTCATTGATGGTAGCAATATCGAATACAGGCATTAAGTGCAGGTGGGTCATGCCCGCATCACTTAGCTGTTTAAGATGATCGACTGGCACGGTGCCTTGCTCGGTAAAGGCAAGGTACTTACCTTTGTTTTGTGTACTTGCATCGCGAGCAGAGAAATCACGAACATGTGATTCATAGATCACCATGTCAGAAAGATCGCTCTCTTTTTGTGAGTGAGGAGCTTCTAGGCTATCCCAGCCACTTGGTTTTAAATTGTCTGAATCTAAGTTAATTGCCTGACTGTAGATTGAGTTAGTTGAAAGGCTGACCGAATACGGGTCGGTCACTTCGTAATCGTAGCTTTTTTGTTCACGAGGATGGAATACTTTCATTGCATAGCGATAGAATTTCCCATCTACCGCATCGCTTTCAAGATCGATACTCCAGCTACCCGATGCCTCATCTTCAACCATTGCCACACGTTGAGCTTCAGATTTATCGCTGTTGTAGACAACCAGTTTAATCTCAGCAGCAGTTGGTGCCCATAAACGGAAAGTGACTTTGCCATCGTTATAGATAGGGCCATATTGTAGCTCTGTGGCTTCCTGGGCAAATAGTGCATCCAATGCACCGGCATACTGAACACCGGTGGCAGAGCGGAGTTCACCATCGCTGGTTGAAGCGATCGCGACCATGCTGCCTTTCACCAATGTAGAAAGAGCGATACCTGTCGGAAGCGTTGGTAAAGAAAAGGCTGGGTAGTCTGCAAGGTGTGGGTATTGTGCTTTTTGCTCTGAAGTCAGATCGGCTGACTGCAAAATAATTGAAGCGCCGCTGACCACGTTTCTGGGTTTTTCGTCGACCTTTTTTTCTTCTATGCTGTATTTTCCGTCATGGCTAAACATAATTTGAACCATGTCAGCATTTGCACCACCTTTCCATACCAGGGTGTTGTCATCGAGCATAATCGCGCCCAGTGTATCAACTGAGAACTCAGATGATGGCCCGGCTAATTCAAATGCTTCTTCCCGGGTATCGTACTGAGTTGAGCTGCCCGGTATAAAAGTTAAGGAGCGGTTGTCGCCCATGGTCGCAATATCAATTTTAATATTTGAGCCAATTAACTTATCTTTATTGCCATTACGGAAGATAACATTGAAACAACCTGATTCAACGCTTGTGACAGGGAGGTACCAGACCGGACCAAACTCATCACTATCATCTGGGATCACTGAGGTATCGTCCCAACCACTATTTTTGGCTGAATCAGTTAGCCCGTCACAGCCAGCATCCGGATTTTTATCTGTTCCCCACAGGTGAAGGTTCATGCTCTCGTAAGGCGTATAATCCCCCATTGCATCGTAAAGCTGCAGCGCAACCATGCCTTCAGGGGGTTCAGGAAGATCTCCCGGATTAACGACTTCAGGCATAGTGACATCAGTACCAGTCTGCGGAAGACCTTTCGCAGCTAGCAGGCCATCCTGGCGAGAGCCTTCAACAATTATTGCTGTTTCGGTACCAACCTTAACAACAGAAAATTCTTTTCCCAGAGAAGCTTCGCTAACCGGCACTGTAGCTTTAGTTAATTGATCCCCGTCTTTTATCTGTAGTTCACTACAAGATTCGAGTACATCTTTATTGACCAGCCACATCGGGCCAAATTCATCCGAGCTGGTTGCTGGTAGTGGATCTATACCGTCACAGTCAAGTGTCCAGTTGTTGTAACTAGGAACACTTTTTTTCAAACTAACTGCCGCTGAAGTGTCAACAACATAACTTACTGCAAATTGTTCTTCTGATGGTGCGGGAGCATCAGCTGGTAGGTTGATTTTTGGTTCAAGTTCAACCGGCGCGGTCTCTGAGGTGCTTGGATTTAAAGATGTAGCTGAAGACGAGTCATTGTCGTTACAACCTACGATAAGAGCAGCAGAACATAACGGTATAATTATTTTCGCAAGTGCTGAGTATTTAAATTTATTAGTATTTTTTTTCACAGTTCTAACCCACTAGTCATTTGAAAAATTGGCGAAGAATATAGAAACAAACAATTGTTACCAAAATGATAAGTGAATCAATAACAATGAAATCAACCTTGCCGACACGGTCAGGGGGATGAGTTCGAGGGTGGAGAGAATAGTAAATTTGAAATGACTCACACTAATCAGGCTTAGTCTTGTAATTTAATAACAAAAAACATGCACGGATAATTAGACAAGTCACTTTATGTAGGCCAATTAACCAATAAAATGTAATTTGTTAATAAGTAATTTTTTTTCAGGAAATATTAGGGAATCTTCATTTTGTGATTGTCGGCCTGTTTCTCAATTCTAAATCCAGGTAATAAGAACCGCATTCATAAAATACACTCTTAATTAAATTAACAGATCGTCGCGGTTACAGGTTATACAAGCGTTTTTCGAGTAGTACATTTCAATACAACCTGTGTTGACTGGATCAAAAAAGCCCAGCAATGTGCCGGGCCTTCAAATCATAAACCATGTATTTACATTGCAGCTTGAAAAGCTTATTTCGCCTGACGACGCTTAACGACATCATCCGCTAGCTGGCGCAGGACTTTTTCCGTATCTGCCCAGCCAATACATGCATCGGTAATACTTTGGCCATAAGTTGGCTCGATACCTTCAACAATATCCTGTCGACCTTCTACCAAGTGGCTTTCGATCATCACACCGAAAATATCACTGTTACCATCAGCAACCTGCTTGCCGACATCTTCAGAAACAACGATCTGACGCTTGAACTGCTTCAGGCTGTTCGCGTGGCTAAAGTCGATCATTACTTTCTTGCGCTGGCCGGCTTTTTCCAATTGTTCAGTGACGGCATTTACATCTTCAGCACTGTAATTGGGTTCTTTGCCACCACGAAGAATAATATGGCAGTCTTCATTACCTGCGGTTGATACGATCGCCGAATGGCCATACTTGGTCACAGATAAAAAGTGATGTGGTGCGCTGGCAGAACCAATTGCATCGGTCGCAATTTTGATGTTGCCATCCGTTCCGTTCTTAAAGCCTACCGGGCAAGACAAACCCGATGAAAGCTCGCGGTGGACCTGAGATTCCGTTGTACGGGCACCAATTGCGCCCCAACTGATCAAATCACCCATATATTGCGGTGTGATCATATCCAGAAATTCACCCGCAGTCGGCATGCCCATATCGGTCAGATCAAGCAACAACTTACGTCCAATACGCAAACCATCATTAAGCTGGAAGCTACCGTCCATGTACGGGTCGTTGATCAGGCCTTTCCAGCCTACTGTCGTACGGGGTTTTTCAAAATACACACGCATCACTATTTCTAAACGATCTTTTAGTTCTTCACGCAGTGCTGTCAGCTTCTTGCCATATTCAATGGCCGCTTCAGTATCGTGAATAGAACAAGGGCCCACAATAACCAGCAAGCGGTCATCTTCATCATTAAGAATGTTGTGAATAGCCTGTCGCGACTGAAAAACAGTCTCAGACGCCTTTTCGGTAGCAGGGTATCTTTCTAATACCGCAACGGGTGGTAATAGTTGTTTAATTTCGCGGATGCGTACGTCATCGGTCTTGTACATACTTCTTTACTTCCTGTGTTACAACATCACTACAGATTCGGTCAAATACGTAAGTGATGTCTTTCATACTCCAAAAAAGATAAAACTAACTTATCGCCTTCAAACCGCATGTGCAAATGCTTATTGAAATATAATTACATATTTATACCCAAGTTACCTCAAGGTGCATCACTCCCGAAGGGCGAGTTTCACTACATAAATAGCGTAAAACTGACATAACCAGCTCGCTTATGAATCACTCTCACTGGGTAATATTGAAATTAATTGGTCATTTTCAAGCTATTTCTTTGAAATTTCCTCATCAAAGCAATAACATGGCTTAAACATTCTCATAAAATACTGAGGTCGTGTTTTTGCCTGAAGACGCTATCATTTCATTTAAACAAGTTGATAAATGGTATGGAGACTTCCATGCCCTAAAAAACATCAACCTTTCCATCGACCGTGGCGAACGCCTTGTTATTTGCGGACCGTCGGGATCGGGTAAATCAACCCTTATTCGCTGTATTAACGGCCTTGAGAAGTTCAATACCGGTCAGCTTGTCGTTTCAGGACAATCCCTTGATAAAAAACACTTAAAAACTATTCGCGGCAACGTCGGGATGGTTTTTCAGCACTTTAATCTGTTTCCGCATATGACGGTACTCGATAACCTGACTCTTGCACCTCGCCGTACGTTGAAAATGTCAAAAGCAGAGGCAGAGACGCTGGCAAGGGAATATCTGGAACGCGTCCATATAGGTCATCAGGCAGATAAATATCCGGCACAGCTCTCTGGCGGGCAACAGCAGCGGGTCGCCATCGCACGCTCCTTATGTATGAAACCTGACATTTTGTTATTCGACGAGCCAACGTCTGCCTTAGATCCTGAAATGATTAGGGAAGTACTGGATGTCATGAAAGAACTGGCTAATGAAGGTATCACCATGGTCTGTGTCACCCATGAAATGGGTTTTGCCCGCCAGGTCGCCGATCGGGTTGTCTTTATGGATGAAGGCGAAATTGTTGAGATTGCACCGCCCTCTGAGTTGTTCGATACCCCGAAGCAGCAACGTACCAAGCAATTCCTTGAACAAATCCTGAGTTATTGATTTCTGGTGTTTGATATCTATGTTAAATAAGCGCCCACTCACGGCTTCACTCGCGGTCGGGTACAAAATCATTAAGCCGGTAGTATCAGGCTTATTGCAAATTACGCTGGTAGTACTGGCGCTGTTCTGGTTATTAAACAGTGGTGCAGAAGCAATGAACTACCGCTGGCAATGGTATCGTATTCCGCAATATTTATGGTTTGTGGAAGACGGTGAATGGTTTCCGGCAGAATTACTGGAGGGACTTTCGATCACGCTGAAAATTTCGGCGGTCAGCTTATTCTTCACCCTTCTGCTCGGTCTGACTACCGCCCTGCTACGGATGTCTGATTCTATTGTCGGCCGTGGCCTTGCCCGTAGCTATATCGAGCTCATCCGCAATACGCCGCTGCTGGTACAGATTTACCTGCTCTATTTTGTGTTTGGCCCGGTATTAGGGCTTGAGCGCTTCACCACCGCGGTGCTCGCTCTTTCCCTGTTCCAGGGAGCCTATACCGCAGAAATTTTTCGGGCAGGGTTGAACAGTATTGCCAGAGGGCAGTTCGAGGCATCTCACAGCCTTGGCTTGTCTCACATCGACAGCTACCGATTTGTTATCTTGCCACAAATGATCCGGCGCATTTTGCCGCCATTGACCAATGAAACAGTCTCACTGGTCAAAAACTCTTCTATCGTCAGCATTATGGCTATCTTTGATTTAACAACCGAGGGTCGCAATATCGTTGCAGATACCGCCATGCCATTTGAAGTATGGTTTACGGTGGCTGGCATTTACCTGTCTGTCACGCTGGTCTTATCCGGCTTTGCGGCCTGGTTAGAGCATAAAATGAATGTACCAACATAATACCAATGGTATTAATTAATCATTTTGCGGGAAGCCGAAGCGCAGAAACCCGCCAGTAAGGAGAAAGGAAGCATGAAACGACTACTCACCGCTTTTCTTGCAATATTTACATTAATGACAGGCTCTTCTGTTTTTGCCGCAGATAAAAGCACGCTGATAGACATTAAAGAGCGAGGCACGTTACGTGTCGGGCTATCGACTTTTGTACCATGGGCAATGAGAGACAAACAGGGCGAGCTGATTGGTTTTGAAGTGGATGTCGCCCGTCGCCTGGCTGAAGATTCCGGCCTGAAAGTAGAATTCATTCCAACCGCATGGGACGGCATCATTCCTGCGCTGCTGGCGAGTAAATTCGATGTGATCATCGGCGGCATGTCGATCACGCCACAACGAAACATGAGTGTATTATTTACCTCTCCGTATGCTCATTCAGGTGTTCAGCTTGCTGCCAACAAAGAGAAAGCCGGCGACAAAACCACCATTGCCGACTACAACAAGCGCAGCGTAACTCTGGCTGTTCGTCGCGGCGCATTTACGGTGCAAACGGCTAAGAAATATTTCCCGAAAGCAAAATTGCGTCAATTTGACGATGATGCACAAGCCTTCCAGGAAGTATTGAATGGTAACGCGCATGCCGTATTGGCATCTTCACCAAAACCAGAGCAAATGACGATTCAGTACAATGAAAAGCTACACATCCCGCTAACGGAGCGCTTAAGCCGAGGCTCTGAAGCTTTTGCTCTTCGTCACGGTGAGCACGATCTACTGAACTTCTTTAATAACTGGATTCTGCTGCGCACAGAAGATGGCTGGTTGAATGAACGCCATAATTACTGGTTTACCACCTTAGACTGGCAAAGCCAGGTCTCAGAGGGACAATAATCTTGTCACACAGCGACATATTAACGATGCCGGAAAAAACAGCAAAAAAGCCGGGGAAAACTTTCCCGGCCTTTTTCAAACTCAACAAACTCGACTGGCTGCTACTTGCCATTCTCGGTGTGTTTATCGGCTGGCTTTATTACCGGTCGTCGGTAGGTATTCACTATCAGTGGAACTGGACGAGAGCATTCAGCTTAATTTTCACATCCGGTAAAGCCGGCGAACTGCCCTATTTCTTCCAGGGATTTTTGACGACCATTCGGCTGAGTCTATGGGGAATAGTCTTTGCCGGCCTATTAGGTTTACTACTTGGGTTAGCACGCCGATCTCCATTAATGATACTTCGGCTGCCCGCCCAAGCCTATATTCAGCTGGTACGTAATATTCCACCGCTGGTATTCGTTTTCATTTTCTATTTTTTTGTTTCCAGCCAGTTAGTACCGGCAATCGGTTTAGATAATCTGCTGCGCTACCACAGCGATGAGATTAACGCCATCCAGTACTTTCTGTTTGGCCCTTCTAAACTGTGGGAAAACCTGTTCTCTGGCGTACTTTGTGTCGGCCTGATCTCGGCAGCCTATATAGCCGAAATCGTCCGTTCGGGAATTGATGCGATTAGCAAAGGCCAATGGGAAGCCGCCGATTCGCTGGGCCTTTCTCGCTGGGATCGCTTCCGCGATGTGATTTTCCCACAAGCATTAGCGGGTATTGTGCCTCCGCTGGCCGGTCAATTTATATCACTGGTTAAAGACTCGTCGATCATCTCGCTGATTTCGATCCAGGAGCTGACGTTTGTTGGCAGTGAAATGGCGAATTCGTCCGGCTTAATTTTCGAAATCTGGTTGCTTGTCGGCGCAGGATATCTGGCATTGTGCCTGGGGCTGTCGCTGCTTTTTGGCCGACTGGAGAAACACAGCCAGAAGCATAAACAGAGATAGTACGATTGGTCTTGTTATTGGCTCAGTCTTATTTCCACAAAGTGGAAACGCTGGATTCAAGCAATAAGTGCAACTCGCTTACTGACATGTTCATTTTCATGTGCAAATAGCGATCAACTTTGATGAAATAGGGTCACGCCGTAAGGCATATGCCTCAAACATTCCCAGTATTGCTCCCTTTTTCTGGTACTTGAGTACCAGAGCCCTGTCACCATACGCCATACCCCCGTCGATGTAGCACCTGTTCCCTCTGACGACTGGCTGTAGTTGTTCCACTATATTGTGCCCATGCAGAACAGCATCAATTCCCTGTACCTTTGTCGTGATTCCACTTTGGAATGTCGACCGATCTGACAGCATGAAATCAAGATCGGTCTCGCTGAGAGTGCCATTATCAATCGTAGTGACAAGTGCATCCCAGTCATAATGGGCTGGTACCCCCGCATGTACAAGACCAATCCTGTCCCCGCCAATCTCTAGTGTTATAGCCACAGGCCGTGCAGCAGCATAACGTAACATAGCCGCTACATGGTATGGATCATGGTCTTCACGCCATAAACCACCATTATATGCCCAAAGAAGCATATTTTGAGCATCTCCAGATAGCGCTTTGATCGCCATCATTTCGTGATTACCGACCAGGCTGACTATCGCTGGGTTGTACTGTGCAGCACCGAGAACCGATAATGACTGATTTCCACGGTCGATTAAGTCACCAAGAATAAAGAGTCTGTCCTGAATTCTGCCATCTACAGGAAACCTGAATTCGATTTCGTTCAGAACATCCATCAGCAGGTCGAATTGACCGTGTATATCGGATATAAAATATATATCGAATCCCGATCCCTGATTCAGCTGTATCAATTGATGCATATATGCCTCCACCAGGATAGTTCTTCAAGACTAGTACTCTTTCACATCAATTATGAATAGTTGAAGATCCTAAGTACGTGCCTCACTGTCATTTTTTATCTGATGAAGCGTCTATAATTTCGGCCCTGCGAAAGCAATCGATACTGTGATCGTTAACCATGCCGGTTGCTTGCATATGGGCATAAATTGTCGTGGAACCCAGGAATTTAAAACCTCTTTTTTTCATATCTTTAGCAAGTATATCTGACTCAGGGGAAGTGGCCGGATAATCCACTAGGCATTTCAGATGATTGGTCTTTGGCGTACCTGATACAAAGCCCCAGATATAATCGGCAAAACAGCCAAATTCAGTTTGGACTTCAAGAAATCGTTGGGCATTATTGATGGCAGCTTCAATTTTACGTCGGTTACGAACAATACCCGAGTTATTCATCAGTCGCTCAACGTCTTCTTCATCAAAAGAGGCAACAACGACGGGATCAAAATAGGCAAAGGCTTGGCGATAGTTTTCCCGCTTTTTTAAGATGGTGTACCAACTAAGGCCTGCTTGGGCAGATTCCAGCACGAGAAATTCAAAAATTTTATTATCGTCATGTATTGGTACGCCCCACTCAAGATCATGGTAGGCAACATAATCGGGTTTGCTCGTATCGAGCCATGGGCAACGTGTTGGCACTTCTGGCATCGGCAGTTCCTTGGTTTTGATATGGTATTTAAATTGAACCCTATTCCCTCAAGTATCGCCTTTGACTAAAAACCAATGGATTCTCGCTGAAACGAGCATTTTGAGGTTACTTGGGTACAAAGTAATGCAGATAAACAGGGAGGTCAACTGGAGCAATGGCGTCACCGAATCTGGATAAATTCAGAATGACAAAGAGGTATTCGACTGGTTTGTTTATTGGTGGGGGTCGCGTTGAGCAAACTTATCTTATCCACTTAAAGCCATATTGACGATAAGTGTAGAGTTGTCAGTAAAGGGGGGATGCCTAAAACTGCACCTGTGAGACAAACTCCCTTTGCCCTTACTCGATCCATCGCGAGTTGATCGGTTCGAGTTTCTTCCCGCCGCTCTGTTCAGCTAAGCGGTATGGTTAGTTCAGTGAACGATTCGCACGGATTGCCAATTCCTTGCGGTCAAAATCAAGCTGAACAGTGAATAGCATTAGAAAATTTCGTAATTTTTTCATTTTTGTTTCTCCAAAAGCCTAAAACAGTAAGAGTGTAATTAATTTCCGTAATTAAATTACAAGGCAACTATACCTGAGTTTTATTTTGTGATCCAGATCTTATTTACTAAGCATTTATGACAAATAAATACGCTGATAATTTCCTTAACAAACCAGCCCCACGGGGAAAATTAAAATCCCTATGCCAAATTCAGTGATCCATACTGTATATACCTCAAGCATTTCAGGATAGAGTATCCAGCAAGAATTTAGTGGCTTTAGGCGAGTATGAGTATGAGCAAATAGTGATTCTATTTGAAATGTGGTTAACGCAGCATAATTGCCACTGAAACTCGCCCTTCGGGAACGAGGGGGACTCGGTAACATAGCAACTTGATATGAATAGGCCCCGAAAAACACAAGGAGAAAGTCAGCGTGGATAGCATTACTCCCCTGTTAAACCTGCGTATTATCGAGCCCGGCGATTATGACGAGCTGGCCACCTTAATGGACTTGGTGTTTGATGACGTCGGCGGCGCATGGCCGAGAATGACTATTATGGATTTAATCCACCAATTTCCTGATGGTCAGATCTGTATTGAAGATAGCGGTAAAATAGTCGGTGCCGCCCTCACCATCAAGGTCGATTACAACCGCTTTTCACTCAGCCATACCTATACCGATATCATCACCGAGCAAAATGTGATCCAGCACCAAGCCAGCGGTGATGCGCTATACGGCCTGGATGTGTTTGTGCATCCGGATTACCGAGGACTTCGCCTTGGACGGCGACTGTACAAAGCACGCAAGGAACTTTGCCGGAGTACCAACCTGAAAGCTATCTTAGCCGGCGGCCGCATACCCGGCTACCATAAAGTCGCCGATGAACTCTCCGTCCCCGAGTACATCGAGAAGGTCAAGCGCAAGGAACTGTATGACCCCATCCTGTCTTTCCAGCTATCCAATGACTTTGACGTTAAACGCCTGATGAAACGCTACCTGCCAGAAGACGACAAGTCCTGCGGCTATGCCACCTTGCTGGAGTGGAACAACATTTTCTACGAAGCGGATATCCCGTCAATTCTCGATACCGAGAAAAAGCTGGTTCGCCTGGGGATTGTCCAGTGGCAAATGCGGGCGATGGTCTCTGTGGACGATCTGATCGATCAGGCCGAGTTTTTTGTATCATCACTCTCTAACTATCAAGCCGACTTTGCCCTTTTCCCGGAATTTTTCAATGCCCCGCTAATGGGGTTGCGGACCGAGCAAAGTTCGGTGGAAGCCATCCGTTTTTTGAGCGAGTTTACCGAAGATATCAAGCAGCGCTTTTCTCAGATGGCAGTCACATACAACATCAATATCATCTCGGGCAGCATGCCTGTACTGGAAAACGATCGCTTGTATAATGTTTCTTACTTGCTGCATCGCGACGGATGCATTGACGAACAGTATAAAATTCATATCACTCCCCATGAACAGCGGGACTGGGTTATTGACGGCGGTGATAAGGTCAAGGTATTCGAGACCGATGCCGGGCGCGTCGGCATCCTAATCTGCTACGACGCAGAATTTCCGGAGCTAGGACGTATGCTGGCAGAACAAGGAGTGCAGATCGTGTTCGTACCCTTCTGGACTGATACCAAAAATGGCTACCTGCGGGTAAGGCTATGCGCCCAGGCACGTGCCATTGAAAATGAATGCTACGTCGCCATCGGCGGCAGCATCGGTAACCTGCCGCGAGTCAATAATGTCGATATCCAGTACGCACAGTCTGCGGTGTTTTCTCCGTCAGACATTTATTTCCCGCACGATGCAACAATCACCGAGGCCAGCCCTAACACCGAAATGATCGTATTTGCCGATGTCGAACTTGATAAGCTCAAATACCTCAATACCGAAGGTTCCGTAACCAACCTGCGCCACCGCAGACTCGATCTCTACGGCGGCTTCACCCGCCCCAAACAAAAATAACGCTATTTCGCGTTAAAAATATCCGCACACACCCCGGCCAGAGCTTGGCGAGATCCATCTGTTCTTCGATGGTATCGGCTAACCGATCAATGCTCTGCTCGCGAATATACCCAAGATCTGAATCACGCATCTTGAGGTAACTTGGGTATAAATTAATACTGTTGCATGATTGGCCATTGAATTTGCGGCCAATCCATTCCGTTTTCATCATGACAAACCGTTACACGGTAACGCGCAGCGAAAGGTAACTTAAGCCGTTGTATGTAAGTCGCATTCTTGGGCATTTCTAATAAAATACGTAGCAACTGGCGCATCACACCGGCATGGGTCACTAGTAGCACCTGCTTACCTTTATGTTGTTCAAGCAGTGCGTGCCAGGCTTGTTCGATTCGCCTATCAAATTCCGCCAGCGTTTCACCGCCATGAGGCGTTTTGTCCCCCCATGGATCTTGCCAGTATTGTTCAATCACCTTGCCTTGCTCTTGCCACAATTGATCCTCGGTCTTGCCATCCCAATCACCGAAATTCATCTCTTTCCAGCCATCAGTACGCTCAAGCGAGACGGAGAACCTGTCAGCGACTTGTTCAGCAAAGTCGCTGCACCGCTGCAGCGATGATGTCACCACAACATCCAGTTGTTTCAAATCAGCGATTGCAGCAGACATTTGCGTTAAACCGGTCGGAGTGATTGCAAAATCAGTGTGGCCACGCAAGCAGCCGTCTCCTTCAGGCAAACCATGTCGCAAGATGTCAATTCGAGTCTGTTTCGCTGCCATTGTTCATTCTTCCTAAATTAAAGCGATCTGGCCCTTTAACTGTCGCGGTTGTTTTAACGGGTGATCCTGAATACTCAGCCAATTAAACAATACTTCACCATATTATATGCAGGCAATACCCGCCTCAGAAAAAAAAGCCAGACGAGTTCAACACTCGCCTGGCTTTATCACGATTGAAATGAATGAGTTAACAACTAGGCATAAACCTTATCAAAGAAGCTAACCAGCTTCTCGGTGACAAATTCCGGCTGTTCCAAATTACTGATATGACCAGCATCAGGCACAATCACCAATTCACTACCTGCAATCGCATCTTGCATCAACTGCGCTTCTAATGGCGGACGAGGTGTGTCTTGTGCACCAACCATGATCAACGTCGGCAGCGCAAAATTTTCGATATCATCGAAGGTATCACGACGGCCAAAGACCATTCGGCCAATCTGGGTAACATCGACGGCATGCTGGCCGGATATTGACGCCAGGTGAGAACGAAATGCCGCGACTAACTCAGGGGTTTCCTGCTCCGCATTGCGTGCAAAGAACATCGGGGTGATCGCATCAACCATCGGAGCCGGAACTTGCTGCGCGGCGGCAATCACATCCAGCATGCCAAAATACTTCTTGTGCATGACCTCTGGCTCAAAACCGACAAAGGTATCCATCAGCACTAAAGACTTAACACGATTTGGAGCCAAAACAGTCAGCTCTGCTCCCCACATACCACCAACCGACAGCCCCACTAATGAAAAAGTCTCGATTTCAAGGTGATCCATCAGGCTCAGTATATCTTGCGCGTAATCTCGAAGGTTACGCGTCTTCACCGGAGCCGCATCCGACTGACCATGACTCCACAAATCCGGAACAATACAACGGTACTGTTTGCTGAGCACCTCAACCTGAGGTGCCCACATATCGCTATCCCATAAGTAACTGTGGCCAAATACCAATACCGGCCCTTCACCCTTGTCCAAATAATGCATGGTTTTAGAGTCAATGGTGAACGTTTTCATTAATTATTCCCTTTTATCGTTTTCATTTAGCAATATTTCTTCATCACGGTTTGGATCCCTTTTTGATAGAGTACCCAAGCAGTAATACCAGCAGCAAAATTACCCAGCATGGCGCCAACAAACATGCCTTCGAGCCCCGCAAGGTAAGCGCCCAACCATAGAATTGGCAGAAAGCAGACAAATAAACGCAGACCTGAGATCAGTAATGCTCGCATTGGCAGAGACAAGGCATTGCAAATTGATACCATCAACATGCACACACCTAACGGACCGAGACTAATTGGTAGCCACGTCAGATGAATTGACAGTACACTGCCGACGCTGACTTCACTGGTCAGTAATTGCGACAGAAAAGGTGATGCAAAAAACAGCATCGTCGCAACCAGTAGCTGCCAGATCAAAACAAACTTAACGGCAATACCGACCAGCGCTTTGATTTTATTGATATCACCAGCCCCCAGCAACCTGCCGACCATTGGCGGCATCGACATGGTAAGTGCCAGGATCACCACAATCGAGAAAAACTCTAATCGCGAGCCCAACGCCCAGGCCGCAACGGTTGCAGCCCCGAACCCAGCCACTAACTTCGTCGCAAGCATCGATGACAAAGGCGGTAATAACTGACTGAGCATAGCCGGTGCCATGATATGCCCCAACTCTTTAACAGATGACAAGACATCAAGCCCTTGCCACTGAAAGCTCATCCAGTGCCGTTTAATGACCAGAGGATATACCACCAGCATACCCGTCGCGAAAGAAAAAATGGTTGCCCATGCCGCCCCCGTTAACCCCAAATCAAAGGTAAAGATAAACAGTGGATCCAAGGCAATATTCAGCAAACTGGTCACAACCATCATGATGCCAGGCACCATGGTATTACCATTCGCTCGGCATAAGCTGTAAGCAAAATAGACCATAGCACCAGTCCATGCACTCCCCAACCACACCGGCCAATAAGCATCAATCACGGGATAAACATTTCCCGGAGCGCCCAATAAGCTCAGGATCGGTCCGCGCAGCAGCCAGATCACGCAACAAATGAAAAATACACCAACGCCACCTGTGAGTACCACCAATCCGCCCAGTTGTTTCGCACGTTGCGTTTCATTTGCCCCGAGAACACGGGAGATCAACGATGTCGTCGCAATACCCAAGCCAACCTGCAGGCCAATAACCACCATTTGCATCGGCAGGGTAAAACCTTGTGCCGCAAGCGGCAAGATACCAAGCTGACCGATAAAGGCGCTATCAACAAGCTGAAAACTCATTAATGACAATACCCCAAATAACATCGGCCACGTCATTTT
The DNA here is from genome assembly GCF_003026475.1 of Photobacterium lipolyticum. Lineage (GTDB taxonomy): Bacteria > Pseudomonadota > Gammaproteobacteria > Enterobacterales > Vibrionaceae > Photobacterium > Photobacterium lipolyticum. The sequence goes on from NZ_PYMC01000002.1 coordinate 205,227, forward strand.
AAACAGATCCCGGGCTAAATCAGGATAAGAAGAGTGAGAAACTGTCGCAGAATGTACAGGCATGATGTTTATGACAGACAGTAGATAAATAGGTTAGCTAGTTTACGAGCTTTACTGACGGAGCTAAAGGGAAAAATACTGAACACTGAGAGACCAGGTCACAGGAACGAATTCACCGCAATGACAATACGATGATCAGCCTGACCCTCAGTGATAGAAAGTCACCAAGTCAGATGCTAAGGGTATTAGCACCAGTGACTAAAGCCACTCTTTACGACTCTTCCGAGGCAATTACGGAGAAAATGGACAAATAATCGGCAAATATACAAAATTAGTGCCCACAGGCTATGATTATTACTCTATAATCTGCCACCGTATTTTTAGTCAGGCTTATATTACATTCGGTGGTTTAACGACACGTGAATATTGAATGTATGGGAAACTTAGCCGTCTGCTTTAGGAACAAAGAATGTCATTTTCATCACAAAACTTTTCTCCGGAAATTGTGCGCGCCCTTACTGAATGTGGTTACGAAAAGCTAACCCCCATTCAGAAACAGGCTATCCCACACGCTCGTCGTGGACATGATATCCTTGCTAATGCACAAACAGGTACAGGTAAAACTGCCGCATTTGCTTTGCCTATTATCCAGCAGATTTGCAACAACCCTAAGCCACGTAGCCGTTTCAATGTTCGTGCTCTTATCCTCGCTCCGACTCGTGAGCTAGCTGCGCAGATCGCAAAAAACATTGAAGACTACACCAAATATGTTTCTATCAATGTTGCTGCTATTTACGGCGGCACCAAAATGTCATCTCAAGAGAAAAAGCTGGAGCAAGGCTTAGATATCCTGGTGGCTACCCCAGGCCGTTTACTTGAGCACCTGGAACTGAAAAATGTTTCTCTGGCGAACCTGGAATTTCTGGTTTTCGATGAAGCCGACCGTATGTTAGACATGGGCTTTATTACAGACATTCGCGCTATCATGAGCGATATTCGCTCCCAGCCTCAGACGATGTTGTTCTCAGCAACCTTCTCTAGCCAGATGAACAAGCTATCAACCGAAATTCTGCGTAAACCTAAGCGTATCTCTGTTGACCGCGAGAATGCCACCGCTGATACCGTTTCTCATGTTGTTTACCCTGTTGATGAAGATCGCAAGCGCGAGCTGTTATCTGAACTTATCGGTAAGAAAAACTGGCAACAAGTGCTGGTTTTCGTGAACTACAAAGAAACAGCAAACATGCTGGTTGAAGAACTCAAACTCGATGGTATTAAAACCGTACTGTGTCATGGTGACAAAGCACAGAGTGCCCGTCGTCGTGCCCTGGACGAGTTTAAAGAAGGTAAAGCGCGCGTGATGGTCGCAACAGAAGTTGCTGCTCGTGGTCTTGATATTCAAGGCCTGCCACATGTGGTGAACTATGATATGCCATTCCTAGCGGAAGACTATGTGCACCGTATTGGCCGCACCGGTCGTGCTGGTCAAAAAGGTCACGCTGTCTCTTTTGTTAGCCGTGAAGAAGAATTAACCCTGGTACAGGTAGAAACACTGATTGGTCAGCGCATTCACCGCGTACAGCTTACCGGCTATGAGCCTGCCAGCCGTGATGCGCTGCTACAGAAGATGCAGACCAAATCTGCATTCAAAGATCGCAAAGGTCGTACTAACAACCCAACAGATCAATCAGCGGCAGAGCGTCGGGTCAGATTACGCCAGGCGATTAAAAACAAAGCTAAAATCACAACTATGAAGAAATAATTCAAGTGAAATAGCCCAATACTATGTATAACCCATACATAGTAAAATATAACGCTGATTAGCTACTGCTTATCGGCGTTTTTTTGATCAATCGATAGCCAGACCTATCAGGATAAAATCAGTTTTGGGTATCGCTCAGATAGCGCTTTAATGCCGCCCCCGGAATAGAACTTTTCGTTGCAACGGCAAATGACGCCCACATTGCGCCCTCCGCCATCGCATCCGTAATCGATAATGCCTTTAGCAAACCGTTAATTAAGCCAGAAGCAAAGGCATCACCAGCCCCGGTCGTATCTATAACTTCTGCTGGTACCGCGGGAACCTTAAACTGCTCATGCTCGGTATAAGCTGTAGCCCCCTTCTCACCATCAGTGATAATGAAATAGCGCAAATGGCTTCCTGCGATTTGTTGACCATATTGCCACACTGACAGCTCACGTCCCGCACGCTTGGTACGGCCTGCCATATCAGACTCAGATGAGATCAACACGTGACAAGGCCGAGAGCGCTCATCTTTGGCTAACTGGGCGACAACCAGGGTTTTATCCAGTGCCGCTTCAGCCCAGATCTCACCACCTAAAGCCGATGAGTTAATATACAGCGCATCCCAATGGGTAAAATCAGGCGCGTTAACCAATTTGAAAACAGGCCGTTCAGGGCGAATAATGGTTCTTTCACCATCAGGCGTCATCATCAAGATTAATTCAGGCGTCACGACATCATTTCGTTGCAACAGGTGACAATCTAAACCTTGCAAGCTGGCTTCTGCCAATAGCCAGTCTGCGGTTTCATCCCGACCAACCTGGCTGACTAAAGCCACACGGTGGCCCGCCCATATCAAGCCTAAACCTGTATTGGCCCCCCCACCACCTAATCGTCGACCAGCATCTTTATAATGGTGACGCCCTCCCATGATCAACGGTTTATCAAGCTGTAAAACGCGGTCACAATTTAAGTTAGCTAACAGAAGAATATTCGCCATAATTACTCGTTTTCCTGCGTTCTCGTCATTAAAAGGAGCAGGTGCATCCCTAATACCCATCAGTACAATTTTCTGATGAGTCTTAGATTAGATCATGAAAGAGGTAAAAACGCGAGGTCGCGCTACCAATTCCGGAAAAAATTGGTAGCGCGGTCTTTATATGAGGCAAGAGTTAATTAACGTTCAACAATAATCCGCGTATGGATTCTCTTGCGGCAATAGAATTGCCTGTTCAAACTCAGAAAGACGTAACTCATTTTGTGTCATCGATACCGACGTTTCATCCATTACACTTTCACCAAAATGATAGCGAATGGTTTCATTACCCAGGCAAGCTTCTTGATCGCAGATCTCGGTACGCGTCTTGATCTCGACATTCCTATCATAATAAGCCGCCAGCGCCTCTGCGCCATGTTTAGCCAGTAACATCTCAAGACTCTGCGCCGGCGATAACACCAGACCGGTTGCATTATTACCGCCAAAACCTTTAGCATTAAGGATCACCGCTTTATAGTCTTCCCCTTTCTGACCCGCAAAAGCATGATCCGTCAGAATATTCAGGTTCGACTGGTGCACATCATCAGCAATATGATCGATGGTTTGAATACCCGGGATCCAGCCATATTGCCATACGCCCAACGAAGCAATTAACTGATCGCCCGCAGCAACACTCATCGAGTGACCGACATACGATTTAATCGCAGTAACCGGCCAGTTATCAATGGCAAAGGTTTTTGCTACTTCATTCAGAATATGGCTCTCGGTAACACGGTTCTGCGGCGTGCCGGTGCCATGCGCCTGAACATAGGTCTGCTTGACGCCTGCTTCACCGAGGATCGCTTTCGCCAGGGCTGTCGCTTTAGCAACCGTTACGTAATTACCAACACCCGGCGCTGAGATGGATTTTTTGTTGGCATCAGCATTGATAAATACATCAGCGACCGAGCCATATATATTAAGCCCCAGCGTTAAGGCCAGCTCATCATCCATCAGCACCACAAACTGGGCAGATTCTGCCATCGTGAAACCGGCATTAGAGGAAAATGGGCGACATGCACGGCGGTTATCAACCGTATCGCTATTATCTAACGCTTTTAATTGCTCATCTTCAGCCAACGCACCCATCACACGGAAACCTTCCATGATTTCGGCAACAACCGGCGCTTCTGCATTACCCACAATCGCTACTTTAGATTTGCCATACTGAATGTCATACATCCCCTGACGTAAGTTATACAGGAAGGTTGCACAAGCCCCCATATTTGTACCCGTGGTACCAACGCTGTTAATCACATAACCATTAATAAAATCTGCAGGCATTTCTGCAAATGATAAAGCCATCATCTTCGTACTGACACGGCCGCCGGTTAATGGCGCAGCCAGCATACCCGCCAATGATTGATCGTCGATTTGCCCCAGCCCGCTACCGGCATACACAGACACTTCATCAGGCTTGATATGCTGAAGAACCTCCGACCAATCCACGCCCAGTGAATTCAGGGCATCTGATGCGCCGTAAACGGTCAGCTTCAGACCTCGGGGGTGGAAACGAGAGTTATACCGTGTACCCGGATCGAAACCGGCAGGGATATTACCGCCGCTGCTTACAGGAAAAGCCACACGATCTTCCAGCAGCGCATCCAGGTTGCCGTTTACTGTCACGGTCACTTTGCTGCCCTGCTCTTCCACGCTCCAGTTGTCTGGGATCACTGTCGGCAGTTTGGACTTTCGTAATGTGAACGAAATCTGATCGTTTTCTGAGCTTAATGTGGTTTTGTATTGATATAGCAAGTTCTCAGGATCAAATGAGTCAATTCGACGCACCAACGTACCCGCTTTAATCGCTGCGATAATATCTTCACTGACAGCGCCTTCATTGACGTCCGCACCGTTATCCAGCCCCATGCGGCGAGCCAGATCCTGCCAGGTCATATTCATCTCATCTGCGGTTAATACATCGGCGACCATACGCTTATAACTGTGAAAGCCTGAACTACGGCCAGCAGCGTTAATGCCACCAAAACCAACGATAAGAGGTAACTTAGTCATTCTGAACCTATATCAAACATTGTTTTAAACAGAAGGATATCAACTTATACTGGTTAATCACCTTGCAAATATGCCAAAATCACTGCCATTTAGGCCGCTGAGATATTTTGGCATTATTTATATGAATGAGAGTGAATAGATGAAAGTGGGATTTGTCTTATACCATCGTGCTCTGATCACCGGCGTATCGCTGGCAGCCGAAATGCTGAGCAGCGCCGCAAGTTTACGAGAACGAAAGCAACAACGTGACAACCCTTTTGATATCAAACTGATCGCCCCTTCTTTGACGTCGCCCAAACTTACCGCAGGGATCAAGCTTCAGCCAGATATGACGTTTGAAGACGAACACATTTTCGATATCGTCGTACTGCCGCCAATGTGGGGAAATCCGATATCATCGCTCAGTCATAACCCCGAGATCGTTTCCTGGTTAATCAGGCAATACCGGCATGGCGCAAAACTGGTCGCGACCGGCACCGGTGTCTCCTGGCTGGCTGAAACCGGATTACTGGATAATCAGGTCGCAACAACCCATTGGTACTTTTATGAAAAATTTGCAGCGCGTTATCCCCGTGTACAGCTGAACCGACAAGCTTCAATTACGGCTGCCAACGGCCTGTTCTGTACCGGCAGTATTAACTCCCAGTCAGAGATGATTTTGTATTTGATCGCAGAAAATTTCGGTCAAAAAATCGCCAACACCATTGAAACCCATTACGGCCATGAAATTTCGAAATCAGCGCAACAACCCTTCTACCAAATTGGCGGACAGGTGCAGTTTGATGAATCTATTGCGCTTGCTCAGGACTGGATGAAACGTAATCTGTCGCAACCGATGACTGCCCAAAGTGTTGCAATACAATGCGGGATGCCACTCAGAACCTTTAATCGAAAATTCAAAGAACAGATTGGCCAGTCTCCCCATCAATATCTGCAAAAAATAAGAATGGAAACAGCGCAACAGTTATTACGAGATTTTGGTATGTCGGTACAAGACGTGGCAGAACAAGTCGGCTACAAAGACGCTTATCACTTTTCGACCCGATTTCAACAACAGTTCAGTGTAACCCCAAGCAAGTACCGGAAAATGGTCAAAGCCAAGATCTATAATGCAGAGTGATCATGCTAAAGTCAGTAAAAACGCCAGCGAGGGGAAAGTCGCTGGCGCTTAATATTTGATTTTTAATCTGAAGATCCGAGTACCGTTTCATAGTGAGTCGGTACTAACCTCAAAATTTGCGGGAGGCGGTGATGTCTTCACATTCACCGTCAATCACGGTGTGACGATCTGGCATATTGGCTTTGGCATAACCCTTTTGTGAATCTCTCGCTTGTGAATAGCCCGCTTGCGAATAGCCTGCCTGCGCATACGCCACTCTTTTTTTAATCAATGGTCTGGTTAATAACGCTGCAACTGCAATAAACAGCCCCATAATTGCAGCAAATGACACGGTGAAAAGACCAACTACCAAAGCAATAAAACCAGCAATAAGATTTCTCATATTCGTGCCTCTTTAATTCAATTCAGGCTTTCAGCCTGTAACAGTTCAGTTAATACCCAAACTACTTCAATACAGCATATCGCAGAAAGATGAATCAATCATGAACAGAAGCCATATTCTGCATGCTTTTGATTGAGTGCGCCCTTTCAGTGACTCAAATAATTATCGATAAAAAAAACCGCAGCGGCTTCTGATGTCTGACTTTCAGAATGGCTACGGTATTCAATTAAGCAGTATGTACTCGCTTATGGCTGAGAACTGCCCTTCTGTTTTGGCCTTATCACCAAGGTAATGCCATCAACGGCAATCACTTCTACCAGCGTACCGGCATCAAGCTCAACATCCGATCGAACTGCCCAGGTGGTATCTCCCAGCTTCATCCGGCCCGGGCCGACTGGGACCGGCTGATCCAGTATACATATCTGTCCAACCAGTTGCTCAGTACGCCTATTCAATGTCCGATGTTTATCATCAGCACGATCCTGGCGGTGTTGATAACGCCACCATAACCAAGTCGTAAAAAGAGAAAACACCACAAATGTCAGCCATTGAACTGACCAGCCCAGTGGCATGAATGACATAATTAACCCAACCAGAACAGCTGATATACCCAGCCATAGCAAGTAACCGGCAGTTCCTAAAAGTTCAAATGCCAGCAATGCTAAACCGAAAGCCAGCCAATGCCAGCCATTCATCTGTTCAAGCAATTCAATCATGCTTTTGTCCCTTTTGCTGGTTCTGATTTGGAACTCAGTAGTTCAGCAATCCCCGCCACAGAGCCCATTAAGCCCGTCGCTTCAAGTGGCAACATAATAACTTTGCCATTTTCAGACTGACCAATAGATTTCAATGCATCGGTATAACCCTGTGCAATAAAGTAATTTATCGCTTTAACATCACCTTGGGCTATCGCCTCAGAAACCATCGTCGTTGCCCTTGCTTCCGCTTCCGCCGCTCGTTCACGGGCTTCTGCCTGAAGAATCGCCGCCTGCTTGTCGCCTTCTGCTCGTAAAATTTCAGACTGCTTATGGCCTTCAGCCCGAAGAATTTCGCCCTGACGAACCCCTTCCGCTTCCAAAATATCGGCACGCTTGTTACGTTCCGCCTTCATTTGCGCATTCATCGCCGCAATAAGATCGGCCGGTGGTTGAACGTCTCGGATCTCAATTCGAGTGACTTTAACGCCCCAAGAATTAGTCGCCTGATCAACAATTGCTAATAATCGGGTATTAATGGTATCTCGTTGCGACAACATTTCATCCAGCTCCATCGAGCCCAATACTGTACGCATATTTGTTAAGGTCAGATTACGAATGGCATGTTCGAGATCATTCACTTCATAGGCAGCTTTTGCCGCATCAATGACTTGAATAAAACAGACCGCATCAATGGTCACACTCGCATTATCACGAGAAATAACTTCTTGGGCGGGAATATCGAGTACTCGCTCCATCACACTGATCTTGTTTCCGATCCGATCAAAAAACGGCACAATCAGATTTAAACCAGGGTAGATGGTTTTGGTATATCGGCCAAAGCGCTCTACTGTCCAGTTACTGCCCTGAGGAACAGTTTTGACACCTGACGCAATAAAGACAATAACAACAACTATAAGTACGCCGATGGTGATTAACGTATCGTATGGCATTTCGTTTCTCCTAGACTAAAACCGAAAAGAGCAAAAGAGTCGTCAGGATACCGATTTATATGCCGATATTGAATAATTGGTTTGTGCTATCGCTGGATTTGTTAGGTCAGATCAATGAATTAGAGTAATTTGAATATAACAGGCAAGGTTCACTAGGTCTAGAGGATCACACTCACCAGAACCCGGTCTGTGTATGACGGAAATTTAATTTTTACTCGCCAGCTTCCTAATTATCAAACAGACAGAGGTATTTACTGATGATCCAACTATTGCATAACGCTCTGACTGCTTTTAATTGCCCAAATCGAGACAGTTACCCGCTGCAAGGACGTTATGTCGGTAACCTTGAAGCCGTAGAATATTATTTAGCACAAGCAATCGACCTGGAGCCGAAGCAGCAAAAATTACAGATCACCTTGGCGAATATGCAAACCTTTCGCGGCGACATAGAGCTCGCATTACACACCTACCAACATGCCCTTTCGTCGGCAACATCAGTATCAGAAAAAACGTTGGCCCTGATTTACCTGTCGGTATGGCACTCCCACCAAGGCAATTTATTCGAGTCCCAGCAGTATCTCGAACAGCTCGTTACGGCAGATAAGCCCTTAGCTGATAAGGTAGCGTGCTTATCGAGAAAAATAGAAGGCATCGTGTCGACGCCTGTTCACTATTGTCCTGCTGAATTACGAGAAAATGAATTACCAGCTGAAGATAAGCATTTCAACCATGCCATCATCACATTAGGGTTCAAGCTAAATGATGATGGTTCAATGGCTCCTCAGCTATTGCAACGACTGAGCCTCACTGTAGATCTCTCAAAGCGATACCCACACAGTGTCATCATCGTCACCGGCGGACTAGAACAAGCGGGAATAACCGAGTCACAGGCCATGAAAGCCTGGCTGGTAGAGCAAGGGATCTCAGCGAACCGCGTCATTGAAGAAGATCAGGCAACCAATACCATAGACAATGCCCGGTTCAGCTTAGCACTGCTGGAACGTCACCATATCCATCGCGCAACGCTGGTCAGTGCATCCATTCATGTTCATCGCTCACAGGTATTGTTCGACACCCTGCAATGGCGAGAAAAACATAGCACAATCCATTTTACCCATTGCGCAGTCGAAGACGGCCTATTCTCTGTCATACGCCCTACAGGCAAGGTAAAACGTGATTGCTATATTGATGCCCTGCGCTGCTTTGGCCTGCCTGCCTTCAACTGCTCTCCGCTCATTCAGCTTTAAATTACAAACCACAACAAATTTTCATCCGTTTGCTGTACGTAACGTGAAGTACACATACCAATAACAGCATGCGAGCAGTTTTTTACTCTACTATCAAAGGAAAAGGATCTGCTATTTCAGAGGACAAGAATGCCATGAACCCGCGAAACCACACCCTCATCTGTTTTTTTGCCGCTGTACTTACCCTTATATGGGGAACCGCGCTGCGGGCGCAAGTTATGGGCGAAACGGTGCTGATCCGTGCACCGGTCGAACACGACCTCTATACCGCCGGCCGCCATATCGAGATACTTGCCGAGGTGGACGGCGATCTTGTCGCTGCCGGTCAGGTGATCAACGTCACCGATACGGTGCTTGGCGATGTGATCGCCGCTGCGGAGATCATTAATCTGCGTGCGAACGTGTTAGATGATGTACGCGCAGCCGGTCGGCAGGTGATTGTCATCGGCGAGGTGGGCGATCATATGGTGGCAGCGGGAGAAAACGTTACCCTGGAGTCAGGCAGCCGGATCGGCAGTTGGGCCTGGCTGGCCGGCGAATCTGTACGGGTATCAGGACAAATAGGCCAAGAACTGAAGGCGGCGGCACGTCATGTGATTATCAGCGGCGAGGTGATCGGCGATGTAGAGCTGATGGCCGAGCAGATCGAGATCCTCGATGGCGCCCACCTTCACGGTGATCTGATCTGGCGCAGTGAGCAGCCTCCACTGATCAGTGACGGGGCAACGATCGGCGGACGCATCATCGAGCGACCGCTTCCGGAGCATATGGAAGATGACGACACAGTTCCGCTGGCTGCGTTCATATTCTTCGCCGTCAGCCTGATGATCACAGGGGTGGTGATCTATCTGCTGCTTCCGCAGGTGACAGATCAAACCATGGTCATACTGCGAAGCCAACCCTGGCTCTGTCTCGGGCTGGGCGTGCTCGTGCTGATCACCACCCCGCTGGTTGTCATTCTGCTGTTTGTCACCACCATCGGCTCGTTGCTTGCTCTGGTCCTGCTGGCCTGCTATCTGGTGATGATATTGGTTGCCGTGGTAACCGGCATCTTTTCCGTTGGCGATCTGGGTCTTCGCCTTGCAGGTAAAGGAGATAATGCTGGCAAGGGACTGCGTATTCTCTCCTTTCTTATCGCCATCACCCTGCTGGGGCTGTTACAGCTCATACCCATTGTCGGTGGGGTGATTAAACTGGCAGTGGTGCTGTTCGGGCTGGGCGGATTGGCACTGACGGCGTATCGTGGCAGTCAGCAAGAGATGGCCTAATATTAAAGTCATTTATGTCTCAGTCTCAGTGCGTTAAACTTCACGTCAAGTTGCAACACCCACAAACAAATAAGCACTGGTGACAACATGCATGACACAGCAAGCGTAAAAAGTCTTACGCCGTCACCGGTTACATACCCCATTCTGTTAGCTTGTGTTTTTAGTACCCCATTTGGTACCCCATATAGCACAACGGAAATAAAAAAGAGTTATAGATCAAATGAGTAGTCAGACAATCCAGTGGTTCCCAGGCCATATGCACAAGGCTCGAAAAGAAATCGAAGAAGTACTACCAAAGATCGATGTCATCATTGAGGTACTCGATGCGCGTATTCCTTTCAGTAGTGAAAACCCGCTGATCAAAACCTTCCGAGAAAAAAACGACAAGCCTGTCGTTAAAGTGCTGAACAAGCGAGATCTGGCCGATCCTGAAATGACCCAGATGTGGATTGAACACCTTGAAAAAGAACAAGGTGTAAAAGCGATTGCCATCACTACAGAAAATATCAACGAAGTAAACAAAATCACCGAGCTTTGCCGTAAGCTAGCCCCTGGTCGTGAAGAGATGGGCAAAAATATTCGCACCATGATCATGGGTATTCCGAATGTTGGTAAATCGACCATCATTAATACTTTGGCTGGTCGTTCCGTTGCTGTAACGGGTAACCAACCAGCCGTAACTCGCCAACAGCAGCGTATTAACCTACAAAACGGGATCGTGCTGTCTGATACGCCTGGGATCTTATGGCCTAAAGTTGAGAACCCACACAGTGGTTTCCGTCTGGCAGCAACAGGTGCCGTTAAAGATACCGCCATGGACTACATGGATGTCGCTTTTTTCACAATTGAATATTTGGCTGCCGCATACCCGGACTTAATCAAAGCCCGTTACGACCTTGATGATGAATTACCTGAAACTGATATCGAGCTGATGGAAGAAATTGGCCGCAAGCGTGGTTGTTTGCGTCCCGGTGGCCGTATCGATTTACACAAAGCATCAGAAATCCTGATCAACGAACTGCGTAACGGTATTTTGGGTAAGATCACCATGGAACGCCCGGAGATGATCACCGAAGAGTTGGTCAATGTTGCCATTGAAGCCGAACTTAAAAAAGAACAGCAAATTAAAAAGAAAGAAGAGCGAAGAAAACGCTACTTGAAGAACAAGCGATAGATAACACTCTAATTTGTAAATATATAACTTAGAGTCAAATCTAGCTGTTTTGAACTGAAAAATGCTGCCAGAAGGCGGCATTATTTATTACTCTACCACATTCCAATTCCGTCTTTATTTCATAAGAATGTATGCGCCCCGTGGGAGCATGGGGCGCATACATAGAAGCTAATAGGCTGTTTTCCATCAACTTGCCTTCGATTCGTTCAGAATCAGAAACTAATGAAATAATTTTGTGGTCTGTGTTGGCTTTCCATTCGTAAAAATGTTGCTGTTGCTTGTTGTCATCACGGATCAACTCTCATCCATCTCTTTTTACAAAATTTTTTCAGCTAACTCATCAATAAGTCAGAAAAACATTCATTTATAACACTAAACATTAGTACTAAAATGAACATTGAAAAAGCAATGATTTTCTCGTTATATTCGATTGATAACAATGACTTAATTAAAATGATTATTTGTATTTACTCGTCACAATTCATCTTGTTCTAAATGTAAAGCAACCCATTTATGTAGTACAAACAAAAGTTATCATTCAGATAAGTTTTTCTCATTTTACGACCGTAAATTTTAGGTTCATATTCCTCTTCCTGAACAATCATATGCTGCTTTTTTCTACAGCAGTTAATCGAAAAACATTATTGATATTGGAGACCGCGGTAGTGACTAATACCACTACTTGTCACACTGGCGGAGGTATTTTTGTACCTGTTGCCGGGCTGACTATTTTTGCCATTGCATCTGGCTATTTAATGAGTTTAATCCCACTTGCGATGGGAGAATTCAAAATAGATACCAGTTATGCTAGCTGGTTAGCCAGTATTTTCTATGTCGGTCTTCTTATTGGTTCGATGATGATTGAACCGGTGATCGACAAGATCGGCCACCGTATCGCTTTTGTTAGTTTTCTTGCATCACTAGCATTAACGGTTGCAATTATGCCGTTATTTCCACACAAAGAAGTATGGCTATTTGCTCGACTTGTTGCGGGGATGGCAGTCGCCGGTATCTTTGTCGTTGTTGAATCATGGCTACTGATTGGTGACGATAAAAAAGAGCGCGCAAAACGACTTGGCTTTTACATGACGGCGCTATACGGCGGCACGACGCTAGGTCAGTTTGGTATTGGTTTATTTGGTATTAGTGGCTTCGGACCTTTTATCGTTATCTTAACTCTGGTATTAATCGCGATCTTACCGCCATTATTAATTAAGCAAGGTCAGCCCGTTTGTGAATCGCACCATAACCTGACCTTTAAGCAGATTACACGCTTGAGTAAGCCAGCCGTTGTTGGTTGCGCCACCTCTGGTATTGTAATGGGCAGCATTTATGGATTAATGCCTTTAGGATTACGTCAAAGCGGCATTAGCGATGAAAAAATTGGTCTTTTGATGGCGGCAATCATTCTTGGTGGCATGATGATTCAACCTATCATCAGTGCATTAGCTCATCGTATGAGTAAAACACTACTATTAGCAATGATGTGCTTAGTCGGTGTGTTTGCGATGGGATTAATATATCAGAATAATGATTATTTTGTATTAATGATCGCGTTAGCTTTACTGGGGATGTCTGCTTTTACGTTGTATCCCATTGCGATAACCCTGGCTTGTGATGAGCTTGATTCTTCATTTATCGTCTCAGCTACACAAATAATGCTTTTTAGCTATAGCGTAGGCTCAGCGGCGGGCCCGATGATTGCAAATCGGTTCATGATTGAAAAAAATGGACTGATGGACTTTTTCTTCATTGTGCTGTTAAGCACGGCAATTTATATGCTGTTCTCTAGTATCAAGCGTAAACCTCAGGTTCTGGCAAACTAGATACAAAAAGAGCGGGCGCGACTTTCGTCGCGCCCTTAGGTCTTACTTGCAGCAATCCCGCTACTATGGTGCTCCCTGCATCATTCCATGATATCGCCGATTCCTTCAGCTTAGTCCTTTATTCTCTGTCCCAGAGATATCCTTGATCTTACCTTGATCCGTCGAATCATCCTGTTCCGACTCTCCTCTCCATCCTGGAGGTGTCCCTGACTTCATCCTGAAGTGGTCCATTTTCGTCATCCTGACGAGTAAGTCATCCTACCTACTATATCGTTTCCTTCCGATTATCCCTTCACAGTCCATGTCCGATAAGTCATCCTGACTCACCGCCCTCATCCTGAGGCTGCCAACATCCCTGGCCTTTTCCTGTTCCGTTCCGTCAGTTCCTTCCGACTGGGTACAGATTACTTGTTTTATGGATCTAAGCAATGAACTGAGATCACACTTTTAACTGAGTATTTTATATGAACAAACATTTTTAAACATATCTCACTGATAAATATAAAATTTAAATTATCAGCAGGAAAAAAAGCCAACAATATTATTACTATTTCGCACAGTTTCGTAAGAGATCTCGCACAATAAGAGGAGTGCTAGTCTGATATTCCTCCACAAATCGGCTCAAAACCTTCATTTTAACCAAGGTGCCAGACCGATTTTATGGATCTTTTTCACATCAAGGCCACTTTTCATCGCAATACCCTACGTCAAATAGAACCACTCATCACTCATAGGGCAGTCTTTCTCTTATACCGCTTCCATCAAGGCCTCTAACTTATCTAATAAGTGTTCTTTCTTAAATGGCTTAGCAATATAGTCATCCATTCCTGCTTCAAAACATTTCTCAATATCTTCATCAAGGACACTGGCTGTCAAAGCGATAATCGGCAACCGAACAATCTTATTCGCGGTTTCCCACCGTCGGATCTCTTCTGTCGCAGTGAACCCGTCCATGACAGGCATCATGCAGTCCATGAGAATGGCTTTATAGCGAGTGCCCTTTATTACGGCATCAACCGCCTCTTTCCCATTTTTGGCGACTTCAATCTCATAACCCGCTTTTTCAAGTAACACGGAAGCCACTTTCTGATTAATCCGGTTATCTTCAACAATCAAAACAAGCTCTTTATTCACAATTTCAGCAGTCGTTGTATCTGTAGCAACTGAGCCAATATTGTTATTATTTGAGTCAGTCACCAAGGTATCAGTTTGCGTTAAAAGATGACGGATCAAAGACTCCCTATTGTGCTTTACCGAACATAATGAGTCACAGATCACTTTCACAAAGCGTTCACCCAGTATTGGCAAAGTCACCACGCCATTAATGGTATTACCATAATCATATTGTCCATCACCGTGATGATGGCATATAACCAATGCGGGGCTTAAAGGATTTGCACTCAGTCGTTCAATATCTTGTTTGGTTTGTTCCAGCGAATGCTGACAATACAGCAGCAAATCATATTGTCCTATCGCAGCTGATTCTGAGGGCCCACTAAATAAAGTGACATCCAAACCGTATTTCTTACACTCATCTCCTAACTGCATTGCAAAAGGCGTCTTATTACACAATAACAAGCATTTGATGCTTTTAAACTCAAGAACTGGCTTAGGCTTCATTTGTTGTATATCGGCCTCAAGAGAAAAGTAAAAATTACTGCCTTTTCCTTTATCTGAATCCAGACCGATCTTTCCTCCCATTAACTCAACCAGCTGACAACAAATCGCCAACCCTAGTCCTGTACCACCAAACTGTCGAGTGATAGAGCCATCTTCTTGAGTAAACGGATCAAATATCTGATATTGTTTATTCTTCGCAATACCTATGCCCGAATCCTGAACTGAAAATAGTAATGTCGCTTTATGTCCATTTAATGAATCACAACTAATGGATAAAACAACGGTTCCATTTTGAGTAAATTTAACGGCATTAGACATCAGGTTCATTAGCACCTGACGCAAACGGTGCTCATCAATCATTATGAATTGAGGCAGCCTTGGATCAAGTTTGAGTTGCAGATCGAGACCTTTTTCAGACGCTTTAGCCAATACGACGGTCATCGTGTCATAAGCGACTTCACAAATATCTGATTCATATGACGTCAGCACTAATTTACCTGATTCAATTTTGGACAGATCTAAAATATCGTTAATCAACATAAATAGTGTCTGGGAGGAGGTTTCTATTGTTCGCAAATAGTCTGTCTGTGATGGGTTCAAATCTGTATCAGCCAGGATAGATGTCATACCGATAATGCCATTAAGGGGGGTACGGATCTCATGAGACATATTGGCAAGAAATGAACTTTTTGCGAGGTTCGCCTTTTCTGCCTCTTCTTTAGCCTTAATGATCTTAGTTTCGTTAATGGCACGTTCTTTAATCAGCTTGTTTAACTTGGTGCTAAACAGCGTGAATTCATCGTTACCGTCTTGATCGATTTTCAGCGAGTAATCACGTGCCTCTTCAATCTGAGACATTGTCCGAATGACTCGATGCAAGTAATTGATTATACGCCGGGAAAGGTTAGCTCCCAGATAACTCATCAGCGCCAGTGAAAGAACAATCGCTAACAAAAAAATGCCCATCAGCAACTTAGCATCGTTCATAGATGTTTGGATCTCATCAACTAACTGTCGATTGACTTTATACACCACAAACTGAATCAGTTTAAATCGTTCATTAAATGCGATCAGCCCCTTCCCGATCTCACTGTTTTTAACATTACCCGTTAAGATACCTTCGCGAAGCTTATAACTGCTTGCGAATGCTGGGTGGGCAAACGTTTTAAGCAATAATTCAATTTGTTCAGGTTGCGCGTTAATTGAAATAAATCGATCAATATATAACTGCTGACGTTCGATGACTGTCGACAAGGATGCTTTATAGTCGAGGTTATTTTGAGCTAAGAATTGATGAATGTACCAGTTTTCTTCCTGTGCCCAGTACAACAGCCACTGCAGTTGGTATAAAACACTAACATTCTGTTCAATTCGTGTATTTCCAGTGTGTAAAATCTCTTTTTCAAAATTCATTAAAGACTGATTAATTAGGTCATCCACCCAGAGAGACCAATCATTTAAGTCTTCTTTTTCTAATAGTCTAACCTCTTCGCTCGCTTCTCCCATCTCAGTCATTACTTGCGACATTTCTGCCAAAACATCACCATGAAAGGCACCAGATAGTAAATGTGAAACATTCTCGATCGACTCTGAGATTTGTTTTTCGGCAAGAGTGCTATCTTCCCCCTGTAATCGTCCTATTTTTAAAGAATGTATAGCCGATGAGATTTTAGATTGTTCTGCCAATAACTCAATACGAGTATTTAGGGTATTCAAATTCTGCACATCATGATACAGCTTATTGATCTCTAAACCTGCAAAAATACTGGTAAATAGTAAGGGCAATATTACCAGAAGCAACAGCCTTGTTTTTATGGATATTTTATTCAACAGGCTCATCTCATCTCCTTGACCTTGAACCCAAATCACATTTATTCATTGCCACATTGATGTCTGTTTGTAGTTACATTTATGTCTACTATTATCTATATTAGGACTAATTCAGGATGAATGGAAAAGAATTAATGGATAATGGATTTCATGTTCGACACATTCAGGCCAACGTATTTTTAGGATTATTAGTCGTATTTCTCTGTTTTCCCACATTCGCCGCTAATAATGACGAGAAAGAAGTCAATTTCGCCGTATTTTCGCTAAATAGTACGTTTCCGACACTCAGTAAAAGTAAAGCTAGAATGCTATATAAAGGAAGAACTAAAAAATTAAACGGTAGCATTAAAATTGTTCTGGTTGACTTGCCAGAAAGCTCTATTCACCGAGAAGAATTTTATGAAATGTTACTTGGAAAATCCATTCCCCAGATGAATGGTTATTGGGCTAGCCTCTCCTTTTCAGGTAAAGGTACACCACCGGAAGAACTCAATGGTGATGATATTAAAGACATTCTCGAATGGCTTAATAATAATCCTAATGGTATAGCTTATGCGCCGGTCGAATCTGTGCCAGAGAATGCTAATATCCTCATCACAATCTCACAAGGAGAGTAAGGTTATGAAAAAATCATTTTCTTTATTACTTTTCATTGCGAGCATTCCATTTGATTCTCATGCCGCAATTAAAATTACCGATAACTTCTCGATCAGCGGCTTTGGTTCAGCTTCCATCACCCAATCGGATAATAAAACCCCGCTGTTTGTTCATCGTGAAGTCAGCGATGAAGTTTGTTATGACTGCGACACTATCTTAGGTTTACAGGCTGATCTGGTAATTACTGATGTGTTTAATACATCGGTACAAGTAGTGAAGCGCCCGCAAGATGACTGGTCTGATCCTGAAGTTGAGTGGGCATATCTTGCCTATAACTACAATGACTGGTCTTTCAAAGGTGGCCGGTTAAGGTTGCCGTTGTTCCTCGCATCTGAGTATTACTACGTCGGTCAGGCTTATAACTGGGCCCGTCCTCCCCAAGAAGTCTATGACAGTATTCTCGGTTTTACCTTCTACGATGGATTAGCCATTCAATGGGATTATTACCTATCAGACGAAGCCATTGTTACTATTAGCCCATATTATGGCTTTTCAAAAAAATACAAAACCGAGTTAGGCGATGATGAACTCGTGTTTGATGCGGAACGAATAACGGGAGTCTCTTTGGAGGTCAATGGTTTTAATTACCGGGTACATGCAGGGTACATGTACGCCGACTTTGATATGCTGCCAGAACCAACCTATGACAGGCTGAGCATGTATACATTAGGTGCCGAATATTCCTTTAAGCAATGGCTATTTATGTCAGAGCTGGAAACCGATAATTTGCAGACAAGCTGGTATCTCAGCAGTGCTTACCATTTCGACCAGTTCACGCCATATTTGGTCTACGGTGAAAGCCATCACCGCAGAAAGTCAAACAACATCACCGCAGGCCTTCGCCTTGATCTCACCAACTCCATTTCAATTAATGCCGAATGGCAAAACATATTTATGGGCCAGGAAGATTACAACAACGGTTCTATGGGGCAATTTATTGCACCACCAATTCTCAACAATGAAAGCAAGGATGTACAACTTTATACGCTGATGCTGAACTTTGTGTTCTAGGCACTTATTTTATTAGCCTAGAAACAGATCCTGACTAACGAAATAAGGACTAAAAAATAAGGGGGACAGGCTATTTCACCAGCATCGCGGCCCCAAACACCCCGGCGCTGTCACCTAAGTCAGGTTTAACAATCAGAGTTTCCAGTCTGGAATTGAATAGATGCCGTTCAATGGCTTTTGGCGCATGCTCGTAGAGTGCGTCAATATTCCCCACCCCGCCACCAACAATAATGACGTCAGGATCAATAATATTGATCACCTGAGCGACAGCCAGACCGAATTTTTCAATCAGACGCGTCAATGTATGCTGAGCATAGCTGTCAGCTTGAGCGGCTTTCTTGACTATTTCAGGTAGTGATAAAGCCTTCTTAGCCAGGTTCTTGTAGTGAGCTTCAAGGCCTTTTCCTGAAATGACCGTTTCAAGGCAGCCGTTTTTACCGCAATAACAAGGTGCACCATTTGGCTCAAGCACATTGTGTCCCCACTCACCGGCAATGCCATGTAAGCCATTAATAAGTTTTCCATTGACAACCAGCCCCGAGCCAACACCGGTTCCCATAATGATACCAAATACTACTTCAGCATCTGGTTTTAAACGCTTCACGACGCCTAAATGCGTTTCTGCCAATGCAAAACAGTTCGCATCATTGGCTAATATGACTTTTGTGCCAAGCACATCTTCTAAATCTTTATCAAACGCCTGGCCATTGAGCGCCGTCGAGTTACAGTTTTTCATCACGCCTGTTTGGGGATCGAGAGCCCCCGGCGTACCAAAACCAATGGCATCAGGGTATTCCCCTACCACTTCGACGCACTTATCAATTAATAATTTGATCCGCTGTAAGATGTGTACATAACCCTTATCACTTTGCGTCAAAACACGTTTACGTACGACACAACGGTTATCTTTACGTGCCATCACTGCGCACTCAATCTTCGTACCGCCAAGATCGACGCCCCAATAATACTGGCTCATGGCCTACTCCCTTGGCTAAATTTCATACCTGTGTGACATCCCCAAACCTCTTAAGATGATTTGGATATGATAATAGAATTACGCAAATTAATTCAGTTAGCCACCTAGCAAATAACCCAAATAGTGAGCGGATTAACAAGTCTCATGGAGATCGTCGTTTTAGACAGTTTGAAACGTTCAATTACCGAATGATTAAAATCGACCATACTTAGCATTAACAGCAACACAGCCAATACTGAGCAGGTATCTTAACTTGAGGAGAATCGCACTATGTTTCTAAAAGAGACGCGCACCGGTGATCTAGTCGATGTGGTTGATATGGGAGCATTGATAAACCCGTTTGCACAGCAGGTAAGTGTGCAGTATCAATCAGGGGAAGATCTGGCAGAGCCAGTGTCCATTGACAAACAGAATCTGGCTTTTCCCTCTGGTGAAGAACTGCCAGAATGCTGGATTAACGGATACTACCGGTTTAAACAGAAATAACGGTCTTATACCAATCGGTACAATTATCTAGTACCTACACAGTGAAGATGGTTGATTAAAACAGTTGAAGTCCGTCATCCCAGAAACCGCCAAACACCGAACTTGCAGGCTTTATCAAGACTCACTTGGCGGTTATCAGGGATCCATCATGCACGGAAGGTTCAGTGGACTGTGGATCCTCGATAATCGCTACTGTTTATCCAATCGATAATGAAA
This sequence comes from Photobacterium lipolyticum, assembly GCF_003026475.1. Lineage (GTDB taxonomy): Bacteria > Pseudomonadota > Gammaproteobacteria > Enterobacterales > Vibrionaceae > Photobacterium > Photobacterium lipolyticum. The sequence goes on from NZ_PYMC01000002.1 coordinate 225,481, forward strand.
AGATCAATCTTAAGCGATTTCGAGGATGACGACGGTTTGGCTTCATCGATAAAAAACTAATCTGTTCAATCAATCATAATTAATGAGTCAAGGTACTAGCTATCCGCGGTAATTTTGCCAATTGGTATTCATTATTAGTTCAACGGCGCTGTAACCGGCATTGTTGCCAACCGTTGAGCAATCTGCGTGGTTAAACGCGATACCCCTTCCGACAAGGCTTTCACCTGGGCATCATAACCCTCTTGTTCCAGCGGCACCTGGAACTTAAACGGAAACACACCTTGCAGCTCACCTTTACCGTCGAGTATTAGCCATTCACCACTAACTTTTGCCACTCCGGTGAAATGGCCATTGAACTGACTGATTTTCACCTGCAATCTTGGCAACCCCGTAGTAGCAAGGGCTGGCGTCAATTCTGTCGGCCAGTAGGTTGTTTGCTTCAGGCGAAGATCTTCATTTATACGTCGCGTTAACTGCTCACCAATGCTTTCAGCCCACAAGTTTTGCTGAGCCTGTACGATCTCGGTCTCGCTCACCTGATAAACCAGCCCCGTACCCGCCAAATGTTCGGCCATTTCGACCGGGCGTACCACCAACAATGGTTGATGGGTACCAGCCTGAGCCATCGCAGCCTGTCCGCTGGCAGGAAGAAGATAGGTATTGCTCACCACATCAGGTTGACTGCTACACCCTGTTAGCGCTAAGGCCGATAGTAATAACCACTTTCGCATTATTGGCGCCCCCCGGCAGGAATCGGATCTTTGGCTTTTTCACTGCTAAAGATTAAAGAATTGGGTTTCTCATTAAGCTGCCTTAATACCGGCTGCAGCTCTGTCATCACTTGCTCAAAACGCAATAATGCCTCTTCGAGATTGCGATAAGGCACCGCATCCGGGCCAAACCCATTCAGTGTAGACTGGATCTGTTGCAGGCTTTGACGGATTTCACCCGGAATTGCTTGTGTCTCTTTCTGCGCTAACAATTTGTTTAACTGGTTAGCCACCTTTTCTGCCGCAAATAAACTTTTCTGTGACGCATTTAAACTCTGAGTCAGTGACGTTAATGTCTCTTCAACGGGCAGATCATTAAACTTGATCAGTAAGCTACTGACTTGCTTCTGAATTTCTGCAAAGCCACCGGCACGAGTCGGGAATAGATCATACTCCTCATATTTGACGATTTCGGGCATTTTCTCTTCTGGGTACACCTCAGTATCAATGAACAAAGCCCCTGTCAGAAAACTACCGGTTTTCAATGTTGCCCGCAGACCCAGGTTGAATTCGCGAACCAGGCTAGTTTTCAGCTCCTGTGTCGTTTCATAGCTCACATGCTCGTTGACACGACCAAGCTCGATACGCACCAAAACTGGGATCTGCTTATTCGAAAATCCTTTTTTCCTGGTTGCCAAATGCAGCGGTACTTTCTTCACGGTACCAATACGAATTCCTCGGTATTCAACCGGAGCGCCTGCATTCAACCCCCGTACCGATTCATCAAACATCATGACAAACTCAAGGTACTCGTTAAAAACACGTTCACGTACTGATTTCAAATTGTCATAAAGCTTGAACAGGCTCATCTGTTCAGTGATCAGCTTCCCTTCTTCGGAGCCTTCCGGTACCCGGAAACTCACTCCTCCGGTGATCAGTGACTCTATAGAACCGATCGTCAAGTTAAGTCCTTCCGCCGTCATCTTCAGATCGATACCCGAGCTCAGCCAAAACCTGGTGCGAGAGCGGATCAAACTGTCATAAGGCTGGAAAATGAATAACTGATAATTCGCTTTCTTGGTCTTAGTATCAAAGCTCACCGTCTCAACCCGACCGACGGTAAAACCTTCATACAGTACCGGATCACCCACGCCTAGTTTTCCGGCTTCATCGTGAGTCAGTACCAAGCGCAGCCCCTTCGCATCAGCAGGGCCGACAGGTGGCGTTTCCAGTACGGTAAATTTCAGCTGTTTCCCTTTATTAACCCCGGGTTGCAATTCAATGTAAGAACCCGACAGCAGTGTATCCAACCCTGAAATACCTTCTTTACCAATACGCGGTTTCACCACCCAAAATCGCGTATCTTCTTTTAGCATGCGCTCAGCATCTTTATTCATCTGGGCTTTTGCAATAATGTAAGTGTAGTCATCGCTCAATTTCACATCGGTGATCACCCCGACTTTTACATTCAGCGATTTAATTTCTGTTTTACCTACTTCAATTCCTTCCGCTGTATTCAGTTGCAAGGTCACTATTGGCCCTTTACTGCTGACATACTGAACCAGCATCCAAATCCCTATCACCACGGCAATGACCGGTACCAGCCATATTGTTGATATCTGTCTTAGGTCTTCTACTTCAGCCTTCGCGGTCTTGTTATCACTCATAGTCAGGCATCTCATTAAAGTTAGTAGTTATTTTCAACTAAGCGTCATGGTTTGAAACGCCACCATTCGGAGAGGATAGATGGGTTGCATTTTGGTAGCTCGCGTTGTGGTTAATGCACTTTTCATTGTTCGCATCTTGTTGGCTGTCCGATAATGTCCAAAATGCACGAGGATCAAATGTCATCGCTGATAGCATGGTAAAAACCACGACCACAGCAAAAGATAACGCGGCAGGCCCCGGAAGAATTGCCATTAAATTATGTAACTGAACCAAAGCAACCAAAATCGCGACCACAAATACATCAATCATCGACCAACGCCCTATCAGTTCTGTCATCCGATATAAGCGTAACCGCTGGATAACCTGGGTTGTCGATCTGTCGCGAATACGCTGCGCACTGATGTATAACCAGGCTAAAGAAAACATTTTGGCAAGTGGTATCACCACACTGGCAAGAAAAATGACCATCGCAATGGGATAGGATCCAAACTGCCACAACAGAACAACCCCTCCCAGAATCGTCGAGCCTTCACTGTTACCGAGACTGACGGTGTACATGATCGGATATAAATTAGCCGGGATATAAAACACCGCAGAAGCGATCAGCAACGCCCATGCCCGTTGCAGACTCTGATTGGGATTGTAGCGATGTAATGTACTTCCACAGCGGCTGCATCTTGTATGTGAGGTTGCAGGCAGAGGATTCAGTTGTGAACAAGTGTGGCAGCTCACATGGTTATCCGACATATGGGTATCACCAACTTTCACGCCTTCTAACTTTTGCATCGGAATAAACTGTTGCCACAGCCAGGTTCGGTCAACCATAGAGACACATTTCACGACCAGCATGGCATACACGCAGAATGCCCAAAACGACATACCGAGGCCGACATCAGCCAGCGAGGCAATCTTAATCAGGCTAACCAGAACACCGATCAGAAACACGTCAACCATGATCCAGGGTTCGATTCTAAAAGTTCCCCGGTACACTCGTTTGAGAATACGCATATGCTGACTGGAACTCTCGCTGTACTGATGCCTTGATGCCTGGCGGTACAAATACAGCACGGCGGTAATATAACTCGCAGGCAATACCACGACCGTTAATAACAACAGCATCGCCAACAGGCTATTTTCAAAATGCTGAAGCATTTTGGCAGCATGCAGCAAGGTTATTTCCTGCGTGATGCCTTGCACACTGAATGACATGAAAGGAAAACTGACACTCAGCACCAACATAATTAAACACGCAAAACCATAAGCAAAAGGACGCTGGAATGGCATGCTGATCTGTTTGATCAGGGTATGATGGCAACGCGGACAGGCCGCTTTTTGCCCATCAGATAATTTCGGCAGCGCGATCACTAATCCACACTCTTCACAGGCTATCATCGGTTCAGGTGTTCTGTGTTCCGTCATATACGGGTTGGATCCAGTTAACACTTATCACCTCAGTATAGGAAAGATTTTGAAAACCATCAGTGAACAGGCAAGATAAAACCTGAAAATACAAGAGGATATATCGGACGGTTGCGGAATTTCAAACCGCCGCGGGGGGGAATCATGGTTTTATATGCTGATAGATTGTAAAATTGCAACCTTCATATATTTGCGAAAAAATAACCTTCCAATTAGGAAGGCTTAAATGATGAAGTATTACGTTTTAGCTTGGCCTTCAAATAACGCATCGGTTTTTGCCGCACAGATGAAGTCATTTTTATGTAATCCCTTCATAGAATGGCTCCACCAAATCACGGTTACTTTCCCCCACTCCAGCGTAATGGCCGGATGATGAAATTCCTGTTCCGCTAACTCTGCCACTTGATTACTGAACGCCCATGCCAGTTTGAAGTTCTTGAATGTAAAAAGACGTTCTAACTGCATAATGCCTTCTCGATCCACCACATCCCAGAGCGGGATCCCTTGCGACAGTTCAGTCAATTCATGATCAGTCACTTTTACGGCGTCGCTATGGCAAGCTTCGCATTTCAATTGATGTAAATCAGACATAGTCTCCCATGCTCTCCCTGTTTTTTGGTCGAAATAACGGCGTATGCAGACCTTGAGCTTTGGCCTCTTGCACCATAGTCATTATGTCTTGCTGCGCCAGTTCATAAAGTTGATTGATATTATCAATCACAAAGTAAATCGGCTGCATGATGTCAATGCGATATGGCGTTCGCATAACATCAACAGGATCAAACGGTTTATATATCGCGGAAGCGCCAGTAATCGCATACTCCGTTTCACCCGGAGAGGATAAAATGCCGCCGCCATAAATTTTTAGCTGTTCGTTAACACTTAGCAATCCAAATTCAACAGTAAACCAATACAAGCGAGCTAGATATACCCGGTCTTCTTTACTTGCCTCGTAGCCCAAACGACCATAAGTGTGGGTAAATTCAGCAAAGGCAGGATTCGTTAACATGGCACAATGGCCAAAGACTTCATGGAAATAATCAGGCTCTTGCAGATAGTCAAACTCATCACGGTGACGCAGGAATGTCGCGACCGGAAACTGTTTATGGGAAAGCATGCCGAAAAAGCGATCGAAGTTGATCAGTGCGGGGACTTTCACACATTGCCACCCCGTGGTATTGCCCAGGACCTGATTGATTTCGTCCAGTTGCGGCACGTGTTCGGTTGGCAGATTCAACAGATCCAGCCCGGCAATATATTCATCACAAGCCCGACCATCAATACAGTTGAGCTGACGAATAATTAAGTCATGCCAGATCTGATTTTCTTTATTGTTCCAATCAATATAACCATTTTCATCTGGTTTCTTCGAGACATACTTTGCCGCTTTTCCCATAATCCACCAACCTTGGAAAGGAGTCACCTTGGAAACTAGTACTTCATCACAAAAGGTTTGACAAGTTCCGTCAACGAACTTCGTCATTCCGTAAAGTGAGGAACGAACTTATGCGGAATCTAAGGAGCACACGGTTAGAACTGGATCCCGGATATTTCGTTCCTCAATTCCGGGATGACGTGTTTAGGTGTTTCAACTATTCATATCAATCAGCTTACCCGTATCTGCTGATGCGTCTCTTTTTCATTAAGGTTAGGTGTTTTAAGGCAGCAACCGGAACCGACCAGTGAGAATTGTCACACCTTCCGCGTAACAATTATTTTACATTAACACCTTTAAGCCCTCCCGGCCCTTGTATTCAACCGACTACAGGCAGACAAGCCCTAATCCATAAAATACATACCGTTATGCACAAAAATCCCCGCCCCTTCACCCGAAAAATTCTGGGTTTAATACCAATCAGCATAATTATTCAGCCCATCAGATAGTTGATTATGCTAATTGGTATTATTGCTTGTTTGCTCAGTCTCAACCAAAGTTAATAAACGGCGCTACCAACTCATCAACCACCTTTATGAATATGAAGAGGGGCTAAAGGATGCGGCACTGGTTTCAATTTCCAATTATTGAGGGAAAGGCTTCCCGGCAGGCACACTGTGATTTACCCGACGGAACCTACGAGCGGGAATGCGGCAAAGAGGGCTTCTTCGGCCCTGCCAGCCACATGTACCATAAACATCCGCCAACTGGCTGGATAAACTGGGAAGGCCCCTTACGCCCCCGGGCTATCGATACCACTCGGCTGGAACAACCGGGTGTCACACCGTGGGATGCCTCGTTACTGCTGTATAACGACAACCTGAAACTACGCGTATGGAACAGCCTGCAGAATATGGATCACCTTGTCCGCAATGGTGACGGCGATGAGGTCTTATTCGTCCACCAGGGTAGCGGTCACCTCTACTGCGATTACGGCCACCTCACTTTCCGCGACGGCGATTACATTGTGATCCCACGTGCTACCAGCTGGCGAATTGAAGTTGACAATCCCGTCTCGCTGCTACTCATTGAAGCAAGTAACAGCGGCTATCAGATGGCTGAACGAGGCTTGGTTGGACAGCATGCGATCTTTGATCCGGCAATACTCGAATACGCCCGCATAGATGAACTCTTTCTGGCCCAACAAAGCAGCGATCAGCACTGGCACGTATTGCTTAAAGCCCGCAATCACATGAACACCATCACCTACCCGTATAACCCGTTAGATGCCCAAGGCTGGAAAGGCGATCTTACGGTATTCAAACTGAACTGGCGTGACATTCGCCCGCTAATGAGCCACCGTTATCATTTACCGCCATCAGCGCATAGCACCTTTGTGGCTAATGGCTTTGTGATATGTACTTTCGTACCAAGGCCAATTGAAAGTGATCCGAATGCACTGAAAGTGCCGTTCTACCATAACAATGACGACTACGATGAAGTCTTATTCTACCACCGCGGTAACTTCTTCAGCCGCGACAACATCGAAGCCGGCATGATCACCCACCATCCTTGCGGATTCTCGCACGGCCCGCATCCAAAGGCCTTAGCCACCAGCCAGCAAAACCCGAAGAAAGAAACCGATGAAGTAGCGGTAATGATCGATGCCCGCTTCCCGCTGGAAATTGCGGAATTACCGAATGGGGTCGAAAATAAAGATTATGTCTACTCATGGCGACATGAAAAATGCTGAAAAAATTTACAATGTAAATATAGGAGTCCAACGTGAAATTAGCGTCTCTTAATCATGGCCGTGACGGACAGCTCATTGTTGTTTCCAGGGATTTATCCCGGGCTGTCCATGCCCATAATATTGCACCTACTTTGCAATTCGCCCTCGATAACTGGGATCAGGTTGAAACCGATCTACAACATCTGTATCGCAACCTAAACGATGACATCGCCCACGACGTCTTCCCGTTCAATCCGAAACTTTGTGCGTCCCCCCTGCCCAGAGCCTACCAATGGGCTGATGGCAGTGCCTATGTCAATCACGTAGAACTGGTACGTAAAGCTCGCGGCGCAGAGATGCCAGAAAGTTTCTGGACGGATCCGCTGATCTATCAGGGAATGTCTGACGCTTTTCTTGGCCCGTATCAAGACATTCAAGCCGCCGATGAAAAATGGGGCATCGATTTCGAAGGGGAAATAGCCATCATCACCGATGATGTTCCGATGGGTGCCCGCACCGAGCAGGTTCACGGCCATATTAAACTGCTGATGCTGGTTAATGATATTTCGCTACGTAACCTGATCCCCGGCGAGCTGGCAAAAGGCTTTGGTTTCTTCCAGTCAAAACCGGCTTCGGCTTTTTCTCCGGTCGCGGTGACCCCCGATGAACTGGGCAATAACTGGCACGACTTTAAAGTACATCATCGGTTAACAGTTCACTTAAATAACCTGTTATTTGGCCAGCCTCATGCTGGAACCGACATGACATTTAACTTTGCAGAACTGATCCAGCACATCACAAAAACCCGCCAGCTGTGTGCCGGAAGCATTATTGGTTCAGGTACCGTATCCAATAAAGATCGTTCCAGCGGCTCTTGCTGTATAGCGGAACGGCGGATGCTGGAACTTCTTGATCAAGGTGACGCGAAGACACCGTTTATGCAATTTGGCGATCAGGTGCGGATAGAAATGCTTGACGACAGCGGCCACTCTATCTTCGGAGCCATCGAGCAAAAAGTCGTACGCTACACTAATATCTACGATGATGAGGATTTAAATCGTCATAAGCCAATGTAAATATGCCTATTACCTAAATAGAGCCAAGTCTGCGACGACTTGCGACAAACAGAGAAAGGAGCAGAATGAAACTCTACGATTACTCTCGTTCTTCAGCTTCATACCGGGTTCGTATTGCATTCAATCTAAAAGGGCTGAGCTACCAGCAATGCCCTGTTTCTCTGTTGGACAGTGAGCAGAAAAGCGCTAGCTATTTGTCGCTTAATCCTAATGGCCTAGTTCCCTGTCTGGATACCGACCGGGGCTTGCTTGGTCAGTCGCTGGCAATCATTGAATACCTCGAAGAGACGTATCCAGAGCATGCACTGCTCCCGGCCGATCCGTGGCAGAAGGCACAATGCCGCTCATTAGCACAGCTGATTGCCTGCGATATTCACCCGTTAAATAACCTGCAAGTGTTGAACTACCTTAACAGTGAATTCGGAGCCAATAAAAACGAAAAAATGGTGTGGTATCACCATTGGTTGGCGCGTGGATTTCAGGCCCTGGAGGCGATAATCGTCAATAACCGAACGATAGATAACACCAATGACCGTTTCTGCTGCGGTGACACCCCTACTTTGGCCGACATCTGCCTGGTACCACAGCTTTATAACGCCAACCGATTTGGGTTTGATCTCAGCCCTTATCCGACACTGGTGCGTATCGACCAGCGATGTCAGGTGCTTGATGCCTTTATTCAGGCCCATCCTGACAATCAGAGGTAGTGTTTAAAGAACTCACATTTTTATACCAAGGCGGCATACAAAGACAGGCAAGCCTATAACGGAGCAAAAAGTGATGGACAAAAATGACAGTCAAATTGCTCACAACAACCCTGTCGATCACACTGACGGCAACGGTGGCATTGAGGAAGCGGAAAAACCGCAGATGATGTGGCTACCGTCCAGGGAATGCATTCATAACAGTTTGCTCTATCAGTTCATGGTTCAGCTCAGCGAACAAAAAAATACTCTGTTCCATGACTACAATCAACTTCACCACTGGTCAGTAAACAACAGTGACGCATTCTGGGATCTGGTGTGGGATTTCTGTGACGTCATTGGCGACAAACGCCAGCCTGTCAGCTTTTGTTCTGAGCAATCCAGTCAACCGGCGAAAGAAACCCTGTGGTTTCCTCATGCCTCCCTTAACTTTGCCGAAAACCTGCTAAAAAACTGGAATCGCCACGCTGCAGGTGATGCCCTGATCTTTCACAGCGAAGGCCAACCTGAACGTCGCCAGCATATTAGCTGGCAGCGGTTATATAGACAGACTTCGCAGCTGACCCAGTTCTTATCTGAAAGCGGTGTAAAACAAGGGGATGTCGTCGCCGGTTATATTGCCAATATGCCACAAGCCGTTATTGCCATGTTAGCGACGACCGCATTGGGCGCGATCTGGACTTCAACGTCACCAGATTTTGGCATCGACAGTGTGGTCGAACGCTTCGGACAAACCAAACCCAAAGTCCTGTTTTGTACTGATGGCTATTGCTATAATGGCAAACCCCATAGCAGCTTAACCAATGTGGCTGAGATCCTGGCCAAGCTACCCAGTGTTGAACATCTGGTTGTGATCCCTTATACCCGCTCAGATGACAATCTCGCTGAACTGGCACCATTAGTCACTTCCTTAAGAATAAACCTTGCACTATGGCGTGACATTTTAATTCGGCATGAACCACAACCAATTGAATTTAAGCAAGTTACGTTCAGCCACCCGCTCTATATACTCTATTCGTCGGGCACGACCGGTAAACCGAAATGCATTGTGCACGGCACCGGTGGCACCTTGCTAAACCACTTAAAAGAACATCAGCTTCACAGCAATATACAACCCGGTGATCGTATTTTTTACTTCACCACCTGCGGCTGGATGATGTGGAACTGGTTGATCAGCGGATTAGCCTCTGGCGCAACAATCATCCTGTACGACGGTTCTCCTTTTTTCCCCGATGGCAATGTACTGTGGAATATTGCAGAACAAGAAAACGTAACCCTGTTCGGCACCTCGGCTAAATATCTCGAAGCACTGGAAAAGCAAGGCTATCAACCCATTAAATCCCATACCCTGCCCCAATTAAGAACCCTGTGCTCAACCGGTTCAGTATTAGCGCCGGAGCAATTTGACTATGTTTACCGGGCAATAAAAAAAGATTTGCAGCTGGCCTCCATTTCCGGCGGCACTGACATATGCGGCTGTTTTGCCATTGGTAACCCTATCAATCCGGTCTATCGCGGTGAATGTCAGGGACGCGCATTAGCCTTGGATGTACAGGTTTTCAATGAACAGGGTGAACCTGAATTCAATAAACAAGGGGAATTAGTCTGCTGCAACAGTTTCCCGAATCAACCGGTCGGATTCTGGAATGATCCCGACGGCAGCCGCTACCAAAATGCCTACTGGAATACCTTCCCCAACGTCTGGCATCACGGTGATTTTGTCAAACTGACACAAACCGGCGGCATCATTTTCTTCGGCCGTTCCGATGCCGTGTTAAATCCGGGCGGAGTGCGCATCGGCACTGCAGAAATCTACCGGCAGGTTAATCCGTTAGAGGCCATTGTGGACTCTGTCGTTATTGGTCAGCAATGGAAAAACGATGTGCGTGTGGTGCTATTCGTCCAGCTCGCTGACAACTGCGAACTGGACGACGAACTGAAAAATACCATTCGCGAGCGCATCAGAACCCACTGTTCGCCCCGTCATGTCCCCGACGTGATCCTTGCGGTAAATGATATTCCCCGCACTAAATCAGGGAAACTGGTCGAACTGGCGGTACGCAATATCGTTCATGGTCAACCGGTGAAAAACGTCGGCGCACTGGCCAATCCGCAAGCTTTAGAGCAATTTAAAGGGCATAAAGAGCTGGAGTAGCCAACAGCGTCTCCCCCTGTTCCAACATAATTATGAGCATGTCATCCCGGAATAGAGGAACGAGATATCCGGGATCCAGTTCTAACCACGAGTTCATTAGATTCCGTATAAGTTCGTTCCTCACTTTACGGAATGACGACGTTTGGTGGCTGAACTTATCAAAACTTCTGTGATGAAGTACTGGCTGCCCGCCTACAATTCACTCGCTATTTATCCCCCAGAATCGTTTACTTCTACATTGGGCATTTTTTACAGTAATATGGCACTAATCATTCAGCATGTAAGTGGCTAAAACTCTCCTTATGAAGCGTATACCGACCAATATCATTACCGGCTTTTTGGGTGCCGGAAAAACAACCTCGATTCTTTCATTGCTGGCGCGCAAGCCAGAGAATGAAAAATGGGCCGTTCTCATTAATGAATTCGGCAATATCGGCGTTGATGGTGCCATTCTGAATCAACAGGGTGCCATTGTTAAAGAAGTACCGGGCGGCTGCATGTGCTGTGTGACAGGCTTACCAATGTCGGTCGGAATTAATGCTCTGTTAGCGCAAAAACCCGATCGCCTGCTGCTTGAACCAACAGGATTAGGGCACCCTAAAGAGGTCATCAATAAGTTAACCTCTGATACCTACCAGAACTATATCGATCTGAAAGCCACTATCACAGTAGTCGATCCGCGCCACTTTGCCGATACCCACTACACCAACAACCAGAATTTCCAGGATCAACTGAGCCTGGCTGATGTTGTGGTTGCCAACAAAATCGACCAATGCGTCGATTACGACATCACCGCGTTTGAAACCTTTATCGCACAATGCCAGCCAGCCAAAGCCGCGGTTGGTAAAGTGGAACAAGGACAGTTAGACCTCAACTGGCTGGATATCGAACGTATTGAGCGCCAGGCAGCTCACAGCCATCACCATCATCATCATCATCATGCTAGCGGTAATGAAGCGGTGCCACTTCCGGAGGTTGAACTGGCGCCGGGCCAAGCTTATCTTCGTAGAGAAAATAGTGGTCAGGGCTATCGCAGCTGCGGCTGGTTCTTCGCCGCCGATCAGATTTTCAGCTTTTCAGATCTGTTTAAACTATTCTCAAATATAAATGCCCAACGGGTAAAAGCGGTTGTAAATACTGAACGAGGCTGTATTGCATTTAACGTCGTTAACCGCGTGGTATCAGTTAATGAGCTATCTCTGGAAGGTTTTGAATCACGCATTGAAGTGATCGACAATGAACCGCTTCCCTGGGATGAACTGGAAGGCATTTTGTGCTCATTGGTTCAAACCGACACGGCATCTTAACACCACTGAGTACAATAACTAAATGTATTTATAAATTAGCAAGGAGCAACTATGCTAAACCCTGCTACTGCAAAAGCAGTAATTGATCATGCGCTATTTCATGGCGCAGATTTTGCCGAATTATTTGTCGAGCATCACCAATCCAGTTCGGTCGAACTCATTTCCGGCGATGTTGATAAAATCAATTCAGGGATTGATTTTGGTATTGGTATTCGCCTGTTCTTCGGCCATAAAGTACTGTACGGCTACACCAACAGTACCGACGAAGAAGAGTTAAAACGAGTCACCAGCCTGCTTGCAGCTAAAGACAAGCGCGATCAAATTATTGATGGCAGCGCGCTGAACCTCAACCGTTACACCACCAAGCATACTTGCCGACATCCGCTTAGCCAAGGCGCTGAACTGGCGCAGAAAATCGCCTTTTTGAAAGAAGTCGATCATGCCGCCCGCGCTGAACACGAGAAAATCTCACAGTTTATTGGCCGCCTGCTGCAGCGTGAACAACAGATTGAAATCTTCAACTCTAACGGCCTGCACATCGGCGATACCCGTCACTATACCCGTGTCGCTGCAACGGCAATGGCCCAGAACGGCAGCGAGCAGTCTACCGGTTTTGAAGCACCCGGAGCGCTGACGGGGTGGGAATTTCACAGCACCCTCGATGCAAAACAACTCGGCCAGCAAGTTGCAAAACAAGCCATGGTCAAACTGTTTGCGGAAACATGCCCATCCGGTGAAATGCCGGTGATCATCGGTAACGGTTTCGGCGGCGTTATTTTCCACGAAGCATGTGGTCACCTGCTAGAGACCACCTCTGTGGCGAAGAAAGCCTCGGTATTTCATGACAAGATGGGCCAAATGATCGCGAACCCTGTGGTGAGTGCGGTCGATGACGGCACCATGTCCAACGAATGGGGTTCCATCAATATCGATGATGAAGGCATGGAAACCCAGCGCACCCAGCTTATTAAAGACGGCAAGCTCACCAGCTTCATGGTCGACAAACTGGGCGCAATGAAAACCGGTTATGAGCCAACCGGTTCCGGCCGTCGTGAATCCTACAAATACGCGCCAACATCACGCATGCGCAACACTTTCATTGAAGCCGGCAACAGCACGCTGGATGAGATGGTGGCAAGCGTCGAGCGTGGGATCTACGCGCCGAAAATGGGTGGCGGGTCGGTTCAGCCCGGCACTGGTGAATTTAACTTTGCGGTACAGGAAGCGTATCTGATCGAAGACGGCAAAATCACCAAGCCACTCAAATCCGCGACGCTGATCAGTACTGGTCCTAAAGTACTCAAAGAAATCAGCATGATCGGCAACGACTTCGCACTAGCAGCCGGTATGTGCGGCTCGGTCAGTGGCTCGGTTCCGACGACCGTGGGTCAACCGGCATTGAAAGTCGATAATATTCTGGTGGGAGGTGGCAACTAATGGCTGATCAAAACAAACTTAAACACGCGATTGACCACGTATTAGACAAAGTAAAAGCCGCCGGTGCCGAAGCGGACGTGATTGCTAATTGCAGTAACAACTTCTCGCTCAAAGCCAATGACGGTGAACTGGCGGAATACAAAGTCACGTCAGGTCAGGTGATCGGGGTTCGCGTGGTCAAAGACCAGCGCGTTGCCACCAGCTACTCTGAATCATTAGAGCCGGCCAGCCTGGATGCTATGCTTGAGCAGGCGCTGCAGAACGCACAGTTCACTCAGCAAGATGCCCATCAGACCATCAGCTGCATTGACAGCAGAATCACCACAGATGTCGCAGAAATCTATCAGCAAGATGATGCAACGGCAGATGACAAAATCGAACTGGCCTTAGCGCTGGAAAACGGCGTGGTGACTAAGCCCCACGCGAAAAGCTCGCCATACAATGGATTTGCCGAATCTGACAGCCAGGTCATACTGGCTAATACCCAGGGCACATTATGTCGGCACCAGGAACGCTCGACCTACTGCTATGCATATACCCTGTATGAGCAGGATGGCAAGCAATCGATGCACGGCGGCATGTCGTCTGGTCGTCGTTTTGATCAGCTTGATCCTGCATACTGTATCAATCATGGTTACGATGTTGCTCAGGCACTGCTTGAAGGCGGTCCGGTTACCACCAAAAGCTATCCGGTCATTTTCGACCTCAGCTCACTCAGCAGTCTGTTCAGCGGATTCAGCATGTGCCTGTCTGGTCAGTCAGCCATGAAAGGCATTAATCCCTGGCGCAACTCGCTCCACCAGCAAGTGGCCAGCCCGTTGCTAACCGTGTCTGATAGTGCCTTTGTGGAAGGCGGATTTGCCATTAAACACTTCGACAGCGAAGGGTTCGCGGCCCGCGATACTATCCTGATTGGTGAAGGCCAGCTGCAAAGTCTGCTGCACAACAGCCACACTGCCAGCTTCTTTGGCATTGAAAATACCGCGAATGCGGCTCGTTCGGCAAAAGGCGGCTTAGGGGTTGCCCCGCGTCATACTGTCATTGCCGCAGGTAATAGCTCAGCGGATGAAGTAACTGCCGGTGAATATCTGGAACTCATTGAACTGCAGGGTGTTCACTCTGGTGCCGATGCCGTCAGCGGTGACTTCTCATTTGGCGCGAGCGGTTTCTTGTGCCGTGATGGCAAGCGTGTTCAAGCGGTGCGCGGTATTACCGTTGCCGGTAACTTCTATCAGATGCTAAAAGAGATTGATGCGGTAGGAAATACCCTTACTCATGATTACGAGCGTGACTTCTACGCACCTCAGATCCGTTTTAGCCGTCTGAGTATTGCGGGAAAATAGGTCAAAGATTCTAGGGGGTGACTCGAATCTCGTTCCTCGCCCCCTAGACACTTGCTCCTATCCTATCGCTTTATCCGGGTCTATTTGAAAGTAAGTGTTCACACAGGAGTTCGCCAGTTCTGGCTCCAGAAACTCCCTCACCATATCTATTGATTCAGCTTCCCACATGCACTGACACAGGCTGTCGCTTTGGCTACCCAGGGTGGAATGCAATCTCATGCCCGCAGGCAAATGGGTTAGTGCACCATTGGCTTTTTGCCAGAATTCTTCAGGATCGGTAATTTCATGCTGAATAGCGATAAACATATAGACACTCCTCTGTCACATAAAAGTATAGAAGAAGTGTGTAAAACCATATGCCTGACGTTAAAATTATGAGGTTAATTTTTCAATAATAGGACACCGGGCTCCGCCGTCACCCGGGCAGTCTTCGGCTAAGGCTTTCAGTGTTTTTTTCATTTCATGGAGCTCTTTGATTTTCTCTTCCACTTCTTCAATCTTTGCCATAACCCGGGCTTTGACGTCAGCGCTCTTGCGGTGAGGATCGCGGGTAAGCTGCAGCAACGCCTTGATCTCTTCTAAGCTGAAACCGACAATTCTTGAGCGCCGGATCAGGTGCAGTTCAGCCACCTGTTGCGGATTATAGACCCGATAACCATTTGCGCCGCGTTCAGGTAAGGACGCCACCTGCTTTTCTTCATAGAAACGGATATTTTTCGCCGTCAGGCCAGTTTGTTTAGCAACTTCACTGATATTCATATTCAGCTCCAAATAGATCTTGACATTCCAGTCACTGGAAGGATTATTCTTGATAGTAGACGACTAATCCGAACACTTTTCAAGTGTTATCGTTACCTTACTCAAGAGGTAGAAATTATGTCCACCATTATCCTCCCCTTGCAAAATGTGTCTTGCATGGGATGCGCCAAGAAAATCCAAAAGACACTGGAAGCCTTACCCGGTGTTCAGCAAGCCAATGTTGATACCCAGCAGGCCGTGATCAAGGGCGATGCTGCCATGTCAGAACTGGTTGAAGCGATACAAGCACTGGGATACGGGGTTGCAGATCCGGAGTCCCTCCACGCTGAAACTTTGATTTCCAAAACTGGCACTTCGGCTTCTGAACCAGACAACAAGGTTTCTGAAACAGAAGTCACTCCTCCTACAGATCAAAGCGATGGGGAGCACATTCAGCTGCTGCTGAGCGGGATGACCTGTGCCAGCTGCGTATCTTCGGTTGAAAAGGCCTTAAACAGCGTGGCTGGCGTAGAGCAGGTCAATGTTAACCTGGCAGAAAGAAGCGCCTACATTTTAGGTAGTGCTACACCAGAAGCCCTGATCAGTGCGGTTATCGATGTCGGTTACGGCGCCGAACTGAGCGAAGATGAACAGACCCGTCGCCAGCGCCAGCAAGCGCAAAATGTAAAAACCTACCGTACACATTTGCGTAATGCCATTGTCGCCCTGGCGATTGGTGTACCTCTGATGGCGTGGGGTGTTTTCGGCGGCAGTATGTCGATCAACTCTACAACCAGCCAGCTTTCCTGGGGGGGGATCGGCGTTATTACCTTTATCTTGCTGATCACCGCAGGACGCCACTTTTTTGTTAATGCGTACAAGGCGTTTTCTCACCACCGAGCGAGTATGGATACCCTGGTCGCCTTAGGTACCGGCTCGGCATGGTTATATTCCATCGCTGTTGTCCTTTTCCCGAGTATGTTCCCCGAACAGGCGCGGCATGTTTACTTTGAAGCCTCGGCGATGATTCTGGGTTTAATCACCTTGGGCCACGCCCTGGAAGCAAGGGCCCGCAGCCGCACTTCCAAGGCGCTCGAACGCCTGATCGATCTTCAGCCCCAGACAGCTATCGCAGTCATTGACGGGGTAGAAAAAGAGCTGCCGCTGGAGCATGTTTCTGTCGGCATGATGCTACGCCTTCGCCCCGGGGCCAAAGTACCGGTTGACGGTGTGATAGAACAAGGGGAAAGCTATTTAGACGAGTCAATGCTGACCGGAGAGCCGCTACCGGCGCACAAAAAGACCGGGCATAAATTACATGCCGGTACCATCAACCAGAACGGCAGTCTGCTTTTCCGGGCCGAGCGGATCGGCAGCGATACGATGTTGTCACGCATCATTCAGCTGGTGCGCCGGGCCCAGAGCAGCAAACCCGCATTGGCCCGCCTGGCCGATAAGATTTCAGCCATTTTTGTGCCTGTCGTGATGATCATTGCCACGTTAACGGCCATGGCCTGGTACAACTTCGGCCCGCAGCCCACCATGATTTATATGCTGGTTACGGCCACCACGGTGCTGATCATTGCCTGCCCTTGCGCCCTGGGACTGGCAACCCCGATGTCGGTTACCGTCGGGGTCGGCCGGGCGGCCGAGTTCGGCGTCCTGATCCGCGATGCAGAAGCCCTGCAGCTTGCCGCCGATATTGACACCGTAGTGCTGGATAAAACCGGAACCCTGACCGAAGGCAAGCCGCAGGTCACTTCCCTGTTTACTTACCACGATACTGACAAAACCGATTTATTGAGCCTAACCGCCAGCCTTGAGCAAGGCTCGGAACACCCACTGGCGCAGGCCATTGTAAAAGCGGGACAAAAAGAGGCCGTAACCCAGCTTCCACAGCAGGACTTTCAAGCTCTGCCCGGGTTAGGTGTTTCCGGCATCGTCGGTGATATCACCGTTCTATTGGGTAACCAGCGCCTGATGCAGCAGAAGGGAGTGGATACCCGTCTTGCTGAGCAAGAGGCCCGGGAGATTGCCGCACAAGGTGCCACCCCTATTTATGTCGCAGCCGATCAGCAGCTGATTGGTATGCTCGGGATCAGTGATCCGCTACGGGCTGATTCTGTCGAAGCAGTCAAGCGCCTTCAGGCTATGAAGCTCAATGTCATTATGCTGACGGGTGACACTCAAATTACCGCGGAAGCTATCGCCAAACAAGCCGGGATCACAACCGTTATCGCCGGGGTATTACCTGACGGCAAGGCGGAGCAGATAGTCACGTTGCAGCAGCAGGGCAACAAGGTTGCGATGGTCGGTGACGGCATCAATGATGCGCCTGCGCTGGCTCAGGCCGAGGTCGGTATCGCCATGGGCAGCGGCAGTGATGTCGCAATAGAAAGTGGTCAGTTTACCCTGATGCGTCACTCGCTTCACGGCGCGGCCGATGCCATCGCCTTGTCAAAGGCCACCCTGCGCAATATGAAGCAGAATTTATTTGGCGCATTTGTTTATAACTCTCTCGGTATTCCGGTCGCGGCGGGGGTCTTGTTCCCGCTCACAGGCACTCTGCTAAGCCCGGTTGTCGCAGGTGCTGCGATGGCACTCTCATCGATTACCGTCGTCAGCAATGCCAACCGGTTACGCCTGTTCACCCCACGTCAGACAGAGGAGAAACAGAATGGTTAATGTTATCGGTCTTGCCATTATTGGCCTGATTATCTGGTGGTTCTGGTTGCATCCTGAATCGAGAAAGTAACTCAACCCCTGCGTCATACACGGTTTTATCATTGAAGGGGTTCTGGTTGGCCAGAACCCATATTCTTTAGCTAGGTGGAATCGCGTGTATGGTCGCCAACTGGCTAAAATCTACAAACATAATTTTTTGATTTATATGCAAATCAAGCTACACCGTCAGAATGCTTTGATAGCCTGCTATTTCAATATCAAAATTCGTTGTACGCCGTAAATGATCCCGCATTCCTTCAAGCGCGTCAGGATCACCATGAATAAGTTTAATCGGCATATCCTTTCGCAGAGAAGACTGCTTCAACCATTGCTCAATATCCACAAAATCCCCGTGTCCCGACAGACCATTCATCACTTCAATCCGCGCATGGTTGGGAATCCATTCACCGTGAATTTTAACACTCTCCATGCCTTCCTGCATTTTTGCGCCACGGGTTCCCCCGGCCTGATAGCCAGTAAATAACACCGTTGTCCGATGATCGGGTAACAGCTGTTTAAGGTGGTGGAGGATCCGGCCCCCCGTGACCATACCACTGCCTGCAATAATAATATGAGGGAAATTCATCTCTGCTATTGCTTTAGACTCCTCAACACTTCGTGTATAAGTGATTTTCTGACCCATCGAATGACATTGTGCAGGTGTCAGCCGGTGCTCATAAGAATAGCGCCGATAAATATCAGAGACATTTATCGCCATCGGGCTATCGAGATAGATGGGTAACTTGGGAATGCGCTTGGCCTCCAGCAACGTGACCAGCATATGCTGCAGCGTTTGCGCACGACCCACGGCAAAACAGGGGATCAATAACACTCCCCCCGCTTTTGAGGTTTCATTGACAACATCGGACAACTGCTGGAACTGATCCGTTTTATCATGGCGGCGATTGCCGTAGGTGGATTCGAGTAACAGTAAATCAAGATCTGGCAAGGGGTTAGGCGGTCTCATAAGCACATCGTCAGGTCGACCGACATCGCCAGAAAATCCGATTTTTTTTCCTTCTGCTTCGATAATGATACTTGCCGCACCCAGGATATGACCGACATTTTGCAGATAAACCTTTATATCACCTACCGTAAAACGGTCTTCATATTCCACGGCTTCAAACAACTCCATGGATTTATCAGCCGTAGCACGATCATACAGAGGTTCGGGTTCTTCATGCTTACTCAGTTTATATTTACGATAAAACCGGGCATCTTCCTCCTGAATGTGACCGCTGTCTGCCAGTAAGATCGCGCAAAGCTCTTTAGTCGCACGGTGGGTAATAACCGGCCCACGGTAGCCTTGCTTATATAAAACGGGAATATAACCGGAATGATCAAGATGGGCATGGGTTAACAGGATCGCATCAATTTGATTGACATCAACAGACAATAAGGGCTGCCAATTACGCCTTCTCAGCCACTTATACCCTTGGTAAAGCCCGCAATCTACCAGCACGCGCGTGGTTTTGGTTTCAACCAGAAACTTAGATCCCGTGACCGTTTCGCAACCACCCAAAAAAATAATTTTCATGAGTTTCTCTCTTTATGTTGCCAAACCACATCAAAATGCAGAGTTCAGCGAGAATTAAGTGACCTACCACAAAATGCAATTAAATCAACAACTAATACAATCCTCTTGGTTGAATCGCTATAATGGCTAATCACATGTCCTGGAATCGGTTTGCGCTATGTACCATCAGCATTGCCTCATGCTTCTCCAATTCAGCCATTTGAGCCAGCAATTCGCGGCTGGATGTCGACTCTGCCCGGCTTTGCAAATAGCGATATAGCTCAGTGAGCTGTTGGTGCAGAGTGACAATTTCAGTAATTATATCGGCTGGTTCAAGGTTCGAAAATGCACTTTCACACTGTATATCATGATGGATGGGGTTTTTATCAAGGTAATCATAACACCATGTATCTAAAGCATTTTTATCGGCTCCCTTCTCAAACCCCTTCAAGGTTTTCACGAGCCTCTGCTCATGTTCGCCAAGGTATTGAAGTAACAGCTTTGCCCGCTCGCTCGCATTTTCGTCGACACCATGCTGCAAGCAACTCGCCAGGTACTGATGAAACTCACGCGTCCAATGCAGGACATCTCTTAAGGTTTCAATTTTCATATTTATCGTCCTCGACACGGAAAGAAGATTTAAATAATTCAAGATATTTACATAACAAATGATAGTACGTGTAGTAAGAGGAAGTGATCCTGAGGTGGCATTATTATTTTTCCCATTTCATTAGCGTTAACAGACGCTAATATTTTTAAGCTTCGCAAGAACAGCCAGAACACACTAAGCTCATACATTGGGAAAACTCAAAAAATCCATACCGAAACTTCCGTAGCGCGTTAAGTTGTCTATATTAGTATGGCCTAATTTATATTTATCCGGTTTAATCAGTGCGTTTTAAGGAGCAAAACCATGAAATACAATCGAACATTATTAATTGCCGTTACTGCAGCCATCGGACTGACAGCGACCTTGACTTATGCCGCGCAAGATTGGCAAAGAGGTATGACGGGCATGATGGGAGGCCCAGGAATGATGGCCGGTGGCTGCATGATGGGTGGTGGTCCGGGCATGATGGCAAAGAATCACGGCATGATGCATGGACGAGGAGCAATGGCCGGTGGTATGGGCATTGCTGCGATGCAAGAACAGTTCAACGAACTGGAAAGCCAGCTTAAACTGAGCGAAGAACAGCAAGTTAAATGGGATGAGTTCGAGAAAGTGGTAGAACAACAGGCAAACTCTATGATCGAACACCACCAGAAGATGCTTGAATACTTCCAGAGCGGTCAATCACTAACCCTCCCGGAGCGTATTGACCGTCATACCCGAATGATGAGCGAGCGATTTGCCAGCATGACCGCCTATTCGGCCGCACTGGCTAACGTCTATCAGAGCCTGGATCCTCAGCAACAGAATCTCTTAGATCAAAATACCTTTATGGGGTGTTTTTGATAAGCGAATGAGCACCTCTTGAGGTGCTCGCTCCGATTATTGGTTACGTAACATATAATCCATGGTCATGCCAGCTTCTGCATGGCCCGGAACATTACAGGCAAACTCAACATGGGATTTCCCCATAAAATGCCAGGTCAGCTCCCCTTGTTTTCCCGCCCCTAAACTCAATACGCTGCCGTCATTGTGTTCCATGTTGGGCATGCTGCGCATCATTTCACGATGCTTTAACTGCTCTTGTTTACTGCCAATAGCAAACTCATGTGGCATTGTGCCTTTGTTGGTCACAATAAAGCGAACGGTATCACCTTGCTTGATCTTCAACGGTTGATCAAACCTCAACTTCATCTCATCCGTTAATGTCACGTTAACCGTCTGAATGGCTTGCGCAGTTTTCGCCGGCATGCCGACTTCCGACATGACATGCCCCATTTCGCCGTGCCCCATATCAGAGTGGCCCATATCGCCGTGGCTCATGCTTTTATGATCATGGCCACTGTTGTCTGCCAAGGCTGGAACTGCTGACAAGGCTATTGCTAACGCCAGGGTGTTCAGTAATTTCATATTTACTTCCTCTCATAACACGGAGAGCTCGTTATTCAGCTCGAATTATCCCGATTGGTATCATGCTTTTTTCAGCTTCATTGTCGTAATACAAGTTCGGCTGCTGTTGGTGGTGGTTAAACGCTCTGTTGACATCAATCCCTGATAAGAGAAGGACACATCAAATGCTTTATTGCGGGGCAGCCAAAGATCGATAAAACCGTCATTTTGGGTGCGAACCATCCCATCTGTTACCGTCTCACCGGTCTCAACATCTTTGACCGTCATCATCATTGACACGTTCTTCAGCTCTCCGGTACAGCCCGTCGGTACATGGTTAGTGCACGGGTGAGTAAATGTCATCCAAGGGGCGATAGAGAGAAAAAAAACGTCACCCAATGGCACCTCGGCAGCAGGTTGATTGGCAAACTTGGCCATGATTGTCGTCGGCGTAATGATAACTTTGGTATCTTTGCCTTCACTTCGCCACGCCTGGCTCTGTTTAACGGCTTCTTGCGGTGTTAAGGAAGAAAAGTATTCCGAATCTGTCTGGGCAAACACTATTGATGAAGCCAGCAATGCACTTACTGCCAGTCCTGCTTTAATGATGTTTTTTTTCATAACTTGCTCCTTATTTCAGCCTTGTCGCCACAACATGGCGACTGGATTTTTTTCATTTAAAATCAATTAGTAAATATCATCTATTTCAATTTATAGCTGGTTTCTTTCCACAGCTTGAAGACCGCCGGCAAAACAACCAGTGTCAATAAAAGGGCAGAGACCATGCCACCGATCATCGGGGCCGCAATACGTTGCATCACTTCCGAGCCGGTACCTGAGCCATACATGATAGGAACAAGGCCGACAATGACGGTAATTACTGTCATCAGCACAGGTCGCACACGCAGGCCTGCTCCTTCTTTAATCGCTTCAGTCAAATCATTGGCCGTGACTTGCTGATCTTTCTCTTTTACATCCAGCAGTTTGTAATGCCAGGCCTGGTTGAGGTAAACCAACATGATGACCCCAATCTCCACCGCTACACCGGAAAGGGCAATAAAGCCGACACCGACCGCTATCGAGAAGTTAAAACCAAGTACATGCATCAACCAGAGTCCGCCCACCAATGCGAGTGGTAAGGTTGCCATAATAATCAGCACTTCACCGACACGACGGAAGCTGAGATAGAGCAGCATCATGATGATGGCAAGAGTCGCCGGCGTTACCACACGGAGACGCTCTTTCGCCCGTTCCATATATTCATACTGACCGGACCAGACCAGCGAGTAGCCGGCAGGCATGGCTAATTGCTCCGCCACGACCTGCTGGGCATCTTGCACATAGGAGCCAAGATCACGGCCATCAATGTCGACAAATACCCAGCCGTTCGGGCGCGCGTTTTCGGTCTTGATCATTGGCGGACCGTCTTCAAAGCGGATATCCGCTACATCGGCCAGCGCAATACGGGCACCATTCGGCGTCACCAATGGCAGATTATTCAACTTGTCCAGCGAGTCACGGTAAGCTTGCGGGTAGCGTACATTGATTGGGTAACGCTCAAGCCCTTCAATTGTTTCCCCCACATTCATGCCACCGATAGCAGTGCTGATCACTTGCTGAATATCTTTGATATTCAATCCGTAACGCGCCGCTTGCCGGCGCTTAATATCAATGGTGACATAACGCCCGCCGGCAACCCGTTCAGCATAGACGGAAGCCGTCCCTTCAATGCCGTTTAGGATCGGTTCCAGCCGCGCACCAATAGCTTCAATCTGTTTAAGATCAGGACCGGCAATCTTGATCCCTATCGGTGTTTTGATCCCTGTCGCCAACATGTCAATCCGGGTTTTAATCGGCATTACCCACGCATTAGTGATGCCGGGGAACTGAATTAAGCTGTCGAGCTCTTGGCGCAGGCCTTCCGACGTCATTCCTTCACGCCATTCACTCTTCGGCTTTAACTGGATAAAGGTTTCAATCATGGTAAGCGGCGCCGGATCGGTCGCAGTTTCAGCGCGGCCAATTTTGCCCCAGGCGGTTTCCACTTCCGGTACGGTTTTGATCAGTTTGTTGGTTTGCTGAAGCAGCTCACGCGCCTTACCAATCGAAATACCCGGGAATGTCGTTGGCATGTACATTAAATCGCCTTCATCGAGAGGCGGAATAAATTCACTTCCCATTTTTTGCAGCGGATAATAGGCAGAGCCCAGCAATACCGCAGCCAATAGCAACACGGTTTTGGGATAACGCATGCTGGTATTGAGCAAGGGACGGTACAAGGCAACCAGGCTGCGGTTTATCGGATTTTTATGTTCCGGCAGGATCTTCCCGCGAATAAAGTACCCCATCAACACGGGTACCAGGGTAATAGAAAGACCAGCCGATGCTGCCATGGCAAAGGTTTTAGTGAAGGCCAGCGGCGAGAACATCTTGCCTTCCTGTCCCTCCAGGGCAAACACGGGCACAAAGCTCAATGTAATGATCATCAGCGAGAAGAACAGCGGTGCCCCGACTTCTTCAGTCGCTTTTGCTATCACTTGCCAGCGGTTTTTGTCGGTCAGCGGAGTACGTTCAATATGCTTGTGAACATTTTCAATCATCACGATGGCACCATCCACCATGGCCCCGATAGCGATAGCAATCCCGCCCAGAGACATGATATTGGCATTAATACCTTGCGAGTGCATCACGATGAATGCGACTAAAATACCGACAGGAAGACTGAGTACCACCACCAGTGACGAGCGGAAGTGGAACAAGAACAAGGCACACACGATGGCGACCACAATGAACTCTTCCAGCAGTTTTTCATACAGGTTTTCCACGGCATGATCAATCAAGCCAGAACGATCATAGGTCGGGACAATTTCCACCCCTTCAGGCAGACTTCGCTGCAGGTCTTCCAGTTTGGATTTTACGTTCTGGATGACATCCCGCGCATTTTCACCAAAGCGCATCACCACGACCGCACCGACTGCTTCGCCCTCGCCATTGAGCTCAGAGATCCCGCGACGCATCTGAGGCCCTAAGTTAATATCGGCAATATCCCCCAAGAGTAACGGTGTGCCTCTTTCCGTCACTCTTAACGGTATAGATTGTAAGTCTTCAATGCTTGAAAGGTAGCCGGTCGCCCGGACCATATGTTCGGCTTCAGCCACTTCAATAACCGATGCGCCTGCTTCCTGGTTGCCATTTTGGATGGCACTATTGACTTGCTGCAATGTAAGATCGTAGGCGCGTAGTTTGGCCGGATCAATTTGCACCTGATACTGCTTCACCATTCCGCCGACGGTGGCAATTTCAGAGACGCCCTCAACCGTTTGCAGCTCATATTTCAAGAACCAGTCTTGCAGGCTGCGCAGCTCACTGAGATCGTGCTGGCCGGTTTTATCCTGCAGCACATAGCTATATATCCAGCCCACCCCCGTCGCATCCGGCCCTAACGTCGGCTTGGCATTGGCCGGAAGGTTAGGTGCGACCTGGCTTAGGTACTCCAGTACCCGTGAACGCGCCCAGTACATATCAGTATCATCATTAAAAATGATGTATACGTATGAATCGCCGAAGAAAGAATAACCGCGCACGGTTTCAGCACCCGGTACTGCCAGCATTGCCGTCGTCAAAGGATAGGTCACCTGATCCTCGACCACTTGCGGTGCTTGGCCCGGATAGCTGGTTTTAATGATCACCTGCACATCAGAAAGATCCGGCAGGGCATCAATCGGGGTCTGACGAACACTGTACAATCCTGCTGCCACCAGGAAAACCGTGGCGACAAGCACCAGGAACCGGTTCCCGATCGACCAGCGAATAATGGCACCTATCATTTGTTATCCTCCGCTGAAGGCATATCCATTACGCCGTGGTTCATCTGACTGTGATCCATCTCGCCCTCAGGCCGAATCTCAGAAATGACATAGTCGCCAGCTTCCGTCTTCTCGATCAGAAATCGGATAGACTCCCCCCCAATCAATTGCGATAAGTCATCCCCCTCTTTGACCGTAAAGTTCATCTGCATTGCCGGCCAGTCCCACTCAGGGATCGGTGAGTGTTGAATGGTTAACATTCTGTGGTCTGCCATCACATCGGTGATCGTTCCTGTTGCCCAGGCCGTACTGGCAGCAGCGGCTGTGACGCTCTTTTCCAGCCCTTCCATGCGGCTGAAATCGGCGCTCTGACTGGACTCTGAATCAAGCAGGAAGTGTGCTGAGGTGACGACTTTGTCGTTCTCACTCAGTCCCTCAAGAACTTCAATCTGTCCGGCCGCTTCACGCCCGGTGACAATACGGGTTGAGCGGAACTTGCCTTCACCTAACGCCAATACCACGCGGGTCATGTTGCCTGAGCGGATCACAGCTTGTTGCGGAATAACCCGTGACAGTTCGTCACTTTTCGGTATCAGGGTGATGTTGGCGAACATGTTTGGCTTAAGATCACCGCTCTGGTTGTCAAACTTCAACCGCACACGCAAGGTACGGGTTTTGGCGTCCAATACCGGGTAGACATAATCAACATTTCCTTGCAAAACCTTGCCGGGCAACGCATCAAGCGTCATCTCTGCTGCTGCCCCCTGTTTTACCCAGTGCGATTGTCTTTCAAAAACTTCAGCATCCACCCAGACTTCACTGAGCGATCCGCCGCTGATCACCGCCTGAGCAGGTGATAAATACGCACCATCTCGTACATTCAGGGTTGCAATCACCCCATCAGAAGGGGCTTTAACGGCGATATTGCGCTTTGCTTTGCCACTACGGAGGATCTGGTTAATCTGTGCTGAATCCACTCCGAGTGAAATCAGGCGTTCTTTGGCCCCTTTGACCAGTACGGCTTTGCCCATGCGCTTAGCATTCAGCAGCTCTTCCTGGGCACGCACCAGATCCGGCGAATAAAGTTCGAAAAGTACCTCGCCTTTCTTCACCTTCTCACCGATAGCATCAATATTTAACTTTTGGATCCAGCCGCTTACCCGGCTGTTGATTTGCCATAAACGGCTTTCATCAAAGGCGACATAACCGACCGTCTCAATTTGCGGCGATAACGTTTGCTGTCGTACCGGGGCAACTTTCACGCCTAAATTATTTTCGACCGCAGGGTTGATGGTGACAGTACCTGCTGGATCTTTTTCCCCGCCCGCCGATTCTTCTTCATAAACAGGAATTAAATCCATTCCCATTGGTGATTTTCCGGGTTTGTCACGCTTATAATTCGGGTCCATCGGCGCGACCCAGTACAGCGGATCATTGGAAGATGACGCACTCTGCCCCTCGGTATGTAAAGCCTCATTAATGGGTTGATACGCGAAGTATCCCAGAGCGCCACCGATAGCCAGGGCCAATACAGCCACAGAAAGTGATTTCATTATTATATTCCTTACTTTTTATTCAGCAGAAAAGCGAGATTGCTGTTAGTCAGCTGTAAATCGGCTTTTAATCGCTCTTGTTCCAATGCCAGATTTAACTCTTCGCTCGCGGCTCGAATATATTCATCCAGATTGCTGGTATTATTTTGATAACCACGTTCTACCGCCTGGGTTCGCTCTTTGGCTCGTTTTAGCAGCGTATGGCTATAACGATTCAACCGTTCCTGAAGGTTGTGATGATTCACCAGTAAGGCATCGACTTTGGCGTTCATCTGCTGGAGCAGCAGATCGCGTTGAGATTTTGCTGCCCCGACCAGGTGTTGCGCTGAGGACAACTTTTTATCCTGACGTTTCTCCGTAAACAGCGGGATATCCATGGTTAAGAAAAAACTCACCAGATCAGATGCCGGCTGGCCATTCATGCCATTGGCCTGGCGATAGCCATACATCATTTCCACCCCAAATTGAGGCTTATAAGATTCATGAGCAATATCAACCTGGGTTTCACTACTCGCAACCAGATAATCAACCATCTTGACGGTTGGGTGCCTTAAAAGGGCGTTATAATGACTCTGCGGTTTGGTCGCTAAGTATTCCGTCAGGCTCTTCCAGCCGGGGTAACGGTTAACTTTCATATCCAACGCCCTGTCACCCAGCCACTCGGTAAGCTGAGCACGGATACGTTGTTGCAGCTGCTGGTTGGCCTGCAGCTTTTCATCAAGTACAGAAACCTGAAGCTGTGCCTTGATAAGATCTTGCGCCTGATTGACCCCCACCCCGTAATTGGTACCTAGATAGTGCTCAAGATCAGAAAACAAAACGCGGTTTTGCTCTAATGTCTGCTGGGCTTTGCGCTGATAAAAAAGCTCAATCCACAACACGGTGATCGCATTGGCAACTTCCAGTTCACGTAAGCTGGCCTTTTGGCGCATACTGTCGGCCTGCTCAGTACTTTGTTTTAACTGTAGTTCTAAGGCGTCACCCCGGCCGAATTTCTGCATCAGGCCCACAGAGATGTTGGTCATCGGATCTTTATCGAAACTGAAACTATCAACGGGCACCCCCCCTACCCCGACTTTTAGCTGAGGATCCTGCCATTGGGAATTGGCGACGCCCATATCTTGCATTGCATCGGCCTGATATGTGATTTGTCTTTTGCCTGCGTCTTGCTCAATGGCATAGGCAATCAGGTCGTTTAGCTCAGTTTCAGCAAAAGCCGGTTTGATCAATATCGCAGCCAGGCTAACGGCCAATAAGCGGCACGAAATTTTTGAACGCATAATTCAATCCATTACATGAAGTAATTGCTAACAAATAACCAATCCACTTTGGGTGCTGTCGTGCAGCTGTATTACTGACTCGATAAAGACAGTTATGCCAAGATGTTAAGTGGCAGATACAGATATAAGCAACCGGTGCAATTGGTCGAAATAATTGGATTAGAGTTATGCGATTGGGGGACGGAACAGTGATTCGATACGCTGACGCCGCTCAAAAAGACCGCTAAGGGCAGCTTGGGGGGGATTAAACGATAAGGGGATCGTAAAAGCTGATGGCGGTAAATACCCCATAACGCTCATACATAACGGCTGACTGCAGCATTGATCAAATGCACTGTTATCAGTGTCAGAACCACAATCCACCGGCATCTGGCTGGCCTGTGCAAGTTCGTTATTTTCTGAGTGGTGCTTTTGACCATGGCAGTCCATGTCAGCCATAGAGGCATTTTCGTGAGTCATCTGACTCATAGAAGCAGAAGAGACGTGTACCATGCCAGATGAGAAACGCGCAGCCACGACTGCATTTGATAACAGAGCAGCTATCAAAAACAATATCAAAGCAACCAAATTGTATCGGGAGCCTGTGTGAGCCATCTTTCTTCATCCAAGTGAGTACACTGAAACTATAAAGCTTCCAGCAGGGGTAAGGTCAATAAGTTTTCATATACTTTTCAGCTTAGTCGCATTAAGTGAACACTTTTAAACTATGGCTACAATTCTAAAATCTGCAAAACCACCACTCTTCTGCTGATTCAACTACAAGCCCTCCCAGCCAGCATATAGGCATGACTTATATTCATTTCGGCATATTAATAGCAAGCGAAGTTGTTAAATCAAACCAGTTCTTGCTCAATCAACCCCTTCCCTTCTATTGATGAAATGGTATCAAGCAGGTGTTGCGACAACTTGGCTTTTTCATTCTTTTTAAAGTCAAACATCACCACTTCAGCACAACCGATCGTTGTAGTTCTGCCGAGCTTCTTGCTGACAATTTCATAAGTCATCGTAAACCTGTCTGCTTTAATCTTAGAGATGCGAGAACCAACGTATAAAGTATCAGGGAAGGTAACGGGCAGCTTGTAACGACAGGTGGTTTCACTCAATATCGGCCCCACTCCTGTTTGCTTCATTTCTGCCATCAAAGCAACTTTATTGAAATAATCGATCCTGGCGGTTTCAAAATAGCGAAAGTAAACGACGTTATTAACATGATTCAGGGCGTCCATCTCCCCCCAGGCAACAGGAATTTCGGTGATCACCGGATAATCTTTCAGCATGTCGTCCATATTTGCTCCCGTCGCTTTTTTTTAAGTAAAATTGCTATGCTTGATATGCATTAGAGTAATTAACCTAGCTCCAACTTAACACTTTTGCAACAGGCCTGTTTTCATTGTAACCCAGCTTTCTTGGAATTCAGCACTTCACCGCAGCCAATTACTCGCAACCTGTAGCACGCAAACATTGTTATTGAAGAGCTTGCAAACAACGAATGCTTAAGTATTAAACAGTTATGAAAGCGGCGTGTGAATTTTCATCGATAAATCTTGCGAAGCCACGTTTTATAAGGGCTCAGCCTGTTTTTTAGGGTATCCTTGCCGTCCCTTTATTTTGCTTGGCGGCATCGCTGACAAGCTAATGTGCATTGCGCTCATCGACACAGATACTCTTTTATGCTTTACAACCAGAATTTACCCGTAAGATACCCGAAAGGGACGTTCGCGATGTGGACGGTTTACAGCTTCACCGGCGCGTCTATTCTCGCGTCCATTGTCTTCTCTTTGCTTCTCTTCCTGTCAATTGATGATGATCCGCTGATGCAGGTGCTGTTCGGTGGCCTCGCGGTGATTTTTGAGCTGGGTAAGTTTTTTGCCTGGTATGAAGTCGGCGAACGTAAAGCCCGTCGCCATTACGCCGGCGCATTCTCTGCCTTTGCTTTTTATGCGGTATTGGCCGCCATCTCGATTGGCGGCTCTGTCGGTGGCATAAATAGCGCCACGAACAAGGCTCAGAACCACGTTAATGTTCAGCAGAGTAAGGTAAACACCTACAACATGCAGATCGATGCCATCGAGAAGCAAATTGAACTCAATAATGTTGCCGCCGAGAAATATATTCAGATGGAACGTATCGCCACCGGGGTGACACGTATTCAAAAAGCCAATGATAAGTTACGCCTGCAGCAGCAAGAGTTGGCCACAGAGCGCGATAGTTTGCCCGTCGTCAGCCAGGGCTCGGTGCTAGGCCTGATCGACAGTCTGGCGAAGTCGCTGAATATTCAGACCCAGACTGCTCAGCTGGGCCTGGTGGTCTTTCTATCGGTACTGCTTGATTTTTTCGCGGCCTTTTTTGTTGGACTTATTGGTGAAGAGCTGCGTTTTCGGAATCAATTTCGTCGCCTGAATCCGATCACGATTGACGCCTACAATCGTGCAGAACATCGCGATCCTGAGTTGCTGACCCACCAGATAAACCGTTCGGAATTTGGCACCAGCGAGATTGATGATCCTGTTATCGCTGAAGCACAGGAGCCCGAAGAGCCTAAAAGCATCTATGAGCAAGCAATTGAGGCGCTTAGCCAGAATCAGGTAAACTGCAGTAAACGCGCGATGACTCGCTTTTTGAAAACAAACAGTGAGGAAGTCGACGAGATTTTCAAAAAGCTACTGGATGAAGGCTTTGTCAGTAAAAAACCCAATAACCATTATCAATGGCATGGCGTGGCAGAATGCTAATTCCCTCCTGATTCATCGCTAGCAGGTTCATACCTTACGCATAGAAGTACAGTAAAACACCGAACGTGAATACGTTCGGTGTTTTTTTCTTAATACCCTCTGAATTCAATTCATTGGTATTAAAAATATTCTGAAATGAAATCAGTGCTCCAATCGTCATCAGGTCGGGGTAATTTCAGTACCAACCAATTTTTTATTCGTTTCATCATTATTGTTGTTAACCTTTGGTTGCCAAAATGCTGACTGACTATAGTCAACAGGTTCGTTACACTCATCCTCTTAACCTTTGCGCGATTTCAGCGATAATTCAGAGAGCCTCACAGTGACTAAAAATCCCGACAAGAGTAAAAACTTTAATATCACGCTATTTTAATGTCTCTTTTACAGAAATAACCTTAAGCGGAAAAATCTACTATCAATATGTTATAAGTGAAATTATTATGCCTAGTGTTTCATTGCTTTTATTACCGTTGAAAAATATGCTGTTCTATTAATTAGAAATACTGAACTTAATTTTAAATATAAATCTTTTCAGTCTCAAAAAGTTATCTTACTAATTTGTTATATTTCTCATTTTTGAGAATGTTTTTATCGCTCATTTTTTAACAAAGCTATTTGACTAAGTGTAGTTTTTGGCCATTATGTGCTGTGCCAAAGAGGAACGTCGGCATTTCAGAGCAAATAAGAACAACAGCAGCGGAGAGACATCACAAACAAATAAAAGCAGTTAAAACCATTTAAAATCAACACAATAAGCTCCAGATTTATTCTTTAGTATTAACGCTAGATCCTAGATGTCCAGTTATTAACTCAACTTGGCTAAGAAATAATAAAGACAATATCCAGAGCGATAAATTGCCTATATTGGCCGACAAAAACGATATATATAAACAATTACCTCACTGCATGACGGAGTTGTTTCTATTTGTCATTGGATAACGGAGATTTAGCCATATTTTTCACGACTTAATGGATATAGCATAACGATAAACTAAACGATTGAACGGTTTTATAATCTACCGCTAACTCTCTGAATTAAAAATAATGCTATCAAAACAACAGTTCATTAAAGGTTATGCCTTTAAGGTGTTTTGGTGCGCAATGAGTATCTAATTTTATAAAATAACAGGAAAACATAATGAAAATAGCATTAGCGATATTACTCGCCTTTGCTGCTGTTCCGGCTAGTGCCAGTGACTTTCGCGTGACAATCCCGCTGGCAAGTAAACATTTTTTCTGCGCAAATGACCAATGCGTTAAACTGAATGAGTCAAACCTTGGCATTGGCGCTGAATATGCCGGGTACGGCGTTATAAGCTTCAAGAACAGTTACAGTCGCCAAAGTATTGCTGTATACAAGGCCTTCGAGTACGACGTGAACCCATACTTGGGTTTCGGCATTCGCTTAGGTGGTGCGACCGGATATAAAGAAGAGTCAGGCATGGATGTTGTTCCATTAGCCCAACCCTATCTGAAAGTGTTACCCATGACCCAGTTCAGCTTAAACTTAGGAATAGTACCTGTCGGTTTAATCGATGCCAAAAATTACAACGCTGTCGTTACTCTGGACTCGCAAATTAGATTCTAAGATCAGTGGTTATACCCAAACCAGTTCAAGATGCTGTTTGGGTATAGACTTAATGGAAGCACTTACGGATCAGTCGCATCCAAAACACCACGACGGATCTGATCTAACTCAATAGATTCAAACAGAGCCTGGAAGTTACCTTCGCCAAAGCCCTGGTTACCTTTACGCTGGATAATTTCGAAGAAAACCGGACCAATCACAGTATCAGTAAAAATCTGCAGCAAAATGCCCGTATCGTCACCATCTATGAGGATCTTCAACTCATTGAGCTTCTCTACATCCTCTTCATGGCCTTGTACGCGCTGATTGATCCCTTCGTAATAGGTATCAGGCGTATCCATAAATCGCAACCCGCCTTCTTTAAGCTTTCTCACCGTGCTGTAGATATCCCGGGTACTCAGGGCGATATGCTGAATCCCTTCCCCATTGTATTTATTAAGGTACTCGGCAATTTGTGATTTATCATCATGGGATTCATTAATTGGGATACGGATTTTTCCGCAAGGGGCTGTCATCGCCCGCGATAACAATCCGGTCACCTTTCCCTTGATATCGAAGTGGCGAATTTCATGAAAATTGGCAATTTTTTCATAGAAGTTTGACCATAAATCCATGTTGCCACGCTGAACATTGTGCGTGAGATGATCGATAACTTCTAACCCGGCATCTAAATCAGCTAATTTATGCTTATAGTCAGGATAATAATCAAAATCGATCTCGTAGATATCGTGCTCGCCAAAGCGATCAACCAGATAAATTAACGATTCGCCGATACCATAAATTGCGGGAATATTCAGCTCCATCGGGCCTGCCTGCGGTGCACACGCTGTTGCCCCCCCTTTAACGGCATAAGCCAGTGCCTGGCTCGAGTCTGCCACGCGAAATGCCATCGCATTCACACTCGCACCGTGAAGACAGGCGAACCCTTCTGCCTGGCAATGTGTTTCACCATTAACGATAAAATTAATATCACCCTGCCGGTACAGCCAAACAGCTTTATGTTTGTGTTTCGCAATTTCAGCAAAACCCATTAATCGAAACAGGCTTTTCAAATTCGCGATCCCCTTAGAGGTTGGCGCGGTATATTCAACAAACTCAAAGCCATCCGTTCCCATTGGATTAAAGCGTGGGTTTTTCATCTCTTTTTCCTCAATTCGTGACTACTAATAGAACTAGCACTAATGAGTAATAGATGAGAAGTTCAAGACGAAAGCGATGTAACAAAAATGTAAGTAGCATTTGTAAAGCATGCTTGCCAATGGGGATCAACTGCCATTCTTATCCCGATAGATAACTTGGGTATTGAATTCCTGCCGAATTAATCAAATTCTGGGTCAACTGGTACTAGATTTAATAGTAAGGAGGAAACAATGAACGTCACAAAAAGAGATAAGCTAAAATTTCCAAAACGAAAAAAAGACAAGATTAATCTTGATGCGAAAACAGACATTTATCTTCCTACCTATTCTTTCCTGATCACCGAATTTCACTACGCTCGCCAGCATGAAGCCGGATTATTGAGGGATGATGATGATGAATTCTTACATCAATACCGAGTTTCCCTGCGTCGCAGTCGGGCTATTATCAGCCTGCTGAACGGGCTTTTTCAGCCAGAGCAGAGCGAGATGCTGGCGATTACATTAAAAAGGATGATGCAAAAAACCAATCTGCTACGTGATTTAGATGTCTATCTTCATAAGATGGATGACTACTATGGCTGGCTGGAACACAAGCATCATCAGGGGCTAGCACGCTTTTTTGACGACATGCAAAACAAGCGGAGCAAGGCTTTTAAGGAGTTAAAACAATGGATGAAAACAGACAATTACAAACAGCAGTGCAAACAAGTCAACGAACTTATTGAAAGGCTCTCCCAAGCCCCTACCGAAGCGGGACAAATATGCTGCCAGCAATTTGGTCCAAAGGTTATTTGGAAGCGCGCTCAGAAAGTACTGATGCTCAGCCGGGCAATAAGTACTGACAGCCCGGATAGCAAATTTCACCAGCTGCGCATTGAGTGTAAAAAACTGAGATACCTGCTCGAATTTTTCTTGCCACTGTTTCCGGCCAAGCAGGTAAAAAAACAAATCACGACCTTAAAGCAGTTACAGGATCTGCTTGGTGAGTTTAATGATTCATCGATACAACAGCTGTTTTTAGCCGGTTATCTGGCCACAAGAAAACCGAACAGCCATCCGTACCTGGCCGTTGAACGATTACTAGCCATTACTGAAAAGCAACAAATTACGGCAAAAAATCAGATTATTCAGCAGCTCATCGATTTTGCCGATCAGCAAAACATTGACAGCTATCAATCCTTATACCGATGAGCGCCATACCATGCGTTGGTTAACGCTTGAGCTGTCGTACAAGATCGGCTTCCAGTGATTCCGGCTTCTTCGTTGGAGCATAACGCTTTAACGGCTTGCCATCCCGGCCGATCAGAAACTTGGTAAAGTTCCACTTCACATTTTTCCCAAGTGTGCCTGGCAAAGCCTGGGTCAGATACTTAAAAATCTCATGGCTGTCATGGCCATTCACATCCACCTTTTCGAACATGGGAAATTCGACACCATAATTAATCTGACACATTTCTGCTATTTGTTGATTCTCGCCCGGCTCTTGCCCGCCAAATTGATTGCACGGGAAACCTAAAACCACTAATCCCTGATCTTTATACTTGGCATACAGATCTTGCAGCCCTTGATATTGCGGCGTCAGACCACACTCACTGGCGGTATTGACCACCAGCACCACCTTACCGGCGAAATCGCTCATCGATACGTTTTCACCACGAATGTTATTGGCGGAAAGTTCATAAAAACTTGTCATCATGCATCTCCTATTAGGCTCTTGAGCATAGGGCGAATAGTTACAATATGGCCCCGGTTAGCTATCCATTCCATCTGGCGTAACACTAGCTTAATACAATGTTATTCAAGTTAATGTTATACACTGAAAAGTTATCATTTTCAGACCTAAGTAGAATATTTGCTCTACCTCTGCAATTATCTCACTCGATGACGACAAATATTCATATCTATATATCCAAGTAACCTCAATACAGAATCAACGGTCAACAATAATATTAATTACACAAGGTACAGCTTACCTCATCATTATTTGCCTTTTTCTCATCATCAACACACGCTAAGCGAATTGTCGACGGTGCCAGGCCATACATTTCTTTGCATGTTCGGCTGAAGTGGGCGCTATCTGAAAATCCGGTTCGGTTGGCAATGTCGGTCAGCGATGTTTTACTTGCGACCCCTTTTATTGCGTCCTGTAACCGTTTCCACAATAAATAACGTCGAAAATTAGTGCCGACCTTTGATTTAAACAGATGTAAAAATCGACCTTCTGACAAGCACACCAATTCTGCGACATCCCGTGAAGAGATCTTTTTTATTTCAAGTCTATCCAGCAACAACGTTGTCTTATATATTCGGTTATCAGGCTTACAATAACACTCATCACTGCTGGCCAGAATATTGGCTATCTGAGCAATCGCAAGTGGAGCACGGTCGGCTAATGCCCGCGTAAGCAAGGGGATCAGCCGATCTGTTTGATGTAAGTTCAGTGTTTTGTATGGTGCCGATTCTACCAAATGTTGCAATCTATGCGCCTCTGGATGAAAAAGGTCAATCAGTAGCGTCAGGCAGCACTGATTATCCGTATGCAAACGATGGGAATAGTTTGATGTAATAATAAGGCCATGAGCATAAATGCTGCCATCTTCAGTATCAAGCTGCAATGCCTGACTATGCATTGATAACGATAACTGCAAACAAATGTGTTTGTGCCATTCGTTGGTTAAATTATGGCTGGCGATAAGGGAAATACCCTCATCATGGTAAATATCCAGTACCATTTTTTTTTCTTTATCTGAGGACGTTCCCTCTGCTGCCATCACCGTTATCCTCATCCAGCCATGGATACGCCTGCCAACCGGGCGAAGCTGCCTTCGCTGACGGTTTACAGAACAGTCCATGATGCTCTATCCCAAACCATAATTGAAACGATAGCGCTATCATATAACTCAGCCCTAACAATATGAAAATGATTGTATAGAGGAAATTACAGCAATGGCTGATAATAAATAAATTATCAGTCGTTTTGGAAAATACTTCCCAATATTTATATGGGTAAATAATATTTAACGGTGATTTTTAGATGGTTATCATCATCGAGCAATAACAAGCCGGTATCTTGCGGAGTTGCCTCTGTTCCATAACCCAATACGTTCAGCTGCAACTTTTCAGTTAATCGTGTTGTGAACTCCAGCTTGGCCTGCTGAGTGTGGTATTTCCAGTCATAGGCTAACAATAATTTCAGCTCACTGCTGGCGGTATTATTGGCGCTCAAGCGCATACCAACAGCCAGATCGTTCTGCCACCATCCGGGAGTATACGCATCTCGGCTGTCATAATAGTTTTCAGCAATAAGACCGAGATCCCAACGGCTTGAAAAAACGCCCGTCAACGTATATTCGGCTCCCGCAGCCAGTACCTGATAGTCGTCTTTCTGTTCATAGCCCAGCATTGCTTCCGTTTTCCACAGCCAGTTGCCAGAAGCATAACTGACATCTGCCGCAATATAATGCGTCAAGGGGTAAAAAGGAAAGTAACGTCCATTCTCTTGCTTAACCAGAGGCGAGCGTCGGATGCCACTGAATGCCGCCAGCCCGACATCGGACTCGCCGACCAAGCCATACCAACGCAGTGCTAAATCCAGCCTTTTGCTTTCCTTCGATGATTCATATTGCGAATCACCCTCGACTGAAAAAGGATAATTAGGACGAGAGGGGGGATCTAAAAACTCCCTCTCCCTAAACCCGGGCAGGGCAATGAACGTCAGTTCTCCTTCATCTGTCAGTTGGCTCACCGTTACCGCTGGCATTCCGAGACGATCATACTTTTCAAGCCCGGTTCGCATATCCCATTGGTTAAGCTCATTAACTGGGTTCGCCGTTTCCAGACTTCCCCAGAAAAACTGTTGAAAACCAATATTAAAGGTCAGTGTCTCCCCATAATAACGCCAGAGGAACTGACGTAAATCACCATGCCAGTTCGAACCATCTTCAGGCTGATATTGAATTAATGGCTGAAACACCCATTCGCTATTGTCGTAGAACAGAAATACCTCAGCTTCTGCGGCAACAGCCGGGTAACTTTGCTGTTCCGTTGGAACCGCTGAGTTTTCAAACCAACGTTCAGAAGCCAACAGCGTGTATTGTCCTTGTAGCTCGGGGGTCGCAGATGCGTCGTTAATCCCCGTGTTTGCTATCCCTGTCACCAACATAGCAAGTAGGATTCGTTTCACTTTCACTGCCTCCGGTTACGTTTTAACTGGGCTGGGTGAAAGAGCTTATCGTCAAGCTGTTGATTAAGTTTGAACTGGTTGTAAATCAATTCTGTCGACTGCTGGGTCTGATGATTGACCATAGATATCGTCATCGGATACCAATATTGTTGTTCAAAGAGCTTAAAGTCTTTATTTCGCTGTGTTTTTAGCAGACTATTTTTGCGGTCATAGTATTCAATTTTAAGTATCCGCAACGCTTCCTTGCCATACCATACCTGCTGGCTTTTATATCCGGTATACAGATCATTAGGAGTCCTTTCAACAACATAGGCAGCTTGCCCATCCAGGTTTTCTTCTCGCAGGAAACGATAATCGTATTTATTAACTTCAACTGATGACAGATCTTCATAGGCGAATTCACTTCCCATGAATGGGCCTGATTTATTCTTAGAAGCAATGCGCTTTACCCGTTTAAGTACAGGTAAATACAACCAGCGCTCGTCATCTTTGGCTCGGTGGGTGTAATTGAGCAAGCTTGTGCCTTTAAGATCTCCGGGCGTGAGAAAGGTAATGAGTACCTTGTCACCATCATCTTTCTGCTCAAGGGTATCAATGATCATTTCGCGCTGCGATGTATCTCCTGCAGCATTGCGTAGAATCATCGTGACATTGGCACTATGATCATTAAAACCATCTTTATTAAGCTCTGCACGCGCTGCAATGCGATATCCATCCAAGGGGAGTTCGGCTGCAATAAGAGGAAAACATTTAAACGTTCCCCCAAGCACAAGCGAGAATAATGAAACCTTGATTATTGATTTAGCGTAACTCATAACGAACCTCCTGTTGCGTGTTGAGAAACTGGTGAACGACGAAGAAACATTTTATCAAGCCAGATAAGCAACGCCGGAAGCAACAATAAATCCGCGACAACGGCCAGCACTATCGTCAGTGCGGTCAACAGCCCCATCGCCGCATTCTTATCAAAACTTGAGAACGATAGCATTAGAAATCCCAAAGTAAGAACCAGTGAACTGATGATCATGGCAGGGCCAATGGCGACCATGGTTTTTTTTACTGCCAATTCAATAGCACACTGCTGTCTATAACGCCGAAAATGATGAAGAAAATGAACCGTATCATCCACTACAATCCCAATAACCATCGAGCTCACGCTAGCCAGCCCCATTGAAATCTCACCGCTGAATAGTCCCCAGGCCCCAAACGCCAGCATCACCGGTAACAGATTAGGAATTGCACTGAAGATCCCGAAAAATAAGGAGCGAAAGATGGCTATCAGCAATAGTGAGATCAGTACCAGTGCCAGTAATCCCCCTTCAATCAGACTTTGGGTATTTTTCACCCCAATATGGGAGAACATCAATGTTGGTGATGAGTATTGGAGTGACACGGATGGATCCCTATTACTGCTTTGCCAAAAAGCCAACGCCCGGGTTTCAAACGCTTTCATACCAATGCTGTCAAGATTCATCAAGCGTGCTGTAATACGGGTTGCAGACTTATCCATATTGATACGATCATTGAGTGACTTACCAAAAGGCAAAGACATCTCGTACAACAAAATGTACTGGGCCGTTTCTTGCTGGCTGTCTGGTAATAAGTATTGATCCGGATCGCCCTGATGCATGTTCTGACGTATATCTTTCAGAACATCGGTGATCGTAACAACCGCTGTAACCTCAGGTTGCTCACGTAACCATAGGCTGAATTGTTCAATCGTTTTCAGCCGGTCTGGATGTAACATGCCATTGATCTCACTGGTTTCAACCGAAAACTCCAAGCTGTAAATACCAGTTAAATTGTCATTAATAAAGTCTGTTTGCTGACGGAATGGTACAGAATGGTCAAAGTAGTCGACAAAATCATCATTAGGAACATTGCTAAAAGCAAACAGCGAAAGGCCGATGGTGACGGGCAATCCGAATAAGAGTATTTTTCGGTAGTGTCGGCTGACAGCATTACCCAGCCAAGACATCATCACTTCCACGGTTTGCGGTGCCGAATTACTGATCATTGGTAAGTGGAGTAACAGGCACGGAATAACGGACAATGTTAACACCCATGAGAAAAACACCCCTAATGCCACCATGTTACCTAAATCTCTGAATGGTGGTGAGTCACTGAAATTCATCGACAAAAAACCAATAATTGTCGTCAAATTAGTTAGCGTAATAGGGGCCAGGGTTTTCTTTAGCGCATGTTGCAAGCGCAACAGCGGTTCACCCTGCTGACGCTGAATCGCCGCCAGCAGATGAACAGAAGAAGCCACGCTGATCGTCGCCAGAATTATGGGGACAGATACTGTAGGAGCAGACAGAGCCATACCAAGGTGTGCTGACATTCCCAATGCCGCCGCAATCGATAGTGACATCACCGTAGTGAGGCTTAGCATCGCAAGCCAGCTACGCAGCAACAGACTCGCCGCGATGATAATGCCCAGTAACATCACTGGGATGAGAGAGATAAAATCTGCTTTCGCCGCCTCAAAAAAGGCATTGTTAAGCATCACGGTTCCGGTGCTGTAGAGACGGTACTCAGGCCAATCCAGCTTCGCTTCCGCAACCAGTTTTTTGATACCCGCTGCAACCTGCAACGTCTCTTCCTTTGGATTATTACCAGGCAATTGAACGGTTAAATTTAGTGCCGAGAAATGCCCCTGTCGATCCACAAGCTGATCCGTTAGCTGGATCTCTTGCGTCACAAACGCTTTGAGCTCTGCCACCAAGCTGGGGTTGATCTGATCAGCTTGCTGTAACAATTCTTCTATATAAAGATCATCCCCATCAACTTGCGTGCGTGGAAAATTTGGCAAGCTATCAACCCGGGTAACGAAAGGCAGTAGCCAAGCCTGATCCGTTAACCACAATTGTAATGCCAAGCCTTGCTCAGACAGCGCATCTTGTCCTTCCGGCGGAATTAACATCAGCAGGACATTATCGCTGCTCAGATACTGTTGCTGAATGCTTTCATAGGTCATCAGTTCAGGGTTATCACTATCGAAGAAAATACGATAATCACTCACCATGGTGAGTTTTGTCAGCCCGCTCATCGCCATAAAGCAGATAAACAGGCTAATAAAAGTCAGCCTGCGTATATTCTTTAGAGAGGAAAGTAATCTCAGCCAGACCGTCATATGATCTCCGAAGTTAGTTGATAGGCAACAGAGAGTCCTGCTTGCCCGACACCGACAATGATATATGGCGTATGTTGGGGGGCGGGCTTTCCGGGGTGTACTTCACTGCTAGGCATGAGTCACTTCCTGCGCAATGATTTGCTGTTTTAGCGACTTGATCGTCGGATATTCAAAGCCCAGAACCGGATCCAGATCCAGCCCAAAGGCTTCTTCCAACGCACCGATCATTTCAACGCGGGTGACAGAATCAAGTCCGAGAGTGTCAAATGAAGTGTTGATATCTACAGCAAGATCATTCGCTTTAAAATACGGTGACAGGTATTCTGTTAACCAGTCAGTTATCAATTGATCCATAATTCCTTCCTTGAATAATTGGTTATGCTAATGCCGCCACGGCCGTACGCACGACTTGAAGCTGTTGCTGTTCATATAACTTACTGCACAGACTGCGCTGCACTTTTCCACTTGATGTCATGGGTAAGCTGTTGGCTCGAATAAAGACGATGTCATGCACAATTACGTTGTATTCGGCCGTTATTTGACGGTTCAGTAGATTTTTCAACGTTGAGAAGTCAGGATGCTTTTCTGTCCCTTTCTCTAACTCCTGAACCAAAATAAGCTGTTGGTTGACTGTAAAAGCCGCCGCTTTATTTAGACGGACCAGAGGGGAAGCCGAAGAGAGACTCCGCTCAAGATCTTGCGGATAGAGGTTTCGCCCGCAGATAATGATCAGATCTTTAAGCCGGCCAGATAATACCAACTGCTGCTGCCATAACGTGCCGATATCTCCGGTACGCAAATATGGCCCTTCTCCACAGCAGGTGTAAGCGGCAAAATCCTGACGCGTTTTTTCCGGTTTGTTCCAATAACCTTTTGC
This sequence comes from Photobacterium lipolyticum, assembly GCF_003026475.1. Lineage (GTDB taxonomy): Bacteria > Pseudomonadota > Gammaproteobacteria > Enterobacterales > Vibrionaceae > Photobacterium > Photobacterium lipolyticum. The sequence continues at coordinate 267,678 of NZ_PYMC01000002.1, forward strand.
CACGCTCGGGCCTTTCACCCAGATCTCCCCGATCTGACCATCCTTAAGTACCTGGCAGCTATCAGGCTCAACAATAAGAACCTGATGGTTTGCTGCAACTGTCCCACAACCAACCAATATCTGGGTTGGAACGTTGCTAACCGTGGTTTCTTGCAGCAGTCCCCGACTTAAACTTTCGGCGCAAACCGTATAACACTCAGGCAAGTGATGATTCGTTGAAGAGGAGACCATCAGCGTGGTTTCCGCCATGCCATAACACGGGGTCATGACTGTGGGTTTTAACCCGGCTTCGGCAAATGTTGTACAGAACGCCTCAATCGTTTCTGCCTGTACGGGTTCAGCACCATTCCCTGCCCACTGCCAATGGCTTAAATTCAGATTTGCGATCTGTTCGGGTGTAATTTTCTTAACACATAGATCATATGCAAAATTCGGTGCCGTCGACAATTCACACTTAAAATTGTCCATCAGTTGCAACCAGCGCAAAGGGCGCTGGATGAACGTAAGTGGGGACATAAACACATAATGCCCACCAACAGCAGCTGCATGAAGAATATGGCCAATTAAGCCCATATCATGAAATTGGGGGATCCAGCCACCGATGGTGATTTTTTCGTGGGTGCCAAAGGTATCTCTAATTGCAATGATATTTGAAATCAGGTTGTGATGATCAACCATCACTCCTTTCGGTGCCGAGGTTGAGCCCGAGGTATACTGAATAAAAGCCAGATCACTGGCTTGTGGTGATTCGAAAATCACATCAGGTGCATCAGTTTCTGACTGCTGATCCGAGACGGTAATAAAGGTAATATCATGGCGATCAAGCTGTGCTTTCAAGCCAGCCTCGAGCTCTGGCGTTGTCAAAATGACAGCCGCTTTCGCATCATCAATAATCCCTTTCAGGCGCTGAATATGCTGGCTGTTACGAGAGAGATTAGAAGGTATCGCGACGGTGCCGGCATGAAAGCATCCAAACAGCGCGACCATGAATTCCAATCCGGCCGGAAACAGCAAAATCGCGCGTTCATGGCGTAACTGACGAGCGATTAAATGGCAGGCAAGCTTCTGAGCGCGATCATGTAGCTGCTGATAACTCAGCACCTGCTGCTGTCCCCGTCCTTTTGGTAAAAAACGGTATGCCGGAGAGTCAGGCTGAACTTGTGCATAGTGCTCCACGCACGCCATGATCGTGCTTGCTTGATCAACTTTCATAAACACTCTCCTGTTCCTGTCGGCGAGCAGGAGCCATCCGTAAAAGTACTTGCACTTCGCTAGCAATAGCTGCAGCAAGGTGATCTATATCTTCAGGTAAGGTAAAGCGCCCAAAACTAATACGAATAGCGCTGTCAATTTGCTGATCACTGAGCCCCATAGCTGTCAGTACGTGAGAACGACGCTGAGTTTTATTGTTATTGCATGCAGAGCCCAGAGAGACGGAGATGTTGTGACAGAGATCCAACCTTGCAGCAAGCGACTCAGCCCTTATTCCCTTCAGGCTGATATTTAATGTCCAAGGAGCTTGATGAATATCAGTAGTTGCACCATTACAGGTGAAAGCAACCTGATGTTGGCGAAGGGAATTGAGCGCCAAGCAACGAAGCTTTTCGTAATGGCGAAATTGCTGTTCAAGGTGTTCATAGCATTCGTTCGCCGCTGTTGCCAGACCGGAGAGTCCTAATGTATTTTCTGTACCACTGCGCAGACCGCCCTCTTGTCCACCGCCATGAAACAGCGGAGCAAGCGTACAGCCAGAATGGCAAAACAATCCACCAATCCCTTTGGGTGAATGAAACTTATGGCCAGAAAACGCCAATGTGTGGACACCGAGCTCATGGCAATTTAACGGAATTTTCCCAACCGCCTGAACAGCATCGATATGACAATGGATACCATGCTGACGGGCAAGTTCAGCAACTGCTTCGAAAGGTTGAATCGTTCCAGTTTCATTGTTGATGGCCATTAAGCTGATCAAGCACGTTTGTGCTGTGATGGCGGTATTAATGGCCTCAACTGAAACTCGCCCCTCATAATCAGGTTTGATGTAGCTAACTTGCAAGCCATACTCCGCTTGATACCAACGGAGCAATTCCAAAACTGACGGGTGTTCCATCGCGGTGGTAATAACATGCTGCTGCGCCAGATGATTAGAGGGAAAGCGATCAAGTACGCTGCGTATAGCAAGGTTATTACTTTCCGTCCCACCCGAGGTAAAAAGGATCTCGTCCGCTGCGCAACCCAACAAATTACCCATGCCAATTCTGGCAGATTGTATTAACTGTTTCGCTTGCTGACTTTTCTGATAGCGCGCAGAAGGATTAGCGAAAATCTGCATCGCTTCCTGCACAGCTTGCTGAACACCATCTGATAATGGCGTGGTCGCATTGTAGTCAAAATAACCTAAACTCATGCAACCTCCAGCGATCTGCATTGGTCGAATAACTCATTGAGCATTTCCAGACAGTGGTGCTGAGATGGTTCAAGCTCCCCCAATAGTGATGTGATGAAATCAGCTTCGACCTCTTTTATCTCGGTTAGTTTTCGCCCTTCTACATAGCGACAAAACACATTCGCCATCGCCAGCGAAGTAGCACATCCCCACGCCTGAAATTTTGCCTCGCTGACGGTATCTGCTGATTCGAACTGCAAACTGATATTGACCGTATCTCCGCAAACAGGATTGCCAAGCTTCAGGTTTGCTTGCGCAGAATCAACCTCTCCCTGATGGCTCGGATTACTAAAATTATCTACAATGACCTCATTAAACATAAGTTACCTCTTCGCGTGATTTTCCTTAATCAATAGACATGATCTTCAATGAGCTTATTGAGCGACCGGGCACTGCTGCTCAGCTTCATCGCTGGCCATTTTGCTTTCTAAGTTGACCGCACAGCAGCCAAACTCTTTGGCATTTGGAGCTCGCATCACATACTGCATCCGCTGACTGTTGCGTGTCGACGCCGTATCATCCTTACGTAAATAAATCAGATCTTCAGTCAGTAGCATTCCAGGGGTTGAACGCGCAAGAGGGTCAAGGATCACCAGCTGTCCGGTTTCACCATCTGCAACTTCTTTACTTAAGTCTTTTGGATCTCGTACCGAAAAATGAATATAAGGGGGAACGTGTTTTTGATTATGCTCGTCTTCAATGACGATAACGTTGGCTTCAACCAAACCGTACATATCACGAATATTACTTGCCGGAATACCAAGATAGGTTTCAATTTCTGCGTTAAATTCAGTACGGGAAATCATCTGGCCAGTAAAACGTTTCCAACCGCCCAGGGTAATAATCATACTGTCTTTATCCAGTTTTAAACGGGTATCTGTCGCTCGCAAATAGCTGATCAAGCGATGAATAAGGAAAGGAGGACCAATTAAGTGACGCGTAAATTTACCCTGCCACTGAGCGAGTTGTTCAATGGCTTCTTCCGGAGAAAAACGCTCTTCTTTGACAACAAAACGGTGGGTGTCGAGCAACCCAGTCAAAAAATTGAAGGCTTTGATCATCCCCATCTCTGGAATTTCTTCCGTCGATGGACAAATACACAACCCAGCCCCTTTAGAGAGTGCGAACATCTCGCGGTACATTGCATAAATGCCGATCACGGCATTATCCATGGTTTCATCACAGCGACGAGAAACACTGGGGATCCCGCTGGTACCCGTCGAACGCATTTCGTGCTCGATCGCATTAAGCGGCTTGGTCAATAACTTATGGCTATCAGCCGATTTAAACGCATTAACAGGAATAACCGGGATCTTAATCAGATCATCGAAATCTTGAATATCATCCGGAGTGACACCTTTCTCATCACACTGCTGACGATAAAAATTATTGTGCTCATAGTGATAGTTAAAGCTATCTTTTATCAAGAGTGCTTTAAGCTGCTGCTGTTTTTCCAAGGGCAGTGAGAACAGTAATCCTAAATCTGTGATAGCCCATTTTACCGGGTCACCACCCTGCTCTTTAATACTGTTGTAGATAGCTTCGATACCCATATTGGTTCCTTTGTTTGCTAAATACCGGGTTCTCCCGGTCAAAGTTAATTTGAGGTAACATACAAAGGCAGTTTTTTTATGGCTTGAATAAACTGGCTATATTATGAAAATGTGAAGTCAAAACACTAAGCCATTAATTCTCAATGCGATTCTGATCGCATTAAGTTTGATCTCAATGGATTATAGAAAGGACAATCAAAACAGGGATAAAAGAAAAACCGCACCATTGCAGTGCGCCCCCATAAACACTTGATTGTTTCAACCAGGTAAAACAGCACAAAATCAATTTGCACCAGACTCTGCTTTTCCAGTATAAATTCCGTATACTGCGATCAGATTAATGTACTTAATAATTAGCATCATGCCTGACTTACTGAATGAATTAAGCGTCATGGGATTACATGACCTTCCCTTTAGCGAACAAGAACGCGGTGAACTGGACCAATTTATCGCAGTGTGTTCTCCATTTTTTGTCTCTGTTTGCCAGCAGAAGCCTGACAAATCACAACATCATTTACTGCTTGGTGTTATGACCAAGGCCCAGAGCGAAGCCGTCGAAGACTATAAACAGAAGAGTCAGAGCCTGCAGAATATGAAGCAGGTTTTCGAAGACACTGTCGGAGCAGAGCAAGCAGATAAATTTGTGGCAACAGATAGCCAGCGGTTAAAAGTGATCGCTACGGTGTGGTTTATGGTGCAGGGGTATACTGGCATCGATTTCAGCTATGCCAATGATCATGCCGAACAGATCGCGCAGACACTGATGCCCGACAGCCTAATTGTGTCAGACGCTGATTATTCAAAGACACAATCCGCCGAGCAGATACGTTCCGGCTTTATGCAGGCTTATTATGTCGGGGTAAAACAGGCTCGCAAAAGCAGGCAATCTGCAACCCTGCTCGAAACAATCAAAAAATGGCTAAGGTAATCAATGTCTACCCAAACCATCTCAAGTGCTCAGCTTATGGATTTAGCTCAGCCTATTGTGGGGTAACTTTTCCTGGTTTCACAAAATCGGTTTGAACTGTTGATCCATATAATGCTGAAGCCGCTGCTGTAATTCTGCTTTTTGCCGGGCATCAAGAAAACTGGCTTCAATGGCATTTTTGCTGAACTGCGCCATTTCCAACTTGGAAGCATTAAGGGCATGGGCAACGGCAAGATAATTATCCGTCATATACCCGCCGAAATAGGCTGGATCATCGGAATTAATAGTGACACACAAACCTTCGCGCAGTAGCTTGACCACATTATGCTCGGCCATGGTGGGAAAGACCTTGAGCTTTACGTTCGACAACGGGCACACCGTCAATGGAATGCGGGTTTTCGCAAGGAGCCTCACCAATGATCCATCCTCAGCACAGCGCACGCCATGGTCAATACGCGCGATATGGAGTATGTTAATCCCATCCCAGATATTACTGGCAGGCCCCTCTTCACCTGCATGGGCTACAGTAAGAAAGCCCAGCTCTCTTGCTTGCTCAAACACATGACGAAATTTAGCCGGCGGGTGTCCCTGCTCGGATGAATCCAGCCCGACCCCAATAATTTGATCTTTGTAGGGTAATGCCTGCTGCAAGGTTTCAATGGCATCTTGTTCGCTCAGGTGGCGTAAGAAACACATGATAAGATGGCTGCTGATCTCTAATTGCTCTCTGCCATGTTGCAGCGCTCGAGTAATACCATTAATAATGGAATCAAATGAAATTCCACGCGCGGTATGCGTTTGCGGATCAAAAAAAATCTCAGTGTGAACAACGTGATCCATTTTACAGCGTTGCAAGTACGCCCACGTCAAATCATAAAAATCTCTCTCCGTTTGCAGTACCTGAGCGCCTTGATAATAAAGCTCAAGAAATGACTGCAGATCGTCAAACTCATACGCCTGGCGTACCTGTTCCACATTCTGATAGGGTAATTGTATTTTGTTTCGCAGTGCCAGTTCGAACATCAGTTCAGGCTCTAATGTTCCTTCGATATGAAGATGCAGTTCGACCTTAGGCAAGGTTTTGATAAATCCATCCATACTCTTCCCTCTCACTCATGCAATCTCAGGCAACAAAGACAGCTATAAGATTAATTTGATTAACAATAGTGTAGCTAAAACAAACAAAAGAAGGAGTGACGCTAACTGTGATTTTAATAAAATAGATTAAAAACGATAGGCAATGAGGTATTATCTTCTCTTCCTTCCGCCATGTTCTAAGCTTGTCTTTATTGGTCGTATTTTTCAATGGCTCAACTGAATGGTAAGTAACCAGCAATGACTCTAATTACCAAAACAAATAATTTTTACTATCTTACCTTTTCTCTCATTACTTTATTGATCGCACCCTCTCTTACTCAGGTATTACCTGAAGGGCTTCTTGATTACTTAGTGCAATTTTTCATTATCGTGGTTTTTCTGGTCTGCTTAATCAGTCTGAAAATAGATCAAAACTGGTATCGATTCCTTCTGATCATCAGCGCCTGTATGGTTGCCACCATCCTGGTCCATAATTTCCTAAACCTGACGGCCACTAACACTGTCATGATGACATTAGTACTGATTTTTTTCGCTGGTACTTTTAAATCGACGGCTCGGCAGATCTTGTTTACCGGCGCGATTGACGGCAACAAGATCATCGGTTCTGTCGCCCTTTTTTTATTACTGGGCCTCATCTGGGCTATGGCTTATCTACTTATTATTGAATTTTCGCCCTATGCCATTAAAGGCATCGAACCTGCCCCCTGGGGTGATAACTTCTCAACGGCGGCCTACTTTAGTTTTGTTACCCTGACCACTCTCGGGTATGGCGACATCAGCCCGGTATCACCGATGGCTCAAGTGGTAGTCTATCTTGAAGCCATTGCCGGCGTATTTTATATGGCCATCGTCGTCTCCAGCCTGGTCAATGCGCGGCAGAGCACACTGAATCAATAACGAGGCACGTTATGGAACAGCATCAATTCGATTATAAAAAGCAGAGCCAATTCTTCGTCAATAATATTGTCGAATCAGCAATTCGGGTCGGCCTGCTTTTCATCTTAATTGTATGGTCATTTGGTATCGTCAAACCCTTTCTGATCCCCGTTTTATGGGGGGCAATCATCGCCGTTGCCCTGATGCCTCTGACCTTAAAACTTGAGGCCCTGTTTAAAGGCAGGCGTGGGCTTGCCGCTACGATGATCGCACTCATTGGTATAACGTTATTCGTCGTGCCGTTTGTCTTGTTCACTATCTCGCTCATCGAAGCTATTGAAGGGATCAGTACTACGATTAGTTCAGGCACATTTAAAATCCCCGGTCCGACTGAGAAAGTGGCAGAGGTCCCTATCATCGGACAGCAGCTCTTCGATATCTGGCAGCTGTTTTCAACAAATTTGGAGAAAGCTTTTACCCGTTTTCTCCCTCAGCTTACTTCTGGTATTACTGCGTTAGCCTCGCTCGTGGGTAGCAGTATTGTCAGTGTGCTAATGTTTGTTATCTCTCTCTTTATTTCAGCTGCGTTTATGGCTCACGCCAGCAGTATTTCCCAATCAATTAACGCCCTTTCGATACGGATTGCAGGCAATAGCGGTGCTGAATGGACATCACTCTGCACTGCAACTATCCGGAGTGTATTGCTAGGGGTTGTTGGGGTTGCCTGTATTCAGGCTCTTTTGGTCGGTATCGGGGTATTTGCGATTGGATTACCGGCAGCCGGATTAGTCACCGTATTAGTATTATTACTGGCAATCGCTCAGCTGCCCGCTTTACTTGTGGTCGCACCCGTTATTGCTTATGTCTATTCCATTCACGATACAACAACCGCGACCATTTTTACTGTTTGGAGTCTGTTAGCCGGGTTAAGTGACAATTTCTTAAAACCCCTGCTAATGGGCCGCGGTTTGGATATTCCCATGCCGGTGATCTTAATCGGTGCTATTGGCGGCATGATAGTATCCGGTCTTCTGGGATTGTTTATAGGGCCGGTCGTTCTGGCGATCTGGTATCAGCTGTTCATTACATGGATGCACGAGTCTGAATCAGCCACTGAATCCAAAGAACAAGCAAACGCGACAGATCAGCCACCATTATCTGAAGGGGCTTCATTACCACCAAAACTCTAATGACCAGTAGGGATAATCACTAAACGGCAAAAAAACTTTAAAAACAACAGCTTGACAGATTACTTCAAGCCTTTTCATTAGAATTAATTGAGCTGGTCTTTCATCAGCATCTTCATTTATTCTGTCAGATCGGTATCTATCCAGTATTTCGACCCTGAAATATTGGCATCGATCAACAGCCCTTTTGCACCAATCTGGTAGATTGCCATTCCACCGTTGTATTTAGCGGTTAACTCAGCACTTTCAGTACCCGCAACGACACCCATCTCTGATGTTGCTTCCCAGCCTTCACCTGCAAAACTGTCAAAGGTCTTTTGATCTTCAAAAAAGATCACTTGCTGATAAAACTTGCCACCAAAGCCCGCGGCCAATCCTGCCCCGAACATCTTCATATAAGTATGGCTGTTTGTTTTACGATTTATCGCAACCCCCGCCCCCTGATTGGTATGAAGCAGCAATGAGAATTGACGAGAATCGAACACCGCATAACCGTAGGCTGCATCAAACAATAACTTTGCTGAAGGCTGTTCATTGAACAACCGAACCAAAGCAGTATCGGCCATGATATTTAGTGCTTCGCGAGCTTCGGCTGGCGTCTCCGGTTTTAGCATTTCATCTAGTTTGGCCTCACCGGCATCAAGCCATTCCTTACCTGTTTCAATAGAACTGTCGGTCCACTCACCGGCAGTATTAAATGCGTCTTCCCCCCAATCGGACACTGAATCCCATGTTTCTTTAGAGAAGTCCGATACACTTTCCCAGGCTTGTTTACTACTTTCGCTGACTTTAGTGCCAATATCTGACGCTGTTTCCTTAAACTTTTCCCAACTCGCATGGGCAGGCAAAACGAACAGACTCAGCGCAACAACAACGGCTCGGTATTTCACAGCAGCACCCTCTTTGTAAGGCCGATAGCCAGATAAATGGCTATCGGTATCAAAGTGACTCAAAAAGAGAAGTTAAACCTGAAAAGAAAGGAATTAACCCGGTTGGTATTACTTCTGCTTTGGACGGAATGGCTTAATAACTTCCTCATTACACTCAAAGTATGGGCCTTCCATCAGGTCGATACAATAAGGTATAGCAGGAAAAACCGCATCCAGACACTCACGGATAGATTTCGGCTTACCCGGCAGGTTTACAATCAGGCTATTGCCGCGAAGACCCGCTGTCTGACGAGACAGAATTGCCGTCGGTACAAACTTCAGTGATTCAGCGCGCATGAGTTCGCCAAAACCTGGCATCATACGATCACATACCGCTTCGGTTGCTTCCGGTGTCACATCGCGCTTTGCCGGACCAGTACCACCAGTTGTCACAATCAGGCTGCAGTTCTGCTCATCGGCCATTTTGATCAATGTTGCTTCAATCACATCTTGCTCATCCGGGATCACTTCATACACTGGCTCCCAAGGTGACGTCAGATAGTCATTCAAAGTATCGATAATCGCCAGACCAGAAATATCTTCGTAAACGCCCGCACTTGCACGGTCACTGACTGTCACAATACCGATTTTCGCTTTGCTCATGTGTTATCCCTCAGACCCTGATGGCCTTGCATGTCAATTTCAGCTCCTACGCCCATACCTGTCGATTTCGAATCTGAGATAGGCAGCATAGAAGTATCAAAAAACGTGTTTGAATGATTTGAGATGCAAGTTTAAGGAATAACGGCAAGAGGTTAAAGAGGCTGGCTCAAGATAATAATATCAATCAATTAAAAACATCATTTCTTGAATACCACAAATATAAACCAATCGCTTACAAACTTGACACCCTCAATTTCAAAATTTTTTTACAAATGATAGCTTTACCACTCTAAGCTATTGTATAAAAGAGGTAAATTTGCAATCATCAGACATATAAATAAAACCACACCCACAAATAGACAAATGATATCAGTCGGCACATGAATACAGATTTCAGCATTGGAACCACTGAACTTTTTTATGATTTGTTGGATTTAACCGAGCAAGAGCAACAAATCTATCTTAACGAGTTAAAATCGACGTCTCCGTCAAAATATCATCAAATCATCCAACTTTTCCGGGCTGATAAACAGAGTCTTCATCGTGAACAGTCATGGCTTAATTTATTCAGTCATAGCGCAAATGAATTGGTGAATGAAACCCCTATTCATCAATTATGCGATCAGCAAATAGGGAAATATCGACTTACCCACCCACTAGGACAAGGAGGAATGGGAGTCGTTTATGCCGGGATCCGCAATGATGGAACATTTGAGCAGGCAGTCGCGATCAAGTTTCTTCAGCCTTCCCTGTTTCCATTTTCGGGTAAAGAACTAATCTATCGCGAAGCACAAATGCTCGCACGTTTGAACCACCCCTATATCGCTAAAGTCTATGACGGTGGGATCCACCAGGATCTCTACTCATACATAGTGATGGAAAAAGTCGACGGTATCGATCTGCAGAAATATTTAGCTCAGCATCCACTCCCTCTAAAACAAAGGGTGCAGTTACTGATCGATATTTGTCAGGCGGTTCACCATGCTCACCAGTTTCAGGTCATCCATGCTGATCTGAAACCTGAAAACATTCTGATCGATGTCAATATCAAACCCAAACTACTCGATTTCAATCTCGGACAGCGAGTCAAAAACAGTCCTGATGATCAGCAAAATATTGTGGCGTTTAGCCGTCTGTTTGCCAGTCCGGAGCAACTTGAAGGTGAATACCTGACGAGCCAGAGTGACATCTATTCGTTAGGAAAGCTGGCCGAATGGCTGTTATTAAAGAATGAAAAATCTCCTGCCGCCGACTTAGCCCTGATCATTCAGCGTGCCACCCAAGATCAGGCCGAGAAAAGATACAGCTCGGCCCAGGCGCTTGCCGACGATTTACGCAACATTCTTTGCAAGCAACCTATTGAAATGCGATCTCATCAAAAAAGCTATGTGGCGAAACGCTTTTTGCAGCGCCATCCGGTAAGTTCGTGCTTAGCAGGCATCAGTCTCTGCGCTGTTATTCTCTTCATTCATTTACTGACTAAAGCCAATCAACAACTGATCACAGAAAAAGCGGTTGCCGAAGACATGGTCTACGAAATGACTTCTCTGCTTTATCATGGCAAGGGGCCTGAAAATAACGCGCTTTCCATGGAACGTATGTTGGAACTGACTCGACGGCGGGTTCTCAGTAACCCCGACTTACCGGTCGAATTAAAACAAAAAATGCTGCTCGCAATGATGACTCCTCAGTCACAAGCAAAACATAATTGATGCAACAACAACAACAACAACAACAACAACGTAAACCTGGTTAGGAAACGACAATGCAATTAAGAACGGTAATGCTCCCCTCGCTGCTCACACTTTTGGTAGGGTGCAGCCAGCATATCCCAGAAAAAGCAGCATTAACCGGCTATTTTATCGACGCCCCGGTGACAGGGCTCTATTACAGCACCAGCTCAAATTTAGAAGGGATGACAAATAAAGGAGCCTATGAGTATCGTCAAGGGGATACTGTTACCTTCTACCTAGGCCAGAATGCTCAGGCGATGCCCCTGACAAAAGTCTCACCGCAAGAAATTACGACGCCTTACTCCAGCAGCACAACGCCAAGCCGTACCGTTAATATGACCCGGCTACTACTCTCATTAGACAGCCAACCTGCCAGCAGTGATGAAATCGTTCTTGCAAGCCATTTGCTGTCTCAGCCTGATTTCCAACAAAAACTGAAAACTATCGACCTGAATAATCTGGATGTGACCAGCAAAGATCTCGGTATCGATATTGTCTCGATGGAAACGGCTGTCACGCATTTGGCCGCCAGCCAGCAGTACATTCAAGATAATTTCAGCTCAGACAAAATCATCTATGCACCAATGGATAAAACCTTCGTCTATGTTTCAATCAAACGTCGCGATTATCAGGGAAAGCTATGTTATTACGATACTGCAAGAGCGAATGAACCCGATTACTACGGACCTATCGGCCGCATTAAATACAGTATCAATTCTGATGGCATTATCATTCATCCGGGGACCGGTGATTATTTTGGCAGTAATGATGGTTCAATCAGCAGTTGCGAGCTCAACATTCAATACCAAACAATCGCAGCAGAATCTGAATCCTGGCAAACATTAGACAATATTCCCGGTGTGATCGGGTGTGCAAGAACGGGATGCAGCCGAAGTTATTTAAATGGCTATAAAATCCAAAGCCACGATGATGAAGGTGACTGGAAATACCGGACGATTGCACATAGCTTCAACGAGACCACTCAGCTCATCATGGAATCAACCCAGGGGCTAGGTAAAAACGAGCATGTTCAGCACAGTAATCACGCCGAGTTATTAAGGTTCACCTTACCGGATACCGCACCTGAACTTATCAATATGCAAGGGATCTGGCAACTGACTCAATATAATCCCGATAGCCTGGAACCACGGCAGCAATGTTTACTGATAAAAGGCAATCGTATCTACCAGGCCAATACTCAAGCCGATGATTGCATGCAACTGAATGATATTAATTTCAACAAAGATATCAGTAAGCAATATGCTGATATGTGGTGGATGCAACAAGGGCCAACCAATCCAACGCTGGCACAACTAAATACTCCTGTAAAATGGTATGACAAGACTGAGCAACCGCATATCACCAGCTGGGAATACCTGCCGACAGGAAATCAATGGGATTTAGGGATTTTATACCGCCTACAACAAAAGATTGTGGCCGATGATTTTGGCCGGGAGCAACTGGAAACCATAGCTATCTCAGAACTGCATAAGTTAGGTGATCGTCATGGTTGATCGTCATTTAGAGGGGGCATTAGAAGCGTGGCAAAGCGGTTCTCCTGATGCAGAAAACCAGCTTTATCAGCTGGCTTATCAGCATTTACGCACGCTGGCCAGCCAGGAACGACACCGTATCGCCGGAAAATTTGGCGATGATAATACGGTATTGCAAGATTGTGTAAACAGTACCACCGCACTGCTCCACGATGCCTACCTCAAACTGAGCGTCAGTGATAAACAGGATATCAAGCACAGCCGACATTTTTACCTGATGGCAACGAAGATCATGCGGCAAATTCTGTTCGATCAAGCTCGCCATTTACGGGCGAAGAAACGACAGCACACCGTGCCGAATCAAGATAAAACTGAGATTGATTTACTGTCGCTCACTACCATGGATAAGGCGTTGGACAAATTGGAGGTCCGTTATCCTCGCCAGGCAAACGCCATAAAACTTAAATATTTAATGGGAATGAAGAATGATGAAATCAGCCAGCTATTAGAATGCAGCGCAAGTTTGATTGATAAAGATCTCCGCTTTGCCCGCAGCTGGCTTCAGCTTCAGGTTTCTCAATAACTTCCTTAATGCCGCTCACTTTACGTGAGCGGCACTACGCTAAGACGGCTTTGTATTCACCTAGAAGCTACTAATCCTGTTCAGAGCAAAATGCTGAAGTACATAGAGGGATACCAGTAAGATTTAAGTTTCCCATAGCATGATTTTTTACGGTTACATTTACAGGACCATAAACTTTATCGGCACTGTCTAATGCATATAATTCATAAGTGCCATCTTTAAATGTCTCAAGTCGAGATTCGTAGATCCCTTTGCTGTAATCCACAACGGATTCAATACTACCTGACATATAATCATCGTTTTCAACGAATATCATGGCAAGATTGACGTCAGCCACGATAGAGCCTGTTGCTTGGTAATCAACTAACCAACCATCAATGATTTTATTTTGAATATAAGCTGGATCTTCCAAATCAGAAAGAGTCAAAGACAAGCCTTTATCTGACATCACAGTGTTAAACGCTACTTCGAATGGAAGATCTTTCGTTTTCCGAATAACGTCAAGCAAATCAGCCTTTGTAACGCCTAATTTGTGAATCATATAATCAATAACAGTTGAGAAGCTTGCGTATTCCATGAATGAGTAATCAGGGTTATCAGCCCATAATGCGATTGTTTGACTGTGCAATTTGATGATGGCTGGCGCACCTACATTTTGGGTGAAGTCAGCCAGTTGTATCGCACCTAAAGTCTCAGCAGGTGAGCCCCAATTGTGGGCTATACCTTCATCAAACCAACGCTCAGATTTCAAGTATGCCTCAACGTCACCAAGCAACTCACTTGTTACCGTGTGAGTCAGTTCATGCTTTGCTAAGCGATAGTCTTCGACTGCATCATTTTCCGGGCTAAATTCAAATGCGTTCACATGACCCGCACCATTTCCAGTTTTTTTGCTATCGACACAAACAACCCATGGATTACTTTCATCTATATGAAGATCTGTTTCAGCATCAAGGTCGATTAAGGTCAGTAAGTCATTAAACGCGACTTGAGTAACACGAGCCGCTTTTTCAAGATTGGCGTCTGTCACACCGCTATCCATCACCCCAACTTTAAAATGTTCAGTTCGCAGAACTGCGCCTTCAATGCCCCCGTAAGTACCGCAGATATTAGCGTCGTCATTCACTGTGGGATTTACATTCGCCAATTTCGTTGCCAGCTCTTTCGATGATGTACTTTTCCCTGGGCTCACTGGATTATTGGCCGTTGTATCGCCACCAGTTGCACCACCACCACTGCCACCACCACAACCAACAAGGACTAAAGCAACCGATGCTGCAAGCAAACTTAATTTTTTCATTTTGTATTCTTCCCCAAATAGATGTGTGGCAATAGAGGCAAGGATATCTAATAACACAGACTGTACAAGGTACGTATTTTTCAGAAAAACACGTAAATTTTTTTATTATTTTTGTTAAAAAAAACAAATGTCCGTTATTTACATACAAACTCAGATTTATAACGGATTCGCCCGTTTATCAACAAGGAATCAGTCAGCTTTCACACCTTTATTGCTATAAAACTTACGGAGACTTACCAGAAAATTAACTAAGATTTTTTTAGAAAAAACTTATTCTAAATGCTGACAAAGCCCAGACCTTTGGAACTGGGCTTAAGCTCAATTACTCATCGTAATCCCACTTTTCAACAGCCGCGATATACTTATCTATATCATGATCATCGACGGCACCTAAACTAGTCATTTTCTTCAGTGAATCAACCGCGCCTTCAATATAATCCATAAACCGGAACCAAAAGCCTGGGTCAGTATGAATTTGACCGTCAGCATCAATATAACAACATTGCCCTACATGACTATAATTCATCACACGAGCAGGAACACGGGTGACAATATCCTCATTATTCTGGAATCGATGCAGACGATTCTTTGCTTCCGCATTAAAAATTCGTGCGGTAGAGCGCGTCATCGCTCGTGGTTGGCCGTAGGTGTAAACAGCGGTAAACTGTTTGTCTTCATTGATATATTTAGCAGCAGCAATCGTCGCCATTGCGCCACCTAAGCTGTGTCCAGCAAAGAAGACAGGACGCCTGTGCTTTGTTCCATTACCATCTTTGACTATCGCTTGTTTCAATTCATTCAGATCTTTCTCCATCTCAGACCAAATACCATCAACCGACTCATAAAAGCCACGATGAAAATCACCGAACAACGCACTGACAGCAAATGCCCTTAAATTATCAACCCAGTCACCTATTTCATCGGTACCACGGAACACCACAGCAATGAACGAATCATGCTCCACCAGCATACCTTGGGCTGTATTTCGATCATATCCGGTGACATTACGATACCCCGAATCATTAGCTTTAAGCTGCTGCAATATATAAGCTTCATGAGGCTTTTTATTCTTAGCATCAGTATCGCTATAAACGAGTTTTGACAACTTGGCCATCGCTAATGCATTGTGTCTATCAAGAGCTGACTTGTACTGTTTCACATTAATCATTTTTCAATCCCTTCTAATAGTTAACTTATTGAAATCCTTCCTAGTTAATTAAATGCCAATACAATTCAACTGCAACCAATCGTAACGGTTTTGTGAGCAACTCGATCCTATTGCTAATATTGCAACTTCAGGTATCTATTAAATCTAACGTATAACAAAAAATATAAAATTTCAGGGACAAAAAATCGCTGACATAATATCGGTTTCTTTGCATATGGCGAAGTTCTTGGGTATTAGAGGATTGGAACCTTGGTTCTCCCAAGGGACAAATGCAAAAAGGCCGGCTTTCTGCATCCCTATCTGTTTCTTTCTCAAGTAACAGATGTAAAAAAGCCAGCAATTAAGCTGGCTTTTTTGGATTTGGCGGGCCGAATGGGATGATTATGGGCACTGGGAATATACTGTAAGTTTATAACTTATGCTTAAAAAACAACATTTAAAGTAATGTTAGTATTGATAATATTAAGTAATAATTACCATAACAACAACTAGAAGCAAGCCCCCCTCAGGCTTAGTCTGAGGGGATATATATTCCCTAAAGAATAGCTAATAGTAAACTTGCCCTCAATTTTACCAGCTCAACCCGTATCTCCATCACATCACTACATACACGGCTAAATAGACTTTTGTACACCTATGTTAAAAGTCTCGCCTAACAGGAGGGGGGCTAAACCTGAGTGCAACATTATGTGCTATATAAAACAAGAAGTTAGTTGTGCGTAAGAAACATTATTTTGAGTTAAGGTGATTGTTTTACAAACGATTCAGTGCGACACAATTTGACTCATAGCACATTAAAGTGAATTTGTTAGTTGTGTGGCTGCTTATTGCTTACCTATAAATCCATTAAAAATGGATGACATGGTAATGGTGAATTTCACTAACTTTTTGTTGTGTTTTAAATCAAGCAATTAAATTTTGAGCTGTTGGGCAAGAACATCTCTAGTTATTGGACAGAAGTGATTTAGCTCTTCCACTCTACATTTGGGCTGTAAAAAAGGGGGCGAGTACTCGCTTTCGGTGTAAAAAGTGCGGTTTTCTGAAAATATTCGGTGTAAAAAGTGTAGTACGTCAACTAGCCTGCCTACACAGAGGTGTGATGGATAAGTTGACTAAATTAAAATGGAGCACTTTTGAGGTAAAAAGTGCCTTGAGTTAAAAATCAGACTGTAACGATTCTGGACAAAAACAATTCAGACTCCTCGGATGAAATTCACCCTTCGAATAACTTTTTGTATCCCAAAACATTAGAAGCCACCATTGTTAGCAGCGATCGACTTGCGCGGAACTGGACAATAGCTTTCACCCACGATCTGCGACTTATTTATGTAAGGCTTATTAGAAAGTATTCGTCCCTCGTTCAACCCTAGCGTTATTCTACCTCTCTATTTGTCAGAAGGGGAAAACTAGCCCAAATATCGGTAGACAAAACTAATTGAGTTAAAATGACGACTTTTAGTTAACACAAGTGATACTATATGCTTATGAATCGAAAGGTAAATGTTAGCACTAACAGCTTTAGGTCTATATGAAAGAGCAGAATACATCAAAACATACAGTTACTTTTACAGTTACTGATTCAAAGTCTTTGGGCACTATAGACAGCCAATCCCCAGAAGCAATGGAGATTGGACGAAAGATTCATGAATCTATACAAGGGATTCCTGTAAAAATAGCACATGAAACTCTTGAGGATGCTCAAACCAAGATTGAAACAGGTGAACATGCTAAAGCTTTAACTTTGATACTTGAGAATGCTTTCTTCATTTTCAAGTTAAGAGATAAACGAGTCTTAGATATTATTGAGTCAATTGATAGTACTAATTTGGATGAAGGCACTAGGAAAGAGCATCTACTACTTAGTTTTGGCTATGCATCGCACATTGGTGAATTAAAAGAAGTAATTAAGTATATTGAACTGTTGGAGGATGAGTTTTCAGATAGCTTAGATGAAAGAGATGTAGATGGCTTTACCTTAGAAAGGGCAAGATTTGCTAAAGAAGAAAGTAAAAGGAACCTAGCAGTAATTCATTATCAAGAACTTGCAAGTAAAGAAAATGTTTCTCCGAGGGATACTGCTGTAGCTTATCAAGGGTTAGCAGATCTCTCTAACAATGATGAAGACAGTGCTCATTATTGCAAGTTAAGTGCAGATAAGTTTCTTGAAGCTGGGCTGAAAAAGGATGCAATTCTTAATTTGCTGCTATTGTCAAAACTCCAAGCTAAAAAAAAACCAGCTCTTGCACTAGAAACTCTTGAGACTTGTTTGAAATTAGCTAGCTCAGAAAACTTATTTGATCGTCATGAGAAAGCAAACCTCTTGCAGGATAAAGCTAACTATCTTGATAAGCTTGGTAAGAAAGAGGAAGCACTAGCAACTATTGAAGATACTTTTGAGCTTGATGAGGGTGTATTTGGTGCTGAAGTAAATCTTCATACATCTTATGTAGTTGCGTCTCAATATGCTACCGTTCTCGGCTTGAAAGAGAAATCTCATAACTTTGAGCAAAAAGCAGCTGCTATAGCTTCAACAATAGACGATGAGTTATTCATTCTTCAAATAAAAGTGTCAAACTACTACAAAGAGAATGAGCAACTCAGTAAAGCTCTTTTCGATGAGGTATTAGGGTTTGGTAACCCATCTCTTATTGGTACAGTCTTACTTAAAGAGTCCATCAGTCCTTCAAATACGATAGCTGAAACAATGACACTCTTAGATGATGCTCTTAAATATCTGGAGAAAAGAGACGATAGAAATATTATTGATTTAATCCATTTCTACTTTGGTTTGATATACCAAAACCAAGGAATGAAAGGTAATGCTGAGGAGAGCTACCTAAAATCCCTTGACGCCAATCCGTATAACTATGCATCAGCAAATAATCTAGCAGCACTCTACATGAAAGATGAGTCATGGGAGAAAGCTGGAGAATTCTTTAGTGCAAGGATCAAGCTGTTAGGGGAGTTGCCTAATATGTGCTTTGGATATGGTAAGGCACTTTATAAACAGCATAGATACCATGAAGCTTTGCAATACTTTAATAAAGCAAACCCTGATATTGAAGGGCTTCAGGAACTTAAGGAAAACTGCTTCAACAATATGCCGAAAGGTTTGATAGCTACCAACTTTAAACCCGAATGTGTTTTACAAATTACCAGCGATGACATATTAACTGCTCTAAATGAGTTTTCAGCAACTGTAGCTTCAAAAAATAGGATGTACTTTTGGCAAGCTGATGGTAAAGGCGGTCATAAATGGAGCAAGAATCCAGAGGAAATTGGAAAGCAACTTCTTATTGCTTCACTGTCAGCGAAGTTTGGTAAAGACAGTGTTGAAATTATTCAGGAGCAACGTGCTGGAGCGGGCTTTGTTGACTTATATCTGTTATTCGCTGGAGGTCTAAAGGTAGTTATTGAGCTGAAGATGTGTGGCAAGCCTTATTCAAGCTCATATGCTATTTCTGGCGAAGATCAGATTATCCACTATCAGAACAATACAGGCTCGAATTTAGGATATCTAGTAATATTTGACGGTAGGAAAAGAGATTTTGGCAAGGGCTTTCAGAAACTACAATCCATTAATAATAAAACCATTTACTCTATTGCTGTTGATGTTCGAAATACTGTGTTCACTTCCCCCTAAGACGAAACAGGTTTAAGTAAAAATTCCGGTCATGAGTAATGTAGGTCACATAACGGGGACTCATAGCAGAAGGTGAGCCTTGTCTATATAACGCACAATAAGAAGCCCCTACAGTTAAGGTGTATTGACTCATAGTCAATCCGACAGATTTGCTGGTGAGTCACAACCAACCCATACACTGTGGCTTCTTCATATGGTGATGTTACAACTGATTTCTGGACAGAATGTGTTAATGATATTGCTAATTTTGCTACCCATGAATTAGTGTAGGTATAGCTAATAAATTATCGACTCACTTGACTTTGTCTCTAGATGGCCATTAAGTCTCCAGCGGTCTATGAGAAGTTTGGAATTTACAACTGATCGATGGTCTACAGGATGCTGACCGATTCAAACGCCACAATCTGTGGTCGTTTTCTTTCCTACTTTTTCTTCATGCAAAGAGTGTCTGGGGTTGTTAAAGGCAATGGGGTACTTTGCCCACAAGGCACAATCTCATAACTTACCGTTTCGTCTTTCGATGTATAATTGTCGTACATCAGAATGAATAAACTAAGAGCTAGCAAGCTTACTGATAGCATCGCACTTCTTCGTTGGTGCTTATTATACCGCCTTATTGTATTCATCTTTGGCGCACTTATCTTGTGAGGATCTGCTTTAATCTTGTTCTTTCCTCCAGCATTCACAATCCTCCACTCTTCACTATCCTCAATCGGTATGTAAGTCACCTTCAAGCAAAATACAAAAGCTATCACAGCAAAGGTAATTGCTAACCCATATGTTACCAAGACAGCCAGATTTGTTGACTGTAGGATTGGCTCTGATACGAAAGTAAAAATTGCAACAATAGAAATTGTCGAGTACTTCGAAAAATCTATTATTCGCTCATGTAATAACATGCTTCCTCCGCGCCTTTACATTGAGCGCATTCCCTTACTTTTTACTGATTAAGATAGGCTTATAAGCTTTCTTCAACTGCTTGCGCTTAAGTCTAAAGAGAAGCATTAAACTGCGACTAAGTTCCTTTTCACTTTTTGAGTCATTTAGATCATCACTGGTCTCAGATAGATCCAAAAGATCTTTAAGCATCGACAGGTCATAGCGCTCATCGCTATTAGAAGAGTTGTTAACGGCGGCAAATCGCAACAACATAATCAAATCGACATTGCTACGGTCATCTGAAACCGTATGACGCATCAAAGTATCGTAATATGGCTTACGAACACATTTTTTAATCTTTTTTTGATCTAGAATATCCATGTAAAAAATAGTTCGTGTAGGGCAATTTCCATGGACACTCTTAGCCTTTAAGTCCACATCAGCATTATCGATTATAAATGAAGCTGCCGCATCAATGGAGTTAATGATGAATGCCCGTGTAATCTCACGACCCAAGCGTGAGTTTTTGTTGGCCTCATATACGTTAATCCAAAGATTAACTATCCAATAATGCTTATTGAAAATATCGAAGAGTGCATTGTAGAACTCTGTCGATACCCTGGACACCTTTTCAAACTCATTCGCTCCAAAAAACGAGTTTGTGTGAGGGTATATGTCTTCTTCATAGATATCCGCACTACCCCTTATTATTCGGCGCTTAACATAAATCCCATTATCATGGACGCTATCAGACTTAATGGCAGCGATAGCTGCTTCGTTGTAACAAACGTGGAAAAAGTGCTCAAAAAAATCCACGCCTGTATCTTTAAACCTTATACGTGGGAATAGCCTTTTCTGCATAACTTTAAAGGTTGAGTCATCATGCTTTAAGACGGTAGCAACCATTCATCCTCCGTGTCGGTTTGACTTAATATATATGAATCCATAATACATAGTGGACATTTATCAACCAAAACATCATACGAATCAAGCTGCATTGATCACAGTTTTGTATAGATTTCTAAATTGCCAACAACAATACCACAGGCTTAACCAGCGTCTTATTTATCAACAATGGATGTGAACGAAACAGTTAAGCAACTAAGTTGATAGCAATCACATATGTAAACGAATAACACGTAGTACAATATCCTGATAATTTGTGCGGGATATGCGTATGTTTAAGAACGTAAAATCAATAAAAAACTTCGGCATTTTCATGGATGCTAAGACTAATGCTGGCCAGCCTTTCTATCAATTCAATCTGTTCTATGGCTTTAACTATTCAGGGAAGACAACATTATCACGTATCTTCCGTGCCATGCAGTTAGGTGAAATGCCTGAAGGGTTTGAAACTGGTTCGTTTGAAATTGATCAGCATGAAAGTACTTCAATCAAAAGCAACGCGATCCAAAAGGTTGAGAACTTGCGTGTATTCAATTCAGATTACATAGCAAAGAACGTTAACTTTGATGAATCAAGCGTTAACCCTGTTTTGATTGTTGGTGAACGCAACATCGACTTAGAAAATGAGCTTCAAGAACTTGAAGCAGCTATTCCCGCCAAAGAACAAGAACGCGAAAACAATTCAAAATCAGCGACTGATAAAGAAAAAGAAAAGAACAAACGACTTACAGCCGTTGGTCGCAATGTCACTGACTTAAACATTCTTGGCAGATCGACCTTCAATGCAGCAAGTGTAAAATCAATACTTAGTGGTGCAACTACTGAACATAAACTGACACCTGAGCAATTAGGTGCGTACACAGATACAGCAAAAGCCACTGCCGTTGCTAGTTCGCCTAAAGCAATAATTACTGTACCTGATATGACTACTGTCTTCACCGAAATCGAAGACATCTTGCGCACTTCAGTTACACAGACAACCATTGCTGAATTAGATGCAGACAAGAGGTTAAGGGACTGGATTGAAGACGGTATTGAACGTCACGAAGGTCACACAATTTGTCAGTTCTGTCAAAGCCCTATCAATCCAGAACGGTTAGAAGAACTAAATACATACTTCTCAAAGGCGTATAAAGATTTAAGTCAGCAAATTGATTCTGCTATTGCGTCGGTAGAAGCAAAATCATTAACTTCCAGCATTCCTAAAACTAGTCAGTTGTATCCTGACTTACAGACAGGATTTGATGATCTTAGAAATGAAGTTAAGCCACTGAATGAATCTGTTGAAGCTGTAAAGCTATCACTAATTGATTTGCTGACGGATAAAAAAGAGCACATGGCAGAAGTTGTCCCCTTCAGTGCTTCAGATTATCCATTGCCATATGCAACAGAGTTACTTGAGAGATTCAATGCGCCAATCGAAGCGCATAACGAAAGAGCCTCTAATCATTCAAACGAACAGCGACAAGCTATTGAAGCGATCAAGCGTCACTATGTCTATCAAGAGACGCAGGATTATGACCACCCACAAGCAGCAATAGATATCAAAGCCTTTCAAGATGCAGCTAAAACATTGCAAGATGACATCAATGCTAAGGATACACGTATCGCTGTCATCAAAGCTGAACTGAATAACACTAAGCAAGGCGCTCAAAGCCTTAATGACAACCTAAGACAGTACTTCGGCAAGACAGATATTGAAATTAAGCCAATTGATGGCACATACAAGTTCATGCGTGAAGAACGAGAAGCCAAGCACTTATCTGATGGTGAACGTACGGCTATTGCCTTTGCGTACTTCATAACGCAGCTTGAAGATGAAGCACTGAAAGATGTTAAGCCAATTGTGTATCTGGATGACCCTATCTGTAGCCTTGATTCAAACCACATTTACAACGTTCTTGGGATCATTAAAAGTAAGCTGAATCATGACCATGTAGAACAGCTTTTCATATCTACGCATAACTTTGAATTCTTCAATCTAGTGAAGATGTGGATGTCTTACTATCGTGCAAAAGAAGGCAACCAGAAACGTTCGCAGTACTTCTTGATTAACCGTAAAGGCGATCATTCGCAAATTGACCAGTTGCCTGATTTATTGAAGAACCATAGGTCTGAATACGCTTATCTGATCAGTAAAGTCAAAGAAGCTGTCTCCCAACCACAGAACTGTGACGCTATTGCGGTTCAGTCGTATGTCAGAAAGATAATGGAAGTGTACTTTTCGTTCAGGTTCAACCTGACTGATTTCAGAAAGCAAGGGACAGATCATATCGCCCCTAATTTATTGAAAGGCATTGATGACGCAGAAGTGAAGTCAAACGCCCTGTATGAGTACATGAATGAAAAGTGCCATGCGAAATCAATGGAGCTTGGTACACAACTTCCTGAAGCCGTACAGCCACAATTAGCGACTATTTGGGGCATAATTAGCACTGCAATTGAAACTAATGACAAGCCACATTACGACGCTTATTTTGCTTAATTCATTAGCCGCTATACCGATTTCACCTCTAGTCAGAGAAGAATTCGCTGACTAGAGGGTGGGTGAAATTGAGCTAGGGAACCGCTTCAAGCTCTGATAAATTAGTTTAGAAAAAGTAGGGGACAGGTCTTACCTTTTGCTTCTCGAATTAGCTGGGAGGTATGGCAAAGCCCAACTTATCACATCACAGGTCGCACACCGAAAGTGTCTAATGATTTGATGGCTACTCAGAGAACAAGAAATTTAATATGAATCAATGATAATACTCACGATTGGGTATACAGTAAGCTTTATAGCTGTCTAAGCCCATGAAGCGTGTCTAAACATAGCTTTAGGTGAGGACTTGGAAAGACATGCCTTTATTATATAACTGATCAGAATAAGAGTAACTATGTCCCTATCCTTTAGATGTTTACGGCAAGGAACTTCAGTGCCTTCAACAGCAAACAGCATATTGTTATTGGAACCTGATAACTGGGATGACTATAGTCATAAGACACTGTTTTCATTATACTTATTTGATAATAAAGGACAAAGGCATGAACTTGGAAATACTAAGATTGGTTACACTTCGCAATCTGAGGGATGGACGTTAGAGCATTTACCTGAGTCATTCTTTGAACTTCCAACTAGTTTTTTCTCACTCGGTCAAGACGCTGATTTTTACCGAGCTGTTTTTAAGGCTAGCTCTGAGACTACTTTTTCCATAAAGGACATTTTAGCACCGCTAAGAGATGTTAGTTTCAGTGCAGAAAACCTTAGGGTTGCAGAACAACATAGTGTATTTAGAGTTTCGATACTAAGAACTGTCGATCATTCTTCCATCGCTCACCAGTTCAGCCGTATTTTACGTGATGAAGCCCCTTTATCGAGCTACGCTTTCCGCTATCAAAGAAACCACGAATCAGATTTTTCAGAGATTAGTTTAAATTTTGAAACAACTCCTGAAACGGAACCTCCTACAAATATTCACATTCTAATTGGTCGGAATGGTGTAGGTAAAACAACCATACTTAACCAGATGGTTGACACTTTAATCCCTGAGCGCTCTGCGTTTGGGACGAAGGGTGCCTTTTATGACCTAAACGCTTGGGGCAACCCACCAATACCTCAAGACTATTTTGCTGGTGTAGTGTCAGTATCATTCAGTGCCTTTGATACATTCATTCCTCCTAGAAATAGGGGTGAGCACCATAGTGGCATTAGGTATAGATACGTTGGGCTTAAGAAAGAAGCTTTAGAAGGACAGTGGGCGCTGAAGGATAATGAAGATCTTGGGCAAGACTGTGCCAACAGTTTAAAACTTTGTTTAGCATTGAAATCAAAACGTGCTCGTTGGTTAAAAGCTGTTGACACCTTACGCTCAGACCCGAATTTTTCGGAGATGCCACTAGAAGATTTGATTGACCGTTTCGATCGCGATACCTCCGAGCAAAAATCTAATTTCGAAGCGGATGCTAAACACTTATTCAGCAGAATGAGTTCAGGGCATTGCATCGTACTACTGACAGTTACCAGTTTGATCGAAACTGTTGAAGAGAAAACGCTAGTGTTAATTGATGAACCAGAGAGTCACCTGCACCCTCCTCTTTTATCTGCGTTTACCAGAGCTTTGTCTAACTTACTCAAGAATAGGAATGGGGTCGCTATAATTGCAACCCACTCGCCTGTTGTCCTCCAAGAAGTTCCAAAATCGTGCGTGTCCATAATCAACCGCTCTCGTTTGAACTCGAGAGTAGACCGACCAAACATCGAAACATTTGCGGAAAACGTTGGTGTTCTGACTAGAGAAGTTTTTGAATTAGAGGTATCTAAATCAGGTTTTCACAACTTGCTAGAAGAATCGGTACAACAAGGGGGGACATATGAGTCAATTATCTCCACATACAATCATCAACTAGGCTTTGAAGGCAAAGCTATTTTGCGCTCTATGTTTTTCAACAGAAATCGTTCAGGAAGATAGTCATGAAGATCATTGCTATTCCTGATGTAACCGAGTCGTATGTTCTGGATAAGTGTATTTCTGGCATAGGTATTAAGGAGTTTCGTGACCGAATTAATGAAGTGTCTACGCATATTATTAGTGACGGGCTGCGATATAAACAAAAAGCCGAGTCAAACGAATTACATACACTAATCCCTGTAAACATTGGTGATGATGAACTAGCTGTAGGAAGAGTTACAAAAAAAGAGCTTACCTCACTCTATACTAATTACTTGGTTGGTAAGACCAAGCCAGGTCGGGAGATATATGATGCGCTAATGATTCGCGCACCCTTGTGTAGATGCCCATTTTGTGGACTAAACCATGTATCTACTCTCGACCATTTTCTTCCTAAAACTAAGTACCCAAGCCTGTCAGTTATACCAACCAACCTTGTTCCATCATGCAAAGATTGCAATACAGGAAAAAGCTCAACGGTAGCTCTAACAGGAAGCTCTCAGCCTTTACATCCTTATTTTGATAGAGAGCCATTTCATACAGAACAGTGGTTATTTGCTAGAATAATTGATAGCCAACCTATTACTGTGGCCTATGAGATATTATCTCCTAGTGGCTGGAGTCCAGAAAATAAAAGCCGTGTTGAGGCTCATTTCAACGAGTTTAAGCTTTATTTGCGTTATTCAATAGAGGCTGCTAGCGAACTAGCATCCCAAGAGTACATATTCAATAAATATATCGAAAGTCGAGAGTACGATTCTCTCTTAAGTGATTTAGAAGAGCGCTATTTTTCTCACGAAAGATTAAATATCAACTCATGGCAAACCGCCCTATATAAAGCTTTACTTGAGTTCTATCGAAGCAAGTTTGAGCCACCCAAGCATACACCTCGTCCAGAAACAGATTCTGAAATAGAATCCTGTCCAAGATGCCTTGGTAAAATTCGATTACTTGGTTCATCATGTGATGCATGCAATGGAGTTGGTATCGCGACTGCTAGTCATTTCACAAGTCTAGGGGACTCAGTTTATGACCCCGTAATATGTGAATGCCCTGATGGCTTTTTGGATTGTCGGATTTGTCATGGCACTGGAAAAGTAGATTTAGAACGAGCCAGAAGCATAGTAATAGAGTAGAGTAGAAGATGAACTTCACCAAGAAGAAATAATTTTGCATAGTTAAGTCTATCCTAATTCTTCTCAAACTAAATATGAGTAGTCGGACATTGTGGCGCTGATACCCAGCTCGACTGAGGTGGTGCATAGAACCGCTCAACTGCTCTGATACAAACAAGCCGATTTTTGCATCATATATCAGGTTAAAGTCTTCAGCACCAGATGAAAGGCGACACGAATCGCCATCAAGATACCCGCCACTCCATGTACACAACACTTTATAGAAATGAGCACCGTTGTTGTTAATATGGAAGATCGTCCATCCATCTGGTGTGTACACACGCCCGTCAGAATTAGTCATCATACGCCTCGCACCCATCCTTTATAAGTAGTAGAAAGAGCACTCATTTGGTAGCCTTTTTATATCTCTACCTTCTTTAAGTTTTCCAGACATTTAACGTGCTTTAACAGCTGTTTCCAAAACTCATGAATCGTTTCTCGTGCATCGTCGACATCAACAAATGAATACGAAATCTGGATTCGAGAAGACTGAAACCGACCACAGCAGGTCTGGTGTACACACAATTGAAATGATAATTGAAGATCAAATAAATCAGATTGCTTGGGCAAGGAGTAAACCAACCTCCGAGTTTGCCCTTGCTGGGAAAAGGCTATTACCAAAGCTAACAATCGAAAATCATACCAATTCGTTACGAGCTGACTTTGGCTGACGTAAAGGCCATATTCATGCATCACAAGTGTTAACTCAATACCGCCATGCACAGAGAGCGTATGTTCAAGGTTTAACACATTTGGTGTATGCATATTGACTGCCTCCAATTGCGATTCTTCAATCTATGAATCTATACTGTATGAAAACACAGTGTAGAGTAAATTCTGAGGTTGCACAGACATGGCTAGATATCACAAGCTGAAAATCAAACTGACTCCACGATACATTGAAGCGCTCCATGAACTGATGGAAGCTGAACTCGAAATGATGAAAGATCAAGATAAAGACTACAGCGAGTGCTGGGCCTGGGGCATCTGCACCGTTGGCAACTTTTCAAAACCTAACCACCTTAATCTTACATTTGGTGATGAGGCCTCCAAGCCGAAAGGTATGAAAAAGAGAACATGCGTCCGGGAAAACTGTTAGTCCCCCTGTCAAAGGAGGGTCAAAGTCAATCGATTCCACAATTATCGAAAAAGTTAACAAAAGTAAACGAGGTTCTCGCATGAAACATATCGTTCTAAACCGAATTAAAACACCAGATGGCACAGTTTTGATCAGCAGGCATCGACACGACTATGTCACTCACATTGATGCAAACGGCGAAACCTACATGGTCGATGGAGGAACTGACTATCTCCGACGAAACGTTAATAACGAACCATTTGAAGAGCAATCCATCTACACTGATGCACCTCACAATGAAATTCGGCAAGGATTTTTCTGGGGTACCAGAGGCAAAGATGGTAATCAACCTGTCGAGTTTAAACCTTTGAAGGAGCTGGATACCGCTCACATTGAGGCTATTATTCAAACACAATCCCACTTACCTAGTTGGAGAATTGAAATTTTCAAAGCTGAATTGGCATTTCGCAAGAAAAACAGCTAGGCGTGACGCCTGATTGTTCACTCAACGTTGTTTAATTATCCTTGTACACCCAGATGTTGTCCCAATAGGCTTTGTTTTGTCCCAAAACAGCGGGTTAAGGGCACAGCAATTTAAACATATAGTGTGCACGCTAAAACTCAATTTAATGCTCCCAGAGGCATTATATTGAGCTCAGCGAATAATTGTGCTTTGTACTCAGTCTGTCTATTTATGCCCATTTACAGCCTATTTACAGGTATCGTAACTCATACTTGGACAGGAACGTATGAGAGCTTTCTCTAATTTAGCAAACCATAAATTATTTAAAGTACGCCTAAATCCACTCTAACTCATTTAAAGCAACCCAAAGAGTATACATATCTTCTGTACGTGAAAACTAAGTATCAAGTACGCACAGAGAAATTCCATTCTGATGGCCAAGCTTCTGAGTTATACTTGAACAATTTTGCATTGAATTTAAGGTCTAATTACCCTTATCTAGTTCTTCCCAGAAGCTCACAAATTGAGCTATATTTAAACGTGATGCGTATGATAGAAAGAATAATTTGAACCTATCATTCATTACCTCAGATCTATCGTAACAAAAAAGATAATTTTTGAGGATTTTTATTAGGCTCATTTCTCCATTGAATTTGAAAGAAGGCTGAATGGTCATGAGTTTTGAGTATATCACATTAGTTGCTTTTAATCTGTAGGCAGTTCTTTTCCAATTGAGCATCTATAGGATGCATACTGTACTACATTGTGATTTGAAGAGAGCAATAAGAAGGTAATTACTTATGTGGAATGAAACCATATTATCTACTGTTTTTTTTGCATTGCTGATTACCTGTAGTATTTCTTATGCCTCTAATATTCCGATTACTGAGTACGAACTAAAGAATTTTTTTTACAATAAATTAGAAAAAGACACATTGGATATGATCTCTAAGGAAGAGTCTTTATCACACATGGAGATTAACACTTATCCTACAAATGACGCTAATAAATTCTTAGTATTCTATCGAGTGAACCACCCCATTTACACAGGAGCAAGTGGTTGCTCTAATTTTGATGTTTATCTTATTGAATTTTATTGGAAGGAAGATCAGCTCAAATTATTAACTAGAGAGTTGAATGAAGAGATTGGTTGCGAATACGCACTTCGAAAAAGCATGACCAATGGTTATCCAGACATTATACTCCAACAAGCACTTATAGGTGCCAGTAATGATGGTTATGAGATAGTTAAGTTTTATTTTGGACAGTACAGAGTCATGGAGAGCCATAATTTTTATGGTGATGAAACTTTTATTAGAATATCTCAATTTGATGGAGCTGATATTGAGTACTCTATCGAAGGAGAATCATACCTAGTGAAAGAATCACTCTCAGGTAAGTATATATCAAGTAAAACACCAGCAGAAATTGATAGTGGATCAAAACAAGCAATAACACAATCACAGTGCAATATCCAAATTATAGGAAACAACAGTTCAGCATCTGTTAACTGTGAGAATATACGAACAGCAGATGCCATTAAATCAATTTCCTCTGCATGTGCAAAAATATTGGAAATCATTCCACAACTAACCAACAATACAGAAATACTAGCACAGACAAAATCATCATATAAAATAAGGGTAGATGCAAACGCCAATAATATATCACAATATGTTGAGTGCTTGAATAAGTTGATATCCACTTCAACTTCGAAGGTATTAGCCTACAATGGAACAATCAAAAAAAATTCTAGCAATCCTTTTTCTGAGATTTTACAGCTTACAGTTGCAAACCCTGAAACAACAACTATTAATGATATACTAATTACTGTTAACTCTCTGAAATCATCAAGTTTTCATTCACTTTCATTTGATAGCAAGAAATGTAGAGTTAAATCAAGCAATCCTATGATTTTATCTGTAGCATGTAAATCACTAAAATCAGGAGAGGTGTTAACAATAAATATTTCAGGCAAGACCAATGAGAAAATATCAGCTAAGGTTCACTATCGAGCCACTGATTTTTCTGAAATAGTTAATTATTCAAGTAATTAGGATTGTATATATAACACATTAACATCAATACTTATTAACCTTGATATCTATTTTATTATCATTACCTTTAACCTGAGCGCCACCAGTAGAGTTTTTCATTTCCTGAATGGTGGTATCTGTATTACTATTTTCAATGATTATCTGTCTACGATTACCATCTAGAGATTTAATATGTTTTTCTAATTCTTTAATTTCTTCATTAGTAAGGATGCCAGACTTAATCTCCCACACCCTACTTGATTCTCCATCAATATCCTTAATGTCTCCGCCATTTATTATTTCCGTACTTTCACCCTTCTCATCTGACAACCATTCATTTACCTTGGAAACGAATACTTTCGCTAATTCTTTCGATGAATCCCTGGAAAATTCAGTAAGTGACTCTTGTAGTATCATTGACAAAACATTTGTCCATGCAGCATGAGCTAATGGTACAACAATAAATAAATGCAAAGAAAAAAATATCGGCAAAATTCTAATCAGTTTATTCACAACTTACCCCTTTCTCCACTTAGACTTATGAGCATTAAATTAGTATAGCTCAACAAATACAAATGATAGTATATTGAATATGCTTGAGGAAACGATGACTGGCCATTTTTTGGTTTGAGGTAAGTATTATTTTTCTCAATGGCAGAGTTAACTTAATGGCCTGGCATTAGGAAATGGGCTCTTCTCCGCTTACATGAGCTTGATATTTGGATAAAAAGTTGAATGGGTTTCGAGGAGTGATGTTTGTCTGATCTTTAATTTGAAGTAGTCAGTATCTCGTATTCCTCTGGCTCTTCGTCTCAGTACCAATCGAGACATTGCCTGCTTCTACACGAGCGTTTGTTAGCTTGTATTTCGCGTAATTACAGATGCCGACTTTTCTTTCCAACAGAGCGTCGGCGAAGCTGCACAAAGACAGTATTCGAGTTGATTTGGCGAGACGGCACCAAGCTTCAACAGCATGAACCATAGACTCGTAGCAGCTCTCATCCCAAATAGCTTGAAGCTGCTCTTTCAACATATAAATGATGCAAAGTGTCTTGTTGCTTTCGAGAAGATCATCGAGTCTATCGGACTGCCTGTCATCTAATTTGTGGGCGTTATTGAGCAATAGAAAGAGCGTCCCTTTGAGCATTTTTTTCTCCTGATGAGAGCCATTTCGGAAGGCTTTATTTCGCTCTTTTCTCATTAACAGGTGGTAGTTTTGCATTACGTGAAATCGGTCGAAAACGATATCAGCGTTGGGAAGCATTTTCCTTACTGCAGACTGGTAAGGTTGTCCCATATCCATTGAGACGGCCTTGATCCCTTCTCTGGTCGGCAAGGATAACTGCGAAAAGAAAGCGATAAGAACCTCAGCCCTTCTTCCATGGCCAACCCAAATTAAATGGCCTGATATCAGGTCATAAACCACGGTCATATAGTCATGTCCTTTAGCTCGGGCTACCTCATCAACGCCTATATGGATGAGGTCGGTGAGCTTTTCTGGCTCTAGTGCTGGTAACGTCGAAAGTAGAAACGTCTTACCAATGTTTTTCACTGTCTCCCAACGAATACCCAGATGCTTAGAGACAGCGTGAATGCTCATATATCGGCACAAGCCACTTATGAACTGGCAAAACCAAGCAGTGTAACGGCCACCTTTAGCAACATAATCCGTAGATTCGATCAGTCTCCGACCAAACTTATCTCGAGTCTGAGCTAGTTCAATTTCAATAGTACAGGCGCGACCACTGACGGGGAGATCATACAGGCGTCGACGTACATAGTGGTCGACGGTGCATGGCGTTCCTGTTTCTGGCTCTACGACCTTATACCGTCTGTCACGACGACATCTCACAAGAACAGATTGGGTATCTTTTTCTATAGAAACGGATTGAACACATTGGCCTTTAAAGCTAAATAGAGCAGATGATAATGATGACAAGGTACAGCACTGACTTACAAGTAAAACAAACATTATAAATCAATACTTTATCATTGGTTATCTTGCTTAGGCCGACTCATGTAAGCGGAGAAGAGCCGGAAATGTATCTCAAATCTCTGTATCGTGATCCGTACTAAGTTATTGCGTTAACTTTAAAGGGGCATTAGCTTGTTAGAGCAATCTGTCAGTTCACACTATTAGACTAATTAGCGTGTAAACACACAAAACAGAATATCCTACGCTGTATTTCAAGATAGCCTCTCTTATTTACAGCGAGGTTCAAACTTTAGATTACGTGCCTGTACATAAGAAACATTTCACATATAATCAATCCCTTATGTATACATTCGTTTTGGGGAGGCTGGATGCTTTCTAGTTCTCAAAGGATTGGACTCAGGTTCTGTATAGACAGTGATGGTCGTCTTATAGATTCGCGGACGTCCGAAGAATTAAATGCGATGTGCCGCACTTGTGGTACACCTGTTATGAGGCATTCTCCTAACCAGTTTTTTCAACATGCAGACAAGCAATGTGAAGGCTCACTCTTTTCTGAATTACTTGAAAGGCTCTCTTCAACCTTTATTGAGATTGGACATATTTCATTGCCCATAACATTCGATAACAGTGAGAGCACGGCACAAGATGTGATAGCTGCAGAAGTAAACTATGAACACAGCGTGATACCTATTCTGGCGTTAACACTGACAGGCGGGCAGCTCATCTATCTCAGTCTACGAACCGAAGATTATGTCCTTAGTCACCATCAACTTAAGGCTCTTCGGGAATCGTTTCAAAGTGTCATTGAAATGGATATATCAACACTGACTCTTCCATCCTCAGGTCTTACTGCCTATCTTCGTACTCAAGTTGTAAGTGAATCATTCATCAATCGATGCACATGGTTGGCATTGTCACCACTTGCTCCCCTAACACGTACTATCGCAACGTTAGAAGCTAACACGCTTTCTAAGCAAAAAAAGCAAGCGGAAAAGGAGCTATCATCTGTACAAAAGCACTTGCAAGAAGCCCAAACAGAACTCAGATTTTCAGCGGAAATTTTAGATAAGGTTGCTCTTTATAAATCTGCAGAGGCTTTAAAAAATGAACGTACTCACTTAATCCAGCAAGTAAACAACCTGACTGAAAAAAAAAGTCAACTCGAGTCACAAATTAAAAATGGCGCTTATAGTCACGAGGCTAATCAATTAGCGAGCCAAGTCGAAACGTTAAGAGAACAATTTCGCTCTGGTCGTAGGCATGTCCGCGAAATAGAAAGCGAGATCGACTTTGCGAGAAAAAACCTAAGCAGTGTAGAAAACCAAGCAATTAAGAAGCGCCAAGAACTCGAGTCACTTGATAAAAAGCTATCTGAAGTGAATTGGATGACAGGTTTTCTGAGCCATATCAATATGACATTTGAAGATTTTCAGTCCGTTGCCGCAAAAGTTGATCATGCCTTTAATCAACTCGAGACTCTTGAAAAGCGGATAAAGAGTAAAAATTCTAACTTAGTCGATTTAGATGAACAGCTGAGCAGTAAGAGTAAAGTGTTAAGTGAAGCGAAGAGCACGGTTGATTTCTACTCGAAACAGAAGTTTGCACTCTTTCGTGAAGTTAATCAGCTTAGAGAACAACTCGCTGAAGTTAAAGGTGGTGATTAAATGAAGGCTCATCACGATAGACTCATTACCAAAGTCTACGATCCTATGGTGCGCGATTTTATTAATGTCGCGAAGCAATTAGATGGTATTGATGGAGGTGAATTCTTCCGGCGTCGCAGGCAGATAGAAGAAGGCACTCGCACCTATCTATGCTCAGTCTGTTACCAGCCTCTCGTACTTCGAGGAACTCCCTCTCGTGTGATTTATCACTACAGTCATCGCTTATCAAGTGAAGACTGCCCATTGCAAGAAAAATACAAGCTAAAGGCCGAAGAAGTTCTCGCCATGAAGTTTAACGGGCAGAAGGAAGGCGCTCCCCACAGAAACGCAAAAGGATTCATCTATGATGCAATTGTTGCTGATAGCCATAAGCGTTTTTCTGAAGCCAGAATGGAGCCGACTTTTCGAGATAAGGCCCCTAATAATGTAATGACTAAAGCATGGCGGAGGCCCGACGTATCAACTCTGTATACTGTCGATGGTAAAACGCGAAACGTGGTTTTTGAGCTTCAAATGAGTTCGACTTTCATCAGTGTTATTGTCGCCCGTGAAGAGTTTTTCCAGCGTAATAACACTTTTGTTGTTTGGGTTCTTCTTGAGTTTGATGGTCAAAGGTACACAGACCTCGATATCGCATATGGGAACAGGGTTAACGTTTTTGTTTTGAGTGATGATGCAAAAAACTTAACACACGAAACAGGCGAACTTTGGTTTGAGGTACACTGGCGAGAACCCGAACTTGTTGGTAATGAAATTCAGTACGATTGGAAGAGCGAGTTAATTCCCTTCTCTAAGCTAATTTTCCACGATTACTATATGAAAGCTTACTTCAATGATGTCGAGACAAAAGAAGGTGAACTCAAAGCCAAGCTACAAGATAAAAAACGCGATCACTATGAGGAGTATTGCTCTTTCTGTCGAGAATCAACTCCAAGCAAACATGTTGCAAACTCAAAACTATGCTCGAACTGTATGTCACCCAAATAGGTGCAACCCACAGAGAAAGGGCTAGTCTATGCTTATTCATATTACCACTTATATGCCAACAGAACGCTATACCAAAGACACCTAAACCGTTTCATTGCTAAAAATCGACTCCATCCATTTCGGTAATAGGCAAGCTCTCCTCATTAGTATTTACTTATGCCGTGCGTTGGTAATGCTGAGTCGATATTAATCAGGCTCCATACTGGCCAGTATTCAATCAACAATTAGAAAAACATCGCACCAGCCATAGCTAACTCTATTTTGGACAGAAACGTGTCAGTGAGTTTGCTAGTTTAGCATTTCACCGATAATCCCAAGTATTGTGGTGCACTACCAAGCTGGCATAGTGCATTCAACACCTTTGGTCAAATGCACTATGCTGTTACACAGCGTAAAAGTATAAAACCTCATGTGGCTATAAGAAGCATTTTTATTTCATTCGTTACAGAGTAATTTAACCTATCATCGCAGAAATCACGTTAACTAACTTTTTGACTTTAAACGTACTAAAATCAAGTGTATGCCAACCTTCACTCTCAAGCTGCTCTGCATTTTCCTCGCTTAGTCCATTCTCAGTATAAATAGCAACTTTTGTATCTAACCAAGCAAACTCCAACTCACCTACGACTTCATCATCTAAAGTTATTTCATAACCCCAAACTGGTAATGCTAAATCTTTTTCAATCGCTTTTTTCGCAAATTCAATAATGACAGCGTCATCCGATAATTCTATGATTTCATCCCATGATTTTTTCATTTCTGATAAATCTAATCCTAGGATTTTCTCTTTGATTAACATATCTATTTCGGATGAGTCAATGGCACCTTTTCTGTCACGAGAAATAATGAGTTGCTCAGCAAAACCATTATCAACATACCACTGCTGCTTACTTTCCCACTTGGCTAGGTAATCTGGCTTTTCAAGCTGCGTATTCCGGCCCATGCTGAACACTCATTCCGGTTCAATGTGAACACCTATTCTTGTTTAACGTGAACACCCACTCCGGGTTTAATGTGAACACTTTCACCCACATTTCCGGAATCACTGTTCACGTTTCTCCGGAATCTCTTTCAACGTATTGATCTTCAACTTATTTGGTAACCTGTTTCCTTTTTTGGAGCAGGACTATGCCAGCAAAGAGGATTGCAATGCGTAAAATTCGAGACGTACTCAGGCTTAAACTGGACGCAAAATTGTCTATCCGACAAATCAGCGCTAGTACGAAAGTCAGCGTCGGCGCCATCCAGAAGCTGCTCCATAAAACAGAGGCCCTGAATCTGAGTTGGCCACTCCCTGATTCATTAACTGATGAGCAACTGGCAAAGTTGTTTTACCCGACCGCCGACACAAAGGCATCTGCTCGGTATCAAATACCTGACTGGGCTGATGTACACCAGGAGCTGAAACGCAAAGGGATGACAAAACAACTGCTGTGGGAGGAATATACCCAGCAATACCCCAATCGGTGCTACAGCTACTCTCAGTACTGTGACCGCTACCTTCACTGGAATAAGCAGCAGAAACGTTCAATGAGACAGCTGCACAAGGCTGGGGAAAAATGTTTTATCGACTACTGCGGCCAAACTGTTCCCATCGTCAGCCACAGTACTGGTGAAATCCGTCATGCCCAGGTATTCGTCGCTGTTCTGGGGGCATCGAACTATACCTATGCTGAAGCGACAGAATCACAGTCATTGCCCGACTGGCTGCAAAGCCATGTGCGGATGTTCGAGTTCTTCGGCGGTACGCCGGAGATGCTTATCCCTGATAACCTGCGCAGTGGCGTCAGTAAAGCCTGCCGTTACGATCCGGAACTCAATCCCAGTTACCAGCAGCTTGCAGAGCATTACCAACTGGCAGTCATGCCAGCACGTCCTTATAAGCCCAAAGACAAAGCAAAAGCGGAGGTGGGCGTGCAAATCGTCGAACGCTGGATCCTGGCACGACTGCGTCATCACAGCTTCTTCTCGTTGGCTGAAGTGAACCAATGTATCTGTGCGTTACTTGAAGAACTGAACCAAAAACCTTTTAAGCAGTTGCCGGGAAATCGTAAAGAAGCCTTCGATAAGTTAGATCGCCCAGCACTCAAGTCCTTACCTCTCCATCCTTATCGTTATGTTGCCATCAAAAAGGTAAAAGTTAACATCGACTATCACATCCAGTATGAACAGCATTACTACTCAGTCCCGCATCAGTATGTCGGTGAGAAACTGGAACTGCATGCTGGTGATCAGTTAGTCCAGCTCTATTATCGGCAACAGCTCATTGCTTCCCATCCCCGCAAGCGCTATCCCGGTATGACGACAGATGAAGCTCATATGCCTAAACGCCATCAGAAACATCAGCAATGGACACCTGGGCGCCTGAAACAATGGGCCAGTTCTATCGGGCCCGATACGCTGAAATGGGTGAGCCAGCGTATGGAAGAAAAAGCACACCCAGAACAGGCTTATCGCTTGTGTCTGGGGCTGCTCAGCCTGAGCCGTCAATACCCTGCACAAAGGCTTAATGGCAGTTGCAAGATAGCCAATCAAGAAGGACTGACGAAGCTCAAGCAAATTAAGTCAATCCTAACCAGCAACCGTGATCAGTTACCCGAGCCGGAGGAAGGAACCACTCGCTTATCTCAAGACCACGAAAATATCCGCGGGCCGCATACCTTCCACTAGGAGAATGACATGACACAACAAACTCTGACCCGACTAAGAGAACTGAAACTCAGTGGGATGGCTACGGCACTGGAACGACAGCAAGATCAGCCTGGTACGTATGGAGAACTGTCGTTCATCGAGCGGCTCAGCCTGTTGGTTGAACAAGAGCAGTCAGTCCGTGAGCAACGTAAGCATGACAGGCTGATCCGACAAGCAAACTTCAAATTAAATGCCACGGTGCAGGAAGTCGACTACCAGCATCCGCGCAACATTGAGCGCTTCCGGATCGCCAGGTTAGCGCAACGCGACTGGCTTGACCAAGCGCAGAATCTTCTAATCACAGGGCCCTGTGGTAGCGGAAAGACTTATCTCGGATGTGCACTTGGGCACAACGCTTGCCTACAGGGATACAGCGTCCGTTATTACCGAACGTCAAGATTACTGCTAGCACTGACCCAGTCGAAAGCCGATGGCACGTATCACAAGCTACTGGTTCAACTGGCAAAGATACGCTTGTTAGTCTTGGATGACTGGGGGCTAGAGCCATTAAAAGCGGCTCACCGAAACGATCTAATGGAAATCATGGATGATCGTTATGGGCAGACGTCAACGATGCTAATCAGTCAGTTACCGACTGATCAATGGTACACGCAGATAGGCGATAATACATTGGCTGACGCCATCTTAGATCGTCTTATGCACAATGCTCACAGGCTACAACTGAAAGGAGAATCTATGAGAAAAAAGCTGGGAACGTTGACGGAAGATGAACACATAAGCTAAAAATTACTCTTGGTGATACGTTGAAAAATCAAGTGTTCACGTTCAGCCAGAAGAGGTGTTCAACTTCGCCGGAATACGCACAAGCATACCTAGATGCTCCCAATAATAGGTTTCACCTTGATATTGAATGGTAAAGTCTGGCAAGTATTGACTATCGTCTTTGCCCTTTAATGGTTTCTCATAATAAGGCTGTAAATCGTGCTTAAACAGAAGATCTGCAACAATCACTTCAGATTTACTTCTGAGCATCTCACCGATTAAAGACTTGTGCACTTTCCCTGACTCGTACCAACCAGTCACTTCAAGCAATTCATCTGGCACCACATTAAAATCAAATAACGAGCTGTTTATCACCTCTAAAGCTGACTTTTCAGGACGAGCATGATCTATCAATGAAGAAACATCACCTTCAATAAGTAAGGTACAATGGCGGTTTGCGCGTGTAATTCCCGTATATAGAAGCTCCATCAATCTTCGATTAGTTGCGGCTTTAGGTATCACAAAATAAACGTGTTTAAACTCACTGCCCTGAGATTTGTGCACAGAGATAGCATAAGCAAGTTCTAAGTTACTTTCTGGGGAATCCTTAGTGCGCCCAAAGTAATTAATGCTCAGGTCTTCTTTACCTACCAACTTTCCGCATAAATCTCTGAACGTATACTCTTTCCAGTTCAAATATCTATACTGGTTCGCCCTTGGCTGTAATGTCCCAATTTCACCGTTGAATATTTGTAAGTCAACTTGTTTACGTTGCTTAAAATCATATGCTTTAACAGGATCAGATTTAGTTCTATTTCTAACCTGAATAACCTTATCAAACACGTGAAAGCCATCAACCGTACCACGTTGAGCCCAATTACCAGACTTAAAGCTCTGACAAGCTAAGTTGATTGCCTCTGTACCAAATTCCTCACCACGTACAGGTGATAATATTTGAAAAGCGACCACGTCATCCTTTAAGACTCGTTGCCAAGTCGCTTGGCCTGCTTCACTCTCTTTACCAAAATCTTGTGAAACTAATTCAATCAATTTTTCTGATATAGGTTGGTTTTCATTCCAGTATTCAACACGTAAGTCTTTATCAATCCGACCACCATCTTGAAGTTTTATTAATAACTCATCGCGGTCTAATTTAGCTTCTTTAACATTACATGAGGAGGTGCTTTTAGTTTTAGCTGATTGATTAATAAACAGTGAAGCAACATCCAAAATGCCTGTGCCTAAATCCATCACTCGATTATTCATTTGTCGCAAGTTAACTGTTAAGTGAGCAATATTGTTAGGATAGTTTTCTGTTAAGTAACTAACAAAATCAGCATAAACCTTGCCGTAACCAATAGGTGGCAACTGAGCAGGGTCGCCTACTAATAGTATTCTTGTTACACAATGCCAATTCACAGCCCTCACAAATGATGCGAATAACATGGTATCTATCATCGAACATTCATCAATAACAATAGTGCTGTAACTTTCAATGCTTCGACCACCAGCACGCTTAGTGGTCATGTTAGGATTTAACCAATAATTAGTCGCTAAAAGAGAGTGAATTGTGCAGACATTTACACCACTGGTGATCTTTTTATCTTGAAGCTCTGTTCTTAACCTGTCTGCAGCTTTGCCTGTTGGTGCTAATACACAAATAGCAGCACCTTGACCATCAGCTTGCTTTACACCATTAATATAAGCAGTTGCAACGGTACTTTTACCAGTCCCCGCTCCCCCTGCTAGTATGGCAATCGGTTTTGTAAAAACATCAATACAAACGTCTGCTTGAGAGTTAATTGCTTGGATATAATTGTCACGAGATTGATCTTCTTTAAACAGCGCACTCGATTCATCTTTAAGCTGGTCAATCCAATTACGTTTAGTTATTGGTGTTTTCAGCTTGATTTCATTGCGTGTTAAAAGACTCGTAAAAGTGTCTCTCAGCAAGGATTCATCTTCAGCTAATAAACGATCATATAGATACCTGATCTTGCCCTCTTCACGATAGGTAATAGCCTGTTGATAAAATGTTTTATCAATGCTCAAATAGCTACTCTTAACCTCAACGCGTTTCCACTCGGGTAAATAATCTAACCTAATATTGATTTGCTCAAGCACTTGCTCCGCTTTAACAAACACATGAGGCTTACTTCTACGGATTGTTTCCAGCAATAACGCTCTCATTCTTTGTTCTGCTTGCAGATCAAAGAATGGTTTTACAGACAAATCTGGTGATGGCACCATGCCCCTATCAACTAAACTCCAGCCGATGGTGTCGCTCTCATCTATACCTTGATATTGCTCGGCTAATATATAAGGGTTAGCAGTTAACTCTGGTAATGAGGCGGTTATTCCCCACTTCTGGCGTTCCTCATTTAACACATTTGTGATCTGCTCTTTAGTGACAGCAAGTCGTGCTACAACAGTAAGTAGGAAATCTAATGACTCACCTTCTGCTGTTAACAAAGCATTTCGCCTTGATGCTCTGGCATCCAAATTATCATAAGCTTGGCCGCACAAACTATTGGTCTTTTCATTTAAGAAGTCACAAACAGATTGATAAGCCTCCTGCTCTTTA
Source organism: Photobacterium lipolyticum (assembly GCF_003026475.1). Lineage (GTDB taxonomy): Bacteria > Pseudomonadota > Gammaproteobacteria > Enterobacterales > Vibrionaceae > Photobacterium > Photobacterium lipolyticum. Next base: position 308,767 of record NZ_PYMC01000002.1, read on the forward strand.
TCTTGATGTACTAGATTTTTATATCGGTCAATAACATCGTGCAAACTCAAATACTCTAAAACACTTGTCATTCCAGGATAACAACCACGACTTACCCATAGTTCTGATATCAGTGTTTCTAGCCAGATGATCCTTGCTTGCCAGTTTTCACTGGTATCTTGAATTTCATCTTTTAATACGCGTAATGAATTTAAAAACTGCTCTAATAAACCAAGCGCTTCATCGTCAGAAACTAACCTTGAGCCATACTTACACACTTGCGATTGTTCAGGCACAACAACAAACTTATTCGCAGTTTCAAAATCATCTTTATAAAGGTGATAAGGCAGCCTTATGCCTTGCTCTGGATAGCAGTTTGTGACTTCTCGTTGCCACACATAACCATTGTGATATCTTTGTTTCGTTTCTTCGGAACAATTGAGATAATAACGAGGCTCTCCGATAGATTTAACTCTCGATATGCCTACTAAAACATACTGACTTTTTTCTTCCGTAGTAAATGGATTAGAATAGTTCGCATAATAAAAAACTAAACTTTTAGCACATTCAACTTTATCAAAGTGCGCTTGGGCATGTATAAAACGTTGCGTATTATCATATTTACCGTTCTTTTTAATGCCCTCTCCATTAAACATCACATCATAGGGCCATGTGCAAGCAGTAGCTTCAGGCATATCCCATTCGACAGGTTGAGAGTCATCATTAAAAAATGATGGTGGTGCAGCAGAAGCCTTTGATACATCATCTGAAAAAGCGCTGCCGCTATACATACAAGCTGGAATTCTATCTAGACTAGAAAACTTCTGCCCCGCAACATTCTTTTCCCACTCAATGTCACGCTGCTCTCGAATCATTTCACCAGGGTAAGAATGGCAGCCAACACAATGAATATTCTTTTGTGGCTCTTTACATACTCGGCCATTCCAACCATCGTCATGCCAAGCTAAACGTACTGTAATGTGAGAAGTCATTGTTGCTACCCTTAATTTATTTTCAAATAAAATACTTAAAGCTAAAAACTATCGCTATGATTTCATAGGTCACCACTATTAAGACAAAATCCTGAGTGGGGGTAATGTGATGGTTATGACGCTATTGACACGACCAAAACCTCGCATAAAATCTGACATAAAAGCCTTTATAGTCAGACAATTACATAATGATACATTAGATATATTGAGTCAAATTTGGATAGAATGAAATGTTAAGAGTGACTACTCTAAGAAGGAATGGGGCGTGCGACGTGAAGTCGTATGAAGCGCTGTTCACCGCTTAACGAGTGAACCATCTGTATCACCAGATGAACCTAGGAGCCTGAATAAAGTAGCGGCTCTGACAATGTAACGAAGATAGGCCACAGGCCAATCGGGGTCTAAATCGCGAGACGACGACCCTCCTGATAACCACAAATCGGGTGAGTGCTAGGTAGTCAGTATGATGAACATATGTGAACCTGCGTAAGGCGCGTTATCCTTGCAAACAGCGGAAGTGGTTAACACGCTGTAGCCAAAAGGCACGAGAGTTGGAAAGAGATTGCCCCATGCTCTTTCGTGATCGCTAAGCTCTCCGCTCCATAGCTGGCATCTACCCTGACATTGCGCGACATACGGAACACGGTAAGCCTGTATTACTCCCTCTGGGAAAGCCTACATAGCCGATAGTGATGCAGGTATAGGAGGTCGGAGAAAGCAAAGGTTGCATTGTAACGATGCAGATACAGACTCATGTCTGAGCACGAAAGTGCGCCCACTTCCGACTGGTTTCCCGTTGCGAGAGAATTTGAAGAACTTCATTCAAGGAGAAACGCAAATGATGATTTCAAAAGAGATTAGTGCCTCTCCTGACAGCGCTCAATGGCAGTCAATCGACTGGAAATCCGTTGAGTCGCATGTATTAAAGCTTCAGATGCGTATCGCAAAGGCAACTAGAGAAGGTAAACACGGCAAGGCGAAAGCCTTGCAATGGTTACTAACGCACTCTCGTTCAGCAAAACTTCTTGCTGTTAAACGAGTGTCGCAAAACAAAGGCAGTAAAACGCCAGGAATAGACGGTGTCATCTGGAACACAGATGCACGCCGCATGAAAGCAGTCAATCAATTGAGCAGAAAGGCATACAGAGCCAAACCGCTCAAGCGTATTTACATCCCCAAAAAGAATGGCAAGCTTCGACCGCTGGGTATCCCGTGCCTGATTGACAGGGCGCAGCAAGCGCTCCACCTTCTTGCACTAGAGCCAGTGTCAGAAACACTTGCCGACCCTAACAGCTATGGGTTTAGATCAAACCGCAGCACTGCAGACGCAGTCGATCAGTGCTTCAAATGTTTGGCTCTAAAGAAATCAGCCCAATGGGTACTCGAGGGAGATATCAAAGCCTGTTTCGACAAGATCGGTCATCAGTGGCTTCTTGATAACATCGCTGTAGACAAGCGTATGTTGGAACAATGGTTAAAGTCTGGCTTTATGGACAAAGGGCTGTTTTATCGCACCGACGAGGGTACACCACAAGGCGGGATCATATCTCCCACCTTGATGCTAATGACTCTTGCAGGTCTTGAGCAGCACATAAAGTCCACTGCGTTCAAACTGGGTGCTAGAGCCAACTTTATTGGGTACGCTGACGATTTCGTCGTCACTTGCGCTTCAAAGGAAGTGCTGGAGAACGATATCAAACCGTTGATTGCTGACTTCTTAGCGGAACGAGGCTTAACACTATCCGAAGAGAAAACGCACATCACTCACATCAACGATGGCTTTGACTTCTTGGGTTTTAACCATAGGAAGTACAAAGGAAAATTACTCATTAAGCCGAGCAAATCCAATACGTTGATGTTCTTAAGTAATCTGCGTGAACTCATCAAAAAGCACGTAACTCTTCCTGTAAATGATCTTATCAAACTGATAAATCCAAAACTCAGGGGATGGTCGAATTACTATCGACACTGCGTCGCGAAACAGGTATTCGGATATGTAGGCCACAAACTATTTCATGCGTTATGGCACTGGGCTAAAAGGTGTCATCCAACAAAATCTAAAACTTGGATCGCCCTTAAATACTTCATCAATCGAAAAGGCCAATGGCAATTTCACGGTTGGCAGAAGATCATGGATATGGATTGCCAGTTCAATCTCTTCCAAATCGCCAAAGTACCAATAGAAAGGCATGTGAAAATCCGAAGTGTGGCAACACCATTCGACCCTCAATACCAAGAATACTTGGCGAAGAGAAAGTCCAAAAGGTTAGCTCGCAACTCTTGGAACGATCCTGCTCTGACTGCTTTATAAGTTGCTGGGTATCAAACGATGCCTTAGTGGAGGCTTGAGCCTAGTGCAGTGAAAGTTGCACGCTGGGTTCTTAGGGAGACGGCACTTGGTAACAAGTGTCGTCCACCCGACATAATGGTGCCAGATAAAGAGGCTGGCACGAAGTGGGACAGAAACGCGTTAGAGCTAAAACTCAGCTCTATATGTAAGTATCAAATCAACTAGACCAATTCACGCTTTAAGTGAGCAAAGTTTTAAGATTGATTTTAAGTTGATATTGAACAGCATCTGCTGATGTGTTCCACTGCATAGAGAGGTAATTTACAACTTCAATAACATCAGAAGGAAACAAGATTTTTCCTTTAACCTTGGCAAATGGGCCATCTGTCTCCAATAAAACTCTATCTTTTGGTAGCCATGAAATTATTTTCTTAGCTCTTGCAGAATGGAGCATCGCTGGCCCGATTGAGAAGTAGCATCTCAGCTCAACGGCCCTATCAACTTGTTTTTTTGTTGCTAAGAACCAATGAAGAATTGGTCTTCCTGCTTTTGGGTAGACACTTAATAGCTCTAACACTTTATCAACAGCGTTGAGGCTGTGAACTGTTAGGATCTTATCGTTAAACTCACAGCACTTATTTAGAATGTGCTCAAACACTACTTGTTGAACTTCCATATGTTCAGCATAGCCTTTTGAACCATCCAATCCAATTTCGCCGATATACCTTGTTCCATCACATAATGAGTCAAATAAAGACAGCTCATTATATCTTTGATGAGCCAACTGAGGGTGTAACCCTAAAGCTGTTCTGCAATTATTTAACTTGTTAGTAAGAGCAACAGTACCTCTGAAAGCAGAAGGCACTGTTGTTACAGATAACACATAAATGCCGGAGCTATCTATGTCTTTTAGGACTTTGTCATGATCGGGATAGAGATCCACATGACAGTGTAAATCCATCATTATACATTTTCCGCTTTAAGGAAGGCTTCAACCTCTTTTAAACCACGTCGAATTGTCGACTCTAGTTTTCTCCTAATATCAATATCAGAAGGTAATGACCCGCTTTGTCGAAGCCATGAACGATAATCGCCAGTTTTCTTGAGTCTAATTATAGCTGTTTGCACTGCTTGAAGGTCATCTCGCTTTTCTCTTTCCTTATGAACAACCTTTAAGTTTCTGCTTTCGTAATCTGCATCTTCAGTTAGCTTTGCATGATGAACAGAAGAACGCCTGATTAGACAAGGAACACAGCGACCACATTGGATATGCTCTCTGTGCCAGTGACTGCAAGACACACTCAATGGAACAGCTTTAGCTATAGCTACTTGGTCTTTACACTCGGCAAGCATTTCACCTTTAGTTTTGAATTGATAGGGGTTCATGAACTTCACATGAAATCCAGCATCATTCAAGAAAGATTCAAGCCTATTCAAAAAGAATGGATGTGTTGTTCGGGTGCTATGGCTGCCTATCCTACGTCTTGTCAATGGAGGGTTAATTGAAATATATCCATTTTCAGGCACTATTATTGTTGATATTTTAGAATCATCATTGGCATTCCTTAATGCAGCAATCCCCAGTACGGCCATAGCTAAGAAGTTAAAGCTCCTTCCTCTCATGGATGTGTCTGTTTTCCCTTTTAAATCTTCCTTTAAGCCAGGAGAAATACTGTAAGAAAGCTCTCCGAATCGCGACTTTAAAAGAGATTTGATATTTTCTTGCTTAACTCCATCTCCTCTATAGGCGTGGCTCACAAGAAGAGGTTTGTAATCAGAATGTCCATTCAAAATGTCGATAGCACCTACAGCACTATCCAATCCTCCTGAGAATAAACAAACAGAGTTTAGTTCTTTAAGAGTGTCACGTTTTGCTTCAGCTTTTGAACTCGACTTTGGTTTTGGAATTGCCATTGATGTTTCAAAAAAAGTAAACTGCCATTGGTCTCCTGTAAGGAAGTTCAAAATATATCTAAGTCGATCTGCTAAGAGACTCCATTTATGCTTGTCTTTGACAGGGATATACAGGTGCATTTCCCTTGACCAAGCATCTGCCGCGGTTTCTCTTTGCTCGAAAGTATCAGCAGCAGTAACAGCAGTAGCAATAGTAATAAGATCTATCGCATCAGCATCAATGTGAACGCCTAAATCCCTTACCGTGTCTAGCAAAGCGCGAGATGCTATGCTGTACTTTGTTTTATCATACTGATGAGTATTATAGATCTGCACTGGATGGCAATTTTCTGAATATGCAGGAAGTTCAGACGGATCATTATGAAAGTAAAAATTAGTCATTGTAACTCTCCCAAACTTCAACTGTTTGCGTAATAGTGGCAATCTGCAACTGAGTAATGTTGTCTTTTGTTATATTCCCCGCATTGCCATGAGTCACTTTTTCTACTTGTTCTTGGGTAACCACCTTCACTAACTCCCTTAGTTCTTCTTCCATGCGATGATGTTTGCTTGCATGCTCAGTATGAAACCATGCTCTTCCCATTCCAGTTACAATATCTTGGAAAATTAGATCGGTTAAATAGCAGGAGAGTGCTTCATGCATTACATCTTCAGTAATTACATCTACATTAAAATCATCCTCATCTGGTAATGCTTCAGCAAGTGCATAATCCAACGCTATCCTAACAGCATCTGCATCACCATTTTCTGGTGTTAAATGCTCTGTGATCCTGTCAATAGCCTGATCTGTTGTTAAGCCATTTAATTCAGATAATGACAGCGTGTTGTTATTTACCGTTACGCTGTCGCCGCTCATCATTCTTAAGAGGCCAGTACCAGCGCTGATACCACTCGCTAATCGCCTACTTGTACCTGAGCCACCACCTGAACCCTTGGCATATTTCCTAAGTGAGCTTCTTAAGTTAGACGAGCCGCCTCCACCGTTGGCGTATTCACCAAACGATCTTCTTGCGCTTGCTAAACGATTTGGTGGTGCTGGAATCGATGCTGGCCCCGGTATTTGCTCTTGAACCTTTCCGTTATCTATTTCTTGATTGGGATCGTTACTTGAATCCTGCCCATCACCATCTGCGGAATCTTGACCATCGTCTGCTCCTTCATTTGTACCGAATTGAACTGGATCACTCTGTTCTGCCCACGGCGGTACTAATGGGCTTTGATTATTTGGCCCAGTTGAAGATGCTGACGTTCCCACTACTTAACTCCCTCTAATTCTTTAACAATTGGTTTTTTCCAAGCTTTATTTGGCACTGTATTTACATACGCCAAAAAGACTGACTTACATTTACCATCTTTAAGAGCAAGTAATCTTGCGCCATAGAAACCTAGTGGCATTTTGTTCCAATCTTCCACTAACTTAAATTTCTCGATCAAAGCATCCATCACCGATAAATACTCCTCTTGCGAGGTCAATTCTATAAGCTTGGAATTTGTTTGACTTAGTCTATTTTTTTGTTTCGATAGGCCATCTAAGAGCTTTTGAGCTGCTCCTGACATGACTGAATTAATCACCCCCATTGGGATGCTTTGTCTACTTAGATAAGCTGCCGCTGTAAGATTTTGCCCAGCAAAGGATGGTTGAAGTTTTGACCATTTATCTAGGAACTCTAAATCATGTTTCCATTCATCAGGGAGCTTTGTAAGATCAAATTCTACATCAATGTTTTCCATGTCAGCGATAACAGCAGGTAAGCCCTTTTCTTTATCGATAAACTCATACAGCTTATTCGTTGCTTGAGTACCCATACATCGTTCAAAAATAACCAGCTTAGTTATCGTTTTTTCATCTAATTGCATTCCTCTTCGTTTAGCTGTTTTCAACCTCATTCGAACTTGGTTAAGCAAGCGTTTTACAATCCTTGGATTACCATTGATGTTTGATGATTCAGCTAAAATAGGAGCCAGCTGTTCGGCAACTTTAAACTCACCTCTTAATTCATCTTTATTATCTATATCGCAATCCGCCAACAGGTCATCTACCGCTATTCGATCCTGTTGCCAAGAAAGCCTTAGCGACTCCTCAAGTTTTGACCTGATCTTCTCAAATTCCGGTTTTTCAACTTTTTTATCTGAAGCGATCAACATCATCAGATAGGCTCTAACCTCAGCAACACCAGGCTTTGGTACATGAACAGGAATTTGAATCAATTTATCTAAATAGTCAGTCTGATGTCGTTGAGAAGCACCTTTATGGAAGTGTGGTACAGCTAAGCGGATCATGTCTTCATCTGCTGCGATAACAAAAGCTGTATTTGGCAGGAATAAAAACAGTCGAATCGCTTCTAGTGTAGAAATAGCATTGATTGGAGAGCATCGATCTAAGTTATCAACATAAACGATAAGTGGCCTATTGAAGCTTTCCAATAGTGAAGAGTACGCACTTCTAAACTTTCTTATTTCTGTAGGTGGTGACAATTTTTTCTTAGGTTTTAGAACTCCTTTTCCACTTTTGGCGACCTTGCTTACTCTACCAGCAGCAGCTTTAACATCACCGATGTCAAATTCATCTTCTTCTATTTGAGTTTCAGGCTCTTCATCATCCTCGCCAAACCAACTTATTAGTTTTTGACTAAGCCCAAATGTTGGAAATCCAGATAATGCCGCACCTCCTTCTGCCAACATTCCAAGTAACCTGATTTTATCGACCCGTTTTGAAAACTCTTCTGCTTTTTCAAGTAGCCCTTTATCTCCTTCAGCTTCTTTAATAAGCTCAGAGGCTATCGTCTCTAACAACGCTGCCTTAGCATCATCAAACCCTTCAAACATCCATGCATCGAAGTGTATTTGAATGTACTCTTTTCCTTCTTTACTATCGTTTTCAAGGGAGGTTTTAGTTAGTTCTAGTATTGTTGATTTACCTGCCCCCCAATTACCAAAAATCCCAACGCTAATGGGCATTAGTTCCCTTTCAGTAATTAGATCTTTGATAGATTCAGCCGTTTCATTGAAATTTAGAAAATCGATTGAAGATTCTTTGTCTGACCACATCGGCTGTTCCTGCCTTATAAAATTATATTCTGCTCATTTAAGTAGGTAGTTGGATGATATAAGGACAGCGATGCATATATCAAACAAGAAAGAGTAGAACAGTTACCACCGACAATTCTAAACAGGTATCCGGTGGGTAATTGTTCCATATACGTTTTGGGGCAGAGTCGCCTTAGATCAATCTGTCAGAACGATTCACATCAGGGCGTAAGGGGCTGACAGCTGACATCCACCCAATCCAAAAAGTTCTCTGCACTACTCAACCCAAACCCAGCGTCTCGAGCGCCCGATCCGATTTAGTGTTCCAGATCGGATATTTGGTGGGATTGAGCCAACCATTGAACTCCTTGATGGCCGACTCTCCCAGACTATGAAGCTTCAATGGTTTCTTTTGCAGATCACTGACCCGAACAGTGATATCAATGCTCTCGTCCGCCAAATGATTTAAGGAGGTAAGCACCTGTCGAAACGAATTTTTCTCAACAAAAGCTTTCGCTTTATTGGTATAGCGATGCTCAACATAGCGCGAGGCATGAAACGTCAGGAACACAGCTCCCATCTCATCCTTGCTGAGTGTTTTTTGCTTAAGATACTGCGCCAGCTGCTTTGATCTGGCATACATCTCGTCGGGATAACGGCGTTCCTCTTGACTTTCCTCCCTGATGTAGTCGTAAAACAGCTCCCTGATCAGAACATCACTATTATTACCTGCTTTGGCTCGCTCTTTGATTTCATCTCTATCACCTCGACGGCTAACCACCAAATAATCCCAGAAATGATCGACAACCAAAAACTCTGGAGTATCCGGAAAATGGAAGGCAATCAAATCACGGCACAGACTAGCAACATGCTTTACAGCATTAGCGATACGCTCGTAGTCTGCGCTAAGCTGTATCGGCGAAACATGGATTTCAGGGAAGAACCCTTCATCATACTGGCTGTACTCTTCGATATAGCGATCCAGTACATCTGAAGTCAGCTCATGAGCCACTTCGAAAATCTGCCGCGCTTGCTCTAGCGCGTCTTTAGCTGGATTACCCTCCAACAGCACATTCGTCTCAATATTCTTGTCAAAGCCGCCCTGCGTCATATTTGATGAGCCAATCGCTGTCCTGCACTGAAAGTCATCCTCATGCCATGAGTATTCATCTCCTCGAGCAAAGGCATAGATTTTGGAGTGCAACTCTTTGCCCAGAAATCGGACTTGCGTGTTTCTTAAGGACAACACCCGTCGCAAAGCTTCAGGGCGTGTTGGCGGCCTGAGGGAGACAACCAGCTTTACCGATTTGCCTTCCTGCACCAGTCGGCCTATCCATTCATCATCCGTGAAAAATGCCGTGACAATGCAGGCTTCATCGCACCAACTGACCAGCGGGGAGAGCTCTCTTGCAAACGTTTCCTCTCCGCTTACATTGGTAATGACTTTCATTTTAATCCTTATAAATTGGTAGGTTATTTATTATAAATCTTATATTGATGGCACGGCTAACGCTGAAGGTTCACTGCTTTTGTAAGTCTTTGAGTTCATTTCTTCGAATGTAGCTACCTAAGGAACTTGGCGATATTACCTTTGGGCCAATCTAGGTCTGTTGGCAACTTTTTTCTGCCAGTCCCGAGCCATTGAGCGCTTGCACTGCCCCGACAAACAACGGGTTAGCTAGGTGTACTCATCGATGCCGCGCTTCTAGTTGGCTATATGGCTCATTAAAGACCGGTTGATGAAAGTAGATAAATTCATCACTGAGCACGAATTAAAGTGTATTAATGCAGTTGAGATGAACAAAATAATCTACATGGGGTTTTGATTAATAGCGTCAAAATTTACGTAATAAATAGACAGAAAGGCGAGAGGCTTGAAATCTTACTAGATGTTCTTCCAACTAATGAACTGAGAGTCTCCTTAACTTGAATTAGATGTCGACCTACTCCTTTCTGTTGACTGTTGATTGCTTTTTCTAGCTGAATTGATATACCTAAAAAATGCCCCAATTCCAGACACTCTGCAAGAAATCCATTTTCGCCCAGAAGGAGAGGTGCCTACATTAATTAGGCCAAACCCAAAAGAATAACCAATATCGTTTTGGGATACGTTCGCTTTCATTTCTCCGGGTAATTTAAATGATTTAAACCAACGCTAACCCACTGGCAGCCCCAAAATGTAGATTTCTGGGATCGGTTTTGAATCTTTTCCTAAGAACCAACACTCTTCATTCCGAATTGGATCAATTACAAGACCAACGTGGTATTCTTGATTAAAGAACTCAGCCTGAGTTTTCCGGTCAGTCCCACTGAAAAAAGCACCAAGATTAGGGTGGCTATGATACCACCCTATAACAAAGTTACTTTCACTCGAGTGAAGGCGTGCACTACTCCAAACCTCGGGCCCCATTGATAGTGAAACACTTGTAGCATCAAAATCATTACTGGGAATCGCTTCCGTAACCTTTATGCCAACAATACCGTTTTTCAGGCTATCTGTACTTATTACTTCTCCAAGCAACAAGCCACCCGATTCAGTGTTATTCTTCAAGATATGACTCATCACCGATTGCTTAACTTTATCCGGCATGAAGACGTAAGGACGGTGGATACTGCTACATAAAACTTCAATAGCAGCTAACGCTGACACTCCATCTAAACCGCGAGATAAAGGAGTAGCTTTGATGTCAGGCTCTTTATCTACCCATTTCATGTTTCTACATAAAATCCTTTCTTGCAACTTGGACAGGTCACATTGCCTTTTTTACCACTTAGAAGCCTCAATGAGATCTGGCAATTTGGGCACTTAACTACTGCTTTAGAGTCAACATTACTCCAAGACATCGTTTTTTTCGCTGCTTGGCTTTGTTCAACCTTGAGGGTTGGGAAGCTTCCCGGATATTGAGCAACAGCTTGACGATACCACCTTAGGGCATTTGAATTAGCAGGAGAACCTTCATTCAAAATACTCTCATCAAACGTTATGATTTTGATAATTCGTCTTACCAATAGGTCAAGGCCTTGAGAAGGTAACCACTTAGTTCCAAAACATATTTGACCTGATGAATAGACGTTTGGATGGAAGATTGGCGTTGTTATCTTAGCTCCAGGTTCCTGAAACGGATATCGACTCAACAGCTCTATTTTTACAGTGGTGTTTTGTTGCACAATATTTGGATAATTATCTGAACCGGCTGTTGGATATGCAAGTTCAATTACTATTTCTCGAACTGGATTACCAACTTTAGAGATGATATTTACTCGCCCTCCAGTTTCTCGATTCAGCAACTCAATCTTTCGAAGGTCTTCTTGTACTCGGGTTGTATATGCACTCATGTCGACTTACCCAGCAACTAAAACAGGTTGAACTTCTAAAATGTCACCATCTTTTATTTCTGCGCTACTCAGCGTAGATGTAGGGGCTAATGTTTTCCCACTGTTAGTACTGACCAAACTATAGTCAGTGTCTACAGGAAGTGACCAATTATCAACAGAAGCCTGAATAACGTCTGCACCTGTGTTAGAGGAGTCTAATACTACTTCAGCTTTTCGAGTCTGATCGGCTGTGCGAATGATTACTTTAATTTCGGACATTATTAATTCCTCAATTCGATTACTATAGTTTCCCCATTAAGCTGTAGTTGAATATACTTTCCGGGAAATGGTTTATTTAAATTATTTTCTCTCAACTCTCTAAGCGTAAAACAGTCTTTTATATCAATTGAAACTGATTCCGTGGCACAATCAGAGCACCACATTAGGCTAGAGTCTGAATCGGAGGCTCGAGTGAATTTAACAGATTCATCTTCTTTTCCACACTGTGAACATGTAGCAGACATTATGATAGGATCGCTGCTTGTTATTAAAGCATCAAAGCTAAACTCAACATCATCATGAAGTGATATTAAATTTCGCTCACATGAGATTATCTGTGGTTGCTTTTGTACTTCAGAGCAACATGGGCATTGGTCGCTCGTAGTTAAACTAGTGATTGATGATTGACCGGTTAGGGAATTGACCAAAATTCGAGATGCATGATCTCCGAAGTCCCCTTTAATAAAACTCATCGCACTAGAAGCTGCAAAACTTCCAGTAATACTCGACGTTAGTATCGTTGTTGGTATTTTCTTTTCTTGAAAAGCTACTTTCTTTAACCAACCGCAGGAATATCTTTCTTGAACTTTTTCATAAACTGTAAGAGGTAAAGAACATTCATAGCATGCTTGATCATTCAATTGGCCAAAAGGATACACTTCAATCTGGCAATACTTGCTATCTATGCCAGTATTTATAAGGGGAATACCGGCCAATAAGCATAGCTTGTTTAACTTGATTCTTGCCTCAAAGTTATCAACACAGCATATTACGCACTTATATTGCTCTAGTGCGTTGAATTCTAACAGCTCCCAGATATCTCCGTGCATAGCATTTACTATAATGTTGGGTTCGAGCTCTAGAAGTCGTTTTTTTGCAACTTCAACCTTGTTAAGACCAACATCTTGCTCTCTGAAAAGTACACTTTTCGTCAAATTGTGAAGTTCAATCGTATCAAAGTCATACAGATCAATATAGCCAACTCCCAAAAGGGCTAAATTTTTCGCGACTTCATTTCCAACAGCACCGCACCCGACAACAGCAATCTTTGCTCGATGAACAGCATCTTGCGGGAACCAATCAATTAATGCGTGTCTTTGATACCTATCAGTATTAATTTCCATGAAGCTCTTTTATCCTTTGTATCGCATTATTTAATAGCTTGACCACTTCAGAGCTATACTGAGACATGAACCCATCAGTCCTATCTGGGTGATACAGTCGTACTTTTGTTTTATAAGCCTTCTTGGCCTCGCTCAAAGTAGCATCAGGCTTTATACCTAACCTCTGATGAGGGCTCTGAGATCTGAGCTCTTCAATCTTACTTGTATAACCTTTATCTGCGTCTATCTCTGTCCACTTCATTATCGAGCACTCAATATCATAGATTTTTCAGACACTATAATTTCGTATCCAAATCTAGGATGTTTAACTACTAACCCCCTAACTCGAACAGTTTTACCACTCAAGCTACTTATGTAAGGCTTACCACCAACTTTACGAACAGCATCGCGGAAAAAAACCAATTTAAACCCTTTCGTCCACGATTTATTCTCGAACATGACCGCAAAGTCATTGCCTCGTCGACTCTCTTTAACTTCCACTACTCTCGCTTCAAAAGTTACGACTGAGCCTATATGACTCATATAGTTATTCAGGGTGATAACATCCGGAGTATAGTCTCGACCTGCATTTTTACCTTTGCTATTACTAACAGCTCGAATTTGAGTCGATTGACATGCAACACATCGCCCTGAGTTAGCTTCTCGGAGAACCGTAATACTTTCAGAGTGATAGAATACTTTACAATTTTGACATTGATGTAGACCGAAACTTTCGTTTAAAGGAGCCCCTGTAAACGCGTCATGTAGTCCTGATAAATCAAGGGGGCCTACACTGTTACTAGAACTGCCACTAGCACTTGTTTGCGCTGTACTAAAACCACTAGAGCTATCAGTAAACTTTATCGTCGTTCTATTAGCAGACGTGGAATTTCGTGTAGTCGGTCGGTATGCATGAGGATTTGTCCGAGGCTTTTTTGAGGGAGCTGGATTTGAATAAGACCCACTTTGTGTTCCAGTACTATTGCGTGTGTTTGTACGGTTCCCCCCCCTATTTGACGAAGATGAGTCTTTATCTCCGAAAAAAGTAGAAATAAACCAACACACTCCGATAAAAATCAACAGTTCCAAACCAACACTCACTTTTCAAAATAATTACTAAATGCAACGTCCTGAAAACAGCACAACTATCTTACAAAATTTAACCGTGTGAATTATGCCAAAGTCAGCTTTCTAGCAAGATCCAACTGGTCTACACAGACAAGTATCATCATATATTTCAAACGCTTATATATACAACAAACTCGTTTGGCACCTAGTAAAATGCGCTAACGCAAAATCATGAACACCAAATTGGTCATGTGTGAATACGTTTGCCACGTACTATTTTCACTTCTCCCATAAATACCAATGACAATCATTTACACAATCTATGTAAACCGTAAGTACACGATATTCGCCCAATGGTCGTATATCACTAAGAAGTCACCAGAAAACAAAGCAAGTTCAGCAATGTGGAGAGCATAAGTACGCTACCGCCCTCGGGTACGTCCCCGCATTCGCACTGACAAAATGAATACAGCATAATACCAACTGATTTGATATGTAATTTGACGAATATCCAACTTTTTATACATACCTGACTTTATTTTCAGTCTAGATGTGCTATGCGTTTAATTTTTGAACACTCTGTCGACGAAAGTGTTAACGACATTAAACTCTATGAGATATGAGATAGAAGGCAGGAAGGAAAGTTAGGCCTTTTGTTTTGTTTCTTTACAGCTTCTAAATACACTATGTTGTAGTGAGCAATTGCGACAACCCCTATATAAAACTGACAATTCATTAGGCCGACCGCAATCAACGAGCGTTGAGAAACTCATCTATATAGGCGTCCAATTCCAGAGTCTCACCACCTAAACTGGACAGGCTGATTTTCATCAAAATGATCACTAAATAGCAAAACTTTTAAAAACATAAGGATATGAAGAAAATCAGAATCCCAAATGAGACTGGAACTGACAGAGACTGGAACTGACACAGAAAAGACAAGTGCGAGAAACAACTGTGTAAACCACTGTATATGACTTCAGTCTTGCTTCATTCACTTATGAATAATCCAGACTTCACCGATAATTGAACAGCTTGAGAGCTTAGATGCTTTGGTTAAGAAAAATGTATGGCAGCAAACAAACGTGCAAACACTATTGCTTACTGCCAGTGAAGTTAGCTCGCTTTTTGCTTTTCTTAACACGTAAGTACCGGCAAACGAGCAAGTTTCGTCAACACTTCGTGACGACGCTGCTGTTTAATGTACTTAGTACAACCCACTAGATACAGACGATTTTTTGCTCGTGATAGTGCTACATTTTAACGTCGTGGATCCCCGTAAAATTTAGCTGAACCGGTATTTCTGACGAAACTGAAGAATACAGCATCCGTCTGACGCCCATGAAAAGCATCAACAGTGTCAATTTCTAAATTCAGACCCTGTTCGCTATGGTGCATGAGTGCTCTTCTAAGAAGTCTGCACTGCGTCCTATAAGGAGTAATAACAGCAACTGATATAGGCTCTTTACAAGTTACATTGGCGGCTAATTTCTGCAAGGCCTCATCAATAACAGCTACTTCATGAGAATTAACCAACTCTGCACCATATTCACTAGGACATTTATCCATCGCGGGCCTTTGGAATAGAGTATGCGCTAAGATTACATTAGCCAAAGGCAGCGAGCAGTATTAAGGGGGAAGCGGTGATAAAGACTAAAGCGGAGCACCGGGCGGCGTTGGTGCGGATCGAAGAACTCTGGGATACCTTGCCGGGTACCCCGGAGAGGGAGGAACTGGATGCGTTAGTTGACCTGGTTGAGGCCTATGAGGAAGAGCACTGCCCGATCGAAAACCTAGACGAAGTACAAATTCCAGACGACCTATTCCAACTTGCGCTGGAGTATTTTGGCAGTCACGAGGCAACAACGGAGTGGTTTTTTACAAAACACGTAGCGATGGGCCTGGCAACGCCAGCCTCGATATGTGTGACGCCAAAAGGGACACAGCGCGTTCAGGATGAAATTAATAAGCTTAAATCTGGCATGTGTTCCTAAGGCGTATGGCCAACTTCGTTGAATAAGGCCACCGGCCTGCATCCTAGCTTGCTCGTTTACGTTATCTAGTAACGCGGACACCTTGGGTCGCGGCACTGCCCAACAACGCAAGCACTCGGAGGGTGCGTTATTGGGTAATGCAAAAACGAAAGTTAAATGACCTCCGGTAAAGCCGGAGGCTTATTTGATTACGCCCTCAAAGGGCTCAAGGCGTTATATACCAAATTTCAGTTGATCTCGATGCTCATCTTCTTGCTCTTGATTTCTGATTTATTCAAGAACAACCTCTTCATCAAGGTCAACCGTCGAAGCAAAGTATCCCCTTATCCAAAAATGTTCACCATTGAAATTTCTCTGTCTACCTCGAAAGTTCTTAGCTATCGATATTGCGCTTTTACCCTTCAGGTAACCAACAATATTTAAAACTGAATACTTCGGTGGAACATTGATGCACATATGAACATGATCTTTCATCAAATGTCCTTCCTCAATCCTCACATCCTTTCGTTGTACTAACTCATGAAAAGTAATACCTAAGTGCTTTCTGATGGCTCCGTATATCAGCTTTTGCCTTTCCTTTGGAATAAACACCATGGAATAAACACCATTTGAATGACGGCCTTGGACAGAAATAGCTTAGAGCTTTGACTCAAAGTTGTATTCTTCAGATAAACTGAATTTAGGCTAACGTCTTTATAAGGTGTGAACGACGATATATCAGAGAGCCTGCAAACCACTTAAAATGTAAACATCGTTACCGATCCTATCTAACCCGGTGTTTTCAAGAAGATATTGCTTCTTCATCAACCCAGAATGTAATTGACCACGTTGTTCCAACGCTTTGTTGTACTGCTTCCAGTTTGTGATTTAGTTCTTCGACTTACCCATTGCTGACACCTAAATCATCTGTGATAAATGATCTGATCACTGAATAGCAAAAGAGTTCACTGATTTAATCAACAACGCCGATACAAAGCACCAAAGCCAAGCATTAAACGAAGAAATCCCTTTTTCTTCATATAAATCACTATGGTTATAGACCTATTTCAACTAAAAGAGCACAAAGTTATAACTACTGGCAATAATCAGTGCGGCAATAAAAAGTGCAAACATATTAAATATTTAAAAAGAACACACAATACAATTATATTAGTATTGATATAATTAATGCTACATAAATCATAGTCTAATTTATTATATTATTCCACAGTAACTTAATGGTTGAAGATATATACATACCACCTCTATAGTTATTAGATATATCCCGAACGCTACATGAGATTGAAAATGAAAAATGGATTTGAAATTGAAACTAAAGAAATCAGGATCAAGTTTGTTTTAACTAGTAGTTATAACAAAGCAATTATTGATACGGTCAAAAATAATATAGAGGAATTCCAAAATATTTTCATAGCAAACATTAACGACGACAATTAAAAATCTATTTAGAGTAACTAAAATATAAACAGCAAGTAAAAAAGGTGGGAATATGAAGTTAATTGCTTATATCAGAGTATCATCACAGAACCAAGTTGATCATGGTGATTCTTTAGCAGGTCAAGAAGAAAGCATAAACAAATGGGCAACAAACAATGGGCATACCATTATTAGAAAGTATATTGATGCCGGCTCTTCTGCTTACAATGATAACCAGCGACCACAATTTAATATTATGCTGCGAGAAATTGATAAACAGGATTTTGATTGCGATGGGGTAATAGTATATAGCCTATCTCGCTTTTCAAGAAGTATCATTTCGCAAGCAGCAGCTCTATCAATATTAGAGAAAAACAAAATTAGAATTTTATCTGTCGTTGAGCCACTTCCTGAAGATTATATGACATATAAGTTATTGCTTACTATATTTGGTGTAATCAATGAAATGCAAAGCAAACAAAATTCCGCCACTGTTTGCGATCGTCTACAAGGTACGGCTGATAAAGGGTATTTTACTGGAGGTACTATTCCTTATGGCTATGAATCAGTACACGTTACAGATGAGTCGGTGTTTAGAAAAAAACTCGTAATCAATGAAGAAGAAGCAAAAGTCGTAAGGAAAATCTATGAATTAGCTACAAAAGGTAATACAGGGAAAGGCTGGGGGCTAAAAAAAATAACATCATACTTAAATGATAATGCCATCCTCAATCGAGGTGATTATTGGAAAACGAGCACTCTTCATAGAATTCTCCACAATACTATTTATTACGGAGAAAGGATTTATGGCAGGAAAAGAGTTGAGCGAAGTGGAAAGATAAACCCACCACCTACGATAGTAAAGTCCCCTGAAATTATATCAAAGGAAACATTTGACAATGTTAAGCGTAAATTAAAATCTAGAGACCTTAAAAATAACAAAGATAGATCTATTAGGTCTAACTCTCTTTTAACAGGAATAATAAAGTGCGGGTTATGTAACGCAAATCTTGTCATTACTACAGGTAAAAGTGGAAATTATAAATACTATACCTGTGGTAACAAAGTACGAAGTAGTGTTAACTCTTGCAATTGTAAAAACCACCCTAAAGATAAGTTAGAAGAAATTGTAAAAAAAACACTATTAGATAACATCCTTATAGAAAGTGTTATCATCAAAATACTTAACGATCTAAAAATCATTTTACGTGCAAATGATACAGATGAAAAAGAGTTAAGAAAGCTTAATTTACAGTTAAAAAGCAAACAAGGTATCTTAAGTGATTTTTATAAAAAATTACTTTCAAATAATATTGAATTTGATGAAACAGTAAAAATGTTTATTAGCTCTGAACAAAACAAGTTAAATAATCTAAAAAATGATATTGATAGAATTACTTGCTCGAAGAAAATTACATATAAAAAATTTGGTATCAACCAAATTAGAAGTTTCATAAAATCTATTAGAAGCTTAATTATTTCTAATAACTCTGAATTAACCAAGTCATTTCTAATTTCACTTGGAATGGAGGTAAAAGTTTACCCAAAGAACTGAAGGTGAAAGGCAGCCGTGTTGCTCTTATTCACCTTATATCAAGCGCAAAAATGGGCACCTCTGACGAGGTGCCCAGATTCGTTACTGTTTGGCGGAGAGATAGGGATTTGAACCCTAGATACGCTATAAACGTATGCCGGTTTTCAAGACCGGTGCTTTCAACCACTCAGCCATCTCTCCAGATGCGGCAAATAATACGTACCTCAAAGCAGGCTGTAAATACCCAAAACACTCAACCGCTCAATAAAGCAACGGTTTCCCTGTTTTTTTCCTCAACCGAATAAAAATCAGGCAGTTCACATTCAGGTGATGTTATTCAACCACGCAAGTACGATTTCGACCTTGATGTTTAGCTTTATACAGCGCAACATCTGCTCTTGATATCAGCATTTCCAGCGTTTCATCTAATTGTCTGGCAGCGACTCCGAAGCTGGCTGTAATCTTTATTCCTTCTACCGGACCGTCCCATTTTATATTCTCAATATGATTTCGAATTCTTTCCGCGAACTGAAAGGCTCCATCGAGGCCGACCTGAGAAAAAATGACAAATTCCTCACCACCTATGCGGATCGGAATATCAGCACTTCGACACTGTTCAAGAATACATGATGCGACACCTTGTAAAACAACATCCCCCTGACTGTGGCCATAGGTATCATTCACTTTTTTAAAATGATCGATATCCATCATAATCGCGACGGTTTTTGAGCTTTTGTCTCTATTCTGTTGATCAAGCAATTTTTGGACTACATCTTTCATGTAGATACGGGTATATAAATTGGTCAATGGATCTCGTATTGAACGCTGATAGATCTTCTCACGTTCTTTTTCCATATCCCGATAAATCATCTCTCTTTCAATCGAAACCTGAAGCGGTACGATCATCTGCTCGACGACACGTTGCATTTTTTCCTGATCATTTTCATTGCTGTTTAACCGAATCAAAATGACAGCTTCTGTTGACTCTTTATCCGGAAAGATCAATGGAATTAATAGACATTCGTAAAGATTTTTTCCGACCTTATCATGCCTAAGTTCATATAGCTCACAAGAACTCCCCTCCTTCGAACTTACTTTTTTTGTCTCGAAGACTCGGGAAACCATTTCAGGCACCTCGGTTATAACATGACCGCGATAATGATTATTTTTACCAAAATAGATTATATCTTCGTCAATATCCCGGACATAAAAATCTAAGGCTTTTATCGGAATTTCACTTTGAATAAGCTTGAATAATGCTTCTGAAATTTCTTTAAAATCACGAAATATTGTCATTGTTTTAGTGATGTTTTTCAGGGTTTCATTAAATTTTGATAGCTTTTTTAAATCTGTGGTACCACGAAGTAATAAGTACAAGCCGCAGTCAAGCGACTTCAAACCGTCAATCATGTAAGGGATCAATTTTTTGGGAATGATAGATCCATGCTGAGGTGCAATCATCTCCATGGGGTACTTCTCAATCACGCTTAACGCATACTGTAAAATGTCGTTACTCGGGATGTAATGCTGATGAAATGGCTTCATGCACTCCAAGTAGGTTTCATCTTTGGCAAAAAGAGAAAACTCGTCGGTGAGTCCGCCAAAAAGATCACTGGAAAACATAATCCCTGATTTGGGATCAAATGTGGTAAATGCGCCGGGGAAGTGCGCATAAGGCGTGAAGCAAAAACTCAGGGTACGATCTTGTAATTCTAACTGCCAATCGTTGTCTTCTATCAACCAGAAAGGAATATCAACGGCATAGTGCTTAAGCAGCATCTGGGTTCGCCAATGGGTGACAATCACTGCATCATCTCTGCAGATCAACTTCTCAATCAATTCTAACGACCCAGTAATATCCGGGTCTTGGTGCTGGCAAACAAAATACTTAATTGACGTGAAGGAAATGACCTCATTGATTTTTCTTAAGGTATTGGCAATTGTGAGCTTGGAACCCGGATCGATAAGTACAGATTGATCACCCTGCTCAATGAGATAGACATGACACTGAAACGGATCATCCTTTTGTTCATGGCCAACCCACCATATTCGAGGTGCAATTTCGATAGCATGGTTCGAGTCCATATTTTCTAATTTTTGTTCCAGTCCCGTCATCGAGAAAATTCCTCAGCCACAAACGCTTTCTCCATCAATACCGATATTCAACATACGCTAGCCAAATATTTTTTTCAGTCGCATCATGGGTAACCATGATAAATGTCATGAAAATAATACTAATCAGAATAATTACCCCGATTAGTATTACTTTTCGAGGGCTGGTTGTTTGTCGGTCATTCAGTTCTGCGGCTGCAAGGCAGAGGGCTAAGTGTAGAACGAATTCCTAGTCGGTGATTTCCGAGAATGCTCTGAATCTTGATAGCATCTGGAGGCTCTCCGCTACTGGCCGGCAGGTGATGTGACCATGGTAAGTGTTCACCCCCTTACCGAAGCCGTTGTCCTCCCTTAACGCAGATATTCCTCCCGAAGCCAGGCGCAATACGTAATCGAACGTGGCGCTGGTCAATGCAATTGTGGAGGTTCTCGGATAGGCACCCGGCATATTAGTCACGCAGTAGTGAGTGACCCCCTGTTCCTGAAAAACCGGGTCAGAGTGCGACGTTGGCCGAGAGGTCTCAATACATCCGCCCTGATCAATACTGACATCAACAATCACACTACCTGGTTGCATTGTAGCCACCATCGCTTTTGATACCAGATGGGGAGCACGGCTACCCGGACGCAACGCGGCTCCTATCAACAAATCGGCGTCCAATAATTCTTTTGCGATTACCTCTGGCGACGACAGAGCCACGCGAAGGTTTCCTGAGGTATCATGCTTCAGTTCAGATCCGCGATCGGTGTGCCGGGTAAATATCACCACATTGGTACCCATTCCGTCGGCGACTTTCGCGGCATGACGGCCGACAACACCATCGCCAAGTACAACGACCTTTCCGTTACGTTTGCCCATGACACTACCGAGCTGCATCCCTTTGCCTCCAGCAAATTTAGCCAGATAGTAGCTACCTACAGTGACTGCCATATTACCGGCGACGGCACTCATTGGTGCCAGCAAGGGAAGCTTTCCTCGGTCGTTCTCAACAGTTTCATAGGCGATCGCCGTCGTTCCGCCTTCTAACAGCGCTTCGGTAAGGGCAGGATCTACTCCGGCAAGGTGAAAATAGGTAAAGAGGATCTGTCTTTTCAGGTAGGGAAATTCACTTGTCTGTGGCTCCTTGATCTTTAGCACCAGCCCGGTATCCCAGGCGGCATCAACCGTTACGATCTGTCCCCCTGCAGTACGATAGTCCTCATTGGTAAAGCCAGAACCATCGCCGGCCCCTGCCTCGACTTTCACGGTATGCCCGGCTGCCACCAGTGCCTTTGCCCCGTTCGGGGTCAAGGCGACACGGTTCTCTCTGTTTTTTATCTCTTTGATAACGCCAATGTCCATGCCGAAGACTCCTCAAAATTTTAATTATATTTTGAGTGTAGAACGAATTTCGATGAGGGCGACGGGTATTGTAAGCGACCGATGGCAGAACTCAATCCGCCGTGGATAGCGCGATATCAATATAGATTTTACGCAACATGCCCGCTACCGGTCCTGGCTTACCATCACCAATTTGGTAATCGTCAATGCTGATAACCGGCCAGACAAAAGTGGTTGCAGAACTAACAAATGCTTCTCTGGCCTCACAGGCCTCTTCAATGGTAAACCTGCGTTCTTCAATTTGAATACCAGCTTCCTCAGCGAGTTGCAGCAGGCTTTTTCTGGTGATCCCATGAAGGATATCGTTGCTAAGGTGGTGAGTCACTAACGTGCCTTCTGCTGTAACAATATAGGCATTGTTAGCACTGCCCTCGGTGACATAGCTATCTTCCACCAGCCACGCATCATCAGCACCAGCCGACAAGGCGGCTTGTTTCGCCATACATGATGCGAGCAGACCCACGGTTTTAATATCTCGCCGTTTCCAACGGATATCTGGCAATGAAATAACTTTGATGCCATTTTTCGCTTTCGGGCACTCCAGCAAAGAGCGAACCTGAGTAAATAAAACCAGAGTTGGTTTGGTATCAACGGGATAGGCAAAATCACGGTCACCAGCATTACCACGGCTAAGCTGAAGGTAAATTCCCCCCTCTTTAAGATTATTTAATTTGACCAGCTCTTTTTGGATAGACGTCAACTTTTCTGTCGTCACCGGCAGCTCCAAATCCAGCTCGCCACAGGAACGCTTCAAGCGCGCCAAGTGGCCGGCGTTATCGACTAATTTCCCATCCAGCACAGCAGTAACTTCATATACCGCATCGGCAAATAAGAAGCCCCGGTCAAAAATAGAGATCTTCGCATCCGATTCGCTGATATATTTACCATTTAAATAAACAATCCGTTCCATAATTTTTTCCCTCTTATACCCAAGTGACCTCAAGATGCAGGATTCAGAGTGAGCTCAGCGTGTTCAATTCAAGGAAAATGTGCGTAGGAATGGCCATCCCTTTCAAACACATTTGACACAGAAGTGAGCACGCTGACTCACTCCCGAAGGGCGAGTTTTATTGGCTCCTATGCTGCGTTGCTGATTATTAACGTAGAACAACTATGTCTTCAAATCAGCGTCTTGCCTAGAAGCCAATAAATTCTCGCTGAACAAGCATATTGAGGTCACTTGGGTATATTATATTTTTTCTAGCACAATTATCTGCATTTGGCGAAAACTTAGCCCCATAATGTATGGCTGAAACGACGGAGATGACAGTAATGCAAGGGGAAGAGAGATGAATCTGTCGCGTTAGGTGGTCATGTAAAACGGCAAACCATCTTTGAAGATCACCAATTAATGAAGCCTCTTGATCACACCTTGTGATCAAGAGGCAGGCTTCTGGCGGATCTTTGGGGCATTCTATACCGTTACTGATGTTGATAATATACTATTATCGTCACCGTAGTTATTTTTGATATAGCCATCTGCTTTTGGATCATTCTCCCACAGACTTTCATTTATAAGATAACGAAATTGATAACTCTGATTTTTGGGTAGCCTAACTTTAACGTTATAGGTTTTTGTTTTTTTATTTAGCTTCATTGGTGTTGCTTCCCACTGATTAAAATCAGCAGCAAGAGCTATATTCTTGATATCGCCCTTAGGCCATTCAAATGTCACTTCTACTTCATCTTTAGTTTTGAAAAATCGTTTCTTGATCACTTTAAATTCCTTCTTAAAATTGCTTAAAACCATAAAATAATAACCAAGTGGAATTAATACATCAACCGTTCTTTAGATCACGTATATGAAATACTATTTTAGGTTTCTGTAACGTTAGGGGTGACGAGCTTTCGCGCTATTTGAATATTACTCACTGTTTTGAACTTTCATTGCTGTAGGTTGGTGCATCAGATATTAACTATTAATATCTAAAATGGTGCAGATATGCACTGTCATGGTATGACGGTTAACCACAATATAATAAAGATATTTTTAATATCCCTCTGAACCACTCATTCCAGAGTAACCTTTCATGAATTTATTGATTTATTAGTTTAATACTCTGAATGACAAATTATTTCGGTTTCCGGCATTTCATGGCATGACGGTTGCCAAATACAAATCATAAAACAAAAACGTTTGAAGCCAAAATATAACATCGCTCAAAAAAGACGGGGGGTCACCATAAGAAAACAGTAAAATTATTTTATGCATCTATGATTGCATCATCATTATTAATGGCAGGGATCATCTCTACACCTTATGCTGATACTCCAAGTGATTCGGCAATATTGGCCAAAACTTATTCAGTAAGTATATTAAAATGTAGCGTAAGTGCTGGACTGCCCCACTGGCATGTACAATAAGGTGTATTTTGTGGTCGATTTACCGATATCTACCGCCTTTACCGTATATTGCACATTGTTAAATTCCATCACCAAACATCATCCCCCGCAAGGAGAGAAACAAACTTATGCGGACTCTAAAAAGCACAGGTCAAAACTGGATTCCGGACATACACCGATCAATTCCGTGATGGCATATTCAATACTTCTACCATTCATCACTGACATAAAAAAGTGCCAACCGAATAAAGCCAGCTGATCATATCCCCACAGCGGATTCATGGTGCGAATTCGAGAGGTTTTTGAATCTTAAATATGTATAATTACCCCGATTTTATTCATGCTCCAAAATAATAGCGGCTAAATGCTATTTTTACTTTATATAACATAGGGATAATGATGTTTAACATGACTCTCAGGCAAAAGTTGGCGCTGTCGGCTAGTGCTGCCATAATTATCGGTGCCCTTGTCGTCACCGTGCTTTCCTTCTTTTCCTCCCTCGGTCGCTTAGACGACGATATTAACGAACGGCTTAAGAGCGCCGCTTCCGCTTATAATTACTATGTGGCTGACTGGATGGATGCAAAGGGCGCTGCCCTGTCAGCAATGCCAGCCACTATTGCAAGAAAAACGCTTCCTCAACACCTTCACCAAGTTCGTGATTCAGCAGGTTTTGATAATGTTTTCTTAGCTTTTCCTGATGGTACTCAGGAGAATGCTAATAAAGTTATTTTACCCGCGGGTAATGATGATCCCCGAGAGTGGGGCTGGTATCAACATGCAATCACGCTAAACGGTACAGTAACCGTCGAGAACCCAACTGTCGCGGCTGCCACAGGGGCCAGCGTGGTTTCTATGGCCAAGGCTATCACTATTTTTGGTCAGCAAGCCGTTTTAGGTGCCGATGTCGAAATGTCTAGTATCATTAAACAGCTTGATGACGTACTGCTGCCTGGTGAAGGCTATATGTTCATTGCAAATGACGAAGGTAATATTTTCGCTGACGCCGATACCTCATTATTAAACAAGCCCGTAACGGTTAAAGACCAAGAATTAACAGATTCTCTGCTCAAACGCATTGCCCGTGAGGGTTATGTTGAAAAAATACGTATTACCGGTCAAGACAGGTATGTCTTTGTTTCTCCCATTCATGGCACTGACCTAAATACAGTGATCGTTGTTAATTACAACTCTGTTGTTGCTCCGCTATACACTACCTTGTATGAGCAGATGTTGATAACGCTATTGGTTGTCGTTATCTGCGTGTTTCTGTTCAACATGCTATGTGCTTATCTGTTTAAGCCATTACAGCAAGTGTCCAATGCGCTGTCGGTTATTGCTAAGGGCGGCGGTGATTTAACCCAACGTATCACGCTTGATTCAAATGATGAAGTCGGTGATCTAGCGCGTAACTTCAATCAGTTTGTTGCAAGCTTACAGGTCTTAATCGGCCATGTTCGTACCCAAGGTGCAGAGCTAAGTCAGGCATCCGAAGCCAGCGAGAGCCTTGCAAACAAGTCTGCTGAAGAGTTAAACCGTCAGCAGGATGAAATTAGCATGGTTGCGACTGCCGTAACTGAAATGGCTTCAGCAACGCAAGAGATTGCCTCTCACGCAGAGCAAACGGCCCGTGTCGCACAAGATTCAACGGCTCACACCAATAGCGGTCGTGAGCTGGTCATACAGAGCCGGGCCTCGATTAATAACCTTGCTGAAGAAGTGAATCAGGCGACGGACGTTATCAGCGAGTTGAACGAACATGCACAGGGGATCAATAGTATATTGTCGACGATTCAGGGTATTGCTGAGCAGACAAATTTATTGGCCTTAAATGCAGCAATTGAAGCGGCTCGAGCGGGTGAACAAGGTCGAGGTTTTGCGGTCGTTGCTGATGAAGTGCGTGTATTGTCACAACGCACCCACACTTCAACGGAAGAAATTCAGGGCATGATTGCAACCTTGCAGCAGACAACATCTAAGGCGGTTGGCTTGATGGGAACCAGTTCTAAATTGGCCCAGTGTTCGGTTGAAGATGCAGATCAGGCAACGGCAGCGCTTGAACAGATCAATAATTCCGTCGCATTAATCAGTGATATGGCAACCCAGATTGCGACTGCAGCAGAAGAACAAACCCAAGTGACGGATGAAATCACTCAGAATACAACATCGATTAAAGATGTGACGGATCAGCTTGCCGATGATGCACAGGTTGCTCGCCAACAGGCACAGGCGCTAAGTAATCAAGCCGCACAGCTCAATGCTAAAGTATCAACTTTCGTTGTTTAATTTAGCAATTAACTGATTAATTAATTCGAACCTGATACCAAATTGCCCATAATGTTTAAAACATTATGGGCATTAACATGAAGGGACAGGAGCCACTCGTTTTAATTTCCGTTCTCTTTATTGTGTCTGTTGATAACATTCTCGATGGTCATGATTCCGAACATGATTTTCCTTACAAATGATTCCGAGCTACCAACAAAGTAATAATGGGGATGCCTCGACCAAATGTCCTGTAACTTTTGATCCAGTTCAGCAGCTTGTTTTGACGTTTCATTTCTGACTGGATTGTTACTGGAGATATCATGCCCGCTTGCGGCAGCAGATTCAAAAAAAATGACCGCATCGTAGCGAACGATTTCATTTTCAAAGTTAGAGTTTACCTCCTGAAAAAAATTCTCTTCCGTTCCCGGCCAGTAAGCCAGACCGTCTAATGTTCCTCGATCACAGACAAGAAGCCTATTGGGATACTTGTTTTTTTGGATGTCCTCTAAATTTTGCTGAAGAGAAAAAATGGCTTTTTGAACATTTTTAAGTACTGGTTCATTGCTCGAGCGAGTTATACCACCAGAGAAGAGAACAGTTGCAGCCTCTGGAACAATCGCTAGTTGATCGCAAAGCTCTCGCCGGAAAAGATCGAGTGCCGTGGTCTTTCCGCCACCGGGGCCACCCGTTACGACTACTTTTAGCTGTTTCTTCATAGTTACCTCTAGCAGATTGTTGAACAACCGGTGGCTACGGTTAATTTCAACTAAAGGGATCCGTATATGAATAACAATAGTGCTCTGGTCATCGATTTAGCAAAAAAGTATTTCAAGTATATCGGGTTAATTCCAGGGACACATGTTGGTTACCACGGAATTTTTGTACGAATGAATAAATAAATTAGTGATGATGTCTGTAAGTGGTTACTTTCACCAAATATCAGACACAAAAAAGCCCCACCATTTCTGCTGAAGCTTTAGAATGTGACGGAGCGCTTTGGGTATGAGAGGATTTACTTCGCCCTTCGGGTCGTTGCTATAAAACGCCTTCGGCTAGCAACGTTGTCTCGCTTTGCTCGGCTGAACCGTGGTTTTCCCAAGCGACAAATGTAAAAAAGCCAGCAATTAAGCTGGCTTTTTTGAATTTGGCGGAGAGATAGGGATTTGAACCCTGCCCTCGCGATATAAAATCAAAATAAACCGTTTTAAATCAATGCGTAACCAAACATGGCGCAAGCAGATTTAAACAATTGTGATATGCAATTGACTCTAGTTAAAATTACATACCAAGTCAATACCAAGTCAATGTAAGCTACCTCATTTCTGGACAGAAGCTTGCTGAACGAAGCCGCTGCGCGGCAGAGCACTGAGCATGTCAGAATAACCATACTCTTTAGTAACACCATCATTCCGATGGTGATTTACCGGAGAGTAGATCATGAAAGCCTCAGAACAACAACGATTTGACGAGTTATATCAGCAACATCTCACCCACCTTAAGCTGCAAGGTAAACGTCCCAAAACCATATCCGCATACTCGTTAGCCGTGCGACGAATCACCAAGTTCTTTGACCGTTGCCCAGATACCCTGACCATCGATGATTTACGACATTACTTCAGCCAACTTATCGGCACAGTTTCCTGGAGCACCATTAAACTTGACCGCTGCGGTCTTCAGTTTTTCTATAAACATACCCTGCATAAACAATGGGAATGGATAGGCATTATCAAACCACCGAAAGTGAAGCGCCTACCCAATATCATCTCGCCAGAGCAAGTGGCTAAAGTGATTAATCAAACCCGCGAGCCGCGTTATCGCGTATTGTTCCTCATCCTTTACACTATGGGACTTCGGATTAATGAAGGGCTTCAACTGACTATCCATGACATCGACAGTCAGACGATGCAAGTTCATATCCGTCATGCCAAAGGTGGCAAAGACCGCCTGGTACCCTTGCCTCAGCGAACGCTTAATGCACTTCGTTTATACTGGTGTACTCATCGCCATCCTGAACTCATTTTCCCCAGCAAGGGAAAGTGTTGTGACTCACCGATGGATGATCAGGGCGCACAAAAAGCTCTGAAGCAGATCCTTAGAGAATGCGGGATCTATAAGCGAATCACACCACACTCCTTACGGCACTGCTTTGCTACCCACTTACTTGAACAAGGTCTCGACCTCCGTTCATTACAGATCCTGCTTGGGCATGCCAGCCTTAATACCACCGCTCGTTACACCCAGCTTACTCAATTAAAACAGCATGATGCTGCCAACGCACTGAACCACTTAGCTGACCGCTTGTTGTTAAACTGGGAGGGAACACTATGAGCGTGTTTATCGAATTACTTCGCCAGTATAGTGATGAGCTTGAGCGTCATTACGACGCTCAAATCAGCAGCGATGTTCGCCGAGCCATCGCGGCAATGTTACGATGCAAAACTGAGCAACAAGGTCGCTCCCAATGGTTCTGCTCTCACTGCCAGCATCATGACCGACTACCGTTGTCTTGCGGTCATCGGCACTGCCCCCAGTGCCTGCACCGCACCACCTCCGACTGGCTGGAGCGCCAGAAACAGAAGCTGCTGCCTGTACACTACTATATGGTCACCTTCACTTTACCCTATGAGTTAAGAGTACTGGCTCGCTCTCATCCCAAAGCACTTTATCAGGCGATGTTCTCTGTGGCCTCCGGGGTACTGAAAGACTTCGCCCAAAGGCAACATAAAGGAGAGCTGGGTTTTACCATCGTGCTGCATACCCACAGCCGACAAAGGAACCTGCACCCTCACTTGCATGTCAACTCCGAATAAAGGTGTCGGCTTCGCGACACCTATTCTTGTTTGTTAGAGTGACGGACTCATCGAAGGTGATTAGCACAGTTTTTTATTGTGGGTTCTTGGGCGCTTTAGGTTCAATACTTCATATACTGTGTGCTTTGATAAATTGAGCTACAGCACTAACAAGGCGAGAAATTATTAGGCCATTAATATGCGTACTTAGTCTGACAAGTATGCATCTAATGCCAATACCTCAGATTCAACGCTTTGATGGATGCGCTTAATAGATTCACTATCAGTACAGCTTCCCAAGATGCAAAAAAGAGGCAAAAGGTGCTCCGGTGTCGGGTGATTAAACAGGGCATATGGCGCGTCATCTAAATAGTTAAAAAGGCTTTTGATATCGCCAATATGTAGAGTTTTGCAAACCCATCGAGTAAATAATTCTACTTTCTTAGCTCTATCAGGATCTGGTCTATTCGTAAACAGCTCTCGCAAGTTATGACTTATCCCCCCAGAGCCTACGATCAATACATCCTGCTCGCGTAAAACTCTCAGACATTGACCTAAACGATAGTGCGCTTCAGGCCCGAGCTGACTATTGATAGAAATTTGCACGATGGGAATATTAGCTTTCGAGAAAATCAATTTCATCGGTATCCAGACGCCATGATCCCAACCTCGATTAGCATCTAACCGCGATTTGATTCCGCCTTCACTCAACAAGCCAACAACCTTTTGCGCCAGCTTAGGCGCACCTGGTGCCGAGTAATTAAGAGCGTATAGCGCTTCAGGAAAACCATAGTAGTCATGGATTGTCGCTGGATTCTCTCCGCTAGTGACTACAACATTATCGTTTACATCAAAATGCGCTGAAAACACAACAATTGCTTTTGGTGTGGGAAGAGTATTCCCAAGATTATTTAAAAATGTCTTTGTGGCACTCTCCTCTATTGCCATCATCGGAGAACCGTGTGAAATGAAGAGTGCCGGAAACAGTGTTGAATTCGATTGAATCGT
Organism: Photobacterium lipolyticum; assembly: GCF_003026475.1. Classification (GTDB taxonomy): domain Bacteria; phylum Pseudomonadota; class Gammaproteobacteria; order Enterobacterales; family Vibrionaceae; genus Photobacterium; species Photobacterium lipolyticum. The sequence goes on from NZ_PYMC01000002.1 coordinate 339,579, forward strand.
CATAAAACTTATACCTCTGGCCCTACTGGTACGATACCCGTTGGGTTTAAAGCTTTGATTGAGTAATAACCGTGTTTGATGTGATCAAGGTTAACGGTTCTCTCTATACCCTTAATCGACAGAATACGCTTAACGTAGCGAGTAAGGTTCGGCATACTGGCTAACGTATTACGGTTACACTTAAATAAGCCATGATAGGCCACATCAAAACGAACCAAGGTAACGAACAGTCTGATATCACTTTCAGAAATTGTGTCACCCAATAAAAATTTGTGATCACCTTCTAAACGATTTTCAAGTTCATCCAGCATGTTAAATACTTTATGGTAAGCCTCTTCATAGGCTAACTGTGAACTTGCAAAACCCGCTTGATACACACCGTTATTGAGATTTTCATAAACTCGCTTATTTAAAGCATCGATATCTGTTGCAAACTCATCGGGGTACAGATCCAACGTTGATCCAGTTAAATCATCGAAGGCAGTATTTAACATGCGAATGATGTCTGCCGATTCATTGTTAACCACAACCTTATTCACTTTATCCCAAAGAACAGGGACTGTTGCGCGTCCTGTAAAGGTTGAGTCTGCCGCTGTATATAGTTCATGTAGATATTGATGCCCATTAAGAGTATCAAGATCTGAGCCGGGGTGACCGCCAAACTGCCAACTTTGATCAGTTAGAACAGGGTTAACAACACTGATGGTGATATAGTTGGTTAGCCGTTTAAGCTCTCTTACCATTAGCGTACGTGATGCCCATGGGCAGATATAAGCGACATACAAATGATAGCGATCTTTTTCCGCTTTAAAACCACCAGTACCTGTTGGGCCCGGTTGACCATCTTTAGTGATCCAGTTTCTGAAGCTAGAAGTTTGTCGAATAAATCTACCATCTTTATCTTTTGCTTGGACAGGTTGCCAGTTTTCAGTCCACACACCATTTACTAACATGTTCATCATCCTTATATCATCTGTAAAAGTAACGGTTCGATCTGGGTGGGATCAGATACTCATCCCGTTCCAGATTTCGCTGATTTAAAGTAAGTTCAAGAAAATAATTAAGCGGCTGTATCAGTACCATTGTAAGAACGGCTTTGTAACCAAGAGTTAACTAGATTATCCAGTGAATAACGACCTCCGCCTTGAATTGCCAAAGAAACAGATGCGAAAAGTAGTATTAGTGCAAATTCATAACCATTGTTGGCAAGAAAAAGACCATTCCCCCAATGTACTGTCATTGCTATAAGCATGGTAAAGCCAGTCACGATTGCTGCTGGACGTGTTAACAATCCGAACATTAGCGCAATACCGCCAAAAAACTCTCCACTGCCTGCCAAGAAGGCCATTAGCATACCCGGCTCAAAACCAATACTTGCCATCCATTGACCTGTTCCCTCTAGACCGTAGCCACCAAACCATCCGAACAGCTTTTGAGCACCATGAGCGGCTAAAACAATCCCTAAAGGAATGCGAATTGTTAGTGGTGCAATACTCGTTGTTGTGTTTAATACAGATTTAATAATTTTAGAATTCATCATCATTCTCCTATTTCAGTTAATTTGTTGAAGTTATGCATTACCCGTTTGCTTTGCATATTCATAATATAATTAACAACCATAAGAAGATAAATGGTAGAATCATTGAATAACTATCAACAAATTGTTGTTAATTGTAGAGTGCGAAATACAAATCAGTAAAAGTTACGCTTCGATCTGGGTGGAATTCAGTGAGCTGGTCGCATAGGGATGCTGCGGTTCAAGCATACATGGGCGTATTTGCGGTTGTCCTGTTTCGATAAACACTAATTTTTTAGCTGAATAAGCTTTAACAAAGCAAAAAGCCCTACAGCTATCAAAGCGTGTAGGGCAAGAAAGGCAGGGATGCTTATTTGGAGGTTATTTAAACGCCTTAGAATAACGCTTCATAACCATAGTGGAACCGTCAATATTATCGACAAATTTTTGAGCTGCTGAGGCACTCATAAATGAAGCCATAGAAGCATCAGCATCCTTCGCAGATTCCCAGTGTACAATTACAAGCCACTCTCCATTCTCCCCAGCGGCTGATTCGCGTGATATAAATCCTGGCTGTTTAGCAACATGTTGGTCTTCAACCGCTTTATCAATTGGAGCAAACTCAGTATATGAGACACCCTCTTTCAGTGTTAGTGTGACAATTTCAATGACTGCTGTGTCTGATGCAAAAGCGGTAGAAAGTGTAGCCATCATAGTTAGCAATACTAAAGATAATCTTTTGAAATAACGCATAATTAATACTTCTTCTATTTAAGTGATAGTAAATAAGCTCAACCAAGTTAGCTTTATACTAGTTACCTAAAGGTGATTAGGCTAACCCAGCTCGTTGTACAGGTATAATTTAACTATCATTAAAAACATAATAAATGCTATATTTATTGAATCACTATCAACAGTACATTGTTAATCATGGATAAGATCGATGCTATGCAAGCCTTCGCGGCGGTGGTGCAAGAAGGTTCTTTTTCTAAGGCGGCAGAAAGACTTAAACTTTCACCACAACTAGTGAGTAAGTACGTCTCGCAGTTAGAGAGCCACTTACAAACGCGACTACTTAATCGCACTACACGTCGAGTCAGTACGACAGAAGCAGGCCTCGCTTATTTTGAACGATGCCAACAAGTGCTTATTGATATAGAAGAGATGGAAAACTCGCTTGGGGCTCTGCACCAACAGGCTTCAGGGACACTAAGGATCAGCGCTCCCATGTCATTTGGGATGCATCATTTGTCAAAAGCATTAGTTGATTTTCAAAAGCAATGCCCTCTAGTCGAAGTGGACTTACAGTTAACGGATAGAAAAGTAGATATTGTTGAAGATGGCATTGACATCGCGCTACGTATCGGAGAATTGAAAAGTTCATCTTTGATTGCGAAAAAAATCGCACCAATCCGCTTAGTCATCTGCGCCTCTCCTGATTATCTAAAATCCAATGGAACACCAAATAACCCAAGAGATTTAACTGATCATTGTTTCTTGCGCTATAGCTATACTGATAGCAGTACTAGCTTTTCCCAGTTCAATCTAAAAGCATCTGAAATTAAGTTTAAAAGTCACTTTGTCGCAAATAATGGTGATGTTTTAGTTAATGCCGCAGTTCAAGGTGGAGGTATCACCATTCAACCAACGTTTATCACAGGCAAACCTATATCTAAAGGAAAGTTAACGACTATTCTAGAAGAGTATGAACCCGCCCCTTTAGGGCTTTATGTTGTTTATGCTCACCGGCATCATTTAGCAAGCAAAGTGCGTTGCTTTATTGATTTCATCAGTGACTACTTTGGCTCCCCTCCTTATTGGGATCAGTATTGAACTCTGCAACAGACTTATTTCTGCTGCATTAACGGTTAGTTGAAAATCGTTACGGAGATGAACTTGCTAATGCTTATAGTACGCTTACCCCTTCAATAAACGACTTAATATCACCCTGTATAGAGATACTTTTATGTTCAATCTCTTTAGATACTTCCGCATGTTCCATATTGACTCGGATTAATGTCGAACTAGGTAACACTGAGGCTAAATTCTCCATCGGCATACGGATGACTGTCGGTGTGTTATAACCTGCGCCTGTTTCAAGTAATACGATCTTATTCTTGCTGTTTTTTTCCAACCATTTCATCAGTCGCTGATACTCATCTTTATACGGTGCCTCAATAAAAGAGCCATCGATACGAGCATTGATAAACATAGTACCACCACAATTAGGACAACATGGAACGGCATCTTCTTTCGTTAAAACTTGGTCTGCGGGATCAAGTGCCTGCTGCATTTTCTGAAAATATGGTTCTATGTCCCACACCTCATGAGTGCACGGTTTCGTACATTGGATCTTGCCATAGCTGCCCTGCGGGCTGTAGATCCGCGATCTATCAAACCCATTTTTATGAAACATCTGGTCTACATTAGAGGTCATAACAAAATAGTCTTTATCTCCAATCAGCTGCCTTAACTGCTGGTACAAAGCATTGTTCTTTTGTTGGAAGTACACGTAGTCCAAGTGGACAGCGTAATACCCCCACTGCTCAACCTGAGTCCAGTAGGGGTAGCCCATAAGCTGATACTGCATGGTGAACCCTTTTTTCACCCAGCCGGGGAAAATGTCAGCAAACTTCTTAGTATCGGTATAATTGATGCCTGCCGCAGCGGTTAAACCTGCACCTGCACCTATCAGTACTGCGTCAGCAGATTGAATGAGTTCAGCACACGGTTTGACTACGGATGATTGCATTAAATTCGACATAGCATCTCTTCAATAAAAAGTTGGTAGCAATGGTGGTCTCTGTCAGAAAAAACATTAAACACGACATAATCGAGCTGATTCTGATTGTTTTTCAGCCACTCACAAACGGTAGTAACAGCAGTATCCGCAGCCTCTTCTATCGGATAACCAAATACCCCAGTTGAAATTGAACAAAAGGCGATACTTCGAATCGGCTCAATCTGTGCGCATACTTCCAAACAACTTTGATAACTAGTAGCCAACCCCTTACGATGAGCCTTGGTGAGTTCTCCTTGCACAATAGGCCCAACCGTGTGGATAACAAACTTAGAAGGCAAGTTGTAAGCTCGCGTGACCTTTGCGCAACCTGTTCCTTCCAGCATATTTTGTTTTTGCATAATGGTATGGCAATCATCTCTAACCTGAACACCTGCTTTAGAATGAATAGCATTATCTATACATTCATGCAGCGGCTGAAAGCAGCCTAACAATTGGCTGTTGGCAGCATTCACTATTGCATCTATTTTTAAGCTTGTAATATCCCCCAGCCAAAGCACCACTTTAGTATTGTTAATGGTAAAAAAAGGCTGCTGAGCTAGCTGTTCAACAGCAACAAGCTCACTTTCGCTCAGTTCTGCTTGCAGTAGCAGGTTTAAGTTATGAGTTCCTTTTTCAGATAAAGAGTACGGCGCTAATGTATTAAGTGCCGCACGCAAAAGTTCCCTTTTCTGCGGATATCCATTTGTCTGAACCGCACCAAACTGACGAATAACAGATTCAAGTTCAGCCAAAAGTAGATCGATAATATCTTCTTTTTCGACTGAACTTAGTACAATTGCCTGACATGTATAAGGCTCAAGCAACGCAATTTCATTTTGATATTGATGAATATTCATAAGATCTCCTAGTAATAGAAGCAATGAGAGAGAAGAGAGTATGATTTAACAGAAAAGAAAACCGTGGCGATATGGCTGCCACGGTTTACCGGAAGATTGATTTAGCTTAGAAACCAAATTTACCGTTGTTGTTTTTCCATGCATCTTTCGCTGGAATTGGCTCGATAGTGTCCCAGTGCTCTACAATCTTGCTGTTTTCAATGCGGAATAGGTCATAGAAAGAAACATGTTCGCCAGCAAAGCTACCTTCACTGATACTCAGTACAAAGTTACCTTCGCCCAATACGATATGGTTTTGGGTATAAACCATTTTAATGCCTTGTTTCGCCATCTCTTCCAGCGCTTTGCCTAAACCCGAGAGGCCATCAGCAATGTTTGTATTGTGTTGAAGATAGTTAGCGTCACCGTCATCAATAAAACGACCAAGTTGCTCGAAGTCACCTTTAACAAGAATAGTATCGACAAAGTCAGCAACGAGTACTTTGTTTTCCTCTGTCTTGTCTAAATCGCTCACCTTTGTTGGGCCATCTAACTGAGTACGACTACTTGGGTTGGGGCCAACTTTTTCAGCAAGGTTATCCCAGTGCTCTACGATTAGACCGTTCTCAAAACGGAATACATCAAAACCAACTTTAGGGCCGAAAAAATTGTAATCGGTGTGTGTAAATACGTAGTCACCATCTTGAAAGGCACGTTTTACATCAACCTTTGCGCTACCCTCAGGAAGTGCTTGAAGTACCGCACCAAACCCAGCAAGGCCATCACCCACAGCTAGATTATGTTGAATGTATTGGTCTGGATTTACATAGCTAATCGCTTCCTTATCGCCAGTTTCAATACTGTTAAGAAGGGCAACCGCTTTGTCTTTGTTAGATAGGCTCATTGTATTTTCCTCAGCTGAAATCTGACTTGTGCATGCCGCGCACACTAAAACTGTCGTGGCTAAAACGGCTGATATACCTTTTTTCATGATTCTTACCTCTTGTTGGAATAAAGAAATAGTAATGAAAAAAGGCAAAGCTCACATGGTCAGTACAGGCGGAATAATGGTCAATTACGAACCTTCAAACTGTTTCTGAAAACGTGATGGGGTGATCAAGGTGTGCTTTTTAAAATACTTTACAAAATTACTGGCATCCTCAAAGCCAAATTCATAAGCAAGCTGTTGAGTTGGCATACCATCCAAAACAAGCCGTCTTTTAGCTTCTAAAATAGTGTAGGCATCTATGATTTGTTTGGCGGTTTGGTTGGTCGCTAATTTGCAGACCTGATTTAAGGTTTTATAGGTAGTGTGCAGCTGATCCGCGTAATAGGTCGCATCTCGGGTACGGTGGAAGTTTGTGTCAAGCAGTTCAACAAAGTCATTGAACTTGTTTAGCTGATCTTTGTTTAATTTATCATGGTGATTATCTGGCATCACTCGACGCAACATCAGCGACAGTGAAGAAAACAGAAACATGACAATTAAAGGGTTGGATTCCTGATGCAGAAGCTCTTTGCTGATTTCAGCCAGTAGTTTTTCGCTACTGCTCATGGTATCTGGATCTGGAGTAAAAACGGGCTGATAGGCGTACTCTAGGTGAGTAGGGGTAAACTCTGGCAGTCTCATGTTCGCAAGCGCTTGATTGATAAATGCTTGAGTAAAGATCAGTACTTTCCCTTTCGGTTTATGGCTAAAATCAAACGCATGCACTTGGTTTTTTTGAATAAAGATAAATGCCCCCGATTCGTAAGGGTAGTTCACAAAGTCAATTAAATGAGAGCCTTCTCCTTCCTCAACGTGAATAATGTGATTGAAGTTGACCCGATGTGGCAGGCTGGGATTATGGGGGAGAGTATCTTTGCGTTGATATAGTTTTTCTAAATCAATAATCTCAATTTCATGATTGGCTGTTTTAGCATGGTTAAAGCCAACTTCAGGAATATTCATATCGTAAGCACTCATTCAATAACTACCTGATTAGACCGGAGCCTAGAGTATATCCTTTAAATGCTCTACCCCTGTAAAAGCCTTCATAAGAAATCGTACTATGATTATCTCATTTAATATTTTAAGCGTTAAAGCCAATCACAAGATAAAACGCGAGTGACAGTAAAGCCACAGCCAAAGTATAAGGCAATTGAGTAGCAAAGTGCTTTTCTGGTGGGCAATCTGCCGCTGTTGACGCCACAATAACCGAGTCGGATATTGGCGAGCTTTGATCACCGAATACCGCTCCAGAAATCACAGTGGCAATAGCAAGCGGCACAGATACACCGACACCAACAGCGAGAGGAATAATAATTGGAGTCATAATACTGACTGTTGCGCCAGAGCTACCTGTAGAAAATGAAATCAGCACACAAATTATAAAAATAGATGCAGGTACAAGCCATACAGGAACCTCGCTTGATACAAAACTCGCCAGGTACTTCCCTGTTCCAAGCTGTCCAGTGATACCGCTTAATGAAAAGGCCAAAGTCAGAATAATGACTGCTGGCAGCATGTTTTTCATCCCTTGTACGCACCATTCCACATATTGGTTAATTTTAATTTGGCAGACACGAAAGTAGATCCCCGAGCCGATCAGCGAGATAAAGCCACTCCAATAGATTGCCGAACTGATGTCTCCGGCGAGGATGTCACCGTCGCCCGTTGTGTAAGTGATAGCAAGGATAGAAGCCAACAAGATGACAATAGGCAGTAAAATAGCAAATACGCCGGTTTGTGGCTGGCTATCAAATGAGTGCACAACATTAACATGATTAGCCTCGGACGTATTTTCAGTTACAAAATCATGCATCTTCAACGCCAACAGCGGTACTAAAGCCAATATGGCAATCGTGTAAATTTGATATGGCAAAGCGGCAAATACATAGTTCATTGGTTGTTCGGCTAAAGTGCCATTTTCCACCTGAGCCGCGATTAAGCTGGCAAGAAAAATACCAGCCCCACTGAAAGGCATCAACCACGCTAAAGGCGCACCCGTACAATTGGCCACAAATGCTAGCTTCTCGCGTGAAATATCATACTGATTAAACAACGGACGACCAACAAGGCCGACAAGCATCATTGAGCCAATCCCTTCTAAGCACATCAAAAAGCCAAAGGCAAAGGTGATAAGCTGCGCACTCACTTTCGATTTCACAATATTTCGTTTGTACGCTAGGTGATAAATAAGCGCATCAATACCGCCAGATTGCTTCATCACATTGATAATTGCTCCAATCATCAAGATAAATATCAGGCTTTTCACTGAGCTTGATGATTGAAAAGTATCTGCTACCGCATTGAAACTTTTTGCCATACCAAGTAAGACATTCTGGGATAGCAGGATAGAGCCTGTCATGATGCCAGCAAAAATTGCCACATAGACTTGCCTTGTGGCCATGGCGAGCAATATTGATAAACATGGAGGTAATAGGGTTAACCAAGAATCCATAATATGATCTGTGTATATTGAGTCAGTTATGCTTGGCATCTTAATCATCGAGCGCATGACATACACGGTCAATCTCTAGCATAAAATGGTCAATACCGAACCTTGAAAGCTACACCTCTTTCATCACAAATAAAAAGAGATATCCAGAAGGTTATCTCTTTTGCGCTTTACCACGTTGGCCGATTAATCCTCGAAGACAAATTTTGCATCGCTCAATGCTTCTTCTGGGCGTTTACACACATAGGCGGGGTATAGCTCACTGGCTCGTAGGGTTAGGTCGGTAAATGCAGCAAGCTTACCAATTACATAATTAACATAGTTGATGCCCCAACGCTCTTTGTCGGTTTCAGCCCCTTTCTTAGATGTGATCTCATCACCCGCGTTCTCTTTCATTTCTGTGATGTATTCTGAAGAGAAGTGCTCATACTCAAAGGGATAATCGGGCCAATTTTGCTTGATCTGCGCCAACATCTCGTTTTGAGTCAAGACGTTGTAATCAACCTGAACACATTTATTTAAAGTGCGTTCATCGGTCACTACCATTGCTGCGATGTAACCAATATCTTCAATATCGTGAGTATGAATAGGCAACTCAAGATTACCAAATGTGGTGATCTTGCGGAAAAACCTTAAGTTAGGCAGGAAATAGTCAAAAATGCCACCATTATAATAAAGCGTCCAACCAATACCCGAGTTCATGAGCAAATCATGGAAGCGTTTTTTTTGGTCAAAGATTTCACCATCCCCCATTTCAATCGCTTGAGTGTGAGAACCAAACTCGGTAGGTACAAATCGCTCAACACCTGCTTTTACAGCCGCTTCTAGCCAAATAGGTTCGGATTTCTGGATGATTTCTTTAGAGCCAGGAACACTTGCTACCAGGGTATCAATCCCTTGAAGAATGTTTGCCATTGAATCCACATCATGCATATCTGCACACTCAACGATCTTCGCGCCCTGCTTTTCAAACTCCGCCAATTTAGTGTCATTTTTCGCGCTACGCGCACGAGTGATAATGGTGACATCATGCCCTAACAAGAGTAACCCTTTACTTAGAGGTGTACCTATTTGACCTGTCGCACCAATAACAGCAATGTGTTTTTTGTCCATAAAAAGCTCCTTTCAGCTTTGCTAGATGATCTTTAATAAACGGGGGAGGAAGATCGAAGCGATGTGATTCGTTTGAGTCATTCCCTGCCTTGTTTCTCTGACTGTAATATTAATAGGCAAAAAGATTCATTTCATGGTCAGAGCGAGACCAAAAATGGTCAATAGCGAACCGAAGGGGGCTTAGAGGTATTGCAGTACGTACTCAAATTAGAATAAGTTCTGGAAGTTCATTTGCGGTTATTTCTCATGGGATACCGCTGTAACATGCATGGGGGCGAAAACTGATAGGTGCAGCAATTAGCTTATGAACTTGGCTTCGAGGAAATAACCAATTTCTTCAAAAACTTCAAATAACAGCCCCTTCTTACACCCTTCAGTTCAAAGAGTGTTTCAGCGGTTAGATATTTACCATTTTTTAGCAGGTAATGACCTATCTGGGCAAGATATGCGTGGTTATTCTAAAGCCAGACAGAATAACTAGAGAAAACCCCATGAAGAAAAATATCGCTATCACACTAGCCGTAACATTGTTTTCAATAACAGCTTGCAACTCTAGTCTCATACCAATTGAAAACAGTTATAAGGAAAAAGCTGTGGCCCTCCTGAACAGCATAGAAACAGGCAACAAGGAAGCGACTAGCTATGTAAATCCAGACCAATACATTCAACATAACCTAGCTGTGGGTGATGGCCTTGCTGGGTTTGGTGCGGTACTTCAAGCACTGCCTGAGGGCAGCGCAAAGGTTGATGTAAGACGTGCCTTCCAAGATGGTGACTATGTATTTACTCACACCGATTACAATTTCTTCGGCCCAAAAGTCGGGTTCGATCTATTCCGTTTTGAAAATGATCTCATTGTAGAACATTGGGATAACCTCGCGGTTAAATCAGATTTACCGAATCCAAGCGGTCACACGCAGTTAGATGGTACAGCTGAACTTAAAGATTTAGACAAAACCGAAGAAAACAAAGCTCTCATTTCCGACTTTGTTGACACTATTTTAGTCAATGGTCAATTAGACAAGCTTGGTAACTACTTTGATGGTGACAACTACATTCAACACAACACAGCTATTGCTGACGGTCTTTCTGGTCTTGGGCAAGCGCTCGAAACGATGGCTCAACAAGGTATAGAAATGATATATGATGAAAACCATATTGTATTGGGTGAAGGTAACTTTGTACTGAGTATCAGCGAAGGTACGTTCGCAGGAGAACCAACTTCATTTTATGACCTATTTCGCGTCGAAAATGGAAAAATCGCTGAGCACTGGGATGTTATAGAAACCATCATACCTGTAGACCAATGGAAAAATAGTAACGGTAAATTTGGAAACTTGTAACTCGATAAAGTTTACACGAGCGAGACAGCTGCAAAATTAATTCAGTTGTCTCGTGTAAACATGCTGCAATTTATTTTTATAGATAAAACATTTTTATACGCCCACATTTTGTGGGTATGTCTCGTTGATCTCAATTACCCAACAATGGAATCTGAAGTGGTACGGTGAATTTGGCCAATAGTGCTTTTGATCTGAGGCGTTTTGGCGCAAATATCAAGCTAGATTCTCTTACACTCTTTTTCTGAAAACGAGCAAAAAAAAAGACACATGCACCTGAACCGAAATTTTTTTCGCAACGCTCACAAATGAGTGTAATCAACCGATAAGAACAGCAGTCAAATCTCAGATTGGAGTGATTTGGCATACCTCACCAACATTACCAAATCTAACCCAAATCACTGTTAACACGATATGAATGAGCAAAAGTTCTAAATGACTTTGGGGCGTGCGACGTGAAGTCGTATGAAGCGCTGTTCACTGCTTAACGTGTGAACCATCTGTATCACCAGATGAACCTAGGGCTCTGAATAAAGTAGCGAGCCTTACAATGTAACGAAGATTGGTTGTTAGCCAATCGGGATCTGAATCGTGAGAGAACGATCCTCCTGATAACCACAATCGGGTGAGTGCTAGGTAGTCAGCATGATGAACATATGTGAATCCGTTTAAGGTGCGTTATGTTATGAAACAGCGGAAGTGGTTAATACGCTGTGGCCAAAAGGCACGAGAGTCGGAAAGAGATTACCCCATGCTCTTTCGTGATCATTGAACTCTCCGCACCATAGCGGGCATCTACACTGACATTGCGCGACATACGGAACACGGTAAGCCTGTATCACTCCCTCAGGGAAAGCCTTTGTGGCCGATAGTGATGCAGGTATAGGAGGTTGGAAAAAGCGAAGGCTGCATTGTAACGATGCAGATACAGGCTTGTGTCTGGTCACGAAAGTGAACCCACTTCCGACTGGTCTCCCGTTGCGAGAGAATTTGGAGAACTTTATTCAAGGAGAAACGCAAATGATGATTTCAAAAGAGATTAGTGCCTCTCCTGACAGCGCTCAATGGCAGTCAATCGACTGGAAATCCGTTGAATCGCACGTATTAAAGCTTCAGGTGCGTATTGCAAAGGCAACACGAGAAGGTAAACACGGCAAAGCGAAAGCTGGGCGAACTATTATCGTCATTGCGTTGCTAAACAAGTATTCGGATACGTTGGGCACAAACTATTCTATGCGTTATGGCACTGGGCAGTAAGGCGTCATCCGACAAAGTCTAAGACATGGGTAGCCCTTAAATACTTCATTAACCGCAAAGGCCAATGGCAATTTCACGGTTGGCAGAAGATCATGGATATGGATTGCCAGTTCAATCTATTCCAAATAGCCAAAGTGCCTATTGAAAGACATGTGAAAATTCGAAGTGCGGCTGTCCCATTCGACCCTCAATACCAAGAATACTTGGCTAGGAGAAAGTCGAAAAGGCAAGCTCGTAACTCTTGGAACGATCCTGCTCCGACTGCTTTGTAAGTTGCTGGGTATCAAAAGATGCCTTTGTGGAGGCTTGAGCCTAGTGCAGTGAAAGTTGCACGCTGGGTTCTTAGGGAGACGACAGATTCGTGTCAGTCGATACAGAGCTGACACGTCATTGGACAAAAGCGCCTTGGCCACCTCATACGGAATCTACTCTTCGAATAACTTATGGTATCTCAAAACACAACGACCACAGCTTTCTAGCGGTGGCCAAGTTGCACGGGAATGGACAAATTAGCTTTCAATCTTGATCAGATTTACTTTATGCAGGATTTACTAGAAAGTATGCAGTATCCAGCTCCCCCCTGCAGCTCTTATGCCTCAAAACGATTTATTCTCATAATTTAAGCTATGAAAATAGCTCATACCGTACATCAACATCTAACATGCCCTGGTGAAACACCAGTCCAAGAGCTGTATGCACGAATAAACGAGTTAGTCTCTTGAAAGCCCAACAAAAACGATACTTCAGTAATAGGTAGATCTGTTTCTTTCAAATAGTAATGAGCCAGCTCTTCTCTAACTTTATGAAGAATCGACTGATAGCTGTTACCTTCCGCTGATAGCTTACGTTGTAGAGTTCTCTTACTCATTGCCATTTGTGATGCCACTACCTCAATGGAGCTTTCTCCCTGCGGAAGTAAGTCCATTAGATGAGTATAAACTGTTCTCGATGTAGTATGGTTGCTTTCCATTGCTTCAAGCTTCTTGCGTAGTTCACGGTCAAATATGCTCAACATGGTTTGGTTGTTAGTCAGAAATGGTACTCGCGCGTCTTTACTTGAGAACACAACCTTCGTCGCAGAACCTTGTGCAATTTCACAACCAAAATAATCGATATAAGCACTCAAATTCCGTGGTAGCTCGGGCAAAACCACCTTAATTGGATTAATGCTTTGACGTGTCGCTAAACGAGTAAGCTGAGTAAAAAACACCAATTCAGTCAGGCTTAATGAGCTTGGTATCGCACTGGTAAACCCGTAACAGCTAATTTCAATCTCAGTCGTTGCATCAGTTTGATCTAACCTAAGCTCCATAGGGCCGATTAAAGGCTTATACTCCTGTAATCTTTTAATTGCTGAATTCAGGTTAGGGCTGCAAATAGCAGCAAAGATCGGTACATCAAAGGACTCAAAACTCATCACTTCTGCTAGCTTCAAGGCCAGCTCGATACCTTGTACCTGAGCAGCCTTATCTATGCCTTGCCACAGTTGAAAGTATTGAGATGGCGACAGTTGTACCTTTTTCTGTTCAAATAAGCCCAATGGCAACTCAGCGTAACCGAGCACTACTTGCAGGTTGATACCAAGGTCTTTGAATAGAACCTTCCAATTTGGTGGAATGACAAATTTATCTGCTCTTTTCATATCAATACTTACACTTAAGCTATTTCTTTTCCATAAACTGGCGTGACATTTTAAGCACTGATTTACGAGGCAATAGAGGGAAAATCCAGTTAAACATAAACTTCAGGGATGATTCGTTGAATACTACCAACTCTCCAGTTTCCATAGCTTTATAGCCGCACTCTGCTACAGACTGAGGTGATTTTGCATTCTTCCACGCGTCAACGCCTTCCAAGTTACCCGCTGCAACAAAACCAGTAGCAACCGTGCCAGGGCAAAGCGCTGTAACTGTCACGTTGTTATCTTTTACTTCTTCAGCAACTGCTTGGCTAAATGAGGTAACGTAAGACTTGGTTGCGTAGTATACCGCCTGTAAAGGGCCTGGCATAAATGATGCCGTTGAAGATACGTTCAGGATCCTCCCCTTGTTACGCTCAACCATGCCTTTTAGGTATAGGTGAGTCAGGTTAGTCAGTGTCACCATATTTACTTGCATCATTGATTGCTCATCAACAAGAGAACGTTCGTGGAATTTACCGTGGCCACCAAAACCCGCATTGTTGATTAGCGTGTCGATCTGTAGGCCAAGTGCTTCAGTCTGTTCAAACAATGATTGTGCTGCATCGGACTGTGATAAATCTGAGGTTATCACATCAACTTTTACACCGTACTCTTCTTCAAGCTCATTTTTCAGTGCGATAAGTTTCGCTTCAGAGCGTGCGACCAGAATCAGATCACCATTTTTACGAGCGTGAATTTTTGCTAGCTCAAGACCGATACCACTAGAAGCGCCTGTGATTAATGCTGTGTTTGACATAATGATTACCCCTTTGGAAAACTGCTTTATTGTCCAGTTGCGTTAGCTGATGACGGTAGTATAGGTAATCGATTTACGCCATGAGACATCAAAAGACGACATCACTTATTCAAATTGTGCCAATATGACATAGCACTTGAATAGCTGTCGTTCATCAATGATACATTTTCTGTGTTCTGATTTACCGAGGAAGCATAATCATGCATCAGAAAGTCTCTGGTTAGATTCGCTGATTTTGAAAGAAACTGGGAGTTTTTAAGCACCGTCCCTTAGCCACCTGTCATGAGGAAATGTACTGTGATTTCAGTGGCACGCTCTGCCACTGAGTAATTATGTTAAATTGCTATGGGGCAATTTCAATTTAGAGCAATTGTCCAATCTTGTTGGGGCAGATCAGTTATGTAACATGCAAGATTTCGCCTAAACTGATTAATCCCATCCCCAGCCGCTACGAACGCGCCATCTGGCTACTCCTTCGCGCAGTGGCCCAACACAAAATCACACACCAGGACTGCAAACAAAACCCAATTCACAAACCCTGAGTGCGAGCCCGGTTGTGCTCAAATGCCTTCACACTCCCCTGCTGCGAACTCACCACCCTTTCACACTCGAGTAGTGCGAAGCTATGGACGCTAAAGTGTCATCCGTGGCCTCGAAAGTACCGCCTGAGGCCCAAGAAATACCGTGTGTGGAACTTGTTTAGGTTTTGTAGTACCCAAAAACCAAACTGTATAATTTGACTGCAAATTACTTTTTAATATAGTCGCATTTAATAATTGTTCAATCTTTACTCTAGCGAGATAATATCAATATAGACAGCTTCTAATAAGGAAACCTCTTTTTTAGGAGTAGTCATAGGCCAGCAATGTTTTATAACACTTAAAAGGTCGTATCGTACCTCACTCCTTTTAACTATAAAACGGGCCTGGTGCTCAAACCCTCCGGGTTCTGCGCCAATAATAAGATTAAAAATAAATATAACAACAATAAATAAGAAGAGCGCACAAAAGCGCCAAGGAGTACATCATGACATCCATTAATAAAGGTGGCCGTCCACGCCTATCAGCCGACCAGAAGCGCGACAAAGTGATCAAATTTAGCTGCACTCAGGTTGAGTACGAATTTTTTCAGGAACATGCTGAACGCGCTGGCTACAAACAAGTCGCTAGATTTCTTCATGACGTCAATAT
Organism: Photobacterium lipolyticum; assembly: GCF_003026475.1. Lineage (GTDB taxonomy): Bacteria > Pseudomonadota > Gammaproteobacteria > Enterobacterales > Vibrionaceae > Photobacterium > Photobacterium lipolyticum. Next base: position 355,491 of record NZ_PYMC01000002.1, read on the forward strand.
CGCCATGATCGACGACGGCCAGTTTTCATACAGTGAGCAAACAAAAGTAAACTCCGAGCTGCTCGCCGCCCTCATTGGGCTTGCAAACAACGTCAACCAAGCCATGCACGTTGTTCATGCCCAGGGCGTCGATAACCTGCCGAACTTCTATCACAGCCTCCAGGAAGCACAGCAAGTTATTTACAACATGGGCCAGATCGCTCAACTGGGTGTGCGCCGCGAGTGCCACATTGAAGACAAAGCGGAGGTGCAGCATGGCGACGCATAACCCCAAAGAAGCAAGGTCAAGCGCTGAGAAAACTCTTCACTATATATATAGAGGCGACGGGCACGAACACAGTGTCCAGCCCGGTGATGTGGTTCATATAGGAGGAAACCTGTTCACCCCCTCCCCTTTCCAAGGTGATGATGTCAACCTGGATCAGATGGTTGCTGAATTCAATGCGCAGGCGGCGCTGCACAAAGGCAAAGGCAGCAAGCTCTTTAAACATTACGTACTCAGCCTCGCCCCTGGCGAAATTTTGAACGAATCGCAGTGGATCGAGTTTGCGACCAACTATATGAAAAATTTAGGGTTTAACAACACCACAAAATGGACCGCTGCTATTCACCGCGACACTATGCGCAATTGGCAACATGTCGGGCATGTCCATTATGACGAGGAATTGGGCAAGTATTTCGGCCACGATCCAGATGGAAATATTGTCGAGGTCACTGGATCTGAACACCTGCACATAATGGCTTGTCTGGTCAAAAACGAATTCGGCGGCCCCCTGGTAAGCACCAGTAACGACTACGCCAAGGGCTGGGATACTATGAGGCATTTCGAACATAAATTCGGATTGCGCCAACTCGAAAATCCCGATGAGAACTTCGGCTTTAACTACACCAAAGCCCAGCTCAAGGCTTACGGTAGCCGTGAGAAAGCGGCCCGGAACGATGAAGCAGCGATTATCAGGGCTCGATTTAAAAATCTCTATGAGCAGGACGGCAAGCCCCGCACAATCACTGACCTAGTTGTTGGACTAGCAAAGCGTGATGTCCATATTTCCGTGTCAGTTGACAAAGATAACAAGCCAATAGGCATTGCATATAAGGTCGGTGAGAGCGGCACCTACATCAGTGGATGCAGGGTGAAAAGCACCAGATTCACCTGGGGTAAACTAATTTCAAAGGAAAAAATTGACTACAACCCAGCGCGAGACAACCCGATCCTTGGACTGTCCAATGGACCAGCCTCGTTCACGATGTCAGTTAAGATTACAAAAACTCAATTCAAGCGATTGAAGACAAAGCACGCGCCATACAGGGTTCGCAGTATCGACAACGAAGCATGGGTTGATTTCACGTTTTGCCGTAGCCGGCAAGAACGGGATCTTCTTAAATTGATGATGAACATCTTGGCAATCCTCAAGGCATTGTTCGGCGTTGATGAGACAAGCCTGGAGCTTAAACGCCTGCATGACGAAGCCCTGATGCGCAACTACATGGAAAGGCTGGATGCCGATCAGGAGGCTCAGCAGTGCTACTACGAACCAACCCATCTGGTCGATTACGACACATTCGAAACGAGCCAGGCGATGATTAAGATTGAGCGTGATACTGCGACATGGCGTGACCCAAAAGGTGGCGGCGACTTTGGTGATCTTATAATGACGCCAATCTTCTAGATTGCAGACAAAAGAAGAGTTCCGTAAAAACCTGCGGGGCAACAGTGAAGCTTTTAATAGCATTCAGGAATGGTCAGGTTTTCAGTAGGTTGGTCTTATCTTTTATGCATCATCATTTCGTAAAATTATAAAATCTAGTCGTCTTCAGTATGTTACTGGTACAGGTTGATATTTTGTTTCGTAGCGTAGCATCACTCAGGCCGTTCTGACTGTTTTATTTGCCAATGCAATACAAGCTTTTTTGAATCCAAGTCGCTTAACTAAATCGATTAGCCACGCTTGTTTTTGAGTTGTGGGTACGTCTGGAAGCCGACAAATATATGACATAGCTCCAAGATAAAGTGGTGAGCGCAAATCTTTAACCCCACTACATTTGTCAATTCCCAACATGACGGTTTTTCCACCTGAACTATGCTGTTTGGGTGTTAACCCGACGAATGCTGAGGCTTGTCGCCCATTTTTGAATTGTTGACCATCACCCAAGGTTGCATACAGCATAGAAGCTGTAGTTTCTGCGACACCTTCTATATCCATTAAGCGGCGACAGGGTTCTACTTGCCTCGTTATTGAATTCTTCGATTTTTCCAGAGCTTTAAGTTCACCCTTCAAACGCACATATTGATCCCGTAGCATTGATAAAGTGTTAATCAAGCTAGATGGAATATCAGTATGTCCATCAAGTGCGGTATACACCGACGGCAAACACCATCAGTTTAAGACGCATACTTGTACGCATTAAATAACTAATGTTCAATCAAGCTCTCAAGCAACACGGGCGGTTCGACATTTGGATATTTGACGATTTCACCAATAATTGGCAACATGATGAAAGTGAGACGATAGCTAAGCTAATTAAGCATCCGTCGCCCTTTTTTGGCGCGGCCCATATCGAGACTGTCTCCGGCCCAAATCAAAAGGCTAGTCATGCGCACCTCCAGACAAGTTCAGCGCCTGCTGAAGCGTGCTTGCCAAGGCTGGATTTTGCTCCAGGGCTATCAACAACTGTCCAACCAGGCCCAGCGAAGTTTCAGATGAACAGCCTGGCAATGAGGATGACGACCTGTCAACGGGCTGACTTTGGGTTTCCCTCATAGGGTTATCGATAGCACCGAAGACATCATTCATGCATTCATAAAACTGGCCTGCATAGTTAGGGGCATCCTCCTTCAGCCAACGAGAATAATGTTTATCTACCATCGTGGTATCTTCGTGACCAAGTTGCCGCGCGACCCACTCTTTACTTATCCCCGCTGTCAGGCAATGGCTGGCGAAAGTGTGCCGGGGCTGATTCGGCCCTCGGTGCTGAATGCCCGGCGCCTTCAAAAATGGGGTAAAGAAACTTTTGGCGTACTGACGCGAATCAATAAACGGTTTACCCGTTTTGGTGTTCAAAAACACATGACGAACGTACGAGCTCTTATAAGTTTTATTACCAGCCCGCAACACTTTTATACGTTTGGGCTTGAGATGGCCTGTTAGCTGATATTGCCGCTGCAAAATGGCCATAACATGTGGATTCATCTCAATTGTTCTTTGAGACGATTCCGTCTTAGGTACTTTATAACCACCAAGCACTTTGCATTTATTGATAACAATCTGGCGACGTTCAAAATCAACGCAGTCCCAATCTTGCGCAATCGCCTCGCTAATCCGCCAGCCGGTTGCACAGCTGGCCAGGCACAAGTTCTGCTCACTTTGGTATTCGGTTTGCGCTGCAACCAAAAGGGTAAGCTCTGACTTGGTGAACGGCAGAGGCTCAGCGGTTTCAATCGTTAAGTTACTCAGGCCGTCCATCGGATTGCGAACAATCACACCGTCGCATTGAGCACTGCAAAAAATAGCCCGGAGCACAGTAAAATGTTCATTGATAGTTTTGTTGGCAAACTTCTTGTGCGCCTTGATTTTCCAAGATTTAATATCTGATTGTCTTATTGTCTCAATCGGCCTTTTGCCAAAATGCCTAACCAGGTTCTTCACTTTGGACTTCACTGACTTCAGAGTAGAGGGGGCGACCTCAAATTGACGCTCTGCGAGATATTGCGCAGAATAATCTGTAAAAGTGTATTGAGCCATGATTGACCTCCGCGGTTCAAGCCGCTTTTCATCGTTATTTGGCTACAAGCTAACACGCCCCAAAGGGCAAAATACATACTAAGCTGCTAATATTTAAAGATTTTAACAAATAAAAACAATCACTTATACAAACTCTTATATGGGCGCGTCAAAAAAACACAGTACAATCAGGGCCATAGTTGATAACCGCCAGATACTTCTTTAAAACACTAAGTTTGTATTTTTTTCCATAGCGACCTAAGGTTATCTTTTGGTTTTTATGGCCAACAATCTGGGCAACGATGTTTTCATCTACCTCTTGTTGTTTCAATTCATCAACAAAGGTATGCCGAAACGAATAAGCAGTCGGTCGCTGTCCCGCTTTCATACCGATTTTATTCTGCAATCTCGCAAGCTGTTGGCAATATTGGCGAGACCAGTCTTTGTTCTCCCCTAACGGGATGTAAGAAAATATCTGTGTCTGGCCTGCTTGCTTCAGTTCAGACACATAATCTTGAAATCCCCATGACAAAATCTTGGCATGCACCGGGACAAGACGGTATGAACTGTCGGTTTTGACACGCTGTCCAACCCCTTCTGAGCTGACACGGATACAGGTCATGCCATCTTGCTCACAGATATCTTCAACCCTTAACTGACAAGCCTCCGAAGGCCTGAGGCCGTGGAACAGCATTAAGAGCGTCGCCCACTTAAACCCGGCATCCTTTGCTTTAAACTCAGCGGACTGAAACAGGCGCTTTAATTCGTGTTTTTGCCAGCGCTGACGCGCTGAACCCGTCCCAGCGCACGACGATTTAGCCAGTGGGATATCAGTGAACGGATTAACAGTGGTGTAGCGCATCAACTTGCACCACTTAAAAAACTGGGAGACAGCCGCTAGGTACTCCTTGTTCGTCTTATAGCTACGCCCCTCGCCGAGCAATACATCCCGATACACGAGTGCATCTGCGCTGGTAACCTGAGACACCGTTGTCGCTTCGGTGGAGATGATAAAGTGCCCTGTGCGCTGTTTAAGCTGCTTTACCGTCAGTGGTCGCACCGACTCTTTTTCCTTTGAAGCGATAAATTGCGACAAAGCTTCACTTAATGTGATACCCGGTGGCGGCTTCGATGCTTCAACATCGCTTGCTTTGCTGCCTATCCGAATATGAACTGTTGCCTTGTCAGGGGAGGTAAAGCCGATGCGAATTTGGTTGATAGTTTGGTCAACCAAGCGCTTAAAGCCAGCCACGGTTTCATCAGGCCGAACACTCGAAACCAGTGGGCGTAGGGTTCGGGCGACGTCAAGGTTGCGTTCTACAGCCTCGGTACGACACTTAGTTAGGAGCGAAACCTTGATGTCAAATGGGAAGCCTCTGTCTTTTAAGGATTTTGGCAGGCAGATGCGGGTGTAGTAGGTGCAATTTGCAGCGCGGAATAGGTACATTGTCTCAGTCAATCCTATGATGGATGCTTGCAATGCCCAGACACAAAAAAAGCCGTTGATAATCAACGGCTTTTTTCGTTTTTAATATGGCGGAGAGATAGGGATTTGAACCCTAGATACGCTATAAACGTATGCCGGTTTTCAAGACCGGTGCTTTCAACCACTCAGCCATCTCTCCGTTGTGCGGCGGATAATACAGAGGTCGGTTCAAGCTGTAAAGTAGCTTACGGCAAATTTATTGTTAACTGCTAAAACTATCATCAACACGAATAAATATCCCTCAAATATATAAGCAACTACACCCGGCGAAACTATCTGTTATGATTTAATCCGTTTAGGAAAATCATAATAAATCGGAACCACTTTTCCATTCTCCAGTTCCTGCCACGATGAGACATTAAACCCGAACACGATAATGCCACATGTCGGTACATTTTCGATCTCAAAGCCAAGCATATTCACCAAATCATTAATCGCAGGATTATGGCAAACCATCATCACTCGTTTCAGCCGATCCTCGGTTGCTTTAATCTGAGCAAGCAATTCAAACGCTGATCCAGTATACAGTTCAGTACTGATTTCAAGCTCCGGTGTATTGGCCAGTCCCTGAGCGAAAATATGCGCCGTCTGATGTGCCCTGATTGCACTGCTTGTAACGACCCTTTGCGGTGTTGCCAGCAAGGCATTTAACCTTTCGACCATTGCAGAGGCATCCCTCATTCCCCTTTTATTCAACGGCCGATCATGATCATCCAGCGTCGGATCATCCCAAGAGGATTTTGCATGGCGAAGAAGAAAAAGTTGCTTCATCACTTTCACCTACATTACTCAGCGGCCTTGCCTAAAAGCCGCTGAATTTTAGCTGAACACTGCATCTTGAAGTAGTTTGAATATAGTCTGTTATTGCTTCTCAAAAAACAGGGTTACTTTTCCAACCGTAAAACCCCATTTTGTCATTTCTGCAACATTAAAAACCCGTGTATCATCCTGGCGGAACATCCAGTCGTCAAAGCGAATGTCGTAGCTGGTATCGTCCATTGGCACACGCAATGTATATTGCCAGTTCAGAGCATTACCAACGGCCACACCTTTAGCCTCACCCACGACGTCATCCGCTTTACCAACGTAAGTGCCGTTATTTCCGCGGGTGATTTTCCATATTCTTTGTTGTTGCTCGCCATCATCGAAAATGAAATCTTCTTTCAAGGTCAGCGCATCTCCGTCAACGGTTCCCTGGATACTGACATCAAACCGGCGTATCTGTTTTCCGCTGTAGTTTTGGAGCATTCCCCACGCCTGTACTTCACCGTCAAAATACTGAAACAGGTCAAATTTTGGTTGAGACTGGGCATATTCGCTGATTGGGGTTGAACAGGCAGGCAAGAGTAGAATCAATAGCAGAAATAACCAGCGCCGGAATAGTTGCATCATCATGATTGCTTCCTTTTATTCCTTTATTATGAATCTCGGATTATCCGATCAACTGACTTCTTATTTCAGGATAAGCAGTTTTCGGATCCAGCCATATCCCGAGAAAAGCCTTTGCCATCTCCTCGCTCTCCACGGCACCTAGCAAGCGCTGATCCTGATAAAATGCCGCACCTTGCTCATTTAATACAAAAATCAGTCGATCACCTTTTTTCACATCAGGCCAGATTAGCGACAACTGACCTAACCATTGCTGACGCATCGACCGGTCAACCCCCAGATGCGCCCACTGCTTATCCGTCGCTTCCAGCAAATCCTCTTTATCGATATCTCTACGATAACGAATCACCAATGCCATCTCTTGCTGATCTAGGTTATAAGTCCCATCCGGCGTACGTAATTCCGAATCGTAAATCACCCAAAATCCCCAGCTCAGCTCTGCGCGTCCGACTGTTTTCCAGATCTGCCAGTAAGATCCGGCATTCGCTGAAGTCACTGCCAGTAATAAGATCATGCTCACCAGTGCAGTCAACAATGTACTGGCCCGGGATTTTTTCATACGCTGATAACTTATCATGTTCTATCCCTCCCCCCAACGGTGGATACATTTTTTCAGGAGTACTAAAAGAATCATGGAATAAACCAGCCAGGCCACCAGAAGGATTATCACGGTAGCCGGTATGCCCAATGGCCAGCTGACAGCTTCTAAGCGAAATCCCGCCCAATAACTGATCATTCCACCAATACTTCCCATAATAACCAATACGTATGGGGGGTAATTCCGGATCACTTTTCTTACCAGCCAGACAAAGGAGCTAAAGCCGAGCCAGAGCAATATTAACCACAGCGGGAACACATTCCCGGCAAACTGGTACACCCCGAAATAACTCAGCAACACGTCCATAGATATGCCGGTGATGCCGGCAATAATGGCAAATCGCCAGCTCCCCCGAAATGTCCACCAGCAGCCGATAAGCATCACAGTTAACAGCCAGATGTAATCAAACTGCCCCCAGACAGCGAGCAGCCAATATAGATTGAAGCCAAGGGTAATGGCGATAAAATGAAGTCTTGGCATGTCTGAGCCTTTCGCTGTCGGTAAGTCGCGATGAAAGTTCACTGTCTGAGTTCCCGTCAGTGCGGACGACTGACAACAAGCTGAACAGTGCTGATACTGCGTTCTAAAAATCCGCCTTCGCAATAACAGAAGTAGTAACGCCACATGCGTACAAAACGTTGGTCATAACCGTACTGAGCCAGTTTATCTGCATTGTGATTAAACGCCTGATGCCAGTCAGACAGGGTTCTGGCATAGTCGAAGCCAATATCTTTTATATCTCTGACCACAAAATCACTGTGTTTGGTCATGTGATTGACCAATACGGTAATTGATGGCAGGAAACCGCCCGGGAAGATATGCTTCTGGATAAAATCGACACCGCGGCTGTAACTATCATAACGCTGATCAGTAATGGTTATCGTCTGAAGCGCCAGTAAGCCACCTGGTTTTAATAACGACTGGCACTTCTGAATATACGTTGTTAAGTACTCTTTTCCGACCGCCTCGACCATCTCGACAGACACAACCTTGTCGTATTGACCGGTCAAGTCCCGGTAATCATCAAGCAACAGGGTAATTTGATCACTGAGCCCTTCCTGTTCAATACGCTCTTTTGCCCAGTCGTGCTGCTCTTTCGATATCGTGGTGGTAGTGACACGACAACCATAATGTTTAGCGGCATAAATCGCCAATGCGCCCCATCCGGTGCCAATCTCTAACAAATGATCGGTCGGCTTAAGGTTTAGCTGGCAACACAAGCGTTCCATTTTATTGATTTGCGCCGAAACCAGATCATCATCCTCTGTTCGATAAATTGCACAGGAATAGAGCATATTCGGATCGAGAAACGATGAATACAGCGTATTGCCTAAGTCATAGTGCGCGGAAATATTTTGTCTGGCATTATCTTTATTATTACGACGTAACTTGTGGGTAATTTTATACGCAAGTTTGGTCAGCCAACCTACTTTGGCTTCCAACTTATCCAGAATCGGCAGGTTGCGAGCCATGACCCGAACCACTTGCGTTATATCCGGAGAATCCCACCAGCCATCAACATAGGCTTCACCCGCTGCAATGCTGCCTCCGGTCAGAATGCGTTTATAAAAAGCTGGATGATTAACGATCAATTGCGCCTGCAGCTCGGCGTTCTGATCACCGATATGATAGGTATCCCCCTCTTTTTCAACCAGTGTCAGCCCTACTCCCTGTAATTTAGCCAACACGTTAAATACGACTTTTCTTGCAACGTTATCAGGCCTTGAAGCAGATACCGCCGGATAGTTAATGTCACTTCTTAACATCATGAACCCCCAATTTTTCTTTACGAGTTGCCGCCTTGTGCACGGTGGCATCCTTGGCATATTCAGTATCAGAAACTGTTCCGTCGGGTTTATCTTTCTCGCTATCGGGATGCGGGTAAAATGGCGCTCCTTTCAGCCAAAGTCTGAGTGCTTGCCAATAAATGCCAAACACCACTTTGGCGGCCATTACCGGCGTTTTGAGCAACAGCTTCAACAGCACCCCTGATGTAAACGGCTGACGACTTAATGCCATGGTGGCATCGAAAATTTTGCCGTCGTTGTTGTTATTATTAAGTGAGTGGTTATTGAGTGAACGGTTATGACGGGCGTGATTTTCCATATGAATAAACACCCTGTCGCCCGGCTCGTTTATCCGCCATGCATATCGTTGATCCATTGGGTTGAATGGCGAAACATGAAAAGCTTTCTGTTCACTCCAGACCTTGTCTTGCCACTGCGAAACGGCTGGAATAACGTAATAATGGCGCTCATTCCACGGTGTGTTGCTGACTTCCGCCAGCATATACCGCCATTTGTTATCCTTGCCATAGAGGTAATAAAGATTAAGCGGGCTGAAATACAACCCGCAGTAACGAAGCTGGCACAGCATCAGAATTTTTCCGCTCACCCGCTCCCCGGTCAGTTGTTCAACTTTATCTCTGACCGCCTGGCGTAATGAACACCCACCCTGCATATAATCGGCACGCTTAAAACGGGCGAAACTTAACCGCGACGAGCCAAAACCGCGGATAGTTTGAGTTAACTCCTCAAGCTCGTCCAGGTCGATCAAAGGCATGAATATAGGGTAAACAAATTGATGACTGACCGGCGTGAAACGCCGGTGCCTGATACTGCCCACATAGATCCCGCTGTTCATTGACCGGCCCCGCCGTTCAGGCTGGCACCAACCAGATCGCGATTGGTATTTTTATTGCTGTCTTTAATATTTGTCTTGTTAATGGTGAACACAGACTCTTCGCTGGCATTGATCCCTGCCACCACATCTAAGGCACTTCTTACTCCATCTTCATGAAAACCGTTATACCAGTAGGCACCACAGAACCAGCAGCCCTGTTTACCATTGATATCAGAACGCGATTGCTGGGCAATGATACTTTGGGTAGAAAATACCGGATGGGCATACACAAAACGGCGCAGTATTTTATCGGGATCAATCTTTTCGCTCTGATTAAGGGTGACGCAGAAGGTTTCCGGCGCATCGAGCCCCTGCAGAATGTTCATGTTGTACGTCAGGGTTGCGAGCATATGCTCCTGTGATCGCCCGATCAGCTTGTCCGGTTCCAGGCGATAGTTCCAGGATGCCCAGGCAGCGCGGGCTTCAGGCAGTACCCGGTGATCGGTATGAAGCACGACTTCATTATCCTGATACTCAATAGCACCCAGTACCCGTTTCTCATCCGTGGTGGCATCTTTCAGCATCGCCAGCGCCTGATCACTGTGGCAGGCAAAGATCACCTGATCAAAACATTCAACGCCGTGCTCGGTTTCAATCTCTACGATATCGTCCCTGCGGGTCACGCCCACAACCGGGGTATTCAACGCAATGCTATCGGCAAATGCCGGCGTGATTTTGCGAACATATTCCCTGGAACCGCCCGGGATCACGGCCCACTGCGGCCTGTCGGCTATATCAAGTAAACCGTGGTTGAGGAAAAAACGCAGGAAAAATTCGAGCGGGAATCCGCGCATATCAAACAGGGACGAAGACCAGATCGCGGCTCCCATCGGCAGAATATAGTTTTCACTGAAATACTCACCAAAGCCATGACGGGATAAAAAGTCTCCTAAGGTTCCCGTTCGGAGCGTATCGCTGTTGGCGGCGCTTTTCGCCAGCCGGTTAAACCGCAATACCTCATACAGGAAGTAGTAGAAACGGGGATTGAGCAGATTTCGCTTCTGGGCAAACAGGGATGAAAAGCTGTGGCCGTTATATTCTAGTCCGTTTACTTGATTGCAAATGCTGAAGCTCATCTCGGTTGGCTGTCCCTCGATACCAATTTCAGCCAGCAGGCGTTCAAAATTCGGATAGGTGCGATTGTTGAACACGATAAAACCGGTATCTATCGCATAACGCCCACTCGTTACGCTGACATCAACCGTGGCCGTATGTCCGCCGATGTAATCATTCGCTTCAAACACCTTGATGTCATGCTGTTGATGTAAATACCAAGCGCAACTTAACCCTGAAATACCTGAACCTATAATTGCTATTTTCATGATCACTTCCCTGTGAACTGCTTAATCGCCATCAACTGCAGACGCAGCGGCAATAGCGCGATGAATTTAAGGAGCAAGGTAAACTTTAGTGGAAAATTGATTTCTATTTTTCCCGCAGAGATACCCTGACGGATTTTTTCCGAGGCATAGTCTGCCGTTACCAGCATCGGCATCTGAAAATCGTTTTTATCGGTCAATGGCGTTTTTACAAAACCAGGATTGACTAAGGTCACCGTAACGCCAAGAGGCGCCAGATCAATTGCCAATGTATGGGTCAGATAGGCCACCGCCGCTTTCGACGCGCCATACGCTTCGGCCCGCGGCAGCGGCACATAAGACGCCGACGAGCCGACGATCACTAAATGGGTCGAAGACGTAAATCGTGACTGCATGGCTTCAATGCAATGCAGCAAACCGAAGACATTGACATCAAAAACTCGCTTAAATAGCGCAGAATCAATAACCCCATGTTCGATATATTCACACGTACCGGCATTAAGAATGATCAGTTCCGGTAAGTCTTCAAGACTTTCAATTGCTTGCTTCACCTGATCAATATTAGACACAGTAAATGACAAAGGCGTAATGAGATCATTATTTTCTGCCAGATCGGCGAGGCGATCCTGATTTTGACCGCAAGCGATGACTCGCCACCCTTCCGCGGCATAGTCAATCGCAAGCTGCCGACCTATTCCCGAGCTGGCACCGGTAATTAAGACCTGTTTCATTGCCCCAACCTCGTTTTAATATGACGAATAACTTTGCCAAGCAGCGGCACCCCCTCGTAAATCATTTCCCCCAGATCGAAATAATCACGATGATAAATAACTCGGTCATCTTTAAACTGAAGCAGGGAGCAACCCTCAACATGGCGCGACCGGCCTTTTTCCAAATCAGGATGCGAGAAAGTCATAGTCCATTGCACAAACGCCTGCGCCTCGTCGGCCAGCCAGGAATGAACGACAAATTCACAGCTATTAATCGTGCTATATAGATTTTCAAAGTAATGATGAAGGTCATTCCACCCGTCAATACGATGGGCCGGATCTTGAAATACCACATCCTGGTGATAAATATCTTCAAGCTCGGCTAGATTGTTTTTCGTCAGCTGGCTATAAGTCTCAATAAAATGTGCAATGGTCTTATTTGATGGCGCTGACATCTCGCTCTCCTTTTATTACCCGCTTTTGAATCGCCTATATATTTTCCTGAGCTAATGCCTTTGCCTGCTTAAAGCTCTCTATGGCCAGCAAGCGGGCCAGTTTATGATCCACAATAGGTCGCGGGTAATCTAATGTATTTGCCCCATCCCAAAGGTGGGGGGTATGGATATATTTGTTCGGAACATCTTTCAGCTCCTTTATCCATATACGAATAAAATCACCAGTTGGATCAAATCGCTGGCCTTGTAGGGTCGGATTAAACACCCGAAAATAGGGCTGCGCATCGGTGCCTGTCGATGCGGCCCATTGCCAGCCACCATTATTAGAGGCAAAATCACCATCGATCAGGTGAGACATAAACCATTGCTCTCCCGCCCGCCAGTCAATTAACAGGTCTTTAGTCAGAAAGCTGGCAACGATCATCCGAAGCCGGTTATGCATCCATCCTGTCGCCAGCAGCTGGCGCATCGCGGCATCAACAATCGGAAAACCCGTTTGCCCCTGCTGCCAGCATTTCAGATCTTCATCCGCATCCCGCCATCTGATTTTCGATGTCCAGGCATGAAAAGGCTGGTTCCGGCTTAACTTACCGTAAGCTTCTGTCAGGTGGCGGTAGAATTCTCGCCAGATCAATTCATTCAACCAGCAAAACGCACCTTGATCAGAGGGCTCAAGACACAGAGGAAATGAACTTCGTAACATGCTGATACATTGCCTGGCCGACAAAGCACCAATTGCTAAGTAAGGCGATAAACAGCTCGTGCCATCTATAGCGGGGAAATCTCTGTGCTGATGGTATAGCTGCACTTTTTCTGAACAGAAGGCCTCTAAGCGCTGACGTATGGCATCTTCTTCGACAGGCCATAACACACTGTCTTTTTTCGGATAAGTAAATGGAGTTGATCTGTCATCCTGATCCAGCAATGATGCTGTTACCGGATGAACAACGACCGCTTGAGGCGCGGGCTGCGCTTCAGGCAGTAACGAGTGGTAGACGTTCAACCACTCACGGCGAAAGGGAGTAAACACCTTAAAAGGCTCACCCTGCTTGGTTTTTACCCTGCCCGGCGCAATGGCGCAGCTGTCATCAACAATACTGAATTCGACCTGCATGTTAGCCAGAGCCAGACCAACATCATGATCCCGTTGTTGCTCATTCCATTCATCCTGCTTATTGCAGAACACATGGGATATCTGGTATTGCTGGACCAGTTTGGTAATTAACTCAGGAATAGAGCGGTAATCACCAACTTCGAAGATCAGCAGCGGGATGTTCAATTCACGGAGCTGTTGTTGTAATACCAGCAATCTGCGCTGAATGAAGTCGACCTGGATCGGAGCGACATCGTGTTGATGCCACTGCATCGGCGTCGCGACATACAACGCAATTACGGGACGACCTGAGAGGCAAGCATGACGTAACGCGGTATTATCGACAGTCCGCAGATCAGCCCGAAACCACAGCAAACTCGTCCCTTTATTGTTCATTAACTCTCCTTGTAAAAACCTTTACAATACTCTTCCAGAACGCTGTCGTTATTGCCTGTTCATCTGTATCCTTCACCCGTAAATATAGGCAACAAATTGATTATTACTAAATTCACAACGAATAACGCAACTTAAGCTCTTCCGGATAGGGGTTTAAGAACCGTTGCGACTGCAAATACTCATTAGGGTGCTGCTGCAAATAATGCTTAAACAAGGTCACAGGCGCCAATAATGGCAGGTGACCTTTGCGATAATTGATAATTAACGCCGTCAGTTCGGCCTTTTGCTCTTTATCCAGCAACCGTTTGAAATAACCCTGCATGTGCATTAACACATTAGTATTAGTACGGTTGTTCGCTTTATGCTTAATCGCTGTCATAAATTGAAGACGGTACGCAATGAAAAAGTCTTCAATATCCCACTCTTTAATTGTCGCCACCAACCGGCCCAGCGATTGGTATGAAGTCAGGTTATGTGCCATCAGCACCAACTTATAACGGGAATGGAACTTAACAATGGCCTCCCGGGTCAGGTTGCCGTTGAGTGACTGGTATAAGTCATGAAGCGCAAATACGCGAAAAACAAAGTTTTCTCTTAATACCGGATCTTGCAGACGGCCATCTTCTTCGACGGGCAACCAAGGCATTTTTTCCATCAACTGACGGGTAAATATGCCGATTGTTCCCCCCGGGATGGTATTGCCATTGGCGATGTATAGCTTTACGCGCTCCATGCCGCAGGTCGGTGATTTGGCACAGACAATATAGCCACATAGTTCCTGTTCCTGCAGCTGCGTGATCTTCTTATCGCTAAATATCAGCATCTTTTGGGTGTGATCCTGATTCGCATCTTTCGTGCCGACCAGGCGTTGCTCCCCGTCCGTATCTAACAGTCGAATAGCTGGCCGAGGCGTTGGCAAACCGATACCTACTTCAGGACAGACGGGCTGAAACTGAAAATATTGTGCAAGATCTTCGGCAACAAAACGGTTTCTTTTATGTCCGCCATCAAAACGAACGTTTTGTCCAAGTACACATGCACTTATACCCACTGGAATACGCATTGTCTTTTCCTCACACTCAGAACTAACTTATATATGTATGTATACAGGGCAGAACTGAAAAAAGATCATTCTCATCACATTTATTTACAAACTTTGACAACAGACGATGCCAGTCAAACCTTCTGACTGGCATCAATTCAATCAACTTATTATTTTAAAATCAATATCTTATATTAAATTTTTATGGTGCCATATTATCGACATTGAGCACCAGGCCACCGCCAAAATCATCGGTCGCCACGACAGAGTAAACCCCGCCGTCATCAACTGTTGCTGTAGCTGACACAGCCGGAGTAAAGCTGGCATCACTCGCCAGGATCACCGCCAGAAAGTAGGTTCCGGCAGGCACATTCAAGGTAGACGTACCTTTGAACGCAACCCCTTGCAGAACAGCCGTCGTCTCATCAAATACGCCATCGGCAGAGGCGTGAATATCCACCAGCCCCAGGGTCTCTGCTGTTGGGCTCGCATGCACAACACGCAATTTCGCATAAGTCGCAACCGAGCGCAGATCTTCGCTAATCGCTAAGGGTTCAATGGTGGAATCGGTGACTGAATTTAACTTACCTACAGCATAGATACTGGTAGTTGTTCCTGCTTCGAAACTGGTTCCCGGGGCATCGATAACGACCAGGCTGTTATCAGCGGAAGCCGCTACACTCAGGTCGTAACTGTCTGGGGCAAGATCGAGACTGCGAAATTCCTTAAAGACAATATTGGTCAGACCGCCTACGGCAGAGCCGGAAGCCAGCACATCGACAGCCGGCGCATCATCGACGGTATGAACGACGCGTACCGTCGCTTTTTCTTCAGTGCTACGCAGTACATTCACCGCACTGCCATCAGCAACCAACAGGTTTACCGGTGAAACAGCCCCCCCGTTAACATTGGGCACTGCAGTGATCATCAGATCGCTGCCGCCAGCCAGATCCAGTTCCCCGCTGTCAAAGGCGATACCTTTATCACCGCTGAGGGTAAGTCGGATTCGGTAGGTTCCTGCAGGAATGGTCACCGGCAGATCAGCACTGTCGACTTTAAATTCAAGGCCACTGATAGCGGGTGACTGGTCAGCGATATCGTCCGTGGTGGTCAGATAGATATCGACCCCCGGCACATTGGGATGGGCGTGCAGCACATCGATGCGCACTTGATCGTTTTCCGGTGAGATGTCGTCTCGGGATAACACCACAGGTTCAATGTCGGCGGTATAGTTCAGCGCCACGATGTCATATTGCATATCCGGCGCGAAATTAAGGTTGGCCCCAATCACTTCAGCCGATGCGTCGCCAGCCAGCAATGCCTCAACACTCACATCGTAGGCGCCGGAATCAAGGCTGATGAGGCCGCTGCCAACCTGATAATCGACTAGGCTGAGGCCATCTACAGTGGTGCCATTCAGTTTAATATCAACCAGCGGCGCATCAGCGCTGGCATGTGTTACTCGGATCTTGGATTGAGCATTATCAGAGTTTGAGTCATTACAGCCAAATAGCAGTGTTGTGGCTCCAAACATTAGTCCTAACGAGTAAGCATTCATTCGATTTACCCTCTTCCTGTTTTTTGTTAGTCGGAAGTGATTACGCCTGCAGACTCAGTTTGGATCAGCCAAATAACAACTTATTTTCTCTTCCGTCTGTATGTCATTAATTACTTTATCTATTTATCTCTGTCGCCATTACTCATTTAATAATCATATATCGCAGTGATCCTTATACGGTAAAATTGCGTTATACAGGTATGGATACCATGCTTCTAAGTGATACGATGGAAAACTCGATTCAATTATCTCATTCCGGCAACATTAAGGAGCTTATGGTCAGCGAAGCTTCCGCAGTGGGTGATATGGGCGACTTATTGTTCAATATTGCTCATACACGGTGTAAACAAAGTTACGAACGGCTGTTCGTACAGGTCGCTCCACGTCTGCTCAATTTCTCCCGAAAACAACTCAGGGACGAGTCAATGGCATTAGAAGTGGTCCAGGAAACCATGTTAAAGGTATGGTTAAAGGCTCATCTTTACGACGAAACTAAAGGAGCGGCAATGACATGGATTTACTCTGTCGCTCGTAACGTCAAATTCGATTTACTGCGACGAACCAAACATCAGCAAGACTGGGTACAAGGCGATGACTTATGGCCGGTACTCAGTGAAGAGCGGGAGTCGGACAGGCTGCCAAAAGAGTTTGAACCGATCGTCAAGCAGGAATTACAGGAGTTGGTAAACCAGTTACCGCCGGCGCAGGCCGAGGTCGTCAGGATGATTTGCTTACAAGGAATGTCACACCTTGAGGCTGCAGATGCGCTGGGTGTGCCATTAGGAACAGTGAAAAGCCGTTTACGATTAGCATTACAAAAAATGAAGGAGGCACTGGATGACTAACGTTCACTTTCATCCTAGCGATGATACTCTGGCCCGCTATGCCGCTGGCGATCTCGATCCTGCCTCCAGCATTATGATGAGTGCCCATCTGGAATACTGCATCAACTGCCGACTGCGTATCGATGAACTTGAAGCCAGCTATACACAGGTACTTGAATCGACACCAGCGGAACCGATGACCTGTGGGCTGACAGAGATGTTAAGCCAAATCCTCAGCCAGCCAGCAGAGCCGCTGGGGGTAGAGCCGGTTCCGATTTCAGGAGTACTTAAACTGGATAACAAAGAATTCCACCTTCCAAGAGCGTTACAACGTCACAAGGATGAGATAGGGCCATGGAGTCGTCTGCCGGGTAAAATACAGCGAGCCTATGTATCAACGGGAGGCAAGAGCAAGATGAACTTCATTTATATGGAACCTGACAGCGCCCTGCCTGAGCATACTCATCAGGGCCTGGAAATCACCTTGGTTTTATCAGGTCGGTTTACCGATGAACATGCCAGCTATGGCCCCGGTGATTTTATTGTTCAGACCACTGAACATCAGCACTCGCCAAAAACCCGGCCGGGACAGGATTGCCTCTGTTTGACCCTGCTGGATGCTCCGTTACACTTTACCTCCGGGCTCGCAACGTTGCTGAATCCATTTAGTCAGTTGTTTTTCCGCTGTTAGGCGGTAGAGAAATTGGACTGATAACATAGTCATAGAGAGGTCGCAATACTGCGACCTCAAGAATGAAACGCTAAAAAGACCGGGATTATGGCAGTGGCTTAAACCAACCCCAGGTTGATTAAAATCAACCAAAGGTTTTATTAGCGCACTTTACGAGGCGCAATAATATCCATCGACGATACAGTCAGTTCCAAAGCCGATGCTTCCTCCTGTTTCATCTATTAGCTCCGGCGCAGTCACTGCAGGACCAATAGTCATGTAAAGCATACCTTCAAGCTTCCAGTCCGAATATTTCTCTAACATTGCCTGTACAATATCTTTCTGTGGTACCAAAGGCTTGGCTACCTCTTGGTACAAGCTCAGATATTCGATAGCCTCTTCGAAGATTTCAAGGCCACCCACGGCACCATGACCCGGCACCACTCGTTCAATATCGTACCGTTCCGCGATATCCTTGATAGATTCAATCCATAAATCCGGACGATTCAGACCCGCGCCAACGTAATAGTGGCAGCGGTTATAACACTGATCGCTGGCAACATAGGTTTTCAGCTCAGGTATATAACAGGTGGTCAGGTTAATGGTTTCAGAAGGTTTGCTGTCAATCAGCTCTATCTTGTGTCCGTCATAATCGAACACATCCCCTTCCAAAGGTTCAATTGTGAAAAGTTCCGTTGGGATTTCATCGTCAAAGGTGCCGGTCCAGCGGAGAAGACGTGCTCTGAACTCAAGATTGATTTCAGTGATAACCGCAGGTCTTGCGTAAGCTTTTGCCGCGGGAAAAGCCTTAAGTAATTCAACCCCACCCCAAACGTGATCAGGATGACTGTGGGTCAGTATGATACTGCTGAGTGTCTTGCCCGCATCCCTTAGTCGTTTTACCAATGCTTGGGCATCGGTCTTTGTAAATTGGGCATCGATAAATAGTGCCTTTTCTTCTGAAAAGAGCAAAGTCGTATTAGGCCATGGGGCTTTGGTTCCGTAATAAACTTCAAGTATAAGCTTATTATCGCTCATAATATGTCTCCAGTATTTGTTTGCTTAATGGATTTTATACAGAACACTCAGTGGGACCGGCCGCTCACCATATGAGCTTTCTATATCAATCGATCGAATAATAATGGCTATAATTATTGTTATATCAGGCGGTTTACTTGCTGATAGTTAATAAGATTTAAAGTTGAGGAACGTTACTCAACAGTGTCCTAGCTCCATCCCCCATGCAATGCTCCATGAACTAATACATAAGTGCTCATATAAACATTAGGTTATGAACGGTGATCTTCTATGATTGTCGACTAAACCGCTCTGATGCTTGATTTATTTATACTACCGCGCCCCCTTAATATCTCTCAAAGCTTGATATTTATGTACGCTACCTAAGGCGGTGAAAGGGCAGGAAAGGCGGTAGCCAGAGCTCTACCACTTAGATATCGAGGTTGCCGGATTTTATTTCATCTGACAGACCAGGGTAAGGAGCTTTGGAGATTACTTTCTCATTATTCGCGCCAACATTTTTTGCATATGTAATACAAGCGAACTCATCCACAACATCTTTAGGGTATGTATTATATTTTTCTCTTGATTCTTCCATCAAAGAAATATGGTCATTTTGGAAACAGACGGTAATTTCTGGATGTTCATGAACCCAATTAGGGAAGAAGATTACGCCGTGCATTTTGTTGTCATTCAGCATGAAGTTCAGGCAGACGTCAGTACCGGTTGGTTCTGTCCATGAAATTTTATAAACATCTTTTGTCAATTCCACTAAGTGTACTTTTTGGTCTTTTACCCATCTGCCAGCAACCATGCCACTGTGAATCCGATAATCTACCGTAGTTTCATTTTTGATATAAATTTCATACTCCCAACCATTGGCATATGTATATATCATGTGTGTTCCAATAAAGTCTTTCATAAGATAACCTCTTGTTTATTCATAGTTAATATCACATTACACCGTAGTCACAATGCACTTTACCTCGATCCTTGAGGGATAATATCCTCAAATCACGTGATATATATTACAATCAATAATTGAATGTAAAAAGCGCAATTATCCGTTTAAATGTATCAGTTTTTTTGATATTTTATCCAAATGGCATGCTCAGTATCATAGCTGCATACGTCATCAGGTTGGGATATAGAAGTTGTTATTTAATGGCCTATGATAGCGTTTGCGGCGAGCTAAATGTTTGGGTATTTAATAAAATAGAGGATGCCAAATGCTAACAAAAACAACCCTAGAGCAATGGATTGTACTGCAAACTGTTGTTGAGACAGGCGGATATGTTCAAGCAGCAAAAATATTAAATAAAAGTCAATCATCAGTAAGTTATTCATTGAACACATTACAAGAAAGACTAAATTTACAATTACTGCATATTGTAGGCCGAAAGGCTGAATTAACCGATGCAGGAAGAATGATGCTGGCTCAGGCTAGGCCTTTACTCACGGCTTTTAAACAGCTGGAACTCAGTGCCGCAGGGTTGAGGTCCGGGGTTCGTCCATCGCTTAACTTGGTTGTGGACAGTGTATTTCCTAAGTCTATTTTGCTGTGTTCATTGAAAAAGTTTCAAGAGAGTCATCCCCAGACTCAAATACATTTGAGTGAGATATTGCGCACGGAAAGGGAAAGTGAATTAAGCGCTCAACAAGCAGATTTGTATATTACTACCCTGAATTCGGATAGTGCAGTATCAGGAAGTCCACTCATTGAGATAGATTTTATTGCTGTCGCAGCAGCAAGGCACCCTCTGCACAGTATGATCGGACCGATATCGGCTCCTCAATTGATGAAATACCCGCTAATTACACTGACGGACAAGGTAAGTCAGCAACAGGGAATGAAAAAAATCTCTTCAATGTCTAACTGGTCATTTACGACTGTAGATGCGGTTATTGAAGCAGTGTGCCATGGAATTGGTTACGGATGGCTACCAAGGTACCACATACAACACTTGCTTGATTCTGGAGAACTGAAAGCTCTGCCTGTTTCTATTGAGCCCACACGTAAGACAGTATTCTATCTGGTCTTTGGTATTGAGGGGCAGTGTTACGATAATACTATTCTTGCCCTGGCAGATATCATTAAGGCCGAAGCCATCGGCTAGATCGCACCTACAACTCAAGCAACCGGCAAATTGTTTGCTCGAACCACTCATATCGTGCAGGAAGTTGGCGGTATCGTTTTTTTGTTAAGTAGAGTTTTTCTGTCACATTGTGAGTCAGCGGGGCAACATACAGTGATTGCTGTGGTTCAAATTGAGCAATGGCTCGGGCTGGTAAGACAGTAAAACCCAACCCTTGCGATACGGGAAGCAATATTTGGCTTAACTGATTGATATAGCTTTTAATGCTGAGGCTTTCACTGCCTCTGTATGAATTGAAATTATTGGCTTTTAATACTTTTTCTACGTAATGAAAACCATCAGGATGGTTAATAAAACCGAGCGTATTGAGGAAGGCAAAGTCTATTGCTTCATTTTTATATTGGATAGGAAGCACTAACTGCAACGTTTCATGGCCAACCTGATATTGCACTAATTCATCTGAATCTTCCTGTTGTGTTACGATGCCGATATCTATCTTGTTATCTAAAATATCATCGATAATGTTCTGGTTTGGCGCTGCCTCTACAGATACATTTAACCCGCTATGTTTGCATTGATAAGCAAGAAAGTGGGGATATAAATGCATCGCTAAAGCACCCGAGCACGAAAAACGACATTCACCTTGCAGGGGATCATCTTGTTCGATCGCTTGGTGTAATTGCTCTTCTAATGCCAGCATTTGTTGGCCGTATTGATATAATTTTTCACCCGCCAAACTCAATTCAAATTGTTTGCCGTAGCGATTGATTAACGTTGTTTTTAGCTGCTCTTCCAATTTTTTAATATGCTGGCTCACCCCGGGTTGGGTCATGTGCATCTTTTCTGCCGCATGCGTGAAGTGTCCTGTCTTCACCAGCATCATAAATGTTGTCAGCCATTTTTGATTTATCATAAATCACCACATAACAAAAAATCATCAAAACAAGAATAAATGATAATTTAGTCTTTTGATATTCGAAATATACGCAGGATCTGCTTTCCTTGAAGAAGGACATTAATAATGACAACCCACCGAAATGGCAGAAGACGATAGCGCTGCCATAATTGGTAAAGACCAAATACCTCGCCCCCTCTCTGCGGCAAGCCAAGGAGGTCTCTTGATTAAGTTCTTACTCAACCAGGAAGTCCGAGAAGAAGCACAGCTCTCACCGAACATGACGGTACTCAATTACCTGCGCACCAAAGCGAAGAAAACCGGCACCAAAGAAGGTTGTGGTTCAGGTGATTGCGGTACATGCACTGTGATACTTGGTGAACTGAACAACGGACAACTGCAGTATCGTTCTGTGAACGCCTGTCTTACCTTTGTATCGGCCCTTCACGGCAAGCAACTCATCACGGTTGAAGATCTGCAAAGCAAAGACGGCTCTCTCCACCCGGTTCAGCAGGCGCTGGTTGACTTTCATGGTTCGCAATGCGGCTATTGTACCCCCGGGATTATTATGTCGATGTTTGCGCTTAGCAAAAACCGTCCTCAGGCCGATAAACAGGATGTTCTCGAATTCCTGTCAGGCAACTTGTGCCGATGTACCGGCTACCGCCCGATCATCGACGCGGCATTGTCGTTATGTAAAAAAGCGCCCTATCAGGATCAGTTTGCCGAACAGGTGCAATCCACCATTGATAAGCTCAACAGCATCAGCAACGAGCCGGCAACCCTGCAGTTCAACAATCTTTCCAGCTTTTCACCCGCAACGATAAATGAGCTGGCAGAATTGCTGCAGGCTTATCCGCATGCACACATCGTCGCAGGCGGCACCGATCTGGCCGTTGACGTCACCCAGCGCCACCGTGAGATCGAGTCGCTGATTGATGTCAGTCGGGTAATGGATATGAAGGTAGTGAATGAGACCAATCACCACCTTGTCATCGGGGCGAACGTGTCGCTCAGCGATTGCTTCGGCGTACTCAACAAGCACTACCCGGACTTTGGCGAGATCCTCCGTCGCTTTGGTTCAAAGCAGGTCCGCAATCAAGCAACGCTGGGGGGCAACATCGGCAATGCCTCTCCCATCGGGGACACCCCGCCGCTGCTGATCGCACTGGATGCAGGCATCACCCTGAGCCGAAGTGGAGAATCTCGCACCATTCCTGTCGAAGATTATTATCTCGGCTATAAGGAAACCGCCCTGCGGCCATCCGAATTTATCAAAAAAATCATCATTCCCAAACCGGAGGCCAGCAAAATGTTCCGCGCCTATAAGGTATCGAAACGGCTCGGAGATGATATTTCTGCCGTCTGTGGCGGATTCAATATCGAACTCGAAGACGATACCGTCACGTTTGCGCGGATCGCCTTTGGCGGCATGGCGGAAATACCCAAACGGGCCGTTCACTGTGAACAGGAATTGATTGGAAAAAAGTGGAACATTGCCACGATAAACACGGCGATGGCAGCACTGGCGTCTGATTTTGAACCCCTGTCAGATTTCCGTGCCAGCAAAGCGTACCGCAACCAAACGGTTGCCAACATGCTCTACCGCTTTTTTATCGAGCAGCAAAACAGCCAAATCGAAACCAGGGTGACCTCTTATGTCTAAACCAAAAAAAACTGCACTAGAGCACGCTGACATTATCGCGGATGTTAACCAAGACTTAAGAACTGGCGTTGGTCACAGCGTACAGCACGACAGTGCTGGCAAACATGTCACGGGCGAAGCCGTATATGTCGATGACCGCCTTGAGTTTCCGAACCAGCTCCACCTGTATGCCCGGTTAAGCCCCCAGGCACACGCCAACATTACCAGGTTAGATATCAGCCCTTGTTATGACTATGACGGGGTGGCGCTTGTTATCACCAGCAAGGACATTCCCGGCGAGATCGATATCGGAACGATTTTCCCCGGCGATCCTCTGCTGGCAGATGGCAAGGTGGAATACGTCGGCCAGCCAATACTTGTCGTTGCCGCCAGTGATCCCGACACGGCCTATCAGGCGGCACAGGCGGCTATTATCGAATACGAACCGCTGCCTGCCATTCTTGATATGAAAGAGGCATTGACGAAAAAGCATTTTGTCAATGATCGCCACTGGCAAAAACGCGGGGATCCACACACCGCCCTCAGCACTGCCGCCCATGTCTTGAGCGGTGAGATCCATATCGGCGGGCAGGAGCACTTCTATCTGGAAACGCAGGCCAGCAGTGCCATACCTACCGAAGACGGCGGGATGGTCGTCTATGCCTCGACCCAGAACCCGACCGATGTCCAAAGGCTGGTCGCCAAGGTACTGGGAACACCAATGCGCAATGTGACTGTCGATACCCGCCGGATCGGCGGTGGATTCGGCGGCAAAGAAACACAAGCGGCTGGCCCGGCCTGCATGGCTGCGGTGGTCGCCAACCTGACCGGACGTCCGGCTAAGATCCGCCTGTACCGGGATGAAGATATGTTGATGACAGGCAAGCGGCATCCGTTCTATAACCGCTACCGTGTCGGCTTTGATGACAACGGCGCCATTCAGGGCATTGAAATCACGCTGGCCAGTAACTGCGGCTACTCGCCGGATCTGTCTGCCGCCATTATCGATCGCGCCATGTTCCACTGCGACAATGCGTATTATCTGAGCAATGTCAGCATTACCGCGTATTGCTGCAAAACCAATATCGCCTCCAATACCGCCTGCCGCGGCTTTGGCGGACCGCAAGCAATGGTGACCATCGAGCACATCATGGATGAGATCGCCTGCTACCTCAAAAAAGATCCGCTGGAGGTACGCAAGACCAATTACTATGGCGGCGAAGGGCGCAATATCACCCACTACTACCAGACGGTAGAGCATAACCTGCTGCATAACATTACCGAGCAGCTTGAAACCAGCAGTGACTACCATGCCCGCCGTCTGGCTATCAATGCATTTAATCAACACAGCCCGATCCTCAAAAAAGGGCTGGCGCTCACCCCGGTGAAGTTCGGTATTTCATTTACCGCGTCGTTTCTTAACCAAGCGGGGGCCCTCATCCATATCTACACCGATGGCAGCATCCATCTCAACCACGGCGGTACAGAAATGGGGCAAGGCCTGAACACCAAAATAGCCCAGATTGTGGCGG
Source organism: Photobacterium lipolyticum (assembly GCF_003026475.1). Lineage (GTDB taxonomy): Bacteria > Pseudomonadota > Gammaproteobacteria > Enterobacterales > Vibrionaceae > Photobacterium > Photobacterium lipolyticum. The sequence continues at coordinate 380,620 of NZ_PYMC01000002.1, forward strand.
AGGAATTTCAGGTCGATATCAATCAGATCCAAATCACCGCTACCACCACTGATAAGGTGCCGAACACATCGGCCACCGCCGCCTCATCCGGAGCCGATCTGAACGGCAAGGCGGCACAAAATGCCGCTAAAACTATCAAACATAGGCTGATCACGTTTGCCAGCTCACACTTTAAGATCAGCGAAGATCAAGTGGTTTTCACCCAAGGTTTCGTTCACATCGGTAATAATAAATTGCCGTTTGCAAAGCTGGTTCAGCTGGCTTACTTCAATCAAGTATCGCTATCGAGTACCGGTTACTACCGCACACCAAAGGTTCACTATGACGAAAAGCAAGCACGTGGTCGCCCCTTCTATTACTACGTGTTCGGTGCCGCCTGTTCCGAAGTTATTGTCGATATCCTGACCGGTGAATACAAAATTCTCCGGACCGATATTTGTCATGATGTGGGGTCGTCATTAAACCCGGCGATAGACAAAGGTCAGATCGAAGGCGGCTTTATCCAGGGGGTGGGATGGCTGACCACAGAAGAGCTGGTCTGGGACAAGCATGGCCGCTTAGCCACCAGCAGTCCGACCAGCTATAAAATCCCGACCATTGCTGATGTTCCGATTGATTTCCGTACCCAGCTGCTAGAGCACAATGCAAACCCGGAACAGACTATTTTTCACTCGAAAGCCGTTGGCGAGCCTCCGTTCATGCTGGCAATCTCGGTACTGAGCGCGCTGAAAAATGCCATTACCTATACTTCGGAGAACGGCAGGATGCCATCACTTGATACCCCTGCCACTCCGGAACGGGTACTGTGGGCAATTAAAAGCGTACAGCAACCGGATGATTCAACGACTAAACAAAGTGCCAGAATCAAAACTAAAATTAAGCGCACACCAAACTGACCCGGAAGGATCTGCGTATGTTCGGCGATGACTGGATCCACGAACTTGCCCGTCTGAAAGAGCAAGGCGAAGCCTGCGTGCTGGTTACCGTATTGGAAGAAAAGGGATCGGTGCCTCGTGACGCCGGTACCAAAATGGTGGTGACCCGTGACTCCGTGATTGCCACCATCGGAGGAGGCCACCTCGAATATCAGGCCACACAAATCTCGAGGGAGATGCTGCTGGCAGGAGAACACCAGTTGAAAATAGAACGCTTCAACCTGAGCGCCCGACTTGGCCAATGCTGCGGCGGTGTTGCCTCTCTCAGCTTCGAACCGCTCTGCCGGCAGGCAAACCACCTCGCGCTATTCGGTGCCGGACATGTTGCCAACGCTCTGATCCATATTGTCTCGACCCTCCCGTTCAAGGTGACGTGGATCGACGAGCGCGGCAGCGCCTTCCCTGATCCGCTTCCGTCAGCCACAACAAAAGTCATCAGCGATAACCCGGTTGCCGAGGTTAATCAGATACCGCCTCGCAGTTATTATCTGGTGATGACGCACAGCCACCAGCTTGATTTCGAGCTTGCCCGCGCCATCCTCAAACGCAATGATATCGCCTATTTCGGCCTGATCGGTTCAACAACAAAATGTAAGCAGTTTAGCTACAGGCTACTCCAACGCGGTTACAGCCAGACGGACATCGAACGAATGACCTGCCCTATCGGCATCCGGGCGGTGAAAGGAAAACATCCGGCAGAGATCGCCGTTTCTGTCGCCGCACAGCTGATTATTCATTATCAGGAGCAGGAGCATCAACAAACCAACAATCACCCGCAGTCAGTATGAAGCTGCTCTATCCCCTCAATACCCGTCCGCCACTTGGCTTAACCCTGTTGTTAGCCCTCCAGCACATGCTGGCTTCTATTGGAGGTATCGTTGCCATGCCGCTGATTGTCGGCACATCCATCGGCCTGCCAAACAGTGACGTTGTCACTCTGATCAATGCCTCTCTGTTGGCCTCCGGTATCGCGACAATCATCCAGTGTCTTGGCCTCGGGCCGATCGGAATCCGCTTACCTGTGGTAATGGGATCCAGTTTCGCATTTTTGGGCATTGCGATTGTTATCGGCAAAGAAGGGGGAGTCAGCAGCATAATGGGCGCGGCTTTAGTCGGCTCGCTGGTGGTCATCGCGGCAAGCTTTTATATGCATAAGGTGCGCGCACTCTTCCCCACCGTTGTCAGCGGTGTGGCAGTCACTCTGATCGGCTTGACCATTTTACCGGTAGCCATGGATTGGATCGGCGATGCCCCAGTTGCCAGTCCAGAGTTTGCCTCCTTGCCAAAACTGTTTCTGGCTCTGATCTCGCTTGCGATCGTCGTTGCAGTTTCAGCTTATGGCCGAAACACGCTGGCCGCGGCGGCGATTGTTATCGGCCTTGCCGGCGGCTATCTCATCGCGCTGGCTTTGGAGATGGTCGACTGGCAGCAAATCTCTGAAGCCCATTGGTTTGCTCGCCCTGAACCTTTCAAATATGGTTTTAGCCTCTCCCTGGGAGCCATTGTCAGTATGAGTCTGGTGTATTTGGTGGTGATCGCCGAGGCCACTGGGGATTTCATCGCTCTGGGCAATAATTGCCATATCAACGTCTCCGGTCATGATTTAAAGCGGGGGGTATTAGCTGACGGGTTGGGGAGTACCCTAGCCGCCATTCTGACAGCGATGCCACTGGCCTCTTTCAGCCAGAATGTCGGAATTGTCGGGCTTACGGGAGTCGCCAGCCGTTATGTTGTTGCTACCACCGGAGGCCTGCTGATCATGGCGAGTCTGCTGCCAAAATTTGCTGCCCTTACCGTCACGATCCCTAAACCTGTGATTGGCGGGGTAGGTCTGGTGATGTTCGGGATGATTGCCTATACCGGGATCCGGATGCTGGTTAAAGCCAGTGACACCAAACGCAACGCGTTAGTGGTTTGTGTGGGGCTGGCAGCCGGTTTAGCCGTCACATTCGAGCCTCGTTTAGTCCAGCACCTGCCGGATGAAATGGCGACCTTCTTTCATTCTGGTATCGCGACAGGCACGATCACGACAGTGCTTCTTAATCTGGTCTTACCAAAACCGCCTTCAGGTGAAGACGCAGACTAACCTTATGCCTGAGTGACCGGTATTCACCGCGCAGTCCCATTGCATTACCAAAATTATGCATGTTAGCAAAAATAGACGATTACAACATTTAGCAGCAGGTTTCAGAATATAATCAGCATGAAAAAACAAAAATAAACCAATTCGTTAATGGATAACGCCCTACTCGACAGTGTCAATATTTATGGGCAGTAGCCCATATAAGGCTCTCTCCTACAACAGTCAGGACGGCAAATTACCCGCACAAGCAGCTTGAACCCAGCTCGGATGAGTGGAAAGATGACAACAAAACAACGGCAACCAATAGCGCTCAGAAGTACTGATAACATGAACCAGCCTCTCCCTGTATTAGACAAGCGATTCCAGATTGACTCCCACTACGGTGTGGTCGTCCACCGGAACTTCAAGCCCCTATATGCCGATGACAACTATGCCCGCACCTTCGGTTTCGACAGCGGTGCAGCAATACTTGCCGTTGACAGCCTACTGGAGCTGATCGCCCCACATGAGCACGAAACGGCGGTCCGGGACTACGAGGCCATCATGGCCGGCCGTGATAACCCGGGGATCCATACCTACCGCAATATCGGCAATGACGGCACTGAATTTATCGTCCTCACCGTCGACCATGTGATCGACTGGCAGGGTGAGCCGGCAATGCAGATCACCGTCATGGATCTGAGTGCCCAGTTCGATACGCTCCAGCAGCTCCATGACAGCGAGCGGCGCTACCGCGAGCTGGTAGATGGTTCGATACAGGGAATACTGGTCCATCGCGACTTCAGGCCGCTGTTCTGCAACCAGGCTTTCGCCGGCATGTTCGGCTTTGACAGCCCGCAGGCGCTGCTGGCGACCGAATCCATTCTGCCATTATTTTCTGCCGACTTTCATCAGCAGGCTCGGAAAAACTACCACAGCCTAGTCAGCGGCCGTAAAAACAACCTCATCAGCGAGATTGAATGCCAGCGTATCGACGGTAAGACCGGCTGGCTGAATCTGCTGTCGCGCCCCATAACCTGGAACGGCGGGCAGGCTATCCAGGTTACCGCCATGGATATCTCCCGGCAGCACCAACTGCGCAAACAGCTGGAATACCGGGCCAACTATGACGGGCTGACCGAACTGCTCAACCGACGTGCCACGTCCGAAATCCTTGAGGCCCAGCTCGTCAGCCACAGGTTGCAAGCCCTCCCCCTGTGTTGCGTCCTTATCGACCTTGACGACTTCAAGGCCGTCAACGACCGCTTCGGCCACTGTGTCGGCGACGAAGTACTGAGGCAGTTTGCCGTCACCTGCCGCCACCACCTGAGACAAACGGATTTTGTTGGCCGCTGGGGCGGCGAAGAATTCATCCTGGTGCTACCTAATACGATTGCCGAGCAGGCCAGAATTCTCACCGAGCGCCTGCGCCAAGAGATAGCCAGCATCGCGGTAGCCACCAGCAGCGGCGAGATCGGGATAACAGTCTGTATGGGAATCGCGGATCTCCGGGACGGGGAAAAAAGCGCTGAGCCGCTGCTGTCAAGGGCCGACAGAGCCCTCTATGCAGCCAAGCACAATGGCAAGAATCGTGTCGAGCTGGCAGAGGGGTGAAGTGATAGGACATGGCTTTAAGAATCCGTGAACATCATATCTATCCCCCCCGAGTGTAGCAACTATCCCGGCAGAGTTAGGATTGCGACCAATAACCCTTCTATTTCGCATTATGAAGTATCTCAAGACCAAACCTTGACGATACAAACACTTTGTATGTTCAAGTGGGTTAATTGCTTGCCTGCTCATGATGCTTGGTTAGTTGCTTAAATAACATGTCTTTTAACGCCACGCGCTGAAGCTTTAGATCATGCATATTGTCATCATCAATCGGGCTACCCGATATCTCCAGCTGACGGATATTGTAATCCAGTTCATGATACTGCTGAAGATCGGCTTTGAATGTTGGATCATCGTGGTTGAGCTGAACAATGTCTAATTTAAGATCAGGAAAATCTAAGATAAAGGCATGGTTTTCATTTAGCATCGGCATTCCCTCTTCAGTCGGATTACCCATTAGTATAGAAGTAATTTGTTGAAAGAAATGTGGCTTAAAACGCAAAGCAACCAAGTGTGCAGTAAGCGAAGCTTTCAAACACTTTTGAGGGCATTATCAAATTATAGTTAATAGTCTAATGACGGTTTGAGTGTAAGCAATTCTGAAAAAGTAACAAATGATCAGTCAAAACCAGAAAAAACGGGTCAATTACTAACTTAAGTAATTGACCCGGTTTGTTTTCACAACTATTTGTTTTTAAAAACCACGAGTGGCTTAATTACACTTCGTCACCTTTTGCGCTGTCACCCGCAACTCTTCGGCTTTACAACCCAAGTCAGAAGAGAGTTTATCGGTATCGCCAAAACAGCCCATATCAAAACTGGTGAAGTAATCTAGAACTCCAGTAGTAGAGCGCGCCGTTGTTGGACAACTCACCCGATAATGCACATCAACACACTCAACCGCCTTTGGCTTAATTTTAGGTAGTTGACCGCCGACATGGATCTCACCATAACACTTCATGGCACCCAGACGAGTCCCGGAAAGCAGCTTGCTAAGGTATGCACGCTCGGCCTGCTCTTTGGCCAGTTTTTCGGCTTGACGCTGACGATCCTTTTCTTGCTTCTGGCGCTCTTTTTCTCTCTGTCTGGCCAGCTTTTCAGCCTCACGCTGGCGTGCCAGTTCCAATTGACGCCTGCGATCCGCTTCGGCTCTTCTCTGCTGCTCGGCCTGATCCCGCTGCTGGGCGAGTTGCTGTTGCTGCTTTCTCTGCCACTCAGCCTCCTTCTCCTGGGCCTTACGCTGTGCCTCGATATAGTCTCGCTCTTGCTGTTCCCTTAACGTGTTGGCTTGGCGTATTGCTGTATTGATCTCAAGATTACGCTGCGCATTCCTTTCAGCCATATCAGCTAATCCTTGGTTTAAGCCCTGCATGAAAGTACTCATGATAAGGGTATCATCGGCGGCATCCTCTTCTTCCCACGCCAGCCGTCTTAGCCGCTCTTCCTCACGTCGTCGTTCTCTTTCTCGCCGTTCGGCTTCACGCTTACGCTGTTTAGCCATGGCGATTTCTTTAGCCTCAAGATCTCTTTCATTGCCAAGATCCCGCTTGGCGATCAATATCTCCGCTTTGTCGGTCTTACCGTTGGCATACTTGGCTGCCTCGGCAAGGTGCCTTTCAGCACAACGGTAATTTCGGGATGATATACAATCATTGGCTCGATCCAGGGCATCGAGAAAGTCCATGCGATCCAGTTGATCGAGCTGATCAAGCATATCCAGCATTTCTTGTTGGCTAAGCTGTTCATTGCCTAATGATGGCGCCGCAAAGGCTATTATCGATAAGATGCTTATTAATAAAGTACGTAATGTTCGTTTTAGTTTCATTTTAATATTATTAATTTATTCATGATGGGACTGATTAAGTGCGGCAATATTATCTATATTGAGCTTCATTAAGTGTGATGCACTGATGACTCGCTTCCATTGCGCTTTATCTTGGTCATCCATATTCACAATCGATAATATGTGCGCCAGCTCTTCCCGTGCCTGCTGGCTTTCACATGTCGGAGCCGATTGCAGCGCAGGTATTTCAGCCTGGCTGGGAATGCCCGACATACGCATGACCGGTTCGGTAATTTGCTTTACAGGTCTTAACAAACATGCGTCAAATAGCCGAGATTGCTCAGAGCTCAACTGGGCATGGATATTTTCCACCTTGGCCTGATCGTCGAGATGTTGAAAATATCGGGTACCTTCTGCCATCATCCTGCGCTCACTGCGGACATAAGCCAGTTCTTCAAGCAGCAACTGAGCGTTAAACAGATGCTGTTCGGCTTTCAGTCGCTCGAGATAACGGGCATCCTGATAAATATTATCCAGGCGTTTGATGGGGCTAAGCTGAAGATAGCTGGTTAAGTCCGTAAACTCCGGGTGACTCATTGATGCGTGGATAAGCGAGACAGCTTGACTGTAAAAAGGCATAGTGCTCGAAAAATAGTAGCCTTGCTGCTCAGCCGTCTCCAACACGCTTAGCTTGTCACCTTCTGCATGTCGGGATTGTCTGGCTGCGGAGAACAAATGGTCCGGGCGGACAAAGTCTTCAGCCAATTGCTCATCATCAGCCATCTCAGGGAGTAGCGTGTGCAATGTCTGCTGTAGAAAGGATGCACAGTTTTGACTAAAGAAACGATAGTCCCCGGAAAAGCGCCAGTGGATCTCAGCCAGCTCTTTGACCATTTGCTCTCTTTGCTGTTGGTTGAGCACTAATGGCAAGGAGTAGACTTCACGAAATTCGCTTATCGCATAGTCCCGATATATATCGATAAAGGGAAAAGCAAACAGGTAGGCGTTATAGCGCCCGCTCAGCGCCTTGAAGGTATTGAGCTCGAACTCATCGATATGGGCCATATAGCCAAGCACAAGGTGTTCGAACAGGTTGCTGTCGCAACTCTCCTGATCAGACTGTCCTTCGGGGCAAACCACCAGGCGCAGCGCAATATGGCCAAAACGAGAGCTCATGCTGTGCCCCTCGCCAGCAAAGAGCAAGTGAATCGCACTGACTCGCTTAGGCGACAGCCAAAGCGTTTCTCCCCCTTTATAGCGGTCGATGACAACAAAAGGGACCTTATCATTACACTGTGAGCCAGATGGCCTGCCGTGGTAACGCTCCTGAAAATACCGGGCATAGATAGGCTGTTCGCAGGCAAAATCCGGTGCCATCAAATAGTCCGATAGTATTCGGGCATAAGAAGGGGCGGATGACACTTGATTGCCACTAACGGTGATCCGTGCCTGATAAAACGCCTGATCCGTTAATAACAGAGGGTTCTCAGTCGATTTGAGCAACTCATGCAGTAACGCCCCGCTTGACATAGGCTGGTCGCCCTGAGGAGTTAGATCGGTTAGATTGCCGGGGAGAACCAAGCGATCTTTCGCCTCCCGCTCAATAGCCTTGCGCAGCTCTGGAGGCGCTGGCTGTAGCCGCGCCTCCAGTTGTTGCCAATCTTGAATCGAGATCGGTTTTGTTACTTCCTGAGTCGGTTGCTGGGCACACCCTGCCAGCAGCAGCGAAATGAGGAGCAGATACCTTATCATCGCGCAGCCAGTAGTGGTTCTTCCGATTTTTCGATACGTATCTGCTGCTGTTGGTAAGCTTTGGCCATCATCGAATCAGGCTTGGCCCACGTTGATGGGCGAGCCGCCAATTGCTGAGATAAATAAGCCTGTCGACTTAAATTGATCGGTGTAGAGATAACATCGAAAGCCGTCATAATAGTTAATGCTGGTAATCCGGTGAGGAACACTTCAGTAACATTCTGCCCATCTACTGTATCCAGTGCCCAACTCCCTATCCCCGTAGAATCAATGTAGGAGATGTCATCGATTTCTTTCTGTACTTCTCTTCGCTTTGCTTCAGCCAATTTTAAGTTTGCAGTCTCATCCGCTTTCTGTAGCCAGTATTGGGCCTGGTCTGTACTTTGCTTCAGCCCCTTCCCGGTCTGGTAGCGCTGGCTTACCGCCTTCATGGCTTTGGTATTGCCGGCTTTTGCCGAAGCCAGATCGGCTTGCGCGCGGGCGGCTTCAATGTTGTCGATCCAAAGTTGGGCCTGCTTTGCACTCTTAGCGACGCCTTTACCCTTTTGATAACGCTGAACCATCGCGGTCATTGCAGCGATGTCGCCCGCTTTGGCTGAAGCTAAATCAGCTTGTGCCATCACAGATTCGCGCTTCTGCTGCCAGTAGTTCGCTTTGGCTTTACTCTTGGCTACACCTTCTCCGTTTAGGTAGCGCTGAGCCATTTTCTCCATTGCGACGACATCGCCAGCCCGCGCAGCCATTAGCTCTGCGTTAACAGCCAATTTTTCACGCTTTTCAGCGGCCTGCTGATGCGCTCTTTTAGCGCTGGCCGTCAATTGTGTCGGCCCCAGCTCAACATTAATCCGCTGAGGCTCACCTTCTACAATATCTAGCTGTCTTACAAAAACTTGTTCATGCTCATCATCAACTTGTTTCTGTGCTCGCAGTGTTATTTTCCCTGCGGGAACTATGGTGTCGACTTTTGGGCATTTTCCTTTGTATTTGTTATTTATAAATATCTTTGTTTCTATATCATTCTCGTCACACTTTACGCGAACAGCAGAATAACCAGCATAAGCAGTACCACTCATAAGCAGCGAACTTAATATTAAACATAAATAACGGGAGATATTTTTATAATATGGAAGTTTCTGCATTTTTATTATTGCTCCTAGAATTAATGGTTCCATCCAAAGCACGGAATAATACGGGGATATCTAGAAGCATTAATTGACTAGCATCATTATTCCTTACTAAAGCATTAATCAGTAATATCAAACCAGTGGCGCAAATAAATACAAGAGCAACGCTAAATAATGTTCGACACTATAAATACATATATTAATGACGGATTATTAGACAATACAATCTCAGGGGACATGCCTATATGGTGTTGGGGAGGTAGAAATTTACGCAAAGCTTATGAAAGCAACGGGAAGTGATTTATTGTTACTTCATCAAGTATCAATAACGTAAATGGGCGGAGTGCTTTGAGTATGGTGGATTTGAACCCTTGGTTCTCACAAGCGACAGATGTAAAAAAGCCAGCAATTAAGCTAGCTTTTTTGAATATGGCGGAGAGATAGGGATTTGAACCCTAGATACGCTATAAACGTATGCCGGTTTTCAAGACCGGTGCTTTCAACCACTCAGCCATCTCTCCAATGGCGCAAATAATACATAGCAATGAGGTGGCTGTAAAGCCCTGAAAACCCAACCGTTCATAATTTAAACAAACAGCACACGCTCAGCACTAACCGTTTAAAAATAAAGCAATCAGTCCCCCTTAATCTCATTGCGCACGACCTTTGGAAGAAAGATAAATGAATAAACAAACGAGGCATTGGTGTGGGTGTGTGCATCAATGGCAAGACCTATGAAAAATTGATCTCAACACGCTTTTTTTACCGGGCTGGAATGAACCACGTTACGCCTTAAAAGGCCTCTGTCACAGCTTAATTTAGTGATAGTTTCATAATTTAGGATTGGCTCACAAACTGACACTTATCCGCTTAACTCTTAGTTTTTCATTTGGTAAAGATAAGTGGATTTCGACGCAGGGTTTCTATAGGAGGAAATTGTGTCTATCAACTCTATGGACCACACAGAAATTGCTGATGTTTCTTCTAAGTGGGATTACAAAGACGACGCCGCTTCAAGCATTGCTAGCAACAAAAAACAGCAGGCAGAAGCAAGAAGGCGTATTGAAATGCTACGGGATATCCGTGAAAGCGGATTAACCATTGATGAAGCAAAAGAGCTGGGATTGATCCACTAACACTTTATGTCTATTACCTCTCAGGTAAACAACTAAAGCGTCAATATGACGCTTTAGTTATGTCACTCTCCCCCTCCTCAAAAGACGGCTTCATTGGTAAAACCTATCAAACCAATAAGTAATACCTTCTTTTACTCACAGTCATAAATCGGTAGATTAGTTCCGATTGGTATAATATTGAGAGAGCGGAAAGCACCTATGACAACAATGACAACCCGTTGCCCACACTGCAAGGCACTGAACCGTATTCCTACAGAACGTTTAGAAGACACAGCAACTTGTGGTTCATGCAAAGAGAAGTTGCTTGATGGTAAGCCCGTTGAAGGCACAACAGAAAACTTTCTGTCGCTCATCCAAGGTGACACACCTGTTGTGGTCGATTTCTGGGCTCCGTGGTGTAACCCATGCGTAGGTTTTGCACCTGTTTTTGAAGATGTTGCTGCCGAACGCACAGGTCAGGTTCGTTTTGTGAAAATTGATACTGAAGCACAGCAAGCGCTAGCGGCTCAATACCGAATCCGTAGTATCCCGACAGTTATGGTTTTCCAAAAAGGTCAAGTGATCGATAACCTGAACGGTGCCCTACCAAAATCGCATTTTGATCAGTGGTTAAATGAAGCGCTGACTAAAACTAATTAATTTCATTGTTACGATTGAAGCCATCTACTTTGGTGGCTTTCACTTCTTTACTACGAAATTTCACCGGCCTTATATACTTAAAAATATTCTGCAGCGCCTTTATTCTGCAGAGATTTGGTAGGGTGGGCTTGCATGCATAATCACATCTCTTTTCGCTATTCATCAATGGTATTTTCCATACTTCTTCTTGCAGGCTGCAGTTCAACACCTGATAACGCTAAAACGACCGAATACCGCTTTTTGGACTCAACAAGAAGTTTTATAACGCTGAACGATAGCCGCCGTAATGGCGCGGTCGTGGATAAAGGCTACTTCTATCCTAAAAGTGCCTTCTCTTTCAGTTACCGTTACTGTGCTAAAAGCCCTTCCCATGCCAACCAGGATATAGTGGAATACCAGGCACTGGCCAAGCGTGTTTGTGATGCCAATAACGGCCAACTCATTCATCAGGAGTCAGGGACATGGTGCGTTTCTAACGCAAATACCGTCGCTGAATACCCACTTTTTTCTGCCCGTATTTCCAGTACTGAACTTTGGGCCGATCTATGCCTTGACGGCCCATTTGTGACGCTAAAGGTGATAGAAAACACTAATGCCCCATTAGGTAAATGGTACGACGCAGCACAAGTCTTGGGCTATCAACCTTATACTCGATACCGGAAATTGATTTTGGTGGATACCAACCAGGGTGCATTATATCTAGTGACAAAAGAGCCCGCTTCTGCTGAGTTATGGAATGACGAAAGTCGGTATATTTATACCAATATTGGGCAGATTGTATGCCTGTACAATCAACCGGAAGGATCTGGCCTTGGCTATACTTATCGAGGAACAGTCCAGAGTGTCAGCAATGGCAGAGTAAAAGTACTGGCTACGACAAAATTGAAAGGAGATATTCGAACTGCCCCTGCATTAGAGCGGCTTGAGTGGCATCGGGAAGCCTATATTAACGCGGCGGCTAACGCTTGGTTCGTGTGCGGATAAACCAGCAACAAAATGCATTATTAATAACGACAACATCTTTGCACTTAAAACAATGCAATCACTGTTTGCCCTTCAATGAAAAGCAAACAGTAATGATTAATCATCATGCGGTAACAAGCTGATAGTGATCAATAGTAAACAATGCCTTCACCTTGAGTAACCAAGGTGCCAGCTTCATTTGTAATGATCTTATCTAAATCGAACAATGAGCCAATTGCCGAATTACCTCGACCTGTTTCGACAAACTTACAAACAGCATCAATTTTCGGTCCCATTGAACCTGCAGGGAAATTAAATTCAGCTAAACCTGATGGTGTCGCTTGTTTCATTTCAGCCTGATCTTCTTTGCCGTAATTACGATAGATAGAGCCGTCGGTCAGGATAATAAATAAATCAGCATCAATTTTCTCTGCTAGTAGCTCAGCCGTCAGATCTTTATCAATGACACATTCAACACCAGTACTTTGGGTGCCTTCAAAGCAAACCGGCACACCGCCGCCACCACATGCAATAACCAAGTTACCGGCTTTCAGCAATGTTTCGATTTGTGGTAGCTCTACAATATTCTTCGGCATTGGAGATGGCACAACACGGCGATAGTAATCACCATCAGCTTTAAACTTCATTGATGATTCGGCCATGATCTCTTTGGCACGTTCCGCTGTATACACTGGGCCAACAAACTTCGTTGGATTAGCAAAAGCGGGATCTTCTCTGCTGACTTCGGTTTGGGTAACTAATGTTGCAATAGCAAGAGACTGATCGATATTGCGCAATTCCTGCTGCAGCATGTAACCCACCATACCGCAAGTTTGAGACCCTAAAACATCCATTGGATAAGGTGTCGTCTCTGGCGAATATTCTTGATAGGCTGCATTTTGTTCCATTAATAAACCAACTTGCGGTCCATTTCCATGTACAACTACAATCTCATGCTCTTTCGCGATTGCCGCAATGCTTGCTGCTGATTTTTTAATGTTTTCGCGTTGGTTTTCAGCAGTTAAAGCCTGACCTCGAGCTAAAAGTGCATTACCACCTAATGCTAATACTATACGCATATGATCGTATCTCCTATATTTATTAATGGAGTTATTATTTTATTTTTATAGGTTATCCCTATTAAATTAACGGAAGTCTTTTAATAGAAGATGACAGATGTAATTATTTATCTTTAGTACATCTTGCTTTAAAGAATAATTAAAGTGGCGCTATGGTAAGTGAAAAAAAATAGGGGGAATGTGATAAACATCAAAATATCATTTCACTAGGGATAGGGGACAAGTAGAATTAATAGTCATTATACGATTAATTATCCGAGATTATGCTAGTAATCTGGCTGTAATGTCGTTTTTTTTTCGAATGATTCGTCAATAGTGAATATAATCTCAGTGATTTAAATCCTATAACCATTAATTTTAATCCAATTCTGCAGACTTGATCACAATACATTCAGCCAAATTCCGGAAAAGGCTCATTTAAGCATCATTTATGTCGTTATAAATGCATAAATTCCCTGAGGCCTTTCACGGGGGGCCTCTTCTTCGCCTGGCAACGCTTTCAACCAAGAAAAAATCACTTATAAATGAAAATAAAGAAGGCAGCGAATAATCGCTGCCTTTGCTACTTCAACATTTAACAAAACCGATTAACGATTGATCATCTGATCGCGCTCTGGGCCAACAGAAATCATTTTTACCGGCACGCCCATCAGTTCTTCAATACGCAACACGTAATTTTGTGCCGCCACGGGCAAGCTATCAAAAGTGCGGCAACCTGTAATGTCTTCATCCCAGCCTGTAAGCTGCTCATAGATAGGTGCCAGAGTCGACGTTTGTGGCCAGATAGGGTTCTCGCTATGTTCGCCATCATAAGCAACACAGATTTTCAGATCTTGCATACCGCTTAAACAGTCGATCTTCGTCAGTGCAACTTCCGTTGCGGCCTGAAGCTCAACGCCGTTTCGGGTTGCTACCGCATCGAAATACCCCATATCACGAGGACGGCCAGTCACTGCACCATATTCATTAGCAGCTTCACGGAAGTTGTCTTGTTCAGCCATTGCAGTGATCAGCGTACCTGTACCCACCGATGAGCTAAAAGACTTTGCAACCGCAATAACACGCTCGGGGCGAAGTGCTGGCAAACCACTGCCGATACCCGCATACGCTGCTGTAACATTAGAAGAGGTTGTCCACGGGTATTCGCCAAACACTAAATCACGGCCGGCACCTAACTGCGCTTCAAAAAGCAGGTTCTCGCCTTTTGTTTGCAACGCCTTTAATGGCTCTGTCACATTACAAATCGCATCACGCCATGGCGCAGACACTTCCAGTAACCACTCGGTCATCTCTTCTGCTGTTTGAGAGAATTCAAACGTTGGATACAGCGCTTTTAACTGCGGTAATTTCCAGTCCAGCATAAACTGGATACGTTCAAGCAGTACTTCTGGCTGTTTCAGCCATCCGACCAGAATGCCTTTTTTCATCACTCGGTCGCCATAAGCGGGTGCTATGCCCTGGCGTGTTGAACCGTATGCACCGTCGCCTAAACGCTCTTCTTCTAAAGTATCTTCGATAGCGTGGAGTGGAAGACAAAGAGTCGCGCGGTCTGAAATACACATTTTGACGTTAACGCCTGCAGCTTTAATTTCAGCCAGTTCTTCAGACAACGGAGCAGGACTGATCACCATTCCCGGGCCTAGCACCGCAATACAGTCGGGATTAAATACGCCGCTCGGTAGTTGGTGTAGTTTGAAGGTACCGAAGTCGTTAACAACGGTGTGGCCTGCATTGTTACCCCCCTGGAAACGAATACTCGCAGAAGCTTCTCCTGCTAAATAATCAACAATACGGCCTTTACCTTCATCACCCCAGTTAGCACCAACAACAACGATAGACGACATGTTTTAATCTCCTCAAAAGCGAAGCCACTATCCTAGGCCCTCACAAGCAATAAGAAAAATTAATTATTGTTATTAGCTTGATAAGGATTTCATATGGGATTAATGTTAATCAGAACTGAGGGAAGAGTTTCGAGAATCTACTCGCCCCCAAATACAGGATCACCGATGTTAGATATCCATTGGCTCAATACCTTCGCAACCTTAGCCAAGCTGAAGCACTTTGGTAAAACAGCCACAGAACTACACATGACACAGCCCAATGTGAGTTTACATATCAAGCAATTAGAACAATCCACACGGGTTAAATTGATAGAACGCAGTCCGTTCAGGTTAACTCAGGCGGGCTACCGCCTGCTGCAAAGTGCCGAACATACCCTGATGGAACTGCAAACCTGTCAGGCTGATCTGAATGCAATAAACGATCTTTGCCAGGGTACATTAACCATTGCAGCCAGTGATATTATTTCGCGCCTGTTGCTGATTTCGCCGTTCCAGTCATTTAAAACTGAATTCCCGGGTATTGATCTTTCTTTGCTCAATACCACGTCGGCACAGGCCGCTGAACTGGTGAAAAGTGCTAAAGCCGATCTCGGTTTTGTGATGGCGCAGAAGGAAAGCCAGCCGCTCCATTTTACTGAGCTTCAGCAAGTAAAATGGTGTGCGTTAGGTAACGGCCTTGCCGAATGGCAACAAGGAAAGATACAACCTCAAGAACGATTACAGGATGAACCAACGCTAATTTTGCTGGGCCACGATACCCGCACCCGTGATCTGATTGATTCAGCCCTTCCTCAGCTTAACCTGCCGAAATATCGTGTCATGGAAGTCGGTAGCGTCGATGCCCAGATAGATTGGGCTGAAGCCGGATTTGGAGTGGCGATTGTGCCTGAGTTCTCCCTCCACCCTAAGCTGAATTTACAAACCAGCATCACGCCGTTACCCCAATTCCCTACTACCAGCCTGGGTTATATTGTGCGGCAAAACCAAATCCTTTCCCGCGCCATTAAGCAATTGCTGCTCTGGGTAAATGATGAAATAACGAGTTCTAAAAGAAAGGGATAATAAATTACAGTTTAATATCAAACATAAAAACCTGATCCAGTTCGCTGATAATATTGACCAGCGAACTAACCTCCCTCCACCTTCCCTTTCACATCAGAAGCTATTGAGTTTTATATTAGTTGATCACTGTCACAAGTATTACCGTTGCACCTCAACACTAAAAATATGCACCGAAACGATAAACGGTAATTTCAGCATTCTGTACCTTGAACCCCGAACATAAAACTAAGGAAAAAATCGGGGAAATACCTATGAATGTATTTGGCACCCACTCTGAGATTATTAAAGGTGAAATCGAGCTGCTTTGTTAAAGCAATTCGAACTTTTTAATAAGCGTTGTATGACTTTTTAAAGTCAATTGATGTTTCCAAAGGTATTGGAGAATGGATATGAAATTTCCTGTTTCACTATTAGCAGTAGCGATAACTAGCTCTCTGGCTCTATCTGGTTGTAGCGATGATGATAACAAAGATAGTAAAGTTAGCTATAAGCAACCTGAGCTTGAAACCCGTGTTCTAGATATTCTTGACCACGAAGGTTACCAATTTAAAGATCATAACCGTGACGGTAAAGTTAACCCCTTTGAGGATTGGCGTTTAAGTGCCTCTGAGCGTGCGGATGACCTTGTTGCCAGAATGACGAATGCAGAAAAAGCAGGCGCCATGATGCACGGTACATTTGTTACAACTCAGGACGCAACAAGGCTGGTCTTTAATGGTGGAGGCGTTAACAGTACTACATTGCTTAAAGGCCGCTTGATCAATACATTGATAACCCGACAAGCGGGCCCAGTAGAAGATATTGCAATCGATAATAATAGGGCTCAAGCAATAGCAGAACAAACTCGCCTTGCTATACCCGTCTCAATATCTTCAGATCCGCGTAACCACTTTAATGAAGCAATGGGCGCATCAGTTGGAGCAGGCGAGTTTTCGAAATGGACTGAAACACTTGGCCTGGCGGCAATTGGTGATCCGGTTCTGACTAAAAAGTTTGCAGACATCATCAGGCAGGAATACCTGGCCGTAGGTATTAACCAGGCGTTACACCCAACGGCGGATATAGCAACTGAACCGAGATGGGGGCGAAACAATAGTACCTTTGGTGAAGACGCGAATTTATCAAGAAGCATGACCAAAGCTTATGTCCAGGGATTGCAAAATTCTGATACAGATTTGGTTAAAGGCGGTGTTTGGGGCGTGGTAAAACATTTCGCAGGTGGTGGCCCTCAGGAAAATGGTCTTGATGCCCATACTTTTGTTGGAAGAAAACAGGTCTATCCTGGTAACAACCTCGCGTACCACCGTATCCCATTTAAAGGGGCTTTTGAAGCTGGCGTTGCGGGTGTTATGCCTTATTATGGTATGCCAATCGACCAGGTGGTCGGTGAGGAAAATGTTGGTTTTGGCTACAGTAAGTACCTCTTGACCGATGTCTTACGTGGTGAAGAGAAATTTGAAGGGGTTATAGTCTCCGATTGGCTGGTAGCGAATGATTGTGAAGGACCATGCCGAACGGGCATAAAGACAGAAGAAGATGCAGCAAAGAATCCATTTGCTTACCTTGGTATGCCATGGGGTGTGGAAGATATAGACAAAGTTGAGAGAGCGGCTCTTCTTGTCGATGCGGGGATTGATCAGTTTGGTGGCATTGATGAGCCAGCTGAGTTACTTGCGAATATTACATCAGGCCGATTAACCCAACAGCGAATTAACTTGTCAGTGAAGCGCATACTGGTGAATAAGTTTAAACAAGGCTTATTTGAGTCAGCCTTTGTTGATCCGGAAAAAGCGATCGAAATTGTTGGTAAAGCTGAGTTCCAAACAGCTGCTGACGATTCTCAGCGCCGTTCAGTAACCCTATTGAAAAACGAAGGTAACCAATTACCGCTTTCGGTTGCTGGCTTAGGCAAAGTGTATGCGAGTGGTTTGGATGCAACTGTAGCCTCAGACTATGGTTTGGATTTAACAGATGATATGTCTGCTGCAGATACGATTATTATCCGTACCGAAACGCCAGCGACTCTGGCAATGGCATGGTTCCCATTTGCTGTGATGATGCCACCGGGTGAGCTCGCCTTTAAGTCTAATAACCCTGCTTCACCTGACGCGTTTGCCCTTCGTGACTATGAGATAGCTCCCGATGCAGATGATGCCGGAGCAGCACAGCTTTGTTACCCGGAATTAGCCCCGCTAGGTCAATGTGTCTATACCGGCGGCGCAAGCTACGATTTAATAAAAGCGGCTATTGCAACGGGTAAGCGCGTTATTCTTGATGTGTTTATGATCCGCCCTGCCGCGCTGGGCAATATTGAGCCTCAGCTGGATATCATCTTAGCTAACTACGGTACTTCAGATGAGGCGTTCTTGGATGTGATCACCGGTGTTGCAAAGCCTGAAGGGAAATTACCATTCGGCTTGCCATTCACAACTGATTTAGTTGAAGAATTTGGCTTAGAGGATGTACCTTCTTTTGATGAACCAGAAAAAGAAAAGATTACGCAGTTTCCTTTTGGCCACGGTCTTTCTTACGAGTAAGGGTCACACTCGCTCACACCACTAATTAAAAAGGAGTCTTCGGACTCCTTTTTAATTACGTATACAAACGAAACGAGCACCTTGAAGTTACTTGGGTATATATAACCAACGTTCTTCGATTTGATGAAAATCAACGCAAGCGAAGCCTTCATCGTTTTACCACCAATTTTTGTCGAGTTCGTCACATAAATTGATTAAACTGCCGCCATCAAAATTTCTTACTTTGGATGATTATAATGTACAAACTGGTTGCATTAGACATGGATGGCACCTTGCTAAATTCACAAGGCTTGATTTCAACAAGAACCAAGCAGGCCATTGCAAAAGCGCGAGCTATGGGGGTAACAGTTGTCTTGGCTTCTGGCCGCCCGCTTGAAGGGATGACAAAGTCTCTGCACGAACTGAACCTTACCAGCAATGATGACTATGTGCTGTGCTACAACGGCTCGCTGGTTCAAAGAGTTGAAAGTCAGACGGTTATTCGCAGCCAGTTGTTAAAAGGGACTGATGCTAAAAACATTGCCAGCCTCAGCTATGATTTTGGTGTTCACGTCCATGCTTTTTCTCGCCGGCAGGGGTTGATCACACCAGAAAACAACCACTACACCAACCATGAAGCAAAAATAAATGGCTTGGAAATTACTGAGGTTGACTTTGCCGAACTGGAGAGCGATGAAGAGATCTTAAAGGTCATGATGATTGATGAACCAGAGCGTTTGTCAGCAGCTATTTCCCGCCTGCCAGCATCACTGTACGAGCAATACACCATAGTACAAAGCGCACCATTCTTCCTTGAGTTCATGAACAAGAACAGCAATAAAGGTATGGGGGTAAGCGCACTGGCAGAACACTTGAACATTGATGCCAGTAACGTTATTTGCATGGGCGATGCCGGTAATGATCACCACATGCTTGAATATGCGGGTTTGAGCGTTGCAATGGGTAACGCTACCGATGAAACCAAAGCACTGGCAAACTACATCACTGATAGCAATGACAACGACGGTGTTGCCAAGGTTATCGAGAAGTTCATTCTCAACGCTTAAAAACAGTCGGTATGCATCGTCTTTGTAAAAACAACCATACGTTGGTTGTTTCTACAGTCTTGTTGAAACAACCATAAGCTGGTTGTTTCAACACGCCTATTCAATGTTGAAGTGATTTACTCGTAATTTTAAGTCAATGACTGGCTAGATCTGCCTTATCTGATTATTTGCAACCGTCCCTTTTTTTCATTGTTTTTCCGGCGTCAATTTGATTGTTTCCGGTGGATATACTCCCTTCAATATTGGCAGAAGATCGTACTGCTTGCCCTGAAGGGTTTTCAGGTGGGGGATAATCATTAGACGCTGACATGATCGTTGCCTTCGGATTTTGGCAAAACAAGATATTATTCGTTAAGGTTGGTTCGCTTTGGATAATCTTTCAAGCTGGCTGGTGAAATGAAGAGATAACACTGTAAGCCCCACCCCACTTCCATCAGGCATAATTAGTCTCAATGTAGATTCACGCAATTAAACTGGCGGAGAGATAGAGATTTACCCCCCCTAGATATGCAACAAGCTTATTTCCGTTTTTACCATTAAAGCGTAAAATAATTGTACTTAAGCTCACCGAGATTAGCTGATGATGCTTGCGAGGTTAATTGCTTGAAATCTGCAATGATCAATTTAAGCGCGGCTAAAACCCGATAAAGATGTAACGCCTGCTCTGCGGTCAAGGATACCAACAGCACAGAGTCTGCATTAATATTCTGCGCACATTGCTGCAAATGAGACTGCAGCTGATCAAGTTTTTTCTCCAGCGGTTGAAGATGGTCAATATCACCGCTACGTTCCAGTATCTCTGACAAGCCCATAATCGTGTCAGCAAGTAGCCGGTTCACTTGAGGGGCAGCGCTCAGCGATAACCACTTCGCATAACCATCCTGAAGAGAAATCAGTCGTAAAGTAATGGTATAGAGTTTGGGTATGATCCCATCAACCTGATCTTTATCAAGCGCTGGATACCTTGACCAATCAATCCGCGTTATCGCTTGATCTGCCAGCATCACTGAGCGGAGCGGGCTCTGACCAAACAAGAGTTGACCACAAACGCGGGTTAATAGGTTCCCTTTTTTTGCACGCAGGCTCAGCCGGCGTAGTTGCCAGGTGAACAGATGGTGTAACAGCTTTATATGGCGGAGAAATACTCGCTCCGGCAAGCTGGAAAATAATCCGTGGTTGAAGAAATAAATCACCAACATGGCCACGCCGATCAAAAACAAGAGCAGCAGAGTGCCTTGAATATCATATACAGGCTGTAATTTGAGCGCTCCCATTGTCATAACGATCAAGAGCTGTGACCCAAGCATCCGGGACAACACCTGCTGAGGCTGAGAAAACCAATACCAAATCGCAAAACAATTCAGAAAATAAAAAGCGCCCAGCTGCCACACCTCGGTAAAGTGGGGCATCACGAAGACAAACTGTAGCAAGATAACGCAGGACCACCCGATGATGGTAAATGAGATCGCTTTAATATCACAAAAGGGCATTGATACCACCACACTCGCCAAGATAACGCCCAGCATGACAATCATCGAACCACCCGTCATCGGGATCAATAACCACAAGCCAATAAAAACCCAGATCATAACCCATGCTTTGAAAGCCTGACACAGACGTTCAAAGTCCAGCGAACCACGCCACGAGGACGCCTTCGGCAGAACGGCGACATCCAAAGAGTTAAGCGCCAAAGCCGCAGACAAGGTGAGCAACATATCGCGGCTCAACAGCTCTAAATCATTCAGTACCTGCTCCAGTTGCAACACTGCGCCATGCTGTTGGGGATCCTCCACCATATCCTTTTGCAAAGTGACGAGCACTGGATCCGGATTATCATTCTGTCCAGCTCCCCGGAGCGCCGCTTCTGCACTCATAAAGCGTTGTTTAATTCTAGCCAGCAGGGCCTGAATATCCTGCTGGCTAGGGGTGACCACCAACGGATCCAGCAACTCACAGGCCTCGGACAGGTGCCCGCAAAGAAGTGCCCACTCACGGGTCTGTGCCAAGAAACCGTTCCAGGCCTTGGCCTCGCTCGCGATGTGATAACTGTCGACCATCGCTGCCGGAAGCAGATCCTCAAGCCGGGTCAAAAACTTCAACCCGTCACCAAATCCAAGCCCCTGTAAAAGCATATCTTTTCCAGCTAAAGCTTCAGCCGTTTTATCTATCTTATTCTGCTGATCAGTGAAGAAATTCAACAATGTTGCATGTAATCCCTGTCGGCTGGATGTCGGCCAAACCAGACTGAAGACCAAGGTAAAACAGACGATCCCCAGAACCGTCTCCTGCAAACGCAGCACTGCTACCGTAAATGTCAGCTCCCCCGACAGTTTTCCCATGACCACGATCAAGGTGCACACAGTCAGAGCCATCGACCAGATATACCCCGTACGGGGGTTAGCCTGCAGATAGACACACAATGCGGCGAAGAAGGTAAAGCTAAGCAGAAACGGCAGTTGCTGCTGGGCAAAGAAACCGACAAACAGAAAAGCAGATATAACCCCGATCAGCGTCCCAACCAATCGATGGCGCCCTTTGCGCAGCGAGTGGCCGGTTGTTTCCGTCACCGACATCACAATAACCGCGATTCCGGCCCAGTATGACTTATCCCAACCCAGCCACAAGGCACTCACCATCGCTAAGGTTAATGCCAGAGCAACTTTCAGCGGTAGTTTACTGCGGTTGCTAATCATTGTTCCTCCTTGTTTACGGTTGCTCGGTACGAGGATGCTTGATGATCATCACCGAAGCTGAAGTGCCGACCCTAAGCTGCACATTCTCTGGTATCGCATCAAGCTTGATCCGTACCGGGATCCGTTGTGCCAGGCGGATCCATTGAAAGGTCGGACTGACATTTGGCAACAGATCGACGCCGGTGCTACCGTCTTTATGCGCAATGCCATACCCAATGCTCTCCACCCGGCCCTTTAGCGGTTGGTCCGGATATGCCATCAAAGTCACCACCGCCAGCTCGCCCGGGCTGACATCATGGATATCGGTCTCTTTAAAAAAGCCTTCGATCCAAAAGCTATCTCGGTCGACCAACGCCAAAGATGGCTGATTGGCTACAACCTGACTGCCGTTACGCAGTGTTAGGTTTGTCACAAACCCATCCGTCGGTGCCTTCACTTCGGTAAACGCCAGATTAAGAGCAAGCTGCTCGACGGTGGCACGGGCAACCATCACTCCCGCTTCTGCGGCTTCCACCGCCTTGTTAACATTGATCAAGGTCGATATCGATACCGCTCCAGAACCGCGTTTATGCAGCTCCTGCTGGCGTTGGGCTTCATCCTGTACTTTGGTCAACTCAACCTGGGCCTGTACCAAACTGGCTTTAGCCTGGTTAAGGGCAACCTGATAGGTCCGCGGATCTATTTCGAACAACGTCTCACCTGCTGAAACCGCCGAGTTGTCGTTTACTTGCAGCGAAACAATCGGACCTGTCACCCGAGGCGTGACTTGGATAACCTGCGCCCGGACCTGTCCGTCACGGGTCCAGGGGTTTTCGAGGTAATGCTGGTACTTCCAGCCAATAGCGGACAGGGCGGCCAAAACAAGAACCGCCGTCAGGAAAAAGCGTTTTAACACAGGCATACTCACAACAGACAATTATGAAGGAATGAAAAAGATGCTAATTAGCACGGTATAAATCACGGTCAGCGATAACTCGACCAGAGGCGGAATAACAAAAAAACGGTGCCAGCGTAATTTGTTCATCAGGCGGACAGTGACTGATGTGAAAACCAAGCCGATCAATGCGGCGACCAGCAGCGGTGGAACATAGAGATCGCTCAGGGCAATCTCTCGCGGGGCAGCAGACAAAAAAGTGTTCATATTCACCAAATCAGTTCAACAGCTCATATTCACCACCGGTGATTAATTATTACCCAGCCAGCATAGTGAATATAAAGTGTGATGATACTCACGGATTTACAGGTAATAAATAGGTAGAAACGATACACTATCAAAACTGACAGTTTCGAATAAAGTACGTTATAGGTCTTACACAACGACCAGAGTAAACAGAGGACAGGATGGATCGACTAACCAGTATTGAGGTTTTTGTACGTGCCGTTGAATGCGGCTCGTTTGTCTCTGTCGCTGAAGAGAAAAATCTCAGCGCCCAGATGGTCGGTAAGCATGTCAGGGGACTTGAAACTTTGTTGGGGACCAAATTACTGAATAAATCTACCCGGCACCAAAGCCTTACCCCGGCTGGCGAACAATATTATCGCCGGTGCAAGAACATTCTGGCGGAACTGCACGCCGCTGAGGAGGACATTCACCGTACCCTGAATGAGCCCTGCGGTAAATTAACCGTCGCATCAGGTGTCAATTTTGGTATCAGCAGACTGGCCCCGATAATGGCAAGATTCCACAATGACTACCCCAAAATGAACATCGATGTGTGCCTGAGCAATCAGTCCATCGATTTGCTTAAAGATGGCTATGACATTATTTTTCTTGATCATAACCGGGTAAGTGACTCCCTCATCGCGAAAAAGATAAGAAGCTACTCCATGGTTGTCTGCGCCTCACCTCGTTATCTTGAACGCTTCGGTATACCGCAACACCCCAAAGAATTGGTCGATCACCAGTGTCTGCAAAGCAGTTCGAGCAAAAACACCCAGCAATGGCAATTTCTTGATGGTGATACGTTTTACTCCCCAGAGATTTCATCACGGCTAATGATTAACAGCGGACAAGCCATGCTCAATGCTGCCCTAGAGGACGCAGGTATTACCCTGCAACCCATTTTTCAAGTTGCCGACGCCTTAAAAAAAGGTCAGTTAGTCCAAATATTGCCGCAGTACCCGCTGCAGAAGATCGACATGTACATGATCTACCCTCCACATCTACGCAATACCGCCCGATTAAATGCGCTACTTAAGTATTTTGAATAAAAATGAAGACCAAACTGAAAATCAAAAAAATATCACCAGACCACAAACTGAAATAACTTTTTTATCAAGAGCTTGCCATTCTAAGCAACCAGACTGAAACGACTTAATCAGCGTATACCGCGAACGTAAGTTGACGACAGTATGGTTGCTTCTCATATATATAAATGCACCTACATAACTCCACCACTAACAACTATTCTTGATTTGTTAGTTTGAAGTGCTGTTTAATTGTGTGACAGGGATTCGATATTTATCGTAAATGTAATCATTCTGTAACAAGTAATGTGACCAATGATAATTTTTGGCCATTGATTAATCTTTATCCTTTATTGGCTTTTAAATCAATAAACAGAAGGTTATATGTTAAATAGAATAATTACTCTAAGTACGGTAGCCCTGCTATCCTCAAATGGTGCGTTTGCGCAAGTCGCAAACGGCGACTTTGAAATATGGAATGGCAATACGCCTGATGGCTGGAACGTAATTGACTCAGGGATTGCCGTTTCCCCATCGGTTACTCAGGTTAAAACCGGTGGTCTCGCAGCAAAAATTTCGGTTAACACTGGGTCACAAAGCAGTACAGACTTTTTACAAACAGTTAGTGTTGAGCAAGGTAAAACCTATAATTTCGCGGTGTCTCTCTACCACACAGAAGGCAAAGTAAAAGCACGGCTATATGTTGATGGTTATCGAGGTTATTCTAATAACTCGCAAACCAATCAGTGGCAAGAGATCAGCCACCCTTACACTGCGACTACGAGTAAAAACATTCAGGTAGGTTTGCGCTTCTATGATGTGTCTGGTTTTGACGGTTCTGAAATCGTCTATGCCGACAACTTCCAACCAACAGAAACCAACACTCCCCCTCCCCCGACGGACGACTGCAGTGATACAACAGCAACACTTACTTTAATAACAGACCAGTATGCATCAGAGACAAGCTGGACGCTGAAAAATAGTGGTGGTTCTACCCTGTTTTCAAGCTCTGGTTACGACAACTCAACCACAAATACCAAAGACATGTGTCTCGCCGATGGGGATTATACATTCGAAATTAGTGATTCATATGGTGACGGTATCTGTTGTACCGTCGGCAACGGCTCATTCAAACTGGAAGCCAATGACATAACATTAACCTCCGGCGGTGAGTTCAAAGACGGGCAGTCGTTCAGTTTTACCATCGGCGACTCCGGCGCAACTCAGCCAACCGAACCGACAGTGCTTGATGACTACTATAAGTCAGCTGAAGGTAAAACTGGCTTCGCGCTAAAAACGGCTCTATTCAACATCATCAATAACCACAATAGTCAGGGATACGCTGCAATTTGGGATCTGGCAAAAGTTGCCGACCTAGATAACTACTATGAGAAAGATGGATCTATCTTGGATATGTATTCTGAGAAACCATCAGCCAGTGATTTAGCAAACTTCACAAAAGTGACCAATCAGTGTGGTCAATACAGCAAAGAAGGAGATTGCTACAACCGTGAACACTCGTTCCCGAAAAGCTGGTTTGGTGGCAAAGTTGAGCCAATGAATTCTGACGGCCATCATATTTTTGCAACCGACGGCTATGTCAACGCTAAACGCAGCAACTGGCCATTTGGTGAAGTTGCCACAGCCTCCTATACCTCTAGCAATGGATCCAGACTAGGTTCAGCCGAGTCTGGTCTGGGTTACTCGGGCACGGTTTTTGAGCCATTGGACGAGTTTAAAGGTGACTTCGCGCGTGCTTACTTCTACATGGCAACACGTTATGAAAATGAGATAGCGACCTGGGAAGGCAACTCAACCAACTCAAATGCGGTTCTTGATGGTACTAACACCACAGTATTTGAATCATGGATGCTCAACATGCTGAAGCGCTGGCACCAGAATGATCCGGTAAGCTCAAAAGAAATCGACCGTAATCAGGCTGTTTTCGATTTCCAAGGCAACAGAAACCCATTTATTGATCACCCTGAATTTGTTAACACTATCTGGGGTAACTAATCCGATTTACCCCCGGGACTTCAATCTCGGGGGTCTTGCTGTTGCAAGAAAAGGAGATTAACGATTTAAAATCACTAATTGAGGTGCTCCAAGTGAAGTACCTCAACAATATTGTGGAGCAGAGCCACCGGGCGGTGAAATGGAAGATCTGTACCGCGCTCGAATTCAAGTCTATCTAGTATCGCCGTTGTTGAGTTATGGCAGATGCATAGCGAAGGTCAGGTTTTTGGACTTGATGCCAATAATATAATGGGACATTAAATGGTTGTAATAAAACTTTGTTTTAAGTCTTCAGTTCAAGTGTAAACTCACTCACGAGTGACAACTTTGCTATCGCTAATTTTCTCCAGGGCCTGCACCCTTTTCTGCAGTTTGTCATCAAACCACTGTCGCCGTAGCTCGTTTATACTGCTAACTTTCATCTCATTGTCTAACGAAGTATTTTCTATGATTGACAGACGTTCAGCCAAGTAATCCTTTACCTTCATATTAAAAATTACGCGTTGTTGATCTAAGGCTTCCAGCCGTGCAGCAGCTTCTTGTCCTACCAACTCCTGCCTGACTAAAAAACGTTCCTGACTATCCAAAGTGGTCGTTTGTTGTATGCTGCCTAATAGAGCCGCATTGCTAAATGCTTCTTTTATATTTGGAGACAGGTTATCGAGTTCAGCTTGCCACTGTTCGTATATTTGTTCGGGACTTTCTGCCTGCTGAGTTATTGTTAATTTTATTATTGCTAACTCGCGTAGCATGTTCTCATCGCTAAAAATTCTTTTGATTTCTTCCGATGTGAAAATTTGCTGTTGAACTGCAAGTAATAACTGATGTAGCTGGCTTAAAGAGTTCAAATCGACATCGGTGTATTGTGGCGCTAACTCAAGCAAGGCTTGTTTGTAAGCCAGGTACTTTTTAAATAAAGCTTCATTTATCCCTTGCTCAAACATTATATTTCTATTCAGTTCTGAATATGTTTTGAAATTTGCCTCAATACCTGGCAGATCAGACTCTCCGAGACCAGACAGCATGTACTCAAATAAATCCTTGGGGCTTTCGTTATCAACTGTTGTATCGCCTTGAGAACGTACTTGTACTTCCGGTTTATCGGTACTACTTAAATCGCATAATAAGACTACGCCAACAAGCAGCCCTATTACACCCACTGTGGCTAACGTAGTCTTTTTCATGAGTTACAGTCCTTGCAATTGAAGTCGATTAGCATGTTGGCGATACAGTGTAACCGGATCGGTTTCAAAAAGATGATGTATACCAAGAAGGCCATTAATTTCATCAAGGTGATTCATTTTATAATCATCACGAATCACTTTTCCAAGGTGTGAACTACAGTGCCCGACAAGGCCGTCATTAGGCTCGCTAAAGGCCAATCCCAAAATCGCCAGCACCGGATCAATAGGATCCAACAGATTGGTATAAGTTGAGCTTCCTGACCAAGAGTAATAATAGACATTGTTACTGGCCAAGAATTCACCATCAGCGCATGCCGATGTAGGTACGCCTTCCGGGTATGATGCATTGAACGCTAATGAGCCCTCTGTAGTCAGAGCCGCCAAGGAAGCTAAACCATCTTGCGGTAAATCTGATCCACCTGATAGCAAGCCGATTAGTGTGGTTAGGCCGGCCGCTAGTTTCTCGGATAAGCCTTCTACGACAGAGTCTTCAGGTACAGCACCACGTACTATATCAGCGACAGTTGAGCCTTTATTTACCCCACCAATACTAGTAACAGAAGCAACGAGTTCTGGTGAGACCGACGCTACATAACGGGCTGTCGGAGCCCCATGGCTATGGCCGATAAGGTTAACTTTTTCAGCCCCGGTTACTGCAAGTACATTTTCTACTTGCTCCAGCAACTGCTCTCCTCGCAGCTCTGTACTGTTGGTTGCAGAAACTTGAGCGACATAAACTTTAGCGCCGCTTTTACTTAGTGCATAAGGGATCCCGTAGAAATAGTCGACACCGGCAAGGGTATCAAAGCCAAATAAGCCATGAACTAAAACTATAGGATATTGGGTTTCGGTGTACCCTTTCGTCTCAGCTTGTACATAGCTAGAAAAGGCCAGGGCAGAAAAAGGCAGTAAGACCAGTGTTATGAGTATAATTAGATATTTTTTCACGTAACGTCTCCTTGTCTGTCCTCGGATGAGGAAAAGCCAGCTTAATTCCTTTTCGATTTATCTATCTGTGATAACGTTCAAAAAGACCAATACGCAACCAAATGTGCAGATGTGCTGTTGCAAATAAAGCCCTTTTTTGTGAACTCGAACCTATACCAAGTTAGTTTTCACTTAATCAATACAGAAATTCAAACCGTGTTGCTCAGCTCTATTTAAGCTTGACGATTAGGATACTGGATTTATATCACTGTAATTAGGTGCAGATGTAGCAATAAAAAAGCTGTCGGTGAACAGCCTTTTTATATAACGTGAAACTACTCAGTCGGGTCAATTGTCAGTGGTGCAAAAGTCGCTTTGGCGTTATTCCCCGCGCCTGGATGGTCGGTATAACGTTTACCCTGGCGTATTGTGTAATACACATCAACAAAATCATCATCGTTTGTCATCCAGCTGGCTGGAATTGCTTCGAGGATTTTCCCTGTTAGCTGAGGTATAACGGCATAAGCTTGTACTTCAGGATCTGGGATTGCCTTTAGTGCTTCGGTAGCAACTTCCAACAACGTTTTCGCCAAATCTTTATAATTGGTACTGTCATCTTTTTCCATCAGCAACATGTCGGCTGCCGCCCAACGGTATCGCTGCCAGTAGATCAGTACCTGATTCGGGAAATATTCTGTTTCACTGTAATCAAGGTAGGGCATATCGATAACATCAATCACAGGTTCATCACGGGTAGGATTAACCCCTGTGACAATCGCGTACACCTCGGCTTTACCTGAAATCCACGGTTCTTGATCATCAGCTAGCCGAATTTTTTCCAATACAGTAGTGGAAATAGAAAGGGGTTCGGATGCCATAGATAAAGCCATTGCACGTGGTGCTGCATCTGATTGCTCGCCCTGTAACCGCTTAATTTCATCATTCATCGCCTGAATGCCAGCTTCAAGCTCTTTGCGACTATTGGTATCGACAACCAATACCGGACGCTCTGGCGCTTCATACACGTCTAGCAGATGAATGTTGCCATTTACGTCGTAGGCTTCGATATAATCCCAGTTCTTATCATTTCCATCAGGTTCCCAGGCAAATAAGGGAGCCTGCCCTGCCTGCCATCGTGCAAGCATTGCCTGATCTGCCAGGCGTAATTCCATGATCTCATCGGTGTAACCATCAATACCTTTTTGCGCTCGCAGTCTCTGGTCAGTTGCCATCATGTTACGAGTAAAAGAAGCCGCTCTTTTACTACGCTTAAATGATTTTAGGGGCGCATTCAGTTTGTACTGATCAATTTCATTATGCAAAACAGGTGCTAACTGACGGTATTGCCGGCTTAGGCTATAAGCCAGCTCACGTTTAGTTTCTGCAGAAGAAACTTGATCTGACAGTGTGGAGTAGGTCGGTAGTGCTATAGATGAAGATAAATCAGCGTCGATGAATGCTTGTGCACTTGGAGTTATAATGGTCCCCAACGCAAATGCTAAAGGTAGCGCTTTATTCATACCTTAATTTCCTTCTTATTGTTTATTTACTCTAAATTAGAGCATTGCAATAATTTGTATTCACCTTAGTTATATGTTTTTCCAGACCTTCCTCACGGTAAATGTATATTTTACTGTACATTCGTGAACCAACTTAACAAAGCCCCTCGTGGGTTTTAATGTAATGAACCATACCAACGAAGACACCAAAGAGTGATTTCAGGCACAAAGTGTTTCCATTTTAATTCGTGGTTGATCATTAAGTCGCTTGATTCTATGGGGCATGAAATGATTCTGAG
Source organism: Photobacterium lipolyticum (assembly GCF_003026475.1). Taxonomy (GTDB): domain Bacteria; phylum Pseudomonadota; class Gammaproteobacteria; order Enterobacterales; family Vibrionaceae; genus Photobacterium; species Photobacterium lipolyticum. The sequence continues at coordinate 411,001 of NZ_PYMC01000002.1, forward strand.
CTCTGGCTTATTTTGTTTGCAACAGAGCCGCCAGATAGGCGGGTATATCGCTGATCAGCCAGATTTTATCGCCGTCGGCATAACCGATCGCATCAGGCGCTTCATCCAGGGTCGCGACCAGTGCACCGTTCATTTTCAGGCGGTAACCATTATTGCCGTCTGACTCGATCTATAACTGGTTGGCCGACCAATTTTCCACTTTCAGAACCTTGCGCCCGTCGTTGCCTTCAAAGCGGATATCCACTACCCGCTCACTGTTACCGATGATCACCACGTCGTCACCGGATCCAGTACGGATCTGCGTGAGATTGCCGTTACCCACCTGGATTCCGCCAGTTGCGACGATGATGTCGTTGCCAGCGCCAGCAACTGCAACATCAGGGAGAACAGCAGCACCTCACCAATCAGCTTGCGGTGGCAGACAAACTCGGGAATAAACCAGGAGACGTCGAAACACAACGCCGCTCCCTGTAGTGCCACCACCTCACCGCTCCACTGTGCTTGCCACTCTTCCAACGACAACACCTGCGGCAACGGTGCGTCAGGAACCTGGATCAATGCCTGCTCTTCGGTGATCCACGCCAGCACCACAAAACCGCCATTCTTTTAACGGTATGCCAGAGGGAGAACTTCCGACGAAATTTTTGCGTAATTCAGCCAGCTTAAGCTCAGGTTCACCCTATGCACCTTGCCGTATTGATTTACACGTTTTTTCAACGGCAGATTAAGTGCAGTCTCGACCTGTTTTTCCTGGAACTCCACTCCAGCCAGCTGCAACAGCAGTCGACTGCAGGCCAGTGCCGAATCCCCTCCCAGGGGATCTGATGATGGCTCATACAAATTCGTCATTTCCTTCTAATATTCATTTTTCGGCGACAGCTAAAAAACCATTTCACTACCACACTGCAGGTATCGACATGGTTCAATTTTCAACTACGGTTTACTAAACTCTCAGCTTGTCGCTTTAACAATCAAAGTGATTATATTCACAAGCAGAATATTGATAGATGAATCAACACCCCAAATGTATGCATATTTAGGCGCACATGTGGTGATTGGTGTATCAATATTTGAATTTTGTATATTTCTTTAAGGCTGGTTAAAAATAATGAGGGGGGGGACTGTTGCAAGGTTGATGCGGGTATGTAAACCACAGACGATATATACACATATCTCGTTAATTGAGTTCTGTCGTAAAGTGGTTTTGTCGCAAACTGGAGTGGTAGGTTATGATCTTCGGCAACATTCATATTGCCCAACAATATGGTCATCAAAATTCACAGGCCGGCATGGCTCTGTTGCATAAAATTAAGACTGGGCTCAGAATCGTTTCTTTGCCCATAGAATCAAGCGATCCAATGACCGCCCCTGAAATCATCCTTTGGTGCCTTCGGTGATATGATTCAATACCAATGAGTTACGCAAACCTCTGTGACATGCTTGAAAACGGGGGATTTCTGTTAATCGTATCTTCAATGTTGGAGGTTATTTACCAGTAATTATTAAGCTCATCGCAGGTAGATCTGCCTTATCTGATTATTTGATTTGCAACAGTCCCAATTGACTGCCTATTGCAATCGCCTCATTTTAAACACATGACGTCTTCTGCTTACGACGCCATGTGCTGTCTAAGTTAAACAGGCTTATGCTTTTACCAGCTTAAATTTCTGCCACGGCTTGATTTGCTCTAAGAAGCGCAGGTTAGTATCAGAAACACGGCCAATCACGTTGCTGTTACCGTCATTCTCAAACTCCACCAGCGCAACATGCAGCTCACCTTTATAGCGTGGCAAGTTCGCATTTTCGATGATCACATCTCCCTTGCGGATCTTGCGGGCATTTTTCTCCGGAATATCGGCATCCTTGAACTTGAGGCGAGGCATGGTAGAGCGAACAGTGTAGTCACCGCGATCACCTCGGAAGAAGTGCAGCTCTTCAAAAACGATAGCCTGCTCATCGTCATTCAGATCCACTTCCAGCTCTACATCCAGTGCCACTAGCCCTTTGTGCAGCTCGCCCAGCTTTTTCAACTCTTCTTCACTTGGGAAGCAGTTAGCAATAATCACATCATCAACTACTCCTGTATAAAACAGATCTTTGGCTTGCACATCAATCGGCAAGTCACGGTGCTCTTCGATGGTACACAGGCCATCAGCCAACGGCCAAGGGCCTTTCGCGCCTTCTACACCCGAGCTAACAAAAGCAGCGACACGCAGGCCGTGCTGTTTATAAATCTTTGAGCCGGCAATAAAATGGTCCCGACTCAGGCCTGAGCGTCGCTTAGGGTAGAAGTTATGGCAACCAATCAGGTAATCGGTATCTGGATGGAAAGACAGAATGTTATCCAGGTAGCCATTTGCAACACTGCAATTAAGCTCAATTTTCAGGCCATATGGATTAAATGTCATCAGGGCTTCTTCATTACCAGTGAAGCCTTCATCCAGACGAATACCGTCAACCCCCATATCATTAAAGAAGCTCAAGTTATCGTAGCTAATACCCAGATCCTTGAAAATATGCGGCGCGACATCAGCAATGACTTCAAAACCATTTTCTTTTGCGCACAATACCATGTCTTTAAATTCTGCAATGATCTGCTCTTTATCACCATCTACAGATAACAGGCAGGTAAAGATACGGCTGAAACCGTACTTACCCGCAGTTTCGATATATTCCTTATTACGCTCTAGACTTGCCAGTTCAGGATAAACAGATATGCCCAACTTTCTCATTAATTTAATTCCTCTGTTTTACTATTAGATTTTAAACGTTAATAACTATTTCTTTTTACGCATGCCAATACCGCACTATTGAAACAATGATTATTCACACCGAACATCTTTTCGGCTATATAATCTTTATATATTCGCCAGTAACATAAAAGAGATGCCGTCACTCCAACCATCATGTGTAAATAATCCAGACCATTAAGAAACAACCCTGTTCCTATATAATCATCTATTAAAGGTGATGTCATTTTCTCAACCTGGCACATTCTCCGGATAAATATGAAAGCCGCCGTTTAACGGGTCAATCCATTATGAGGTCCAGTTATTGTCGATACTGGTTTTAAATGATAGGCAAGAGGCTGCCCAAAGGTGATATTAACCATTATTAAGTTTCATCACCGTCTTGATTCATATATTTCACGACTCTTAAGGTTCAGGCATGAAAATATTTTTGTCCTTAAACGTCAAAGATCATCATTATCATCAAACTAAGGCAATGGTAAACGCACGATTTTTCGGGTTGGTTCGCAAATATATAATTCATCAAGCAACAAATTACAAAAAAGAAACAAATAAGATAGAGGCTACTCGATGAGATCTCTTTCCTAGCCCATTTCTGCTCAGGCAACGAAAACTTAAGCCCTACGACTTGTTGGTTCCCTTAAGCGATGCCGTGTGACGTTTCACAAAATCGCTGTCAGCCCAAGTTACATTGATTACCCCTGAGAGGCCAATAATGTAGTGAGAGACAGTGGGTTGCTGACAACGCAAAAAGGCCAGCATTTCTGCTTGCCTTTCTATTTTGGCGGAGCTGATCTTCAGCGAAAAACTTAAGTTGCGCTGAATTATGATTAGCGCAGTAACACGTTTCTCAGAGGAGTTTTATCGATAGTTCTAATCAATAGCATCGAAAGGACAAAAGTCAGTGGAATGATAGTGAGATCTCTTAGCAGTACACTGATCCCCAGAAGCCCTGATAAATTCATGAGATAGATAATGATAAGAAGGTGGCACAAGTATACTCCCAACACATCTTTGCTCCATTGCATGATCCGAGGGCTGTCACCGAAGCCAGGCTTTGCCTGGAGGACAAAAAATAGCCCCAGCGCCCATATAGGTGTACCCAGCAAAAAATCATGACTGATGAATTGACTGCCTTTCGCAATCAACAGATAGGCTTCGGTTAAGTGCAGTATCATGCCACTAAAAAGCAGCGTAACCGCCGCAGATAATGGAACCCTAATATTATTGCGGCGTATTTCAAAACCCAATACCACAACCAAGGTACTAAAGAAGGGCCCGTTACGGGTCATAATGGCAAATTCCACCCCGAACACTGGCTGATAGCTTCCCGCCATTAATCCAAAGACATAAAGTGCCAAGGCAGCAGGAATAATCAGCTTTTCGAGCTTGAAAGATATGAGTACTGAGGCAATAGCGACAGCACAAAGCAGAGCCGGGATGTACCATAAGTGAACCAAGCCCCCTTCAAAAAGGGTGTTTAACGGATTCTGTAATAAGAAGTTCCAGTAGCCTGAACGCTCCGCTAAGTATCCTTGCTCTGCAACTATTGCTAAATTAAATGGTATGAGTAAGCTAATCACGCTCCATACAACCCATACCTTAAAAAGAGAAGAACTATAACGGAGCAGAGTTTGTATGGGGGATACCGTTAAACGTGGCTGAATGAAGTATCCGGCTAATAAAAAGAACAACGGTACGGCAAAACGGTTCAGTTGATTGAGGATCATGCCTACCCATGGCTGATCATCAATGACAGGCAAGGTCATAAAAGGTTTGGCATGAATGATAATAACAGCAAAGAGGGCAAGCATTCGCCCCCATTCGAAACTGGAAATTCTTTTCATAATGTAGTTAGTTATCCTAGACAGGGTGATAGGTATTGGCTTATTCAATCGAGCAGTAACAAGCTTCATTCATATTCTGAAAATCATCACAAAACAAACAAAGACTGCCGATAAAATCGATAACGATTATCAACTTAAAAACACCAAGTGACACAATTCTTGATTGGGTTGTGAGAATGTTTACAGACTCCCTGCATGCATTCTCCACATTTGGGTGCAAACTTTTGGCATTGGGGTGCAACAATCAAAAATGTGACCGATTTATAATAATGGCCGGAATGTTCTGATTTGTTACTGTTTGTTACAAAGCATTCTCTCACTCTGATATAGCATAGTGATAGTTGATATTATTATCATGGGGCGTCGTGAAATTATGCTAAAGGTCGTCAATAGCAAGATAATGTTCTTGCAATATAATAAACTGAAAGGAATTGGCTTTTCAGATGATGATCTTTACAAGGTTACAGGTTTGAATCATTCTGAACTGGTTAACTCTGAGTGTTATATAGATGGGATTAGACAAAATAAACTGACCCAGCTTCTCGTTGAAAATAATCTTCAGCATCCCCAACTGTTAGATCACAATGTCGATTTTATTCTGGCTGACTTTCGTGAATTAGCCTACGTCTTTAATGGACCCACATTACGCGATTGTCTGATGAGGTTCATTCAGTATCGTACTATTATTGGTAACTGTGACGATGTCTTCTTAATTCAGCAACCTGACGGGATTGCGCTGCGCTATATCTCAGATAGCTATATGCCAGGTCAGGATTGCAGAGCACTCGCAAATTTCGTCATGATCACCCTAGTATTACGATCCCTTTCTCCAAAACCGATACTAGGGCTCACGGTTTCGTTTGCTAATAAAAAGCTTGATAACTTAAGGGAATACAATGATTTCTTTGCTACAGCGGTTAAGCTGAATTGCTCAAAGAATGAAATATTTATTCCTAGTAGATTATTAAATCAAGAAAATGAGCGATACAATGAATTTTCAGATTTACTTTTAAAGCAGGTTGCTGATGATAAGATTTTATCAATTAACTCAAGTTTGGAAAAACCTTGCTTAAAGAATAAGTTATACGACCAGTTAAAAGAGATGGCTTACAACAGTTCGTTGCATCATTCTTTAGAGCGTATTTGTAAACTAAATAACTGTTCCCGGTGGACATTAAACCGCAAACTATCCAAAGAAAGTGTGACATTCCAGGATCTATTACGGGCAGTCAGGGTGAGTGAAAGCAGAAATTTATTGAGGGAGACAAATAAACCCATCGTTGAAATTTCAGATATACTCGGCTTTAACTCTCAAAGTAGTTTTAACCGCTTTGTGCTCGATAACCTGATGAGCAGCCCGACTAAAGTCAGAAATCAACTTATGTCATAAGCATCTTCTTTGGAAACACATCCATGTGCAATTCACTGACATTCCTGACTTGCTTGAAGCTCATAGCAAGCTTCAGTTTAGAAACTTATGCCTAAGATAAACCTAAAAAACAAACCTCTCCGTCTGTTTTTATGTCAGGTTAAGAACCAGGGCGGGATAGTAACAAACGCAAAAAGCCCCAGCATTTCTGCTGAGGCTTCGTTGTGTTGGCGGAGCGGACGGGACTTGCCATTCATTGATATCAGCGAGCCTCCCTGCGTGACAGGCCGAACCCAATCAAACGATTTCATCGCAGGCTAAATGGTATTAACCGTTATAATTAGCTATATCAAACAGTTATTGCAAGTTCAGATCTCAACATCCCGACGACGATTAAAGCCATTTTCCACTTAACTAGTTGTCCTGATTGGAATAATTTGTCGGCTAATCTCCGCAAGTGCCCCAATCCAATATTTTCAGCTAAGTTGAAATTTGCGCAGATAGTTTATTTTAGATGTTTCTGTAATTGCTTCAGGCACTGTTCAAAACCTAGCAATTCACTGTACTTTTGGGTTTTATCAACCAACTGATGACGAATAATAGGAGCCGCGACGGAACCGCCAAGCATCAGGTTGTCGATTAATCCGAATTTTTCCAGTGTCATTTGTTGCTGGTCGACAAATAGTTCATCAGACAAACGAGTAACATCAGGAAGTTCTTCAATATTGCGCTGCGGGAAAAAATGCTCGTCATTGCGCTGCAGGAAAAAACGCTCGACGTTGGAATAAGCAAAGATAGGTTTGCCTAACCCTTTAGCCAATCCCATTTCATAGGCTGTACCAACATCACAACTGCTGCCGCGAAAAGGTGTGATGTTGGCGATTATGGCATCCGCCTCTTGAATGAGCTTTTCATTGGCTCTTGCAATCATTAACCCGTTTTCCTGCGGATTATTGGCGTTAAGTTCAAGAACATTGCTCTGTGGGTAGAGTCCTTGGAAACCATAAAGTCCACAGAGTGTTTTTTTATATTCACCAATTTCAATGGCATTTTGTAAAAAGACCTCAGGGCCGGCTAGATATATTTTTTTCATGGTTTCACTTGTTGCTTATTTTAATTAATTGCAATTAAAGTACTGATTAGGATTTGCGTTCTTTGATAGACATCAGCGAAATAGTATCTAGTGTTCTGGATTTTCCCTAATAAACATATCTAAAAAATTGTTAATTATAATTACCAATTTAAACAGCGACCTGCAGTTTCCATAACCTTTCGTAAAGCCCGCCTAGCTCAAGTAGCTCATCATGCGAGCCCTGCTCGACGATCTGCCCCTGATCGACCACCAGGATCCGATCGGCGATCGCCAGATCGATCCCGTCCACCAATACCTACCCGTGCTGGGGCACATAGAGACGCTGAAGCAAACGAGTCAGGGTAGATTTTCCCGAGCCGGACGGCCCGGTAATGCCGACAAATTCACCGGGTTTGATCTCGACGTTCAGGTTGCGAAGCACTTCCTGGCCATCCTCATTGTAGCGAAACCGCACGCCCTTGACGGTGACACCGCATCAGGAGCCTGGATTAATGCCTGCTCTTCAGAGATCCGCGCCAATACGACAAAACCGCCGTTTTTCAGGCGGAAAGCCAGTGGCAGATGTTCCTGGTGAATTTTAGCGCAGTTCAACCGATCAAAGCTCAGGTTGATCCCGTGCGCCTTACCACATTGCTTGACGAGCTTCTTTAGTGGCAGGTTGGCGGCGGGCTCGCCCCACTCCTTCTGCACCACAACCCCGGCCAGCTGCAGCATCATCTGACTGCAGTTCAGCGCCGATTGTTTCTCCGGGGATCCTGATAATGAATTCACGACTATTCTAATACCCAATATTTTCTATCTTTACTGATAGAAATAAAAAAAACCACCTCCATTGGAGGTGGTACAAAAAGACAAGACAAACTTTCCTTACCAGACATACTCTAATGCCTAATAAGTCCGGAGCTTATTTATTAGAAATTGATTTCAAGTCTCCACCAGGAATTCTATGCTCTGGGCACACGAAAGCGGCCATTAAATTTCGTAAAAAAAAATCAACGATAAAACCATTTATTATCAATGCCATAATAAAGAGTAATTACTCTAAAAGGCAACAATCACATTTATGATCGGCATGCCCCGGGACATCCAGTTCCAGATATATCGGCGGCTGGCTCAGATCCATCTGACCATCCGGGCCAGTAGGCGTCATTTTTGCCAATACCTGATCCAGAGTCAGCAGCTGCTTATTCGTAACACCCCACTTGCCCTGAACAATATCCAGCCGACCTTCTTTACTGGCGTAATACGCTTCGGTGCTCTTGTGGATCTCAGCCAGATCACGTATTAGCCCCTCGGCATTCGCCAGCTCCTCGGCAGAATAGTGTTGCGGGTTATTGAGCACTGCCGCCGCACTGAAGAGCTTCTGCAACAACCGGGAGCCCGCATCGGAATCTCCTGATGCGGCCTGGTGCTGGGCCACCAACATCAGCTTAGACAGCGGATCGCAACGACCGCCGAAACCGTCGTTAGCCAGGTTTAACAAAAAGGCCTGAGATGCCAGCTGCTGGCGTGCACGTACGTCATAATCTCCCGCAGCCGGTATGCCGGCGACGTCCCTGAACAGTTTGTTCTGGCGGCTTGCGCTATCCTGAAGCCCATCACGATAATTTTGGTACTCAATCTGCCAGGCGATCGCCCCTTTCTGCGGCATATTTTTGCAATGTCTGCTGGAAAAGAGCGTCGAATTCCTCGTCCGGCACCACGCGTACAGTCATGTCTTTTAGTTTTTCACGATCCCAATGGTATTGCTTTTTCTGACATATAGTCCTCATGCAAGCTTATTATTTTTAATGTTTCAATTAATGCAAAAGTACCAATACGTTCACCCACACACTCTTTGGATATAAAGCTGTCCATTTATGTCCCACCGAAACATTTACAAGAAAACCATTTACGTCACGGAATGCGAGAAATGAACGAGATTATTAACGTCAAATCAGAGAGTTTTGATATGACGATCAGTTGGACATGGGCGCCGCGATTTTACGAACAATTCAGACCTAGCCGAAATCATGAAATCCTAAGTTCTCAACTCAAAATAAACTTTATTATTCATTAAGTTGATATAGATTAATTAATCAAAAAAAAGACTTAGAATTCATCGCGATTTACTGGAAAACTGATTTAACCGTCGGAAAATTCAATATCTCGGTTGTACGGTACATTTTTAGATGTTTCGGAATGGTGGCAACTTTACGAAAATCCGCAGCTATCTGTCAGCTTCGTTTGATGTCGAGTGATGAGTGTTAATGCTTGTTGGTGTACAGAAGACTTCAGCCAGAACAAAAAAAACAGCGCCAGCGACATGGGGACTACATCCACGCCTTCAGAAGCACTGTTTTCTTTATAATAAAAACAATAAGCTTACACGCCGTTGAAAATGGGAACGACGCCATTGGCGAAGTTGATGTTCAAGTAAACAGTTTAATGCACTTTACTGAACTGGTAAGCAGGCTCGAATAACAAATCAGCTCACTGTCCTGAAAGACAATCTGAAAGAACTGCTCTTGAGGATATTCGAGTATATGCGCTTCGGAATAATCGGGTTCATCCTCAGCGGTAAAATCCTTGTCCTTGCTTGTCAATTTGATAGAAAACACTTCGTCATCCCAGAAGTGAACATCATAGGTTTTTTTTAATGTTTCCTGTCCATCGATTGACATGATAGTGGTTTTCATTTGATGAAACCCTAAAATACCATGTTCAATGGTATGAAACTTTCTGTATCTATATACGCTGTTCTCAGAAAATTTAATCCCGTGACCATAGACAATAGGATCATGGTTGCTCATCATGAACAGTGGATGGCTCAGGTGATTTTTGAATAATATTCCAACGAAAACAACAGATGCACAGATAGCATAGCCGACAAGTAGTTTATTGATATTTTTCATTTAAATGCCCTTTCAGGTAATCAATTTTACGCACTGAACCGAGTCGGTCAGCATGCTTGAATAGCAGAACAGCTCTTTGTCCTGAAAGATAATCTGAAAGAATTCCTTTTGAGAATACTCGATAAGATGCGACTCAGTAAGGTCAGGTTCTTGATCTGACGTATAGTCGTCATCTTTATCAATGATTTTTGCTGAAAATAATGAGTCGTTAAAGAAGTAGACGGCGTAGGCTTTTTTGAAGATCTCCGTGTCGTTTATTGATGAAATACTCGACCTCATCGTATGGAAACCAAGCGGGTGTAGATCGATTGTATGAAGCTCCTGAAAAGCATCATAACCACCTTCGAAAAAGGTAATGCCATGGGCATAAACAATGGGCTGATCATTAACAGACAGAAAATCGGGGCGACTGGTATAGCTTTTGTATACAATACCGATAAAAACTGTAAATGCGCAAAAGGCATAGCTGATGAGCAGTTTATCGGCAACTCTCATTGATATGCTTCCTAATTTTATCTGCCGTGTAATTAATGGTGAACGTCAGATTCAGGATCTGCCTGTCTTGGTACTGATCTGAATCATATACACATGCAACATAAAACTGTTCATGATTTTTTGAAATGAACACCCGTGAAATATTTTCCCGTATCTTTCCAGCCAACTCTTTGTATAGCATCTCGCTCGCCCGACTGTCTTCGATGTAGAAGCTGATACCGTCACTAATTTCGACGGACCAAGGCCGCTTAGCAAGCGCCTGTGTTTGCATGTATATCGAGCTGGCCCAAATGAAGATTAGTGTCGATACTATAAACACAGTTAAGGCCGACGCTTTTACAGCGACTTTTTTCACCCGGATTAACGAACGCTGAGATTTGGATCCAGTGAGAGCTGTTTTCTGGGAATGCCTGACGACACTGCACTTAGCAGTATTAGCGTCAGATTCAGCGGCATTATCACATATTGCTTCTTTGCTTTTTTCCAAATAACTGGTTTCAAAACAAACACTCCCCGAAATTAACTGATAGCCTTCCTTGGGAAGCGTTTTAATGATCTTTTGCTCTTTACCATTGTCACCCAGCGCCAGTCGAAGCTGGGCGATAGCCTGGGTCAAGCTTGAGTCGGATACAACTCTGTCACTCCAAGTCTCAGCAATAATCACGTCCTTTCGGACCGCTTTATCCTGATTATCAAGCAGAAGCCTCAATATTCGACTCTCTGTCGATTTAATGCTTCTTGAGGCTCCAGACAAGCTGTTGCTCAATTGCATCCTGTTATTAGGATTAAAAACCCACATAAAGTAATCTCACTTTTTCACCAATCGCACCTTTCACTAGCCGCACAACGGTATGTGAGATCTACATAGGTATTCATTATTAAAAGGCATTATACATATACCTTATTATTCTGTCACATAATAGATGCGCCACTTAGTATTTTCAACACCGCTAGTTAACATGTTGAATGCCTAACCATTACGCCACCTAGTGCACAGCAATAACTAAGAAATAATTGTCAATTCTACATTCTAATAATAAATGCATTTTATTTCATACTCATAATGTTGTTCATCATCTATATACATTACTCATTGCCCACCTTCATATTTTACTCTTTATATCATTCAGGAAAAACAATACCCACTGGCGTTAGTGATTAACATTTATAGAGTAATTACTCATATATAAGCATTTGATTTGTAATAACTATCATACTTAATAACAATTTACTAGTTAGACGCTGACCTTGCTTGTAGATTAATAGGCCGCAAGCAGAAAATGCTTGTGGGTAGTTTATGCACTCGTTTACTGATGGTGTGTTGGTTAAGCAGTTTCATCAGCCTTTCATTTGCTGACAAAAATAGATGGTCTCGACAATCATTGCAATTAACCCTGCTTACTAGACACATAAGTGCTTAAAAAACATATAACTAATACGTGTAGGATAAATCATGCAATATCCAATTCCAGGTACAGAACAATCAACGGTTCAATATAAAGAAAAATATGATAACTATATCAATGGACAATGGGTTACACCTGTAAACGGTGAATATTTCAACAATCATTCACCAGCTAACGGACAGTTAATTTGTAAAGTAGCTCGTTCTGGTGCAGCTGATATTGAGTTGGCGTTGGATGCCGCACATGGTGCAAAAGAAGCTTGGGCTAATACAAGTGTTACCGAGCGTTCAAATATTTTGCTGAAAATTGCCGATCGAATTGAAGCACATTCTGAGTATCTGGCTATTGCTGAATGTTGGGAAAACGGTAAACCAGTACGTGAAACTCTCGCCGCGGATTTGCCGTTGGTTGTGGATCACTTCCGATATTTTGCTGGCTGTATTCGTGCCCAAGAAGGCAGTGCAGCAGAACTTGACAGTACAACTGCATCTTATCATTTTCCTGAACCTGTAGGCGTCGTCGGCCAAATTATCCCATGGAATTTCCCTTTATTGATGGCGGCATGGAAATTAGCACCAGCGATGGCTGCTGGTTGTTGTGTCGTGCTTAAACCAGCGGAACAAACACCGGTATCTATTCTGTTGATGATGGAAATTATTGGCGATCTGTTACCTGCTGGTGTTCTCAATATCGTTAACGGCTACGGTAAAGAAGCCGGTAATGCATTAGCAACAAGTAAGCGAATTGCGAAGCTTGCATTTACTGGTTCAACTGAAGTTGGTAACCATATCTTAAAATGTGCTGCTGATAATTTGATCCCATCGACAGTAGAACTTGGCGGAAAATCGCCAAATATCTTCTTTGAAGATATCTTTCAATTTGAAGATAGCTATCTTGACAAATGTTTGGAAGCGGTGTTACTTGCCTTCTTTAATCAGGGCGAAGTGTGTACTTGTCCATCTCGCGTATTAATTCAAGAGTCAATGTACGAGAAGTTTATGGATCGCTTGTTAGAGCGTCTTAAAACCATCAAGCAAGGTAACCCGTTGGATACTAATACTCAGGTTGGCTCGCAAGTATCGAAAGAGCAGTTTGACAAGATTCTGAGCTACATTGAAATTGGCAAGGCTGAAGGTGCTGAAGTTCTTGCTGGTGGCGAAGCGATTAATGAAGGTGAAGGTTTCTATATCAAACCGACGATCTTCAAAGGTCATAACAAGATGCGTATCTTCCAAGAGGAAATTTTCGGCCCAGTAATTGCTGTAACAACCTTCAAGGATGAAGCTGAAGCATTAGCTATTGCAAATGATACTGAGTACGGCTTAGGGGCTGGTGTGTGGACACGGGATACAAATAAAGCCTATCGCATGGGCCGCCGCATTGAAGCAGGTCGCGTATGGATTAACTGTTACCATGCATACCCAGCTCATGCCGCTTTTGGTGGTTATAAAAAATCTGGTATTGGCAGAGAAACACACAAGATGATGCTGGATCACTATCAGAATACCAAGAACTTGTTAGTAAGCTACAGTGAAAGTCCTCTAGGATTTTTTTAATTTAATTTAAATTTAGGGGCTGACAGTGTCAGCCCTATAATATTCAGGGGATAATAAGTGATAACTTTTACGATCGATTCCATTAAAAAAATATTGCCGATACTAATTAGTGAAACCAAAAAGTCTGGAAACGGTTTCCTCTTTGATGATGGAGAACAAATACATCGTGTTATAGGTTTAGAACCGAAGTTTGATTGTTTTGAATGCAATGGTCAATATAGTTATGAAACTATCGGATATATATTAAAGCTTGCTAACGATATTAAGGTGTCTTTTAAAGTTTCTGGCGATGAACTCGTTCTGAGCTAAAAGATATACCAAAAGCGATTGACGGTATAATTAAAATCTGACTAAGTGTGTTGAAATGAATTATAATAACGCTCACGATGGTAGCATTAATGTATTGGGAAATTTCCCTTATGTTGGGCAGAAAACGAAGCAATTCACATTAGTTAAGGATGATTTCGATATTATCACTCATTCTGATCTTTATGGTAAAAAATGTATATTATTTTCCTTCTTATCTGTCGATATGCCAGTTTGTGCCGAAAGTGTTCGGGAGTTTAATCGTCTCGCTTATAGGATGGAAGATATTGAGGTTATCTGTATTTCTGTTGATACTCCTTTCACTTTAAGCCGATTTTGTAAGAGAGAAGGGCTCGACTATATCACTACCGCGTCTTGTTTTAGTGCAAGTGAGTTTTCATTGGATTTTGGAGTCAAGATTGACAATCCGATTTTCTCTGGTTTCACCGCGCGTGCTGTAATTTGCTTAAATGAACGTGGTTTAATTATTCACAGCCAAATTGTAGAAGATATAAACCAGCTACCTGACTTTGAATCCGTAATTTCAGCCTTACGCACATCCAATGATGAATGCGCATAAATATATTAACTCTATAGCCGCAAGAGTAGAATGTTGGCCACGACAGTATTGAACGGCTTTGTTGATTAATTCAGTCGTTGAGTCGAGTTTCTCCCAAAATTGAAGGGAAGTTATGCAACTCTCTGAGTTACAGGCATACCTAGTCTTATTAATTTATTCAATGCCCTGATAGCTGCATAAGCCTCTCCAAGTTGCGTGTTGTAATCCCGATGCCTGAGCCATCAACCGCATACATCGTATAAAGTTGTTGGTGAAGATGATCCAGCTAAACGTGCAGGCAATCACCTATCTTTATTACACCCTGAAATTCATTGTGGTCACCAGATGGCCACATTTGGGTCACAGTGAATTTTTTATGTCGTTAGAGAAAGTAATTTACAATCATGTCTGTAAGTGTTTACTTTCGCCAAATAACAGATGCAAAAAAGCCCCGGCATTTCTGCTGAGGCTTCGTTGTGTTGGCGGAGCGGACGGGACTCGAACCCGCGACCCCCGGCGTGACAGGCCGGTATTCTAACCAACTGAACTACCGCTCCAATTCTTTATGAAGCCCAATTCTATTATAGAATCCAACTTCCAGAATGTGGCGGAGAGATAGGGATTTGAACCCTAGATACGCTATAAACGTATGCCGGTTTTCAAGACCGGTGCTTTCAACCACTCAGCCATCTCTCCGTAAGTGCGGTGAATAATACGCATCTCTTTTATGACTGTAAAGGGGTAAATGGTTTAAGTGGCTAACATTTAAGCATTAACGAAAGGTTACGCTAAAATCTATGGCACCAAAAGGGCAAAGCCTAGTTTTTGGCTTTCAAATAATGACTCAGCATGCACATCTATCCCGTCTTCAATTAAGAATAGCGACAACCATTATGATATCAGGTGGACATTTTGTAATCGAAAAGTGTTGCTAACAGTTAAAGATAGCGTCCTGATTATTTTCATAAATGTTACCGAAACCACCAGAAATTGACAGATGTCAGAAATTCAGACAATAGCCAGTCAAATCGTACTAGCCTTAACGGGCTGGTAACTGTTAAAATTCGCCACAACAAAGTCCCAAAAACTGATAAAAGAGAGTTATTCCTCATGGGAAGAAAGTTCGAAGTACGCAAATTGTCTATGGCAAAAACGGCAGGCGCAAAGATCAAGGTTTACTCAAAATATGGTAAAGAGATCTACGTCTGTGCTAAGAACGGTAGCATTGACCCAGACAGCAACCTTTCACTTAAGCGTCTGATCGAGAAAGCTAAAAAAGATCAGGTGCCAAGCCATGTCATCGAGAAAGCTCTCGACAAGGCCAAAGGTGGTGCCGGTGAAGATTTTGCTACTGCGCGCTACGAAGGTTTCGGTCCGGGTAACTGTATGGTTATCGTTGATTGCCTGACTGACAATAACAACCGTACCTTTATGGACATTCGTCAGTGCTTTGTAAAAAACAATGCGAAAATCGGCGGTCCAGGTACTGTTGGTCACATGTTCGAGCACCAAGCTGTGTTCCAGTTTAAAGGTGATGATGAAGAAGCGGTTCTGGAAAACCTGATGATGGAAGATGTCGATGTTAGCGACATCGAATGCGAAGACGGTGTTATTACTGTTTATGCACCTCATACAGAATTCTTCAAAGTGAAAAATGCACTTGCAGCAACTATGCCTGACGTAACGCTGGACGTAGAAGAAATTGCTTTCGTCCCTCAGACCATGACAGAAGTGTCAGGTGATGACGTAGCAGCATTCGAGAAGTTTCTTGATGCACTGAACGATTGTGACGACGTACAGAACGTTTACCACAACGCAGAGATCGCAGAGTAATCTGCAGTTATCGTTGCATAAAAGAGCCGAGCATTGCTCGGCTTTTTAGTTTTCCGATTAGAACCAGGTTTCCATCTGCATCGCGAAGATAAACTCTCCCCCCTCGCCCATGGTGTTCGCATCAGTTGCCAGGCTCACTGAGTAGTCATTCAGATCTTTACTCCAATCAACATAAGAAGCCGCAAAACGAATTTCAGGACGCTGGAAAAAAACGCCAGAAGTATCTAACTTAAAGGTTGGCGCAACAGTGGCTTTGTAATAACTACCGTTAGCTTGCTCTGTACCGTTATCCAGATCCATATACTGGTATGAACCTTCGTAAACCATTTCGAAGTTTTTGGTCAGTTCTTGTGCCATACGGACATTGACCGTAGCCCACATGAATTCATCACCGTCTTTTACTCGGTCTTGGCTATACTCTGCCAAAAGTGCAGGCGCAATTCGCCAGTTATCCGCAAAGCGGGTTACGCCATAACTGAACAAGCGGGTCGCTTTAGCATCTTCATTAAGATCACCATTAGAGCCAATGCCTTTCAGCTCGGCGCCTAAACCCTGACCGAACAGCACACCGGATTTAGAAAAACCTTCACTCACACCGTAGAAGCTGTCTGCATGATAAGCCAGCATGCCATGAAAGCCATTTTCTGCCCGTTTGGACGGAGATGTGTCAGTTACATCTCTACCTTCATTGTCTACAGCTGTCATTGCGTTCAACATCAACTGCCACTGACCAAAGTAATTATTCATGGTCACAATGTAGTTTTCAACGTCCAGGTTTTCGCTGTCAATTGTGCCGAAATCACGTCCATATACAGAAAAATTCGTTTGCCAGTCTTCGCTGAACTGAACATCATAAATACCAGCCCCCGCCCCCGAAAGGAAGACGATATCGGTATCCATAAAGTGAATATCAAAGTTATCCCGATCAAAACGCTTACCCGCCCAGATGGAAGCAGAAGTAAATGCACCGCTAAAGGATTCCAAGCCACCAAGTTCCGCAAACGCTTGTCGTACATTCAGCTGTGAATCAGCGGCAGTCCATTCATTATTGGTTTCGACACTGTCAGCCAGCATGATCCGATATTTCGACCACGAACCGTCTTCCCGATTGATATTATGATCAAGCACGACCTCAACATAGTTATCATCTTCGATACCCAGACGACCGACAGCCCCTCCCAGCGCACCAGCTGCAGTCATATATGGCCCGGTCCCCGTCGCACCGTTCAGGTTGTCATCAATCAACAAGCCTGCACGGGCATATCCATGAAATTCAAAAGCAGAGGCTTTGCTTTCGGCATCACCTGCCACTTGTTCCGCTTTTTCCAAACGCTGCTCTAAGTTAGCTATTCTCTGCTCTAAGTCTGTCGCATCGCCTTGTGCCCAGGCAGCACCAGAACAAGTTACGGCAAAAGACACGGCAAGTGATAAGAGGCTTTTCTTCATCATTCTAATTCCATCTATCAGGTTAATTTGTAAACCACTAAACAACGTCACCATTATTGCTAAACCGATTTAGCAGATCGAGTTTTTTACGCTAAAACCGTTTAGCTTTGTGATCAACAGAGCAAAACAAGGGGGTTTTGTGATCTGGCGTTATAGGGAAATTGAGTAAAAGCGGGATTAATAAGATCAAAAAAGCAGAGAAAGGGATCTGATCTGCGTTTGAAAATATGACGGGATAATACTAAGAAGATTAATTTCGTCATCCCGGAAGAGAGGAACGAAGTATCCGGGATCCACAATCCACTGAACCTTCCGTGCATGATGGATCCCTGATAACCGCCAGGTGAGTTTTGAGAAAGCCTGCAAGTTCAGTGTTTGGCGGTTTCTGGGATGACGGACTTCGACTGTTTTAATCAATCATCCTCACTGTGTTTAAGTGCAGGTGTTGGTCATATTGGTATCACTTATTTTTTACTGCGCCAGAAAATATCAGCATCGAGGACAACAGAAGATATTGCCGGTGATTTTTCATTAATGAGGGATAACGTAAGCTCAAAACAAGTTTTGGCTAGCTGTTGATTGTTCTGTGCTATCGAGTCGATATTCAATGGCAGGCAATCAAGTAAGTCATGATTATCAAATGTGGCCAGCCGCATTTCTTTATCAACCAGTGCATTAAGACATTCGTGATCTTTTAAATACCGCAACACGCCTTCTAATAACGTGTAAGAAGCCGTAAATAGCGCTTGTGGTAAGCGACCAAGATCCTGATGCAGTGATTGCATCATCAGATAACCTGATGCAGTCTGGTAATCACGGTGACGGATCCACTCTGGTTTCGTTTCGATCCCCGCACGCTTAAGACCGAGTTCAAAACCAGCCAGGCGGTGACGGCTTGGCGACAGCTCAAGCTGACCGCCGAAATAATAGAATTCTGACAGCCCTTCTTTGGCAATGCTTTCAATTAAATCGGCAGTGGCACGTGCTGCATCGGTCAGCACCAATGGCAACACAGACTGGCCAATATGGCGGTCTAACTGGATGACCGGTAACTGCTTTGTAAGTGATTGATAATATTCATCACCTGTTTCGCTAGACGCGACAATTAAAGCATCAACCTGACGGCGAACCAGGCCTTCTACCGCTTTTTTTTCGACTGCTGGATCGTCTTCAGAACAGGCAATCAACAACTGTAATCCCGATTCACGGCATAAACGTTCTAACTCACGGGCAATTGAAGCAAAACCAAAGTTGGTTAAATCAGGGATCACCAAACCGATCGCATCTGAGCGAGAGGCTTGTAGTGATTTCGCATGCACATTCGGGGAATAGTGGTTTTCCCGCGCAACCTCTAGCACACGTAGTCGGGTCTCTTCTTTAATACGAAATGTAGATGCACGGCCATTTAACACCATACTAGCCGTCGTTTTTGATACGCCTGCCAGTTTGGCGATATCTGCAATGGTTGTTCTTTTTCTTTTTTCCACGTACTAACCCGATTTAGCTGCAAAAACCATACATAGTAAACAGATAAATCGAGTTATTGACAAGTGATTGATTAGATTTGCGTTTGCCTAGTCACCCATTACGGCTAATACTCATGCCAAAAGAAAAGGAAAAAGCAACAAAGCCGGCATCATGCCGGCTTATATATACCTGACTGTAATATTGCGTATTGCAGTGATCAGGCTGTGGCTGCAACCGCTTTAAACTTTGCCCGTGCGCCCAGTACCAATGTCAGGCCAAAGGCCACCGCAAAGGAAATTGCCATACCGATGACATAGAACCACACGCTATTTGGAGCGATAGAGATGATACCCGGGAGACCTGCCGCACCCAGTGCCGTCGCCTTCACTTTGAACAAGGTGATAAATGCACTTGCCGATGCGGCACCAACCACTGCCGCGATGAACGGATAGCGGTGCTTCAGGTTCACACCAAACATCGCAGGCTCCGTAATACCCAGTAGTGCCGTTACACCCGACGGCATTGCAATCCCTTTGGCTTTTTTATCTTTGGTGCTAAACCCAAAGGCCAGAGCTGCCGCGCCTTGCGCCACATTAGACATTGCCGCGATAGGGAAAATAAACGTACCGCCCGTCACCGCAATATCTGCCAGTAACTGGGTTTCAAAGGCGATGAAACTATGGTGCATGCCGGTAATAACAAACGGTGCGTACACCAGGCCAAACACTGCACCGCCTATAAAGCCGGCTGATTCGTATAACCAGTTCAGACCGTCTCCAAGCAAGAAGCCTGCATCACGAGTGATAGGACCCACTAATGTGAAAGTAAGAAAACCGGTAATAAAGATGGCCAGCATTGGCGTCAGCAGGTTATCCAGTACCGACGGGATCACTTTGCGCAGGCCATTTTCAACTTTTGCCAGAATGAAGGCAGAAACCAGCACAGGCAATACCGAGCCCTGATAGCCGACTTTCTGAATTTCAAAGCCGAAGATGTTCCAGACCGGAATGTCGCCGCTCACACTCGCGCCACCAAAACCCCAACCATTTAATAGATCGGGGTGAACCATCAGCATACCCAGCGCCGCACCGAGGAAAGGATTACCACCAAACTTCTTACTTGCAGAGAACGCTAATAAAACAGGAAGATAAACAAATGGCGCATTAGCAAAAGTATTAATCATTGATGCTAAGTCGGCCATGCCGGGATAGGCATCAATCAAGGATTGCCCGTCAATGAATAAACCCGTTGCAGTCAGAACATTGAACAAACCCATTAGCAGGCCACCAGCAACGATAGCCGGAATAATCGGTACGAAAATATCCGATAATCCTTTTACTGCCCGCTGCACCACATTCTGCTTCTGTGCCCCGGCAGATGAGACCTCTTTGGTCGACATCTCGCTTTGCCCGGTGAGCTTGCTCATCGCAGCATAAACCTGATTCACGATACCGGAACCAAAAATAATCTGGATTTGACCTGCAACCTGAAACTGCCCTTTTACGCCATCGATATTATCAATAGCTTCTAGATCAGCCTTACTTTCATCATGCAGGGCCAAACGCAGGCGAGTCGCACAATGTGCTGCCGCTGCGATGTTATCTTTACCGCCCAGTTTTTCGATCAGTTGTCGGGCTATGCTTGGAAAGTCCATCTTCTACCTCCGTCGCGGCCAGAGACTGTTACCTGCTTCTCTGCACCTGGTTAATTACAGCTTAATCCAATATTGGCGTTAAGCTCTTGTAGGATCCCCGTCTCTTTTTGTTTCCAAGAAGATGACGAGCCAACTCATTTCGGGAACGTTACCGAAATAAAGTTTTATTGATACTGTCAATGCCGTCAAGATACTTGTTTTCTTGTGTGACCAAGATCGATGAAAAATTTCATCACACGCCAATAAGCGTGATCGCCATCACCTTACAGCGGGATTATCAGCCCTGCTATTTGCAAACTATCCCAAAAATAGAAGATCATGGCGTAAACAAAGGAGAATTTATGGCGAGCTTACATGATGTCGCACGCCTTGCTGGCGTTTCAAAATCAACAGTATCACGCGTCATGAATGACGAATACGGCGTAAAAGAGGCGACCAAAGTGAAGGTCCGCCGCGCCGTCGAACAATGCGGCTATGTCGTCAATCAAGTCGCAAAGGATTTAAAATCTAATAAAACCAACCTGATAGGTATCATTGTACCGCGCGTTACCTCGAATGCGGTATCACAAGGGGTCGACGGCTTAAGTCGGGTTTTTGAGGAATCAGGCAAGCAAGTACTGCTTGCGAACAGTTGCCAGCAAGCGGGTAAAGAACTGCAATATCTGGAGCTGTTCAACCAGAAACGGGTCGAAGGTATTGTCATGTTTGCCACCCATATTGATGATGAACTGGTCAAAGCCATCAAACGCTCAGGGGCCCCGGTCGTATTAATCGGCCAGGATGGTTCAAGTCATAACATCCCAAGTGTTATCCACGACGACTATCGTGTGGGTTATTGCGCAGCCGAACAACTGCATCAGGCTGGCTGTCGCAACGTTGGCTTTTTAGGTGTGCAAAGTGATGACATCGCCGTTGATCAGATGCGCTTCGAAGGTTTTTGCAAGGCATTGAATTACTTGGGATTACCCGTACCAGCATTCCATACTCAAGGCCAATTCTCGATTGATTCCGGCCGTGAAGAAATGGCTCAGCTACTGCGTGATAACAACAAGCCAGACGGCGTATTCTGCGCAACCGATCGCATCGCTATCGGTGCAATTCAGGCGATCGCAGCAGCAGGCTTAGCGCCAGGCAAAGACATCAAGGTTATCGGTGTCGGTAACGACGAAATGGCATCAGTGGTCTCTCCGGGACTCTCTACCTTTGACTATGCCTTTGAGCCCGCAGGCAGCAATGCCGCTAAAATGCTACTGGAAATCATTGAGCAAGGCCGAAGCCAAGTTGCCAAGCTGGTACTTGGGTTTGACTGGGTTCAACGTAAGAGCTGCTAGTACCGGCTCTTTCCCTAACCACTTATCCTCCCACTTCCCTAACGATTCTTTTGATCTGGCACACACTTTTTGTGTGCTTTTTCTTGATCCCATGATCTTATCTTGCAATTCCAACTAACCTCACCCATATTTG
This sequence comes from Photobacterium lipolyticum, assembly GCF_003026475.1. GTDB lineage: Bacteria > Pseudomonadota > Gammaproteobacteria > Enterobacterales > Vibrionaceae > Photobacterium > Photobacterium lipolyticum. Next base: position 433,140 of record NZ_PYMC01000002.1, read on the forward strand.
GAACGTTCCCGAAATTTAAATTGTCGATGAACCATAAAGAACACTAAAATGATGTTGCTGAAACGCATTCAGCCCAACTACAGCAAGGCCTGAACCTGATGACACTGACTGAATTGATTAACACCTGTGGTGGGAGCCAAAATATTCAACGAGCACTCCGAGTCAACAATGCACTCATCGTTGAATTAACCGATCCAGCATTACGCACTGATGTTGCCATGGCATTCCCATTCAACGATGTTTTATCTCAGCTGAGCTGGCAACCAGGAACGCCGCTATCAGAGCAGGACTGGCAATCCCTTGGCCAGATCATTGATAAAAACCAGCGTCAGGCATTGACCAATGCGTTAGAAGAAAAACCGTCGGCGCATCGACCACTCTGGCATATTACCCCGCCGCAAGGGCTGCTGAACGATCCGAATGGATTCATCTATCACAACGGTGAGTACCACTTGTTCTATCAGCTGTACCCTCACGGCTGTGTTCATAAAGACAAATACTGGGCACATGTCACCAGTACAGATTTAATCAACTGGACTTCACAACCTGTTGCGTTATGCCCGTCAGACTGGTTCGACAGTCACGGGGTATTCTCTGGCCATGCCGTCAGCCAGGGAGACGAGCTAATGCTGTTTTATACCGGCAATGTCCGTATCGGTGAACAGCGTGACCGTATCACTACCCAATGCCTTGCAACTTCAACAGATGGTATTCATTTTACCAAGCATGGCCCGGTTATTCCGGAGTTACCGCCTGGAGTTACGCCACACTGTCGCGATCCGAAAGTGGTACGTCACGGTGATCACTGGATCATGTTGCTTGGCGCTCAGCATGAAAGTGAAACTGGCCGATTAGCTATTTATCGTTCGAATGATCTGCGTAAATGGGATTATGTCGGCCTATTCGGGGAAGAGTTTGGCGATTTCGGTTACATGTGGGAGTGCCCGGATCTGTTTGAACTAAACGGTCAGCTGCTGGGAATTCTCTGCCCGCAAGGTATCGAATCAAACAGTGAACATTACAAAGTTCCCCACCATAACGGCTACGTAAAAGCGGCACTCAGCGAGCAAGATGAACTGGCTATCAATGATTTCACAACATTAGATTATGGCTTTGATTTCTATGCCCCCCAGACAGCGGAAGCCGCCGACGGTCGTCGTTTGTTAGTTGGCTGGATGGGGCTGCCTGATGAAATCAACCAGCCAAGCGTTACAGATGGCTGGCTACATCAATTAACCAGTTTACGTGAGCTGAGCTGGGAACATGGCAAGCTGTATCAACGGCCAGCGCGTGAGTTGCAAAAACTGCGAAGCCAACAGCAGCTATTCACTTTTGATCAGGCAACTCAACATGAAACACTGAGTCTGGAGACCAAAAGTGTTGAGCTGCAAACAGCGTTGAGCTGGCCGGCATCGGGAAGTAAAACGCTGCGCTTGATGGATGATGGCGAGCACTATTGCGATTTGATTATTGACAGTGATAACCAGTGCATTGTGCTTGATCGCAGCCATGCCATGAAAACCGATGGTGAGTTGATCCGCGAAATAAAAATGCCTGAGCAGGCCGATATTAAACTGCAGATTTTAGCGGATCAGTCATCACTGGAGATCTTCCTGAATGACGGTGAATACGTAATGAGTTCACGCTTGTTTACTCACGACAACGTGACAACCCTGCAGCTACTGGCAGATACCGAGACTGACTGGCAACCCGTCACAGCCTGGTCGCTTGCACAATATGACCCACTATGTAGCAACAATTAAAATAGTGGGCAAACAAAAAAGGCTTCTAAATTGATTAGAAGCCTTAGCTGTTCAGTATTAACCTAAATCGTCTTTGTTACTGTGCTTGAAAGACTTATTGCAATTTAAACTTACTGACCAGAACGTTCAGTTGGGCGTTGGCAGCTGCCAGGCTCTGTGTACTGTCTACCGTAGCTTGTCCGTTTTGGGTCAATTCATGAACCATCTCGCGGATGTTATTCATATTACGGCTTACTTCTTCGGTTACCGAACTTTGCTCCTCGGAAGCGGTTGCAATTTGGGTGCTGAGATCATTGATTTCGACAATCGAACCGGTCACCGCATCCAGGCTGTTTGATACCCGCTCTGCATTTTCTGCTGTACGTTCACAGCTCGTTTTCGTCACATTCATTGCAGCAACCGCACTAGCAGCATCTTGACGCAATGTCGTTAAGATCTCATTGATTTCAGCGGTGCTGGACTGAGTACGTGCGGCAAGCGATCGTACTTCATCAGCAACTACAGCGAAGCCTCGTCCTTGTTCCCCGGCGCGTGCAGCTTCGATGGCGGCATTGAGTGCCAGCAGGTTAGTCTGATCGGCAATTTCACCAATCACACCTAGCACACTGACAATCTGCTGAGTATTCTCGTTCATGGTGTTAATGCTTGATGATGCTGCACCCACTTCATCCACCAGAACAATCATACTGCCAGATGCCTCAAGCACATCGTCTTTTGCCAACATCGCATCATCATTGGCTTTTTGGGTGTTAGCGGCGGTCTCGGTAGCATTCTGTGCGACTGTCTCGGCCGTTGCGCTCATTTCAGTAATCGCCGCGACGACTTGATCCGTCTCAGACGCGTGCTTAATTAACGCCTGGTTATTTTGCTCTGACTGTACATCAAGCTGCTTGATACCCTCAGTGATATGAGCAGAAGCTTGAGCAATTTCCAGGATCATGGATTGCAGATAAATAATGAAGTTGTTGACCGAATTGCCAATGTCGCCCAACTCGTCATGCGACGTAATATCAATCCGCGAGGTTAAATCTGCTTCGCCAGTCGATAAGGTATCAATACGCTCTTTGAGAACCACTAATCCTTTAACAATCTTATTGATCGACCAGGCCGCAACCATTAAGGCAACAATCAACAGTGCAATGGCGAGCACAATACACGTGTACACTTTATCATCAAAAATGTCTGCCGTAGCGTTAGTCAGCTCATCTTGAATATTAGTGACGTCGCTCTCATAAGTGCCGGTGGCAATGGTCCAGCCCCACTCCGGGAAAATATTTCGGGCATAGACAAATTTGTTTTCTGTCTGTTTGGTGGTCGGGTTTTCGAAGGCGATTTTAACAAAAGCTTCGGATTGGCCTTTGATGCTATTGGCAATTTTTAATGTTGTTGCCGGAATAACAGTACCGATAACTTCTGCCTTGGGATGGGCCAGAATTTTGCCGTTCTTATCTTGTACCCAAAAGTAGCCATTTTGACCGTATTTTGATGAACTGATGGTCTTAATAGCCGCCTCAAGTTCATCTTGCCTTAGGGTGCTGATGTACTCACCCGTCGCAATAACCAGGTTCAACGGTTCGAAGTAGACCGATGCCGTCAGTTTTTCTTCGGTATTTTTGGTTTTTGGATTGAAGAATTGATAACTGGTGAAACCCACTTTATTGGCTTTGGCAGAACTGACAATATCCTGAGCATAATAGTTGCCATTGATATCTTTCTTATCATAAGAACTGGTGCCGATAATACTGGCATTGGCGCCGTTAGCCTTGTTAATAACCGTTGCGGCATCATACGCAAAGATATAACGGCCATCGTCCCAACGGTATTCATTGATAAAAGCATAAATACTGCTTTCTGCATCGGCCGCAGAAGCACTGTTGTTATAAATACTGTCTATCGTGTCTTTAAAGGTTTCTATCTCAGTCGCTAACTCTGCCTTGATATTTTCTTGATTCGAATTCTCATAATAATAAGAAATGGAGCGGGTAACGGTATCAACCTGACCCTTTAAGTTATCATTCAATAACTTAGCTACCTTCACACTGACATTGCTACTTTCCGCCTCGAGAACAGCATTTTCCGTATTCATAAGACTTGTAATAAAAAAACCACTCATTGTAAGCAATGGTACGCATAGCAATGCAGCCAGCTTGGCTTTTATTGTTAAATTCATGGGGCTAAACCTTAATTTGTACAAAAACCATTTAAAAAATATTTTTTATTTAAGTTATATCGCTCATGAAAATCTATTCATGAAGGTTGTCGATATACATTTTCATTATTCGATATATTATCAACAACCTTTTAAATACTCGTGTTATAAAAAGCAACTAAACACATCTACTTCTGGCAATCTATCCACAAAGGCGGACCTCTCCCGCGCAGCTGGTTTCAGAACTTTCGATTGCTTTAAGCTCAATGAGAACTTCTTCTGCCCAGTTAATCCACGCCTGGCGGTTATGCATGCCACGGCGCAAGGTCAGGCGGTCAAGACGAGACTGGCGATCCATCTCTTTGTAATTCGCAAAATGGATTTTTTCCAGTTCATCATAGTTGTTCATTAGCGAGTGAGACTCTTGAATGAGTGCCTCAAGCTGCTCTTGCAATGGTTCTGAATTATGAACACCACAAACCAGTAGTTTGGCCAAGAACTCATCGCGGATCTTTGGATTTTGAGCCGGCTCCTGGAACCATTCAAACAGAGCCTGGCGTCCCAGATCGGTAATGGAGTAGACCTTACGGTCCGGTTTGCCATTTTGCGGCTCAAGCCGGGAGGTCGCCCAGTTGTTGTCGGCCATTTTATTCAATTCGCGGTACACCTGTTGGTGGCTCGCTTTCCAGAAATAACCGATGCTGCGTGAGAATTCTTTGGTGATATCGTAACCGGTTGCGTCGCGATTACTCAGCACAGTTAAAATTACATGTGGTAGTGACATCTCTTCTATCCCTCTAAAAATACAACAGAAGTACTTCTTGTCTCAGAAGTTCCTTTCAGCCTATGCAACAGCTTACGTGCAATCAGTTGATATTCGAATCATGCATTTTTTTTGGGAACAAGTATTAAAGAAATGCGTAAAATTATGAACAGATTGCCATTACCAGCAATAGCGCGTCGGCTTTGTTGCATAAGTATCAGTGATTTAGATGCCAATCAGTTCGTGTTATCAAAGCGTAAGAGATGTTTAATTATGAGAGGTGTTTTGAAAATACGGAGGAAATCAGGACAAGCTAGTGGTAAGTGCCGCATGCAAAATAAAGGGGAAGCCAACAAAACAAGGGAATGCCATTGACTTTGGTATTCACCCTTGTTTTTGCCTTAAAATTCTTCTTTCAGTCTGTCGATAGAAGGGGCATAGATAGCAAGTAAGGCCGCTGACAATGTCGTTAATTCCAGCTCATCAGCACCTTGCTTACAAGCTATTTCCAGCTCCTCACAGGCTTTACTCAGGGCGATTAGGCCAATGGCTCCAGCGGAGCTTTTAAGGCTGTGAGCTGGCAACTCAAGGGCTTTTGCCGAGCTCTCTGTTTTTATCTCTCTGATCAGGGTGGCCGAGCGTTCGTAAAACATCGCCACCATCTCCTGTACCAGCCCATCTCCGAGGATCTGTCTGTCCCCCTCCAACACCGAGTGGTCAAAAAGAGTGACGGCAGGTTCTTTATCCACGTCCTGCTCTATGTCCCTAACTGTATCGAACTTGCCGGGTTGGCCGTTATAGATATTAGCGATGACCGTCTGCATCTGCTTAAACTGTACCGGCTTACCTAAGAAACCATCAAGGCCGGCCTCAAGATATGATTCAATGTCTTGCCGGAAAACATGGGCAGAGAAGGCGATCGTTGGTATATAGCGATTCGCTTTCTCTCTCAATTTACCGGTCAGCGTAACACCGTCAGTATCCGGTAGATGAATATCCATTAAGATGATGTCGACATGATGATTATCTATCGCGCGTTGTGCCATTTCTCCTGTCATAGCGACAACAACCTTATGACCAAGCTTGTCCAGGAACCCTTTAGCGACCAGGACATTCGTTTCATTATCTTCTACCAGCAAAATATTCAATGGCGGAACGGTAAGGGAAACAGGCTCGTCGGTGGAAATTGGATCGCACTCCTCGGCAGCACTCAAAGGCAGTGTGAGAATAAACCGGCTCCCGATATCCGGCTCACTGCACACCGTTAACTCCCCGCCAAGCATCTCAGCGAATCGCTTACTGATAGGCAAACCTAATCCGGTACCGCGTTCTGATTGAGTCGCCTGTTCAAATGGTTCAAAAATAACGTCCTGTTTTGCTTCAGGAATACCTTTACCTGTATCTAACACCTCAAACGTGAGCAAAAAACGCTCTGCTGCCATTTGCTCCTTGATCAACACACGAATTATAACGCTTCCCTGTTTCGTAAACTTAATGGCGTTACCCACTAAATTGGTGAGAATTTGGGTGATCTTGTTGGCGTCACCATACAAACAAATTGGGACATCACTTGCGACAGCATAGGTTAGTGTGATGTTCTTTTCTTTGGCTCTGGCTTTAAGCATGTTGACAACATTGCCCACAATCGCGTTGGTGCGGAAATTAGTTTCATTTATATCGAAATATCCGGCTTCGATTTTAGAATAATCCAGGACATTATTGAGTACCCCCATCAGAATTTCGCCTGATGACGTAATGGTTTTAGTGTAGTGTTTTTGCTCGCGGTCCAAAGCGGTATCATCAAGGAGGTGTAGCGTCCCCATTATCCCGTTCATCGGGGTGCGGATCTCATGGCTCATGTGAGCAAGAAAAGTCGATTTGGCTTTGTTGGCCTGTTCCGCTTGTTCTCGTGCTCTTGCATGCTTTTCGACTTCACTGTTTAGTGCGTTATTGGCCTCGGTAAGCTGCACCGTACGTTCATCTACCAGTTTTTGCAGTTCATTCTGGTGCTCTCGCAGGGCTACAGCATTTTTCTTAAATACCGATATCGCATCCGCAAGGTGGCCGATCTCGTCACTCTCCCCCCGCGGAATATCGACGGAGAGATCACCCGCCGCCAGTTTTCTTATTACTGCGGTCATACTGCCAGGTGCCTCAAGCACATCTTTTGCCAACAGTACTCGGTCATTGGCTTTTGGGGTGTTTGCGGCCGTCTCGGAGGCGTGCTTGATACCATCAGTGATATGCGCAGAGGCTTGCGAGATTTCCAGGGTCATCGATTGCAGGTAAATAATGAAGTTATTGACCGAATTGCCAATATCGCCCAACTCATCATGTGACGTAATATCGATCCGCGAGGTTAAGTCAGCCTCGCCAGTCGATAAGGTATCAATGCGCTCCTTGAGCATCACCAAGCCCTTAACAATCTTATTAATCGACCAGGTTGCGACCAGCAGAGCAATAATCAGCAGTACCGCGGCAGTAGCAATGCTCATGTATACTCTGTCATTGAAAATTTCTGCCGTTGCACTAGTCAGCCCATCCTGAATGTTCGTGATATCGCTCTCATACGTGCCGGTAGCAATCGTCCAGCCCCATTCGGGGAAAATATTCCGGGCATAGGCAATTTTGTTCTCTGTTTGTTTGGTGGTCGGATTTTCGTACGCAATTTTAACAAAGGCTTCGGATTGGCCTTTTATTCTGTCGGCAATTCTTGATGTCGTTGACGGAACGATAGTACCGATAATTTCTGCCTTGGGATGAGCCAGAACTTTACCGTTCTTGTCCTGTACCCAAAAGTAGCCATTTTGGCCGTATTTTGATGAACTGATGGTCTTAAGAGCTGCCTCTAGTTCATCTCGCCTTAATGTACTGATGTATTCGCCCGTCGCAACAACCATGTTTAACGGTTCAAAATAAAACGATGCCGTCAGTTTTTCTTCGACTTTTTGGGTTGCCGGGTTTAAGAAGTGATAACAGGTAAAGCCAATAGTATTGGCTTTAGTTGCACTGACAATATTTCGTGCGTAATAGTTGCCATTGGTGTCTTTTTTGTCATAAGCACTGGTACCGATAATGCTGGCGTTGGCGCCGTTAGCCTTGTTCACTATAGAGGTGGCATCATAGGCAAAGATATACCGGCCATTGTCCCAGCGATATTCATTGATAAAAGCGTTAATGCTGGCTTCTGCATCGGCAGCAGAAGCACTGTTGTGATAAATACTTTCTATAGCATCTCTAAACGTCGTGATATCAGTCGCTAATTCTGCCTTGATATTTTCCAGCTTCGAATTTTCATAATAATAGGAAATTGAGCGGGTAACGGTATCGACTTGCCCCTTTAAGCTATCATTCAGTAACTTAGCAACCTTAACACTCACATTGCTTTGTTCCGCCTCAAGAACAGATTTTTCTGTCTTCATAAGGCTTGTGATAAAAAAGCCACTCACCATAAGCAATGATGCGCACATGATGAGTGATAGCTTTGCTTTGATTGTTATATTAATGGGACTAAACCTTTGGTTGTGTTCACGTCATTTTAAACAATATTTTTTATTTATTTTCCAGTTAAATTGCCAGAAAAAACATCCATTTCTGGCTTGCTGCAAAAAATTGAATTGAGCGAATTTACCAAACTTTCAATATCAGTTACAGATATATAGCCTCAACAACTGACAATCTATCCACAAAGACGAACCTCTCCCGCGCAGCTGGTTTCAGAACTTTCGATTGCTTTAAGCTCAATGAGAACTTCTTCTGCCCAGTTAATCCACGCCTGGCGGTTATGCATGCCACGGCGCAAGGTCAGGCGGTCAAGACGAGACTGGCGATCCATCTCTTTGTAATTCGCAAAGTGGATTTTTTCCAGTTCATCATAGTTGTTCATTAGCGAGTAAGACTCTTGAATGAGTGCCTCAAGCTGTACTTGCAATGGTTCTGAATTATGAACACCACAAACCAGTAGTTTGGCCAAGAACTCATCGCGGATCTTTGGATTTTGAGCCGGCTCCTGGAACCATTCAAACAGAGCCTGGCGTCCCAGATCGGTAATGGAGTAGACCTTACGGTCCGGTTTGCCATTTTGCGGCTCAAGCCGGGAGGTCGCCCAGTTGTTGTCGGCCATTTTATTCAATTCGCGGTACACCTGTTGGTGGCTCGCTTTCCAGAAATAACCGATGCTGCGTGAGAATTCTTTGGTGATATCGTAACCGGTTGCGTCGCGATTGCTCAGCACAGTTAAAATTACATGTGGTAGTGACATCTCTTCTATCCCTCTAAAAATACAACAGAAGTACTTCTTGTCTCAGAAGTTCTTTTCAGCCTATGCAACAGCTTACGTGCAATCAGTTGATGTACAAATCATGCATTTATTTTGGGAACAAGTATTAAAGAAATGCGTAAAATTATGAACAGATTGCCATTACCAGCAATAGCACGTCGGCTTTGCCACTTAATTATCAGTAACTTAGATAAAACCAGTCCGTTTTAGCAAGGCGTAAGAGATGTTTAATTATGAGAGATGTTTTGAAAATAAGGAAGAAATCAGGACAAGCTAGTGGTAAGTGCCGCATGCAAAATAAAGAGGGGCCAATAAAACAAGGGAATGCCATTAACTTTGGCATTCACCCTTGTTTTTGCCTAAAATTCTTCTTTCAGTCTGTCGATAGAAGGGGCATAGATAGCAAGTAAGGCCGCTGACAATGTCGTTAACTCCAGCTCATCAGCACCTTGCTTACAAGCTATTTCCAGCTCCTCACAGGCTTTACTCAGGGCGATTAGGCCAATGGCTCCTGCGGAGCTTTTAAGGCTGTGAGCTGGCAATTCAAGGGCCTTTGCCGAGCCCTGGATTTTTATCTCTCTGATCAGGGTGGCCGAACGTTCGTAAAACATCGCCACCATCTCGTGTACTAACCCATCTCCGAGGATCTGCCGATCGTTCTCCAGCACCGAGTGGTCAAAAAGAGTGACGGCAGGTTCCTTACCCACGTCTCTGACCATATCGAACTTGCCGGGTTGGCCGTTATAGACATTTGCGATAACCGTCTGCATCTGCTTAAACTGTACCGGTTTACCTAAGAAACCATCGAGGCCGGCCTCAAGATATGATTCAATGTCTTGCCGGAAAACATGGGCAGAGAAGGCGATCGTAGGTATATTGCGATTCGCTTTCTCTCTCAATTTACCGGTCAGCGTAACACCGTCAGTATCCGGTAGATGAATATCCATTAAGATAATGTCGACATGATGATTATCTATCGCGCGTTGTGCCATTTCTCCTGTCATAGCGACAAAAACCTTATGACCAAGCTTGTCCAGGAACCCTTTCGCGACCAGGACATTCGTTTCATTATCTTCTACCAGCAAAATATTCAATGGCGGAACGGTAAGGGAAATATTTTCGTCAGTGGATATCCGTTCACCTTTCTCCCCGGCATTCAACGGCAGAGTGAGAATAAACCGGCTACCGATATCCGGCTCACTGTACACGGTTAACTCCCCGCCAAGCATCTCAGCGAATCGCTTACTGATAGGCAAGCCTAATCCGGTACCGCGTTCTGATTGAGTCGCCTGCTCAAATGGCTCAAAAATAACGGCCTGTTTTGCTTCAGGAATACCTTTGCCAGAATCTAACACCTCAAACGTAAGCAAAAAACGCTCTGCTGCCATTTGCTCGCTGAGTTGCACCCGGATTGTAACGCTTCCCATATTGGTAAATTTAATCGCGTTACCAACCAAATTAGTGAGAATTTGAATGATCTTGTTGGCGTCGCCATACAAATAGTTGGGAACATCGTTTGCGACTGCGTAGGTTAGTGTGATGTTCTTTTCTTTGGCTCTGGCTTTAAGCATGTTGACAACATTGCCCACAATCGACTTGGTGTGGAAATTTGTTTTGTTTATATCAAAATACCCGGCTTCGATTTTAGAATAATCCAGGACATTATTGAGTACCCCCATCAGAATTTCGCCTGATGACGTAATGGTTTTAGTGTAGTGTTTTTGCTCGCGGTCCAAAGCGGTATCATCAAGGAGGTGTAGCGTCCCCATTATCCCGTTCATCGGGGTTCGGATCTCATGGCTCATGTGAGCAAGAAAAGTCGATTTGGCTTTGTTGGCCTGTTCCGCTTGTTCTCGTGCTCTTGCATGCTTTTCGACTTCACTGTTTAGTGCGTTATTGGCCTCGGTAAGCTGCATGGTACGTTCATCTACCAGTTTTTGCAGTTCATTCTGGTGCTCTCGCAGGGCTACAGCATTTTTCTTAAATACCGATATCGCATCCGCGAGGTGACCAATCTCGTCACTCTCCCCCCGCGGAATATCGACGGAGAGATCACCCGCCGCCAGTTTTCTTATTACAGCGGTCATACTGCCAGGAGCCTCAAGCACATCATCTTTTGCCAACAGTGCTTGGTCATTGGCTTTTGGGGGGTTGGCGGTCGTCTCGGAGGCGTGCTTGATACCATCAGTGATATGCGCAGAGGCTTGCGAGATTTCCAGGGTCATCGATTGCAGGTAAATAATGAAGTTATTGACCGAATTGCCAATATCGCCCAACTCATCATGCGACGTAATGTCAATTCGCGAGGTTAAATCTGCTTCGCCGGTCGATAAGGTATCAATGCGCTCTTTGAGAACCACTAATCCTTTAACAATCTTATTGATCGACCAGGCTGCAACCAGCAGAGCAATAATCAGCAGTACCGCGGCGGTAGCAATGTTCATGTACACTTTGTCATTAAAAATCTCTGCCGTAGCGCTAGTCAGCCCATCCTGAATGCTAGTGATGTCGCTATCATACGTGCCCGTAGCTATGGTCCAGCCCCATTCAGGGAAAATGTTTCGGGCATAGACAAATTTGTTTTCTGCTTGTTGGGTGGTTGGATTTTTGTGAAATGTTTTCACAAAAGCTTCGGGTCGACCTTTTATACTGTTCGCGATTTTTTGGGTCGTTGAAAAAATGATAGTACCAACAATAGACGAATTCGGATGAGCCAGGATCTTGCCGTTCTCGTCCTGTACCCAAAAGTAGCCATTTTGACCATATTTTGATGAACTGATGGTCTTAAGAGCCGCCTCAAGTTCATCTTGCTTCAATGTACTGATGTACTCACCCGTTGCAATAACCAGATTTAACGGTTCGAAGTAAAAGGATGCTGTCAGTTTTTCTTCGACTTTTTGGGTTACCGGGTTTAAGAAGTGATAACTGCTAAAGCCAATAGCATTGGCTTTGGCAGCACTGACAATATTTCGCGCATAATAGTTGCCGTCAGTGTCTTTTTTATCATAAGCATTGGTACCGATAATACTAGCGTTGGCTCCGTTAGCTTTGTTAACTATCGACGCGGCATCAAAGGCAAAAATATAGCGGCCATTGTCCCAGCGGTATTGATTAATAAAAGCGTAAATGCTGGTTTCGGCATCGGCCACAGAAGCACTGTTGTTATAAATATTTTCTATGGTGTCTCTAAACGTCGCGATATCAGTCGCTAATTCTGCCTGGATATTTTCCAGCTTCGAATTTTCATAATAATAGGAAAGAGAGCGGGTAACGGTATCAACCTGACCCTTTAAATTATCATTCAGTAACTTAGCAACCTTAACACTTACATTATTTTTTTCCGCCTCTAGAACATATTTTTTCGTATGCATAAGGTTTGTGATAAAAAAACCACTCATTACTAGCAACGAGGCGCACATAATGAGTGAAAGCTTGGCTTTGATTGTTATATTCACGGAACTAAGCGACCTCTGGCGCAAAGAGGTAACCCTCACCGTGTACGGTGATAAAAATCTTAGGGTTTTTGATGCTTTCTTCCATCTTATTTCTCAGCCGGCGGATCAAAACGTCAATGGTACGATCGCTCGGAGCATCAACCCGATGAGAGATCAGGTTTAGAAGCCGGTCTCGACCTAACACCCTGCAAGGGTGTGTGATAAAAGCGACCAGCAACTCATATTCTGCTTTGGTTAGCTTTACCATATCGTTGCCCTTTGACAGCTGACGCTGAGCAACATCAAATTCAAAGTCCAGGAACCGGAATGTACTATCATCCTTTTCCAGTTGCGACCAGGCAGCCTCTGCCTGCTCCAAAGCGTCACGGGTAAGCTGGATACGCCATAACAAGTTTTTGGCACGTACCAGCAGCTCTCGTGGTTCCAGAGGCTTGGTTACATAGTCATCTGCCCCCATTTCAAGACCTAAAATCCGATCGATGGGATCAGTTCGGCCTGTGACCATAATGATGGCAATGTCAGATGTGTTCCTCACATCACGGGTAAGCTGTATTCCATCCTCTCCTGGTAAGTTAATATCCAACAGGATCAAATCAATTTTCTCGCGGTTAAGGATCTCTTTCATCCCAACGCCGTTATCAGCCTCGAAGACGGTGTAACCCGCTTGGGCGAAATGCCCTTTAATCTTCATCCTAATAATAGGATCGTCTTCAACAATCAAAATCTTGTAAGTCATAAGTTCTCAGTATTCAGTCATGCTGTATTGCTGGATTATCTTCCCGGAATGAATTGTCTTTCGCGTGCCGTACGGCGTTTATTTGTTATTATTATGCTGATACATAATAAACTTTTCGCAGACTATTCCTATTTCCATATGCCGAATTGAGAGATTGTGACAGTTTTATGGCGATTTCCGGTGGATTACTAACCATCTATATATTGCACATAAAATGATCGTTTATCAGGGACAGGTACGTTATACACGGACATCAAAAAGGCAAGCTTTCGCTTACCTTTATATACTTGGTAATACCAAGCGGGATAACAACAAACAGCTAAGCCAAATAATTGGCTAACTGCTCTGCTGTCGGTAATGCCGTCATCGCACCTTTGGCGGTGGTTGCCAGTGCACCGCACGCATTGGCTTGTTGAATTACAGCCGGTAAGTTTTCAGGTAGTTGCCAGTCATCACTCGTCACTAAAGCCGCTAACAAGCCGCCGACAAAAGCATCTCCCGCTCCTGTTGTATCTACTGGGCTGATCGCTTTACCTGAAATCAGTTGCTGATGGTGTTCCTGAACAACTAACGCCCCTTTCTTACCTTGAGTCACGATCACTAAAGGTAACGCGTAATTATCTTTGAGCCAGATCAGAGCTGCGGGTAAGTCGTCTTGTTCACTCAAGAATAACAACTCATCATCAGAGAATTTCACCACATCGGCTAGGGCAACCGCTTTCAGTACAACTGGCTTAAGCTCTGCAGGATCCGCCCAAACCTCTTCACGAAGGTTAGGGTCAAATGAAACAAAGCCACCCGCCGCTTTAATCGCAGCCATCGCAGCTAACGTCGTGCAACGGGACGGCTTATTCGCCAGTGCAATTGAACAAGCATGCAGCCATTCGCCTTTACTGAAGTTCGGTACATCTTGTGGCTGAAGGAACTGATCCGCACTCGGCTTCACCATAAAAGTAAAGCTGCGCTCTCCCTGATCGTCTAAATCTACAATAACAGTTGACGTGCGCTGCGTCTCATCTAACAACATGCATTCGGTATCAACACCTTCATCAGCCAGTACTCGCTTCATAAAGCGCCCCAGTGGATCGTCTCCGACCCGGCCAAAAAATGCACTGTCGCCACCAAGACGAGAGATAGCAACCGCCACGTTCGCTGGCGCCCCGCCAGGACATTTTTGGTAATGTGCATCTCCATCAGGAATAAGATCTACCACAGCATCACCAGTTACCCACACACGAGCCATTTTATGTCTCCAGACAAATCATTTATTCACTGTTGAATATTATTGCTAAAACGATTTAGCAGGGCAATAAAAAATTAGTATTGTCTGAGATGATGTGTGATCAAACCAGCAATACTGTTATCAGGCTTTGCTATTAACCATGGCTTGCAAGAAAGTTTGTCGCTAAAAAATGCCAGTCAGCGTTGCTGGCTGGCATTAATACCTGAGGGCGTGCTTTATCAGATAACTTGATTAAAGTGCCTTGACGAACATAGCTGCTTTTTCGCCACGAACATCAAGATAGAACTCATACGAACCAGTAAGCTCTGGCGTAAATTTCAAATCTTCATATTTTGAGCAGTCATTAAGCAACGTTGGCTCAGCGTCTAGACTTACGACGCCGTCACCACCAGAACTGTAACCAAAATTAGTACCACATGACCATGACATGTCAGCAAACTTAAACTTATAACGTTTACCGCCTTCAAGCTCAGCAACTGTACGGTATAAACCCGTCTCGACCTGGGTCAAAGAACTCTCCGGCTTCGCATTCCAGCCGTTCATTTCCCCCCTCAAATAGATCGTTTTACCGAAAGCATCTTCGCCCATATCACCATTTGACGCACAACCAGATAAAACGGCCATTGATAAAACAAAAATAGTCGCAACTAACTTCTTAATCATTTTTATTCCTTTGATTTTCTATTTTAGAACATACCGAAATAGGTCCATTGTTCGACATAGAGTTAATCAAAAATGATTTGCACATTTATCCAACTCATTCACATTTTGAATAAAAAAACGAATTGTATAAGCGGAGGAGCCAAGAACTTAAAACCTTAAAAGTCATAAGCTTAGGGAGAATTGAAACTTTAATCACAGAATGTGCAAACGATTGTTGTGGAAAAAGCCCCCACAAATCGAGAACTCTATCAATAAACGACAAGAGATCGTTTAAACGGGCCAGTAAACTGCCATAAAAATAAGCACGTGTTCTAACTGCACAAAATAATTTGAACTCAGCGTTTAAATTTCCCCAATATTCCCTTTGCCAGCGCCCCCCCGGCGAGTATTAACGCACCAGCGAACAAACCGACAATCGCGTTAAGTGATCCGGAAATAATGGCCGAGGCTCCCGGCATATTCGCCACGGATTCAGTCAGGTAGTGGATCATGATATGAGAGTTCGGAATACTGTGAACCACAATACCCCCGCCGACCAGGAACATGGCAATCGTGCCAATCACTGCCAGTGACTTCATCAGATAAGGAGCTACACCGACCAGACCGTTGCCAACACTGCGTTTCAGGGTGTTTTCTTCACTTTTCTGCACCAGATACAAACCTGCATCGTCAAGTTTCACGATACCTGCCACCAGGCCATACACCCCAGCAGTCATGACAACGGCAATCAAACTGACGACCAGAACCTGAGTCGTCAGTGGTTGGTTTTGTACGGTTCCCAACGCTATCACAATGATCTCGGCTGAAAGAATAAAGTCAGTGCGAACCGCCCCTTTAATCTTCTCTTTTTCAAACTCTTCAATATTCATATCAGCGCGCACCAGTTGTTCGCTCTGATCGTGTTCTTCTTCAGTTTCATTGCCGTGCAAGAATTTATGGGCAATCTTCTCGAAACCTTCAAAACAGAGAAACAACCCGCCCAACAACAACATCGGAGTAATTAACCATGGTGCAACGGCACTGATCAACAGAGCCGCAGGCACCAGGATCAACTTATTCTTAAACGAGCCTTTTGCCACCGCCCAGACAACCGGGAGCTCACGATCCGCCCGCACTCCTGACACTTGCTGGGCATTTAACGCAAGATCATCACCTAATACACCAGCAGTTTTACGTGCGGCGACCTTCGTCATCAAAGCAACGTCATCTAACACTGTCGCAATATCATCAAGTAGCGTTAATAAACTTGCACCAGCCACAAAGACACTCCCTTAATATGAAGGAACTCAGTTCCTAATAAATAGCAAATACCGTCTTCTTTACATTGCTGCGATTGAATAGGCTCACATTATCAGCTTCTCAGTTCCACATCCGTTTGGGGCACACAGCAGCAGGCCAGAACCATGCCATTATCCTTATCATCCGGGAGTAAAGCAGGCACATCGGGTTGATCAACTTCGCCGGATTCCAACGTGATTTTACACGCGCCGCATAAACCGGCACGGCAACTGTTCGCTAACATCAGACCGGCATTTTCAGCTTGCTCCAATAATGGTTGCTGGTTATTACCCTGAAACAAGTTGCCATCAATACTGATGGTAACGTTTTTTTTCTCGTTATTTGCAATACCAGTTTCAGCACCGGCAAGCTGCACGTTCTGTTCACTATTATCGGGATAAATTTCTTTCGGCTTGGTTTCCAGCACTTCAATGGTATCACCCGCGCGGATGACCCCTTCGTTGAGTGCAACCAGATTCTGGCCGAAATAGACATCGCCAGACTGATCAGCACGGAATGTCGATAAGGTTGCAAGCGGCTCTTTCAAGAAATTAAATTCAGCGGTTTTCGGATTGACCGTCGTCAGTATGCAACGGGCACACGGTTTGACCGCGGCAAACTCCACGTCACCGATACGGATCCGCTTCCAGCTGTCTTCAGCAAAGGCTTCAGTACCCGATACGACAAGATTGGTACGGAACTGCTCCATCGTATGATGCTGGCAGCTGCGATCGTTAAGGGCCTCTAATGAGGCTTCACTGATCACCAATAACGGATAGCCGTCGGCAAAGCTGACATTCTGCTGGATTTTTGCTCGAACCCGATTCGACTGTTCACCGGTATAAAGCAGCCGAACATCAACACCGATAATATGAGTAAACCAGGCATCTGCTTTTGAGAACGTGGTATAGGCGCTGAACTTATCATTCCAGACCTGAGCATTGGTTTCGGTCATGGTGAAATTCGCATACTTCAACACCAATGGCGACATTCCCGGATAGCTGAGCGTAATACCGTGAGACTGCAGCGTGGCGGTCACCTTGACCATTTGCGGATATTTGCGGGCAGTGATCATACTGCCGTCTTTCAGGGCCACCATAAAACGGCGGTCAAAACAAAGTCCCTGCTTTTCAACCCAAGCCTGTGACTGGCTCAATCCCCCGATGGATTTCACCGGGAAAACACTGATCTTTGAGAGCATCGGGATTTTAGAAAGCGTCGGGATGTTAGATAAATTTGGGCTCTGAGATAAGACTGGCTCGTGCACGTGACATCCTTATATTGACAATGTTTAGCTAGAGATATTCTATCGATGTTAACAAATTGCAATCAGTAAAACAGTTCAGACAGCATGTTCGAGCATGACCTGACTTACTTGCGCTGATCTGCAGAAGCAACAGCCTGACGTGTAAAGCCATCATTCTTTTGCAAAAGTTGTTGTGCTTCTTCTACGTTAAGGCCGGCAAGGATCATCACAATGGCTGTTTTGCAGTGACCACCGCATGCTTGCAGCGCCGCGTCTGCCTCTTCACGGGTACATTCTGTAGCCGCGACCACAATATTCTTCTGACGTTCAACCAATTTGGCATTGGTCGCTTCTACATCGACCATCAAGTTACCGTAGACCTTGCCAGTATGGATCATCGCTCCTGTGGTCAGCATATTCAGAACCAGCTTCTGAGCTGTGCCGGCTTTCATACGGGAAGATCCCGTCACCACTTCAGGGCCGACCACTGGGGTGATGCTGATATCAGCCACCTCTGTCATCGGGCTTTGCGGGTTGCAACTGATACAAGCAACCATTGCGCCAACCGATTGAGCATAGGCCATTGCACCTAGTACATACGGCGTACGACCGCTTGCCGCGATCCCCACTAACACGTCTTTTTGGTTAACGTTGAGCGCTTTCAGATCCTCGGCACCCAACTCACGGTTATCTTCGGCATTTTCGACTGCACTGAAGATCGCTTGATGACCTCCCGCAATCAAACCAACGACCTGCTCAGGTTTCGTACCATAAGTTGGCGGGCACTCACTCGCATCCAAAATACCAAGACGGCCGGATGTGCCCGCTCCGGCATAAATCAGACGGCCACCACGTTGAAAGGCAACAGCAATGGCATCCACGGCTTTAGCCACTTCCGGCAATGTCAGCTCAACGGCAAGAGCAACTTTTTTATCTTCATCGTTGATCACTTTCAGCATATCCAGCGTCGATAACGTATCGATGTACTGGCTGGCTTTGTTTCGACTCTCTGTGATCATCTTAGATAAATCAATCTTCATCACTTTTCCCACTAACAAATATATTTGATCAATATCTCATAAATAAGACAACGTTTCCAAATTGTCCCCATATGGGGACTCAACACCCTCCCTTTTATCGGCTATTAACATAGTAAATCCATTTTTTTCGCCAGCAAGATCTGCCTGATTATCTTGCCGGCGACTTACGCCCAATAAAAGTGTTTAAAGGAATTATCATGAAAATCAAACCCCTCATCATTGCGATGGGCTTGGTGACAATACCTATCACAGGTTGTAACGATGACAGCAGTTCAGTATCAGTAACCCCTGATACTCCGTCACCCCTAAGCCCAAGTACAACCTATTCGGTTCGAGCTGTCGATGGCTACCTCCGCGGTGCTACTGTCTGGCTCGATAGTATTGAGCAAAACTTCAAATTAGATGAAGGCGAACCTTCTGTTAAATCTGTTAAAGGCGGTCTGGCCATCCTCGATGTATCAAACACACCGAATCCGGAACAATATCCGGTCGTCGTGCAGGCGATTGCAGGTACAACCATCGATGAGGATACCATTACGGAAAAAAACACTGACGGTGTTCCACTAACCGCAGATTTCGTATTATCCGCCCCGGCAGGCCAAGTTACCGTAACCCCGCTTTCTACCCTTGTCCATATCAAGATGGAAAGTACTCAAGGTTTATCTGAAGCAGAGGCGGTAAGCGCTGTCTCAACTGATCTGGGAATACCAGAAGAAGACATTCTGGGCGACTATATTGAAAAAGACAAAGGTGATACCGCCGCCAAAGCCAACGCCCTGGTCGAACTGGAAGTGCTGCCGGAAACTCCGGAAGAGCTAAAAACACTCAGTGAAAATGATCAAGCCCTGACCAATGATCTGGCCCCACACACCAAAGATATTAAAACCCTGACCGAAGACACACGCATAATCAAAGGTGTGGACGGTGAGGCTGTTGTCGTTGAGAACAAAGATGGGGATAACGACGGCATCATCGACGCCAAAGATGCCTTCCCCGACGACAGTAAGGAATGGCTCGATACCGACGGCGATACAATCGGTAACAATGCCGACACCGATGATGATAACGATGACTACCTAGATGTTGATGACGCCTTCCCGCTTGATAAAACCGAGTGGCTCGACACCGACGGTGACAAAACGGGGAACAATGCCGACACCGACGATGATAACGATGGCTACCTCGATGCTGGTGACGCCTTCCCGCTTGATAAGACCGAATGGTTAGACACCGATGACGACAAGATAGGCAACAATGCCGACACCGATGATGATAACGATGACTACCTAGATGTTGATGACGCCTTCCCGCTTGATAAAACCGAATGGCTAGATACCGACGGAGACAAAACGGGGAACAATGCCGACACCGATGATGATAACGACGGTGTAGCAGATGCAGAGGATAAGTTCCCTCTAGATAATTCAGAAAGCTCAGACCGAGATGGTGACAATGTTGGTGACAATGCGGATGCCTACCCTGATGATCCAACCAAAAGCGTCGCAGATAGCGTAACAACAGACAGTTATACTTCTCCATTTATCGATGAACTGGCTAATGGTGTTGTTATCGTTGATGTCGATGTTAAAACAACAGTAGCAAACCTCATTAACGGTGATTTACAAACCACAACGGAAACTACCTATTCCACTGAAAGTGGCGTGGCTTATGGTACGTTTACTGAAGTCGAACTACTTGCCACCGATGGTAACTTTTCTCGTATCTCTTCCTATCGTTACGACTATAACCAAGATGGTACTACGAAGTTTGAAGGCAAGCTTCTGGATGTTGGTAACAGAACCTCAACTGGTGAAACGTACTGGCGCTATATTGATGAAACCGATGGTTCTGCTGAAGGTGTGAATAATGGCGGGGGAAGAACATTTGATGATCTTGATTTCTCAGCGCGCGTTCTGCCAACAGATTTAACCGGCATTGATACCATTCAAGAACATACCACTAACTGGTCAACGTCAAACGGAATAGTCACAGCCAATATCTCTTATGATCAATACGATGTGTCTGGTTTCGTACTTGCTGATACGTCAACTCATGTAACGAACTATGCATCGTCAAGTGAGCGCAAGAAAGAGAACGGACGGTTGATCTCACTCACGATTGAAAGAGATTGGGCCGGAAACGGTACCGTCAACGAGAGAGATAGCTTCACCGCGCTTGCTGATGCGGCTTATACCGTAACCAAAAACGGACCGGTTTGGGCTAACCCTCAAGACGGTATGACTGAGGAATATGCAGACTATAACTTCACACCAGATAACTGGGATAGCCTGACGCAATACTGGTATGAATACTCGCTGTCTGTGGATGCGCAGGGCGAAATATCAGATTCAGGTAAGCGTTATATTCTTGATCAAGCAAAAGACGCCAATGAAGTAGAAGCCAATATCAAATTAGTCACAGCTGAAAACCCGAGTGGTTTGTTATTCCATGAATGGTCATCGACCAGACGTGATGTCAGCGATAGTGAATCTAATGAAGCGGTAAACTGGACTCACTATCCTCTCGATGGATATGACTTTACTGCGGCTACCCTTGATACCGGACAAGCGTATCGGGTGAATTTGAAACAGTCTAATGGCCTGTGGATTAGCTACTCATTTGACGAGTGGGGCAGTCAGGCGATTAACGACCTTGCGAGTCAAATAGACAATGCGCGTTCTGGCGGAACTAACGTTGCAGATATAGATAATTCAGTGATCGCAGGCCTGAGCCGTTACGCAGCAGTACTGCCAAATGGATCGTTCCAATATGATGACGCTGGCAATGCGGTTCAGTGGTATGCCGTCACCAAGGATGAACGTCTGACAGATGGTAATCCAGCCATCGTCCCTATGACCCTGACTGATAACGGTATCAAACAGGACTGGTATATATTCAGTTCCAGTGTGGATCTCATTGTTGCAGCACCAATTGACGAACAAAACACCTGGCCTTGGTTTAATGCCTATTATCGCCAGTTCCTCAACACATATGCTATGGATTTAACGTCTGATAGCTTTAGCTGGACAACGGATATTGGGCAGCTATTCCTTGACCAAACTGCAGCTCAGGCTCGTTTGGACGAAATAAACGCGACGCCAGCCTACGCGGTTTGTGAATCTGAAAACACCGGTGAGGTTGCCAACAGTACAGATACCTATACTGACTTTGTTCCTGCTGCCGGTAATTGTGGATACACCAGTATTGATAGCGCAATGCTTGATGGAGTAACCCTATACAATAAAGAAAGTGATACCTCGTACAATAGTTACCAGTTCAACAGCGATGGTAACGGCACGTACACCGAATCAGACGGGGATAACGCCGGTTTTACCTGGTCGGTAAACAATGACAGCATTATTGCTATCAATAATGGCGGAGATAATGAGTACTTTGCGCTGATTGCCACAGAAGGCAATAAATACAGTGTATTGGGCTTCTATATCTGGGATGACAAAGATGTACATTACACTGAGATTATCGGTCAGGAATTTACCACCGATGAACCGGTATTACCGAATAACACGGCTGATATCATTCAGTTCTTGAAAGATTCAGGTACGGTCTACTCGCTGTGGAAGAATGACTTCAATCAACTGTTTGTTGAAACCATTACCGTCTCTGAGGATCGAGCCTCGATGACGGCGGTAGGCCGAGTTCAACCAGATAGGTCATTGACCACGCTTCCTTTAAATTACGATATGGATGTCGAGCTAACCAGCTCAGGCTGGGCAGTGCCTGAAGGTTACACCATTGATATGGCTGGTGGAGAGCTAAAAGCCTATCCCGGAACTGACTCAACCTATTCATATACATTATCCGGCAGCATTGTTGATCTGGAAGGTAAAGTCATCGCAACATCGACACCTGACTGGGAAAAGTTTGACGATACAAATGCGACGTTTGCCCCCGGCTCAAAACTTGCCGAACTTAAACTGATTGCTGATACTAAGATGTACTACTTGTGGGACAGCAACGCCTGGGTAATGAGAAACGATGCGGGTCATGATACTGACGGGGCTAATGCCACCTCATTGGACGATCTGGTAAGCCATACGTCTGTTGGGGACACGGCACCTGCCGATACCATGATAGCGACAAGCGTAGCCTATGAAATTTCGGTTGAATTTGTTGAAGGAGGCGTAGCTAACTTCTATACCTTTGACTGGACTACCGACACGGCAACTAAGATTGGTCAAGGAGCATGGGAACGAGATGATGGGCTTCCTGCCGAAATTATCGCGTACAGCATTACGGCGGAAATGATCAATCAATTTAACGCAACGTCGCCCGGCGTTTGGCCAGGTGAAGCAGAGGAACAACACAGAATCCTCAGTGTTTATGAAGGCACAGTACGTAATGGCGAGTTCGAACCTGCGGGTACTGTCGATGATGATGGCTTCACCCTCTACACGCAAACCGCCAAGAACGACGTACTGAGCCAGGCTACCATTAGCTGTAGCTTTGATCATTCGGCACAGGCGTGGGATCGAGACCGATTCCTAGAGCAGGTTAATGCGTATCAGCAATGCTCAGGCATTACGTTACCGACTGTCACCGCTGAGAGTATGAAGGACACTGTAACGCACAAAGTCAACAGTGAAGGAGAAGATAGAACTTACTACTATCATGCCGATGGCACACTTACTTATGATAAAAATGGCGCTCTGAGTACTAGAACCTGGACAGTAGATACGATTGACGGATTTACCGTCATCCAGCAAAAATCTGCCGATGGTTCGGTTAACCTCGATCAAATGGTGCTGCTTTCTCAAAATGGTGATGAGCTGACTTACGCCTACTACTGGACTGACACCCAAGAGTCAGAAACTAGAGTCATGACCGACATCAGTTACAGATCAAGTATTAATGCCTGTTATACGGGTGACTCAGCGTGGGATGATGTCAAAGAACAGCCCGCCCCACCATACTCGACATCAACAGAATACGATGCTGCGGTTGCTAACTGTACCAGTTCACCGCTACCGTTTACTTCGGATATTTTAACCAATGGAGGTTCTTCTGCGACTTGGATTATCGGTGAAATCAAAACGATAAATGGTACACGAGCCTTCATGGAAGATGAGAACATTCGTTTTGACAATGGTGGTTATGGCGCATTTATCGATGATGAAGATGGCGATTTCCCATTTAACTGGACGCTCAATAATGATGGTGTTCTGTCATTAGATATTACCCATCCAAAGTATGATGCGAATAAAGATATGTGGACTTTATTGCAGCATGATGATGCTAACGACAGCTTATCTGTTAAAAGTTTTTGGCAAGACCTTACAGAGTGGGATCCAATACCCGCCGCCGAAGAAGGTGAAATCTTGGGTTTAGTAATGACACTTTCTGATTAACCAAAATAGCTATTAGCCTCCTTAAATACCGCTTCACATGAAGCGGTATTTTTTTAAACAGAACTCTAAATAGAAAATTAGATTGATTGCTAACATAATATCCAGATTTCCACTGATATTATGTTAGCCATAACGAGCTATCCGCACCTCTGATCCTAATTGAGCACTCGAGCTATTAACTCATCCCACCCGGCCTCGGATCCCCACATTATTCATATCTATAATTAAATTATGGTAAGCGCGAATCTTGAACATTGCGCATGCAGTATCACTAAAACAACGGCAATATCTTTAATGGAAAATAAAAAACAACAGCGTTCAATAGGTGTAAATGTGGCGCGAAATGACAGGATATTAATGGTTTTATCTATAAAATGAATATATCGCGCGTAACGCAATCACAACAAATATTAGGCTGGCATTATTGCCCACAAATAATGTTAATTAAAAGTGTATTGTTTGAGTTATATGCGCGCTCGGTTTGCAATCAGCGCTGCTCGTTTACAAATTTGATCTCAAACAAGACTGCCACTAATGATTTAAGACGTCATTCTAAAAATAATAGAAGGTTTAACAGAAGTGAAAAATTTTAAAACTTGTATATTGTCCGCTTTAATTTCTTCGGCTCTTATTGGTTGCGGTGGTGGTGGTGGTGGTGGATCAAATGTCATCACTGACGATAGTCAGGCGGTATCATATGATATGGAAAATATTGTTGAAGCATTCCTCAATTCAAATATTGAATATACGACATCATATAAGACAGAGGGCTATTCTAGCGAGCTTGAAAAATTCTACGATAAGAACAACAACACGATTGACTTCAAGATCCCAACAAATACAATCGCTAAAGGTGGCTGCAAAGCTAACCCATTATCCCTTGATAATAGAAGTGTTAACCTGAATGGCGCTAGTTTCAATGTAGAGCCTATAGATGACAGTCGACGTTTAGTCAGCTTTACATCGTTACCAAAAACCTTTGTTAATACCGCTTTTGGTAAGCAGGTCTGTATATATAGTGATTTTTCTTACACCAGCAAGTACATTATCGGAAACTCTAACGAAAAGTTAGTGGATCTAAGTAAAGATGAAAGTGTATTTAAACCAACAGATTTTTTCAAATTATCAACAGTTAATCGATTATTAAATACCGGTGCTCAAACCACAGTCAAAGACGCAAAATTATTGCTTAAGCCATATTTATCCTCTGAGCTAAACTATGCCGAACATGAGTTTATTGTTAATAAAAATGGCGAGGTTAAGACATTTGACAACATTACCGGGCAATATGTTGCGCTTCCAGATACAACGGGAGAAGAGTGGCAATTCTACAGTGACAAATACATTGTTTCAAAACCACGTGGTGGCTCGGTCTCTGTTTATGATATTGCACTAAAACAGCGAGTCAAAACCGCATCTATTTCAGCACTACAAAACCTTGAAACCAACCTGAATGATGTTGAAAAAACCACATTGAGCTATGGCATATGGTCAGGTTTAGATAATAGCAGTCACTATGGTATACCTTTCAAGCTTGTTTCTGAAAATTACGGTAATGACTCTAACTTATACTTATGGGATGAAGGAAAATGGGTAATAGTAACCGATTTTGCCAATACAGCTTGGTATATCTCAATGAAGTATTCAATGGACTTTTACCCAGTAATAACGAAGAGCATTGATAGCAACATTTATATAAACCAACAAACTGGTCAGTTTATTGCCGCGAATAATGTATCAAACAGCGGATTCAATCTTGTTTCAGGAAAAGAAACCAGCCCATTAAATACTACAAATATTCCTGACTTCGCCCATTATCTAAATAATGTACATTTGATCAATGACAAAGTCGTCATTGAGACATCTGATAGAGTACTAAACTACGAGAATAAATCATTCTACCTAATTGATAGTGATAAGAAGAAAATTGTTGGCAACACGGGAGAGAATATTACCGTGATCAAACCGTCCTCTCACAACTAAAAGCCAATTAATGATGTTTAAGCCCGAGGCGTTGTTCTCGGGCTTAATCTGAGGAGGTAATTTCATGAAAAAGCCTCTAAAAGTTATAAGCATCAATATCTAATAGAAATAAAAAACAAACCCTATTAAATGAAAAAACCTCAGTTATTCTCTTTTCATAAAAAATCTAAAATGATATAAGGTCATCGACTCATGTTTAGAAAATACATACACTTTATCATGATTTTATTGTTATCTAGATGTGCTCTGGCTTCGCCAATCATGAGCAAACCCAAAATTATTAATGGTATCCCAACCGAATCGCAACAGCTTCCCTGGCATGTTGCAGTCAATTATGCCCACTGTGGCGGTACTATCATTGATACCAAATGGGTTCTAACTGCCGCACATTGTATCATGTCGAAGGATGGCACACTTCGTGATGCCGATAGCATAGATATTTCTGCTAATCTTATCGATTTAAATGATAAAAACATCACAGCGCATCGGGTGGAACAATTCTATCTTCACCCTGAATATGATAATGATACCCTTGTTAATGACATTGCTTTAATAAAGCTAGCTACTGCGGAGTATGACGATCACTATAAATTTGATGCTAACACATCTCTAAAGCTGTTATCCAAAGAGGAACAAATCATAATGGATAAACAGTTTGAAAATGAATGGGTAGAACATCAAGTCAGGAATAGCAATCTTCTCGCTTCCGGATGGGGCGATATTCTCCCACTTAAGGAGCAAGATGGCTATGATCCTCACCTTCGCCATACCCTTCTTAGCGGTGTACCCTCCGATCAGTGTTCATCTATACGAAACGAATTTTTTGAGACTAGTTACCGGGGGAATTTTTTAAAAAATGCCATCTGTGCCACTTCTCCCGATCCTAAACTAGCAACAGATACCTGTCGTGGTGATTCAGGTGGCCCCTTAGTATGGCAGAATCCAAACCATAAAAAAGACAAAGACAAGGGCTTAAGGCTGGTTGGCATTACCAGCTATGGCTATTATTGTGGTGCCAATGAAATTCCTAATGTTTACGCAAAAGTTTCTATCTACAGAGACTGGATCGAAAAAACGATGAACAAATCCCTGGATAGCATCCCGGTATCAACATTTAATTATGACCCTTTTGAGGCAGACTACTCCGGCGCACCAACGGTAGAGGCGATAAACGTACCTCTGAAACCTCTGACGACGCCCCCTAAACGCTCTGGTGGGAGTACTTCAATGGGATACTTATTGTTTCTCTGCGGGTTATTATTATTCAAATGTACAGGCATGAACTTCACTCAGGCCGAACGACAATACAAGTTATAGAGTGCCATATAGCAGACTTATTTCTTATTCGTGTAATCTACAGTCAATGATTAGACCAGCTTTTAGTGATGATTTGAGAAGTTTATTGGTAGCTCAAACCACAGACTTTCATTTTGTACCTTAAAGTTGGCCTAATATTACTCACTCCGAGAATAAAGTAAATCCTAAGTAGAGAGGCACTTACAACAAGAATGCCAATATATGCATAATAAATATTTCCTCGGCATTCTTGACTTTTAATTCACGTCGGCTAAAATTCAAATCTACACAAATGAGATGCACAATAATGTCCGGGACACTTTCAGAATTACCGTTGAGCAACTCCTTGGCATTATTACCGTTTCTGAATTGCTATAGTAATTCAGATTTTAGTCAAACAGAGTTATTAAGTAACTTCAGTCTCACCCCTCATCATATTAATGGCAATTGCTATATTCCGACTTTCCACATATACAATATAATCAATGAAATATCAAATGCGATCAATACTGAAAATATTGGTATAATAGCTACAGTTTCAGAGGACTATTTAGATCTCCCTCCAGTTATTAAAGAAAGTATACTAAAATCAGTGAGCTTGTTTGATATATTCTTTTTCGTATCATCTAACCAAAGTCTTCTGGGCTCTCATCTCAACATATGGTTAGAACACGAAAAAGATACTTTTTATATCTGTCATCAAAGAACCGCCCCTCTTAAAATTCAAGGTTTGTCTCAAGGGGAATATCATAGAACATTAACAATAATTAATGTGCTTCGACGCTTTCTCGGTGACGATTGGAAACCTGAAGCCCTGTATTTGGCTTCCCGCCTGGCGCCACCACATGACATCATAACAATGACTAGATCAGGAAAAGTTTTTACTAATGTAAAATATGGACGTATACCGATTAAAACTAGTCTTGATAAGATCGCTGAAAGCGTATCAATCGGCCAGTTAACATCCCCATTAGATTATAGCTCTCTCGATAGGCTCAGGGTTGCCATAAATACTTTCATTGAACATGAAGATCTTGACTTATTCTTTTTGTCTGATATTTTCGGCTGCTCAAAACGGAGCATTCAACGAATACTTAAATTTCATGGCACCACTTTTAAGAATATTATAGCGCAGCAAAAAACAGCCCATGCTATAACGCTACTAAATGAAGAGATTAGCATAATTCATATTGCGCAAAGGCTTGGTTACAGTGACCCTTCAAATTTCACGCGTGCTTTCAAGAGACACACGGGTTTATCACCGTCTTCATTTCGGCGATCTTAAAGACCCTCGTCAGTCAGCGTAAGCTGCGATAGTACTTCGGTACTGATGAGCCAATGCAACTGAAATGATAAAATTTTTTCAAAATTTCGACCCGGATAAAATAAGAACCACTCTCTTATTCTGTAAACCTTTACCTTCCATTGTGCACAATAGATAATCACCTTAATACCGATTGGTATATACCCAAAGCGACCTAAATATGCAGAGTGCAGCGAGAATTCATTGTGGTGGCTTGGGTAAAACACCCTATCGAAAATCCAGACTGACGCCCAACAGCTCATAAACAAATCAGTTTGGACACAATAGCAATCAGTATCATTCTCTGATTGATATAATACGCCCTAACTGGAAACGTCCATTTATGTTGAAATTTTTCGAAAAACTGACCTCAGCTTTTCCCGCTCAAGAGCCCGAACAGCCGCCCGAAGGTCTGTTTGCTTTCTGTCGTCATTATACCCGCGGATTTGAGCTGCCATTGCTTGCGATGTCACTGCTCAGTGCGCTGATAGCGATCATTGAAGTCTCGCTTTTCGGCTTCATGGGACAACTTGTCGACTGGCTGACCAGCCATAACCCCGACACATTCCTTGCCGAAGAAGGCGGCAAATTGATGGTCATGGGGCTTATCGTCTTAATTGTCGTTCCTTTGCTGGTGTTGCTGCACTCATTACTGATGCACCAGACCTTGCTGGGTAACTATCCGATGTCAATCCGTTGGCTGGCACACCGTTACCTGCTTAAACAGAGTGTCTCTTTTTACCAGAACGACTTTGCCGGCCGCATTGCCACCAAAGTGATGCAGACTTCATTATCTGTTCGTGAAACAGTGATGAAACTATTGGATGTGCTGGTCTACATTATGGTCTACTTCACCTCGATGCTTGTCATGATTGCGCAAGCTGATTTTCGCTTAATGTTGCCAATGCTGGTCTGGTTAGCGGCTTATATTGGCATTCAGTTGTTATTCGTTCCCAAGCTGAAAGCCGTTTCGACCGAGCAGGCCGATGCCCGTTCACTGATGACGGGCCGTATTGTCGACAGTTATACCAATATCGCGACCGTCAAACTGTTCTCTCACACTGACCGGGAAACTGAATATGCAGAGCAAGGCATGACCGGCTTTCTTGATACTGTTCACCGCCAGATGCGTCTGGTAACGGGGATTAATATCAGTGTAGAAATCATCAACTACGCGTTGGTCTTTGCTATTGCTGCTCTTTCTATCTGGCTCTGGACCGGTTCCGCCATCACCATCGGTGCGATTGCGGTCGCTGTCAGCCTGGCATTGCGTATCAACGGGATGTCGAAATGGATCATGTGGGAAATCGGCGGTCTGTTTGAAAATATCGGTACGGTTATTGATGGTATGCGTACCCTGTCAAAACCTGTCGATATTGTGGACAAACCCAATGCCCCGGCACTGACAGTAAAATCTGGCGGAATACAATTTGATAACGTCAGCTTCCACTATGGCGAAAAGAGCGGCGTCATCGAAAAGCTGAACCTGAATATCAAGCCGGGTGAAAAAGTAGGGCTGGTAGGACGCTCGGGGGCAGGTAAATCAACAATGGTTAACCTGTTAATGCGCTTCCACGATGTGGAATCAGGGACTATCAGTATTGATGATCAAAACATTGCTGATGTGACTCAGGATTCGCTGCGCGGGCAGATTGGAATGGTAACCCAAGACACCTCACTGCTCCACCGTTCAATCCGTGAAAACATCTTGTATGGCAATCCTGATGCCAGCGAAGAACAATTACTGGCTGCCACTCGACAGGCGCATGCTCATGAGTTTATCACCACGCTGTCCGACCCTTATGGCAACACCGGCTACGATGCCCAAGTTGGCGAGCGCGGCGTCAAACTCTCCGGTGGTCAGCGCCAGCGTATCGCTATTTCGCGGGTATTGCTAAAGAATGCCCCTATTTTACTATTGGATGAGGCAACCTCAGCACTGGATTCAGAAGTGGAAGCCGCCATTCAAGAAAGCCTTTACGAGTTAATGGTTGGAAAAACGGTTATTGCGATTGCTCACCGGTTATCAACCATTGCCGCCATGGATCGCCTGATTGTTCTCGATAAAGGGGAGATTGTCGAACAGGGAACGCATCAGGAATTGATCAACAAGAATGGCATCTACGCTCAGCTCTGGGCACATCAGACAGGCGGTTTCATTGGCAGTGGCGTTTGATTCAATCAACTCATAAACAAACTAAAGGATCAGGCAGGGGGGCATATCCCCCCTGCATTAAGGATTATCGACTAGCTCTTTAACCCTTCACTAACCAGTAAATAGCCGCGATTACGCTTGGTATCTTTAGTTGCCATGGCTTCAAACAACTGGTCACTCTGCACCCATACCCAGTTCGCCTTAGTATTTGATACGTCCATGATCAGAAATGAATCCGATGCTTTATGATAAGCACCAACCGGTGAATAATGGCCGGAGCCTGGCTGGTTAAGCGGTGCTCGGGAGTAGTTAATTACCACGTATTGATTCTTAGTTTCCATTGCTTTGATCAATTCAGCTTTCATCTCAGCCTGATGATCCAGGTTATCAACGTAGACCGTTTTAACAGTTAACTTATTCGATTGAAGCAGATCAGTCATCTGATCCAACTGTAAACCATAATCAGGTCCGGCCCCAGCAGTAAGCGGCTGGCCCATGATCTGCAATCGGGTTTTAGCACTGTTTGCTAACACTGTGTTTTGTGTATATTGCTCATAGAATGGCGTCCAGTCACCCTGCGGGAAATAGGCGCGATCTTCCGGTTTAATACCTGACTCATCCAAAGGAATATCAGTGACATTTTGTCTTACCCGGAGCGCATTCAGAACGATGCTTGTAGATGCCACACCACAATAAACTTTGTTGTCCTGCGCTTCATAAAAGTTAGCCAGTTTGAAAAAGTCGTTTTTATAGTGAGACTGCTCAAGACGGGTAATACCCTCATTACTTGACCAGTCCAGCACATCAGCGACTGCAGCGGCACTCGGCAACACTGCCAGCATTATAGAAAGAACCGATGTTTTCAAAATAGTATTCATATTTAACCTTTTATATTAATCGTTGTTCAGCAATTCGACATAGCATCGTTACACCCAGTGGAATAATGCTGTCATCAAAATCAAAATCACAGGTATGCAGATTGGTGCCTTTCGTTCCAATCATGAAAAAACAGGCGCCAACGCTGTCGTCCTTTTTAAAAAATGCCATATCTTCGCCACCCGGACTGGGCTCCACACTGGTGTTAAGGTTTTCTGTTCCAACCGTCGATTTAGCTACGTTGATCACACAGTCGACCTGCTCACTAGTATTCACTGTCGCCGGACAGAGAACTTCAAACGCCACGTTAGCTTCGGCGTTATAGGCCTCTGCAATTGAAGAGGCAACTTGTTTCATCTTACTGCGCAGGGTGTCGCCGACTTCGCTCTCATAGAAACGGATGGTACCGCCAGCCTCTGCGAACTCAGGAATAGAGTTAAACACTTCCCCGCTTCGGATCTTGGTTACCGCAAGAACCCCCATTTGAGAACAAGGTACGCACTCAGATACGATTGACTGCCATGCAGTGATGATTTTTGCTGAGATAGTTATTGGGTTAACACACTTATGCGGCACACTCGAATGTCCGCTGCACCCTTTCACCGTCAGGCTGAATTTTTCACCTGCGCCGGTAATTGGGCCGTAGCGCAACGAGATGGTATTTTCCGGCAATCTTGGCATGTTATGAAAACCGTACACTTCATCAAACGGGTACTTTTCAAACAGACCGTCATCCATCATCGCCTTCGCACCAGCGCCAATTTCTTCAGCAGGCTGAAACAAGAAGATAACCCTGCCTCGGAAACGACGATTTTCAGATAGGTAGCGGGCTGTTGCCAGCAGCATAGCCATGTGGCCATCATGGCCACACGCATGCGCATGACCAGGATTTTGTGAAGCATAAGGCTTTCCGGTGCAATCCTGCATTGGCAGGGCATCCATATCCGCCCGGTAGGCAATCGTACGGCCTTCTCCCAATTCTCCGTCCAGAATTCCGACCACTCCGGTCTGGCCAAAATTGCGGTCAACTCTCAGGCCCCAGAATTCCAGCTTGTTCGCCACATATTGTGATGTTTTGTGAAGCTCAAATCCTACTTCAGGAAAGCTGTGTAGTTTATGACGCCATTCAGTAATTTCCTGATGCCATTCATTAACTATTTCAATCGTATTCATCATATTTGTCCGGATAGCAGCCAGAACCAAAAGTTCTGGCTTAAGTTTACGAGTAGATTAGGCTTTTTCGGATGCAGGCTGCATTTGTTGCACAGCTGCACGCTTTCGCGCAATAAAGTAAAGCGGAGAAATTAATGCCATGAAGCCCAATCCAACAGCAATTTTCATTGGTGGTTGATCTGCTAATAGATACAGACAGATGATGACAGCTAACACAGGAAGAACCGGACCAAATGGCGCTTTAAATGATGATTTTGCCGCTTCGTCATTGGCAAAACGCTTGCGGAATACTAAGACACTTAGGCAAGTAGGAATGTACTGAACAAATCGCGCTACCACAGACAACATAGCAAGTTGTGCGAATGAACCGCTTAGCGCGATAGGCACCGTTACGACACAAGAAGCAATAATCGCAACTGTTGGAATACCGTTACCGTTCTTTTTACCAAAGAACTCTGGAATCATTTTGTCATCAGCCAAAGGCAGTAACGCACGTGGAATATGGAACGAAGCTGCTACGTTAATACCACCAATTGAAACAATTGAACCAATAGTAATTAACCAGTAACCGAAATCGCCAGACACTACGCGAGCAGCATCAGCCAGTGGAGTACCTGAAGTAGCAACAGACTCACCAAGTACACCGACAGTCACTGCCATAACTAATGCGTAGAACATCATCACGATGCCAAGTGAGATACAAATAGCACGCGGCAAGTTTTTCTTAGGATCTTCCATATCTTCAGCAGCAGTACCGAATGTCTCAAAGCCAGTGAATGAGTAAAATGCCAAGATCAACGCAGAGATGATGGTTTCAGAGTTTAATGTGTACGTCGGGTTAATTGCTGAGTTCGGAATGATGTTTGATGGCGTAATATGCCAAATACCTACGACAATTAAGAATACCAATGGCAGCATCTTAGCTATCGTTGATACGTTGTTTACCATTTTCGCGGCATCGACACCAAGAAGGTTGATACCAGTAAGAACCACAATGATACCAATCACAATAGCGTTACAAAGGATCGCGTCATCAGCAAATCCGAATGTATTCGATAGGATATTCTTAAATGCTACAGCCATAACCGCCCATGCAATACACTGCATAAACCATTTCAGAAAACCAACTTCAAATCCGGCAAACTTACCAAAGGCTTCTTTGGTATAGACATATGCCGCGCCATTTTTACTGAAATAACCAGCTGCTTCAGCAAAGCATAAAGCGATACTTGCTACTAATGCGCCAGTAATAAACACCATTGCGACAGACCAGTCACCAGCAAATTTATAAAGCGACGCAGGTAAAAGAAATATCCCCGAACCAATAATAGAGTTAAAGCCTAGCAAGACTATCGACCATAAGCCGAATTTTTTTTGTTTTTCCGTCATGAGTACAACCTTAAAAAGTTAATTATTTCTTATGTGTTCAAATATTCCGGATATCTATAATCTAATCGTGCACGAAGCCATATCATCTTATTTATAATGCCGATGACATTAGTTGATTAAGACTATTTCCAAGTATTCTTTTTTAATTGAGCTGAAGCATACACCTTTAGAAGAGAAAAAAAATTGCAAATTTACTCGAAAAACCACAATAAATAGAATTATTTCCCACAAAAACCACTTGGGCATAGAATAATTTCTTTACTTTGATTTCGGTTATGTTTGGATCAATCAATCACTTACAATTGTATGATCTAATTCAAAAAACAAAAAATAAATCGTAACATCTAAGATGACAAACGAAGTAAATAGTAAGAGATATATCACAAATTTATTATTTAATTTAAAGCCGATCATTAAAGATATAATCTTTGCCTAATATTTGAGCACTAGTGAAAGTTGGAATGAATATGCTGCATGGTGAGTATAAGGGAGGGTTGATACGATATTCTCGATATAACGGAGTACCTATTTTAAAAAATAAAAAAACCCGCAAATGCGGGCTTATCAGATAAAGCGAAAACGGTTACTGAGTAACTGCAATCACTTCAATTTCTACTTTGGCATCCAGAGGAAGTCGCGCAACCTCAACACAGCTGCGTGCCGGACAGTTTTCACCAAAAAATGCCGCATAAACTTCGTTTACGGTGCCAAAATCATTGAGATCTTTAACAAACACTGTTGCCTTCACAATATCAGCTTTTGTCAGACCTGCAGCATTAACAATCGCTTCTACGTTAGCCAGTGATTGCTTTGCCTGCTCTGCGACATCTTCCGGCATTTTTCCGGTTTCTGGATTCAACGGTAGCTGACCAGAGGTGTATAGCATATTACCGAATTTCTTTGCTTGTACATACGGACCAACGGCTGCTGGTGCAGTGTCTGTATTAATTGTTTCTACCATAATGCCCTACTTGTTATTTAAAAATTATGTTATCGAGAAAGATGCTTTATACCCCAACCACCTTAATGCAGTTGGGTATATATGACATCTATTTACGCACCATGATATCTAAAATCTGTACGTCAGTTTGAGTCATTGATCCGTTGGCTAACGCGGAAAGATTACGAATCGAGGTATCAACATCATCCGCCACTATCCCTTCATTACCCGTCACTCGGATACCATCGAGCGCCATCAATGCGGCTTTTACGGCAGCACCGGCCGAAGACGAAACTTTCATTGCACAACTGGCTTTGGCTCCATCACAGATAATGCCGGCAATATCGCCAATCATGCTGCAAATAGCATTACTGATTTTGTCAAAATCACCACCAAGCAACCAGGTCATCCCAGCCACCGCTCCCATCGATGCAGTGGTCGCACCGCATAGTGCTGAAAGTTTGTTTTGATGGCTTTTAATATAAATAGCCATTAAATGGGATAGCATTAATGCGCGGATCGTTTTTTCTTTATCGACGTTCAGGAAATCTGCCACAACGACCACCGGCATCGTCGCCGCAATGCCCTGGTTACCAGAACCTGAATTACTCATCGCCGGTTTCATTGCACCATCCATGCGAGCATCGGACGCTGCCGAAGTACGGCGAAGCACATCGGTTAGCAATCCACCAGATAATACCCCCCGGTCAACATTACGCTGGAACGTTGCACCGATTTGTAAGCCATATTTACCTGTTAACCCCTCAGCCGATAATGCATCATTTAGCGCATAGGATTGTTCAATAAAACGGATATCTTCTAACGGCGCGTGCAGTGCAAAATCATAGATATCTTCCGCCGTGGCTTCTGTAAACGGGTTATCAGACTTACTGTTTGCATCTGTTGTCGCAGGCGCCGCGATATACGTTGTAATGCCATTTTCTTCAATGGCCACAACATGAGTATGGCTGTCGGCAATAGTGACCGAGACAAATTCAGCACCGCTATTTACCGTCACTTTTGCATACAGAATATTGCTGACACCAGCGACGCCAACAGAGACGCAATCAGCATCAATCAGTGCCTTCGCCTCTGCCACATCTTCAGGCGTAATATGTTTAAGCACTTCCAGTTTTGCTTTTGCGTCACCAGCCAGCGCACCAACCGCAGCCGCAATAGGCAACCCCACCATTCCGGTACCGGGCACGCCGACGCCCATGCCGTTTTTCATCAGGTTAGGGGAAACTAACGCCGTAATTTTTTCGGGCTTACCATTTAGCTTGTCTCGCGCAATCGCTGCGGCTAACGCGACTGAAACCGGCTCGGTACATCCCAAAGCCGGAACAACTTCTCGCTTAACCACATTAATGAAACTATTCCATAGATGCGTTTTCATTTTTATCACCTTAATGCACGCAATGCAGAGATGATTCACTAACCACCATCAACGGTTGCTTGAAATGTATTTTTGCAAAGGGCCACCCCTTAACTTGCTATGGCATTAATATACGGTGTCTTCTAAGGAATTTTTTCGCTTTTTTTGCTAGTAATCCAACCTTATATGGAATAATTTTCTCCATATTAGGGAACTGAAAGATGGTTTGTTATAGAGATCACAGTTTATGCCTTCCGCCCCGCCCACTTTTTACCAACTATCAATATAGGGGCAAGCACACATACCGAAATAACAAACCACTGGAAGTTATTTACCCCGGCGATAGCGGCCGTCTGGGTTTTCAATTGCCCACTCAACAGTGCTGCAACCCGGGCCGGGGTCGCTTCCAGCATACCTTTTTGCAAAACCTGAACCATCGTATTCTGATAGTGAATAAAGGCATTATTGGTTTCATTGAAGTTTTCACCCAGCACACTTACCACGCCAGAGGCTTCCTTGCTCATTAAACGGGAGAACAGAGCTATCCCCGCAAGACCGCCAAGTGTCCGGAACAGATAAAAGTAGCTTACCCCTTGGGGGATATGCTTTTTATCAAAGCTGGAAAGAATAGAGATGGTCGCGGTAACATTCAGAACGCCGACACCAAAACCACGTAATAACAGGGCCAGCCACATGTCGCTTTCACCGCTTGAGGCATTACTGGTGGAAAGAAATGCGCTGGAAATCAGGATCATCAGTACCCCGGCAGGGATCACCGCATCTGATTTTAACCGCGGATGGTTGCTGATCCAGATACTGACCACCAGCCCCAATAACATCATGCCGAAAGCGGGAACCTGGATCCAACCCAGCTCGCTATGGCTGTAGCGCAACACGCCCGCAAGGTAACTGGCAATCAACATAGAAGTACCCGACACGGCAAACCCGGCTAACGCAGCATTGTACATCGAGACTTTGTTCTTATCTGAAGCCAGTACATCAGAGCGAAGGTACTCGCCGCTTCCCCTATTTTTTCTGATCGCAAAGACACAAAGCAGGATCAAAGCCGCAGCTATCATGACCATATCAATAATGACAGGGCTGTCAAACCAGTTGTAGAACTGGCCTCGCATCAGCACAAATACCACACCCAAGATGGCAGCGGTCATTAATCCAGCCTGAGTCAGGTTGAACGTAACAGGCTGTTTCTCATCTTCACAAGGGAAAGGACGTAACCAAAGCCAACCGACCAATACGATATAGAAAATAACCTGAACAGCAAAAGAAAACTGCCAAAGGTTACCTTCAGCCAGCTCGGCCAATATCCACGGGTATACCCCCATAGGCAAGAGGGTGGTCATGAGCAGCATACAACCCTCGGCATAGGCAATCTCTCTGACCGTTAAATTTCTCAATACCAAGACCTGTGCCGCGACAAGAATGGCACTAGCAGCAATGCCGTGGCCGAACCATGCCAGATATTGGGCTGGTGCCACCGTTGTGAAACCACTGATTACGGCGCTGGTTAAACCAATAGCAACGCCTGCTCCGAATAAGCGAATAGCACCAAAACGGTACGTCAGCCAGGAAGCAAAAGGCAGCATGGCCAATTGGGCCAGGATATATAAGATGTTGAACCAAGATCCGTCATCTGCCGATAAGCCGAGGGCTCCGGCCATCTCAGCAGCGCTTGCGTTATAGATGGCTGACGTGATGCCTAACGGGATCATTGCCAGCGATAGAAGCAGGATAAGTTCATTGCGCCGGATCATCATTACACCCCTGTATTACCAGTGCTTACGGCACTATTGGTAAGAACAATAACCTCGGCGGACAAGCCCGGTACAACACTGCCTTTGAGAGCTGCGGGGATCTCCAACTGAATCTTTACCGGCACGCGCTGAACCACTTTGACGAAATTACCCGTCGAGTTATCCGCTGGAAGCAAGCTGAATTGGGTACCGGTAGACGGTGAGATACTGCTCACTGTACCTTTGATCTGCGTGTCAGGGAACATATCTAATACCACATCGACTTTCTGCCCGGGCTTTACATTGGTCAGCTGAGTCTCTTTGTAGTTGGCTTCCAGCCACAGATCATCGACTGGTACGATAGCAAGAATACCTGAACCGGCTTTGACAAACTTGCCCACCTGAAGGGAGCGGTTGCCCACGACCCCGCTGATTGGCGCAAGTATTTGAGTATCTTCCAGTGCCAGTTCACTCAGCTCCAACCCAGCCTTAGCCTGCTGTTGTTGCGCCAGTAGCTGTGAGCGCTCAGTATGTAAGGTTTTAAGCTGTTGCTTAGCTGCCGCCAGCTTGAGTTGTGTTGCCTCCAGGTTGGCACTGGATTCTATTGCTTTGGTTTTTTGCAAATCGTGTTGGGTCTTGCTGATCGCGCCATTTTTAACCAATTTGGAATAGCGTACCAACTCTCTTTGCTGGAGCCCATTTTCAGCTATTGCGACATTGAGATATGCGGCCGTTTCTTTGATCTTTACCTGCTGTAAATCAATTCGCGCCAAATTGTTCTCTAATGTCGCTTCAGCCATTGCCAGAGCGGCTTGCGCCTGATCTCGGCGAGCAACGTAATCACGGTCATCAATGGTTGCCAGCAGTTCCCCGGCTTCTACCCGTTGATTATCAGTAACATATATTTGAGTAACACGCCCTGAGGCTTCAGCACTGATTTGGGTGATCTCGCCGTGCACATAAGCGTTTTCGGTTTTCACCTGGTCGGCTTTAGGCGCAAAGGTACTGTAGATTGCGCAGCCCGAAACAGCCAAGGCCAGAGCAACCACACTCGCTTTAATTTTTGTTTTCATATTATACCTTCCCATCCACTTATCGTACTGTACCGGACAGTACGATAACTTATTTGATATAACATGTCCAAGTAATATTTGATGCGTGGTTGTGAAAACACCAATCCAAAATAACGAAACATGAAAAAATATTGCGAATGAGAAGTTACTTGGGTATAGAAATTTTAGGTCATAAATTGCATGGAATGGAGAGAACTGGTCTAATGTATCCAGATAATGAGGTATTGAAATGCGTCCATCAACCCTGAAAAAACAACAGAAAATCATTGAAGTAGCAACTAAGCTATTTTTGGAGCAAGGCTATACTGAAACCAGTATGGATCAAATAATTGAACAGTGCGGAGGCTCAAAACAAACCCTCTACCGTTATTTTGGTGACAAAAAGGGAATTTTGGTCGAAGTCATTACCCAATGCACCGAAGAAATGGAAGCAGTGTTTCAGTTTGAACCTGACAGCGATATCCCGCTGGCCGAGCAACTGACTCAATTTGGCTATGAGTACATCAAGGCACTTTGTTCGCCAGAGTTACTTAATATGTACCGAGTTATATCGTCCGAATCACGCCATGATAAAGAGCTGGCCGAGCTTTTCTTATCCCGCGGCCCGCACCGTATTCACCACCTGCTCATTGACTTTCTGCTAAGTCAGGTTAAGCGAGAAGAACTCAAGTTAGATGATCCTAAATTTGCTTGTACTCAGTTACTGAGCATGCTGAGAGGTGACTATTTTCAGGAAGCGCTGGTAGGGATGGATATCCCGACAGAACAGGAAATGAAGCAATATGCAGCTCAAACCGTGAAGTGTTTCTTATATGGTTATGCCACATAGGCACAGAATGGGGCTGACCAGACGGACCAATAATCTGAATCAATCAGACAAATAATTAGTCTGCCTGGTCAAGCGATGGCAGAACAAAGTTTTGCTTCTTCAGCAACTTTGTAAACTCTTCAGGTAATAAAGGAGGGCTAAAATAAAAACCTTGTAACTCATCGCAACATTTATCGGCTAAATACTCCATCTGCGATTTAGTCTCGACACCTTCCGCGATAACCTTAAGCCCTAGGCTGTGAGCCATAGCAATAATGGCTAACACAATGGCGGTATCATCACCATTCTGGGGGATATCACTGACGAAAGCGCGGTCAATTTTAAGTCGGTCAATGGGAAAACGTTTGAGATAACTCAGACTGGAATAGCCCGTACCAAAATCATCAATGGCTAAGTCTATTCCCATATCTTTTATTTCTTCCATACACTCAATCGCATGTTCAACATTACGCATCAACATACTTTCTGTGATTTCCAATTCCAGATAATGAGGATCCAAGCCTGTTTCCTGCAAAATATCAGCGGTCATGCTGGCTAAATTAGTTTGCTCAAATTGCCGGGTTGAGAGGTTGACGGCTATGCGCATTGCTGGATAGCCCAATTTCTGCCACTTTTTAGCCTGCTTACAGGCAGTTCTAAGCACCCATTCACCGATGGGAATAATCAACCCAGCCTGCTCAGCGATGGGAATAAATGTATCAGGCGGTATGCTTCCCATAACGGGGTGATACCAACGCAGCAGGGCTTCGGACCCGACTATCGTATTCGTACTCAGACTAAGCTGAGGTTGATAAACCAGTTGGAATTCACCATTAGCCAGTGCACTGTGTAATGACTGTTCTATGGCCAGGTGATTGAGATCGCCTATACCCATTGAAGCATTATAAAATTGATAGCACCCTTTACCATTGTGTTTAGCTTTGTACAACGCTGTATCAGCATACTTAAACAGGCTTTCTACATCAGTACCGTTATTGGGAAAGAGCGATATACCGATACTGCAGGTAATAGAAATGCTATAACCCGTCAGCTGGAAAGGCTCTGCCAGGGCCTTTAACAGTCGTTTGGCAACAAGTGAAGGAATATCAGAGTGACATAAGTGGGGAAGAAGAATAGTAAATTCATCTCCGCCCAGCCGAGCCGTGATCAAATCTTCTGGTGACGAGCGGCCACCTATATTAGACAAGCGCAAAGTGCCGCTCAGGCGTTGACCAACGGCTTTTAGCAACAGATCACCAACGCCGTGTCCCAATGTATCATTGATGCGTTTAAAGTTATCCAGATCGAGAAAAAATACTGCGGCTAAAGACTGATCGAGCTGGGCTTGTTGCAGTGCTTGCTCTGCCAGGCTCTTAAAATGGTAGCGATTTGATAAACCGGTAAGGCTATCGGTTTCAGCCAGTCGGCGGATCTCTGATTCAGCCTTCTTTAATTCAGTAATATCATGAAAAACATAAAGCGTTTCACCTCGAAACCCATTAGCATCACCTAATTGGGTTACAGAAAATAATACATGTTTATGCCCGTTATTTCCTCTCAGAACCAAACCTAACTGACTCATAACTGCACCATCACGCTCTATAGTCTGAGTAAGGACGGCTCTTTCACTATCATTTAAATCAAGAAATTCCAATGGTTTAAGTTCAAGAAGTTCCGATTCCGTCACATCAAGCAGAGCGGTAACCGCCGGATTCATCATCCTGATTTTTCCTGATGCGGTCGTGACCATAACTGCATCTTGCATACTTTGCAGAACTTGATCCAACTGATCCCGGGTAATAAGAGTCTTTCTCAGATCATCGACCATGGTGCGATAAGCCGCCGCCAGATCTCCTATTTCGTCGCTGCGAGTGATGTCAATCTTCGCTTCATAGTCTCCACGACCGACACGAACCAGCTGTTCAGTCAAGTTTACAATCGGGGCACTCAGACGCCGGGATAAAAACAGAGAAGCGAACAAAGAAAGAACAATAAAAATAACACCCATTATTAACAGTGACTGCTGAGTTTCGCTGCGAATAATTTGCCCGTTAGTAATAAGTGTCGCTTGAAGATTATCAAGCTGAGTGGTCAACGATGTAAGGAGCAGGGAGATATAAATACCTCCGATGGTCTCGTCAAATACCTGGATCGGGGCAAAAAAGTGTATTGAGTCGCCCTCATGATGAACAACCAGCTTATCAGGTATGGCCTTTAGGTCAGAATGCAACTCCAGAATGTTACTTCCGCTCAGTTTCATCTCCGATGTACCATCGTTCAAAACGGAACCAGCTTTATCATAAACATAAATCTGCGAAATATCATACTCAGCATACAGCGCATGAATTAGCTCACCAATCGCGTCGACATCTTGCAATATTAGCGGGTTAGTAAGAGCGCCAGCACTCATTGCTGCAAGTTGATAACCACGTTGTTCGTACTGCTCGATAATAGCCAAGCTTAATACACGCTCACTCTCCAGCCTCATATTGTTAATGCCCTTATCTGCCTTGTGACTAAGAACCACAGATACCACGCCGAACACAAACAAAAGCAACAGACTGATAACAATAAAGTACTGATAGCGAATACGCATAGTAGCTCTCTTAACTATAGTGGTAAGTCATGCTTTTTCAGTTGCTCATGAAACAAGGTTAATTCACCCTCTTTGAGTAACTCATATCCGGTAACACCTCGGTAGTGCTTTAGTTCCTTAACGTCTTCGGGAGCATTGGCAACAGCTAGTAATATTTTTTGAATTGCAACTTTGAGCGGCTCTGACAAATCACTCCTGACAGCCCAAACCGCTCGGGGAAACGGTTCAGTACGGTGAAAAACACGGAGTTTTTGCTTTAGTCCCTCAGGGATATATTTAGGATCATTCCAGTCGCGGCTGCTGATTGTTCCAGCCTGCACCCATTCAGAGGAAACCCACTGGGCAACATTGACTTCTTTCTTCGCAAAAAGGTAGCCAATATGGGTTTGTTCCGGGATGACTTCTCTGCTGTCTATCTCAACCAAAGGTAACCCCTGAGATTCAAGTATCATCCGCGGAATAAAATACGAGGGGGTTGAGTGCGGGGTTTCGAAAGCGATTGTATGTCCGAGCAGATCGGAAAGCGCATTTATATCACTGGCTTTACTGGTTACAAAGAGAGTCTGGTAACTTTTCATACCATTACGCCACTCCTTGAATAACAACTCAGCGCCCGCTTGTTCTTTGAGCACAATGGCGGTATACACAGCGGCAGGTACAATATCCACTTTGCCGTCACGCACATACTCACTCATCTGCTGCTGACTTGTCGCAAAAACCACCTCCCAATCAGAGACACCCGCCTCTTTGAGGCGTTTTACCAAAAAATCTCCGAGGGTCTTGTATTTGGGGTAGTCCTTCCGCGGGTTGACCGAGATGCGCCCCAGCTTCAGGACATAGCCCTTCGCAGGCTCCACCGAATCTGTTTGATTGACCTCTGAATCAGCCTGTGCAGGCATAACAGTAGCAATTAAGCACATCGTAATAACAATAGGCAGAGTACGAAAAAAACAACGAAGCAAACCGATTTCCATTTCAGTATCCTTTTATTGAGGTTTAGCCAATTACCAAAAAAAATAAGTAGTGGTTCCAGCCCAATTGAAACCCCGAGTTACAAGACCTACGGCGATAAATGTTCATATTGTTAGACAGCTCAACAGTGTTCCGTTTACGATTAACATTGCCGTACCTCATTTATATACTAGTTCCAACATTCTGATTTGGGATAATATAAATTAAATATAACGACTAAAACCTCATACTCACACATAGACTCATTGATGAGCCTTTTATCATTAATGTCTAAGAACATTGACGCCTGAATATACAAGGTTGCAGCAATAAGCCGCGTCTCTTATAACCCATCGTTATTTATAATAATGAGTCGTTTAGCAGGATGTTTTCACTACATTTTTGTTAATTGATGGTATTTTTGACGATATTTCGCAAGTCAGAAAATAACCCCGATTAAACGAGGTTATACCGCCTTAGGTTAGTTAATGACAAACAGTGCCATAAATTCATCAACCGGCGTGGCTTCAAGTTTGGCCTGATCACAACACAAATCGAAGATTTTCTGGCAGGTTGGCTCCGGGAAACGGGTCTGCAGGTTTCGCTTGAATTTGCGTTCCAGCACCGGGATCCCTTCTTCACGGCGGCGACGGTGACCAATCGGGTATTCCACCGCAACTTTTTCAGTTGCGGTACCATCACTGAAAAACACCTGAATGGCATTGGCAATGGAGCGCTTATCGGATTCCAGATATTCCGCGCTGTAACGCAGGTCTTCTTTAATGTCCATTTTGTTGCGCAGCACATCAATACGCGCGTCACCACGGTGGAAATCATCTTCATAATGCTCAGCAATTAAATCGCCATGCAGCAGCGGGACCGCAATCATGTACTGCAGGCAGTGATCGCGATCGGCCGGGTTGGCCAGATCCCCTGATTTTGAAATGATCCGAATGGCCGACTCATGTGTCGTCACTTCAATGTGATCAATGTCATCAA
The DNA here is from genome assembly GCF_003026475.1 of Photobacterium lipolyticum. Taxonomy (GTDB): domain Bacteria; phylum Pseudomonadota; class Gammaproteobacteria; order Enterobacterales; family Vibrionaceae; genus Photobacterium; species Photobacterium lipolyticum. The sequence goes on from NZ_PYMC01000002.1 coordinate 477,789, forward strand.
TGCGATCTTTGACTTGTTCATGCAGCTGGACCGCGCATTCAACTGCGGTCTGCGCATGGAACTCCGCCGGGAATGAAATCTTGAACAAGACATTGTCCATGACATAACTGCCAAACGGCTGGTTGACTTTAAACTGCTCGCCTTTGAACAGCACATCATAATACCCCCATTGAGGCGCAGTCAGTACTGATGGCAGCCCCATCTCCCCTTTCATGGTCATCATTGCCAGGCGAACCGCACGGGAAGTGGCATCGCCTGCCGCCCAAGATTTACGGGAGCCGGCATTCGGTGCATGGCGATAGGTCCGCAATGAGCAGCCGTCGACCCATGCCTGAGACACTGCGTCGATGATCTGCTCTTTGCTGCCACCCAGCATTTTCGTCACTACTGCCGTTGAGGCAACGCGTACCAGCAACACATGGTCGAGTCCTACGCGGTTATAGCTGTTTTCCAGCGCCAGCACGCCCTGGATTTCATGAGCCTTGATCATTGCCGTCAGTACATCACGCATGGTGAGCGCCGCTTTACCTTGAGAGACGGCAACCCGGCTCAGGTAATCGGCGGTTGCCAGAATACCTCCGAGGTTGTCAGAGGGGTGACCCCACTCGGCTGCCAGCCAGGTATCGTTGAAATCAAGCCAGCGAATAATGCAGCCGATGTTGAAAGCGGCCATGACCGGATCGAGTTCATGGGAAGTTCCCGGAACGCGGGCCCCGTGACGTACAGTCGTTCCCGGCACAATCGGCCCGAGGTGCTTGGTACACTCAGGAAAACGCAGCGCTAACAAGCCGCAGCCTAGGGTATCGATTAAACAATTACGGGCGGTGTCGTACACTTCTGGCGAATTAATTTCTGTATTAGCAACATAATCAGCTATTTGCACTAACAGTTCATCAGGTGCCGGACGTTCATTCATTTCGACATTTATGCTCATGGTTTCTTCCCTATTCTTTATCCCGATTGGTATTATCTGGTCGTTAGCCGGATATATTCTGGCTATGCGCCTGTTCAGAAAAGGCACGCTATTTGGCAGAGGTGCGCTGATCTATCGGCAGCCAGTCTTGATGATCAGGCCCTTCATAATCAGCGCTCGGACGAATAATGCGATTATTCGCTCGTTGCTCAAACACATGGGCAGCCCAGCCGGTTACGCGACTCATGACAAAAATGGGGGTAAATAATTTGGTTGGGATCCCCATAAAGTGATAAGCCGAGGCATGAAAAAAATCCGCATTCGCAAACAAGCCTTTCTCTCGCTTCATCACCTGTTCGACACGTTCAGAGACCGCGAACAGATGCGTATCACCTACATCTTGCGCCAACTTGCGAGACCACTCTTTAATCAGCGCATTACGCGGATCGGATTGACGATAGATGGCATGGCCAAAGCCCATGATTTTGGCTTTGTTGGCCAGCATCTGCATGATCCCGGCTTCAGCCTCGTCTGCACTTTGCCACTGTTCAATCATTGCCATCGCAGCTTCGTTCGCGCCGCCATGTAACGGGCCACGTAAGCTCCCGATGGCAGCGGTAATACAGGAGTGTATGTCCGATAAAGTCGAGGCACATACCCTTGCTGTAAACGTCGAGGCATTAAACTCATGCTCGGCATACAGCACGAGTGAACAGTGCATGGCTTGCTTATGCAGCTCGGAGGGTGCTTTGTCCGTCAGCATTTCGAGAAAATACCCGCCAATGGTGTCCTGATCACTGCTTGCGGTATCGATGCGTACCCCATGATGGCTGTATCGATACCAGTAACAGATGATCGCTGGCAGCATCGCCAACAGGTTATCGGTCTTTTCACCCTGCTCAGCGAAGTCCATTTCCTGATCGAGATTACCCAGCATAGAGCAACCGGTTCGCATGACGTCCATTGGATGAGCATCCGCCGGAATAGCTTCTAATACCTGACACAAGGCCGACGGTAAGCCACGATTACTTTTCAATGCCCGCTTATAATTATCTAATTCACTTTGCGTCGGCAGTTTGCCTTTCAACAGTAGATACGCGACTTCTTCGAATTCAGCATAGTGCGCTAAATCCGTAATATCATAACCGCGATAGGTTAATCCCGTGCCCGTTTTACCTACGGTACATAACGACGTTGAACCCGCGCTTTGACCGCGTAATCCGGCATCATTGGTGATTGCCTTTTCCTTTTGACTATCAGCTACGGCTATTGCAGACATAGCAGACTCCTTTTAGTTGTTTCACGTTATTGGATTTGGTTATAACGCTCATCACGTTACTATCTCTTTCTTTGCTAAATCACAGATGCAAATAGCCGCAATAGCTTCGTGCTGAACAGCTACAAACTAGTACTCTTTCACATGAATTATGAATAATTGAAACACCTAAACATGTCATCTCGGAATCGAGGTACGAGATATCCGGGATCCAGCTCTAACCGCGTGCTCCTTATATTCCGTATAAGTTCGTGCCTCACTTTACGGAATGACGAAGGTGGTGACTGAACTCGTCAAAACTTCTGTGATGAAGTACTAGTTGGATTTAATTATTATTTTCTATCTTCCCGCTTTAACGGGTATTTTATTAACTATTTTTCTATTCAGGCCAGTTCTATTTAAATAAGCTCTTATTCTATTAATTTCGCCCATTTAAATAACTCGTTGAATTTAGTTATTTCCCGCGAAACAACTTATCAAGCTTCTGCTCATAATCGTGATAACCAAGATAATGATAAAGCTGTTCACGGGTTTGCATCTGATCAACCACATTGCGCTGATGACCATCTTTAATTAAATGTTGGTACACATTCAGTGCCGCCTGATTCATGGCACGGAACGCCGATAACGGATACAGCACCATGTCAACGCCACATTCAGCCAGTTCGTCGCCAGAGAACAACGGAGTCTGACCAAATTCGGTAATGTTTGCCAGAATCGGCACCTTCACCGCATCGGAAAACTGCTGATACTGTTCGAGGGTGTTAATTGCCTCAGGGAAAATCATGTCGGCACCCGCTTCGACACAGGCAATGGCACGCTCAATCGCGGCCCCCATTCCTTCCACTGCCAGCGCATCGGTACGCGCCATGATAACGAAGTCATCATTGGTGCGGGCATCAACCGCGGCTTTGATACGGTCGACCATTTCTTCCTGGCTGACGATGGCTTTATTCGGACGGTGACCACACCGCTTCTGCGCTACCTGATCTTCCATATGGATCGCGGCCGCACCGGCACGTTCCATCTCCTTTATGGTACGCGCGATATTCAACGCGCCGCCGAAACCGGTGTCGATATCGACCAGGAGCGGCAAGTGGGTCGCGGCAGTGATACGGCGGACATCTTCCAGCACATCATTCAGGGTAGTGATACCGAGATCCGGCAGGCCATAGGAGGCATTGGCAATACCGCCGCCCGACAGGTAAATTGCCTGGTGCCCGACCAGCTCAGCCATCATCGCGCAATAGGGATTAACTGTGCCTACGACTTGTAACGGGTGATTATGTGCAACCGCATTACGGAAGCGTTTCCCTGGGCTCATGATACTGTCTCCTTGTCATCTTAAATTAACTCGTCTGCCGTTAACTGTCGCTCAATCAGTTGGCGGCTGCGCATGATATGTCGGCGCATCAGCATTTCTGCCAACTCGCCGTCGCGTTCGCGTATTGCCGCAAGAATATGGCGATGTTCGCTCAGTGCTTTAGTCGGACGAGAATGCTGTCGCGGTGACTGAAACCGGTACATGCGAAGCAGGTGATATAACTCGTCACATAACAGGCCAATCAGTTTGGTGTTTCGACTCGCTTTGATAATTCGATAATGGAAATCAAAATCACCTTGCTGGTGGAAATAAGAGGCGCCGTCAACTTGTTCGATATGACGCTGATGCTGTTCTAACAGATCCTGCAATGCATCAATTTCATCGTCAGTAATATTGATACAGGCTAAACGTGCGGCCATACCTTCCAGCGCTTCGCGCACCGCATAGATTTCAGTTAGCTTGTGCTGACTCAACTCGACCACTCTGGCACCGACATGGGGAACCCGCTCAACCAGACCCAGTGATTCCACCCGCATCATGGCTTCACGCAATGGTCCACGGCTGACACCAAAACAGCGCGCTAATTCAGGCTCTGAAATTTTGCTGCCCGCCGGATACTCACCACTGACAACAGATTCAATTAGGCGATCGGTCAGATCCTCAGATTTTGTCAGTTCTTTGGTTGTCGTATTCCCATCCAACGTATCGACGGGCTTCAAGGTTACATCGTGTTTTCTCATTCAGATTGTCAACAATCACTTGAACAATGAACAAAATTTAGACTTAAAACTGACATATTTCAAGAAACTGTTGACAATATAAACTGCGTACTGGTCTCTTTAATTAACAGAATAAGGTTTGAGCTAAAGTCAAAAACAAAATAAACCAATTCATTTATTACATTTTGTGCTGAAAAATCTATTCCTTAAAGGATCTTGACCTTAATCAACTTATGGTTATTTATCGTCTTTGATTAACAATCATAGACTAGACTTTAAATGCGTTAACTACTACGTCGGATTGGAGGCAAGTATGAGTTTAGTTCCTCGTGACTCCTGGTTTGATTTCCCTCAGATTTTTGACAATGCATTCCCAATGCTGAGGCCAAAATTTGATACCGAGATGATGACACCACGAGTCGATATTGTTGAAAAAGAAAAAGCCTATGAAATAACAGCAGAACTACCAGGAGTGAATAAAAAAGATATCTCTTTGCAGGTGAATGAAGGTTCTCTGGTGATAGAAGCCACCACGCTAAAAGAAAGTGAAGAGAAGAAGCATGGGAAAGTTATTCGCCAAGAACGTTGCACCGGTAAATTTATGCGCAGTTTCTATCTGGGCCAGAATATTCAACAAGATCATATTCATGCTGAATTTCATAATGGCTTACTAAAAGTTCTGGTACCCAAAGTTCAACCAAGCCAATCTCAAGCAACCAAAATCGAAGTGAAATAAGTATAAATTGAGTTAATGAAAACATGGGACAATGGCTGATAATTCCATCAGCCTTTTTTCTGAAAGCAAAAAGCCCGCATAGTCTTAGCGGGCTTTTCTTGGGTATAGCAGCGGAATTAACCGCGGATCTGGCGAACTCGGAACGAACGTCCCTTCAGTTTACCGTTTTCCAGCTTCTTCAGCGCAGCGCGTACTGATTCACTCTTAACTGCAACATAGGCAAAGTTATCGAAGATCTGGATTTTACCAACCTCTGCCCCGGCAATACCGCTATCACCCGTTAGCGCACCTAAAATGTCACCCGGGCGAACTTTCTGTCTTTTACCGCCATCAATCTGAAGGGTAGTCATCGCAGGACGGAATGTCGGTTGCTCAAGCAGACTCATCGGAGGCAGCGCTTCACCTTCGATAGACTTATCTAAATAATCTTCCAGCAAAGCGACTTTATAATGTTCTTTATCGCTGAACAGAGAGCACGCAACACCTTTGCTGCCAGCACGGCCAGTACGGCCAATACGGTGGACATGCACTTCAGTATCACGAGCAAGGTGGTAGTTGATAACTGCATCAAGCGAGTCGATATCCAGACCACGAGCGGCCACATCGGTGGCAACAAGCACTGATGCACTTTTGTTAGCAAAACGTACTAGCGTCTGGTCACGTTCTCGCTGCTCTAAATCACCATGTAAGGCGATGGAGCTAAAACCATAATCGACCAAATCATCAGACACTTCCTGAGCTTCACGCTTAGTATTACAAAATACTACCGCTGATTCCGGACGGTGTTGCAGCAGCAACAGGCGCAGAGCGGTCAGGCGTTGTTCGTTACCATCAACCTTGTAGAAATGCTGCTGAATACTGCTGTCGTCGTGGGTCGATTCAACTTTCGCCATTACTGGCTTAAACATAATCCGATCAGCAATCGACTTAATTTGATCGGGGTATGTCGCACTGAAAAGTAAAGTCTGGCGCTGTTTCGGCGCAGCATCAATGATCGCATCCAATGCGTCCTGAAAGCCCATTTCAAGCATGCGGTCAGCTTCATCCAATATCAGCATTTCAAGATCGTCTAAGTTCAACGTTCCTTTACGAACGTGCTCTTCAATACGACCAGGCGTGCCGACAATAATATGTGCTCCATGTTCAAGCGAGCCAATCTGCGGGCCGAATGGCATGCCACCACATAAGGTCAGTACTTTGATGTTATGAATGGTTCGTGCCAGTCTGCGGATCTCTTTTGCTACCTGATCAGCCAGTTCACGAGTAGGGCACAGCACCAGTGATTGAACACGGAAACGCTTAACATTCAGTTTTTCTAACAGGCCAAGACCGAAGGCTGCTGTTTTACCGGAGCCCGTTTTACCCTGGGCGATAACATCTTTGCCCGCAAGGATGTGCGGCAGGCTCTGCGCCTGGATCGGAGTCATCGACTCGTAACCAAGGGAAGAGATATTTTTAAGCAAATCAGAATGCAGGTTAAGAGTTGAAAAAGCAGTTTGGCTCAAGGTGATTGTCCTATTAGTCTTTGCTGAACGCGAAAATACAGTTTACAAGGGCTGCGACACTACCAGTTTATGCCGCGCTAAACAATGGATGTGATGTTTTTACCTTGACGGGATTCTGCGCTGACTAGCTTCACGCAATTCCGGCCTGACGATTTGGCAGCATAGAGTGCCTTATCAGCCTTATTCAGTAACTCTTCCCATTCATTGACCATGACGTCAATGGTTATTGCGCCGACGGCCCCTATCGAAACCGTCACCTCCAGATCTCCTCCGCGGGTCTTAACAGGCACTGTAGCAATAGACTCACGCAGGCGGTTTAATATGAGCTCAGCGTCTGTATCAGGCTTGAGTGCCAGCACCAAGACAAATTCCTCGCCGCCCCAGCGAACCACGTGATCATTGCTGCGTGCCCCTACTTTCAGTCGGCTGGCAACATCGACAAGGACCTGATCGCCCGCATCATGACCCCAGCGATCATTCACCTGCTTAAAATGATCCAAGTCCAACTCCACTAACAAATAATGGTAGGGCGATGACCGGCTATCATTGCCCGCAGACTCCAGCCACTGCTCCAGATATCGGCGGTTGTGCAAGCCCGTCAGTGGATCCTGTAGCGACTGGGTCGCTAAGGTTGCATTCGACTGCTGCAGTTGGGTGTTATCCTGGCTGATATTGCTATAGCGCCGATAAAAAACATAAAGCAACAGAACAGAAAAAGCAGCCGCAAGGATCCATAGCTTCTCGCGCGCTTGCTGCTCGGCTAACCGGGCTGTATTTAATTCATTTTCCGATTTCAACAAGGCTATCTCATGATCTCTCGCTTCTGCTTCATAGCTTTCCTGCAGTGCAAACAGCTCTTTGCGTCGCTCATCGAACAGATATTCCTTTCCTTCTGTCGCATACTGCCTGTAATACTGCAAAGCACGTTGATAATCGCCAGCCGCTTCATAGATATCAGCGATCAGCTCACTGGTCTCCATATAGTTCTTCTCATCTTGCAGCTGGTTATATATCTCAAGCGCCTGCAACGCAATCTCGGCGGCTTTTTGTAACTCTCCCCGCGTCAGATAAACTTCTGCCAGAGACTCATTGCAATGGGCCACCCCTGATCTGTCCGATATTTCGGTTGCCAGTTCCAGGCAGCGAAAAGAGTTAGCCAATGCCGCTTCAATCTCATTGTCCTTAAGCTGCATTGTGATGAGATTGTTCAGAGCCGCCAGTTGCGAAAACTTGGCACCCGTCAGCTCAAACAGTTCCACCGCCACTCTGATATGCTCGGCTTCCTGCTCCGGTTGATCAAAGTGCCGGGCAATAATACCGGCGTTAACATGCAGCATGGCTTTGAGGTTGGGGTTATTACATCCATCCCCCTCAATCAGGCGAAACGCTCTTTGATTATATTTCTTAGCGCTGTTCCACTCTTGTAGGCGAAAATAGACCGTCGATATATTTGAAAGCACCTTAGAAGACTCAATATCATCAGATTGCTCGCTGAAGGTTTTCAATGCTGAACGATAGTCATCCATCGCCATGCTATATTGAGACCGTTCGACGTAAATGTTGGCTCGCCACTTAAGGGCGCGGGCCAACAGATGCGAATAGTCCGACGCCTTCGCAATCTCAATGACCTGATCGACAACTTGCAGCCCTTCATCAAACTTACTTTGCTTTATTAAATTAATAACAGACTCAAGCAAGGCTTCACCAACCATCCAGTCCTGGCCCTGACGTTCACCCAGAGCTTTAAGATCATCGATATATTGTTCGGCAGAAACTTCATGTGTCCCCAGCGCATTCTCTAACTTAAACAATATAAGGTAGTAAAGTGCCAAGCGGAAACCTTCGTCCCGCTGGATTTGTTCCAGTGGCAGCAGTTTCAGCCTCTTGCGGGCTTCATCCGGCTGGGTATCAGCCTGCATGTAAATTTCCAGTAAACCCCAATCCTGCGGAGCGGCCTTACTGGTCAAAAACTCAGAATCAAAAGAGGATGCCGAATTGGCTTGAGCGGATATCAAACAAAACGACATCAAAGAACTTACAATAATGACTGCGCACAAAAGTAGTTTTTTTATTGCATGGAGTTCAGGCATAGAGTGAATAGTAAGCAAGAATCAAAAAGCTATCTTCATGCTCCATCACCAGAGAGTCAACCATACCCTATAAGAATAGTTAATTAGACACTGTACTTTATTGTTTCCAGCGCCTGCCTGACAGGCAGGTGAGACACATGTCGCTGAAACCATAAAGTGCCCCAAAGCAAAACCATAAGGTGTCCTTTTTGCTAACACACCAAACTAGCATCAAGCGGCCAGTAAGAAACTTTCATAAAAACAACAATAGGGAGCAAACACACTTTGGGCCAAAACTTTTTAGAGTGGTTTACCTATTTGTCTCCTTTGTCATTAGGAAAATATTGCAAAGCTAATTGTCTCTGGAAATTCTAGCCTAACAAATGATAGAGACACCCTCTGCCTAGCAATCTCGTGCTATATCAGTCAAAGGAAATGATACTCAGTCGTTCTGTTTTAAATCGCTTTAATCACCTCGGGATGCCCAATAGCGACCGAGTTGCCTAACCGTATCAAAAGGCCACGTAGCTTTACGTGTTACAACAAAGCCATGCTTCATAGCAACGGTTCCGCTACAATACGCGAAGGTTATCCTGACAAGGAAGAAACGTGCCCCCCAAACAACCTTTCACAGCAATACTTTCTCAAGCAATAGGCAGTTCCTATTTTCGGATTGGCCATGACCATTGGCACATCAAGGAATTACTTTCTTTGCAGCACCTATTGCTGTTAACAGCACCAACGATCAAAGATGGATTACTCTGGTGGAGCAAATCTGTGTCATTGTTCGATCGCTCAATCTATGTTGAGCCAACATCTCGCTATGATTGCTTATCGCTGCAATTTAAATCACGAACGAATACTGAATTACCTTTGTGGGTGCACTACCTTACTCAAGATTTGCTTGAACATATTTCGTCATTTACTCACTTGACACATACCTGGCTTCAAACACCTAACCAACGCTATCCTCTAATTCGTAACGAATACGGTGAGTGGCTAAAACTGCATTTTGACCATCAAGAAATCCAGGTTACCGCAACTCCCGATCCTAAGTTGTTTTCTCTCGCCAAGCAGTTTTTTTTACTGCTGCAGCACGTCCATATTGAAAAAGAAGATCTGATCTGTCGATTAAAAAAACATATCCATGACGACATCAGCTCGCCTTTACGTTTATCCGACTTAGCTGTTCATCTAGGCCTCTCACCCAGAACACTGCAACGACGCCTACAAGAAAAACAAATAAACTTCACCACACTTGTTGATGATGAAAAAAAAACCACCGCGCTGCGTCTGCTTGCCGATACACAACTCAACGTCTCTAATATCGCTAACCAGCTAGGTTATGATGAGCCTTCAAACTTCCACCGCGCATTCCGAAAGTGGTATCCATTCTCCCCTCAAATGTACCGTGAGCAATGCCGTGCCAATCGAGCCGTTCAACAAGAAAACCCGATCAGGCTGCACTACGCCACTGCCGTTATTGAATCGAGCACCGGCAAACAAGGTCAAACTGGGCAAGTCTGGATTGAAGTCGATAATATTGCGTTTGAAAAAAAAGTGGCGGTTGAGTGTGAAGACAGAGACGGTGTATGGCGTCGCTATCCTGCCTTTTTCAATTACTTTCTGACTGATGGTATTGAGCTTTGGTCAACAGCAAACCTACCCGTCGCAAAGCCATTACGCTTCCGCTTATGCTACGAAGTCGACGGCAATCAATTCATCGATGATAACCTTCAACACAACTATGTCGTCAACGAACCTATTCTATTAGGCCATCCTCTTGTTGTCGTCCCTACCCTTGTCGTCGTTCCCGAAATGGAAGGCGTTCGTGTTGTTATAGAGCTCGCATGCCGCCTGCCTGATACTGAAATCATTCATTGTCATATTGATGGTCAAGAAAATAACCGTTGGGCAATGACAAAAACAAACCAAAACCATCAATTTTCATCGTGGTCTCTATCAACGTATCTAACCGAACGACCTCAAAAATGTCATTTTGAATTGATTTCTCAGCAAGGCGAACACCAGCGATGTGATAACTACCAACACGATTATCTATTTCTTTCGCCACTTTCATGACCAGAAAAATGATAACAGGCTCAAATCTTGCGCCCACTGACACACCACAACCACTATAATGGCGTGAAGTGACACTCTCATCGCGTTGAGCTTCCATTATTGTTTACGCAATTTTGTAGGCAGGGGATTTTAACGTGAGAGAGAAAACACCTAATTCAATGAATAAAATAAAGTTTTTAACCTTATCGATCGCATTGGCCCTAACAGGCTGTAATTCAGACAATAAGGCCATCGAAAAAGATCACAACATTGTGGCGCCAATTGATAATCAGGTAACGTCACCGGACTGGCAAGACCAAATCATCTACTTTCTCATGATCGATCGATTCAGCGATGGAAATAGCCAAAATAATGACCAAGGGCAAAATGAATACGATCCGACATCGGACAAGAAATTCAGCGGCGGTGATCTACAAGGCGTTACCGATCAACTTAACTACATCCAAAATTTAGGGGCAACATCTGTCTGGATCACTCCGCCTGTAGCAAACCAATGGTGGGATTCAGAACAGAATTACGGTGGGTATCATGGCTACTGGGCGCGTGATTTCCAGAAAGTGGATGAGCATTTCGGGGATCTCGAAGACTACCAAGCTCTTTCTCGTGAAATACACAGCCGAAATATGTTCCTCATCCAAGACATTGTGACGAATCATGTTGGTAACTTTTTCACTTACGATAACCCGTACGATTATGACGCTTCAAACCCTTGTACCGGTTTCCGTCTCATTGAAAATGCATTGGCATCAAATCAATCCCTACCGTATCCCTTGAATCATGAACAATGCAAAAACGACGGTACTGGTAGCTACCATTGGACCCCAAGCATTACCGATCACAATAATCCGATACAAGAAAAAACATGGCAACTCTCCGATTTGGACGACCTCAACACTTCAGATCCCGAGGTTAGAAAATACCTAAAGGCGAGCTACCGTAAATGGATTAAAGATGTGGGTATTGATGCGTATCGAGTAGATACCGCAAAGTTTGTTGAACACGATTTCTGGAACGATTTCTTCCACAGCGAAGACGGCGTACTATCACAGGCAAAAGAAACAGGCCGTGAAAATTTCCTTACCTTTGGTGAAGTCTTTGAAGCCTCAACGCCGTACAAGACAGAAGGCGAAGAAAAAATGCTCACCTATATTGGTGAGAATGGCTCTCCGGCACAGTTAACCTCTGTATTAAACTTCCCGTTGCAGACCACTATGACCCGTGTTTTTGCATCAGGCCAGCCGACGGATTATTTACGCTTCCGCCTAGAACGCATGATGGAAATGTTCCCTAACCCTTACATCATGCCAAATTTTATCGATAACCATGATATGCCTCGCTTCCTGTCTCAGGCTAGCCCAGAAGATATGCAGCAAGCCTTGATCACCATGATGACGGTACCCGGCATTCCGGTTATCTACCAGGGCACTGAGCAAGCAATCGTCAATAGCCGCGACAGTATGTTTAACGGCGGCTATCGTACAGACGGGCAGCTTGTCGATTCTTTCGATTCAAACAATAAGATGTACCGCTTTATTCAATCGTTAGCTCAGCTTCGTACTGAAAACCAAGTGCTGACACGAGGCGAATTGAAAGTCATCGCTAGTGATAAAGCGGGAGCTGGTATATTCAGTTTCACTCGTCGTTTAAATGATGAAGAAGTACTCGTGATCATGAATACCTCGTCGTCGCCTATGCTGTTAAACCAGTTAGATCTAGAGCAAAATTCAGGTACGGTTTTTGAGCGACAAATTCAATCAAATTGGCAAGGTGCACCAGAAACACTGACAACAAATAGCCATGGTGAAGTCAGCATCGAACTGGCCCCAAAATCTGCGGCGATTTACTTCAAAACATCCCAAACGGGCAATATCGACATCCCAAATACAAAAGTCGAATTAGAGGGGAATTGGGATAACGCGGTGATCACCCAAGATACCGAAATAACGGGGACAGCGACACCCAATGTGATATTAAAAATGGTCGTCGATGGTAACTTAGCCGTAGCAAAAGACATAACTGTTGATGCTAACGGAAATTGGAAAACAACAATTTCAATCCGTCATTTTGCTATCGGAGAGCAACAACACCGCTTTGCGATTTACTACCCAGAAGATAAAACAGGCACTAAAGATATTGCGTTCACTTCCAATCTTTCATGGGCTGAAACACCCAATAAAATTATTGATGATGCAGGCGATGCGCAAGATGGCAATGGCGGACCATACGGTTCCTATTCTCTACCCACTGATCCCTCTTTTGATAAAGACAATAACCAGCTCTCGATAGAACAAGCCGAGATTTATACCGTTGGCAGTAACGTCCGCTTAAAATTGGTCATGGATAACGTCACCGACAGCTGGTTACCACCTAACGGTTTTGACCATGTCGGCTTTTCGGTCTTCCTTGGTTTACCCAATGAAAGCGATCATGGCTTAACTACACTGCCTAAGCTCAATGCAAAAATTCCGTCTGGAACCTGGAATCGAAACGCCGTAATATTTGGCTGGCAAAGCTCAATTTACAGTTCAACGGGTGCGGACTCACTGACATGGGGAGAAACCGTATCACCCGCCCCTGTTGTCACTGTCGATAAAGTTAACAGAGAAATCTATCTCGATTTTGCCAGTGATGCACTTGGCCGCCCTGACTCACTCGACGGTATCAGCATTTATGTCACAACATGGGATATCGACGGATTATCGGCAGTCTACCGGCCGTTAGAAACCAAAAAAGGACCGTGGAATTTCACCGGTAACGATACATCAGAACCCAAGATTTGGGATGAGCTTCCCGTCATCACTTTAAGTGAGTAAAAAATTACTCATGATGTAAATCGTTAAGGTACGAGTCCTCTGCAGCCTCAGCAGAGGACTTAACAAACTATCAGCCAATGCTCCACGAAAAAGACGTACTTATCACAAGAGTATTTATTAACAGGCAACTACCCATCTATAGCATGAACTTGCCCGCCAGAATACCAACCTAGGCTCATATAAATAAATTATCCAACTAGAAGCCAGTTACAGTGTAACGTGCTGAACAAGAGCCCGAAAGTATCCATATTTTCACCTAAATGCGATGATTGATTTTTATCGTATTAGATCAAGTAGAGTAAATTCACCTTAACAGCCTAACTATAAGCGAGCATTAGTACTATACCCAAGTAACCTTTGGATTGTGATTCATAGATCACAACATCAGGATCATACTCAAGATGAAAACAGCAATCGAATTCAAGACTCCCTTCACACATAACAACAGCTTTGTTCTTTGTACTGGCAAACTTGAAAATTTTTTTGTTTGGTGAGGGTTTGCGAAGATTTCTGATATAAATGAAAGCGCCCTAATACCGTTTAACTATCAATAAGCTCTGTTTAAAAAAGCCAGCATTAAGTTGCTAGCTTCATGAATCTGGTCAATTTAATTTGATTAAACTAATTTCACCTCTTAATAATATCTGAAGCAATCTCTGGTTTCGTGCTGGTTGACTTTGCGTGAAGGTCTGCTTTCAGTTGTCCTTTGCGGTTACGTAGGCCTGTCTCTAGTTTTTTCAATGCTGCTGAAATGGCAGGATACATTACATTGTTAGTAGATTTTGCTGAAACCCGTACACCTTCATAGTTGGTAAAAATTTCCACTTCGTGCTGTCCGTGTTCTTTTGTGATGATGATGTCGCTGCTGATCAGTTGTGGAAAGTGAGCGGATACTTTCTCAAATTTACTTTCAATTTCTTTTCGTGAGTCGTCATTAATTGATATGTGATGTGTTTGAATGTTTACTTTCATATAATTATACCTTTCCAATCACGATGTCATTTAAACGTAGCAAACGCAGTGTACTTTGACCAAGTATAGATTTGCACATGTGTGATTGAGTTCTGTGTTATCAAATAATCTTGCCTCTACTCCTTGAATGCGCCCAACTGCGAAAGAATATGCAGGGTCAGTCCTTAATGAACAGAACGTAAGTGAGGCCTTGCTCTAAATGATTTTGGGGGCAGATACGTGTCAGCCGCAAATTAGCTAACGCCGAGGTACAAAGTGTAAGCTCTGGATTGCTAATTATCCAAAAGCGACTCAACTAAACCGCTTTCAGGCATGAGCTACTTCGATTTTGACTTTACCAACAAAGCAAGAGGAATTGCCAAGGGGCCTATAATTGCAGCAATAATCACCCAGTGCATTGGTTTTAATCCACGTTTCTTCGCTATATAGTGGCATACCATCATGCTGATAATCGTGACTGCAAAAAGAACATAAGCCATTACTATCACCTCCATAGCGATTTTTCACATAACTTTATACAGTTATAACTGTAGCAGGATCCTTTCTTTACGCGGAACTGGGAGAAACCGTGCATCGGCAGTGTGCGGTTTGCCATAAGGAAAAGTCGGGCAAACCTCTAACGAGGGCGCCCACCGTTTTGTTGCGCAAAATTGCTTTGGGGCAGAAAAGACTTACCAAATCAGTGAAGTTATAACGAAACTATCCGTTAAACAAAGTGTGACTTCAAGTGAAAGCCCCAAGAAACGGGGCTTTTCATCGATTAAATCAGAAAATCATCAAGCGATTTTCCTTCATTTTCGATAGCCTCCTTCAGAGGCGCAGGCATGCGACCTTGGCCTGTCCAGGTACGCTCTTCACCATCAACAGTAAATTTATACTTAGCTGGACGAGGTGCACGCTTAGATTTTTTAGGTGCGTCGGCTAGAGTTACTAGCAACTCTTCTGGGTCGATACCATCTGCGATCAGCATGTCGCGGTATGCCTTTAATTTTTCTTCTTTTTCTTTCTCTGCCTGACGAGATTCTGCTTCAGCTTCTTCACGCTCAGCAACCACAGTTTGCAGTTTCTCAAGGGCTTCTTGAAGTTGCTCTAGCGTAAATTCTTCTCGTGCAGCTGCACGCAGAGAACGCAGGTTTAATAGTGTCTTAAAAACGTCGATCATAATTTTAATTTTGATAGCAAATAAAGCGGGTACTTTACACTAAATTAGGAAATTGGACTATTCACACTATTAATGACACAAACACTTGTAACGCTTTTGGGGCATTGGTGTGAGGGAAGAAGAAACGAGATCTACTTCCCCTCACCTAAATGAACTTAGGGCGTCCCTTATAGTTGTTTCTGATAAACACCCTCTGTTCCATCAACAACCTGAAAACCCACTTTGATCAAATACTCTCTGTGTTCCTTCGTCGTCGGTTTCGCCATGAGCGTATTAACTCCCCTGAGTTTGATTTCATCAGGGTGCGACTCATAGTAATAATGCGCCAACTTAAAATCACGGTATTCCGGCGTGACATAGTCCAACAGAACAGACAACACACCTTGTTCACTATTATTTCCAACTAATACACCCGCTATGCTGTTATTCCTCAGCATATAAAACACCGTATTGGCTTCTCTAAGTTCATCTACAGATGCCTGCAGTTCTATTTCGCCCTGATTTGTCGAAATAAAATACTCAAAATATTCAGAATTAACCGATGCAACAATCAGTTTGAACTGCTCCTCTGCCGAATAAATTTTCCATAAAAAGTAAACATTGATTCCGGCTATACCCAGATTCATAAACATCGTCGGGTAAGAGTCAATTAAATAGGCAAACCCAGCAAACAAAAGACAACCAATTAAGTTAATTACCCTCAGCTTTATGATTGACGTCATTGTCAGAGAAACAAGAACGACTAACGATGCCAGATAACCAAACCACTCTATCCAATCAAAATCCATTTTCATGTCCTTATGTGTTTGTTTACCATAAAGATAGCATTGTTCTCGACAAACAAACTAATCCATCCATTAATCACATAGACGTACGAAGTTTATCCCGATGGCAAAGAGTAGTAAGGCTATTAAAGTCTGCTATGATGAGCAATATTCTTTTCTGTCCTTGCCAAATCATCCAAATTCCTTTCCGTAATGCTGCTTGTTAGACGGTTTATATCCGTCTGTCACTTCCAGTTATTTCTACCTATCCTGCTAAGACAAACGATAGGAGTTCATTAAATTAATATTGTTATGCTGCACTCTGGGACTGGCTCTTAAAAATTCTATCTATCACAACTGTCTGTACTAGTGTAGATATGTGACCAATGCACATTAGAAAATCTATCGTAGAACGATATGAACAGAGTATGACTTAATAAAGAAAAGGGGCAAATCCGGCTTAGAGCAGTCACCCTAAGCCTTTAATGGGTAACAAGCAAAAGGTATTCAAAACAAAAGCCCCTTGGTTAACAAGTGACTTTGATTCGTACCTATTTACGCTGTAACAGTGCGCGGTTATTACTTACTGCCTGTACGGCAGGTCTCATTTCAGATGCACCTTCATTTATTACGCCGTTAGCGTAGTTTTACCGCGGTACCATAAGCCAAAATTTCTGACGCCCCCTGCATAATGGCACTGGTCGTAAAGCGCAGGTTAACAATCGCATCTGCACCTAAAGATTCAGCTTCGGTAATCGCTCGGTTCAGCGCTTCCTCCCGGGCTTCTGTCAGCATCTCGGTATAGCCTCTGATCTCACCACCAAAGATGGTTTTAAAGCCGGCCATAATATCTCGTCCGACGTGCTTAGATTGCACGACATTTCCCGTAACCACGCCAAGCGTTTCTTTAATCTCCCGAGCTGAAACATCGGGCGTTGTGACACACAACATACTTTAAACTCCCTTAAAAACGATATTCAAATGGAATGCAACCACCAGGTAGCGGTTTGGCTTCACCGATCTGCTCAAAGCCTACGCGATGATAGAAACCCACGGCATGGCTTGATGAAGAAAGCTTTACCCGACCTTTCGCAGAGCGACTCTTACAGGCAGACAACGCTTTTAAAACCAGCTCTTTGCCAATTCCTCTGGCATGATAATCCGGTTCGACAAACAAGTTGGCCAGATTCCAGTGATCTTTTACTAACACGACACCGACTATTCTGTCATCAATACGATACAAAAAATGTGCAGCACTTTGCTTATGGTCTTTCCACCACAAAACATTGTCCGCGCAATGTTTGACTAGATCATCGGCAATAGCCTGGGGTACATCGATACATGTCTTTATTGAATTATCGATTTGCACAATTATCTCAGGAATATCGCTAACTGTTACTTCTTCAATCATGCAGTACCTTTCACTTATTGTTTTACCCACACCATAACTGTTAAAAACATGATTAACTACTTCACTTCATTCAAATACGTCAGAAAACGATGCCATGATTTACGATCCGCCTCTTGACGATAATTGGGAGAATCGAACACCGTAAAGGCGTGAGGTGCGCCGCTGTAAACAATCATTTCGTGACTAACCTGGCTCGCTTCCAACGCTTTCGACAGAGCGGCAAAGTCTTCCATTGAAATAGCCTGATCTGCCGCGCCGTGCATTATCAGCACACTTCCTTTTGTTTTGGCGTAATCCTGATCTGGCGGGGTTTTCAGCCCGCCGTGAAAAGTGACAAAACCTTTTATATCGGCACCGGAACGTGCCAGCTCTAAAACGGCTGCACCACCAAAGCAATACCCCATTGCGACGACATCTTCAGTTTTCGCCCCCTTTGCTTCTGCTGCTTTTAATCCGCCATTAAGCAAGTCGCGCATTTTCTGCCTGTCTTTATAGAGTTCGCCTGTATGCTGGCGCCTGTCTTCAACTTTTGTCGGCCTGATCCCGGCACCAAACAGATCAACGGCAAATACGGCGTACCCTTCCTCAACCAGCATCTCGGCACGTTTTACTTCATAATCCGTTAAGCCGTCCCAGTCATGAACCATCAATATCAACGGTGCATCTTTAGCCGGTGAAATATAGTATCCCTCATAATTTTGCCCGTTTACCTGATATCTCACTGACTCACCCTGCAGTGCCAGAGCAGAGCCGGTGGTAAACAGTAACGTTGCCAGCATCATTTTTATCTTGATGTTCATCTTGATATCCCTTTAAGAGTCTGTCGTCATTAAATCAGTCGTATTAGTGTAGTCCACACACTGCTCACTCAATGATCACACTTGTTAGGTTTTCTGATTATTTCGGTTTTCTACAGGCGAAAAAAAGCCAGCTTTTCAACGCTGGCTTTGAATAGATTATTAAGCTAATGAGTTAAATTACTTAAGCTTAAATTGACTGACGATCGCCGCCAGCTGTTCGTTGCTGCTTGCAAGATTACGCGTACTGTCCATGGTATGGGTGCCATTCTCGGTAAGCTGGCCAACCATGTCCTGGATTGTCATCATGTTGCGGTTGATCTCTTCTGTAACCGTACTCTGCTGCTCTGCGGCCGCGGCAATCTGGATCCCCAGATCATTAATTTTGACTACCGATGTCGCCATAGTGTCCAGGCTTTCGTTAACGTTGGCGGTCGTGTCAGCCGTTTGTTGGCAACGGCGCTTAGTGTCGTCCATCGCGCTGACAACCGAGCTTGTTCCCTTATGTAACTTAGTCAGCATTTCGTTGATTTCAGATGTACTCTGCTGGGTTCTTGCGGCCAAAGCTCGAACCTCATCCGCTACGACCGCAAACCCGCGTCCCTGCTCTCCGGCACGGGCCGCTTCGATAGCCGCATTCAAGGCAAGTAAATTGGTCTGATCGGCAATTTCGCCAATAACACTAAGGACGGAACCGATTTTTTGGGCATCCTCACTCATGGTTTGAATATTGAGTGCCATGGCGTCAACTTCATCAACCAAGGCCGCCACACTGCTTACGGCACCGTCAACCACACGTTTAGATTGCTCAGCTTCGTCACTAGTATTTTGCGTAAATGCCGCGGATTGCGAAGCACTTTGCGCGACACTGTCTGCCGTTGAGCTCATTTCATTTACGGCGGTTACCACCTGATCTGTTTCTAAAGAGTGAGAGGCTAATACGGTATCGTTCAGTTCAGCCTGCGTCTTAAGTTGTTCGATACCTTCTGAAATATGCCCGGATGATTGGGAGACTTCCAGCATCATCGCTTGCAAATTGCCGATAAAGGTATTTACCGCCTCTGCGATTTGGCCAAGATCATCCTTGGTATTCACATCAAGGCGTCGGGTAAGATCGCCATTGCCTTGCGATAAATCGACAATCGTGCTTTTCAACGCAAGAATCGGACGATACAACCGATTCAGCACAACCAAAATAATCGCGGAAGCAAAGAGGATCAATAACCCAGCGGTGAATAAGGCGGTATTCAAGGCTTCATCGACTTCTGCGTAGACCAATGACTTATCAAGACCAACTAGCAAGTGCCAGCGGGTCTCTTTATCAAGCTCAATGGCCTGGAAGTAAGCGACCTTTTCAACACCACCTAAGCTGTAATTGAAAATCCCGCTATCCTTGGCACGCATTTCACGATCTAGTTCAGCGAGTTCAGGAAAGTCAGACAGTTTGGTTTTACCGGGAACATCGACTTCGCCGGTTGAAGCAATGGTAGTCCCTTGGTTGTCATATAAACCGGTCATTGCTCCGGGGAAAGGGGACTGATTAACCACATCGGTAAGCAGGCTCAACTCGATATCGGCAAGTAAAACACCACGGAGCTTGTCTCCATCGAAGAAAGGTTCTGCAATACTGACCATCAGCTTGCCCGATGACGCCCCTTTATAGATACCGGTAATTACAGTGCTGCGCTTCAGTTTGGCGGACTTATACCAACCACGAGTACGCGGATCGTACATAAATACGCTGCGCATGCCACTTTTAGCGCCATAAGAGCGGCCGTCCTCAAAACCCACAACAATATCTGACGCTTTTGATGCGTTTGCGATCTGCTTAACCATCAGGGTGAGTTGCAGATCGCCGCGATCAGTCACGAAGTCAGGTGCAGTTGCGATAACGGCTTCTTTAATGGTATGAAACCAGTCGGTGATCTTATCGGACGAGCTATCAATTTTGAGCATTGAGTATTCATCAATATTGCTCAGAATTGAGGTTGAAAGCTGCCGATAGGAAAGGGAAGTCGAAATGGCTAAGGAAGCGGTTAGTAATAATACGACGACCGCGATAATACGGCCCTTAAAACTAGATAATATATTCACGTGATATCCATACTATTCAAATACGTTATGATGCATTTATAATAATTAATTATTATTCATAATTATTACATAACGTTACAACTTAAAAACGCATGTGTGTCACAAAAAAATTCCATGGATAAATCAAAAACCACCAGATATGCAGCTACAGAATACAGCTCGATTTTTCGCAGAATATAAAGAAATCACCGATCATCTTTGGCCTTTATAAAACGGCAATATCTCATACCAATCAGCATCATTGTACCGATTGGTATTAGGCATTATTGCAGCAGTTAGCCCTCTCTCAGCGCGAGTACTTTCTGGATATCCAGCGGGTCTGGATACTGTCTGAAACGGACTTCTTGCTGGTCGATACCAAAGATTGACATGCGGTCTGCCAGCTCGTTACCTTCTATTCCTATGTGGGCCCTGACATGCGAAACGACAACATCACTGCTTATTTCTTTATATAGCCCATGAGCCTGCTGAATAATTTCAAGGTTTTTTATATCCCCTTCCGTTTTCCTCTTCCACCCCTTTTTCTGCCAACTAAATGCCCAGTTAGTAATACAGTTAATGGCGTATTGTGAATCACAGAGAATTTGCACCGTTTTGCTCTTATCAATCGCCTTTTTCGCTATCTGCAATGACTGATATAAAGCATTCAGCTCTGCTGAGTTATTGGTTCCCTGAGGGTTATACAGCCCGTACCACAGCTCGGCTAAACTTCCGTCGCGATACACTGCCACGCCCGACCCTGCTTTGCCTGGATTCGGATCGCAGCCACCATCGCAGTATATTTTCACATCAAAATGTTGGGATGATGCATTATCCTGCTCTGGCGATTTCACTCCGTTGGTTTTCAATGTCGCAGGAGTCTTACCTGCTGCACTGGCCGGCTTTTTCACCACGCTTTTACCCGCAGCACTCCACCCTGCAGCATAAGCCGCTTCAGCTTCCTGCTGAGAGGGAAAGGATTTGTATTTTGCCTGAGGATACTTATCAACCTGCTTTTTGGTATACGGCCAGCTCGTGAACACCCCTGTTTCCCGACCCACCCATACAACGTAGAACTTTTTCGACATGCCTTTACCTTACATCTTTCTTTCGTACTGCCACACCTTTTAGTGGCAGCGCTAATAGTCACTCAATCTCGTCAATTGCACAATCGCTTTGGCATCCCGTAAATATCAATGGCGTGACCATTAACTCATCATTTGCCCGCTACTTCGATGGAAGAGAAGGTTTCAGCTCGAGTAACGTGTGACCCAAGCCAATATCATCGGTGCGGGTCGCGACCTCAAAACCCGCTTCAGCGACAATTTCAAGGAAATCGTCACTGCGATAGAAACGGCTGTTGCCGTTGGCTAAACAGGTAAAATACAGTGATGTCGCATTCAGGCTGTAGGCAGCGGCATCGTAGCGCTGGGCATCCCAAAACAGCTCCAGAATGTAGACAGTGGCATTGGGTGACATTGCCTGGCGAACACGACGTAAAATACTGAGGATTTCCATTGGCGAGAAACAATCAAGGAACTGGCTCATCCACCACACATCTGCGCCGTTCGGCAAAGACTGAGATGCATCCAACATATTGGTTGGGTGACCTTTGATACGATCGGCAAAACCCTGTTGTTTGGCATTTTCCAGTGCCATTTCAATTTGCTGC
The DNA here is from genome assembly GCF_003026475.1 of Photobacterium lipolyticum. Taxonomy (GTDB): domain Bacteria; phylum Pseudomonadota; class Gammaproteobacteria; order Enterobacterales; family Vibrionaceae; genus Photobacterium; species Photobacterium lipolyticum. The sequence goes on from NZ_PYMC01000002.1 coordinate 500,077, forward strand.
GGCAAATCAATGATTGTCACTTCAACGTCCGGGTCGTGATTACAACACTGCAGTGCCCATTTACCGGTATTGCCGCCAATATCAAAAAGACGTTTTGGCTTATTGGCAAAGACACGCTCCAGCAAAACGGGAAAGGAACGATCTGAATAGAAATGATCAAAATTGAACCAGCTCTCTTTGGCCTTTTCAGGTAACTGCGATAAGCCTTCATAAATCGTTGTCCAGTCGCCCAGCTCTTTAAGACCTGCTGGCGTGCCTTCTTTAATCGCTTCGGTCAGGTGCATCATCGCGGCGTAACAAACATCCGCGGTGAAGTCCATATTCGCCTGGGTCATACCGTCATGTTGCAAGTAGTGCCCCAGCTTTGCTAAAACATAGTTAGGCTTATTCCAGGTAACAATGTGTGCACTCAGGGCCATATCCAGCAACACTTTAACACCGTATTCGGAAACTTCGGTTTGCGCGGCGATTTGCTGTGCATTAAGGCCATCTTGACCCGCCGCATCGATGGCTGCCAAAATACCTAAATCACGCAATGTTCTTGCGGTATGAAACACAATAGGCGCAAACGCCAGTTTTTGAGCTTCCGTTTTTGCATCAAGTGCATTAAATGGGTCGCGTTGATATAAAGTCACAAATAGCCTAACCAATATTATTGTTAAAAAAATGGATTTTATTGAGCCAGCATCGCCAGCTTCTTCTTAATATCCACATCAAGATTATTTATCCACCGGTTGTAATTACGGTGAATTTTCCCGTCCTCATACTTAAGGTTGTCCGAATCAGCGTATTCGATTGAGTAAGTATTCGTGTTATAGGTAATATCAATGATCGCTTGATGTGATCTCGCCTGATATTCACCTCGAATTTTACCCGGTGTTGTTTCCCTCATGACCCATCCACGGCCAATACCAGCCTCTATAATGGCTTGCTTTACTTGAGAGCTTTGAAGGTTAAATACAACTGGGGTATTCTCTACATTAAGGATCGGTTGCACTCGACTACACCCCGCTAGCGTAACAAACATGGCAGCGACGACCAGCCCTTTTATTAGTTTCATGGTTTTTCCTTATTCAATGAGTAGGCATCGGAATAGTCGTTGCCTGAACAATAAACAATCATATACTCTTCTCGTAACCATTTGACGGCAAAACTTTACTTTTAATGATGGAAGCGAGGAGACAGGAAGTATACAATCCCCCCGATGAACAGTGTACATTTTAACATCATTAACTGGCAGGCGCTTTCTCCAGGATTAATCGATCAGGCAGCATGGGCAACCTGGGCAGACAACCATCAGATCTGGCCAGAAACACTCGTGCCGGTTCCCAGCAACCTGATCCCGGCAGTGATGCGCCGTCGTATGAGCTCATTGAGCAAGCTTGCTATGCAAACGGCAATCTCCCTGACTCAGCAAATACCTGATCGGGACATTGATTACATTGTTTTTTCAAGCCGACATGGTGAGCTGACCCGTACGGTCAAACTGCTGCAGGATATCCTCAATGGGGAAGATGCATCCCCTACCGCATTTTCTCAATCCGTCCACAATACGGCAGCAGGTTTATATACCATCTCAACCCGAAAGGCTATTCCGGTCGCTTCGATAGGCGCTGGTGAAAACACCTTGCATTCCGCATTGATTGAAGCTGCAGCCTATTTGGCCGAATACCCGTCTCATAACGTATTGGTTGTCGATTTTGATGAGCCTCTACCGAGCCCGTATCTGCAATTTGATGTCGGTCACTACCAGGGGTATGCACTGGGTATGGTGTTAACTGGTGGCGATGCTTATCAGCTATCATGGGAGCCAGGATCAAACCAGACTGCTGTGAGGCCACCACAAGCGCCATTTTCAAAAGAAAAGTTGTCAAAAGAACAGCTCCCGCAGTCTCTTGATGTTATTGCTAATTTACTGAGCAAGAACAACACATGGTCGATAGCTGCGCGGCGAACGCATTGGCATTGGAAGCGTTAATAAGTGGCGGCTCAATCTTTATCTCTTTCTCAACGCATCAATAAAATCTGGCGCGTATTTGCAACCGGTTTATGTTTTTCATTTTTCGGCCTTGGGGCACTTTGCCTGACGTTTATCATCTTTCCTCTGATAACAATACCGGAAAAAAATCAGGCTCAGCGAGAATTGAAAGTGCAATCAATCATTCGTCACTCTTTCGCTTTCTTTTGCCAGACGATGCGGTTTTGGGGAGCTATTGACTACGAATTTATCGGCGAGGAAGTGCTGCAGCAAGATCGCAACTGCCTAATAGTCGCCAATCACCCAAGTTTGATTGATTACGTGTTAATTGCGTCGCGTTTACCGCAATGCGATTGTTTAGTTAAAGCGGCTATATGGCACAATCCATTTATGAAAGGGATTGTAAAAGCGGCAGGTTATATTCCGAATCGCGACCCTGAGAGCTTATTGGAAGACTGCAGCGTAAGGCTTAAAAGTGGCAATGTATTATTAGTTTTTCCGGAAGGTACGCGTACAACACCGGGCAAAGCCTCTAAACTTCAGCGAGGGGCGGCACAAATAGCAGTCAGAACAGAAACAGATCTACGCGTGGTACATATTACAGTTAAGCCCAGCTTTTTAACCAAAGAGAAAAAATGGTATCAAGTACCGGATACCAAACCCTTTTTTCGCATTGAAGTGAAGGAGAAAATAGACATTGCAGCTATTCTCCGAGAAACCAGTTCATCAACATCAGCGGCCAGGCAGTTAAATCGCCACCTTGCGGATGTTATTTTTCCGCCTTCTGATGAAGGTATAAAGACTATTAAAGACAGGTAGGCCACTGTGGACCAATTACAAACTGAATTAAAAATGCTAATCATTGAAGCACTGAATCTCGAAGATATCACGGTTGATGATATCGAAACCAATGCACCACTATTCGGTGACGGTTTAGGCCTGGACTCAATCGATGCATTAGAATTAGGGTTAGCGATTAAGAAAACCTATCACGTTGTGATCGATGCAGATGATACGAACACGCGGCAACACTTTGCTTCCGTAGAAAATCTGGCAAAATACATCTCAGAAAACAAAGCCTAACGGCAAACAAAGCGTAACCATTATGACAGAAGTAAATCGTAACCAAATTTTTGAACTCGTACGTGATGCATTAGTGGAGTTATTTGAAGTTGATGCTGACGATATCAAACCTGAAGCACAGCTTTATCAAGAACTTGATTTAGACAGCATTGACGCCGTTGATCTTGTCGTTTATCTGCAAAATCAGACCGGTAAAAAAATCAAGCCGGAAGAATTTAAATCTGTCCGTACCGTCGACGATATTGTCGATGCGGTTGTTAATCTTCTGAAGGCTGAATAATGCATCTGCTGACGGTACTGTCAGCGATTGCATTACTCGCTTACCCGCTAGCAGTTTATTACGGACTTAGCCAATGGGGGTTGGGTACTGTAGCCGGGTTGCTGGCGGTCTTGTTTTTACTGCGGATCATCGCGGGAAACCAAACACGTCTGCGCGAATTCAAATACATCGCATGGATCAGTGGTGGCGCCGGGATTGTTTTGACGTTACTTGGCGGCCTGTTTCGACAAGAAGGCTGGTTCACCTTTTATCCGGTGATAGTCAATACACTGATGCTCGGTTTGTTCGCATCCAGCTTATGGCAGAAAAAAACCCTGATTGAACGTCTGGCACGGTTGCAAGAACCGGACTTACCTGAGAGTGGCGTACGTTACACCCGTACTGTCACCAAGGTCTGGTGCGGATTTTTTGTGCTCAATGGTACGATTGCGTTAACCACCTGCTTCATGCCATTAGCTGTATGGACACTGTATAACGGCTTGATCAGTTACATTCTGGCTGGTTGCCTGTTTATCTCGGAATGGTTTATTCGCCAATGGGTGCAAAAAAAGTCATGAACACCAGATCTTTAGCAAACCTGATGTCCTCTCCCAGGCCTGACTCTCAGCCAGTGGCAATCACACAGGCTAATATCGTCACGTGGTCACAGTTTAATCATGATGTCAGCCAGCTGACTGAGCAACTGATACTCAGCAAGCACCTGCGTTGGGCTATCTGCTTTGAAGACAGCTACTATTTTGCCGTTGCCTTTATGGCGGCAGCGCACGCCAGGCGTCATATTATTTTACCCGGCAACCATCAACCTGCCGCGTTAGCTGAACTATCAACCCACTTCGATGCGATTTTGCATGATGGCGTATTTCAGCATAACTTTGATAAGGCCGCTTTAAAGCTTCCGGTATCAGATACTGAAGAGATAACGAATTTCACCCATTTTGCACCATTACCTCTTTGTGATATTCGTTTAACCCTGTTTACCTCAGGCTCTAGCGGCACCCCGACAGCGATTGAGAAAACCCTCGACTTGCTTGATGCTGAAATCACCCAGCTGGACGCCACTTGGGGGGAATTACTGTCAAACTCAACCATTGCCAGTACCGTCTCTCACCAACATATTTACGGCTTACTGTTCCGGGTATTGTGGCCGCTCTGTGCGGGCCTACTATTTGAACGCTTTGACTTGATCTATCCAGAGCAAGTCATGGCACATGCCGGTCAGAACACCACCTTAATCAGTAGTCCGGCACTGTTAAAACGGCTGACAGATGATCAGGCAACCACAAGCTATCGTGCCATTTTTTCATCCGGAGGCCCATTACCACCAAGTGCTGCGCAGCAGAGTTTACATTTGTTTGAGCAACTCCCGTTTGAAGTATTTGGCAGTACTGAAACGGGCGGTATCGGCTATCGTCAGCAACAGGAAACGACAACGCCATGGCAACTTTTTCCTTCTATCGACATGGCGTTAAATGCCGAGGGATGTTTGCGTCTGCGTTCACCGTTTATAGATCCTGATAACTGGTATCAAACCAGCGATCAATGTGAGCCGCTGGGTGCAGATCAGTTCATGCTGAAAGGTCGTGCAGATCGAGTGGTTAAAATTGAAGAAAAGCGGATCTCATTAACCGAGGTCGAACGTCGTTTATGCCAGCTGGAATGGATTGAAGAAGCGGCCGTTTTTCCGCAGGAAGAAACCAACCGTTTGATTCTGGCAGCCGTCATCACCCTGACCAAACAGGGCAAAGCAACCTTATCAGACATGGGCAAAGGCAAGTTCTGGTTGAAATTGCGACAGGAATTAAGGCTATGGCTGGAGCCTATCGGCATCCCCCGTCGCTATCGAGCGGTTGATGAGATCCCGCTTAACACCCAGGGCAAACGGCTGATCAGGGACTTGGAGCTGCTGTTCAAACAAGAATCCAAAGAAATTTAAGAGAAAGCCAGTACTATAATGACAAAACGCAAACCCACTATTATCACTCAAAAAATCACTAATGACAGTGCTGTACTGACGTTGAAAGTCGATGCCGATATTTTAGATTTTCAGGGGCATTTCCCTTCACATCCTTTACTGCCTGGTGTCACCCAAATTGACTGGGCTTTTTTTTACGGCCAGATACTATTAAATGCCCACCCTAATTTTGCCGGGATGGAAGTGATTAAATTTCAGAACCCGATTTTACCTGACAGTATTGTGGAGCTGACCTTATGCTGGTCAGAAGATAAACAGAAACTGCAGTTTTCTTATACGTCAGAAAACGGCCCCCACTCTTCAGGCCGAATCAAATTGGATACTGAGTAATGACGACGTTCCATCCCTGTTTTCTGATCCCCTGCTATAACCACGGCAAAACCGTACCAGCAGTATTAGATTCACTGGCGAGTTACAACTTGCCGGTTATTATTGTTGATGATGGCAGTGATGAACAAACTAAAGCGATTCTTGCCGAACAAGAACAACGCGAGCATATCAGTGTCATCACCCTGCCAGAAAATCAGGGCAAAGGCGGGGCTGTCATCGCGGGTATTTATCTGGCCTTTAAGCAAAGCTTCAGCCATGCCATTCAAATTGATGCGGACGGCCAGCACAACTTAGATGCACTACCCAAGCTGATTGCTGAGGCGCAAGCTCACCCAACTGCGTTAATTTCGGGTCAGCCCGTATATGACGAATCTGTCCCAAAGGCCCGTTTATATGGCCGCTATGCTACCCATATCTGGGTCTGGATTGAAACGCTCTCTTTTACTATCAAAGACAGTATGTGCGGCTTTCGGGCTTATCCTATCGGTCACACGATAAAGGTATTGGATCGCAATAAGACAGGTAAAAGGATGGATTTTGATACTGAAATCATGGTTCGTATGTACTGGGATGATTGCAATGTTCGCTTTATTGACACAAAAGTCATTTATCCCGAAGGGGGGATTTCCCACTTCAATGCGTTATGGGACAACGTGAAAATCAGTGCCATGCACACCCGCTTGTTCTTCGGCATGTTACCGCGTATCCCTAAACTGTTAAAACGTAAGCGAAGCCAGCAACATCACTGGTCTTCCCATGCAGAGCGAGGCACCATTATCGGGATTAAAACCCTGCTGGCTGTTTATTCGCTACTGGGACGAACCGCGTTTAACTTATTGCTAAAACCCGTTATCGCTTACTACTACCTGACCGGAAAATCAGCACGTAAGGCATCCGAATTATACCTGGAAAAATTAACCACCCATGCCAAACAACAAGGGATCACGCTACAAGGAAAGCTCACCAGCTACCAGCATCTTCTCTCGTTTGGTCATACCATGCTGGACAAATTAGCGGCATGGCGGGGAGATTTTTCCGAAAAAAATCTGACCCTGCATGGCTTTGAAAATTTTGAGGCTCTTGTTCATCAAGATCGGGGCATAGTGATCATTGGCTCCCACCTGGGTAACCTGGAATTGTGCCGGGCATTGAGTCGACGTCATGAGAATCTGAGAATTAACGCACTGGTGTTTACCGAACATGCCGAACGTTTTAATGCGGTCATGAAAGCGGTCAATCCTACATCTGATCTCAACCTGATCCAGGTTAGCCAGCTGGGTCCGGATACCGCTATTTTGCTGGAGCAAAAGTTAGAACAAGGAGAATGGATTGTCATTGTTGGCGATCGCACCTCTGCCACTAAAGAACAACGCGTCGTCTGGGCCGATTTTCTTGGCCAGCCAGCACCCTTTCCGCAGGGGCCATTCATCCTAGCTGCGGTTTTGAAATCACCGGTTTACCTCTTATTTGGTCTGCGCGATGACAATCAGAAAACGCCGCATTTTGATATCTATTTCGAACCCTTTTGCGAACAAGTCAAGCTGCCAAGAGGGCAACGTGAAGAGGCTCTAAAAAATGTCGTCAATCAGTATGCCTCCCATCTTGAACACTATACGATGAAGGCACCGCTACAATGGTATAACTTCTTTAATTTCTGGCGGTTAAGTGATAAAAACAATGACAAATAAGACCCAACCAAAGATCCAATTCGGCGCAGAGCGCCTGACCATTGAAGATGTGCTCGCGATTGCCAATGGCAGCCCCGCTGAAATGAACAGCACACCGGAATACACAGCAAAAATAGATCGAGGCGTCGCTTTTCTTGAGCGGCTGCTCAAAGAAGAGGGCGTCATTTACGGCGTCACAACCGGTTACGGTGATTCTTGTACGGTTGCCATTCCGCCTGATCTGGTTGATGAGCTACCGCTGCATCTGACCCGTTTCCACGGCTGTGGCCTGGGCGAAAACCTTGACCACCAGCAAGCACGTGCCGTACTGGCAACCCGTTTGTGTTCTCTGGCTCAGGGGGTTTCTGGCGTCAGCCATGATCTGCTAAATCAGATTGTAACCCTGATCAATCAAGACATCTCACCACGTATTCCACAGGAAGGTTCTGTCGGTGCCAGCGGTGATTTAACGCCCCTATCTTATTTAGCCGCTGCGTTAATTGGTGAGCGTGAAGTTATTTATAAAGGTGAAATCCGCCCGACAGCTGAAGTATTCGCCGAGCTCGGAATCAAGCCCATCAAGCTGAAGCCGAAGGAAGGCCTGGCATTGATGAACGGTACTGCCGTCATGACGGCATTAGCTTGTATTGCTTATAAACGTGCAGAATATCTGGCGCAGTTAGCGACCAAAATTACGGCAATGGTCTCTGTTGGCATGCACGGCAACGACTTTCACTTTGATGAAGCCCTTTTCGCAGTGAAACCCCACCCCGGCCAGCAACAAATTGCCAGCTGGTTACGCTCTGATCTACAGGCTGATCGTCCGCCACGAAACAGTGATCGCTTACAAGATCGTTACTCATTGCGTTGTGCTCCACACGTTATCGGTGTCTTGCAAGACAGCCTGCCATGGCTGCGTCAGATGATCGAAAATGAGCTCAACAGTGCTAACGATAACCCAATTATCGATGGCGACAACGAGCGCGTACTGCACGGTGGTCATTTCTACGGTGGCCATATCGCAATGGCGATGGATACCCTGAAAACAGCCGTGGCTAACATCGCCGATCTGCTGGATCGTCAGATGGCTCAGCTGATGGATTATAAATTTAATAACGGCCTACCGTTCAACCTCACTGGTGCAGAAGGTGAACGCAAGCCAATTAATCACGGCTTTAAAGCGGTTCAAATTGGTGTTTCGGCGTGGACGGCAGAAGCGCTGAAACACACCATGCCAGCCAGCGTTTTTTCACGCTCAACTGAATGCCACAACCAGGATAAAGTGAGCATGGGAACCATCGCTTCCCGCGATTGCCTGCGCGTTTTGCAGCTAACGGAACAGGTGGCCGCAGCTTCACTACTGGCTGCATCGCAGGCGTTAGAGATCCGCAAACGCCATCATGAACTGGATGAAAACCACTTCAGCCCGGCACTGAAAACAATGACAAATGCGGTAATGCACGACTTCGACCTCATTATTGAAGACCGCCCGCTGGAAAATGAGTTGCGTAATTTCATTGCAAAAATTCAGCAACAGCACTGGGAATTGTATAAATGAAAGAAAATATGACCCATATAAGCGCTGAAGTCACTATGGTCACGTCCTTTCAGGACGCTGACCCTATGGGCGTGGTGTATCACGGCAATTACTTCCGCTTCTTTGAAGAAGCACGCCGGATCTTGATGACAAAGATTTTTGACCGTTATCAGGATCTGATGGACTCCGGCTATGTGTGGCCGGTTATTGATACCCGAGTGAAGTACATCAAGCCAATCCCGTTTCATCATCAGATCCGTGTTTCTGCCACCCTGACAGAGTGGGAAAACCGCGTGCGAGTCGATTACGTGATTTATGATGCACAAACCGGGCAGCGCATGACCAAAGCACACACTGTGCAGGTCGCTGTCAGTACCGACAGTGGTGAAATGTGCTTTGTGTCACCGACAATATTCACTGACAAAGTAGAGACATGGCATGCTGTTAATAAATAAGCAGAAGATCAAACAATGGGGGAGATCTCTCGGTGCCAGTCTCTGCTTTACTCTCGCCGTCATGACAAGTGTTTCAGCCCAGGCAATTTCATTGCCTGGGCTGCAGCAACAGCTATCAAACCAACCCATTGTACGCGGTGACTTTGAGCAAAGCCGTAAGATGGAAATGTTCAATCAGCCGCTGACTTCACAAGGCAAGTTTCTGCTGGCTGAAAAGCAGGGTCTGTTATGGCAACAGACAACACCTTTTCCGGTATCGCTAATCCTAACCAAAGATAAATTGAGCCAGCAATTCGCGGATCAGCCTGCCCAGGTTGTCTCTGCCAGTGAAAATCCGATGGTATTCTATTTCAGCCACGTGTTTCTTTCGCTGTTCAAAGGTGATACAAGTCAGCTAACTGATCAGTTCGACATGGTATTAACCGACAATACCAAAACCACGGCCAAAGAAAGTCAGTGGCAGTTAGTGCTTACTCCCAAATCGGCCCCGCTGAATGCCATTCTTAAAACGATCACCATTAATGGGCAAGATTATATCAATCACCTGACATTGACTGAAATTCGTGGTGATATCACCGACATTACGTTTTCTAACCAACGTACTGTACCCGCTGAACTAACCTCAGAAGAACAACGTGCCTTCCAATTCTAACCTTGCCGCCGTTTGGCTGTTGATTGTGCTGCTACTGGCTGGCGTCTTGGGATACCAGCTAACAGCCAGCCGCCAAATGCCGATCGAAACCAATATTCTGGCGCTGCTACCTGAGAACCGGCAAGATCCGGTAGCACAACAAGCTTTCGATCAGGTTGCCGATAGCATGAGCAACAAAGTTATCTTCCTGATCGGCAGTAAAGACCAAGCGCAGGTCGTTACTGCGGCAAAGCAATTCTCAACCCAGCTATCAACCCTCGGCATGTTCAGTGACGTCACAGGCAAACTGAGTCAGAACCTGCAACAAGCCTGGGGGCAGCTTTACTTTCCGAAGCGCTTTCAGTTATTAACACCAGAACAAAAAAAACGCTTACAAGATGCCCCCGAACAACAAGTCCAACGCGTGATCCAAGCACTTTACAATCCTTTTTCCGGTGTCACAAGCAGCGAGCTGAAAAGCGATCCCTTTCTGCTGTTCCGTGATTTTTTAGCCCAACTGACCGCCCAGTCAGGCAGTTTCAAGCTTACTAACGGGTTCTTAACATCAAGCCATCAAGGCAAAGACTATGTCCTGATCACCGCAGATCTGGCTGGCTCGGCCTATAATCTGGGATTACAACAGCAACTCCCCGAATTGGCGGCACTCGAAGATCAAATTCGCCAGCAGTTTGCTGTCGAGGTACTCCATACCGGGGTGATTTTCTATGCCGCATACGGTACCGAAAGCGCCAAAAGTGAAATCAGCACCATCGGTTTGGGTTCACTGCTCGGTATTATCGTATTGCTATTGGTGGTCTATCGCAGTCCGCTACCGCTGGTACTGGCTCTGCTCTCAATTACCTGCGGGCTGTTAGCGGCTTTTGTGCTTACCGTAGCGATCTTCGGCAAGGTTCATCTGTTCAGCTTAGTCTTTGGTGCCAGCCTGATCGGAGTCTCCATTGATTATGCGTTCCACTTCCTGACCGACCGGTTAGCCGAAGGCAATAACTGGAATGCGCGGCGAGGGCTGCAGCATATTTTTGTTGCCATCACTCTAGGCCTGATCACCAGCCTGATTGGCTATTTAGGTATGTTGATTGCGCCATTTCCCGGCTTGCAGCAGCTGTCGTTATTCTCTGCGTTCGGCTTAACCGCCGCATATGCCACGGTGGTGTGCTGGTACCCGATTCTGGCTCGTACACCGAGTCAGCCTCGCACCTTGCCAATGACGACATTAATGTCAACGTGGCTGGCCGTGTGGCAAAAGCCCGCGGTCCGTATTGCTCTGCCATCGGCCTTGTTACTTGCCTCATTAGTCGGTATTTACCATGCCAGCTATAACGATGATATTCGCCAGCTACAAGCTCTTCCTGCCGCACTTAAACAGCAAGAGGAAACCATTAAGACCATCACCGGCGTTAGTCATAGTCAGCAAATGCTATTAGTCAAAGCAGCCGACGAGCAGGCATTATTAGATCAGCTAATCCGGGTAACCGATCAGCTCGATACCATGATCGGAAAAAACACATCCCCCAAACAGGCCGCCTTAGAAGGCTATCAGAGCATTAGTCAGTACTTACCATCAGAACGGTCACAGCTAAATAACTTTCGGTTGATCCACCAGCTCTACCAGCAACAAGGAGCTGCGCTGACTCAACAACTTAAACTCAACACTGATATAAAACTTAATCATGACTTCAGCCCATTAACGATTAATGAGTTTCTGGCATCACCGGTATCAGCGCCACTGCGCTTTATGTGGCTGGGTAAACTCAGCAATCAGCAATCGGCCATTATCCTGTTAAGTGGCGTCAGCGACCCGCAAGCTATACAGCAATTTGCAGCTCAGCATCCGGCGCTCAGTTATCTCGATAAAGCCGATGAAGTCTCTTCATTGTTCGGTGAATACCGGATACGAGTAACTGAACTGTTAGTAGCCGCCACCGGGGCTATTATGTCCTTGTTGGTATGGCGCTATGGGCTCAAACAAGGGATATTGCTAATTGTTCCCCCCGTTATCGCAGGCTGTGTCGGCATTGCGGTTACCGCTATAACGGGGGTGCCGCTAAACCTGTTTAATCTACTTGCGTTGATCCTGATCTTAGGTATCGGTATCGACTACACCGTGTTCTTTGCCGAACAGACCCAGCCCAAAAGTACGCTATTGGCCATCAGCCTGTCAGCAGCAACCACCCTGCTCTCTTTCGGCTTACTGGCATTGAGCGCGACCCAGGCGATCCACAGTTTTGGGATCACCGTGCTAACAGGTATCATGGTTGCCTGGTTACTTGCCCCGCTTTCCATGCCACAGCACGCTAGCCATACAGATGAGGTCGACGAATGAAACTCGCAGCCAAGAATAGGCAGTTATTAACGTCCGTTCGGTTAACAAAGCCAGTACTGCTTACAAAAGCCTTCGGTCTGGTCATTTTGCTGACGGTGATCAGTGGTTGTGCCAGCAAGCCTGAGCCCCAAGCCAATCAGGTCAATATCGCACCTGATACTTATGTTACCTTGCCTGCCCCCGCAGACCTTGGACGAACATTAACAGCCAGCCAGCTTATTACTGCGCAATGGGCCGAACAGAGCCACCAGTTACCCGTACAGCTGCAAGTCGATCATCAAAAAATTGCGCTTGCCGGTTTTTCATCCTGGGGCTCACGTATTCTCAGCCTGAGTTATGAAAATCAGACCATTGAGGCCAGCGTACTACCGGGGCTTGGCGAAACGCTGCCGCAACCGGAGCAAGTACTGTTCAATCTGATGCTTACCCTGTGGCCGGTAGACGCCTGGCGCAGTCCATTGCAAAGCATCGGCTGGCAATTGATAGAAATATCACAGCATCGACAGCTTATTGATGATAGAGGTAATGTTGTCGCTGATGTTGAATATAAAGCAACGCCGCATCTCGCTGGTGACATCGTGTTTACCCATTATCCGTTGGGATACACCATTACGATTAAAACGTTAAATTACAGCCCATTAAAATAAGTTCGATTATTCGCGATGACCATAAAAATATCGAAAATCAACAAACTCTCGAAACACGGCCCCTGCCCGGTGTATATACACGGGTGTGGTTTTAACTCCGCGTTAGGCCTCAATGCCGAGGAGATACATGCTCGCCTGCAACAGGGGCGTTCACCTGACATGATCCCTGTCTCAGGGTGGCTCAATGACGGAACAGATACGGTTGTGGGGAAAGTGGTCAGTGAACTGCCCGTTATTCCTATACGCTGCAAACAGCAGGATTCGTATAATAACCGCCTGGCATTATCGGCATTGCTGCAAATTGCCGAACCTATCGAGCAAGCCATTGCCCAATATGGCCATGAACGTATAGCCGTTATTGTCGGTACCAGTACCTCAGGTATCGCTGATAACGAACGAGCACTCACGGCCAAAAATGAAAATGGTAACTTTCCTGAAGACTTTCATTACTGCCTACAGGAAGTTGGCAATCCGAGCGAGTTTATTGCCGACTACTTTGACCTCAAAGGGCCGGCTTACACCCTTTCTACCGCTTGCTCTTCCAGCGGCCGGGTGTTTTTGTCAGCCAAACGGCTGCTTCAAGCCGGTATTGTAGATGCCGTGATCGTCGGCGGTGCTGATTCTTTATGCCGTCTGACATTAAACGGGTTTCATGGTTTAGAGGCGCTTTCCAGCACCTTGTGCAACCCTTTTAGCGAAAACCGCGATGGCATCAACATTGGCGAAGCGGCAGCCTTCATGCTGCTGTCTCTTTCATCTGAGCTACAACCACTTGATGCAGATAAACCACAACAAGCCGGCAATAGTGGCAAGCCGATTGCGTTATTAGGTGCAGGTGACAGTTCCGATGCCCACCATATTTCCGCCCCTCACCCGGAAGGAAACGGAGCGGTAGAAGCGATGCGAAAAGCATTAGCTGATGCGGGGTTAACCCCGCAAGATATCGGTTATGTTAATGCCCATGGCACCGCAACGCCGCTCAATGACGAGATGGAGGCCAAAGCTATTCACCGGGTTTTTGGTGTGCAGACGCCAGTCAGTTCAACCAAACCTTTCACTGGCCACACTCTGGGGGCGGCCAGTGCGGTAGAAGCCGCCATTTGCTGGCACATTCTGCACTACAGTATCAATCTGCCCGCGCAGATCAATGACGGTCAGATTGCCGATAACTTAGCGCCAGTGAATCTGGTTCAACCCGAGACAAAACTGACGAAACAGGCGGTTTTAAGTAATTCTTTTGCCTTTGGTGGCAATAACATCAGCCTGATCTTTGGGTATGTCCATGACTAGTATTCCCCACCTCCATCAACTGCTTCCACACGATGCACCTATGGTGTTGGTTGACGAGCTTATCGACGTCGGTGAAGAGCATGTACATTGCCAGGCCACCATCAGTGAACACTGTATTTTCTTTAATCCAGATAGCCGAACCATTCCGGGTTACGTCGGCATTGAATTTATGGCACAGTCTGTTGCAGGCTGGTCTGGCTATCATGCCTGGCTACAAGGTGAAGCCTCCCCCATCGGTTTTTTACTTGGCAGCCGTCGCTACCAAACTAACTGCAGCGCGTTTAAGGAAGGCGATGTACTCGACATTTATGCCGAGCGCTTAATGGAAAGCAATGGCATGGCTGTATTTAGCTGCCGTATTGAATGCCTGGGCAAAGAACTGGCGTCCAGTCAGCTGAATGCCTTCGTACCACCTCAAGAGAAATTAGATCAAATGTTAGGCAGTTTTCAAAAAAATAGGAACCACTCATGATCCGACACGTATTAGTTACGGGTGCGAGCAAAGGCATCGGACGTGCAATTGCAACCCAGCTTGCTAAAGATGGCTTTACTATTGCCGTCCATTATATGAGTGATAAATCAGGTGCAGAGGCCACATTGGCTGAGATTGAACAAGCCGGGGGATCCGGTCGTCTAATTCAATTTGATATCTGTGATCGCCCCCAGAGCCGAGAACGTCTGGAAGCAGATATTGCCGAACATGGCGCCTATTATGGCGTGATCAACAATGCAGGGATAACCCGAGATACCGCCTTTCCCGCCATGACAGAAGAAGAGTGGGATGGCGTGATCAGCACTAACCTCGACAGCTTCTATAACGTGCTTCATCCGTGTGTCATGCCTATGGTACAAAAACGCAAAGGTGGCCGTATTATCACTATCGCATCAGCGTCCGGCGTTATGGGTAACCGCGGTCAAACCAACTATAGTGCAGCCAAAGCCGGCGTTATCGGCGCAAGCAAATCACTGGCTCTTGAACTGGCAAAACGCAAAATCACCGTTAACTGTGTCGCTCCGGGACTGATTGATACCGGCATGGTAGACGAACACGTGAAGGAGCATGCGTTGCCACTGGTGCCGCTTCGTCGTATGGGCGAGCCAGAAGAAGTGGCCGGGTTAGTCAGTTATCTGATGTCTGATATTGCCGCTTATGTCACCCGCCAAGTTATTTCTGTAAACGGAGGTCTTGTATGACCCGCCGCGTTGTTGTTACAGGTATGTCTGGTGTTACCGCCTTCGGTAAGGACTGGGCAAGCATCGAGCCTAAACTCCGTGCATGTGAGAATGCCACGGTGTACATGACGGACTATGAGCAGTATGACGGTTTAAATACCAAGCTTGCGGCCCCCATCGAAGACTTCACGTTACCCAAACATTACACCCGTAAAAAGATCCGCTCAATGGGCCGGGTTTCCAAGCTTTCCACTCTTGCAACTGAAAATGCCCTGCTCCAAAGCGGCTTGATCGATAACGAAGTACTGACCAACGGCCAGACCGGTATTGCTTACGGTTCATCAACGGGCAGTACCGCGGCAATCGGAGCCTTTGGTGTGATGCTAAATGAAAAGACCACCAAAGCGATTAACGCGACCACTTATGTACAGATGATGCCGCACACCTCCGCGGTTAATGTCGGTCTGTTCTTTGGTTTGCGTGGGCGGGTGATCCCGACCAGCAGTGCCTGTACATCTGGCAGCCAGGCAATTGGTTATGCTTATGAAGCCATTAAACATGGCTACCAGACCGTAATGGTTGCCGGCGGTGCAGAAGAGCTATGCCCGACTGAATCCGCGGTCTTTGATACTCTGTTTGCGACCAGCTTGAAAAACGACGCGCCGAAGTCAACTCCCCGTCCTTACGATACTGAACGTGATGGCCTGGTGATCGGTGAAGGTGCGGGTACATTAGTACTGGAAGAGTACGAACATGCCGTTGCCCGCGGGGCGAAAATTTATGCAGAACTTGTCGGCTTTGCCAGCAACTGCGATGCTGCCCACGTCACCCAGCCCCAAATGGAAACAATGCAGATCTGTATGGAAATGGCACTGAAAGATGCCGGCCTGTCGGCCGATGCCATCGACTATATTTCCGCCCATGGTACCGCAACTGAGAAAGGCGATATTGCTGAGAGTAATGCCACGGCCAACATCTTCGGCAACAAAGCGCCGATCAGTTCGCTAAAGAGCTACTTCGGTCATACCTTAGGTGCCTGTGGTGCCATTGAAGCGTGGTTAAGTTTGGAGATGATGAACAGCGGCTGGTTTACCCCTACTCTGAATCTAGACCACATTGATGAACGCTGCGGCGACCTCGACTACATTACCGGGCCAGGCCGCGAGTTAGATTGTCAGTACATTATGAGCAATAACTTTGCCTTTGGTGGGCTCAACACCTCACTGATATTCAAGCGCTGGCAGGGCTGACTTTAACTTAGCGCTTATCTGCTAAAGCGTTTTTACAGAAACAAAAGCCGGAAGCCCCTGAACGGGGCTTTCCTTATCTGGCATCAAAACAAATCATCACAAATATTGATTAAATACCAAGCTGAATATTTTTATGATCCAATAAACCTAATCATTACCGCTGGTAGTATGTGAGGAGATCCCATTGATTATTACACCCGTTATTAAAGGGGTCGTTGCCCGTTCTGCCCATCCATTAGGCTGTCAGCAAGCCGTTCGCAATCAAATTAACTACGTAAAATCGGTCGCCCCCATTGATAACGGGCCGAAAAAAGTTCTGATATTAGGCGCCTCATCCGGTTTTGGTTTAGCCTCGCGTATCGCTCTTGCCTTTGGTGGTGCACAAGCAGATACCATCGGTGTCTCATTCGAACGGGGTCCCTGCGAAAAAGGCGTGGGCACAGCTGGCTGGTATAACAATATCTTTTTCCGCCAAGAAGCCGAAAAAGCGGGCCTGATTGGTAAAAACGTTATCGGTGATGCGTTTTCGCCACAAACCCGACAACAAGTGATTGATTACATCAGAACCGAGTTCGACGGCAAGCTGGATTTAGTGGTTTACAGCCTGGCAACAGGCGTACGTCCCGATCCTGAAACCGGTGAAATGTGGCGATCTTCCATTAAAGCTATCGGCGAGCCCGTTACCGGGCCGACGATCAATCTTGAAACGGATACGATGGAACAAATGACCATCGAATCAGCGCTTGAACACGAAATTGAAGCGACAGAAAAAGTCATGGGCGGTGAAGACTGGGCCAGCTGGATTGACATTCTATCGGAGGCAGGTGTGCTTGCCGAAGGGTGTAAGACCGTGGCTTATTCTTATATCGGTGCAAAAAGTACCTACCCTATCTACCATCAGGGCACACTGGGACGAGCCAAGATGCACTTACATGCCACCAGCAATACCCTGAATGACAAACTGGCAGCCATTGGCGGCAGTGCCCATGTCTCGGTATGTAAAGCCCTGGTCACCAAAGCCAGCGTCTTTATTCCTGCATTTTCACCCTACATCCTGGCACTGTTTAAAGTGATGAAAGACAAAGGCTTGCATGAAGGCTGTATCGAGCAAATGCAACGACTGTTTTCTGAACGGTTATACGGCACAGAACATACTGTGCCGGTTGATTCTCAGCGCCTGATCCGCATTGATGACTGGGAGCTAAGCGATGATGTACAGCAGGAGGTTGCTAGCCTCATGAATCAAATAACCCACGATAATTTTGCGCAGATCGGTGATTATCATGGCTATAAATCTGACTTCATGCAGCTAAACGGTTTTGATCTTAAAGGCGTTGATTATCAATCCGATATCTGCATCGATAGCTTGCAAAGATTAATGCCGTAAAGTTAACACTAAAACTCCCCGTTGCGAGCGGTGCGTAAGACTTAACGAGAGTTTTCCAGTCGATTTTAGCTGCTCTCTTTCAGAAAAGGAGCATGATGACAAAAAGGAGCATGATGCACTGACTCGAAAATGCCCCATACCTTGATAGAGTCAAAACTCATTCATATCCTGTAAACTGGTTTTTGTCGTATCATAAGTAACGTGGTGATGGGAATGGTTTGCAGGCATAGTTGCTTCATTTTATCGACCAAAGAAGCAATGTGATAGGTTTTTAAATGATGTATATAACACTACCTTAATCTAGATTAAGTAATGCGATTTATATTATCGGTAATATTTGCCACAGCTGATCGCACATAGCAAAAATGGATAAAAAAAGAACAGCCATGCGTAAGTGTGGCTGTTCTTTTTTGTCCTTTATAAAGCTGATGAACAATACAAAACGATTATTAAGAGGATTGGACTTGAGCACTTTGTTTACAGAAACTCGCATTGGCAACATGGCATTAAAAAACCGCTTTGTTCGAAGCGCCACGTGGGAAAATATGGCGACAGAAGATGGCCATATGACGGATAAGTTATACGGCATCTACGAAGAGCTCGCTAAAGGTGAAGTCGGCCTAATTGTAACGGGTTATGCAAATATTGTAGAAGAAGAGAAGCCAAATGCCGGTATGATGGGGATGTACAATGATTCCTTTATCGATGAATACAAAAAGCTCACCGAGTTAGTCCACAACTATGACTCTAAAGTCATCATGCAACTTGCCTACGGTGGTACAAAAACCACTCACAATGTCGGTGAAAGGGTGATTTATGCACCAAGCGAAGTGTGCGAAAAAAGCACACAAACATTAGGTAAAGCGATGACCAAGGATGAAATAGATTACATCGTTCAGGCATTTGCTAAAGCAAGCCGAAGAGCCCAAGATTCTGGGTTTGATGGGGTTGAAATCCACGCGGCACATACTTATTTGATCAATCAGTTCTTAAGCCCATATTACAACCGACGTGAAGATGAATACGGCGGTAGCTTAGATAATCGAATGAGATTCTTATTAGAGATCTATGCTGAAATCAGAAAGCTTGTCGGTGATGAGTACCCGATATTAGTTAAACTTACAGCATCTGAGTTTTTTGAGGGTGGCTTAACCTTTGACGAAACTCGCATGGTTTGTCAAAAATTAGAAGCGATTGGCGTGGATGCCATCATCATCTCGGGCAATATCCATGGTAAGGCGAATACCATGACTGGCGAGTCTTTTGACGGATATACTATCCAAGAAGAAGGTTACTTTCATGAGTACGGTCATGTTATCAGCCAAGAGGTGAATGTCCCGGTTATTACCGTTGGCGGATTAACGGATATTGATGCGATAGAAGAAATTGCGAATACAACCAATATTCAATACTTTGCCCTATCAAGACCTTTGTTGTCTGAACCACATTTAATTAAACGCTGGAAAGAAGGCAACAGAGCACCAGTTGAGTGTGAAAGATGCTCAAAATGTCGCACAAAACGTGGCAATTTCTGTGTTGTTAATAAGAAAAGAAAATCGCAATTCGCGAGCTTATAAAATAAGTAGCAACATATCTCTATTTAGTAATGAGTCAGCGAATTATTGCTGACTCATTCATAGCCAGTTAACAGTAATTTGGGTTAGATTTGGTAATATTGGTGAGGTATGCCGAATCACTTCAACCTGAGATTTGACTTCTGCTCTTATCGGTTGGTTACTCTTAAACGGGCATTGCGCGAAAACGAGGTGTTCGTGTATGGTATGCCTATCAGTACAAGTGTGTGCATTTCCCCGACATTTCACCCCAAAGTTATATAGTATTGGGCAAAAGCCTACCTCCAACATTTACTTTAATTAATTGATAATTAACTATTTAATCATTTTTTGCAATAATGTTAATATATTAAATTATCACTTTATTAGAAAGCTGGGTCTTAAAAATGTCTAAATGGAAAAACACAAAAAAAGTTCTTATGTATACAAGTCCATTAGCATGGTTAGTGGCTGAAGGTGCACAAAAATCAACAGAGTTAATGTCACTTGCATCGAATAAAAGTCTAAGTGAACTGAAGCTTGAGGCTGAGAAACAGAAAGTTCAAATGCAATTTGCTCAAGAGCAAGCAAAAGTTGAACAAGAGTTAGCTATTGCAAGACGAATAGATAATGCTGAAGAAGTTGAAATCGAAGAGTTTTATGACAATTCAGCTAGCGGTAAAGCAGGTCTTACTCTAGATGGTGCCAACGAAACTGCATCACTAGGGGCTTCTGGCGAAGGCCGTAAAGTTACAAAAAGAGTTTATCACTTTCGAGGTCGAGCTAAAGAGGAATCTATAACTCAATTAATGGAAGAAAATTAAGTAATTTATACGCTAGGAATTGATTACTTAGCAAGTTAGAAGTAGCACATTCTTCACTCTCAGTTCCAGGAAAAATAATTCCCTCGTTCCCCTGCACAATGTATGGGATTGGAATGTCAAGGAAAGTGGAGGGAGATTCAGCCTGGGATTAAGTCTGCTGCCTGTGGAAAATGGCTATACTGAACAAAGCATTAGTGGAGAAATGTTATGTCAGCGGATCGGCCCCCCCATGAGGCACTCGGCGAAAATGTTGTTTTCCATGTCCATAACGTCACCAAGGTTTACCAGATGGGTGAGGTACAGGTACGTGCTCTGCGCGGGGTGGATCTGGATTTGTATCGGGGGGAGTTTACTGTGCTGCTGGGGGCCTCGGGCAGCGGTAAGTCGACCCTGCTCAATATTCTCGGCGGACTGGATACACCGACTGACGGTCACGTGTTTTATGCCGACCGCGATCTGACCCGGGCCGTCGAGAGCGAGCTGACGGAATACCGGCGCTACCACGTCGGTTTTGTTTTTCAGTTTTACAATCTGATCCCCAGCCTTACGGCAAGGGAAAACGTGGCCGTGGTGACCGAAATTGCCCAGTCGCCAATGAAACCGGATGAGGCGCTGCAACTGGTCGGCTTGGGTGAGCGACTGGATCACTTCCCGGCCCAGCTATCCGGGGGAGAACAGCAGCGGGTGGCGATCGCCCGCGCGATTGCCAAACAACCGGAAGTCTTGTTATGTGATGAGCCGACCGGGGCGTTGGATTCCGAAACCGGGATTGTGGTACTTGAAGCCTTGCAGCGTGTTAACCGGGAGCTAGGTACTACCACGGTCGTCATCACCCATAACGCCGGTATTGCACAAATGGCGGATCGCGTCATCCATCTGGCCGACGGGCTGATCAGCAGGGTTGAGATCAACAAGACCCGCCTGGCCCCCTGTGAACTAACATGGTGACGCGGCGATGAAGGCGATCGATAAAAAACTCTGGCGAGAGCTCTGGGCCATGCGGATGCAGGCCTTGGCCATTGCGATGGTCATTGTCGGCGGCGTCAGTATCTTCATCATGTCTTTGAGCACCCTCGATTCCCTGTATCAGACCCGTGAAACCTATTACCGCAACCATTCCTTTGCCCATGTGTTCGCTACCCTCAAGCGGGCACCGCTGTCGCTGGTAAGCCGCATTGAAGCGATTCCCGGCGTCGACAGGGTGGAAACCCGGGTGGTGGCTTATGTGAATCTTGATATGGCAGGTTTTGATGATCCGGTCAGCGGGCATCTGTTGTCATTGCCCGATAACAGCCCGGGCCAGCTAAACCGGATCTACCTGCGCAAGGGACGGCTGCTTGAGCCGGGACACGACAGAGAAGTGCTGCTCAGCGAAGAATTCGCCCGCGCCCATAATCTGCAACCCGGCGCCCATTTGCGCGCCACCATTAACGGGCGGCGTAAAACGCTCACCGTGGTCGGCCATGTTCTGTCCCCGGAGTATATCTACCAGATCGCTCCGGGCGCCATGTTTCCTGATTATCTGAGGTACGGCGTGTTATGGATGGCGCGAAAACCCCTGGCGACGGCTTATGACATGGACGGCGCGTTCAATGATGTTACCCTCACCCTTAGCAAGCACACCAATGCACAGGCGGTTATCGACCGTCTCGATGAACTGTTGAAACCCTATGGCGGAACAGGTGCTATAGCCCGCGAGGACCAGCTTTCCCACCGTTTCTTGTCCGAAGAGCTTAAACAGCAGCGAACCATTGCCACCGTGTTCCCAATTATTTTTTTCGGAGTGGCCGCGTTTTTGCTCAATATCGTGACCAGCCGCCTGATCAGCTTGCAGCGCGAGCAGATCGCCGTGCTCAAGGCATTTGGCTACAGCGACTTTGCTGTCGGGCTGCATTACACCAAGCTGGTGCTGGTCATCGTGTCGTTCGGCATCCTCGCCGGTATCGGCTTTGGGATCTGGATGGGCAAGGGCATGAGTAACATTTATATGACCTTCTATAGTCTGCCGTTTATGATCTATGTGCTCAGGCCCCAGGTGATTGTTGCCGCGGCCGCGATAAGCATGGCAGTTGCCATCCTCGGCACCTTGTATGCCGTTAACCGTGCCGCCAGGCTGCCTCCTGCTCAAGCCATGCGACCGGAGCCACCGTCGATTTTTCACCCAACGCTGGTGGAACGCCTGGGATTGCAACGCTGGTTTTCGCAGCCGACACGGATGATCCTGCGCCATATTGAACGCCGTCCGCTCAAATCTTTGCTGACGGTCCTGGGGATCAGTATGGCCGGCGCAACCATGATGATTGGCGGTTTTCAGGAAGGGGCTATCGATCACATGGTTGAGGTACACTACGGGCTGAGCCAGCGCAGCGATATTACTGCCATTTATACCGAGCCGACGTCTCAGCGCTCGCTCTATTCCCTGCAGAGTCTGCAGGGGGTGGACCATGCCGAAGGTTTTCGTGCGGTAGCGGCGAAATTGCAATTTGAGCACCGTTTTTATCGCACCTCGGTGCAGGGTATTCCGCCGGGCGGCAAACTGATGCGGCTGCTTGATACCGAGCTTAAGGTTATCAATCTGCCGCAACAAGGTGTCATCCTCACCGATTACCTGGCCGAACTGCTGCAGATCCGGCCCGGAGACATGCTTACTGTTGAAGTTCTGGAAGGCAACCGTCCCACGGTCCGGGTGCCGGTGGTCGGTACCGCCAAAGAATACCTGGGAGTGAATGCCTACATGCAGCAGTCTGCCCTGAACCGATTACTCAAAGAAGGTAATACCATCAACGGTGCCCGGTTAAAAGTCGACCTGCGCTACCAGCGTCAGGTGTATGCCGAGCTTAAGGAGATGCCGCGCATTGCCGGCGTGGTCGAGCAAAAATCTGCCATCAAGGCTTTCTACAAAACCATGGAAGAGACCATTCTGTTCTTTACCTTTATCACCACCATGCTCGGCGGCAGCATCGCCTTTGGCGTGGTTTACAACAGCATGCGCATTGCACTGTCGGAACGCAACCGCGAACTGGCCAGCCTCCGGGTACTGGGTTTTCAGCGCAGTGAGATAGCTTATATTCTGCTGGGCGAGCTGGCGCTGCTGACATTGCTGGCCATACCGATCGGACTGCTTATCGGCCATGGCCTGTGTGCTTACCTGGCATTTAAGTTTGACTCCGATCTGTATCGCATCCCACTGGTTTTGGGCATGAACGTCTACGCGTTTGCCGCCCTGGTGGTGATTGTTTCATACCTTATCTCTGCCGTGATGATCTGGCGTAACCTGGCCCGTCTTGACATGGTGGCCGTTCTTAAAACCAAGGAGTAAGCTGATGCGTACTATGTTGCAAAAACATCCCGTTATCATACTGTTCGTCGTACTGATCCTTGGCTTGCTGATCTGGGGCTTCTGGCCGCAGCCGGCGCTGATTGAAACCGTCGCGGTCAGGCGTGCGCCTTTGACCATCACTATTGAAGAAGAAGGCCGCACCCGGGTGATTGATCGTTATGTAATCTCGGCACCGGTGGACGGTGTTGCCTGCCGCGTGGAACTGAATGTCGGTGATCCGGTTGAGCAGCATCAGGATTTGCTGGGGATCACGCCTTTGGCATCACAGGTGCTCGATCCGCGCCGCCGAGCCGAGGCCGAGGCCCGAGTAGCAGCGGCCGGATCGGCGCTGGATGCCAGCAAGGAGCAGGCACGTGCCGCCGCCGCCGCTGAAAAATTGGCGAATAATGAACTTAAACGGCTTGCACCTTTGATGGCCAAAGGGGTTATTTCACATGAGACTTTCGAACAGGCCGAAACCAGGCTGCAGACCAGTACCGCCGTCAGGCGCTCGGCTGACTTCAATGTTGAAGTGGCCCGATATGAACTCGAAGCTGCGCGCACGGCTTTGCGGTATTCGGCGGCAACCTCCGATAGTGCAACGGCAGAGCGAGTGCCGATTCGCTCCCCTGTCAGCGGGCGGATCCTCAAGGTTGCGCATGAGTGCGAGGGTCCGGTGCGGACCGGCGATCCCCTGCTGGAGGTCGGCGACCCCTCGGCGCTGGAAATTGAAGTGGATGTCCTTTCTGCCGATGCCGTAAAGATCAAGCCGGGAATGAAAGTACTGTTGGAACGCTGGGGGGGCGAACATCCGTTGGAAGGCACTGTGCGTATTATCGAGCCGGTCGGTTTTACCAAAATCTCTGCACTGGGCGTGGAAGAGCAACGGGTCTTAATCATTTCCGATTTCACTTCACCTGCCGAGCAATGGCAAAGGTTAGGCGACAGTTACCGTGTTGAGGCGCGCTTTATTTTGTGGCATCAGGAGGATGTATTGCAGGTGCCTGCCAGCAGCCTGTTCCGTTATAAAAACGGTTGGGCAGTGTTCGCAATGGAAAACCACCGTGCCAGGCTGCAAGTCGTTAAGGTCGGCCAGCGTAATGGCCTGGTAGCCCAGATCATAGAAGGTGTAACCGCGGGGGAAGCTGTCATCAACCACCCCAGCGATGAGGTCGAAGACGGCAAGCGGGTGACGGTGAGAACTTTGAAGCCTTGATATCAAGGGTTATCGGGATCACAACCGCTTTCTCTTACCCACAATCCTTTTTCACAATGCAAAAGCGCACCGCTACCACTACAAACATAAGTGCCATCATCATAGGCAACATTATTAAAATAGCACTGCGGCAAATCTTCCACTTCCTGTGACAGAACATCAAACTCTTCATCCCCTTCTTCCAGAATAGGAGACGTCTTTAGTTCTGGATCGGGAGCACCGACTGAAATATGAGTTACTAACTTTGTCATCGTCTTGTCCTTTGGTTAATGTTCATTCTTTCAAAAACACGTAATCATTCAGGTGAATGACAGACGGGTACCGTCCTCGGTATGACAATCGAACAAGGTCATTTCCCAAACGCCTTCGTCAGTCATATGACGCAAGAACTCCCTACCACTTATAATAACCATAGCATGCCCCAGACCCACTACAAACGTAATCCCAGACGGATTGCTTGTCATCGTTATTTGCGGAGAACGTAAGGTTGTTATATAGGTAAACATGACTGCTTTTGGTCGTGAACGGACGGTGGTAGCGTGTTCAAGCCAGAACTTGTGATGCTTATGCAACCGTATTAATTATTCGTAATTACAGCCCCTGAAAATAAAAATCCGGGAGCAAAATTGATCCCGGATTCTGTCGATATTTAGGATTATTCCCATCCAATAGAATATCCTAAAGGAGACGCTTTATAATTTATTAGTATTCCCAGTGACTGATATCGTGCGCCCCTGCAAATTGATTCGGGAAGTAATCTTCACACGTACCTTCACGCCAAACATCTGCAGTTGCACAGTGTAAGCCCCCGCCAAAGGCATAAGCGTCACGCAAATCAACAGGAACAACTTCAAAACCAAGCTTATCAAACTGCTCTTGCTGGGCTTTTTCCGATGCTTCGACACACACGGTTTTATGGTCAAGGATCAGTGTATTCATTGATAGCCATGTGCTTGAATAACATAGTGGCGGTGGGTTATCCCAAGCTGGGTTAACCGCTTCAACAATTTGCCAGTCATTCTTTTCAAAGATTTCACGTTGGCCTTTGAACAATGGGCGATTGGGGTTAAGCAGCATGAGTCCCGGGCGAAGCGGACAGAATGTTGCGTCAATATGAATTGGGTGGTTATCTTCAAAGCTTAAGGTGTGAACACGATAGCCCTGAGGTTCATAACGACGTTTGATCCAGCGAATACCGGCTAAGTTCGTTGTCAGTCCATGCTGAACAAAGATATCTTTACCTAAGCGCATGATATCAGCGGCATCAAAAAGAATATCAGTCTCTTTGGTACTGTATTCTTTACGAAGCGAACGGGCCATGGTTTCTGCATCAGAAAGATGTTCATAAGCGGCAACATAATCCATGCGGAAGCTATCATCAGAAAGACGAGGACGTGGCGCTTGTTCAATTAAGCATTCAGGATCTGATTCGAAATATTCGCGCAGTAAATCAACATAAGCGAGATATTCAAAATAACGGCTGCGGAAGCTCATCGGTGCCATCAGTATGCTTTTACCCATGGTTAGCAAGCAGTCTCGTGGGGGCATGACACCAAAACCAGAGCTGATGGTAAAATCTGGCGTAGTAATACGCTCGTGCCAATCAACCGCTCCCGGACGGTCAACAATAATTCCACGATCTTCCAGTTGCTTGGCAAAGCCGTTTAAACATTCATTTGCACGATCAATAGACTCTTGAGTCCGACGCCCTGCTTTCCCTCCGCGCATCGGTGAGTCCGCAGGGATCTTTTCATTACTTGCCGGGCATGCCTCTGGAATATGCTGGTTATCGGCAATACCAACAATTACATGACGTAGAGGATCGAAGTCATTATAAGATTCAACGTGAAGGCCAGGACGAACATATGGAACGCCACTGTCTTTTCTTTCAAGAGGCGCTGAAGCATTTGGATATAGATCGTTGGAAACACTCATTACATAATCTCCAAGAGAATTAACATGAACAATTAAACAGGTATATTAATAACCATCTTTCCAAAAAACATAAGCAAGTCTGATAGCTATATTTAACCCTTTCTAGTTTCTTAATTAATAATTAGATGATTGATACCTACATATAAAAACGATATAAAATTAATCTTTATGCTTGATGAGCCTGGAATATTATTGCTCTTCAATGGTTATAATATGCCGCGTCAGCGTGACGAAATATAGTCATTTAATGCTGACAAATGGCTGATCTATGCTTTCATTTGCTGATATAGCAAAAAGGTGGTTATTGAACCTTATTAAAATGTGATCTATGCCCTGTTAGCGACAGAATAAACATAAATCACCTGTATGTCACACAGGCATACTGATAGGTAGCATTTATGTGGTTTGATATCACGTTTCTAAATTTCCAATGTGGTTTTTACCGTAGTCTAAAGCGACCATGCAAGGAGGTAGAGCGAGGGAAAGAATATGTATCAGCGCATTAAAGCCAATACACCTGAATTTCTTATGTTTGATATTCAAGAGGTAGAAGAAACAGAGCATATGATTTTTGCAGCAGATTACATTCTGGTCTGGCCACGCCATTGTAAATGTACGTTGCACTTAGGTACGTCACACTATGATCTTAAGCCCGGCCAGCTAGTATTACTAGCGCCGTTTAATCCTTTCCGTATAGTATTAGGCCCGCTCGAGGACGGTGCTGAGCATGGCTGTGATGAACTTCACTTCCGTTTAAATGCACTGGGGCAGACATTTGTTGACAGCGTGCAATTTAGCAATATAAAAAAAATGTTAGATCAATCACGTAGCGGTATGTTGTTTGATATTCCTGCAAATTCAGAAATCTACACCTTTTTAAAGATGCTGGAAAACACGTTTGAATTTTCGCAGGTACTGAACCTACTGAGCTTGCTTGATAAGCTGTCTCATGTACAACCGACTACGACCTTCCTCGCTGACAATTTTGAGATAAAAAATAGCCAGCGAATCGAAGAGCGGGTACAGATTGCTTTAAAGTATATTGCCAATAATTTAGCTGAACCTTTATCTGTATCAATCGTAGCCGATCAATTACATATGGCCGAGAGCACCTTCTCGCGGTTTTTTCATGCCAATATGGGAATTACTTTTCGCCAGTATATTATTGAACAGCGAGTGCGTCAGGCGGCACGTTATTTAGTGATCACTGACTGGAGCATTGCTCACATTGGTGCAGAAGTGGGATTTTCTTCACTCTCAAAC
Source organism: Photobacterium lipolyticum (assembly GCF_003026475.1). Classification (GTDB taxonomy): domain Bacteria; phylum Pseudomonadota; class Gammaproteobacteria; order Enterobacterales; family Vibrionaceae; genus Photobacterium; species Photobacterium lipolyticum. The sequence continues at coordinate 528,211 of NZ_PYMC01000002.1, forward strand.
TTTAATTCCAAGTTCAAATGCTTACTAAAACTGACACCAAAAGAATATCGTTCAAGCCATATTGATATGCGAAAAAATATAGGGCAGCATCGTTCTATTGAAGGGCAATTACAAAATCAACTGATGAACACGAATAACAATTACCCATATATGTCGTGATTGTTTATTGAGTGAATTATGCTTCCATTAATAATGGCTGGTATTTAAAATTCCCAGCCATTATTTACTGCTACTCATTCAGTATTATTTAAATTAACGTGAAATAATATCGCGTTCTATAGAATGAAGTTGAAATGCTTTGGCAACAACCCAATAAGAAAAACATGCCAATATTGAAGCGTACATTGGTGCTTCAACCCAGCCAAGATCAAAACGAAGGAAAAGCGTACATCCCGTCGCGAAACCAATCACTATAGAGAATAACGCTGCGTAAATGTTAGAAGGAATAAAATGAGCCAATAGTGTCGGGGCAACCAAAGCCGCCATCAGGGTACCTGAACCTAAAATAGCCAGCATCGACAGCATAAACGGCGGCGCATATAACATAATAACGAAACCCGCTCCGCCCAATACCCAAACGGCAAAACGGTTCAGATGCAACAGCGATTTATCGGAGAGCTTACAATTGGGCCAGATAGCCTGACGCAGATCATGAGACACCGAGCCGGCAATCGAGTGTAAGACCGAATTGGTGGTTGATTTCATCGCAAAGAGAATAAATAAAGTCACCACCGCTGAGACGGTTGGCGACAGGAACGTAGTTAAAAATGTCGGCATTGCCTGATCTGGGTTTTCAAGTCCAGGTACTTTAACTCGGGTATAAAGCCCTGCAATCGGTACCAAGCTCAGTAAGCAAGCCATCGGGGTCATGTAGGCTGCAATATGGTGTAATTTGGTTTTGGATGATAATGCCATAAAACGAACAGACATATAGGGTAAGGTGGCACTGTAAATAAACGCGTAGGGCAATACCATCAGCACGTGCCATACCGACGATCCATAAGGCCCGGAATCGCTTGGGGCTAACAGATCGGGATCGATAGCATTAAGGCTATCTAACAGCTCTGCAACAGGCATATCAGTAAAAATTGTCCAGACAATAACCAGGGCCGAAATGCACATCCCGACAACCATAAAAGCATCGGTAAATGCGACCGCTGCCAACCCGCCAATTGAGGTATAAACCACAATGATCGCAATCATTAGCAGCGATGCCGTATTTTGTTCAATACCGAGCCAGGGAGCGGCAAGTAAGCCTAATGCTTTAATCTGACCCACCAGAAAGACCAGCAGCAGGACAATGGTGATTATCGCCACAAAGGCTTGGGTGATTCGCTTGACCGAATCGGGACCTTCATGACTGCGGGCGACGTATTCCGGTAGCGTTAGGCTACCTATCTGCTGCGCTTTTTGATGAAGAAAACGGGCGCAGAACAGAACAGCAAAAACCATTGCCGGGGCAAAAAAGAAGTTGCCAAGCAGCTCGATGGCACCGTATTTATAGGCAACACCTGGCGAGCCCATAAATCCCCAGCCAGAAAAGCCTGTCGCCACGATGGTGGCCCCTCCAATGAAGGGCCCCAAACTGTTAGCTGCCAATAGAAAACCACCTTCACCCTTACTCGAATGCACAATCTTGTTACTGTACAGTGCTAAGCCGATCATGATGATCACAGTGGCAATTAGCAGCGCCCAGTTTAATAAGATGGCCATCGTAACCTCCGTGGTTATTGTTGGGTGGTGGCTTTAGCTTGTTTGGCATTGCTGTGCTTTTTCGCCATCGATAGCACGATTTCACCCATACCACCGGCGATGACAAGGATCCCTCCCAGTGTTTGCAGCGCAGTAAGCGATTCGCCAAACATGCTGATACCAATACCTGCGCCAACCACGGTTTCAAAGTAAGAGACACAAGCGAGCTCGGCGGCTTTCAGGTGCTTAGCGGCAATGGTAAGCAGTGACAACGCGCCAAAGCCAATGAAAAAGCCCATCGAGATCAACCACACCCAAGAGCTGGTATCCATCTTCGCAAGTGACGGCGGGTTAACGGTAAAACAAAGTGCAATGGCAACTGCACCAAATAAGAAGTTATAGAATGAACGAGAGTCAGAGCTGACATCGGTACGGTAGCGGCTGAAGAACAGATACAGACCGTAGCCAACCCCGGATGCCAAACCTAACATGTCACCAATAAAATTCTCTTTCGAAAAGGAGAGTGACACGGTTAATCCACTTGTCGAATCATAATTAATGATGCCGATAATGAATAAACAGCCGATGAAAACCGCGGTGAGTAAGCCGGCTGTCAGTTTTGATATTTTTTCCTTCAGGAAAATAGCCGCCAGTATGGTTGAGAATACAGGGCCGGTATAAATAAGGAATACCGCATTGGCCAGTGTTGTGTGCTGCGTTGATGAAACATATGCCGCTAAGCAAAGCCCTAAACAAGCCCCGCTGGCAATGACTGACGGTGTTAATTTAGTTGACTTGATGAGCATGGTTTTCCCCTGATGAAGCATCAGAGCAAAGACACAAATGGCACCTACCGTCATTCGGGTAAAGGCGATAACATCGCCGCTGGTGTTGATATTACGGGCAAACAATCCGACACAGCCCATCAGGGCTGCCGATACAATCATGGTGCTATAACCTAATGTTTTGGTATTCATGACTAACCTCTTCGATCGTTATTATTTGATTGGTCATTGAGCATTCCACCGCCCGCTGTATGTTGATAGCCAAAAATGACGGCCACAATCCCCCATAGCAACAGGTTGGCAATAATAAACACGTCCACAGACCAATATCCAGTAAGCATCTTTATCCCTTATACAAGATCACAATATACTGATAAAAACGGATAGACTTCGACCGTAGTAAAACAACAACAGCCGCACTTATCCATCTGATTTTTATTGATATTATCCTTCATCTTTTTTTTGTTCATCGACATCAGTTACCCAATGTCAATACACACTAAAAAGCAGCTTGTTGGTGTCTATCTTGGATGACGGACAGGAAGATAACTAGCCAAAAACTGCTGGTTACTTGCTGATTACTGCCGATGGATTTAGTTTGTGAACAGAGGAGGTATTCTGGCTCTTTAAGTTATTGAAAAATTGAAAACGTATCTTTTTGATTGGGACCATAATAAGCTTGATAGAGCGGTAGATCTTGTAAAATACCAGACCTTACCAAAGGCTGCTTCGTTAGCCTTTCAGGAGATAACAATGGACGTTAAACTTCGGCAAGCGCGGGAAAGTGACATTCCGTTTCTGCAGTTGCTTAGAAACATGACAATGAACCACTTACACGATAACACTTTCTTGCTGTTGTCGCTTTGTGACTTGCTGTTTGAACATGGCAAGCGATCCTTCGAATTCGGGCAGAATAGTGAATGTCTTTGTGCTTGATTTATAACGGCCGATCTGGCGTTGTTCAGGACGGAACGTAAAGATGTAATCATCCAGCTCTTTGCTAAGGTAAAACTCGTCATCACGATATTGTTTCTGAGCGCTGCTAAAACATCGGTTAAAAAAATCCAGCAGTTCGTGAGCATGAGGTGACTGAAACATTTGATCGCCGATCGTGGCACCGTTTAGATCAGACACTAACACACGGTAACTATGTACACTGTATTTCATGATATCGAACAATTTACGCCGTTGTAACTGAGTCGGTTTTACCGCTACATGCACCCGCCCTCTCGCTTCATAACGGATTGCCCCGGTCGATGCCATGAGGTTTACAATGGTGATTTCATCGATGATACCAATCATCTCTTCAGGCATCAGTGCTGCTACCGCTCGATGGAACTGGCGGTTCTCCATGTCTGAACGTTGCAAATTCAGTAAACGGCCATCCGGCAAAATATAACCGCCGTCCTTGACGTGCCGAGTGACACCAAAATGCGTCACGAGTTTGGACAGTAGCGCTTCATTAAAATTAGGTACTTGTTGGATGGTCATGCTCACTCATAAAAAAACTGCAAAAATAGCATTTTTTTATGATTAACTAAAATCATAAAAATATCAGTGCGTAAAATCTCATTATGATGAAATTCTGTTGCAAGCCTAAAACCAAATCCAATAATTATCTAATCAATAAAACAGAACTCCTCAAAGCGGCCTTTTTTGTACTTGAAGATCAGCCGATAACAGCCACACCGAACAGGGTCTGATGACCACGTAGTACCAGGCCAAAGAGGATCAATCCAACCACCACAGCGATGACATCAAACCGCGCCTTTGGTTTTCCCCTCGGCACCAGGCTACTTCTTGGTTTAGCCCTATAGATATCGATCAGGGCATAAACAAAGAAACCGCCAAATAGCAGAGTGGAAGCCAGATCACCATTAGCCAGCAAGTGAACGAAGGCCCAGAGGCAGATGGCGATCAACATAGGGTGTTTTAGCTTGGCACGGATATGGGTATCTAAATAGGCCGCGGTTAATAAGATAAAAACAACGGGCATCAGAGCGTGGGCAAGGGGCCGGGAAAAAGACAGCGGCGCCCACAGCTGATCTTTGGGGGCCAGAGCAAAACCGTGGAAGATCAGCAGTAAGGCAATCACCGATATAATGGAAAATAACGCCAAGTAGGGCATTCTGCCCAACCGGGCAATCAGCTGCTGCCGAGGCCCTGCCATCGTGGGCAAGAGATGGATCGCGATAAACAGGAACAGTCCCAGTAATAAAAATTCCATTATTATCTCCTTATAACTTAGATTATTAGCTACTTATCCGCATAACGGTTTATTGACTAATTGTAGGTCATTGATATTGCTGAATCATGATTGAGTTAACGGCAGGTATAAAAAAACCACTCTTACGAGCGGTTTTCTTAAATCTGGGTCTCCCTGCTGGACTTGAACCAGCGACATACGGATTAACGTAACAATCCGCCGTTCTACCAACTGAACTAAGGGGGAATTGTATGTTGCCTCGGGGTGGGATCACACCTATCCCTCCCCGTTAAAATTTGCATTCTTTCAAAAAGGACCATTGTTTAATATTTGTAGGTCAATGAATATATTAATGCTAATAATTTTGGGTTAAATTGCGAAAAGTCCCAATACATACAGTATGTTCAGGATGAAACCTGTCAGGATGGCCGCAACTACCGGAACTGCTATTTTGAGTACAGGTCGGCCCATAACCTCGTTAAAGTAATAGAGGATGGCAAAGATAGTAAATCCGGTTGTGGAGCCCATTTTCATCACAGCCAGTATGCCACCGATCAACAATGCAAACTCCATTAGGGTATTCATTGAGTTGCGAATGTTGTCTGAGGAATTTCGGATGGACGGGAATTGCTCCAGGAAGCCGCTGATCCTCCGTAGCAGGAAGACTTCAACACAAATAATAACGGCACCCAATGCCGCGGCGATCGGAATACTAGGAGCAAGGTAGCCGGCAACAAACACAAAAGACATTCCGACGACACCGTAAATCCCTGTCGTAAGAGCCGTGGTCGCGATCAGCGGGAGAAATGCGAGACCGCGCATAAACTCAGACAGTGCTACCCGCTTCATCGCGGCATCATAAGCAATAGGATCTGTCTGGTTGTACACTTCGGCCAGTGAATAGATGGATACTTCCGAACCAGCAAAAATACCGACGTTCGCTACTGCGGCAATCAGGGCACCGGTAACGGCAAGAAAAGGCAGGTTTTTGACGATACGTCTTTTACGTTCGTCAAACAGACTGTGCATACCTGACATATCGGGTGGTGCCATACCGTTTTTCCTGTCAGACAGATCTTTGCGGATAGCACTAGCCACTAACATGACCATACCAATGAAGATCTGAACCGGTTCAGGATAGATCGCAGTATATTTTATGACCAGCAAGCGGAAAATGATAACAACAACGGCTGCCGCCACCCCGGCTCGCCAGCCAAACTGATAGAAAATCGCTAGCAGCGGGAACAGAGCAAACGCCGACATCACCGGCGTACCCAGCTCGGCCAGGGCACCTAATGCATCGATCGGCAACCCGGTCAATACGGTATTAACCGCCGAAAGCGATGTGACCACCAAGATCCCCCACAAGCCACCGGCCAGTCCGGCCAGTACCCGACTACCAATCATCACGCCCAGAACATCTGTTGGTAAGAACAACAACCAGGGGTTGAGTAAGCCGGTCGAAAGAGTGAATGAAATCCCCACCGAGACAACAAAACCAATAGATAAGCCAAATGCGGTAGAGCCCGCATCGCGCCTTGTCATATTCCCATCCGCAACCTGAGGAAGCATGGGGCGGATCCCATCATGGAATACTGCGGCGCTCATGTTGGCGATAACTGCAGTCATGGCACAGAGCAGTGCGACTAAACCTATGTGCATAACCTCCATGTTATGTCCTTACTTCTTGGAGAGGATAGAAACAAGCATGGGAATGGCGTGTTCAACATGCTCAATGGAAAGTCCGAAAGCCACCTTGCCCTCATCGACAAAACGCTCGACTTCGTCTGGCTTGGCCTGAATGGACGGCTTGGCTATGGTGCAGCTCTGCGGGTAACCGATGATAGCGATTGCCATCGACAAGGCTGCGCCCGCCCCCGTGTTGCAGCAGCCGATGTAATAATCCAGCTGGCCGGATTTCACCTGCATGGCTGCATCCATGTCGTTGAGGATGTGGCAATTAAAAATACCGGGGGCGGCGGCATCAATTTGATCTTTTATCTGTTCACGCTGCAGACCCGCAATACCGATTTGTTTCATACGCTAACCTCTTTATTTAGCCAAATAGCTGGCTGGGATTGTGTTTTAGCATGGTGTCTATCTCTTGCTGGCTAATGCCACGCTCGCGCAGCATCGGGACGAATGCATCCACCAGGTAGCAAAAACCAAGGCCGCCATTTTCTTTAAGGTGAGACCGCCGGGTTATGTCCATGGAAAGCATGACCCGTTCTAAATAACCGCGGTCAGACAACACATCAAGCATATCTAAACGTCTGGTATCTGGGTAATAGCTGTTTTTCCCGATCGTATCGAACTGCACGTAACAGCCCTGCTCAATAAGCCAGACAATGTCATCAATGTTGTCTTTCAGATCGCAGTGGCCAATTGTCACTTTGTTCATATTGACGCCATACTGCTTTAACCACATTACCTGCTGGCGGCCCATTGAACTCATCGACTGGTGAGTGGAGATTGGCCGCCCTGTTTCCAGGTGGGCATAGGCGGCGGCTTCAAATACCTTTTTTTCTATGTCGGTAAACCTGTTCTCACTGCTGCCGATCTCACCGATTAAGCTGGCTTTCAAGTCGCTTCCGGCAATGCCGTTTTCGATTTCACCCACCATCTCGCGGCAGATCTCCCGTGCCGACCGACAGTGCAGCTCGGGCGGGAAAAAGCCATCAACGTAGTAACCAGTAGAGAGCAAAATATTCATTCCGGTATCACTTGCCAAACCTTCAACAAAATGATGATTTCTGCCCATAAAACGATTAGTCACTTCTACAATGTTCAAAACGCCGCGTAATTTGAGTTGCAACAGCTCTTCTTTGATCAGATCGTACTGATCCAGCCTGCAGTCGATATCGCCTTTTTGCAGTGATAAATCAATATGCAGGTGTTCGTGAACATAGGTGTAACCGCTGTCGTCAATCATATTGGTCTATTATTCCACCACAGTTTATTTCACTAATAACTCGGTGTTATCTCGCCTGCCACGACTTTTTCCTGGTGAGTGATCAGGGCATCCCTGTCTATTAGGTTTCTCAAGAGTGTTTTAATGTACACAGCCTCATTTCGGACCAGTAGTACCGCCTCAGAGGCCATTTCACACTCGGGGATATGGTTCAGTGACTTTTCTGCCAGACCGAAGCTATCCATGTCTATGGCTTCCGTCAGCCAAATCACCGCATCTATATCACCGTTGGCCAAATGGACCAAACTGTCACCGTAATTGATTTCGACAATGTCAATATCTTGATCCGGGAAAGCCTGTCTGGTCAGGATCTGCTGGTCGGGAGAATCAGGATCAACGCCAACTCGGCGGATGGCATCATATTCGCCCTTACGGTAAATCACCCGGTGATCATTCGAATAGGAGTTCTTTCCCAAATTAACGGCAACCGTCAAACCGTCGCTATAATTCTGCGCTGCAAGCTTCGACATAATGGCGATGTCATGCACGCCGGAGCTTAACAATTTTGCTCTGACCCCGGCACCTCGCATGTGAGCGAAATACAACGGCAAACTGCCCATCTGGGCTTTTAATCCGCTGGCCAATCCCTCGTAATGCTTGGTGTAAGGCAGCGGCATGGCACACACAACGTTACCAAGCCCCGCCAGACGGATAATCTCTTCGCTGTCTAGGCGAGAAATATAAGTACCATTACGGCCTTGCCGTGAAAGCGCTATCACACCTTCTGCTTCAATTTTTTTCAGGGCTTTTTGAACTAAGCCAACCGACAGCTCGAACTCTTCAGCCAGCGAATCAATGGTACGTAAACGAGCACCTTCTTTTTGAGACATCAGATATCGGGCAATATTGATAACTGCGGCACCTTCTTTTTTTATATATGTTTTAGGCATATCAAAACCTTCATTATTATGAATGTTTAAATGATACGCCTATGTTGGGTCGAGTAAATTTGCGCCGACCACAAATGAGATGTCTGTCAATAATAAATAGTCCATGAGGGAATAATATTCCTTCCAGACCCATTACCAAATTGACCCTCGCCTCTGTCACATGATTTCCACTTATCTTTGACATTAATGTAAGTCTTATCGATTTTCCATGAAGAAATGACAACTGTTTCATTTTATGAGACCGATATTACAATAAGGTAGGTAATTGATAACCCATAGATACCGTGCTCTGGAAAATATCTCTCTCTTCACGCTGGCTTAGTTTGCAAGAAGAATAATCACGAATATAGTGAAAAATAATCTTTAAGGGAGAGTGACGAAGTTCATAACTCATGCTGTTGGTTTGCAACAGAACCATTGATAATTCTAATTGCGTCGCAAATAAGTGTCTTTCTTATCATCAAAAAAATGAACATTTGAATTATGTGAGTTTGCCCTATTATTTTCACTTAAATGAAGATTATTATCAGCATCTAAATTTTCAGGATGAAATAAGTTCAAAAGGTAAAAGTATGAAGATTTTTCTATGCTGTGCTGCTGGGATGTCAACCAGTATGCTTGTAAAAAAAATGCGGGAAGCTGCTGATAAGCAAAATATTGATTGCTCGATTAATGCTTATTCAGTTTCTGAATTTGAAGCTTCACTGGCTGAAAACGATGTTTGTTTGGTTGCACCGCAAGTTAAATTCCAATTTGAAGATTTCAAGAAACGTGCTGAAGAAAACGGTAAAGCTTGTGGCCTTATCGACATGATGACCTACGGAATGATGAAAGGTGACGTAGTTCTGGATCAAGCAGTTAATCTTTATCAATCGATGAATAACAAGTAATTAGGAGTTAATTCATGTCTGTACTTAATGGTGTTATGAGCTTCGTTGAAAATGTCGTCGCACCTGTTGCCGCGAAGGTTTCAACCCAGCGACATATCAATGCAATAAAAGATGGTTTCGTGGCAACAATGCCGTTTTTGATTGTGGGTTCTTTACTTTTGGTATTAGCTTGCCCACCACCGGGAGATAACTTTTTCCTTAATGGCTGGCACTCCCTTGTGGAGATGATTGGTCAAGGTAATATACTTATACCGTTCCAGATCAGTATGGGTATTTTCGCCATTTATGCCGCATTTGGTATCGGTTTTAGTTTGGCTGAGTCCTATGGGCTACGCGCACAAAACTCTGGTTTACTATCATTATTCACCTTCCTTTTGGCGGCAGCTCCTCTTCAATCCGTTGAAGGTGTTGGTGGTGTGATACCAGCGGCTTTTCTGGGTGGTACTGGCGCATTTACCGCAATCATGGCTGGTTTGTTTGTTCCGGAACTACAGCGCTTCTTACGTGATAAAAAGATCAGTCTTAAACTTCCAGAAGCTGTGCCTGAAAAAATCGCAGCGTCATTTGACCTGCTAATTCCAATCGTCATTCTCGCAGTGTTGATCCCAAGTCTTAATGCAGTGCTTGGTAGCTATGACCTGACTATTCCATCTGCGGTTATGGAGTTATTCAAACCATTAGTCTCGGCATCAGACTCATTTTTGGCATGTCTACTTGCCGTTGTTATGATTCAGCTACTTTGGTTCGCCGGTATTCACGGTTCCGCTGTTGTTGTTAGTGGTATCTTGGGTCCAATCCTATTGGTCAACCTTGGTATGAACCAAGAAGCCTTAACTGCAGGTACTGAGATTCCGAAGATTTTCGTTAACCCAATACTTGATTTCTTTATCTTTGTCGGTGGTGCAGGTGGTACTTGGGGCCTTGTGGTTCTGATGATGCGCTCGAAGGCTACCCACCTGAATGTAATCGGAAAGATGTCAATCATTCCTGGCACATTCAATATCAATGAACCAGTCATTTTTGGTACGCCTATTGTAATGAACCCGAACTATTTCATTCCTTGGATGCTTTCACCAATGATTAATACCTGTATTGTGTGGATGGCCTTTAAGACTGAGATTGTATCTAAGATCATTGCACTTCCACCGTGGACTATGCCTGCGCCTATCGGTGCGGTTATTGCGACAAACTCAGGTACAGCGGCCATTTTGGTTGGGGTCTGCGTACTTGTGAGCATGGTTGTTTTCTATCCGTTCTTCAAGGTGCATGAAAAGCAATTGCTTATCGAAGAGCACGCAAATGCTGAAGATGCACCGAATGCTGAACCAGTAAAGGCTTAATCATGACTTTCGAAATTAATACTCAAGAAGATATTACTGAAGAGTTTTTGATGACGCTACTTTGCAAAGCTGGTGAAGCTCGCTCAGCTGTTATGCAAGCGATGGGAGAGGCTCGAGGCGGTAACTTTGAGCGTTCTGAGGCGATGCTGGTCGCAGCGGAAGAAGCGCTTACTGAAGTTCACAAAACGCAAACAGGATTAATTGGTTTCGATGAAGGTGAAGGTAAGGTCACAATGACTCTTATTCTTACTCACATTCAGGACCACATTATGACTGCTATGTTATGCCGCGATATGGCAAATGAGATCATTGCTATTCACCGTCAGCTAAACAACGCATAGGGCAACTGAAATGAAGAAGCGTATTTTTGATTTAACGAGTCATGATGTTAATAACATGACTCGTGCCGAGATTGTTGAATGTATCAAGCAATCTGAAGGTCGCACCATGATGGTTGAGAATGTAGTATCTATAGCTCCCCCCCTAGATCTCGTCTCAGGTGCAGAGATTGCGGCCGCATTCGGTGCTGATATGATCACCCTTAACTGCCTGGATATCTTTAACCCTCGAGCAGAAGTGACCGGGGCCGGTAACCATGGTGTTAAGGATCATTTCACTATTGAGGAAATACGCGACTTAACAGGCCGCCTAATCGGATGTAACCTAGAACCGGTACCTTTCGGGTTTACTGATATTGAGGTCGGTCGTTCAGTGACTCGTGAAACTGTAGAGTATGCTGTTGAGTTAGGCATGCACTACATTATGTTGACGGGTAACCCGGGAATGAATGTGTCACAGGAAACCATTCTTGATGCAATTCGCTTATGTCGTGAAGTGTCGCAGAACATCGTTATCATCGCAGGCAAGATGCACGGTGGTGGTGTTGGAAACGACTATAACTTAGACATCGTTAGCGATTTTGCAGAGGCTGGTGCTGACATCATGATGTTCCCTGCCCCTTATACAACATCTAGTGTTTCACCCGATATTGCCCATCAGATGATGGATGCTGTTCACAATGCTGGAATGCTTGGACTATTAGCAATTGGTACATCTCAAGAAGGTGCATCTGAGAGCTATATAGAGCAAGTCGCGATGGCATCGAAAGGAGCGGGAGCTGACATTCTTCATATCGGTGATGGTGGATATGGTGGTATCGCACCACCAGAAAATATCATCCGTATGGGCATGACAATTCGCGGCCGTCGCCATCAATTCAAACGCATGGCTAACAGGCGATAACGCTAAGTAAATAATTCAAATAACTATTAAGGAGGCCTGTTTAACAGACCTCCTTTTTTTGGGCTTATCACTTAGTCGCTCGTCAAATGGTGGGAGCTCCTTGTAAATACTCAGCATCAATATCAGAAAAATAAATCATCGTTAGATGACCTGTTTTCACTCATTAATGCTTAATCTAAAATTTCTTTTACTCTACCGACATCACCGCTTTCTAGCCTAACCTTAATACCATGGGGGTGTGTCGGTGATTTGGTTAGAATATCTTTCACTACTCCCCTGGTGAGATTTCCTGTACGTTGATCTTTTTTCAATACAATTTGAACCTCTAGTCCTGCTTGTATATCTGAGCGGTTGGTGCCATTCATAAGTTTGTCTCTGCTTAATAGCGTTCTTTGATATCTGCAAGTCGTAATATCACTCACTTGCAATATATAAGCTAGTACTTCATCACAGAAGTTTTGACAAGTTCAGTCACCAAACTTCGTCATTCCGTAAAGTGAGGAACGAACTTATACGGAATCTAAAGATCACACGCTAGAGCTGGATCCCGGATATCTCGTTCCTCAATTCCGGGATGACGTGTTTATGTGCTTCAACTATTCATAATTAATGAGTACTAGTACCTTGACTCATTAATTATGATTGATTGAACATATTGATTTTTTATCGGGGATGACGGACTTAAACTGTTTCAATCAATCAGATTCACTGTGTTTAGGCACTAGCTTTATACCCAAACCACGTCAAAATGCAGAGTTAAAAGAGAACCACTCCTCTATTAATCGCTCTCTTTGAACTTAACTTAAGTGCAGGACTTGAGCTGAGCTAGTAGAATAAGTGCTACAGGCTAGGGTTGAATTGTGAACCAGCTGCCGATAGATTTCTCAACTCTCACACATTGAAATCGAAGTCTGTTATGAGCAATCAAAACAAACAAAGTCCTCAACCTTTCGGCTGAGGACTTATATTCAGAGGCTGCATCTCTGCTGCCATTTTTGTAAATTATCTATTTAGCTACAAGCCTTAACGAGCGCCCATGGACCACCAGCACCAGGCTGATCGTTATTTGTCCACCATTTTGCCTTATAGACATTACCCTGATAAGTCACCTCATCACCGCCGTTGTAGATCGTACCTGATACCCATGGTGCTGGACAGGTTGACGATTGCCCAACTTCAAAGCTAACCACCAATACAGATGAAGCACTGACCGCCGTAAAGGTATAGCTGTTAGCGACTGGCTGTGTAACACCGTCTACCACAATAGATTTCACTTTGAACCCGCTGTCGGCAATGAAATTGACGGTAAAATCTGTTCCGCCTTTGGCTTCTAGCAGACCATTTGCACCTGGTGTCGGGGAAATAACACCACCAACGCCGTTGACCGTGGCACTGATTTCAAACATCACTGAAATATCAGTGGTAACTTCAGAGAAGTTGCCGCTAAATCCTGCAAAATTTGATGCACTCAAGGTTTTAACATCCGTGTTTTTCAGTACGATTCTTTTCTTGTCGCCTTTTGCATACGGTTCGATCAACGTGAGTACCGTGTCAGCCCCTTCTTGTGTCAATTTGACGGCAGAAAATGGCACTGGCTGATTGCTTGGTACTGTCAAAACAGTCTTAGCCGTGTCGAAAGTGTTGGCAACCAATTCCATGTTCCAACCCCAGTTAATGTGGTTGAGCGGAACAATGTAGCCAAGACGATCATATCCACCCGTGACGTTGGTAAACATCTCAGCGTTAATGTCGGCAAGAGTAAGACCAACTAGCTCGTAAGAGGCATAGATCCCGCCATCTTCTGCTTGCGGACCAATGATGATAGATGTCGGTGTCTCGTAGGCCTTGAGGTGTTTAAATCCGATGCCGGCACTGCCTTCAATTTTGTCAACGGCCGGGTCAAAGCCCTGTACCACTTGCTTACCGGTATTCCATGCAAGAACATAGGTATCTGACTTGGCGATAACGGCTGCTGGATTTGCAGTAACTGCCGCGGCTGATACGCCTTTTAGCACGACACTCTGTCCGGCAAATTGTAGCTCGGTATCACCTGCCATGTCTGAAATTGTCAGTGATGCCAGCGGATCAGGTGTCTGCCATCCTCGAAGTACAATCAGGTCATCACCTACAGTGAAATCTGCAACCGTTGTGACAGAGCCTTTTTCTTCATTCAGTAGAATTTGGTCTTTGCCGCCTCCGGTGATCACGAAGTCACTACCCCATCCTGCGGTCAAAACTTCATTATACGTGGAGCCATGTGTTGTGCTGTTTCCAGGGACATCGAACAAGGTGTCGTAGCCGCCGAACTTGTGCACGTATTTCGTAATGCAGGTACCCAGTTCATCACAGGTAATTTGGTCTTTGGTTAACAAAGCGGCAGTTCCCCACGCCCCGCGAAGATGGGAGGCTGCCAGAAGACCTGACATAGTCGCTTGCACTTGGATTGGCTGGCCGTTTTCGTCTTTATCAGGCCAACTTTTTGCCAGCGCCTGCGCCCATGTCATGTTGGCATCGGCGAGCAGCTTGCTCATCACTTTGTAGTTAAAGTGCATCGCATCACGTATTACCAGCTCCTGCTTAGCCTGCGTGCGCAAGTCATCAAGCGAATTCACGCCGTTTTTACCAACAAAGGTTCCTTCCCATAAGTTAGTATCCGTGACATAGACTTGATTGCCGCCAGATCCTTCGATTTCAGCTAGCGCTTCTGTTTTACAGCCAATCCAGGTGGAATCAGGAACGAACATGTAGAAACTGTCATAGTTTTTACCTTCGATGGTGACTTCTTTCGGACTATAGTAACCCGCATCAATCAGCACGGCCTCACCGAGTTGATACCCGATAAATCCCCATGCGTTCATTGAGTTGTATTGCATAGAACGGAACATGGCGCTGTCGTTGGGGGTCAGCGGGTTATAAATGGTGTCAATTCCCAGCTTTGTGAAAAAGCCGTTGATGGTTGTTGGCTCCGAGATCATCGTTCCGGTAGAACAATCTCGCACCAGGCGACCAGGCTTAGTCACTTTGGAGTAGGTGTAGACAGGGTTATCTAAATTATCTAGGTAGAAGCCAGCCAGCGCCGGATTAATACCTGATTCAAAATCGCGCAGCGAATCAAGAAAAGCTTGCATCCCACCCTCTGCGGCAAACGCGGGGGAAGACAATCCTAAAATGACGGCAGCTGATACTGCTTTAATATGTGTTTTCAATGTTCTATCCTTGTCATTGGTGTTGCATTAAATTAGGGCGTAGGCCCAGGTGTTATTCCCAATAAAAATCATTAGGAACTAAATTTTTAGCTTGGCAAAGACGTTGCATCTGATAGCGTTTATAAGGCTGATAAACATTCTCTGACCTTTTTCTGTTACACAATTCTATTTAATAAGAGATAAGAACGAGCTCCCGCTTACGGGTAACCCCGCCCCGAAAAACGCCGTTACGCTCGCCCCTACATCGGCAAGTGTGGTTCTTGTTCCCAGCTCAACGCCGCGAGTATGGTTGTGATATATCAGCAAGGGCACCTGCTCCCGGGTATGCCGGGTATGGCCGATAAAAGGGTCATTACCGTGATCAGCCATTACCACCAGTACATCATCGCTTTGCATTAGCGCGATGACCTGTTCAAGCCCCTTGTCTGATTTCTCAAGTATTTTCCAGTACTGACGCGGGTCCTGCAGATGTCCGGATAAATCTGTCTCCTGGATATTGGCGCAGAAGAAGCCTGTTGTATGCTGCTGTAAATCCTGATGCAGCAGTTCAAACACCTTCTCAGTGTCGACCACCGAAAGATAAGAGGTTCCGGCTTCATTCTGGACAATATCGGCGACCTTGCCGTACAGGTAAGTGTGAATACCTACTTCGTTCAGTTTTTGGGGAACCTGTGCGGCAGCATCTACGCCGTAGCCCAAATGGATCACCTGAAACCCGTTGTCATAAGTACCAGAATCTGGTGCGTTGACGCCTATGTATTTGACTTCCCCATTTGGTTCAGCCTTGGTTTCGATGGCATCAACGATTTGCTGCATTGAATTCACAAAACCACCGAAGGCAATATTGCGGCCTACACTATTGGCCGAGCGCACCACCTGGCCAATCTGCCTGACCTGCTCGAAACTGATCTGAGAAAAGTTTGCTGTCAGGTTGTACACCTGCCCCAAATCGGCTTCGAGGTTATCGCCCGCCACGACACAATCATTTACCATCAGGGCTTGCAAACCATCTTTTTCCAGCCGCTTAACCTGATAGTTTTTTGCCAGTAATGCCTGTTCGATAGCATCAATCGACTGCTGAAATGGCATGACGACAGGCGGTTTGGGAAGGGTGCCCATGATCTCCTGATGCCCCATGAAAGTGTCTCCGCCTTCATGCGCAAGCCATGCCTGGCCCCAGTTCGCACCGGGATTTGCCTTCATGACCGATTTGGTATCGCCCACGACATTGACTAACCCCAGCATTTCAAGCGTCGGTAACGTTTTAAGCGGAAAGTGATTAAGCAATTTCTCGGCAGTATTAGCGCCGGCATCCTGAGGACGCACCACGGTAACATCCGGCATTTCGCCGACGCCGAAACCATCTAAAACCACCACGATAAATCTAGCCATACGACACCTCATTGCCTAAAGAGTCATAAACACCCATTAAGCGCGGGGCGCCCTGCGAGATACCAGAAATAAGCGCAACATCACTGCGTGTAACGAAAATTTGGGTGCGAAACGCCATGACGACCGGCGAGCCAATGGCAAATTTCCCTTCAAGCTTCAGGTGGTAATCGATACTTGAATCGTCATCGTTGCTAACGGGCACGATCATTTCCCGCCCCGTTTGCTCTTCTTCATCTTGCCAAACCAATGCCGAAACAAGATTACCCCGGCGGTAATAACCACCACCGTAACAGTAGCTGTGCTCCCCGTAGTGATGTGAAACCTCACTAAGATAGAGCATCGAGATCTTTTCAGGCTGGCTGCCGTCATGATTGGCGGGTGTCGTACCGGTCAGTGCATGCCCGGGTTCACCGTGCGTACCGCCGAACTCCGCCAGCATGGGAAGTGTTTCGCAGCTTGTCGACGATGGGCCGTTTAATTGTTCAACGTCATATCCCAATGATTCAGCCTTATTCGCAGCTAATCTCAAGGTGATCAGATTCACCGTAGGCTGAGTGGTGTTGGTTTCAGTGTCGTATAAGAAGCATGGGAAATGCGTTAAACCAACGAGCTTGAGATTTGGTAAAGCGGTTATTGCAGCCAGAACCTGTTCCAGCAGTTCGAAAGGAAAACCTGATTCTTGATTCACATATAAGTGATCATCCAATCGGTAAAACTTAAGCAAAATCCCTTGTGTTCTGTTCGCATTGACTGCCGCTGCAGATATTTCCCGGGCCTTCTCCAGCGAGTAGACTGTGATCACCTCGGGTCTGATATCTGCAACCATCGCAGCAACCATACTGCTTGGCGGCTGTACCAAATGCCCGGTGTGAGCCACATTGATTCCGGCCAGGGCAAGCTGTCGAGCCTCCTTAAAATCCACGCAGACGATACCTTGATACTGGCACTCTTCCACCAATATCCTGGCAAGCTCTGGGTTACGCCCGATCTGCTTGGTCATGGCATAAAGCTTTATACCCAGTTCGTCTGCTCTGGCCTTGATGAGCTTCGCATTGGCCGTGAACTGATCAACGTCAATAACATAGGTATCAGGCAGTAGCCGGCCTTTACTCAAATAGTCGGCAGCCGTATCTATTAGTGCCTGGTTCTGCTTTTTTAAGGCATTCAGAAACATAAAGAAAACCTTCTTAAGAGGATAAGAGCCCGCCCGATGTTGCTTAGGGGGAGGTGGGCGAACTCTTATTTTGGGTTAAATTGCAAAAAGCCCCAGTACATAGAGTACGTTCAGGATGAAGCCTGTCAGGATGGCCGCAACTGCAGGCGCTGCTATTTTGAGTATTGGTCGGCCCATAACCTCGTTGAGGTAGTAGAGGATGGCGAAGATGGTGAATCCGGTTGTGGAGCCCATTTTCATCACAGCCAGTACGCCACCGATCA
This sequence comes from Photobacterium lipolyticum, assembly GCF_003026475.1. Taxonomy (GTDB): domain Bacteria; phylum Pseudomonadota; class Gammaproteobacteria; order Enterobacterales; family Vibrionaceae; genus Photobacterium; species Photobacterium lipolyticum. The sequence continues at coordinate 546,262 of NZ_PYMC01000002.1, forward strand.
ACAATGCAAACTCCATTAGGGTATTCATTGAGTTGCGAATGTTGTCTGACGAATTTCGAATGGACGGGAATTGCTCCAGGAAGCCGCCGATCCCGCGTAGCAGGAAGACTTCTGCACAAATAATGACAGCACCCAATGCTGCTGCGACAGGAACACTTGGAGCAAGGTAGCCAGCAACGAACACAAAGGTCATTCCGACGACACCGTAAACACCTGTCGTGAGAGCCGTGGTCGCGATCAGCGGGATAAAACCAAGACCGCGCATAAACTCAGACAAAGCGACCTGCTTCATCGCGGCATCATGAGCAACCGGATCGGTCAGTTTGTACGCTTCGGCCAGTGAGTAGATCGACACTTCCGAGCCGGCAAATATACCTGCGTTCGCCACTGCGGCAATCAGGGCACCAGTAACGGCAAGGAAAGGCAGGTTTTTGACGATCCGCTTGGTGCGCTCGTCAAACAGGCTGTGCATACCTGACATATCGGGTGGTGATATCCCGTTTTTCCTGTCAGTCAGATCTTTACGGATTGCGGTAGCGACTAACATGACCATACCAATGAAGATCTGGATGGATTCAGGATAGATCGCAGTATATTTCATGACCAACAAGCGGGAAATGATAATGACGACTGCTGCCACAGCCCCGGCGCGCCAGCCAAATTGATAGAAAATCGCAAGCAGCGGGAACAAGGCAAATGCCGACATTACCGGCGTACCCAGCTCGGCCAGTGCACCTAATGCATCGATCGGCAACCCGGTCAATACGGTATTGACTGCAGTAAGCGATGTGACTACCAATATCCCCCACAAACCACCAGCCAGTCCGGCCAGTACGCGACTGCCGATCATCACACCCAGAATATCTGTAGGTAAAAAAAGTAACCAGGGGTTGAGTAAACCGGTCGAAAGGGTGAATGAAATCCCCACCGAGGCAACAAAGCCGATAGATAAGCCAAATGCAACAGAACCCGCATCTCGCCTTGTCATGTTACCTTCAACGAGCTGAGGAAGAATGGGGCGGATACCATCGTGGAATACTGCTGCGCTCATATTAGCAATTATTGCCGTCATTGCGCAGAGCGAAGCAACTAGCCCTAAATGTACAACATCCATGTAATGTCCTTATTTCTTGGAGAGGATAGAAATGAGCATGGGAATAGCGTGTTCGACATGCTCAATAGAAAGTCCGAATGCCACTTTTCCCTCATCGACAAAACGCTCGATTTCGTCCGGCTTGGCCTGAATGGACGGCTTGGCTATGGTGCAGCTCTGCGGATAACCAATGATGGCGATAGCCATCGATAGTGCCGCGCCTGCCCCCGTGTTGCAGCAGCCGATGTAATAATCCAGCTGGCCGGATTTCACCTGCATGGCTGCATCCATGTCGTTCAGGATGTGGCAGTTAAAAACACCGGGGGCGGCGGCGTCAATTTGCTCTTTTATCTGCTCACGCTGCAGACCCGCAATACCGATTCGTTTCATACGCTAACCTCTTTATTTAGCCAAATAGCTGACTGGGATTGTGTTTTAGCATGGTGTCTATCTCTTGCTGGCTAATGCCACGTTCGCGTAGCATGGGGACGAATGCATCCATCAGGTAGCAAAAGCCAAGACCACCATTTCCTTTAAGGTGAGACCGCCGGGTTATGTCCATGGAAAGCATGACCCGCTCTAAATAACCGCGTTCAGACAGCACTTGCAGCATGTCTAAACGTCTGGTGTCTGGGTAATAGTCATTTTTCCCGATCGTGTCGAACTGCACATAACAGCCCTGATCGATGAGCCAGACAATGTCATCAAGGTTGTCTTTCAGATCGCAGTGGCCGATCGTCACGTTGTTCATGTTGACGCCATACTGCTTTAGCCACACTACCTGCTGGCGGCCCATTGAACTCATCGACTGGTGAGTGGAGATTGGGCGCCCTGTTTCCAGGTGGGCATAAGCGGCGGCTTCAAATACTTTTTTCTCTATCTCGGTAAACGTGTTCTCACTGCTACCGATTTCACCGATTAAGCTGGCTTTCAAGTCGCTTCCGGCAATGCCGTTTTCGATTTCACTCACCATCTCGCGGCTGATCTCCCGCGCCGACCGAGAGTGCAATTCGGGTGGGAAAAAACCATCAATGTAGTAGCCGGTAGAGAGCAAGATATTCATCCCGGTATCAGTCGCTAAATCCTCAATAAAATGATGATTTCTACCCATAAAACGATTAGTCACTTCTACGATGTTGAATACACCGCGTAACTTGAGTTGCAACAGCTCTTCTTTGATCAGATCGTACTGATCTAGCCTGCAGTCGATGTCACCTTTTTGCGGTGATAAATCAATATGCAGGTGTTCGTGAACATAGGTGTAACCGCTGTCGTCAATCATATTGGCCTCTTTTCCCGTTACGGTTTATTTCGCACAGTAGAGCGAGAACAGATTGCAAAGAAAGAATGAGTTTTCCGTATCCGGGGCCAGCTCTATACCAAAGCCGTCAAGGATCGCTCTGTTCGTCGCTTCGATCATCGGGAAGTCATCATCGCCGGTGATCTCTGCAAGAAGCTCCTCGTCCAGCCCATGTTCGATTGGTTCTCCGGAAAGAATGCGATCCGTTGCGCGTGCCAGGTGGGTCATCGCTAGCTGTAATTGCTCTGCTGATGTGTCCAACTGCCATTCAGAAACCAGCAACTTGACGGCTTTCAGTGTTCCGTCATGTGCAACCTGGGATATCACCCCCGCATCCTTAAGTAACGCTAACCTTTGCTGCATTCTTCCTCCGCATCTTTGCTAATAACTCGGCGTTATCTCGCCTGCCACGACTTTTTTCTGGTGAGTGTTCAGAGCATCCTTGTCGATTAGGTTTCTCAAGAGTGCTTTAATATGCAGTGCCTCATTCCGAACCAGTAGTACCGCCTCAGAGGCCATTTCACAGTGGGGGATATGGTTAAGTGACTTTTCGGCCAGACCGAACTTATCCATATCTATGGCTTCCGTCAGCCAAATTACCGCATCTATATCCCCACAGGCCAAATGAGCTAAACTGTCACCGTAATTGATTTCGACAATTTTAATGTCTTGTTCCTGGAAAGCTTGCCTGGTCAGGATCTGCTGGTCGGGGGAATCCGGATCGACGCCAACACGCCGGATAGCATCATATTCCCCCTTACGGTAAATCAACCTGTGATCATGTGAGTAGGAGTTTTCTCCCAAATCAACGGCAACGGTTAAACCGTCGCAGTAATTCTGTGCAGCAAGCTTCGACATAATGGCAATGTCATGCACGCCGGAACTTAACAATTTCGCTCTGACTCCGGCACCTCGCATGTGGGCGAAATACAACGGCAAACTGCCTATCTGAGTCTTTAATCCGCTGGCTAATCCCTCGGTATGCTTGGTATAAGGTAACGGCATAGCACATACGACATTACCAAGCCCCGCCAGACGAACAATTTTTTCACTGTCCAAACGAGAGATATAAGTACCATTTCGGCCTTGCCTCGAAAGCGCTATCACATCTTCTGCTTCAATTTTTTTCAGGGCTTTTTGAACTAAGCCAACCGACAGCCGGAACTCTTCAGCCAACGAATCAATAGTACGCAAACGAGCACCTTCTTTTTGTGACATCAAATATCGGGATATATTAATGACAGCGGCACCTTCTTTTTTAATGTACTTCTTGGTCACATTTAAATCTTCATTTTTTTGAATGTTTAAATGGTACGCTTATGGTGAACTAAGTAAATTAGAGTTGGGCATAAATGAGATATTGGTCAAAAAGAAATTTTGCGAGGCTTATTAACAACAAGCCTTCTTGTTAGAAAACCCAGTTTTCAACATAAGCTCATCCATTCCAGTACCTTGACTCATTAATTATGATTGATTGAACAGGTTAGTTTTTTATCGATGAAGCCGAACCGTCGTCATCCTCGAAATCGCTTAATATTGATCTTTTCATTATCGATTGGATTTACAGTAGCGATTATCGGGGATCCACAGTCCACTGAACCTTCCGTGCATGATGGATCCCTGATAACCGGCAGGTGAGTTTTGAGAAAGCCCGCAATTTCAGTGTTGGCGGTTTCTGGGATGACGGACTTCAACTGTTTTAATCAATCATCTTCACTGTGTTTATGTACTAGTGCCTTTATAACCAGTTCGAATGAAGAACTCTGCCGTCACTTCAATTAATAGGGATAACATCAGCCTGTTCTCATCTTTCTTGTTCACCTTCATCTTCCAACAATAACCGACAAAAATAAACTAAACCGTTTCGTATCAAAAGTTCTTGACAAAATATTTCTGTGAGCTATTCTCCACCACAAGCAAAACGAAACGGTTTAGTACATTCGCAAGGGGTTATAATATGTCCGTTAAAACAATTGCACTATCTACATTATTATTGGTTTCTGCATCAACTACGATAGCCGCTCCAGGTAATGACCATGATCATAACGTCAGCGATCGCTATGCGAATGAACTTCGCCTGAAAACCTTTGAAGGTGAGGCTGCTTATCAAGTAAACGTTAATCCACAACTGTTGGTTGACCATGACGAGAGCGTATCAACACTACGGGCCACAGAACTACGTAAGCAAGCACTGAGTGAGCCTGTACGTCATGTTGAATCATCCGTACAACGTGATCGTGACGAGTCCGTATCAACACTGCATGCCACGGAGTTACGCTTGAAAGCCTTTGAAGATAATTCCTTTGCGATGACGCAAGTTGGTCGAACTGGTGGTTATGATTTCTCTTATGACTCTGTAACCAGTGATATTGGCAGTCATCATCGAAATCATCACTGATCTTAAGGAATGGCGTTTTAATATTAATTGGACATCTTAAGGTCGCCTCTGGCGACCTTTTTCATATCATAACGCTACAGTTTCATACGCACTCGGTACTTTTAGAAACACGTCAGTTCTTGCTTTATTAACCTAATACCAGCCATACACTCACGCCGATCATTAAGCTTCCGGCGATCCTATTCATAAGCATGACATTGCCTCGCTGTTGCAGCAGGCCGCGCAAGGTACGACCGCCTGTCGCGTAAAGCAGCATACAGATCAGCTCAAAACACAAGATCACACTAATCAGGATAGTTGCCTGCGGGCGCAACGGCAGATTTGCATCGATAAACGGCGGCAGCAGCGAAATCATAAAGGCCCATGCTTTCGGATTAGCAATAGCAGTAACAAATCCCTGAGTGGCCAGCGCAATCGGCGTGACGTTTACCTGATCCTCCAAGTCGGTAGGAATAGCCATTTTCCCGCGTGAGCGCCACATCTGAATCCCCAGATAAAGCAAGTAGGCTCCACCTAGGTACTTCAACGCCAGAAAAATGTTGGGATGAGCCAGCAAAATAGTCGCGACGCCTATCAACGCCGATATGGAAACTAACGCGACACCGACTAGCTCACCCGCCATCATCCACAAACTTCGACGAACGCCAATGGTCATGCCCAAGGTCATCGCCAGCGTCATACAAAGTCCCGGCGTGGCTGACACCGCGAAGAAGGTTGGTATAAATATTATTAAAATAGAAGGATCCATGGGAGTCTCAGTGTTAAATAGGAAAAATAATCGACACATCCTGCAAGTAATAACCAATACAATAGTTAATAGCCGGATATCGACACGCTAAGATGCGGTAACTGGGGTGTTCCAACTACTGAAGATCAAGCACAGACATCTTGATAAAGCTGATCGGCCAATTGTTGTAGCACTTCTGCTTGAGGGTGGGTATAAGCGAACGTTCTCAGGCCATATATCCCCATCACAAAATAGCGAGCTAAATGAGCGCTTTCTCTCTTCGTTGTCAGCTCACCGGCAGATTTTGCCTGCTCAAACTTATCGGTCAGAGTTTGCTGCCAATTAGCGAGGCTTTCAGAGATTATGCCTTGGACTTCGGCATCTTGCTCGGCTACCTCATTGAGTGCTTTCGTAAGAAGGCAAGATTGGGCTGCGTCGCAGCTTAAGCACTGTTGGACGATACTATCCAGATAGTTTTTTAGCTCGACTAACACCGGTTGTGAACCTGAAAAAAAACCTTGAAATTCAGTACTCCTGTCTTGCCTATATTGTTCTAAGGCGGCCAGTAACAGGCCGCGTTTATTGTCAAAAGCACAATAGATCGAGCCTGGATGCAAACCCGTTGCCTTGGTCAGATCCTGCATACTGGTCTTACTGTAACCTTTACGCATAAAGGCGACCATGGCAGATCGCAGTACTTTTTTCCTATCAAACTCTGCATTTCTCATTGGTGATTTTCATACTATTCAGTTTTACCTGACTTGAGTGTACTTACTTTTGAATGTTTGTTCAAAATAACACTTGAATGATCGCTCAAGAAAAGGCATCTTGAATGTTCATTCAAGAAAGGACATCGTTATGACTACTAACCTACTTCAACCTTATGATCTAAATAACACAATTAGCCTTAACAATCGTATCTTGATGGCACCACTGACCCGGTGCATGGCCGACAATGAACTAGTACCAACACAAGCTATGGCTGAATATTATGGTCGTCGAGCTGAAGCAGGTTTAATTATTTCAGAAGCGGTGATTATTCGTCCCGATGGTCAGGGTTATCCAAATACCCCCGGCCTATTTACGGCAGCTCAAGTCGATGGCTGGCGCAAAGTGACTGATGCAGTGCATCACAACGGCGGTAAGATTTTTGCCCAGTTGTGGCATACCGGCCGTGTTGCCCACCCTCACTTTTTTGGTGGCGGAGATGTAATGGCACCTTCCGCTGTCGCTGTTGAAGGCAGCGTGCCGAGAATGCGTGAGTTGACGTATCAAGTTCCTAAAGCTGTGACCCATGATGATATTACGCAACTTGTGAAAGATTATGCTCAGGCCGCCAGCAATGCTATCGATGCAGGGTTTGATGGTGTCGAGATCCATGGCGCTAACGGTTACCTTATCGATCAGTTCTTGCACCATGACAGTAACCGCCGCAGCGATGAATACGGCGGCAACGCTGAAAATATGTCTCGATTTGCCTTAGCCGTGGTTGATGCGGTTGCCGAGCGGATCGGAAATGAAAGAACAGCACTTCGAGTCAGTCCAGGTGCCTATGTGAATATGGCTGGCGATAGCCGTGACCGTGACGTGTTTGATTACCTCTTGGCTGAGCTTGAACGCCGAGACTTGGCATTCCTGCATATCGGTATTTTTGACGACAGCATGGAGTTTGATTATCTCGGTGGCCGAGCATCAAGTTATGTGCGCACCAATTACAGTAAAACGTTAGTGGGTGTCGGAAGCTATACGGCTGAAGCCGCAAGCACCGCGATTGCCGATGATAAGTTTGACTTGATTGCGATAGGTCGCCCTTTCATCGCAAACCCGGATTATGTCGCCAGAGTACGTGAAGGAACTGAATTGGTTAACTATTCAGATGAGATGCTAACCAGTTTGGTCTAACGAAATCAAGGAAAAATAGAGTTAGCCATAGTGCTAGCTCTATTGCAAAAAGCCAAAGCGCAACTGGTAACCAATGACATAGCCATAGTTGATGCTCTGATACGCAATGACTCCAAAATCGCCCCTTTCTCATATTGCACGATGCTCGTTACATGACCGGCATCCTCATCTGAACGAGCAAGTGGTTTATGAAGAACACCCGCAGAAGGGCTGGGAATCCAGTCTATCTGGTTTGTATCAATGACAACACGTCTGCTGAAATCTAAATTCAGCATCATTCGTTCCTCCCCCGCCATTCCACTTGACCCGCCACAGTTCACACAACAACTAATTCCGAATCAATCACTTAAAATTCTTCGTTTGTTTCTCGCGATTAATTACACGCCATATTGGTTATGATTGTTTAATCTTAGGCGACGATCAAAAAATCTCTCTGAGGTACATTTCTTTTGCTATGTCGATAAGTGCCGTATTTTTAGTTATCGGTAATGATGCAATCAGGCCACTATAGATCAGCTCTGCTTTCACGGCTTTAAGGTGCGCATCATCGACATGATGCTTGACAAGCATTTCTGTGATTAAGTCAATTCTACCTTGTTTGTATTGAGTACAAGTAGACGCTATATCTTCATCTTTATTGCAAAATTCACTATAGGCAAGTTGGAAGTAACAGCCATAAAACTGATCATTCACCACCAATTGACGGAGCCGTTCAAATAACTCATCCACTTTTTGTTCTAACGAAAGTTCCGGATTGTTAATCAGCTCTTTCAGTGAATCACTGTATTTATTGGCATAATGACGAAGTGTTTCAGATATCAAGCACTCTTTTGAATTGAAATACCGATAAATAGTCGCTTTAGAAAATCCTGTTTTCGACGTGAGCTCATCCACGCTAGTACCTTGATAACCATTTCTAATGCAGAGATCTGCCGTCACTTCAATTATCTTCAGTCTCTTCTCTTCTTTCTTACTCATCTTCAATTCCTCAACAACAACTCATAACTTAAAATAAACTAAACAGTTTCGTATTAAAAGGCTTGACATGTGATTTCTTTGAGTTATTCACTATTACAAGCGAAACGAAACAGTTTTGTTTGCTTGGAGGGGGTGTAATATGTCTATTAAAACAATTGCACTATCTACGTTCTTGTTGGTTTCAGCATCAACTGTGATGGCCGCTCCAGAAAAAGAGCATGATGAAAGTTACGGAATGGCTTATGCGACACAATTGCGCATTCAGGCATAGTTGAGGAAAGTGAAACGCTCGCATGATATTGAAGTTAGTTACGGTTATTAAAACCAAAAAACCGCCATGAAGGCGGTTTTTGTCACTGCGTAAGCAGCAATCAGAATCAATAACCGAAGCAAGTCGGGTAGCGGAAATCCGTTGTGTAAACAGAACGAACATTCCAGAAATTTGTTGAAATTAAACCTTTCATAATGATCACCTTCTAAATTATTTTACTATTGAGTATTAAGCTGAACTCGGTTCCTTGGAGGCGATTAACGGGCTCATCCTTTGAGCAATTTTCTTTCTTCGTCTGAAGATGTGGTTACTATATCAGAGAGAAAATTAATTACAACAATTATTTGAAGTTGATCACACTTTCGCAGGAATGGTGATGTAGGTCACCTCGTAGCTGTAATTTATTTTCACGTTTCGCTGCTGATGTCACAATCGTACGCCAGCCATAACCTTTAGCCTGGTCGTCGTCATCCACGACTTTTTACTTAAGGGATCACTTCCTTGATAGAATAATCCTGCGCTGGAATTAAAAGTACTCAAGATATAATCAATTGAAATCTCTCATTCGGCCATTAAAACGGCAGTCACTCCGTTTCTCATTACTTATTTGAAGTAATACAATATTATCAACCTCACACAATGCTCAATCTTTTACCCTAATAGGCGTAAAAAATGTCATATTTCCTCTTGGATAGCAGCACTATAAGGACAGAGAACCATGCTCAGAATTGATTGTAAGGAACGCAAACATTGGCGTGAAGTTGCGGCAGAGTTTGGATTCGGCTTTCATTCCATGTACGACGATCCTTACTGGGATGAAACCGCTTATTATCAATTCACTTTAGAGCAGATCGAGCGGGATCTTGAAGATCCGACCGAAGAGATCCACCAGATGTGCCTGGATGTGGTCGATACGGTTGTACGCGATGAATACTGGCTGCAGAAATTTCAGATCCCGGAAATGATGTGGCAAAACGTGCTCGATTCCTGGCAGCGCAAAGAGCCATCTCTCTATTCCCGCCTGGACTTTGCCTATGACGGCAAAGGCCACGCCAAACTGTATGAAAACAATGCCGATACACCGACATCTTTGTATGAAACCGGCTTCTGGCAATGGCTGTGGCTGGAAGATCAGGTTAAAAACGGCACGCTCAGACGTGATGCCGATCAATTTAACCTGTTGCAAGAATTGCTGATCAATCGTTTTAAGGATTTGGCAAGTTTACAGCCAGGGCAGACATTGCACTTTTCCTGCTGCAAAGATACCGAAGAAGACCGTGGTACCGTGCAATATCTGGAAGATTGCGCCAAAGAAGCCGGACTCTCGACCGCCTTTGTCCATGTTGAAGATATCGGCCTCAATGGAAAAAATGAGTTTACCGATATGAAAAACCGCCCTATTCGCTGGATGTTCAAACTCTATCCATGGGAATTTATGTTCAGAGAGGAATACGGCAACAAACTGGCAGATGCCAAGGTCAACTGGCTGGAACCGATGTGGAAATCGGTACTGAGCAACAAAGCATTGCTGCCATTGCTGTGGCAAAAATTCGAAGGCCACCCCAACCTGCTGCCCGCCTACTTCCCCGATGACCGTAAGCTCGGCAACCTGCAAGACTACGTCATAAAGCCGATTTTTGCCCGTGAAGGGGCCAATATTGAAATAGTTCAGAACGGACGGCAGACCCTGCGAACCGAGGGCCCTTATGGCGACGAAGGGGTCATTTATCAGGCCTATCACCCGCTGCCTAAATTCGGCGATTACTACACCCTGATCGGTAGTTGGCTGGTCGATGATAAACCGGGCGGCATTTCCATTCGTGAAGATACCTCAAAAGTGACGCAGGATATGTCACGCTATCTGCCGCATATTATTTTATAAAGTCCATCGACTCAGACAGATCAGAATAAAAGCCTGTTTGCCGAACAAGGCATTTGGATAACGCGGTTATGTTAGAAGCGTTGTTCCTGAGTCAGGATACCAATCTTAGCCACCTCAAAAACAGCCATGAGCCGGGAAATAGCAATCACTGGCTCTCGGCATCTTCATCAGCTTCCAGTAACAACATTTAGTGGATCTTTAAATTCATACTCTGCACGAAATCTAAGTCGTGCAACTTTGCATTTATTTCTATACTGACAATATACTTTTTAGTAAGGCCTTATTATATATCCGGTTAACTCCCGGTTGCTATATCAATCTCATTCAGACTTCAGAAAGCTTGCATGCGCTATAAACTCCACCTCAAATGCATACCCAAAATTTATACGACAGCGCATAAAACAACCATATCGATAGCCTCATCATACACAAGCAAAATGAGTACATCGCTATCTAATCAAACGGGATGAAGTGACATCGGGATGACAACCAGCAAAGTAAATACAGTAGTCACAACCAGTTTACTCGCCGCTTTGGTAACAACCGCTGCAAATGCGGATGCCAGCTTTGACGATTATGGTCCGCTGAAAACCTATGCCCAGTCCCCCCTGCAGTCAAATAGCCTAACCCCTCTTTTACGGTCCGGGTTCAGTAACAGACCGGGGGCCGTCGAGCTATATGCGACTGGCACTATGGCCAGTGTCTGGGCTGAGACTGAAGATTACACTGCCGACTATTATCAGAATGCCCTGACAGTCGGCGGCCAATGGCAGGTAGACGAAAGGTGGACGATCGATCTCGATTACACCTGGCATTTTGCCGCAAATAACCATCTGGATAACTTAACCACGATATTCCATGATACGTTTGGTCTCAGCCAAAACGGCAGAGAGAATGTTGACGATCATTCGTTTGACATTTCAGATCCGGAACATGGCATTGAAATTCATGATTTCAGAGGAGAAACCCTCAGTAATGCCATCACGTTATATACCGGTTATCAGGTATTTGAGACTGATCGTCACGGTCTGTCGGTGGGGGGATCGCTGTATTATAACTATGTATCCAGCGGCCCATTTAAAAACAACAGCTTTGAGCAATCACTGCAAGCTAACTATGGTTACCGCGCCGGCAGGCATCGCATTTATACGACATTGGGGGTGTCACACCGCCGTGGTGACAAAGCTCTCGCTGATCTTCCCTATAAGAAATACGCCTTTATGGCGTCAGTAGGCTATCAGTTTGTCCTAACCGAGCGTCACCGAATTTTACTGGAATACCACCTTTATGAAGGCGCCAGCGAGACGAGTTCAGATCTGTCGCAGCCCTCAAATGAAGTGCTGCTAGGCTACCGCTATCACCTCAATAACGGTGCGGTGGAAGTTTCTATGATTGAAAATGTCTTTAATATGGATAACAGTGCAGATATCGCCTTTACTTTAGGCTACCGTCATCGTTTTTAGATAATGCCAATCGGGATAATTTACAATGTAAAGTGACCGGCAAGCCCTGCCAAAGCCTTTGGTTTAGCCGGACATATTCTCTTTCATTGCCCTGTCACGCTGTTCACAACGGCTAATCATATAATCAATAAACACCCGTAACCTTTTCGGCATCAACTTACGCTGCGGGTAAACAAAACTCACTGGTGCATTAGACATATTCCAATCCGGTAGCAGGGCGACCAAGCGCCCTTCTCTTAGATGTTCCCGACAGATAAATTCCGGCAAAATCGCAATACCCAACCCATCCAGGCAAGCCATTAACGAAGACGTTATTGTATTAACACGCAGCCTATAGGGCAGATCGACATGGACGTCTTCATCGGCTTGCTTCAGATGCCAGTTGGGTATCTTCACTGCGGCGTTGTAGATCTTAATTTGGTAATGCGGCGGCTTGAGATCTGCGGGACTGTTGATCTCCCCGTATTGGGCCAAATACTCAGGACTGGCCACCAGCACGCGTTGTGATGAATGGAAAGGTCTCGCGACCATGCTTGAATCGGTGATATCGCCTATCTGAGCATATAAATCAATGCCTTCCCCGATAATATCGACTTCACGATTTGTCAGCTCTAAATGAATAGTGACATTCGGATACAGCTTCAAAAAATCGTTAATATATTGTCCCAGTACTAGGTGGCCCAATTCCACCGGCATAACAACATTCAGACGGCCACGGATCAAATCCTGATTGGCTGTAACTTCCAGCTCCGCCTGCTCCATAATGTCGAGCATCTGCACACAGGACTGATAAAATGCTTCCCCTTCCTGGGTCAGCACTAAATTACGAGTCGAACGTGTGAGCAAACGCACACCCAGGTGGGATTCCAGCTCGGCAATTTTACGGCTAATCGTTGATTTCGTGAGATCTAACATCTCGGCAGCTTGAGTAAAGCTCCCACATTCAACCACTTGGGTAAACATTGCTATTGTATTCAGATCCATAATCTGCCTATTATTCTCTTTTCTGCAACAGTGTTTCCTTTTTCTCCTATCCAATCAACCAATCTTTTTCTTTTACACTTCGTAACACAATATTTATTGAGTTAGTTACGTGAATAAAGAGAACACCATGGCTGAAAACAAAAAATCCAATAATAAAAAAGCCCCGATCATTGCCACCTTGATCATGCTTTCGCTGGGCATTGCAGCCGGTGGCTACTGGTTTGGTCACGGTCAGTATTTTCAATCAACCGATAATGCCTACCTGCAAGGTGATATCACCAATATCAGCCCAAAAGTCTCCGGCTATATCATTCAATCTTATGTGGACGATAACCAACACGTTAAAGCCGGACAATTACTGGCTAAAATTGATGATCGCGATTACACCACAGCCAAAAATCAGGCCACTGCAAATCTGGCCGTCAGTGCTGCCGCCATTGATAACCTGGACGCTCAGTATCTACTGCAACAAACATTAATTCGTCAGGCAAAGAGCCAGATTGCTTCTGCGCAAGCTGAACATGAACGCGCTCAACAACAGATGAGCCGCACCCATAGCCTGCTAAAACGCAATTACTCCTCACAAGATGAAGTCGATGATGCAGCCTCACATCTTAAAGTGACTAAAGCACAGTTAGACGAAGCCAACGCCCGCTTTCAGGCATCTAAAGATCAGCTTAATGTCATTAACAGCCAAATCGCACAGGCTCAGGCGACGATCACAGAAGCAAAAGCTCACTTAGAACAAGCCGATCTGAATCTGAGCTATACCAACATTTATGCTCCGGTTGATGGCATTGTTGGCAAGCGCAGCTTACGCGACGGACTCTATGTACAACCGGGGATGCCCCTGATGAGCCTGGTTCCGACCAAAGCGGTTTGGATCGAAGCAAACTTCAAAGAAACCCAGCTGGCTAAAATCCATCCCGGACAAAAAGTAACCGTTGAACTGGATGCCTTTCCGGATCAACCCCTTGACGGTATTGTCGACAGTTTCTCTCCGGCAACTGGCGCTAAGTTTGCGTTGCTGCCGCCTGAAAATGCGACCGGTAACTTCACTAAAATTGTTCAGCGTGTCCCGGTGAAAATTGTACTCCCTAATCCGGAGCAGTTAACCGGGCAACTGATCCCGGGGCTGTCAGTCATTGCGACTGTTGATACCCGAGGCTAAGCCATGAGTGAGCAGGCGATTACCAACACCCATTTGGCATCAAAACAAGCGACAGCATCAGCACACAGCGACGAAGTCCCGCGCCGTCATTGGATAGCCTTGATCGGCGGATTGATTGGGGCATTTATGGCGATCTTAGATATTCAGATCACCAACTCATCGCTGAAAGATATTCAGGGGGCGCTGTCTGCAACATTAGACGAAAGCTCCTGGATTTCGACCTCATATCTGGTCGCAGAAATGATTGCGATCCCTCTGAGCGGATGGTTATCCGTCGCTCTGGGCAAACGCCGCTATTTAACCTGGACCACGGTGATCTTCACGGTGTCATCGTTACTCTGTTCTGTCTCGTGGAATATGACATCGATGATCGTATTCCGTGCCCTGCAAGGTTTCAGCGGTGGAGCATTAATTCCGCTGGCCTTCTCGCTGGTGGTACAGCTGCTCCCGATTAACAAACGGGCTATCGGTATGGCAATGTTTGGAATTACGGCCACCTTTGCGCCGTCAATTGGCCCGACTTTTGGCGGCTGGCTGACCGAGAACTTATCCTGGCACTACATTTTCTATATCAATCTGCCACCCGCTATTCTGCTTATCATGATGGTTCGCTATGGCTTAGATGACGAGCCGTTAAATATCAACAGCCTGCTAAAAGCTGACTGGCATGGTATTGTAACAATGGCGGTGGGCTTAGGGTGTCTGGAAGTGGTACTGGAAGAAGGGAGCCGGGAAGAGTGGTTCAGTTCCGACTTTATTGTCACCCTGGCGGCTATCTCTGCAGCCAGCCTTATTTATTTTGTGATCAACGAGCTGCAGCACAAAACCCCGTTAGTCAACTTACGGCTATTGGGAAATCGCCACTTTGCGATATCTTGCTTAGCGTATCTGATATTAGGTATGGCACTGCTGGGATCGATCTATGTGCTGCCATTATATCTGGCCCAGATCCAGCAATACAATGCGATGGAAATCGGTGGAATACTGATGTGGATGGGCTTTCCCCAGCTGCTGATCTTCCCGCTAGTGCCCAGACTGACCCGGATTATTAAACCTAAATATCTGGTGACTTTTGGTTTTGCCATGTTTGGTTTAAGCTGTTTTGTGAATACCCACATGAGCATCGATTTTGGCGGGCAACAGCTGATATTTTCCATGCTGTTACGTGCTATCGGCAGCCCGTTTATCATGGTGCCGCTCTCATTGGTGGCCATGCAGGGGATCAGCAAGCAGCAAACGCCTGATGCATCGACGCTGACGAATGTAATGCGTAACCTAGGCGGAGCATTCAGCATTGCGATTATCGCAACCATGCTTGATAACAAGACCCGAGAGCATCTGGCCCACATAAAAGCCAGTTTACCGAGTGTCAGTAGCGATGCCTGGTATCAGCTCAAACAGCAGGCCGGATTTTTTATCCAGTCTGGCAGCGACAGTGGCACCGCAATGATCCAGGCACAAGCCTCACTCATGGCAACCATGCAACGCGATGCGGCCATCATGGCCTATAACGATGTGTTTTTGGTGATGACCATTTTCTTGGGTATCGCCGCATTATTAATGCTATCGAGCCGGACGGAATAAGGGCAGAAACTAGGTACGAGATGCGAGAAGCTAGTAACTAGAAAACTCTAAACTCTAAACTCGAAACTCGAAACTCGAAACTCGAAACTCGAAACTACATTAAAAACAACTTGATACGCACATAAAGAAAAACGGCAATAACAGACGTTATTGCCGTTTTTATTGGGTTCGATTTATAGCCAAAGACAGTAAATAAATTACGCCGTCGCCAGGTTCTGCTGGCGTGCTTTGATCTTCATCTGCGCCAGCGCCACGCCGCTTAATACCATCAAACCACCAATATAGTGATAAGACGCTAACTGCTCGTTTAAGATCACACTGGCAATCGCAGCGGTCATCACCGGCATTAAGTTCATGAACATCGCGGTACGATCTGCACCTAAACGCTGAATACCCTGTAACCAGCACCATGGTGCAATGACCGAAGCAGGGATCGCTGCATACATAACTAGCGGTAACGCCTCAGACGTGATCGCAATACGCTCGCTGGATAATAACATCGGCGTTAGCATCATTACCGCAAAGACACCTTGCACATACACAGACTGCCAGTTAGTTAATGGCATCTGCCAGCGTTTAAGCAGCACACAATAAAGCGCATAAACAAATGCGGCGATCAATAACAGACCATCCCCCTGAGTAATGCCTTGGGCAGCCAACAAGTGAACATCGCCATGGCTCAACATCAGCACTAATCCGCCTAAAGACAAGACCGCCCCCACGATGGCAAGGGGGGATAAGCGTTGTCCTAACAGAGGCACGCTCAGAAACATGCTGATCAACGGAATCAGTGAGGCAATTAACGCGATATTGGTTGCAGTGGTTGTCACCGCGGCAAAATAGCCCAATGACTGGTTCAATACCATACCCAGCAAAGCCAAAAATGCCAATTTAGATAAGTGGGGCTGAATGGTTTTTCTGTGGCACCAGACGGATTTTGCAACAAAAGGAGTGAGCACCAGCATAGCAAATAACCAGCGGTAGAATGAGATTGCTCCCGGATCAATCACGCTGCACGAAAGTTTGTTAACGATGGCATTCCCTGCCCAGATAGAAACGGTTAATAAGGGAAATAAGTAGAACATTGTTTTCCTTGTATCTGAATTGATGGGAATAGGCTGTTTTGTCTTTTAAGTATTCTGGCAGGTCATTTAAGATATAAATATCCCCAATCAGACATAGTAGCTCTATTGTCAGACATTTAGCTTTTTATTCACTTAATCAAAGAAATTCCGCGCCTAACGAAAGAGACAAAACGAACTCAAGGCATTGATTTATTGATATAACTTCCATCACTAAAATTACAACCATAATCTTTCCTGATAAGAAACAGTGTAAAATCAATGAGGAACGAACGTATTCGGTGATTGATTTTTAATCGAGCAGAATGTAGCGTGGTCTGACCAGGATGCAATTGAAAAAGGAATGTCCAATGCGTAAGAATCTCAAAACCTATCGCCGTTTAATAAAGTTACCTTTCGGTCATAAATTATTTTCCCTGATAGTCTGTCGTGTTGCTCCTTACTTTTCCTCAATCAACCCCCTCATCACCGAACTGAAGCCCGGTTATGCCGAAGTCAGCATTAAGAAGCGGCGCAGGGTTCATAACCACATCAACACGGTGCATGCCATCGCCATGTGCAATATGGCAGAGCTGGCAGCAGGTATGATGACAGACGTGTCAGTGCCGGAAAAAAGCAAATGGTTACCAACAGGCATGACGGTACGATACTTAAAAAAAGCAAAAACCGATTTAGTCGCCGTCGCAAATGGAGATAATATTGAATGGGACACCGAGGGGGATAAAATAGTCCCGGTCGAAGTTACTGATACCGAAGGCAATGTGGTGTTTTCGGCCGAAATCACCATGAATGTGCGGCTGAGCTGATTGATACCACACGGGAAAACAAAAAGCCGCATGTTGCGGCTATTTTCCTGACAGGGATTCTTATTTTGAGTCGTCCTTGGCATCACAAAATAACGTTGTGGCTAAGCGAGCCAGATTATATGCATCAACATAACCCGAATGTTGTCGCCCTTCCCACTCGATCCCGGCAATTTCCATCGCCGCTCTCTGTCCACAACGCTTCTTAGTAACATGGCGTTGCAGCCTGAATATGGTAGCCAGATTAAGATATTCGTTAAACGGCACTTTTAAGCCTTTCGCTTTGCATTCCGCTCGCAAAATCAGATCATCGCGGCCCCAAGCTGCATAGATTTTATGGCGACCACCGAATTTCTGCTCGATAGATTTCAGGATAGTTGCCAGCGGCTTACCGTTTTTCTCAATGACTTCCGGCTTGATGCCTGTCAGCTCGGTGCAAAACTGGGAAACTTCATCATGCTCAGGCTTCACATAATGCTGGGCGCGACGAATGATCTCACCGGTCTCTAAATCAAGCTCTGCCAATCCTATTTCTATAATTTCGCCGGTATTCGGTTCCCGGCCATCATTCCAACAACACATCTCGAGGTCAAAACAGACTATTCGATTAAAATTCATCACCTTTCCGGGCTCGACGCAAAAACAGCCTGGCATCATAGCATTTGGGGCTCTGTTCGCCAAAGCGGGAAAGGTGGAAAAGCATTCTCAGGCTACTGATAACGAGGTAACTCGCTGTTCCGAAGGGAGCTGCAACCATGATTCGGCAAAATGAACATAAACCTCTTCTTCATCACACAGCTATGCAGAGAAATGCCCTTTTAGCATCGGAGGTCATACAAAAGGTCAATCAAGGAGGTCACACATCGAGTCCAGCAAATGATGCGATAGGTACCCTGCACTTTTCGATCTTGAAGAAGGTGAACACCTTTTATCTGCGGATTTTTCATTACACGGGTAGTCCTATGCGGAAGTCTGTTACCGTGTCGCTGAGGACAAGCCAGCGTTACCGGGCAGTGGGAAATGCAGATTACCTGAAACAAAGGTTGGTTGAAGGGATAGGAAGCTACAGCAACTTTGAGGATATCAGGGCAACATCTCGGACCATCGCCCGTACTGAGCTGATAAGTGAACATGTAAGTTATAACTGGTTCGCAACCGATAGCCACCAGATAAGGCACCCAGCGCCGTCCTCTGTATTGGTCAACCATTTCCGGACAGTAAATTAGTTTGATTCTCAGCTTTTGCCGGTGGAATGCCTCCGTTGTGTTTATGAGGCCGTTCCCAGTTGTAATAGCCCATCAGGTAATGGCTGATATCTCTCGATGCCTCGGCCTTTGTCATATACCCCATAGCCGGAACCCATTCTGTTTTCAGGCTTCGGAATAAGCGTTCCATTGGCGCGTTATCCCAGCAATTTCCCCTGCGGCTCATACTTTGGCTTATTCGATAACGCCACAGCCGTTGGCGAAAGTTCCGACTCCCATATTGGGAACCTTGATCTGAGTGAAAGAGAACACCTTTGGGTTTCCCTCGTAGCTCATAAGCTCTGTCCAATGCGCTCACAACCAGTGCTGCATCGGGATGTTCAGACAGCGCCCAACCCACAACACATCGAGTGTATAGGTCGAGAACAACAGCCAGATAGCACCATTTTGAGCCCGCCCAGAGTAGAGTAAGAGGCAGAGCGTAGTCGTACTATTTCTCTGCCTCTCCTCTCCGAACCGTACGTGCACCTTTCAGCGCATACGGCTCTCCATTTAATTATGGCCGACGGCCATAGCAACATCGGTGTAGCGTGAAGTAACCGTATTTCTGACTTCTTGCCTAAGATAGGGATTGCTCTCTGGCAGACGCCACCGAAATGGTCTCTTGGGGCTACTTACTAGGCGATACAACGATACACCACATTGATTTCCCAAGTTGGTCTTGCCAAATAATACCCATGTCTTAGCTTTTGTCGGCTCGGGACGTTTACACCACTTCATCAATAGTGCTTTGATTCGGCAACGGTATTTGCGAGTGAGCCAACGAGCTAGTTTCCAGAAGACGACTCGGTCTATTCGTCTGTATGTCATAGCCGTAAAGTCAGTGTGGCGATAGAACTGTGACCAGCCACTGAGTTTCTGGTTAATCTTCTCCACCTTGTCTATCTTGCTGCAACTGAAATCCCCGGACAGTTCTTTTATCAGAGAGTGAATGAACGCTTTCGCTTTAACCTTCGGTATTGAGGAGACCACTCGCATGTTGCCTTTAGGCCCGCACTTTCGGATGATCCGGTGTCCCAAGAAAACAAAGCCATCATTCACATGGGTAATATGGGTTTTGTCCATATTCAGTGTGAGTTTTAGCTTCCCCTCAAGAAAGAATCGACATTCATCACGAATGTGTTCAGCGTCTAGCTTGGAGCCTTTGACAATAACAACGAAATCATCAGCATAGCGACAATAAGCTACGGCAGGCCGCCATTGTCGATTGTTCTCCAGCGCTGGTTTTCGTCCTATTTTAATACTGTGGTTCCAGTACCATCGGTCTTTGCGTGCTTTCTTACTCAGATAGCGTTGATTGAGATACTGATCGAACTCATTAAGCATGATATTCGAAAGCAGCGGAGAGATGACACCACCTTGAGGGACGCCTTCGCTTGTCGCACAGAAAAGGTTGCGTTCAACATGTCCTGCTTTGATAAACCGCCAGAGCAGGGTATTAAACCCATTGCAGCTTATTCGCTTACGCACACACCTCATGAGCAGTCGATGGTGAACCGTGTCAAAGTAACTGGCTAAGTCACCTTCGATCACCCATCGGCCCCGTGTTTCAGTGTTATCGGTAAGCTGTAGCTTGACGGTACGGATAGCATGGTGAACACTGCGTTCTGGCCTGAAACCATAGGATAATGTATGGAAGTCATTCTCCCAGATTGGCTCCATGGCCATTAGCATTGCCCGCTGCACTATGCGGTCGCGCAAAGTCGGGATCCCCAGTGGGCGTTGTTTCCCATTTGCTTTAGGGATATAGATGCGTCGTGCAGGCATAGGCTGGTAATTGCCTGACTGTAATTCCAGTCTAAGTGCACGAAGGTAGTCACCCAATTTCTCTTGCAGATGGTATTTAGTGATACCGTCCACGCCTGGTGTTCTGGCTCCTTTGGAAGAGAGTGTTCTCTCTGCCGCATGATGCAGCCAGTCAGGATGAGAAATGAGACGAAGCAGGCGATTTACCCTGCGATTTTCATCGTCTGCCGTCCATGTTGCCAACTTGCGTTGCATTTCGCTGATTATCAGAGGTCTTCACCTAATTACAGTCAACTAGTTTGCTGACACAAGTTAATTAAACTGTTCTCCTTCGCCATGTAATGGGCTTTCCCCATCTCGGACTACTACGAGAACTCCGTCAGCCTGTTTGCCATCGGGGGCATGCTCCCTTGGCATTCAAACAGACCTTCCCCGGTTTACCTACCTGAACTCAAACATATTGGGGTGGATGCTGATCGCAGTCTTTAGCCTTATCGTGCTGTAAGGTGATGACGCTAAGAAGTTGATTTGTGTTGGCACTTCTTCCCATTGCCAGAAGCATACATTTCTTCTGCAAATCGGTGTGCTTGAGCCTACTTGTCTCATTCACACTACGTCATACTGCCTGTTAACTCGTGTAGGCAGTGGCGACATTTCAGCCCATAGATGCGGGTTAATCAGTTCATGTTCTTCATCCGTCCAATACTCAGCCTAGAGGAGCATCTTGACGTAACGAGTTCGTCTCACTCCCCGTTGTCCACGGGTTACATCACTTTACCAGCATCGGTAAATCACTGCCGCTCAGGCTCATATGCTGTCACAACCCAGCATAGCCACAGTAACTCGACTTCAGCCTTGTTGCCTGTGGATTTCAGATAGACTTGTGGTTCAATTTGAGCGTCCATGCTCGCCCTGAACTCCGGGCACACTGTATGTGATGTCTCCGCACCAGACCTGATTCGGTGCACTAACATCGAATTCTCGGTTCAGATGGTTCGGGATATCTGGCCGTTCATGAGCAGCCTGTTTATATTTGTGCGCGCCGGGTTGTTTACTGGTAAGCCTGGCCTCCTGCATCAGCCGCCGAACTTTAAATCGGCCGATACTGTAACCTTTATCACGCATCATCATCACAAGTGAGCGACTTCCTGCGGAGCCTCGACTCACTGCAAAAAGTCGTTTGACCTCGCTGCGTAATTCAACGCGTTCAGCGTCTATATCACGGTGGCGTTGTCGGTACTCATAATAACTTGAGGGTGAGATGCCGAAAACGTTGCAGACCAATTCAACTGGCTCTTGCTCTCTTAACTGGTCTATCAGCGAATACGTTCTATCTCGTCCGCCATCAAAAGAGCTGTAGCCTTTTTTAATATCGACTTCTCCCGCTCAAGGCGGTTAATACGAGCTTCTAGCTCCTGGATTTTTTGTTGCTCCGGAGTGAGCGCTTTACTCGATGGCGTTTGACCACCTCGCTCCTGTTTTAACTGATTCACCCATCGACGAAGGACATTTTCACTCACATCCAGAGAGCGGGAAGCCTCAGAAACGGTATAGCCCTGGTCCAGAACCAGATTGGCTGCTTCAAGTTTAAATTCAGCAGAAAAAGTACGACGTTGTTTTGTCATTGAACACCTCTAAAACTAGGCGGTAACTTTACCACCTTAAATGGTGTCCGGGATCATTAGACCATATATGGTCACCTCCCGGCTTGCAAGGCATCTGGTTCAATAAAAGGGACAGGTTGGCTTCCATATATCCGGCCTGTATATGAGATTATCATCTCTGGCCTTGATGAGACATTCGCGCATATT
>NZ_PYMC01000020.1 GCF_003026475.1 Photobacterium lipolyticum
TGTCTGGCGACCATAGCGCTGTGGCCCCACCTGATCCCATGCCGAACTCAGAAGTGAAACGCAGTAGCGCCGATGGTAGTGTGGGGTCTCCCCATGTGAGAGTAGGTCATCGCCAGGCGCCAAATTTAAGTTTGCGTTGCTATAAACGTAAACTGTATAAAGATTGATATTTCAGCCTTGCTGAAAAAAAAGAATTTACTTGGCGACCATAGCACTATGGACCCACCTGATCCCATGCCGAACTCAGAAGTGAAACATAGTAGCGCCGATGGTAGTGTGGGGTCTCCCCATGTGAGAGTAGGTCATCGCCAGGTTCCAAATTGCTTTATGCTGAATAGACACTGCGGAGTGGTAGTTCAGTTGGTTAGAATACCGGCCTGTCACGCCGGGGGTCGCGGGTTCGAGTCCCGTCCACTCCGCCACTTATTAGAGAAGCCCAGTCGAAAGACTGGGCTTTTTTACGTTTGAACAAAAGCTAAAACCTCGTCATTCCCTCCAGCGAGGCACGAGCGAGATAGGGAATCTATAGCCACGGTCGAACAACGCGCGATGGATCCCCGATAATCTCGTCCCTCGAGTTCGAGGATGACAAGGTTTAGTGAAGCGCACTATGACCCCTTAGAGCCCCGCCTCTCGCGACTCTAATCACCTTCCTTTTATCCTTTGTTACAACTCAAAATTTCAACCGGGCATTCCGATCTTGTCATCTGATAAGTAAGTGTGAGAGGCTTAGGGCAATTTCTGATAATAGGCAATAACCATGAAGTTTTTCTACGAACGAATAGAAACGCCTGAAGATGTGAAGATCGTACTGAAGCCCAACTCCCTCTATATCATGCTGTTGATGTTGGCTATCTGGCTAATCAATGATTTTGTACTGCAATCAGTCCCGCTAAGCCAGATCATTATGCCGGTTTTTATCGTTTTTATGATTGTGAGGTTTTTCTCGGTTGTGAAAATACAGAAAGAAGTGCTTGTTGCGATGAAGCAAGGCAATGTTGAAACATCAGGCAGTAAGTTTTCAGCATCTAATCCGTTAACCTATAAGATCAGTAAAATCTAGCTATTTATCCAGATTGCTTTTAATGCATAAAAATAAGCAGCTTATGCCTTTGGTTAAGCTGCTTTTTTAGTGAAAATCCATATTACGTCCCAGTGGGAAATAAGCCCTTAAGTGCTTGTTGCTAATAGTTTTACCTGTAACGTGCATAATGGAGAGTCGGGTATTGGTATAAAAGGGGATATATGGAAAGGTTTAACTGGAAACCTTTATTATTGGCTTGTTTGATCGTCAGTATTGGTCAGCTGAGTCTCGGCTTAGTCTTTCCGTCTTTACCATGGATCGCTCAGGATCTTCAGTTGAGTGCTGATCAGGTTCAATTATTAGTCTCGGGCTACTTACTGGGGTTCGGGCCGTCACAGCTTATTTATGGCCCACTATCGGATGTATTTGGCCGCCGTCCCGTTTTGCTTTTCGGTTTGCTTATTGCACTTTTAGGGCTGGTACTGGCTGTTACCCATGCAGATACTTTTTCCTGGTTGCTAGCCGGACGCTTTGTGCAAGGGCTGGGAGCCGGGAGTGTCGCGGTACTTGCCAGGGCAACCATGCGTGATAGCTACCAAAATCAGAATCTGGTGAAAGCGATGACCTGGGTTGCTATTGTTGCTGCTTTTACCCCTATCGTCGCGCCAGTTATCGGCGGTATGGTAAACCACTACTGGGGGTGGCTCGCGGTATTTATATTATTGCTGGTCTATATCGCGGCGATTTGGCTGGTGCTGGTATTCACTTTTACCGAAACCCTGAGTCACTCTTCTCGGCCTCAATCCGTTGGTAAGCTTGTTTTCTCTTATTTTACTCTGCTGCGTGAGCGTCACTTCCTGAGTTTTGCCGGAATTGGCTGGATCAATTTCTCCCTGGTTGTGATCTCTATTTCTCTGATGCCTTTCATTATGCAGGTTCAGATTGGGATGAGTTCCGATCAATACGCGTTTTGGGCGATGATCCCAGCCTTTGGCATGTTGACCGGCGGATTGCTCTGCCAGCGAATCAGGCCCGTTGTTGGTACCCAGAAAATCCTCCAGTTAGCGCCATTGATCCACTTACTTGCCGGATTGGTACTGATGATTGCGCCGGTTTCTGCGGGGTGGGTCAGTGCCGGACACTTTTTGCTGGCAATGGCAAATGGTATGGCATTCCCATGTGCACAGTCGATGCTATTAGTTCCCTATGGCAATCGTGCGGGAACCGTTTCAGCACTGTCTGGAGCCTGTCAGATGGTGTCAGCCTCGCTTATCAGCAGTATGTTGCTGAAATCGGGAATTAGTCAGCCCTGGCACTTAGGTGTGGTGTTATTGGTTGCAGCCTTTATCGGATTAATGCTGGTTGCGGTTGGTACGAAAAGTGAAAGCGGCAAACAAGCGGCCGCGGCTCTAAATTAACATCGCATTTTAATACTTTGAACCATACTTACTAAATAACTAATAAATAATACCAATTGGTATAAACGTTATTGGCAGGGGGAGTTAGTATGCTGAGGTTAACGATGTTAGTTGTCCTGATCGTGCTGTCTGGTTGTGCGGCCCGGTATGAGGCTGAATTATCTGCGAATAAAGAGTGGCTGCAATTAGGGTCTTACCACGGAGAGCAGGGTTACCGAGAGCTTAATAATAAGCGTTTGTCGGAGTTGGGGGCATTAACAGAGACTGAGTACGAATCTTATCGGGCGGGATATTTGAAAGGCCGGTTTGATTACTGTACGGGTCGTCAGCAAGTCTCGACGGTGATAAATCCGGGCTACATAAATGAATGTCTCGAGTCAAAGGAAGGCGAGAGTAGCTACAGTGCGACTGATCGCGGTTATTGATTGATGATGCTATTGAATAGCATAAAAAAGGCTGCGATAGCAGCCTTCTAGTTATTGATAGTCTGAACTTAGTTGTTGCTGTGTAGCTCGCTGTTCAGTTCAACCGCACTCTTGTTGGTCAGGCACTCGATTTGGCCGGTTACAGAATTGCGGCGGAATAGCAAATCTGACTTACCGGCAAGATCGCGTGCTTTCACCACTTCGACTTCCTGGCCGCTGGCATCCAGCATACGTACTTTAGAGCCAGCCGTGACATACAGGCCTGATTCAATGGTGCAACGGTCACCGAGTGGGAAACCAAGACCGGCATTGGCACCCAGCAGGCTGTTTTCACCAATAGAAACAACCACCTTACCACCGCCGCTCAGGGTACCCATGATAGAGGCACCACCACCGATATCAGAACCTTCGCCAACCATAACACCGGCAGAAATACGCCCTTCAACCATGCTTACGCCTGCGGTACCCGCATTAAAGTTAATGAAGCCTTCGTGCATCACGGTAGTACCTTCACCAACATGCGCGCCAAGGCGAACACGAGAAGTATCAGCAATACGAATACCTGCCGGTACGACGTAATCAACCATTTTCGGGAATTTATCGACACAGTCGATGGTTAGCACTTCACCGTTCAGGCGCGCTTGCATCTGGCGTTCTGCCAGCTCTGGAAGATCGATAGGGCCCTGGTTGGTCCATGCGATGTTATGAAGCAGGCCGAAGATACCGTCTAGTACCACGCCGTGAGGTTTAACTAGGCGGTGAGAGATAAGCTGTAGCTTCAGGAAGCCTTCAGCGACAGATGCCGGTGCAGAGTCTGTCGCAAGAATAACCAGAACCAATGGTTGTGAAGAGAGAGCGGCTTTAGCTGCAAACTGCGCGCTTTTCTCGTCACCTGCAGATTCGAATGCAGTAGCAAGGCTTGCGCACTGAGCGGGTGTCACTTCAATAGCCTGGTTACCTTCTTTGTAACCCACAACGGCAGCGACTGCTTTAACCAGTTCTTCTGACGGGTTAAGCGCTGGCGTTGGGAAAAAGGCTTCAATGATTTTACCATCGCGGTTTTGAGTCGCAGTACCTAAGGCAAGTGAAAAGCTAGCCATTATCAATCGTCTCCGTTCCTAAAAATTTCAAAGCTCAATCTGTAAATCTCACAGATTGTAAAATTAGCTCATCGCTAAGTATTAATATAAAACCATCATAAAGACAGTTGGCACGATATAGAAGGGCTGACGAAGCAATCAGTCAAAAATGACGAGATTATGACTAATTTCACACTTTGGCCGGAAGTGGTTCGCTGAAAACGTACTTTTCATGCATAAAAAAACCTCCGGATCGGAGGTTTATTATGATGAAGTACTTATAAACGGCGCTATTCTTAACGACGTCATCATCAATGATGATTAAGCAGCATCTTCCTGTAGTTCATCTTCAATCACTTCAGGCTTTGCCACTTTTTTCTTAGGTGCCGCTTTCGCTTTTTTAGCCCCTAATGCAACCAGTACTTCTTCACGCTTCTGTGCTAAGAACAGTGAAAGTTCTTCTTGTTTAGCTTCATCTTCGAATAGTTCACTTTCGCTTAGTAAAGTAAACATATCGTCAGCCATATCCAGCATCTTGTCGTATGCGTCGGCTTCGGATTTAGAGGTGAAAGTCATCTTTTCTTCTCCGTTGCGCTCAACTACATATTTGACGATAACAGCCATGGTCACCCTCTCCCGAAATTGATTTACTGGCTGTTTATACAGTAGCATAAAGGCTTCTGTCCAGTGATAAGCGTGTTAATGTGATGGTGAGAGAAAAATTTACTCAGATTTATGCCCGAGCAGCAGAAAGAAAGGGAGGTGAGGCTGAGCTTGAGAGTTTACTCGCTACTCCTTTGAGTCCTCAGGAATTAAATACAATTTCTGATGCTCGCTGGCTGGCGGCATTTACTCAGAAAGTGTTTCAGTGTGGTATGAGCTGGCGTGTCGTTCGCAGTAAATGGCAAAATTTTGAAGAGGTGTTCTTTGGGTTTGATATCGAGAAGATGCTCTTGATCCCGAATGACATGTGGGAACGCAAAGCGACCGATCCTGCCATTATTCGTCATTTAGGTAAGGTCATGACCATTGCGGAAAATGCTCAGATGATCCATGAAGCCGCTCTGGCACATGGTTCATTTTCCGCCATGGTTGCCGACTGGCCACAAGAGGATATTATCGGCTTGTGGCGTTACCTGAAACGTAATGGCAAACGGCTGGGGGGAAACACCGGCCCCTATACGCTACGCGTTATGGGTAAAGATACCTTTATTCTGAGTCACGACGTAGAAGCCTATTTACGCAATACTGGGATCATTGATGGTGGCCGCGATACGCAAAAATCGCTTTTGGCCTCTCAAGCGGCCTTCAATGACTGGCAGCAGGAAACGGGCCGTCCCCTGTGTCAGATCAGCCAGATCATTGCTTTCAGCTCTGGTGATAACCGCATGTAGTTCTTCTCTATGCCGGATTTAACTGCCACTGCAGACAAAAATCGAGAAACAGGGTCAATAACGGGCTTTGGTATTTTTCTTTGTGGTAGAGCAACCAGTACTGGCGGCGCATATCGATAGGTAAATCCAGCAAGACCAGGCGCTTGTCATTGACCGCGTGCGCAATGGCGAGCTTTGACAAGCAGGTGATCCCTAACCCGGCCGCCACACAGTTGATGATCGCTTCGGTGGTATTGAGTTCGAATGCCTGATGCCACTCTTCCAGCCGCGGTGAAATGCGATTAAGGAAAAACTCACGGGTGCCCGATCCCGGCTCGCGCAGAATCCATTGTGAGTTTTCCAGATCCGACAACCGTAAGTTGTCTATGTGCGTCAGTGGGTGATCCGGATGGCAAACCACGACCATTTCATCGTCTAACCAGGCCTTGGTGATCAGATCGGCTTGCTGTACTTTGCCTTCAACCAGACCGACATCAAGTTCAAATTCACTGAGCTTGTGGCAAATCTGAGCCGTATTGGAGATAAACAGCGACTGATCCGCATGTTGGGTGCTGGCGCGAAAATCACGGAGCAGGAAAGGGGTCACCTGATTACCGACCGTGTCACTGGATCCCACTTTTAATTTTCCGGTGACCGGCCCTGCCTGGTCAAATAAGTTTTCGATGGCGTGGCTGCGAGCCAACAGTTCATCGGCTAAAGGCAACAGGCGCTTACCTTGTTCATTGATGATCAGACGATTGTTATTGCGATCAAACAGCTTATGATCCAGCTGCCTTTCCAGCTCAGCTAACGCCATGCTCACTGCCGGCTTTGATAAAAACAGTTTTTCGGCGGCAGCCGTGATCGTTCTTTCCTGGGCAACGGTGACAAAGACCCTGAGTTGCTTCAGCGCAATATTCATTTTATCTCATTGGTTAATATGGGTAATAAAAACAGATTAAGCAAAACTGAAAGTGCGGTTAAATGTATTCAATTATTATAAATCTTTCAAATTTAATACACATTTTCCTTTCCGGGTTCAAAGATTCGTGTTTGCAGCTTATCGGCTCTTGGTAGACAATCAGGGTAACTTTCTCTTTTTGTGAGATATCTGCGTGTTTACTGTTTATCACTCAAACCAACTGGATTTATTGAAATCGCTGCTGGTTGAACTGATCCGCCTCAATCCTCTTGATAACCCATTCGAACCAGAACAAATTCTGGTGCAAAGCCCCGGCATGTCGCAATGGCTGAAGATGGAGCTGGCGAAATCATTTGGTGTCGCGGCAAACCTCGAATTCCCTCTGCCTGCAACCTACATCTGGAAAATGTTTACCCAGGTGTTGGCTGACGTGCCCGAGCGCAGTGCTTTCAATAAAGAAGCGATGACCTGGAAGTTGATGGAGGTATTGCCTGAGCAGCTGGAGAAGCCGGAGTTTGAGCCGCTTAAACGGTATTTAGAACATGATCAAGACAGTCTGAAAAGTTATCAGCTGGCAGAAAAAATCGCAGATATTTTTGACCAGTACTTAGTGTATCGCCCGGAGTGGATCCAACAATGGGAAGCGGGTGACGTCGTTGCCGAATTAGAGGGTGAACATCCGTGGCAGCCCATTTTGTGGCAGGCATTATATGATCATACCCTGGCATTAGAGCAATCGCCGTATCATCGTGCCAATTTGTACGAGCATTTTATCGATACGCTTGAGAACTACACTCACAGCGGAACTTTGCCTGAAGGGCTTCCTAAACGATTGTTTGTCTTTGGTATCTCGTCGTTACCCCCTCGCTACCTTGATGCCTTGGCGGCAATGGGCGAGCATATTGACGTTCATCTGATGTTTACTAACCCTTGTCGTTATTACTGGGGCGATGTCCGTGACCGTAAATACCTGGCGCGGCTCGCGGCAAAACAGCGTTTACAAGTGAAATGGTTAGATGATCACAGTGAGCAGGGCGAGTTAGCCGAGCAGCTTAAAGGCAGCGTTGAAGACAATATCCATGATGACATGCACAACGATGTGGTCGGCAACAGCCTGCTGGCTTCAATGGGCAAACTCGGACGGGATAATTTGTATCTGTTGTCTGAAATGCAAGCCCGGGAAGTGGAAGCGTTTGTGGATATTGAAGCAGATACGCTGCTGCATTCTATTCAGGCCGATATTCTCAATTTAGAAGATCGCCAAAATGACGATATTTTAGATTCCAGCTTCCATAAGTTGCCCGTTGCGGCGAATGATCCTTCCCTGTCTATTCACGCTTGTCATAGCCCGATGCGGGAAGTGGAAGTGCTGCATGACAAACTGCTCGCCATGTTTGATGCTGATGAAAACCTCAAGCCGCGTGATGTGATTGTGATGGTGGCCGATATCAATGCCTACGGGCCAGCCATTCAGGCGGTATTTGGTAATGCGCCGGGTAATCGTTATATTCCGTTTTCCATCTCAGATCGAACTGCGGAACAGGAAAACCCGGTTCTGCTGGCTTTCCTGCGTTTGCTGGCCCTGCCTGAAAGCCGTTGTCACGCATCTGAACTACTGGAACTGCTCGAAGTGCCGGCAGTAATGAGCAAGTTTGGCTTTGACAGTAATAGCTTTGGGCAAATCAAGCGCTGGATTGAAGAAGCCGGTGTTCGCTGGGGCTTAGATAAAGAGACGGCCTGTCAGTTTGAGTTGCCGGAGCAACATCAGAATACCTGGTTGTTCGGTATTCAGCGTATGTTACTGGGTTATGCCATGCCTCACGATGCGGGTTTATTTGAAGGGATTTCTGCTTATGAGCAGGTACAGGGCTTAGATGCCGAGCTTGCCGGTCAGTTAGCGAGCTTTATTGATAGCCTGATCGCTTACCGTGAACAGCTGGCGCAGCCGCAATCGGTGACAGCCTGGACGGAGCGATTAAATCAGTTATTAGATGATTTCTTTGCCGTCGAACTGGAAGGCGAACTGATCCTTAAATCGATCCGTGACAGCTTACATCGCTTACATGAACAGCTTGATGATGCCGGTTATCAAACATTGATCACCCCCGCGGTTCTGACCCAGTACCTGCAAGATAAACTATCGGGCGAGCGGGTGAGTCAGCGCTTCTTAGCGGGTCAGGTTAACTTCTGTACTCTGATGCCAATGCGCTCTATTCCGTTCAAGGCAGTTTGCTTGCTGGGCATGAACGATGGCGCTTACCCGCGAAATATTGCGCCGGAAGGCTTTGATTTAATGGACGGCCGCACCAAAGCGGGTGATCGATCTCGCCGTGATGATGACCGCTACCTGTTCCTTGAAGCGATCCAGTCGGCACAGGAAACCCTTTATATCAGCTATGTGGGCCGTTCGATTCAGGACAACAGCGAAAAAGTGCCGTCGGTACTGGTCAGTGAGCTGGTGGAATATTGTCAGCAAGGTTATTGCGTGGCAGGTGATCAATTGCTCCCTGTCGACGCATCAGCGGTGCGGATCAAAGATCAGTTAATTCATCACCACCCGTTAGTCCCGTTCAGCCCTGATGCCTTTACGGGTCAGCAAACCAGCTATGCCGTGGAATGGTTACCGGCGGCCTTGCGTGACGGTAAAGCAGGTAAAGATTTCCAGCTGGCGGCCCTTGAGGAAGAGTCACTTGACGCGGAGCAAACACGCGAGCTGGATCTGGCTGAATTACAGCGATTCTGGCGCTTACCTGTGCGTTATTTCTTTAATCGTCGTTTAAAAGTATTCTTTGAACCGCCGATGGGTGTGATGGAAGATGATGAACCCTTTGTACTTAACGGTTTAGACAGTTATTTGATGCGCGATCAATTACTGGCGTTGCTGCTTGATGCCAAATTGAATCAGCAAAATGATGATGACGTATTCAGACAATTTTCAGCGGAACAGAAGGCGGCAGGAAATGTCCCTGTCGCGGCGTTTGGCGAGTTAGAGCTGGAAGCGACACGAATCGAAGTGATCGCACTGGCCGATTCAATTGTCCCGTTACTGGCGGGCCCGCTGGATGATCATGAAGTGGATATCGCTTTCCAGATTGAAGGACAAGAGATCCGGCTGCAGGGCTGGCTCAAGCAGCGTTATCAAGCCGGACTGGTACGTTATCGCAGTGGCAAAGTTCGTGTGCAGGATTTATTAACCGCATGGTTCGATCACCTTTGTCTGGCCGCGGGAGGCCAGAGCCAGATCACTCACCTGATTGGTACCGATAACCATTTAACCTTACTTAAGGTTGAGCCTGAGCAGGCCAATGCTTACCTCAAAGAAGCCGTGAGTTTGTATTACCAGGGCTTGAATAAGCCGTTGCCGTATTTTCCGAAAACGGCCCTTGCGGGTATTAATGCGTGTATTGGTCGCGACGGCAGCTGGAAAGATGATGCCGATACCTTGGAAAAATCACTCAAGAAAATGGCTGATTGTTTTAATGACGGCTATCTCTATCCGGGCGAAGGGGCCGACAATTATATTGCCCGGGTCTGGCCGCAATGGAACGAAACGCTAGCGAATGAGGCATCACAAATGGCGAGCCGAATATTACAGGCTGCCGTTTTACATAGCGAAACAGCGGAAGAATCGTAGGGAAAAATATAAAGGGGTGTAGTGTGGTCGTCAGCAAATCATTCTTATTTGTAGGGTGTTCGCTGTACGACCACAGGTCCAGAGGCAGACCAAGTTTCTGGCCGCGATACTAACCAAACTACGAACGGTAAACCGTGAGTAAACTCTCACATAAATAGAATAAAATGTTATTCCAGATACTGAAAACCCGTTATAAGCATTGGATCACAAAACTAATGTGATCATTATCACTAACGGATCTGGTTTCTGAATCAAACAGGGTGATGTCTGATGACTCAAGCAATAACGCAAGACTCCGAATGTCATTCGCAGTCAGGCTCGGGAACACATTTGATGCCGAAATCAGTCGGGGCAGCAACCCTGCAGCCAATGACATTTCCACTGCATGGGGCCCGTTTGATCGAAGCCTCTGCGGGTACAGGTAAAACCTTTACGATTGCCAGCTTATATTTACGTTTGCTGCTGGGCCATGGCAGTGCAGAAACGCGACATGCCACCGAGCTGACCGTTGATAAAATTCTGGTTGTAACCTTTACCGAAGCGGCGACCGCCGAATTAAGAGATCGCATTCGAGCCCGGATCCATGATGCCCGGTTAGCATTTAGCCGGGGTGTCAGTCACGATCCGGTGATCCAGCCTTTGCTTGAGGAAATTAGCGATCATCAGACGGCGGCGCAGATTTTACTGCAAGCTGAGCGTCAGATGGATGAAGCGGCTATCTATACCATTCATGGTTTTTGTCAGCGCATGCTGACCCAAAATGCCTTTGAGTCGGGCAGCCGTTTTAATAATGAATTCGTGACCGATGAAAGCCAGCTGAAAAGTTTAGTCGCGGCCGACTACTGGCGTCGTAATTTCTACCACTTGCCGCATAGCCTGGCGGTTGAAGTGCGAGACGTATGGTCTTCGCCGGCGGCGTTACTGAAAGATATCGGTGGCAGTTTAACCGGTGCTCCGGTGAAGTTAAGCGTCGAGGCGATGACGGATTCACTGGCTGAATTGCACAATAAAAACCTCGACCGCATCGACGGTTTTAAAGCGTTATGGCGTGAACATGAAGCGGATCTGGAAGCATTGATAGCCAATTCCGGTGTAAACAAGCGCAGCTATACCAAAAAGAGTTTGCCGGCATGGTTAGAACAGGTGGGCTTATGGGCGGCATCGCCAACCTTGGGCTACGACTTGCCGGATAAGCTCGATCGCTTCCATCAGCAGGTGCTGATCGAAAAAACGGCAAAAGGTGACGCCCCTGAGCATGAGGTGTTTGCTGCTGTTGCTGAGCTGCTTGATAACCCGGCCAATCTGCGCGATCCCTTAATGGCTCACGCAATAGAAGAATGCCGCACCCTGCTCGCGAAAGCCAAAGAGCGCAAAGGCTGGTTATCGTTCGATGACTTGCTGACTCAGCTCTCTGCGGCGATCGATAATGATCGTGACGAGCTGCTGGTTGAGCGCATTCGCAGCCAGTATCCCGTGGCGATGATTGATGAATTCCAGGATACCGATCCCCTCCAGTACAGTATTTTCAGCAACATCTATACCACCGAAAGTGCAGAGCAGGCGCAGTGCGGTTTGTTTATGATCGGCGATCCTAAGCAGGCTATCTATGCTTTTCGCGGTGCTGATATTTTCACTTATATTCAAGCGCGTCGTCAGGTCAGTGATCATTACACCCTGGGTACTAACTGGCGCTCAACCGCCGACATGATTGCCTCGGTCAATCGGGTATTTGAACAGCCGGATAGCCCGTTTATTTACGATCAGGACATTCAGTTCCTGTCGGTGAACCATAGCCCCAAAGCGCCGGAACGTAGCTGGTGGCTCGATAATCAGGCTCAGCATGCGCTGACCTTCTGGCATCAGGATAGCCTGGATGGCAAACCCGTGACTAAAGGCAGTTATCAGCAAGTGATGGCCGAGGCGACGGCAGCCCAGATCCAGAATGTTCTCACCCAATCCCAGCAAGGTAGTGCCTTTTTCCAAGACAAAGAGCACAAGAAAGCCATTCAGGCGAGTGATATTGCTGTCCTGGTCAGAACCGGCAATGAAGGCAAGCTGGTACGTCAGGCCTTAGCTGAACAGGGGATTGCCAGTGTCTATTTATCGAATCGCGACAGTGTGTTTTCCACGCCGGAAGCCGCTGATATGCAGCGTTTATTGCAAGCGGTATTAACACCAGAAGATGATCGCGCACTGCGTGCGGCGTTAGCTTCCAGTCTCTTTGCGTTAACGGCGGTCGATTTAGACCAGCTCAATAGTGATGAAACCGAGTGGGAAACGGCCGTTAATGCGTTTAAAGACTACCGTAAATTGTGGTTAACCCGCGGTGTGATGCCAATGCTGCGCAGTGTGATGGCTAAATCGACCATTGCTGAACGTTTGTTAGCGGAAGAGGGCGGCGAGCGGCGTCTGACGGATTTACTGCATATTGGTGAATTGCTGCAGGAAGCCAGCCAGACCTTAGACAGTGATTACGGCCTGTTACGCTGGTTAGCCGAACACATTGCAGAGCCTAACGGTAATGCGGAAGATCAGGTTTTACGTTTGGAGTCAGAGCGGAACCTGGTGCAGATCGTCACGATCCATAAATCGAAAGGGCTGGAATACGATCTGGTATTCCTGCCGTTTGTTTGTAGCTATCGTGAAGTCGACAAGAAAAGCGAAGTGAAGTATCACGATGAACAGGCAAATATCACCGTTCTTGATATTACTAAGCAAGACGACTCGATAGAAAAAGCCGATAAAGAGCGTCTGGCAGAAGATCTACGCTTGATCTACGTCGCGCTAACGCGAGCGGTCTATGGTTGTTTTGTTGGTATGGCGCCAATCCGTAATGGCCGCAGTACCAAAGAGCCGACTGGCCTGCACCATTCTGCCATGGGGCATTTGGTGCAAAATGGTCAGGAAGGCAGTATCGCGGCTCTGGAGCTTGCCCTGGCTAAACTGGCTGAAAGCCAGCCGGCAATCACAGTGGCCGAGCCGCCAGGTTTGCCAGATAGCAAATGGCAGCCAGTCGAGCAGGATGCACCGACACTGCAGCCAAGTGAATTTAACGCAAAAATTGAACGTAACTGGTGGATGACCAGTTACTCCAGCCTGGTCAAGCAGGGCCATCAGGCCTATCACGACAGCAGCTTGGATCTGCCCGGTTTTGATATCGATTCTGCGGCAGAAAAAGCGCAGGACGGCGAAGAGGCGATCATTGAGCTTGAGCCTGAGTACTCCATTTATACCTTCCCCCGTGGTGCGCGTCCGGGCACGTTTTTACATACCGTGTTCGAAGAAATTGACTTTACCGCACCGGTAGATAGCCCTGAAACCGTCACTATCCTGACTGAGTTACTGCTGCGGGAAAATTACGAGGCGGCCTGGCTGCCAGTGCTGCAAAAGCTGATTGAAGATGTTCTTCATTGCCCGCTGGATGGCAATGATCTTAAGTTGGTTGATAAAAAAGCGACCCAACGTTTAACTGAAATGGAGTTTTTGCTGCCGATTGAATTGCTCTCTTCTGCGATGCTGAACAAGGTGATTGCCAGACACGATAGTATCTCTGCCCGGGCCGGTGAGTTAGGCTTTGCTACCGTAAGCGGAATGCTGAAAGGCTTTATTGACTTAGTGTTTGAACATCAGGGTAAATACTATGTACTGGACTGGAAATCGAATCACTTAGGCGATGATCCTAATGCCTATCGGGGGGAGCTGCTGACCGGGGCCATGCGCGATCACCGCTACGATCTGCAATACCAGATTTATGCCTTAGCCTTGCAGCGTTTTTTGCGCAGCCGCATTCCAGCCTATGACTATGAAACGCATTTTGGCGGGGTCTATTACCTCTTCTTACGCGGTATGGATGCCGGCAGTGACAGCGGCATTTTTTATGCGCGTCCGACCCAATCCTTGCTGGCTGAATTAGACCTGTTAATTGATGGAGAGCAGATTGATGCTTAAGCGTTTAGAAGATCTCACCAAACAAGGTGTACTGCGTCCGTTGGATTATCAGTTTGCTAAATTTCTGGCTCAGCGTACGCCCGAGTCACATTCTTCGCTACTGGCGTTGGTGGCAGCCTTAGTCAGCCATGAGCTAGGCAAAGGGCATGTATGTCTGATGCTCGATAAAATCGAAAACCACTCACTGTTTGGCTTACCCGTCAGAGTTTCGGCGGCGTTGTTAGCGGGCTTACCGGCACCTGAACAATGGGCTGCGGAACTGACGTCGTTGCCTGCGGTATCGGATGCCTCGGGATCAGGCGCCCGGCAGGCGACTCCACTAGTGCTCGAACAGGGGCGGCTGTACCTACATCGCTACTGGAATTTTGAAAAGCGGGTGGCAGAGAAACTTCATCATAGCGCGCAATCCATTGAACCGGCAGCGATCATGCCGACGGTGTTGGATGAATTGTTTCCGCGTACCTATACCTACTTGTATCAGGCATTGCAGCAGTTGAAGAAAGGGGGCCCCGGGCCTGCCGATAGTGCTGACAGTCGCCACAATGAAGTGTGCGATAAGCTAGATATTGTGTGCGCCGAACAACTGGACTGGGCGGCCATCGATCAGGTGCTGCTGTCGGCCGACAGAGCGGAAGAGCTGAACCCACTCGATGATCTCATACCGCAGAATGCATGCCTGAACTGGCAGAAAGTCGCCGCAGCGACGGCGATCACCCGTCAGTTTTCGGTTATTTCAGGGGGGCCGGGCACGGGTAAAACCACGACAGTGGCAAAGTTATTGGCAGCGTTGGTCAAGCAGGCACAGCACACCAGCCCTGACGGTGAATTACACGTACCCAACATTAAACTGGTTGCCCCTACGGGTAAGGCTGCTGCCCGTCTGACAGAATCGATTGGTTTGGCTGTACAGTCTTTACCCGTTGAGCCGGAAGTGCGTCAGCGTATTCCGACTCAGTCCAGTACTATTCATCGTTTGTTAGGCTCAGTGCCTAATCAGGTCGACTTCCGTCATCACCGGGATAACCCGTTGCACCTTGATGTGCTGGTCGTCGATGAAGCCTCAATGGTGGATTTACCCATGATGGCACGTTTGCTCGACGCCCTGCCACCGCATGCCAAACTGATTTTGCTCGGTGATCGGGATCAGCTGGCATCGGTTGAGGCGGGGGCGGTACTCGGGGATATCTGCGCCTTTTCGTCTCAGGGATACAGTCAGGAACAAGGCCGGCTGCTGAGCCATCTGACGGGGTTTAATTTGTCTCCGATCCAGGCTGGCGACGTCAGTAAAGTGGCTGATAGCCTCTGCATGCTGCGTAAAAGCTACCGGTTTCATGCCGATTCAGGCATTGGAAAGCTGGCGAAAGCCATCAACGAAGGCAAGCCGTATGATGTCGAAAAAGTGTGCCAACAGGGCTTTAAAGATATCAATAGCTACCCGTTGAGCGCTGAAAGTTACCAGACCATGATTAATCTGACGGTGACGTTCTATCGCGATTATTTAGATGCGATTGAGCTGAAACAGGAACCGAAAGACGTACTGACAGCCTTTTCTAAAGTTCGGTTATTGTGTGCATTGCGAGAAGGTGATTTCGGTGTGGCAGGCTTAAACCAACGCATTGAACGTGAACTGGTTCGTATTGGTAAAATTCGCCCGACGGATGAGACCTGGTATGCGGGACGTCCGGTTATGATCACCCGTAATGATCATGGCTTAGGCTTATATAACGGTGATATCGGTATTGCGATGACTGATCATAAGGTGACTCCTGAGAAGCCGCATTTGCGGGTTTACTTTGAGATGCCTGACGGCTCGATCCGTAGCGTGCTGCCTAGCCGCCTGCCGGCACATGAGACGGTATATGCGATGACAATCCATAAATCTCAGGGATCGGAATTTGCCGATACCTTGATGGTACTGCCGGCAGATTTCAGTCCGATATTGACCCGTGAGTTGATCTATACAGGTGTTACCCGAGCGAAAGAAAAGCTGCATCTTTTTGCTCAGCAAGAGGTGGTCAACCGGGCTGTGCGCTTACGTACAGAACGAGCGAGTGGATTGGCGCAGTTGCTGGCCTAATTGATTTTCAGGCGAAAAAAGACAGCCAGCAGTGTCTGCTGGCTGTCTTTATGAGGATGTCGAAGATGCTCAGAGTGTTAGCGTTAAGATCTTTGACTTGCGCTGGAAGTTATACAGCGCCTTTTTTGCCATTGGTAACTGCTCGACATCCGTTTCAATAAAGCCTTGTTCACGGAACCAGTGCAGACTGCGTGTGGTTAAAACAAACAGTTGTTTTAAGCCTTGCTCTTTGGCTTGCATGCGAAGCCGGTTAAGCAGCAATGCGCCACGATCGCCGTCTCTGAAATCGGGATGCACCGCCACACAGGCCATTTCGGCCATTTTCTCTTCCGGGAAAGGATAGAGCGCGGCACAGGCGATGATCAGACCGTCACGTTCAACAATCGTAAATCGCTCAATTTCCTGTTCCAGCTGCTCGCGGGATCGGCGTACCAAGATCCCTTCTTGCTCCAGCGGATAAATGAGCTCTAAGATACCGCCAATATCGTCAATGCCCGCCGTGTGGACTTTTTCGGCACTGGCCATCACAATTTGGGTACCAATCCCGTCAAGTGAGAACAGTTCCTGGATCAGAGCGCCGTCTTCTTTATAGCTGATCAGATGGCTGCGGGGAACGCCGGCGCGACATGCCGTGATCGCCCCGCGTAAAAAGCGTGCTGTGCCACATTCATCGTCATCGGCATCTACCAGGCGCTGTAAAGCCATTTCGGCTTCATTGGGTAGCAGTTCAGAAGCCACTTCACCCTGCTCGCTGAGCACCCCTTGTTCAGAGCAGAAGCCAATCAATTTGTCTGCCTTTAATCGAATCGCTAACTGAGTGGCCACTTCTTCCGAGGTGAGATTAAAGCATTCCCCTGTCACCGAGCTGGCGACGGGGCCAAGCAGGACAATGGAGTGCTGATCTAACTGGCGGTGAATGCCATCAGCATCTATCCGGCGGATACGACCGCTATGGCAATAATCGATGCCTTCATCTATACCGAGTGGCTGCGCGATAATGAAGTTGCCACTGACGACGTTAATTTGTGCGCCGGCCATTGGGGTATTGTTTAGTCCCATCGAAAATCGGGCAGTAATATCGAGCTGTAGCTGTCCAGCGGCCTGCTTAACCAGTTCTAAGGCCCGTTCGTCGGTAACCCTTACCCCGTTATGATAAGGCGTTGAATACCCTTGGCTGGTTAATAAATGTGAGATCTGGGGACGGGCACCGTAAACCACCACAATCCGCAGTCCAAGGCTGTTAAGTAGTGCTATATCATTGACAATATTGGAAAAATTACGATCTGCAATGGCCTCACCACCGAGCATGATAATAATGGTTTTCCCGCTGTGGGCATTCACATATGGCGCCGATTGCCGAAACCCTTTGACCAGGGCCGTACTACGAAGCTTCAATATTTTACATCCATGCTGTAAGTAACTATTCATAAAAAATAAATGAATTCTCATAATTGTACAGATAGTAAAGAAATATTTTTTTTTGCCACAAGATCCCGTTATCGAATATCGGTCGTAAAATCATTCCAGCTCTGTGGCGGGGATCCGGTATATTACTCAGGTTATCAATGACGTATGAATGGCGATGAAAAAGGTTAGGCTACAAACATTGCAAAGCGTCTGTCTGGTGTTGCTTTCTTCGACGGCACTTATTTTTTCGGCATCACTGGCGTTAGGGTTGGTTAAAGCTGACTTATTCGAACCAGAGCCGGTAACTCATATTTATGGCACCTGGGTTGAGCAGGAAGTGGCGCCGTATGTTGCAGACAGCTTTGAAATCCGCCCTGCAGGGGTGTTCATTCACGGGCGCCAGGTAAGTACTCACTTTGAATGGGATGGCAGTACGTTAAAGTATCGCCTGGGTGATGAAATTTATCTTTATACCTATTTATCTGAGAAGCTGGTTCGGCAAAAACCCGCGCATTATATTTCCACGTTCAGCCGTTAGGGGAAGCCGAATAAGTAAAATAACGTGTTGTTTCCCCTGACTCTACTATTCACCTATTCCGCAAATAAAACAAAGCCTTGACACAAAGCCTTACACAAAGTGTTAATTTCCCATGAAGATAACGCTTTCCAGCGGGTGAGTGTTTGCTAACATCAAGCATATTCAGCCGTCAGGCTCTTTTTCAAACTATAGTAGGTCTCTACCGTGTTTCGTAAAGTTACAATCGCAATGTTAATTATTGGCTTAGCAGGGTGCGCTAAGCCGACTGATCGAGGTCAGCAATATATAGATGGCAATTTTGATCAGGTCTTGAATCAAGTACCGACGGTAGAGTCAGACAAACCGCGTGATTACAGCATGTTTGCCGAACAGGTAGCGCAGGTGATAGCACGCTCATCGTCGATGACAAGCAAATATCAGACGTTATATCGCCAGATTGACAATTGGGCGGAGCAGAGCGGTGATCCCAGCCAGTTAGCTAATTATGGTATTCAGGTCGCGCAAATGGGGGGCGGTGATGAAAATGGCAATGTGCTGTTCACCGGTTATTTTTCACCGGTTATAGAGTTACGCCATCAGCAGGATGAAGTGTTCCGTTATCCTGTTTACGGTATGCCGAAATGTGAACAGAGTTGCCCGACCCGCGCAGAGATCTATCAGGGGGCACTGGAAGGGCAAGGACTGGAGCTCGGCTACAGTGCATCGATGCTTGATGTGTTTATGATGGAAGTGCAGGGCAGCGGTTTTGTTCACTTTGATGATAACAATGAGCTGCAGTATTTCGCCTATAAAGGCAAGAACGGTCACCCTTATGTCAGCATTGGTCGCATTTTGATTGAGCGCGATGCAGTGCCTCGTGAGAAGATGTCATTAAAGGCGATTGAAGAGTGGGTCTCTTTGCAAGATGAAGCCACTGTGCGTGAATTGTTAGAGCAAAACCCATCCTATGTATTTTTTCAGCCACAAGAGAGTCTCGATGTGATGGGAACGGCAGGTATCCCGCTGCTGGCACATGCTTCGGTCGCAGCAGATCGTGAGTATTTACCGATGGGAAGCGTGCTGCTGGCAGAAGTCCCTCAGCTTGACAGCGAAGGTAACTGGAACGGTCAGCATGTCCTTAAGCTGTTAATGGCGCTGGATACGGGAGGCGCAGTAAAGAAAAACCACCTCGACCTGTATCATGGTATGGGGACACAGGCGGGTACTGATGCTGGCCACTACAAACATTTTGGTCGGGTATGGAAGCTGGGCTTACAAGATAGCGAGACGGAAGCCCCATGGCTGTCTCCTGCGGCGACAAATTAATACGGTTCCATGAACTTGCCGGGAGCAGGGGAGACTGGACAATTAAGAATAGAGCGCGTATAAAACGCGCTCATTCTTTATCTGAACGACTAAAAGTTATACGTGAATGACTATGCGTAAATTAGAAAATCCAGCCTCAGACAATTACAACCAGCGTTTTGGCGGCACCCGCCGTTTGTATGGCAACAGTGACGTTGAAATTCTGCGTGCCGCACACGTGTGTGTGATCGGTATTGGTGGTGTAGGCTCTTGGGCAGCAGAAGCGCTGGCGCGTTCAGGTATTGGCGAGCTGACTCTGATTGATATGGATGATGTTTGTGTCACCAACATTAACCGTCAGATCCATGCGATGACGGGGACGGTTGGTCAGAGTAAAATTGAAGTGATGGCGGAACGTATCAAGCTGATCAACCCGGAATGCCCGGTGAATCTGATTGATGATTTCATTACGCCGGAAAACATCCCGGAATATATCGACAGCCGTTTTGATTACGTGCTTGATGCCATTGACAGCATGAAACCAAAGGCGGCATTGCTGGCCTATTGTAAGAGTAATAAGTTTAAGGTTATCACCACCGGTGGTGCGGGTGGCCAGATGGATCCGACGCAAATTCAAATTACTGATCTGACGAAAACCATTCAGGATCCGTTAGCCAAGAAGCTACGTGATACCTTGCGTCGTCATCATAACTTCCCAAAGAACCCGAAGCGTAAATTCGGTATCGACTGTGTGTTCTCGACCGAGCAGCTAAAGTACCCGCAGGCTGATGGCTCGGTGTGTAATGTGAAAGCCACGGCCGAAGGCCCTAAACGTATGGACTGTGCCAGCGGCTTCGGGGCGGCGACCATGGTAACGGCAACGTTTGGATTTGTGGCGGTATCGCGCATCATTGCCAAACTGATTGAGAAGCATCGTCAGTAGATATGAGATCCGAGTAGCGAGAGTCTAGTTTCTAGTTCCTCGCCACTCTCTACTTTTTACAGAAGCGTTAGCCTTCAGCCAGCGCTTTTATCTGCTCGACGATGGCTTTTAACCCATTGCCCCGCGATGGGCTGAGGTGAGCAATCAGGCCGAGCTGGTCAAAATACCCATCCACATCGAATTCACGGATCTCCTCGGCGGTTTTGCCTTCGTACGCGGCAAGTACCAGGGTGATCAGGCCGCGGACAATGCGCGCATCAGAGTCTGCCGCGAAATGAAAGCAATTGCCTTGCACTTCATGGGTTAGCCAAACCTGACTCTCGCAACCGCTGACCTTTAACTGATCTTGTTTTAACTCTTCAGGCAATGCCGGTAATTTCTTACCTAACTGAATGACATTGCGGTATCTGTCTTCCCAGCCTTTGGCGGTTTGCATTTGCGCCACAATATCGTCAGCCGTAATCTCAGTACCGAATGGGTGTTGAGGTAGTGTCGCTTCTGTCATGGGTGTCCTTATAGCAAGCTACATGCTTTGTGGAGCGCGGCAATAAAGCGCTCGATGTCTTGTTCTGTGTTATATAGCGCTAATGATACCCGCAGAGTGCCTGTTAGCCCTAGTGCATCCAGCATCGGATGGGCACAGTGGTGGCCTGCTCGCAGGGCGATACCTTGTTGATCCAATAAGGTTGCAATGTCTTGATGGTGCACGCCTTCGACGATAAACGAAAACAGGCTGGCATTGGCTTGTAAGCCGACAATACGCAGACCTTCAATCTCGGCGATGCCATCAATCGCCTTCTGCCGTAAGCGCTGAATGTGTTGTTCGGCACCTTCCCGGTCGAGTGATTGCAACCAGTCAATCGCAGTGGCCAGTGCCAGGCTACCCGCAACATTCGGGGTGCCTGCTTCAAACTTACCCGGCAGGCCTGAAAATGTGGTGCCGGCAAAAGAGACTTTTTCGACCATTTTTCCGCCCCCGTGCCATGGTGGCATGGCTTCAAGAATGGCTTGCTTGCCATAGAGCACGCCAATGCCGGTAGGGGCATAGAGCTTATGGCCGGA
Source organism: Photobacterium lipolyticum (assembly GCF_003026475.1). Classification (GTDB taxonomy): domain Bacteria; phylum Pseudomonadota; class Gammaproteobacteria; order Enterobacterales; family Vibrionaceae; genus Photobacterium; species Photobacterium lipolyticum. Next base: position 21,135 of record NZ_PYMC01000020.1, read on the forward strand.
GAAGACATAAAAGTCGGCATCCATCGCCTGAACATCAACCGTTTCATGGACGATACCCTGAGCACCGTCAACGACGACGACAGCACCTTGCTGGTGGGCGTCAGCAATGATCTGTTCAATTGGATTACGGGTGCCTGTCACATTAGTGATATGCGCGACGGCGACAATTTTGGTGTTGTCGGTTAAGCATTGGTGAAAGGCATCCATATCCAGCGTGCAATCGGGTTTCATCGGGATCTTGACGACCTTTGCCCCGGTCTGCTCAGCTACAATTTGCCAGGGCACGATGTTGGCGTGGTGTTCCAGTTCACTCACGAGAATCTCATCGCCAACTTGCAGGTTCTGGCGCGCATAGGTCTGAGCAATGAGATTGAGTGCTTCGGTGGCACCCCGGGTCCAGATAATTTCGTTGCTAAAGCGGGCATTGATAAATTGCTGCACCGTGTTGCGGGCGCGTTCGAATTGCGCTGTCGCCGTTGCCGTCAGGCTATGGCTGCCACGATGCACATTGGCATTGTGACCACTGTAATACTGCCTGATGGTTTCAATGACAACCTGAGGCTTCTGGGCAGTCGCGGCACTATCAAGGTAAACCAGAGGCTGATCATTACAGTCTTGATGTAAAGCCGGAAACTGTGGGCGAATTTGGTTGATATCAAATTGGGCAGTCATGGTGAGTCACATTGGGTTATTTTTAGAGGGCGATCATGCTAATTATTGGCGTTAAGAGCAAGCGGTTATCCCTCATCCACCAGATAATTATACTCAAGAAGTGATTTTATCGTTGCCACAAAGGCCGGAATAAAAAAAAGCACCGTGTTGAGACACAGTGCTTAACAATAAAAACTTTGACGGATAGGTCAAAAAAACAGGAAGTAAATGGGTAGATTGACTACCTGTCCGGCACAACCCGGACAATATGCAAACACAACATCGCAGCATTGGCTTGTTGATAAATGCTAGAGAGCAAAATATCAGATGTTTAAGCCTTTGTTGCGGCGAGAATCATAGGGTTTCTATAGCGCTTGGACAATGGACAATTTATAATGTTCGCCATAAAAAAAACTAATGTGTCGGCCAGTACCGGAAAACTATGTCTAGACGATTACCACCACTCAATTCACTCAAGGTATTTGAAGCTGCAGCCCGGCATTTGAGTTTTACTCGGGCAGCGGAAGAGCTATTTGTCACACAAGCGGCTGTAAGCCACCAGATTAAAGCCCTTGAGGAATTTCTCGGGCTGAAATTATTTCGCCGTCGTAACCGTTCATTGTTACTGACCGAGGAGGGGCAAAGCTATTTTCTCGATATAAAAGACATTTTTTCTGCTATCTCGGATGCGACAGATAAGGTGCTTGAACGGGGGGCAAAAGGGGCGTTAACCATTAGTTTACCTCCTAGTTTTGCTATTCAGTGGCTGGTGCCGCGGCTGGCTGATTTTAATGAGCACCATCCTGAGATTGATGTGCGAATTAAAGCCGTGGATCTGGATGAAGGATCGTTAACCGACGATGTTGATGTCGCGATTTATTACGGCCGTGGTAATTGGCCGGGATTACGGGCCGATAAACTGTATCAGGAATACCTGTTGCCGGTCTGTTCGCCAATGCTGCTAACGGGACCTAAACCGCTGCGTACGCTCGATGATCTCAAGCTTCACACCCTGTTGCACGATACCTCGCGTAAAGAGTGGAAAAGCTATGTCCGCCAATTTGAGCTCTCCGGTATGAACGTTAACCAGGGGCCGATTTTTAGCCACTCAACCATGGTGCTTCAGGCTGCTGTACACGGTCAGGGCATTGCCTTGGGTAATAATGTGTTGGCGCAACCAGAATTAGACGCCGGGCGTCTGGTATGCCCCTTTGATGAAATCCTGATGAGTAAAAACGCTTTCTATTTGGTGTGCCAGGAAAAACAAGCGGAGACCGGACGTATTCAGGCTTTCCGTGACTGGGTCTTAGCAAAAGCCGCGAGTGAGCAAGAGGACATTACGGATGCCTAATGCTGTACCTGTTACTGATGTCGAACAAGCATCCACATCGCCGACATACCTGATTGACGGCCCCCTGCGGGGTGAAGAGGCTATAGCGACCTTTTTATTCGCTCATGGTGCCGGGGCCGGGATGGATCACGAATTCATGACGGCTATTGCTCAAGGCCTCGCCAAGCATGATATCCGCGTTATCCGGTTTGACTTCCCTTATATGGTCAAACGCCGGGAAGACGGTAAAAAGCGTCCGCCAGATCGCCAGCCTAAGCTGTTGCTGGATTTCCAAAAGCACATCAATGAGTTTGCTGACGGTAAACTGGTGATTGGCGGGAAATCCATGGGCGGTCGTATGGCCAGCCTGATAGTTAGCGACATCGCGGCTGAATCACCGGATGTGGAAAACTGCAGTGCGAACGTGCAGGGGGTGGCGTGTTTAGGTTTTCCTTTTCACCCGCCCGGCAAGCCGGAGAACTTTCGAGGTGAGCACTTAAAAGTCGCTACTTTACCGATATTAATTCTGCAGGGGGAGCGAGATACCTTTGGTACCCGAGCTGAAGTTGAAGGCTGGCAGTATGCAAAATCGGTTTCTGTCAGTTTTTTACCCGATGGTGACCACAGCTTTAAGCCGCGAAAATTGTCGGGGTATACTGCGCAGGGAAACCGCGAATTAGCGATAGAACAGTTAGCTGCTTTTATTCAGGTGTGTGTGGGTGCCAGTTAAAATTATCTTATTTTTCGCAGCGTTAAGCGGTGCCGTAATGGTGACACTGGGAGCCTTTGCCGCTCACGGCCTGAAAGCTCAGCTGCCACCTTCTTTGCTCGATGTGTTTCAAACCGGGGTGCAATATCAGGCATGGCATACGCTCGCGTTGGTCGGATGTGGATTATGGGCACGCATTATGCCGACAAAAGCAGTACAATACGCAGCCCTGTTTTTTGCAACAGGAATTTTGCTCTTTAGTGGCAGCCTGTATGCGCTGGCGTTGACGGGAATTAAATGGTTCGGCCCCATCACTCCGCTGGGGGGCATGTGTTTTATTATTGGTTGGGTAGCGCTTGCTGTGGCTGCCTGGCGTTCAGCTTGAGGGTTCAAAGTGAATCAAGTTATATTGTACTGTCGTCCAGGCTTTGAAAAAGAATGTGCCGGTGAAGTTCAAGACAAAGCGAACAAACTGGAGTTATATGGTTTTCCTCGGACGAAAAACAATACCGGTTATGTGGTGTTTGAATTTCATCAGCAGGGTGATGCCGAGAAATTCATTAAACTACAGCCTTTCTCTTCGTTAATCTTTGCCCGCCAGATGTTTGCGGCAACAACGCTATTAACGGATTTACCGCAAGACGATCGTATTTCACCGATCCTTGAAGCGGTTAAAGATTTCCCTCGTTGTGGTGAGCTGCGCATTGAAACGCCAGATACCAATGAAGCCAAAGAGCTGTTGAAATTCTGTCGTAAGTTCACGGTGCCGCTACGCCAGGCGATGCGTAAAAAAGAAGTGCTGTATGCGAAAGATAATGGATGGAAGCCAGTGCTTCATGTCTGCTTTATCGCCCCCGGCTGTTGCTATGTCGGTTACTCGCTATCCAACAATAACTCGCAGTTCTTTATGGGTATTCCGCGTCTTAAGTTCCCTTCCGATGCGCCAAGCCGTTCAACGCTAAAACTGGAAGAAGCTTTCCACGTGTTTATTCCTCGTGAAGAGTGGGATGAGCGTCTGGCTTCCGGTATGTGGGCTGTTGACCTGGGGGCTTGCCCGGGTGGCTGGACGTATCAGCTGGTTAAGCGCTCGATGTTTGTACATGCGATTGATAACGGTCAGATGGCGCAGAGCCTGATGGATACCGGTCAGGTTAAGCACCACGAAGTGGATGGTTTCAAGTTTGAGCCGCCACGTAAGAACGTGACCTGGATTGTCTGTGACATGATTGAGAAACCAGCACGGGTTGCTCACCTGATGGGTGATTGGTTGATCAAAGCATGGGCAAAAGAAGCCATCTTCAACCTGAAACTGCCAATGAAAGGCCGTTACGATGAAGTGCTGCAGGATATTGAAAACCTGAAGCATTACCTGATCCAAAATGGTGTGAAATTCAATTTACAGGCGAAGCACCTGTATCATGATCGTGAAGAAATCACGGTACACATCCAGCGTTTGGACAACCGTTCTCCGCATTAATGTTGAGGCGGAACAATACTCGTTATTCTTGCTAAAGCGGGATTTCGTATAACGAGTGTTAAGTTAGTTCGGATAGACAATGCTGAAATACAAACAACGCCATCATCGCTGATGGCGTTTTTTTATATCAACAGGAGCGACGATGATTAGCTTTGTGGCCGGTAGCGGATATCCTGCAGATTGAAGCCAAGCTGCAGATCTGTTTTCAGCGTGGAAACTTGTTTCGATGCGATTGCTAGATCATGATGCTCATCGACTTTTTTCTTCCACTTAGGCTGCAGATCACCGACGGTAATAATCGTTTCAAGATCAGGGTAAAGTGACAGTAATTCGACGGCAGCTTTCGGGCCGATACCGGGAATGCCGGGGATTTTACTGGAGCTGATCCCCGCTAATCCCCAGTAGTCTGGCAGTTGTTCCGGCTTAACCCCATACTCTTTTTCGACAAAAGGGCTATCGAGCCAGCGCTGCTGGAAATAATCACGCACGCGTAAAGTCGGGCGCAAGAGCTGGCAGTAGCCTTTATCGGTTGAAATGATGGTCACCTGCTCCCCCCTGTCGGCGACTTTCAGTGCCAGAGTGGCCACTAAATCATCGGCTTCATCACCATCTGATAACAGTGAGTCGACCCCCATCCCCATAAAGGCATCTTGTATCGTCTCCATGCCTTCAACCAGTTCAGGCGGCATCGGCTTGCGGCCTTCTTTATAGTGAGGCAGGAGCTCGGCACGCCATCCCCGGTCGTCGCTATGATGGTCGAAGACCGCCACAATATGCGAAGGAATACTACTCTTAATGATCTTGCCTAATGCCTGGCAGCAAACGCGGGCTGTGTTGTGTACATCCGGCTCGCCGGGTTGGGCTGCATGAACACGACGAATAAGGTTAAGGGCATCAATAACAACAAGATGGATAGACATAACAGTGACTGACTTTGATAAGAAAAAGGGCCGATACAGGCCCTTATTCTATACCTAAACCACCTCAAGATGCAGTGCACTGCGAGAATTCATTAGCTTTTAGTCAGGCTGCCATTTGAGTGAATAGTGGTTCTATTTCCCGTTTGTCGGGGCTGTGATGATCTCGTAGCAAGGCTCATACTGGGTGCCTGGCAGCTTCATTCGTTGCTGTTCGACGAAATTCTTCAACAGTTTGTCCATACGCTTCATCAGTGCGATATCGCCATTGATCTTAAACGGTCCTTTACGTTCAATTTCACGGATCCCGTCTTCTTTTACATTACCGGCAACAATGCCAGAAAAAGCACGCCGCAGACTGGCGGCAAGGTGCTCCGGACGTTGATTTGTATGTAGATCTAATGTTGACATTGAATCGTGGTTTGGTTCAAACGGTAACTGGAACTCAGGTGGGATTTTCAGTGACCAGTTAAAGCTGTAAGCATCGCCAGTTGCTAAACGGTGTTCTTTGATCAATGGCATTGATGCCTTCATGACTTGGGCTACTTTCTCCGGATCATCAATAATAATATGATAATGTTTCTGGGCTTCAGTCCCTAAGGTGTCTTTGATGAAGGCATCAAGGGTACGGAAATACGGTTCACTTTCTTTTGGTCCGGTCAGCACTAAAGGCATTGGCTGATCGGCATTTTCCGGGTGCATTAAAATCCCCAGAATATAGAGCAACTCTTCTGCCGTACCTGCTCCGCCCGGGAATATAATAATGCCATGCCCGACGCGGATAAAACCTTCCAGGCGCTTTTCGATATCCGGAAAAATCACTAACTCGTTAACAATCGGATTCGGCGGTTCAGCGGCAATAATTGACGGCTCGGTCATGCCAAGAAAACGACTGTTGCTATAACGCTGTTGAGCATGACCGATAGCAGCGCCTTTCATTGGCCCTTCCATTGCTCCGGGACCACAGCCGGTACAGATATTCAGCTCGCGCAAGCCCAGCTCTTGGCCCACTTCTCGGGTGTACTGATATTCTACCGGATTGATCGAGTGGCCGCCCCAGCATACAACGATGTTAGGGTCTTCACCAGAATGCAACATCTGGGCGTTACGTAAGATACTGAAGATATAATTGGTAATGTGGGTGGCACTAGTCAGGTTAATGTCATTGCGCTGCTGTACATGCATGTTGACGTAGACGATATCACGCAGTACCGCAAACATATGCTCTTGAATACCACGGATAATACGACCATCAACAAAGGCATGTTTTGGTGGGTTGATCAGTTCGAGCTTGATGCCACGCTCGCGACGCATGACATTGACATCAAAGCTTTTGTGCTTCTCCAGCAGTTCTTTTGAATTATCGGTATGGCTGCCAGAGTTTAAGACTGCCAGTGAACAGTTTCGATACAAGCGATACAGATCACTGGATGCAGTGGCTTTCAGACGGTCAACTTCGAGCTGCGAAAGCAGCTCCATGGATCCGACTGGACTGATATGAGTAATCATAGTTACCTCCCTGGTCACGATGAAACGGCGTTGGTTACGTCGTAAGAGAAAATCTTAGAGTAATACCAATCGGGATTGATATTAAACTGGTTGCCTATATCTCTAATACCATTATTAAAAGTGCCATTTATGCTTATATTGATTTGTCAGTAATAGCTTGCTTTCAATTTGCTCCAGAACGAAATTGCGGCGAGTTGAACAGTGGCAGGAGTCTGTTGAAGATATAATACCAATCGGTATAAATATCAGTTAGGTATAAAGGTTGTTGTCAGACTGTTAACGAACAATCGGTTACTTTTACCATACACAGGGATAGAGGGTTTGACCAGAGTTCAGTGTAAATTGGCATTACGGTTATAAAATCCAGAACATGCGGTTACGGCCGGCACTTTTAGCACTGTAGAGTGCTTTTTCAGTACGTTCAATGATATCGGTTGGTGTATCGTTACCTTCAAATAAGGTGGCACCAATCGATATTGAAATCGTGACATTTTGATCCCGGAAGCGGAAAGGTAATTGCGAAATTGACTCGCGGACCTTGTTAAGACGTTTATTCCTCTCTTCTTCACTAACATCAGGCATGATCACGACAAATTCATCGCCGTCAAAACGGGCGATGAAGTCAGTTTCTTCCAGGCACTGATGAATAGTGCGGGCGATGATCTTTAATGCTTTATCGCCGGCTATATGGCCGTAACTGTCATTAATGTCCTTGAAATCGTCGATATCAATCAATGAAACGCATAACGGATGCTGGTAGCGTAACCAGCGACGATATTCATGTTCAAGGCGATCATTCAGTGCTGCACGGTTATAGACTTTGGTTAGGTGATCGAGAAACATTTTACGTTCCTGATCATTGAGGCGCTGGCGGTAATCCTGAGTTTGCTCAAACAAGGTGGTGACTTTATTCTCGTTATAACTGAGCTGCTCAATCAGCATTTTTTCTCTTTTTTCCAACGCACGGTTGCGATCGACCAATACCTGTAACTCTTTCGTCAGTTCGGTTAATGTCGGGCGCCAGTTTTCCAGGTTTTTTTGATCTTGTAGGCCTTGTTTGACGGTATTGACGACCGTCGCCAGTTCCGTGGTGAGTTCACCGTGATGTGCGTATAAGGCCGATGTCTGCCCAACATTTTGATTGGTGGTTTTTTGCAGTGTTGCCAGATCGCTGTTCACCGAATCTAAGAATTTCTGTGATGAACGACGTTCCTGGTGAGTGCCATTAAGTACCAGGCGCAAGACTTCCAGAGACAACTCAATCAGTGTCTGTGGAGGCACACCGATCAATAATCGGTTGCGGATGGTCAGCAGCTTATCACCGGATTCGCCATCAAAATCCAGCTCGGTGATCAAATGCTGTAGTTCATTGGTCAGCTGAAGCTGCAAATCATGATCTAGGGTGTCTTTAAGAACCAGATTATCATTGGATGTTGATATCAGCTTCAAAGAGCGCTCATACAATTCCAGTAAGCGCAGAATACGTTGATGATTGTGAGCCAGGCTATCAGACGTTGCACTGAGGATATTGCGCAGTTCGCGCTTTAGCTGAGCCGGTAAACCGTGGACCCGTTTCAGCGTTTCACCACTCTGGTGAATCTGTTGCTCGAGACGCTGGTTTTCTTTTTCGGTGAATCCGGCTTGTCGGGTAACTAAGCGTTCAATAACAGCCAGACGGGGAATGAGTTTACTGATGTCTTTGGGTTGGTCGAGCTCAGTGCGCAGTTCAGTCAGCTTAGTGTCCAGCTCACTGTCCAGTCCGCGATAAGCGACAGATAAACGGGTGATCAAGCGTTTTAAGATTACAATCTCACGACGAGACTTCAGCGAAGCATCGCGATAAGACAATTGAGCTTGGTCTAAGCGTTGCTTCAATTTACTCACTTCCGAAGCAACGGCATTAATATCTGTCACGTTGTTGATGAATTACCCAAACACATAATATTAACCTTTTTAATTAGTCGTTTACTCAGGCCTAGTCGAGCCATGTTAGCAAAAAACGAGCTTGGCGTTTAGCTGTTATCGGCGTGATGATAGATAACGCTATTAGTTTAAATGACATTTTTGTCTGAATCGTGATCATTGTTCCAGTTGAATTCTTTTGCCGATGAACTCTGCACTTTGACCAGTCCATTATCAATGCCCTGAATACAGGCCTTACGAATATTATCACATGCGAAACTTGCAGCCGGCGCGGCATCAATCGCACTCAGGTGCACCCATTGGCTACCTTGTTCAGTCTGGCTGTTAAGACGTGCGGCGTTAGCGGCCATCAGCAGGATATCAATCAGCTCCTGATCATTGATGGCGGTATAGGCACGAGGCAAAAAGGGGTATTCGGCCATGCCGATTCGAACTCGTGAATCGAGTTGACGTTCAATCAGGAAGTTATCGACCAGTTGCTGGATTGAGTCAGCTAATTGTTTAGGCTCTGTATTTAAGCGCGAGTTAGGCTCAATATACAGGAACATCGCGTCTGAAAAGTGATAGAGACGTGCTGGTTTGCAGATCTGCTCTTTCAGGTAATCACCAAATTGACGCTCAACTTCTAATCCGTGCTGGTAGCCGTATTGCAGGTAAAGGTGCTTCAAAAAAGGGACTTCAAATAACGCAAATCGCAGCCGATCACTCAGCGGTTCATTAATAATTTCACCTAAATGCCATTGTTCAAAGTTAGCGCTGCTCTGTTGCAGCGAGTTTGGCAGGCGGGCATTGAGCATTCGCAGGTTGCGTAATCCACTACGAGGGTGGGTATAGAATTCAGTACGTAAAATACCCAGTCTTATTTTCAGGTGCTTGACTATCCGGTGCCGGCGGATTAGAAAAATGATCAGTAATGCAATTAAGCTGAGTAAAAACAGGCTTACTTTCTTTTGATTGTATATCGATTTTTCATTTTCAAATTGCTGACGTTCCATTTCTTCAAGGTGCAAGGAACGTTCCAGCATCCGTTGCTGTTGCTTGAATACGTCAACATGACTTTTGAGCTGGCTTTCTTGCTGGCTGGCAAAAATCTGCTCATATCGTCGCTGGCTTAACAAGGCATTGTAGTAGTCATGCTGTTTTTCAAAGGTTTCAGAAAGAAGAGACTCTCCCTGCAGCTGAAGTTCCCGTTGTCCTGAGCGACTGGCCGAAATCAGACCTGCTTGCAGCGTTGATATTGCCTTTTCGAGTCGACCTTCGGCTAATTCAAGCTTGCCTTGCAGGATTTGGACTTCGGCCTGGATGGTTTCATTGCTTGCTTGCTGAGCCAGTTGACGGGCTTGCTGAAGATACTGTTCTGCTTTCGGGTAGTTGTATAGGTGCAGATAGACCCGGGCTATACTCAGTCGCAGGTGTGCTGAATGAACAATATTATGGCGCAGTTGATTCTCCTGATCTAATGCATTGAAATAATGCACCAAAGCAAGATTGTAACGACTTTGTTGTTCATAGATGGAAGCAATAAGCGCTAATGTTTTGGCCAGAGGCTGAGTGTGTTGGAAATGCTCGAAAAATTCCCCCGCCTGGGTGGCGTGCTCCAATGCTTTGTCATAGACATTGCGCTGTTCAAATAACATAGCTAGCTCGTAGTTTGCGTGCGCTATTTTTGCTTTTTTTCCGCTCTCTACAGCCAGCCAGTAACCACTCAGCAGGCGGTCTAACGCTAAATCGTAGTGCTTCTGTTGCAGGTAGTGATGGCCGATCGTGAGTTGATAAGTGATCCGCTCTTCCTGATCGTCCAGATCATTCAAAAAACGTTTGGCTTGGGCAAACAGTTTTTCTGCCTGGTCATTATTATCAAGAGCGGATTCGATGACGGCACGCTGCATTGACGATTGATATTGCAGCACTTTAATCTGTTTGGTGAGTTTAAGCGGCTGCGATTGACTGATATCGTTATCAACCTGATCCAACATGTTGAGGGCTATGGCGCTGTTTTTCAGGTTGTCCCAGTAGATTTTGGCATGAAGAAGGCGTGTTTCAAAAATGGTATAGGTGAGTCCATTGTCGGAGGCCAACGTTTGCGCTGACTTAATGGTACTGATGGCTTTTTCTGGCTGGTTTAACAGCGAGTATGCCTGCGCTTTGATCTGCAGCGCATTGATTGTATTCAGTGGGGTGCGAACTGTATGGTCGGTTTCGTCATTAACATGAACCCGCGACGATTCTTTTGGCTCACTTAGGCGACGTTGGCTTAAATAACGATTGACGGCTTCCAGCGCTTTTTCCGGGCTGGTTTGTAATAGCTCACTAGCGTCAGTCAGAATTGGCGTAGTATAGATTTTTGCATTCGCGCTAAAGGAAGCAATCAGGATAATTATTATACTTAGCAGCCAACGGCGAAAACTCATACTATCTCTTAAACCACAATAAACACAGTGGTCTAATATTACTGGGTTGGGGAATCAAGTCCAGCAAAGTACACGTTTTTGCTGGACTTATTGCCTCAAATTCCGCCGTCTGGTAATTACTGACGAGCTAAGCGGAAGTTATTGCTTGGTGTTTTGCCTTGATTGGTACGGTATGGGTTGATATCTAATCCGCCACGACGGGTATAACGTGCATAAACGGTCAGTAATTCTGGCTGGCAGAACTTCATGATATCCGTGAAAATACGCTCAACGCATTGCTCGTGGAATTCATTGTGGTTGCGGAAGGAAACCAGATATCGCAGCAGTTTTTCGCGATTAATACGCTTGCCTTTATACGAGATCTTTACGCTGCCCCAGTCTGGCTGGCTGGTGATCAGGCAGTTGGACTTAAGGAGGTGGCTATTTAGCTCCTCGGTTACAACAACTTCTTCAGCCGCACCCTCAAGGTAGCTGGCGTCAAATTCATAATCGGTGATTTCAATATCTTGATCATCGATACATTCGCCACTGAAGTTGACAATCGGCTGGTCATCAAAATCGGCTAAAGGTTGAATAGTGACATCGACATCTTCACCGGCACACTGAGTTAAATCTTTCTGAAGCACATCGGCCACTTTCTGCCAGCTTGCAAATTTAGTTTGGTTAAAGCTGTTTAGATATAGCTTAAATGACTTCGATTCAATTAGGTTCGGGCTGCTGGCCGGTAGGCGAACTTCACCAATGGCAACCTGAGGTAGGCCTTTGCTGTTTAACCAGGAAAGCTCATAGAGTGTCCAGATGTCATAACCAGTAAATGGCAATGTTTCGCCAAGTGCCAGATCATCACGATTCAGGCTGCGTGGTACAGGCTGAAGAAGAGAGGGATCATACTGGTCTTTGTATTCCGTACCCTGACCTAGGGTTAAACCGGCTAATTCTTTCGCGTCTTGATATTTGCTCATACTGTCCTGGACACACTTGGATTAGAATAGGCAAAGTTTACTTAATCTTTTGTGAGGTTGCGAATGAATCATCCGGTTGCGGTGGCTTTATCTGAATTTTCCACCCGTTTTCTGCAAGCATGGCGTGATGCCGGTCAAGGTTTTCCAAGAAGCGGTGACTTGACTGGCTTGGCCTCGCCATGTGTAAAGGCCGATGATGGCTACGAAGTGACCTGGACTCCGGTAGCCCGAAATCCGATGGGGGATCTTGCCGGGGTAGAAAAAGGGATTGAGCTGCGCCTGCATGAGGATATTACTGCTTTTTACGGTGCGCAGTTTAGCGGTGATATGGCTGTCAGGTTCCAAGGGGCAGGTCACAATATAGAGTTTGACTTGCTTCAGGCATTCAGTGAAGAAGATGTGCAGCGCCTGCAGGAAAATATTCTTGGCCACTTAGTGACCCAGCGTCGCCTGAAACTTAAGCCGACCGTATTTATCGGCGCATTAGAAAAAGAAGATAAAGTCATTGCTATCTGTAATATGACCGGCCAGGTGGTATTGGAGACCTTAGGAAAAAATATACGCGAGGTTCTGGCGGAAGATGTCGCAAGCTTTCTGTATCAGTTAGAGCCCGTGGTAAAAGAGGCCTGATCCATGTATATAACTGAACTGGATTTTGAGGTTTATTGTGACACTTCTCTGGGAGCCGTTGAAAAAGCGATTAACTATTGTTTGGACTGCTTGCGTTACAGCGGTCAAATTATTGGTCGTGAACTCCCTATTGCGATGAATGGTGGCAATTTTGTCGCCAGAGTTGTTTGCCCTGAGGCGAACAGTCTTCATCCTGACTTCCATAGCCATCAGGTGAAACAGGCTTTCGACCAGCTGAGTGAATTTGGTCTATTGCGACCGAAAGTGAAAGTCATCGGTGAAGATATGAACTCTGATCCCAGTGATGAATGTGAAAAGCCCGGTTGGCTGATTTTATACACCAGTCACTTGCATACTTGCTCACCGATCCGCTGTGGTGAACATTTCCAGCCTGTTCCTTTATATCGGTTACCTGCACTCGAAAATGGCGATCAAAAGCGATTGATCAAATGGCAGGAAGACTGGAGCGCTTGTGATCAACTCCAAATGAACGCTTCTGTGGTTGAGCACCCGACGTTGCTTGAAATCAGCTCCAGTAAAAGCATTCTGTTCCGCCGTGGTTGGGATATCTGTCGCCGTATGGAAGTGGTAAGTGAGATCCCTACTTACCTGTATATCTATCGCGTTGGCGGTGAAAGCAAAGAATCAGAGCAAGCTCGTGTCTGCCCTGTATGCGGAGGCGATTGGGCACTGGATGAGCCATTGCATGAGATCTTTGACTTCAAATGCGACGAGTGCCGTTTGGTGACTAACTTGTCGTGGGATTTTAAGGATTAAACATTCTCGACAGCAGTAAAACAGGCGGCTATCGATAAATATTATTGATAGCTGATTCTGAAGAGCTTCGGGATATAACCAGGTTTATAGTTAATGCACTAGATTGGACTTATCAAATAAGTAAAAATCTCTCAAGCTATCTGGTTTTCAACAACTACCGAGACTGTGATTTACATTGTTATTAACCATTTTTCAGATTTGTTTTTAATTAGTTTTTATGAAAAATGCAATGCGCAGTATGCGGTTATATATAAAACCTAACGGAGTATAATAGAAGTACTAAAAGGAAATGGAGAAATTACCAATAAGTTGATTGCTGTTATTATTAATAATACTACCTTCACATGTTTTTTCACAATAAGAAAGTTTAATATCCATATTATCCACATTGCCTTTAATTAGAATGTGGCGTAATAATACATCGCTATTTAATTGATGTATTAATGCATCCCAAGAAACGTCACCTTTTAAAATATTGAAGTTCACGATCATTTATTTACCTCGGTTTTTACTGTAGTGTTTTCTTGGCGACCTTGCTGAAACCAAAATCGTTTGCGACCTATTGAACGAGACATAAGCATCCTTGTCTTAATTATCAGCATGATAAAAATATAATAAGTTAAAAAACCTAAAGTTGTGATTAAGTATCTGATAGTTAAGCTTAATAATTTTATTTATAATAATACTGCGAAGTAAATAAGGAACGTAACGACATATACAAAAAGCAGATGTAGGAAATGTTTATATTTTCTAATGTACGGTATAAATAATTGGTTAATAGTTAATTTAGAGTGACGTAAATGATCATGAGATCATTTACGCCGACTTACAAAATTATAGCGCTACTACGTTAGAAGCTTGAGGGCCTTTCTGGCCTTGTTCTACTTCGAAAGATACTTTTTGGCCTTCAGCCAAAGTTTTGAAACCTTCTGAAGCAATTGCACGGAAGTGAACGAATACGTCAGCACCGCCGTTGTCTTGAGTAATGAAACCAAAACCTTTGTCTTCGTTAAACCATTTTACTAGACCAGTTGTTTTATTAGACATGTAGTGTCCCTTATATATTTAAATTCATAAAGTTATCGCGATAATGCGATGCGCTGAGAGCTTGAATTATTGAATGTGACGACGAAGCTAAGGGAAACACTGAGGATAACAACAATAACGAAGAAATTCTGAGGTTTTACTTTTACTTAATGTTTCATTAATAACTCTGAACAACAGAGCGAGATGAATAGTACCTTAGTATCGAATATTGTAAAGGTTTATTTTACGTTAATTTAAAAAGATAAAACCCGAATCCAACGTTGAAGTGCGACACCCTCACACTGACAATGATCGCATCGAGAGGCTTATATACTGCATTAGCCGTACCCAAAATAGAAGCACTATGGGCTCAGATGGGGGCCGTGTCTCAACTAAAGCCAGTAATATCAGCCGGAATAACACCAGGTATACAGAGGAGCACCCGTTCGGTGCCCCTTGTTTTAAATTTTTTCTAAACGCGCTAATCGGATGGTTAGTTCGGCGACTTGCTGTTCAAGCTGTTTGATGCGCGCTTCGGTATTGAGTGTCGGCTCTGTTTTTTGAATATTCGGAACTTTGGCATTTTTCTTCCATGCTTGCAGCGCTCTAATAATCACAGGCATTGGCAGCGGATCAGCCAGCCTTGCTTTGATTAAGGCGACAGAGGGCTCTTTGCCTTCTGCGATAAGTGACGTAATAACCTGTTCTAATGCTTGGGTAATGTCTGACATTTTATCCTGGATCCCTGTGGGCAACATGTATCTCAATATATGGGCTATTTTCGTAGCAAAGCATCGAGTTGATCAATGACTTCACACCAGTCTGCGTCCTGTTCCTGCGATTCTTTTAAAAAACGTTGCTGAGATGGTTGTAAAAAATTGGCTTCTATCAATTTTTCGTGTTGTTCAAGACGGTGTTCTGTGAGGAAGTTTTCAATAAATTCCTTTGAGTTGTTCAAACCTAGTTGACTGAAAAGACTTGATAAATTGTGATTGAATGTTTCCATCATTATTCCCTCAGCAAATTAATATTATATCCAAACCACTCAGCTGCAGAGTTCAGCGAGAATTCATTGGCTCTTATCACGGCTGCCATTTGAGTGAATAGTGGTTCTAGACAAGTATAGTGAGGCTGGATCCAAGCAACAAGTCGACCTGATATCTGCCGGTCTTGTAAGAGATCTCTTACAAAGGCGTAGGAGATACTCAGCTTGATTGGTGGTAATCGTGGTAGGTAAAATGAATTATATACTTATTATCAGTTACTTATGATTTCATGGTGTTCTTTTTTATTAAATATTTTTCAGAAAGGCGATTTTCCTACCTTGTTCAGAATTGGAAAAAGGGTAATCTTATTGGTGTCGGAAGGAACTGACCGGAACGGAACAGGAAATAGCCAAGGATTATGGCAGTCTCAGGATGAGGCCGGTATATCAGGACGGTGTATCGAACATGGACTGTGAAGGGAACAACCGAAGGATCGGTTAATAGTAAGTAGGATACTTACTGGTCAGGAAGACAAATGGACCACTTCAGGATGAAGTCAGGGACACCTCTAGGATAGAGGCATAAAGGAACACTTCAGGACGAAGTAAAGGATACCTCCAGGAAGGAGATGAGAGTTGATGCTGGATGTGTCGACGGGTCAGGAAGGCCAAAGGATCTCTTCTGGATGAAGAATAAAAGGAATACGCTGAAGGATCACAGCGGTTCAATGGAATGATGCAGGGAGCACCCTCGTAGCCGGATTGCTGCAAGTAAGACCTAAGGGCGCGACGCAAGTCGCGCCCGTTTTTTTGAAATATGCCCCCACACAACCACACTTCTTTCGGTTACGCATGGAATTTTCATGCTGACTATTTTCTTTGTTTCAAATAAATTTCCACCTTAATCGTCAAAAACGTTATCAATTGAATTTTTAATAACCCGTAGCTAGGTCGTCATAATCTCTTTTATCTCGCTTCCGTGTGAGAGATCTCTTACAAAGCTGTGGGAGATACGGGAAAAACAAACGGGCAGATCACGCGCCTATAATTTTAAGTAATTGAATGCAAAGGGTTTTGATTGGTTTCTCTTAATGTGCGTCTTTTTCTCACAGATGCGATTGTTTGATCAAGGGTTCTTTTCTTCACGATTCCGCGTAATCTTATTGGTGTCGGAAGGAACTGACCGGAACGGAACAGGAAATAGCCAAGGATTATGGCAGTCTCAGGATGAGGCCGGTATATCAGGACGATGTATCGAACATGGACTGGGAAGGGAACAACCGAAGGATCGGTTAATAGTAAGTAGGATACTTACTGGTCAGGAAGACAAATGGACCACTTCAGGATGAAGTCAGGGACACCTCTAGGATAGAGGCATAAAGGAACACTTCAGGACGAAGTAAAGGACACCTCCAGGACGGAGAAGAGAGTCAGTATTGGATGTACTGACGGGTCGGGATTAGGCCAAAGGACAACTTCAGGACGAAGAATTAAGGAATACGCCGAAGGATTACGGCGATTCAATGGAATGATGCAGGGAGCACGATAGTAGCGGGATTGCTGCAAGTAAGACCTAAGGGCGCGACGAAAGTCGCGCCCGTTCTTGTTTCTGGCCCAGAGCCCAGTACGCATCGCTGCTAGACCCTAGACCCTAGACCCTAGACCCTAGACCCTAGACCCTAGACCCTAGACCCCTTCAGTTTCCGGCATACGATGCGGCGGTACATGAATGTGCATTGGTCGGAAGCCTTTCATTATCACATAACCTTGATACGTGTCATGGCCATCGGCTGAGAACTCAAAAAGATACACTGTTTGCCATCCCCAGTTACCTTTCTTATCCTTAAGCTTATGTGAGCCTCTGGCGGTACTGAGTAACTGTAATCCTAGAGTGCTACAGCGCTGTTCTATAAATTTTTGGGCCAATTCAGTTTGTCGGCGCTGCTGCCAGAACAGGTAAGCGCCGAAAGTGACCAAAAGTATTGCAAGTAAGTTATCCATTTCTGAGAGAGGCTGTCCTTAGTGCGGCAGGTGCCGATTGGTATAGTTACTGACCACGAGCATGTTGCTGAAGTTGTGTAATCGCTTCAACTAACGCTGGGTTAGCTTGGCTATGAAGCACTTGCAACATGATGCCACGCAGTAAAGGCAGCATAACAAGGTCGGCAAATAGCTGGTTGAACAAGGTTTGATCTTTGGTTTCAGCTAAACGGAGCAAGAACAGGCTTGCAGTGTCAGTATTCGTAAGGCCATTCCAGCAGCGCCCGGCTATTGCCACTAAGACTTCTGGGTGGCAAAGCTCAGCTTGCTGTAACAGCCGATCTAATTGCTCTGTCAGTGTTTCACTGTTACCCCCAGCCAGAGAGCGGATCAGCGCTGCCACTAAGAAGAGATCAGGCTCCGTCGATGCGGTTTCTGTTAGTAACCGCTCACTTAAACGCTGGCTAATATTATCCGGAATATCACAATGCTCTAAGCAGCCGAGTAATGCGTAGAGTGGTGTCATTGGCAGGTTATTCACCGCTTTTCGCAGCAAAGTACTGTTATTTTCTTGCTTCATACGGGCACAAACATCAGCCAGACCTTGTAGACCGACACCTTGCCATTGCTCCCAGCCTAGCGCACCACTTAAGAAGTGCTGGGCATGTTCGTAATACTGGCTTGCTGGCAGAGAAAGCTGTTGACGAAGTTGGGCATGAAAAATTGCCATTTTGTCGTCATTAGGCTTAAACGTGTATGGATTTTTGGCTAGTTTCTGCTGTTCTTCTTCTGTTGGTTCTGCATTCAGGGTTGCGCCCATCGCTTCGATAACATACTTGATGAAATCACCAACCGCGGCTTGTTTTAATAAACCACGTTCATCTAATGGCAAGCGCAAGAACCAGATCCAAGGTGGATTACCATTCTGCCAAAAAGAGATGGAAAGGTGGGCATGTTGCTGCAGCGGCCATGGATAAGGTTGGCGGTTTTCTTCAACGGCCTTAAATTGCTCGATATCAATTTCGCTGACACGGCGACCAAGATCGAAAATCGTGTACTGACAACCGGCGTTATCCAGCAACTGGGTGAGGGTATGAAATGTATCCATGGACATAGCTATCGCTCCTAAATCTGAATCGAGAGTATATCAAAGACAACAATTAACTGACTATTCAATTGCGTAAATCGCGTTGTCAGATTTTGCCATGGAATGGGCGATAATAGGTAACAGGTTGGGTGCGGGGAGTTGAGGTGGTATCCTTGCCCGCCCATTTCTTGAAGAGCAGAATCATGGATAAAAATCGTCATAGCCAGTTGTTGTTAGAAAAGCTTAAGGTTGTCATGCATGAAACTGGCCTTTGGGAAAGCGTTGCACCAAGTCAGGCTTCGTTGGCGAGTACAGAACCGTTTGCGGTAGATACGCTAACCTGTAACCAATGGTTACAATGGATCTTTATTCCTAAAATGACTCAGCTAGTCACCATGCAGCAGCCTTTGCCTGCGCATTTCGAACTTTCACCTTATGTTGAAGAAGCAATGAAGCATAACAAGGGTGTTGGTGCCATTATTCGTGTCACACGTGAATTAGATAACCTGTTTAAGGCTCAATAATCGATGGAATTAGAAATTCTTTTTCAGGACCAATATTTGGTCGCAGTCAATAAACCTGCGGGTATGTTGGTACACAGATCTTGGCTAGATAGCCATGAAACGGTTTTTGTGATGCAAACACTGCGAGATCAGTTGGGCCAGCATGTTTTTCCGTTACATCGATTAGATCGCCCGACATCGGGGGTGCTGCTGTTTGGTTTATCCAGTGAAATAGCCGCGTTAATGATGCCGAAATTTGCCGGGCGCGATATCCATAAAACCTATCATGCAGTGGTGCGCGGTTGGATCAAAGAAGCCGCGGTATTGGATTATCCTCTAAAGAAAGAGCTGGATAAGATCGCGGACAAAAATGCGGTTGAAGAGCAAGAAGCCCAAGAGGCGGTAACGGCATACCAACCATTGGCCACTGTCGAAACCGATATTCCGGTCGGGCGCTATGCCACAAGCCGGTATTGTCTGGTAGAAATGAAGCCGGAGACGGGGCGCAAGCATCAGCTACGTCGCCATATGCACCATTTAAGCCACCATATTATCGGAGATGTCAATCATGGTGATGGTCGTCATAACCGCATGTTCCGTGAAAATTATGAATGCCATCGTCTGATGCTGCATGCATCACGGCTGCAGTTTGACCATCCTGTAACCGGGCAAGGGATTGATATTCGAGCTGATGTTGATGAAGTCTGGTTACGTGTTATGGCTGCGTTTGATTGGTCGACAGACTTACTGGTAAACCAATAAGGCTGATCGGTTGTTTTAATGAGATAGCTCCCGTTGTGAGGGGGTTTATTTGCATCTTGTGCCATCAATAGCCAAATTTAAGGAAAGACAGAAAGCGAGGCTGGAAAACGATGGCAAAAATTGGTGTATTTGTTGGTTCAGTCTTTGGTGGCGCGGAGGATGTCGCGCAAGAGGTGGTGGAGACGTTGACCGCAAATGGTCATGTAGCCCAACTCTATTTAGAGCCTCTGCTTACTGAATTCCTTGAATATCAAAATGATGTGGTTTTGATTATTACTTCAACCACCGGGCAGGGGGAACTACCGGATAATATCCTGCCGCTTTATTGTGCACTGAATGATCAGTTTCCCTTATTGCCCAATCTTCACTACGGTGTGATTTCGATGGGGGATTCCAGCTATGGTGAGGAGCGTTATTGCGGGGCCGGGCGACAATTTGATGAACTGTTACAGCAGTTGCAAGCCACTCCTCTCGCAGAGCGGCTGGATATCGATGCCTGTGTGAATTTTGATGCGCTGGAAGTGACACTGCCTTGGTTGAGTGGCTTCATCAAACAAGTTGTGTAATAGGCCGTGAGTCGGCATTCCTGCTGATTTTATAGATCAGGAATGCCTTGGTGCCTATAGCCATCGAGAACCTTATATCAGGCCTCTTTCATTGTTGCTGAACTCTGCATCTTGAGGTGGTTTGGGTACTGTGTTTATTTCAGTTTTTCTAAATCCGCTTCTATTTCAGCGATCTTATGACTGACCACCTGCTCTAAGTGGCGTAAGTCACTGAGAATTTTCTTTTTAATGTCTACATCTTTGGGTTTTCTTTGGGTGATTTGATCGAGTTCATCAATGATGTGGGTAAGCGTGCGATTGATTTCGGTAATTTCTTTGTATTCGCGGTTGCCACTGTTCACGACGACAGATTTGCGCTGACGCGGGAATTTAAACTTTACGCTTTTGGCAAACAATTCACCTTTATTCTTGGCAAAATAGATTTTTAAAATATCATTTGCGGCTTCCTGCCGCAGGCTGTAACGCTCAATTCTTTCCGGATATTCGATACCGATACTGGTGAGGTGTGGGTACATATAGGTCTCATTCAATTGTTCTGGTTTTCCGCCACTGTAGCAAGAACCGATCATAACTTCTTGAGCTGGGTGGTGAGAGTGTGGGCAAGATCGCGCATCCCCTGAGCATCAGGGATCAGATGCTCAGGAGGTGGGTTATACCAACCGGTATTAATCGTGTGAATCAAGCTTGGTGATGAGCGCTTCTTTCAATTGCTGCTGTTGTTCGGCAGTTAATTGAGTACCCTGCTCATTGATCAGAATAAAGAAATCTTCGGCCCGTTCGCCAATAGTGGTAATTTTTGCGGCCTGCAGGCTTATTTTCTGCTTGGCAAAAACCGAGCCTACTCTCGCCAGTAACCCGGGCATATCTAACGCAACCAATTCCATCGTGGTTTTCTTACCGGTTTTGGTCGGTAAGAAATCGACCTTAGTTTTCACATTAAAGTGCTGTAGCTGACGAGGAGCTCGTTTGTTTTTGCGTTCCGATTTCATGTGCGTGAGGGCTTTGATCAGGGCGCGACGTATTGAGTGGTGGCGGTTTTCACAAATGGCTTTCCCGGTCGGGTCTAACACCATAAAAGTGTCGAGGGCGTAACCGTCTTTGCTATTCATGATCTGTGCATCATGGACGCTGAGGTTCTTCTTATCCAGCTCAGAAACCACAATGGCAAATAACTTCGCTTTGTCTTTGCTGTAAACAAAAACTTCGGTACCGCCCCGGGTTGCCTTTTTGCTGATCAGGATCAGGGGTTTGTCATGGTCGTCATGGGCCAGGATAGCTTCAGCATGCCAGGCGATCTGCTTGTGAGTATGACGCAGAAAGTAATCGGCTTTAAAGCGCTGCCATAGCACTTCAATTTCTCGAGGCGTAAAGTTCTTGCTGCGTAATATTGCCGAGGCCAGCTGCTGATTATGGCGGATACGCTCGCGAACATCCGGGGTATTTTCCAGCCCTCGGCGAAGTGCTTTCTGAGTTGCATAATAGAGTTCAGAAAGCAGGGTGCGTTTCCAGCTGTTCCACAAATCCTGGTTGGTGGCGCAGATATCGGCCACCGTCAGGCAGATCAGGTGATCCAATCGTTCTTCATCACGGACTTCTTTGGCAAATTCGGACACCACCTCCGGATCATAGATGTCCCGGCGCTGGGCGGTGACCGACATCAGCAGATGTTGTTTGACTAACCATGCCACCAGATTTGCCTCGGGGCGGGAAAGCCCATGCTGCAGGCAAAAATTGTACGCTTCTGTGGCACCTAATTCAGAATGATCACCTCCGCGACCTTTGGCTATGTCATGGAAGATCGCCGCTAAGATCAGAATTTCTTTTTTTATGATCCGCGGATAGACTTCACAGCAGATTGGATGAAGTTGCCGGTTTCCCGGATCATTGAATTTATTGAGGTTCTTGAGCAGGCGAACACTGTGTTCGTCGACGGTATAGACATGGAACAGATCAAACTGCATTTGTCCTACGATCTGGCTCCATTGCGGCAGGTAGGTGGCTAAAACACCATGACGATGCATCAGCCGGAAGGCTTTCTGCAAGGCATTAGGCTGGCGGACCAGTTCCATGAATTTTTCTCTGGCGGCAGGGATCTCAACCAGAAAGCGATTTAATCGTCGGCGCGCAGTGCGCAACTGACGCAAAGTCGGTGCTGCAATGCCTTCAATTTCAGAATTCTGTGCAACATGCATGAACATATCGAGAATGGTTTCCGGACGAGCTTGAAAGAGAGCCGGTTTGGTTGCCTCGATTAAATGGCCGCGAAGCTGAAAATCATCATCCAGTCTGATCGCATCGGTGGTTTTACCGCTGTCGAGAATCGCCTGATCAAACAGCTGCAGCAGCATCTTGTTGAGTTCGGACACCCGGCGCAAAGTGCGATAGAACTCTTTCATCATCATTTCGACACCGCGGTTTCCTTCGCCGGTGTAACCCAGGTTTTTGGCGACTGACGGTTGATGGGCAAAGGTGAGGCGATTGTCATAGCGGCGCAATTCAATATGCAGGGCAAAGCGGATCCGCCATAGGGCGTCCTGGCACTCAGCCAGTTCACGGTATTCAGCATCTGTCAGGAAGCCGAACCGACTCATTTCTAACAGGTTAGTGGCACCAAAATGGCGCCGTGCCACCCAGCTTAAGGTATGAATGTCACGCAGGCCGCCCGGGCTGGATTTGATATCGGGCTCGAGGTTATAGGTGGTGTCATGATAACGGGCATGACGCCTTTTTTGCTCTTCCAGCTTGGCGCGGTAAAAGTCTTCACTGGGCCAGAATTTACCGGAGTTTACTTGTTCCTGCAGGCACTGGAACAACGCTTCGCTGCCACACAGCAGCCGGGCTTCTGTCAGGTTGGTTGCAACGGTAAGATCGGCCAGGCCGACTTCAATACAGTCAGCAACAGTGCGGACACTATGGCCAACCTCCAGTCGCAAATCCCACAGGAAGGTCAGGAACTCACAGATGATTTTCCCCGTCGCTTCATCCAGTGGTTGTTCACTGAGCACTAAAATGTCAACATCAGACAAGGGGTGCAGTTCGCCTCGCCCGTAACCACCAACGGCCACGAGGGCAAGACCAGTTTTTTGTTCAAAGCCGAAATGTTGCCACAGGCGGATCAGCAGCTGGTCGATAAATGTTGAGCGAGCATGCACTAAATCCGTGATTGGGTGGTGTTGGAGAAACAGTTGCTTTTGTTGTTCAGAAAAGTGCTCGAGTGCCGTTCGCAAGTTCTCTTGCGTGAGGGATTCAGATGAAAAAGCCTGAAGAGCCGAAGAAGTGTCAGTCATCGCAGTCCGTGCCATAGAGTAAAAATGCTTGTTCTTACTATAACCGGATAACAACAAATAAAAAGCCGGCAATTTGCCGGCTTTCTTAGGGGGACTACGTATTTGGTGGTCTGACTTACAGAATACGAGGCAGGGTATCGTCTTTACGCAAGGTCAGAATTTCACAACCGGTCTCAGTGACTAGCAGAGTGTGTTCCCACTGTGCAGATTTCTTGCCGTCAACGGTGTAGACCGTCCAGCCATCGTTGTCATCTGATACGCAGCCAAATTTACCGGCATTGATCATCGGTTCGATAGTGAAACACATGCCTGCTTTCAGTACGGTGCGATCGTTGTTCTTGTAGTGGACAACTTGTGGCTCTTCGTGGAATTCGCTACCAATACCATGGCCGCAGTAGTCTTTGACAATAGAAAAACGGCTATTGCCACTTTTGATGAATTTTTGAATGGCAGTGCCTATTTCACCCAGCGTGGTACCCGGCTTCACTTTTTTGATGGCCAGGTACAGGCTCTCTTGTGCCACCCGGCAAAGACGTTTGTCTTCCAGTGATACTTCACCGATTTCAAACATTTTAGAGGTGTCGCCGTGGTAACCGTCTTTGATCACGGTAATGTCAATGTTAAGGATATCGCCGTCTTTCAATATTGCAGGTTTGTTGTACTTTCCATTTACGTCTTCATCTTTGTCGCTAGGAATACCGTGACAAACAACGTGGTTAATTGAAGTACAAACCGACTTAGGGAAACCGTGATAGTTCAGCGGTGCAGGTATGGCACCTTGCTCTTTGGTGATGTAATCGTGGCAAATGCGATCAAGTTCTTCTGTCGTGACGCCCGCCTTGACGTGCGGTTCGATCATTTCCAACACATCAGCGGCCAAACGGCCTGCAACGCGCATTTTTTCAATTTCTTCAGCCGTTTTGATCTTGATGCTCATTTAATCTTCTCTATGAATGACGGTTTACTATTACGCATATGTTAACAGCGAGGGCTTAGGATGGAAACCAAGTTTCGTGACTTCGAATATATTTAGGCTGGATTTTTGGTGGCGAAATATGGTATAAAGCGCGCCGTAATTAGCTAATTGGGTTTCGACTCTGTTAGTTAAATTACACTTACTTTTATTAATCACTCACACATATCGGCACATGCTCCGGGGTGCCCGTCATTCTTTCGTTCTGCGGCTGTTCTCTCGATGAGGCGGCGAGTTGTTTCGAACGGTGATTAAGGGTCGGTAGGATGGGATATGTGGACGCCTAACCCCATAGAGGAATATTCAATGGCAACTGTATCAATGCGCGACATGCTTAAGGCTGGTGTACACTTCGGTCACCAAACTCGTTACTGGAACCCAAAGATGAAGCCATTCATCTTCGGTGCTCGTAACAAGGTACATATCATCAACCTTGAGAAAACTGTACCAATGTTCAACGAAGCACTAGCTGAAATCAACAAGATTTCTGCTCGTAAAGGTAAAGTCCTTTTCGTTGGTACTAAGCGTGCAGCCAGCGAATCAATCAAAGAAGCAGCGATCAACTGTGACCAGTACTACGTAAACAACCGTTGGTTGGGTGGTATGCTGACTAACTGGAAAACTGTTCGCCAGTCAATCAAGCGTCTGAAAGATCTAGAAGCACAGTCTTCTGACGGTACTTTCGACAAGCTAACCAAGAAAGAAGCGCTAATGCGTACTCGTGAAATGGAAAAGCTTGAGAAGTCTCTTGGTGGTATCAAGAACATGGCTGGCCTGCCAGACGCAATGTTTGTAATCGATGCTGATCACGAACACATCGCAGTTAAAGAAGCTAACAACCTGGGTATCCCAGTATTTGCAGTAGTAGATACTAACTCTAACCCAGACGGCGTTGACTTCGTTATCCCTGGTAACGATGATGCAATCCGTTCTATCCAGCTTTACACTGGTGCTGTAGCACAAACTGTTACTGAAGCTCGCAACCAAGATATCGTTGTGCAAGCTGAGCAAGACGGTTTCGTAGAAGCTGAGTAATAGCCTGCTCCTTTGAGCATCTTAAGTTACCTTGTGTAAACTAAGTATGGTTAACAGGGGCCGCTAACAGGCCCCTGATTTTTATACCGAGTATTCAAACTGAGGATATAACAATGGCAACAGTTACAGCTGCCCTAGTTAAAGAACTGCGCGAACGTACTGGCGCAGGCATGATGGATTGTAAAAAAGCGCTTGTTGAAGCTAACGCTGACATCGAGCTGGCGATTGAGAACATGCGTAAGAGCGGTGCTGCTAAGGCTGCTAAAAAAGCGGGTAACATCGCAGCTGAAGGCGCAATCATCATCAAAGAAGTTGAAGGTGTTGCTGCAATTCTAGAAGTAAACTGTCAGACAGACTTCGTAGCTAAAGATGCGAGCTTCCTTGCATTTGCTAACGAAGTAGCTGATTTTGCTCTTGCTGGCCGTGTTGAAGTCGCTGAACTACAAGCTAAATTTGAAGAGCAGCGTATTGCTCTTGTAGCTAAGATCGGTGAAAACATCAGCATTCGTCGTGTTGAATTCATCGAAGGTGCTAAAGTCGGTTCTTACCGTCACGGCGATCGTATCGGTGTTGTTGTTGCTTCTGATGCAGACGCAGAAACAATCAAGCAAGTTGCAATGCACATTGCGGCATCTAAGCCTGAGTTCGTAACTCCTGAAGATGTACCAGCTGACGTTGTTGCTAAAGAAAAGCAAATCCAGATCGATATCGCTATCCAATCTGGCAAGCCAGCTGAAATCGCAGAGAAAATGGTTGTTGGCCGCATGAAGAAATTCACCGGCGAAGTTTCTCTGACAGGTCAGGCATTCATCATGGATCCATCACAGACTGTTGGTCAAATGCTGAAAGAAAAAGGCGCTACAGTAACTAACTTCATCCGTTTCGAAGTTGGCGAAGGTATCGAGAAAGCTCAAGAAATGAGCTTTGCAGAAGAAGTAGCAGCTGTTCAGAAGGGTTAATCCTTCGCATAAGAACTCCAAAGACCGTAGCCTAGGCTGCGGTCTTTTTACAACTCCATATCTCTTTAGTTAAGCCTGGAAGGTAATACGCATGACCACAAACCCTAAACCGACTTATCAACGCATTTTGCTCAAACTTAGTGGTGAAGCACTACAGGGCAACGAAGGTTTTGGCATTGACGCACAAGTTCTTGACCGTATGGCTCAGGAAATCAAGGAACTCGTTGAATTAGGCGTACAGGTAGGCCTTGTTATTGGTGGCGGTAACTTGTTCCGTGGTGCGGGTCTTGCTGAAGCGGGTATGAACCGAGTTGTGGGCGACCACATGGGTATGCTGGCCACAGTAATGAATGGTTTGGCAATGCGTGATGCATTGCATCGTGCCTATGTGAACGCTCGAGTCATGTCAGCTATCCCACTCAATGGTGTGTGCGACAGTTATAACTGGGCAGAAGCGATCAGCCAGCTGCGCCAGGGCCGTGTCGTGATTTTCGCTGCCGGTACCGGTAATCCGTTTTTTACGACGGATTCTGCTGCATGTCTTCGCGGTATTGAAATTGAAGCAGAAGTAGTATTGAAAGCAACGAAAGTTGAGGGCGTCTACACTGATGATCCAGTTAAAAACCCAGATGCTGTTCTTTGTGATAAGCTTGGCTATAACGATGTTCTTGAAAAAGAACTAAAAGTAATGGACTTAGCTGCGTTTACTCTGGCTCGTGACCATAATATGCCTATTCGTGTATTTAACATGACTAAGCCTGGTGCACTTCGCCGAGTGGTGATGGGCGAGCAAGAAGGCACATTGATTTCTAATAGCTAGGTTTCTAACGACTAAGATTTCTAACGACTAATTCAGGATGGGGCGGTTTCGCCTCTACTTTGACCGAATAATCAAGGGAACTAATTGTGATTAACGAAATTCAAAAAGATGCACAAGAACGCATGCAAAAAAGCGTTGAAGCGCTAAAAAATCAACTGGCTAAAGTGCGTACTGGTCGTGCACACCCAAGCTTGCTTGATACCATTTACGTTGAATACTACGGTGCAAATACACCGCTTAAGCAACTGGCAAACGTTGTTGCTGAAGATTCACGTACGTTATCGATCACGGTATTTGATCGTGAGCTAGCGCCTAAAGTTGAAAAAGCGATCATGATGTCGGACTTGGGGCTGAACCCAATGTCAGCGGGTACGACGATTCGTGTTCCTCTTCCTCCGCTAACAGAAGAGCGTCGTCGTGATCTGGTTAAGATCGTACGCAAGGAAGCCGAGCAAGGACGTGTTGCGGTTCGTAATATCCGTCGTGATGCGAATGCTGACATTAAAGCGCTGCTTAAAGACAAAGAAATCTCTGAAGATGATGATCGTCGTTCTCAAGACGAAATTCAGAAGCTGACAGACGCAGCCGTTAAGAATATTGACGCAGTGCTTGAAGCGAAAGAAAAAGAGCTGATGGAAGTTTAAGACGCTTGACGTCAGTCCTAGCGGCATAAAATTAGCTTTATGAGACTTAAAGCGCTGTGCGTGCAGTACGGCGCTTTTTTTTGAGGGAAATGTATGGCAAAGCATCCAATCGAAACTGCACTTTCAGTGGACTGTTTACCGAAGCACGTCGCCGTGATTATGGACGGCAATGGTCGGTGGGCAAAAGCGAAGGGTAAGACTCGAGTGTTTGGCCATAAGGCTGGTGTTGATGCGGTACGTAAAACCGTCTCCACGGCTAATCGCCTAGGTGTCAAGGCTCTGACTTTATTTGCTTTTAGCAGTGAGAACTGGCGTCGACCAGAAGACGAAGTGTCACTGTTGATGCAGCTTTTCATGACCGTGTTAGGTCGTGAAGTTAAACGCTTGCACAAGAACAACATTCAGTTACGCGTCATCGGTGATAAAAGTCGATTCAGCCGCCGTCTGCAAGACAAGATAGCAGCGGCAGAAACCTTAACGGCAAGCAATACCGGCTTGGTGCTGAATATTGCCGCTAACTATGGTGGCCAGTGGGATATCTTGCAAGCGACTAAACGGTTGGCGCAGCAAGTTGCCGAACAAAATCTGACGGTTGAAGAGATTACGGAAGATATGATGGCTGCTGGTATGTCGACAGCCGATCTGCCAGATGTCGATCTTATGATCCGTACCAGTGGCGAATGCCGTATTAGCAATTTTATGTTATGGCAAGCGGCTTATGCGGAGTTGTATTTTACAGAGCAGCTCTGGCCGGATTTCGACGAAGATAGCTTTGCCGATGCCATTGCATGGTTCGTGAACCGTGAGCGCCGTTTTGGCTGTACTGGTGAACAGATTCAAGCTTTATTACAAGAATAACCACTATTTAGCAAAATGTGTTTTTTATCATAAAGCGCATTGATTAAGATAGCTGCAGATTGAACAGCTACAAGTAGGTCGAAATAGTGATAAAACAAATGATAAAACGAGAGGACGCAGCTTGCTAAAGCAACGTATTATTACCGCCTTAATCCTCGCGCCGTTAGTGATTGCAGGGATCTTTCTACTACCTTTCCCTGCTTTTGTAATTGCTTTAGCCGCGATTACCATGATCGGTTTTTGGGAATGGACACAATTTGTTGACGCTAAATCGCGTATGGCTGCCATGATGGTGCCTGCGATTACTCTATGTTTGAGTTTAGCGGCAATACCATCTGACGTTACTGCACTATCAGTATTAGCCGAGTCACACCATACAATGTTACTTGTGGGTGGTATTTGGTGGTTAATTGCATCTACCTTAGCAATAACGTACCCGTCGAGTGCCAAACTTTGGGTTAAAGCTCCTTCTTTAAAATACCTTTTTGGCTTGCTTACCTTAATCCCATTTTTCTGGGGTATCTTGATGCTCCGCGCCGTTCACTATGCTGAAAATCCATACCATGGCGCAAAATTGGTGCTGTTAGTTTGTTGTCTGGTTTGGGCTGCAGATTCTGGCGCATACTTCTCAGGTAAGCGTTTTGGTAAACATAAAATGGCCCCCGCGGTGAGCCCGAACAAAACCATTGAAGGTTTAATCGGCGGTGCTGCATTGGCTCTGCTAGTAACATGGGGTGGGGCTGCATTGATGGATATTCCGTTTACCAGCCTGGGTGGCTTGTTTGTTATAGCCATCATTACGGTCATCGCTTCTGTTTTAGGTGATCTGGTCGAGAGTATGTTTAAGCGTGCCTCAGGCATCAAGGATAGTGGTAATATCTTGCCTGGTCATGGTGGTATTCTTGATCGTATCGACAGTCTGACCGCTGCCCTTCCTGTTTTTGCTTTATTGTATCTTTGGTTACTATAAGCAATGTCATATAGTGGGCAGCTGTTCTCAGGCTGCCTTTCATAGCTGAATTAAGTGATTTTATGCGTAAGTTAACGATTCTTGGTGCAACGGGTTCAATCGGAAGCAGCACGCTGGCCGTCGCAGCACAAAACCCAGATTTATTTGATGTCGTTGCTTTGGCTGCAGGCTCAAATAGCCAGAAGATGTTTGAGTTATGCTGTACCTGGAAGCCAAAATATGCCGCGATGGCGTCGCCGAAAGCGGCAGCAGAATTGTCAGAATTACTTAAGCAGCATGGCATAGATACTGAGGTCTTCGCTGGAGAAGATGGCCTGTGTCAGGTCGCCGCGCTTGATGAAGTGGATACCGTCATGGCCGCGATTGTCGGTGCTGCGGGCTTGCTGCCGACAATGTCGGGAGTCAGGGCGGGCAAGCGTATTTTGCTGGCCAACAAGGAAGCCCTGGTGATGTCGGGACAGATGTTCATTGATGCCTGTGAGCAGTCCGGTGCTGAATTGCTGCCGGTTGATAGCGAGCATAATGCGATCTTCCAGTGTTTGCCTGCTGAAATACAGCAAGCAATGGGCCGATGCGATCTGGACAAGCATGGTATCAGCAAGATTTTATTAACCGGCTCCGGCGGACCTTTCCGCTATACTGAGGTGTCAAAATTATCAGCGGTGACACCGGAAATGGCAATCGCCCATCCTAATTGGTCTATGGGGCCAAAAATTTCTGTTGATTCCGCCACCATGATGAACAAAGGGCTGGAATACATTGAAGCTCGCTGGTTGTTCAATGCGTCCCGTGAGCAACTGCAAGTGATCATTCATCCGCAATCTGTTATTCATTCTATGGTGCAGTATAAGGATGGTTCCGTATTGGCGCAGATGGGGTTGCCGGATATGCAAACCCCGATTGCCTGTGCAATGTCCTATCCTGAAAGGGTCGATGCGGGAGTCGCACCACTGGATTTTAGCAAGGTCGGTGAGTTTACCTTCCTGCAACCGGACTATGCTCGATACCCATGCCTGAAGCTGGCGATAGATGCCTGCTACGAAGGTCAGGCGGCAACAACCGCGTTGAATGCAGCGAATGAAGTCGCGGTAGCGGCATTTTTGAATAAGCAGATTGGTTTTACCGATATTGCCCATATTAATGCACATGTTCTCGAGTCAGCTCAAATGACAGTACCGACAGACTTGGAAAGCGTGATTGAGCTGGATAAGATAGCCCGAATATTGGCTCAGAAAGTGATTCATAAGGTATCAGTATGATGGACGTTTTGTGGAACCTTGGTGCATTTCTACTTGCATTAGGTATTTTGATTGCCGCTCACGAGTTCGGTCACTTTTGGGTCGCCCGCCGATGCGGTGTTTACATCGAACGCTTTTCTATTGGCTTTGGTAAAGCGCTGTGGCGCAAAGTCGGTAAAGACGGTACGGAATATACCCTGGCCATGATCCCGCTAGGGGGGTACGTCAAGATGCTTGATGGGCGCGTCGATGAGGTGCCTGAACACAGACAACATTTAGCCTTCAATAACAAAACCTTGTGGCAGCGCAGTGCTATTGTCGCTGCCGGCCCGGTAGCAAATTTTATTTTTGCCATTGCCGCCTATTGGATTGTCTACCTGATTGGGGTGCCTGCCGTGCGCCCGGTGATCGGTGAGGTTGTGCCGCAGTCGATTGCAGCAGAAGCAGGAATTCGCTCAGGAATGGAACTTAAGTCCATTTCAGGAATCAAAACCGCTGATTGGGAATCTGCTAACATGGCAATGATTTCTCATATTGGTGATAAAGAAATGGTTATCACGGTTACTGAACCCGATGCTGAGTATGAAGTTCAGCGTACTTTAGACCTGACGGGGTGGTCTTTTGACCCTGAAAGTGAGCGGGTACTGGCAACCTTAGGGATTACACCCTACTCACCGCCAATTACCCTTTCCATCTCACAACTTGTTGATGATGGGGCAGCAATTGCTGCAGGTTTAAGGTTAAATGATAAGATTGTAGCCATCGATAATACGCCGATTGTGAAATGGGAAGAGGTTGTCGAGGCTGTGCGTTCAAAACCGGATCAATCTATGCTGGTTGAAGTCGAGCGTGAGGGGGAGAATGTCACGCTATCCCTGACTCCGGCAGTAAAAAAACTGGCCAATGGCGATATGATTGGTTACGCAGGATTTGCACCAAAGGTGGAAGCCTGGCCAGAATCATATCAGATCAATTTGCAGTTTGGCCCGTTAGAAGCGGTGAGTAAAGCCGTTGAGAAAACCTGGCAACTAACCACGTTAACCTTTGATATGGTTGGCAAGCTGGTGACGGGTGATATTGCAATTAAGAATTTAAGTGGCCCAATATCGATTGCGAAAGGGGCAGGGATGACAGCCGATTACGGGATAGTCTATTTCCTTGGCTTTTTGGCTCTGATAAGTGTCAACTTGGGCATCGTTAACTTGTTACCGCTTCCCGTGTTAGACGGTGGACATTTGCTGTTTTTTGCAATTGAAGCGATAACTCGTCGTCCTGTTTCTGAACGGGTTCAGGATATTGGCTATAGAGTGGGATCAGCCATTTTGGTTGCGTTAATGGCCGTTGCGCTATTCAATGATTTTACCCGCCTTTAATAAATGCGTTTTTAGCAAGGAATAATTAGAACAGTAATGGCGATAAAAAATCTGTTGGCCGCATCACTTTTGCTTGGTAGCAGTGTTGCGCAGAGCGCGGAACAATTTGTAGTTGATGATATTCGCTTTGAAGGCCTTCAGCGTGTCACATTAGGTGCAGCATTGTTAAAAATGCCAGTCCGTGTAGGTGATAGCGTTGATGACCGGGATGTGGCAGAAATTATTCAGGCTCTTTTTGCTTCCGGCAATTTTGAAGATATCAAAGTCTTTCGTGATGGAAATGCGATTTTAATTAACGTATTAGAGCGCCCGACTATTGCCAATATTACATTTTCTGGTAACAAAGCAATTAAGGACGAGCAGCTCACTGAAAACTTAGACGCGTCTAATCTTCGGATGGGCGAAGCGCTCGATCGGACAACGCTAAGTAAGATAGAGAAAGGCTTAGAAGATTTCTATTATAGTGTTGGTAAATACAACGCCAGCGTAAAAGCCGTTGTTACTCCACTGCCTCGTAACCGTGCCGACTTGAAGTTTGTATTCACCGAAGGCGTCTCAGCCAAAATCCAGCAAATTAATGTTATTGGTAATGAAGTCTTTAGCGATGACGAGCTGAAAGGTAAATTTAACCTTCAGGCAGAAGTGCCGTGGTGGAATTTCCTCGCAGATGAAAAGTACCAGAAGCAGGTATTGGCTGGTGACTTGGAAGCACTACGGTCGCAGTACCTGAATAACGGGTATCTGAAGTATAAATTAGAATCGACTCAGGTTGCCATTTCACCGGACAAGAAAGGCGTTTATATCACTCTCAAAATCAATGAAGGTGAACAGTATCGCGTAAAAAGCGTGGAATTCCGTGGTGAACTGGTTGATCGCGATAGTGAATTCGACAAGCTGGTGACGTTTAAGTCTAATGATATTTATAACGGCGCTCAGGTAACAGCACTGGAAGAAGCGGTGAAGCGCAAACTGGGTGAATCTGGTTATGCCTACCCGCAAGTGACCACGATCCCTGACTTTGATGATGAGAACAAAGAAGTGTCACTGCTGGTGAACGTTGAACCGGGTAAACGTATCTACGTACGTAATATCCAGTTCTCTGGTAACACATCGACCAAAGATGAAGTGCTGCGTCGTGAAATGCGTCAGATGGAAGGTAGCTGGCTGAACTCTAAATCGGTCGAGCGTGGTAAAGATCGTCTGAGCCGAACCGGTTTTTTCGAAACGGTCGACGTACAAACGGTACGTGTGCCGGGCTCTGAAGATCAGGTTGATGTAAAATACGTCGTGAAAGAATCGAATGCCGGTAGTATTAACTTCGGTGTCGGTTTTGGTACGGAATCGGGGATCAGCTTCCAGGCTGGTATTCAGCAGGATAACTTCTTGGGTACCGGTAATCGTTTTGGCATTAATGCTATGATGAACGATTACCAGAAAAACGTTAGCCTGGAATATCGCGACCCGTATTTCACCCTCGATGGGGTTAGCTTAGGCGGTAAAATTTACTACAACGAGTTTGAAGCCTCTGATGCTAACATTTCGGACTATACCAACCAGAGTTATGGAACCAGCCTGACTTGGGGTTTCCCGTTTGATGAACTGAACTTTTTCGAATTTGGCCTGGGTTATGATCACAACAAGATCTCGAACACCCAAGAATACTACCAGATTGAGAAGTTTAAGAAGATTCATGGCTTCGATCGCGGTGAGAACATTATCGAACTGGATGATTTCGACTGGTCAGTCTCCTGGACGCGTAACAACCTGAACCGGGGTTACTTCCCAACGGCGGGTAACCATCAGCGGGCGTCGTTCCGAATGACCGTTCCCGGATCTGATGCGCAGTATTTCAAGACTCAGTATGATATACGCCAGTACTTTGCGTTAAATGAAGGGCATGATTTCAGCCTGTTATTGCGTGGTCGCTTAGGTTACGGTAACGGCTACGGCAGCACTGATAACGGTAGTGATCATCTGCTACCATTTTATGAAAACTTCTACGCAGGTGGTTTCACTACCTTGCGCGGTTTCCGATCCAATACGGTGGGGCCAAAAGCCGTTTATGTCGAAGGATGTAGTACCGGCGGTTCGATTGGTGGCAACAATAGTTGTGCGACGGGTACCGATGATGCGGCTGGCGGTAATGCGGTTGCGTTAGCCAGCGTTGAGCTGATTGTACCGACCCCGTTTGCCTCAGACGAAGTGCGTAACCAGATCCGGACCAGTGTGTTTGTTGATGCCGGTACCGTCTGGGATACCGAGTATGATTTAAAAGACGATGATGGTGCGTTTTTGCATGACTACTCTGATCCATCATTAATTCGTGCGTCATATGGTGCGGCACTGCAGTGGATGTCACCGATGGGACCACTCGTATTCTCGATTGCTCGTCCGCTCAAGAAATACGACGGTGATGACGAAGAGTTCTTCACGTTCACCATTGGACGAACATTCTAATCTTTAAGGAGAAGCCTTTTGAAACAGTGGATTAAAGCGGCAAGTCTTAGCCTGGTTATTCTTTCATCATCCATGTATGCCCATGCAGCAGAAGCAGCCCAGAAAGTGGGTTATGTTGCAACGGGTCAGGCGATGGCTCAGCTAGCTAAGCGCTACAATGTGTCTGAGAAGCTACGTCAAGAGTTTAAAGATCGTATTGATGAGCTTCGTGGTCTGGAAGGACGCATGAAGACGAAAGTTGAAAAAATGAAGCGTGACGGCGAACTAATGAGTGCAAGTGATCGCACTAAGATCCAGCGTGAATTAGCTTCTTTAGATTCAGACTACAAACTGAAAGCGAAAGCACTTCAGGAAGATCAGCGTCGTCGCGGTCAAGAAGAAGAGCAGAAACTGGTAATGAAAATTCGCCAGGCAATTCAAACGGTAGCGAAGCAAGAAGGCTACGATCTGGTCGTTGACGCGCAAGCTGTACTTTATGCAAACCCTGGAGATGACCTGTCTGCTAAGGTTATTTCTGCAGTAAAATAAGCTACGTATTATCTAATGGTCACTTTTCATACTGATAAGTGACCGTTTGAGCGCCACAGCCACCTTGCGTGGCTGTAGTTACAAAGAATAAGGTAAATAATGACTGGTATTACTCTTGCTGAATTAGCGGATAAACTGGGTGCAGAACTGCATGGCGACGGTTCTGTTGAGATTCAATCGATTGCCGGCATGGAAAAAGCAGGGGAAGGGCAGATCACGTTCTTGTCTGCCAGTAAGTACCGTAAGCACCTGTCAGGGTGTCAAGCTGCAGCTGTGATGTTGAAAGAAGCAGATTTGCCTTACTTTGAAGGCAATGCATTGGTACTGAATGATCCTTACCTGGGTTATGCCTTGGTGGCACAATTATTGGATACAACCCCGGCATCTGCTGTGAGCATTGCCCCTTCTGCGTACGTGGCAGACGATGCAATCATCGGTGAAGGTGTTGCCATCGGTCATAATGCTGTGATTGAATCAGGCGTAAAAATCGGGGCAAACACTCAGATTGGTGCGGGTTGCTTTATCGGTAAGAATGCAGAAATCGGTGCCGACAGCAAGCTATGGGCAAATGTGACCATTTACCATGATGTGGTCTTGGGTTCACAGTGTTTAGTGCAATCGAGCACTGTCATTGGTGCTGATGGTTTTGGTTATGCGAATGACAAAGGTGAGTGGGTGAAGATCCCGCAGTTGGGTTCTGTTCGTATAGGTAACCGTGTGGAAATCGGTGCGTGTACGACGATTGACCGTGGTGCGCTGGATGACACGATTATCGAAGACAATGTCATCATCGACAACCAAATGCAGATCGCCCATAACGTGCAGATCGGATATGGTTCCGCCATGGCCGGTGGTACTATTGTCGCAGGCAGTACTAAGATTGGTAAATACTGTATTATCGGCGGTGCATCTGTACTGAACGGTCATATTGAGATCGCAGATGGTGTGACGATTACCGGTATGGGTATGGTGATGCGCAGCATTGAAGAGAAAGGTATGTTCTCTTCCGGTATCCCCTTACAGCCGAACAAAGAATGGCGTAAAACCGCTGCGCGTGTCATGAAGATTGACGAAATGAATAAACGTCTCAAGTCAGTTGAAAAGAAACTGGAAGAGTAACTCATTAATCTTCAGTCGAGCCGCTGAACAGGCCTGCGCATGCGTAGGCCGTTTTGCGTTTAACCTGTACGGTATTTCAAATAATTTTTCATAGGCGCTAAGCCGCCTATTTATGAACAGGACTTTAGTTTTGACGAGCGAAAACAAAACGCTAAATATCACAGAAATTCAAGAGCTTCTTCCTCATCGTTACCCGTTTCTGATGATTGATCGAGTAACGGATTATGATGAGGGTAAGACCTTAACCGCAATTAAGAATGTGTCCGTAAACGAACCTCAGTTTACCGGTCATTTCCCTAAAATGCCGATCTTCCCTGGTGTGATGATTCTGGAAGCAATGGCACAGGCAACGGGTCTTCTGGCATTCAAAACCTTTGGTGCGCCAAGTGAAAATGAGCTGTATTACTTTGCAAGCATTGATAAGGCAAAATTCCGTAAGCCTGTTGTGCCTGGTGATCAGCTGGTTATCGATGTTGAATTCCTGAAAGAACGCCGCGGCATTGCTATGTTTAATGGTGTAGCAAAAGTTGATGGCGAAGTGGTTTGCTCTGCTGAGCTTAAATGCGCAAGACGAGAATTCTAATGATCCACGAAACTGCACAAATTCACCCATCGGCAGTTGTTGAAGATGGGGCAATTATTGGCGCTAACGTAAAAGTTGGTCCATTTAGTTATATTGGTGCTGACGTAGAAATCGGCGAAAGCACTGAGATTATGTCGCACGTTGTGGTGAAAGGCCCAACCAAGATTGGTCGCGAAAACCGTATTTTCCAGTTCGCTTCAATTGGTGAAGAGTGTCAGGATCTGAAATACGCGGGTGAACCGACGCGTCTTGAAATCGGTGACCGCAACACGATTCGTGAAAGCGTAACCATGCACCGTGGTACAACCCAGGATAATGGCATTACCAAAGTGGGCAACGATAATCTGTTCATGATTAATGCTCACGTTGCGCATGACTGCATGATTGGCGACCGTTGTATCTTTGCCAATAATGCGACGCTTGCGGGTCATGTTACGATTGGTAACCAAGCCATTATCGGCGGCATGTCAGCGATTCACCAGTTCTGCACCATCGGCTCTCACTGCATGCTGGGTGGTGGTTCTATTGTGGTTCAGGATGTCCCGCCGTATGTGATGGCACAAGGTAACCACTGTGCACCTTTCGGCATAAATGTCGAAGGTCTGAAGCGACGTGGTTTTGAAAAGGCAGAGATCAAAGCGATCCGTGCCGTGTATAAAGCCTTGTATCGTTCCGGCAAGACACTGGCGGAAGTAAAACCTGAAATCGAAGAAATGGCAAAAGATCATCAGTCTTTGGATCTGTTTGTCGAGTTTTTCGAAAAATCGACGCGCGGTATCATTCGCTAATATGACGAAGCCACTTCGAATCGGAATTGTCGCCGGAGAAATCTCCGGCGATATTTTAGGTGCCGGTTTTATCCGTGCCGTTAAAGCACAATATCCGGATGCTGAATTTGTTGGTGTTGCCGGCCCCCGTATGGAAGCAGAAGGCTGTGAAGCGCTGTTTGATATGGAAGAGCTGGCTGTGATGGGCATTGTGGAAGTGTTAGGTCGTCTGCCGCGCTTGTTCAAAGTGAAGGCTGAGCTGGTCAAGTACTTCTCTGATAATCCGCCCGACGTCTTTGTCGGCATCGATGCGCCTGATTTCAATCTGCGTTTAGAGCTGGATTTGAAACGCCAAGGCATTAAAACCGTTCACTATGTCAGTCCATCGGTATGGGCCTGGCGCCAGAAGCGTATTTTCAAAATTGAAGCGGCAACCAATTTGGTTCTGGCTTTCTTACCTTTCGAAAAAGCGTTTTATGATAAATTCAACGTGCCTTGCGAATTTATTGGTCACACGATGGCCGACGCGATCCCTTTGCAAACCGATCAACATGCGGCACGCGAGTTACTCAACCTCAATGACAGTCGTTATAGCGCGACGAAAAGGTGGTTAGCCGTATTGCCAGGCAGTCGTGGCGGGGAAATGGCGATGCTCGCGGCCCCTTTCATTGAAACCTGTCAGCTGCTTAAGCACAAGCATCCGGATCTTGGTTTTGTGGTGGCGTTAGTGAACCAAAAGCGTCGAGAGCAATTTGAACAAGCCTGGCAGGAAACCGCGCCAGAGCTGGATTTTGTGCTGGTAGATGATACCGCCCGTAATGTCATGATCGCCTCTGATGCGGTACTGCTGGCATCTGGCACTGTCGCGCTGGAATGTATGTTGGTGAAACGTCCGATGGTGGTTGGTTATAAAGTGAAAGCGCTGACAGCCTGGCTAATGCGGCGGATGCTGAAAACCAAGTATGTATCTCTGCCTAATATTTTGGCGGATCAGCAACTGGTCCCTGAGTTACTGCAAGAAGACTGCGTTCCCGAGAAGTTGTTTGAACACGTCGACCATTATTTATCGGCGGATAATACCGCTCTGATGGCCGAATTTTCTCGCATGCATCAATGGATAAAATGTGACGCTGATAAGCAAGCCGCCCAGGCGGTATTGTCGTTGATTGATAAAGCTTGAGCTAAGAGTAATGACGAAAGATTTTGAACCGTTTGAATACCCGCAGCAAGCCAATATGATTGCCGGGGTCGATGAAGTCGGCCGCGGGCCGTTGGTCGGCGCTGTCGTGACCGCTGCGGTGATCCTGGATCCGAATAATCCGATTGAAGGGCTAACCGACTCCAAGAAGCTGAGTGAAAAAAAGCGTAACCTGTTGTTTGATGAAATCAAAGAAAAAGCCCTTGCCTGGTCTTTAGGCCGCTGCGAGCCGGAAGAAATTGATCAGCTCAATATTTTGCAAGCGACCATGGTGGCGATGCAACGCGCCGTTGCGGATCTGTCGGTACAACCTGACTATGTGTTAGTTGATGGTAACAAAATCCCCCAGTTGCCGATGGCGGCTCAGGCGGTGGTTAAAGGTGATTTACGGGTTGCTGAAATCAGTGCGGCATCAATTATCGCTAAAGTAACGCGTGATCGTGAAATGGAAGCGCTTGACGTTTTGCACCCTGAGTATGGTTTTGCCAAGCACAAGGGCTACCCGACCAAAGCGCACTTTGAAGCCTTAGAGCAATATGGGGTTATTGAGCAATACCGTAAGAGCTTTAAACCGGTGAAGCGTATTCTGGGTATCGACTGATTTCCTCGTTGAGTGCATAAATGCTGCTGGCTTAATGGTCATTCGTTTTATCATTAAGCCACTCTCGGTGATGATTGCAGCCCTTTAGGCTATAATTATTGCTTCGAATTAAGAACGTATCAAATCTGGTTGTCATGGCTGAACCTCGCTTTATTCATCTTCGTATCCACAGTGACTTCTCTATGGTTGATGGTCTGTCAAAAGTACCGCCATTAGTCAAAAAAGTTGCCGAACTGGGCATGCCAGCAATGGCACTGACCGACTTCACTAACTTGTGCGGTTTGGTGAAATTCTACTTTGCAGCACATGGTGCCGGGATGAAACCCATCATTGGTGCTGATTTTAAAGTTCAGTCCGAAGAGCTGGAAAATGAGCTCTGTGATCTGACGATACTGGCTGCCGACAATGACGGCTATCAGAACCTGACAATGCTGATATCGAAAGCGTATCAGCGTGGCCATGTTCAGCACTTGCCTGTTATCGATAAAGAATGGCTGGCTGAACATAAACAAGGTCTGATCTTGCTGTCTGGCGGTAAGAGTGGTGATGTCGGCAAGGCGTTGTTGAAAGGTAACCAAACCATGGTTAACCGCTGCGTCGAATTTTACCGGACCCATTTCCCGGATAGTTATTACCTTGAGCTGGTGCGAACAGGACGCGCCGATGAGGATGCTTATCTGCACTTTGCGGTTGAGTTGGCTGAACTAGCCGAACTGCCGGTGGTGGCAACCAACGATGTGAGGTTTATTTCCCCGGATCAGTTCGATGCCCATGAAATTCGGGTCGCAATCCATGACGGGTACACCATGGTGGATCCTAACCGTCCTAAACTGTATAGCGAGCAACAGTATTTGCGTACCGAAGAGGAAATGTGTGAGCTGTTCTCAGACATTCCTGAAGCGCTGGCAAATAGTGTTGAAATTGCCAAGCGCTGTAATGTTACGGTGCGTCTGGGTGAATATTTCCTGCCTAACTTCCCAACCGGTGATTTGAGTACAGAAGATTTCTTAGTTGTAAAATCCCGGGAAGGTTTAGAGCGCCGTCTGGCATTCCTATTTCCCGATGAAGCCGAGCGTCTCGAGCGTCGCCCCGAATATGATGAACGCCTAGAGATTGAACTCGAAGTGATCAATCAGATGGGGTTCCCCGGTTACTTCCTGATCGTAATGGAATTTATCCAGTGGTCGAAAGATAATGATGTACCTGTTGGGCCCGGACGAGGTTCCGGTGCTGGCTCTCTGGTCGCTTATGCCCTGGACATTACCGATCTTGATCCGCTGGAATTTGACTTACTGTTCGAGCGATTCCTAAACCCAGAACGTGTATCCATGCCTGATTTCGATATCGACTTTTGCATGGATAAACGTGATTTGGTTATCGATCACGTTGCGGAAATGTACGGCCGCGATGCGGTTTCGCAGATCATCACTTTTGGTACCATGGCGGCCAAAGCAGTGATCCGTGATGTGGGACGCGTTCTTGGTCATCCGTATGGCTTCGTTGATCGTATTTCAAAGCTGATCCCTGCAGAACCGGGTATGACATTGGCAAAGGCCTTTGATGCCGAACCGCAACTGGGTGAAGCGTATAATGCTGATGAAGAAGTTAAAGCTCTGATTGATATGTGTCGCATTCTAGAAGGTGTGACACGTAATGCCGGCAAACATGCGGGTGGTGTTGTTATTTCACCGACCACGATCACCGATTTTTCCCCGCTGTATTGTGATGCGGAAGGGGCAAACCCGGTTACCCAGTTTGATAAGAATGACGTTGAAACCGCAGGCTTGG
Source organism: Photobacterium lipolyticum (assembly GCF_003026475.1). GTDB lineage: Bacteria > Pseudomonadota > Gammaproteobacteria > Enterobacterales > Vibrionaceae > Photobacterium > Photobacterium lipolyticum. The sequence goes on from NZ_PYMC01000020.1 coordinate 62,538, forward strand.
TTAAGTTCGACTTCCTGGGGCTGCGAACATTAACCATCATTGACTGGGCACTTGCCCTGATCAATCCTCGCCTTGAAGCGGAAGGCAAAGAGCCGGTTAATATTGCGGCTATACCAATGGCTGATGCGAAATCGTTCGCTATGCTGCAGCGTTCAGAATCTACCGCGGTGTTCCAGCTGGAATCCCGAGGCATGAAAGATCTGATCAAACGTCTTCAACCCGACTGCTTTGAAGATATGATCGCACTGGTTGCTTTATTCCGGCCGGGGCCATTGCAATCGGGCATGGTAGATAACTTTATCGACCGTAAGCATGGCCGCGAGGCGGTGTCTTATCCCGATGAAAAGTGGCAGCATGAATCGCTGAAAGAGATCCTTGAACCGACCTACGGCATCATCCTGTATCAGGAACAGGTTATGCAGATAGCTCAGGTTCTGGCGGGCTATACGCTCGGTGGTGCCGATATGCTTCGCCGTGCGATGGGTAAGAAAAAACCTGAAGAGATGGCTAAGCAGCGAGCCATTTTTGAAGATGGTGCCATTAAAAACGGGGTTGATGGCGAGCTCTCGATGAAAATCTTTGATCTGGTAGAGAAATTTGCCGGTTATGGTTTCAACAAGTCTCACTCTGCCGCGTATGCTTTAGTATCCTATCAAACGCTTTATTTAAAGGCGCATTATCCTGCTGAATTCATGGCGGCAGTAATGACTGCTGATATGGATAACACGGATAAAATTGTCGGCCTGGTGGATGAATGCCATCGGATGAAACTGAAGCTATTGCCGCCTGATGTCAATAAAGGCCTGTATCGCTTTAATGTCGATGAGCAAGGTGCCATTGTTTACGGTATTGGTGCAGTAAAAGGCGTGGGTGAAGGTCCGATTGAAAATATCATTGAAGCGCGTAACAAAGGTGGTCACTTCAAAGATCTGTTCGATTTCTGCGCCCGAATCGATACTAAGAAGGTTAACAAGCGAGTCCTTGAGAAGCTGATCAAGTCGGGGGCGATGGATCGTTTAGGTCCTAACCGTGCCACGATGATGGCAACGCTGAACGATGCTATTAAAGCGGCTGGTCAGCACCATCAGGCTGAAGCCTTTGGTCAGGCTGATATGTTCGGTGTGCTGACTGCGGCACCGGAAGAGGTCGAGCAAGCTTATGCCAATATTCCAGAGTGGCCTGATAAAGTCTGGTTGGAAGGGGAGCGGGAAACCTTAGGATTGTATTTAACCGGCCATCCGGTTAATGCCTATGTCCCTGAACTGAAACACTATACAACCTGGCGATTGAAGGATGCCCACCCAACCAGCCGTGATAAAATCGCGTCTGTGGCAGGGTTGGTGATAGCGGCGCGAGTGATGACCACCAAACGCGGTACCCGTATTGGTCTGATGACGTTAGATGATCGTTCGGGCCGGATGGAAGTAATGCTTTTCTCTGATGCGTTAGAACGCTATCTTGATTTGCTGGAAAAAGATAAAATCTTAGTGGTTTCCGGACAGGTCAGCTTTGATGATTTCAATGGTGGCCTTAAAATGTCAGCCAGAGAAGTACTGGATATCTCAGAAGCCAGAGAAAAGCACCTGAGAGGCCTTGCTATCTCAGTGACTGAGAAGCAAGTTGATGAACAGTTTTTTGCGCGCTTCAGCCAAGTGCTGGAGCCTCACCGGGCAGGTACAGTACCTGTCAATGTGTATTATCAGCGCTCGAATGCACGTGCCAAACTCACTTTAGGGACAGAATGGCGTATTACGCCAACAGATCAGTTAATTCTTGATCTCAAAGCCTTACTGGGTGAGAAGCAAGTCGAGCTTGAATTTAATTAATTTAGCCCATGTTTACACAGATAATCATGGGCAAAAGGATTTAAAGTGGTATGAGCCTGAACTTCCTCGAGTTTGAACAGCCGATTGCAGAATTAGAAGCCAAAATTGAAGCCTTACGTGACGTGTCACGTCGTGATGAATCGGCATCGGTTGATTTAGATAAAGAAATTGGACAGCTGGAAAAGAAAAGCCTGGAGCTTACTAAAAAGATCTTTGGTGATTTAGGTGCGTGGCAGGTGGCTCAATTAGCCCGCCATCCGCAGCGTCCATATGTTTTTGATTACATTGAGCACATCTTTACTGAGTTTGATGAACTGGCTGGTGACCGTGCCTTTGCCGATGATAAAGCACTGGTTGGCGGGATTGCTCGCCTTGATGGTCGCCCTGTAATGGTGATTGGCCATCAGAAAGGCCGCGACACCAAAGAAAAAGTATTCCGAAACTTCGGCATGCCAAAGCCCGAAGGTTACCGTAAGGCACTGCGCCTGATGAAAATGGCAGAGCGTTTTAAAATGCCAATCATCACTTTCATCGATACTGCAGGTGCTTATCCTGGTGTCGGTGCAGAAGAGCGTGGTCAGTCAGAAGCGATCGCAACCAACCTCAAGTATATGGCTGGCTTAACCGTTCCCGTGATCTGTAATGTGGTCGGTGAAGGTGGCTCCGGTGGCGCATTGGCAATTGGGGTGGGTGACTGCGTCAATATGCTGCAATACTCTACGTATTCAGTGATTTCGCCAGAAGGTTGTGCGTCTATCTTGTGGCGCGATTCAGATAAAGCGCCTCAAGCTGCTGAAGCAATGGGTCTGACGGCCCAACGCCTGAAGGAGCTTGAGCTTATTGATACCATAATCGAAGAGCCATTAGGCGGTGCACACCGTAATTTAGTTGCAATGTCGGCATCACTGAAAGCGCAGCTGCTGGCTAACCTGGCTGAACTTGAAGCGCTAGATACGGATGAGCTGCTAGAGCGTCGTTATCAGCGTCTGATGAGTTACGGTTACTGCTAGCTGTGGCGGCGAGCTAAACCGCTTCATAGATACCAGAGTCGAATAAAAAAGCGGGTCAACTTAGGTTGGCCCGTTTTTTATTGGTTTTCGTCAGGCGCGGTTGATTGGTATTATTTATACCAATTCCATTAGTTCTCGCTGAATTGATCAGATAGTTAATGGATTTGGTATGATCATTCCTTAAAAGGCGAACTCACTCATCATGCTTTATTCTCAACTGTCGGCATGCCTGCAAGCGCATGCCCCTCGCTCCAAACGTTTTATTCTCGCGTTAAGCGGCGGGCTGGATTCTCGGGTGCTGTTGCATTTAATGGGGCGTTTCATCAGGCAGTATCCGCATTATCAATGCCTGGCTGTTCATGTTCATCATGGTTTAAGCGCCAATGCTGATGCGTGGGTGCAACACTGCCGACAATGGGCTCAGGAAGAAGGTATCGAATGCCATATCGAATCTGTCACCCTGACGCTGGGGAACCGGATAAGTGTCGAGCAGCAGGCAAGGGATCTGCGTTATCTGGCATTAGCAAGGCATGTGCAACCTGACGATGTCTTATTAACGGCACAGCATGCTGATGATCAGCTTGAAACCTTTCTGCTGGCATTAAAGCGCGGCAGTGGTCCGGCGGGATTAGCTTCCATGCCGGTGCATACCGCATTTGCAGCCGGTTATCACCTGCGTCCGTTACTGCACGCCAGTCGTCAGGAGATCATGGGCTATGGTACAGAACACCAGCTGAGCTGGGTCGAAGATGAGAGTAATCAGGATCAGCGTTATGACCGTAACTTTCTCCGTCATCAAATCACGCCTCGCTTGCTGGAACGTTGGCCCGGCATGCGTAAAGCCGTAGTGCGTAGTGCAGCGCTATGCGGTGAACAAGAAGCTCTTTTACGCGAATTACTTGCCGCCCAATTAGCCAATGCACTACATTCAGATCATAGTTTAATCATAGGTGAATTAGCGTCCGAACGTATTGGTAAGCAACTTATTCGTCAGTGGTTAAGTCGTTTTGATGTCCGTCTGCCCTCTCAGGCTCAGCTACAACAGATCTGGCACTCAGTCGTTATGGCACAAGATGATGCCAATCCTCAGCTGTGCTGGCACAACCATCAGATCCGTCGTTATAAGCAGCGGCTGTATATTGTCAATCAGTGGCCTGATATCAGCGACTGCTATCAGAGCTGCGAAATTGATCAGGTTTATTCGTTACCTCAAGGGCTCGGTACCATCTCTCTTCGTCATTCTGCTCAGGGTAACTTGCGTCTGCCACGGGATGGCGAGGCGGTATCGGTTCGATTTGAGCCTGAAGGGCTTGAGGTGAAACCACAAGGACGCGTGGGCAAACGTAAATTGAAAAAACTGTTTCAGGAATATGGTATACCGAGCTGGAATCGACGGCGAACACCACTGCTCTTTTATGGTGAGCAGTTAGCGGCAGTTGCTGGATTATTTGTCGTTGAAGAATTTGCAGGCCAGGATTGTGACCTAGATTGGCAGTATGATGTGTCGTAAGTGCATTATGTATATAAAACGTGCACAATTCGTTATGAGGATAATAACAATACTAAAGAGGACGACATGAAGAAAGTTCTTGCATTTGCAATGCTAGCCGCAGTGATCTCATCCCCTACCATGGCCGCTGGCGATCCTGTCGCAGGGAAAGCCAAAGCCGCGATTTGTGCCGCCTGCCATGGTGCCGACGGTATCGCCATGATCCCCGGTTACCCAAATTTGAAAGGCCAGAATGAACAGTATCTGGTGAGTGCATTAAAAGCGTATAAAAATAAACAACGCAATGGCGGAATGTCGATGGTGATGCAGCCACAGGCCGCGCTGTTAAGTGATGATGATATGGCCAATGTCGCGGCGTATTTCTCGCAGCTAAAATAGTCACGGCTGACTTTTTTACTCTCGAACCAACAATGCCGAGCTGAATAGCTGTACTTATAAATTGAGCCGTCATCTGCATCATATGCAGTTGGCGGCTTTTTTGCATCGTTCTTGTCGTGTCGTGCGATATTTACAGCTATCTGGTTACTATTTGGCCAGTTGGTTTTCCTGCTATTGCTTATGATGACGGTAGGTATTATTGTACTAGCACGCTGATACAATGATTTATGAAGACATGAGTGCGGATAATGGCTGGAAATAGAGAACATTTTGGTTCAAGAATTGGATTTGTGCTGGCGGCAGCCGGGGCGGCTGTCGGGTTAGGGAACATTTGGGGCTTTCCGACTCAGGCTGCCAGCAATGGTGGTGGTGCATTTGTACTGGTGTACCTTTTTATGATCCTGGTCGTCGCTTTTCCGATGCTGGTCGCTGAAATGGCGATTGGCCGTCATGGCCAAGCCAACCCTATCGATAGCATGCGGAGTCTGTCTGATAATCCGCTGGCGAAAAAAGCCGGGGCAATGGTTGGCTGTATTGGCTTGGTTGTACCGTGTTTAGTTCTGGCTTTTTACAGTATTGTCGCCGGCTGGTTGATCACCTTTATGTTTGCGGCTGTAACCGATATTTTAGGTTTTGAATCAGCTTCAGCATGGCTGAAAGAATTTTCTGTTTTACGAAACCTTTTCGGTGCAATCATTTTTTATATACTGACTATTTTGATTGTCCAAAGCGGAGTTAAGCAAGGCATTGAAAAATGGTCTACACGCCTGATGCCGGCGCTGTTTGCGCTGTTTGGTGTAATGTTCCTATACATCATGACCCAGGATGGCGCAATGGAGGGGTTGAAGCACTTTATTATTCCTGACTTTAGCAAAATCTTCGATCGCCGGTTATTGCTTGCTGCAATGGGACAAGGCTTCTTCTCGCTGACCATCGGTGGCTGTTCAATGCTGATCTATGGCTCATACCTAAGTAAGAAAGAGAACCTGCCAAAAATGGCACTGAGCGTAACATTGGTTGATACCGCCGTTGCGATTATTGCCGGTATGGTGGTAATGCCGGCCATGTTTGTTGCGATGCAAAAAGGTGTGGCCATTTATGCCGAGGATGGCTCCTTACTGAGTTCAGATACTCTGGTGTTTACGGTACTCCCAATGCTGTTTGATAGCTTGGGCTTTGTCGGCGAGTTGCTGGCACTCGTTTTCTTTGTGTTGATGACGATTGCTGCACTTACCTCGTCCATTTCGATGTTGGAATGTCCAGTCTCGCTGGTGAGTGAACGATTTAATACCAGCCGTAAACCAACCAGCTGGGTGCTAGGGGCTGTAATCGCGATTTTCAGTGTCGTGATTATCTTTAATTTCGGTGAGATGTTTGGTTTAGTGGCAACAATCGCAACGCAGTATTTCCAGCCGGTAGCGGCATTACTGTTCACTCTGTTTGCCGGTTGGGTGTGGTCTCGTAATAGTAAGCTGAAAGAACTGAGTGCCGGATGCCCGGAACTTGAAAACAGTCTGTTCTGGAAAGTCTGGCCGCTATACCTGAAAGTGGTTTGTCCTATCTTCGTCGCGACAGTGCTATGGGCTTCATTTTCTTAACGGATTTACCACTCCGTTCATAAATTAAAGCGATAAAAAACGGAAGCCATTGGCTTCCGTTTTTGTTTGTGTCGTGAAAGACATTGGCTTAGCGGAACTGCTTCGCTTGCGGCAAGTAATCAAAACCTGCAGCCGCAAGGCGAGTTACGAGAGTGTCTTTATCAATTTCAAAGTAGTTAACTAAGCTCTCTAAATCACCAAATTCATCGCGAATCTTCATGTTTACAATGCTCATCAGCATAATGGGATCCATGGTTTCATAGTTAGCTAAACTCATGACTTAATCCTCGTGATCACTCATTAATAAGTTAGCGGCAGCAAAGGCGGCGCGTTCACGAACATCTTTAGGTAACTCTTCATTACCGGCAATAAAATCTAGCGCTTTAATCGCGCAATGAATGGCATTAGGAATGTAACCCAGTTCACCACCACCGATTTGCGCATAGATCTTACGGGTAAATTCACAGCACTCATGAATTTTCATGGTCTTTCCTTAAATCAATTAGTCTTCTAATTGGCTTTCGCTGAATAAGAGTAAAAGCGAATTGGAAGTCTTATAAAATAGTAAAGTGCTATTTATCAGGATAACTATACATGGGGGAGAAAAAAATGAATATGGTTCAGAGCAAGGTTATTGGCAGGCTGGTTATTTATTGCGCTTTTGCTTATAGAGTTGGCGGTCGGCACGATCAATCATGGAGGTGGCCGTATCACCTTTATTGTACTGGGCATAACCAAAAGAAGAACCGATTTTAAGGGTGCGCAGGGTCGCGTCTTCAATGGTTAACTGCAGCACTCGCCTTGTGACTTTCTGTGCCGATTCTGCCGTTGCCGGCTGAAGGATCATAATAAATTCATCTCCGCCTATTCGGTAGCATCGGTCTGAAGCACGGACAGATTGCTTCAACACCATAGCAAAGTGGCGGATCACCTTATCACCATCTAAATGACCAAAGCGATCATTGACTTGTTTGAAGTTGTCTAGATCGAAGAGCAATACAACCAGGCCGACATTCCTGCGCTCACTCATTGCGATGGCATGCTGTATGTCTTGCTCAAAGCTGGTACGGTTGCCAAGACCGGATAAGTAGTCACGCATAGCCATATTTTTGACGCGACGATATTCGAGCGCATTGGCGAGCGGACCGGCAAAAAGGCGGTGATAGGTATGGAGTAAATTGATTTCGTCTTTGTCTAACTTGTAAGGGGTGCTGTATTGCAGTTTTCCGAGTTCATTGTCGCCAAAGCGAAGGACAAAAGTTTGACGAAATTCGGTTGATTTTCCTCTGCGTATCAGAGTGCAGGTATCATCAAGATCCCAAATCAGACGGCTGATATCGATCTGTTTTTCAATTTCACGGGTGAAAATCTCGAACAATAAGCCAAGCTCTAATTTCCCTTGTAATTTTTGCAGCATTAGCAAGCGCTGATCAGCCCCAAGCGGCTTAGCCCTTGGTTTTCGCTCGTCTGCAAAAATTTTATCCCAGAGAATCGGATCCATAACAGCGTCATAAAAATGTTAAGAGCTTAACTATAGGCAATTATTAAGCCAAATCAACAATTAGATCTTTATTTTATCAATAATTCGCTGATTTTATTTCAGAAAATTGCGGAGGATCGTATCTTGTTCTAAAGCATCCTGATAACCCATATTGATTAGTGCATGAATATAGTCAGGTTCAAACAAGATATAACTGGTGATAGCGGCATCATCACTGGGACTGACCCCGGCTAATCGCATCAAAGCGCGAGGCATTGGAGGCATATGGCAATAGTATTTTTGCGCCAACAGTCCGAATGACTGGCTCGGTGACAAGTGAATATAGTCGACATTTTTTAGCTGTAAGCGTTGTTGCTCATGTTCCGGTAGTGCCTGAATTAACGTATTAGTACGTGACAAGTGCTCCAAGTCCGCCGTCATGGTATCGCTGAAAATGGTATCCATCAGGTGGCCGCCCAACGTTGCCAAACCAGGTGCTTTGGTATGATCCCTTTCACTTACTTTCTGGTTAATTAAATCAATAATAAAGATTTTGTCTGCGCCCATTCTTAATGACGGGCGAAGGGGGGCAAGTTGGTGAATCGATCCGTCACCATAATAGGTCTGTCCAATACGGGTCGCAGGAAAAATCAGAGGTATCGCCGAAGAAGCCAGCAGATGTTCAGTGGTAATTAAGGTTCGCCGGCCTTTGGATTTAGCCTGATCCCATTCAGTCAGTTCCTTTTGCCCCTGGAAGAAACTGACTGAGCCCCCGCTCTTATAGCTCGACGCGGTGACCGATACTCCATGAAGGTTGCCTGCCAGAATTTGTTTTTCTAACCGTTCATAGTTATTGACCTGATTTAGCAGCTGACGCAAAGGACGGTTATTTAGCAGGCCAAAAGGCGGGCGTTCATGATAGTCGGCTTGTAATCGTGCAAACCATTGTTTAGCCAGGTAGCTTGTCATGCCATAAGAACTGGCATTGAACACCTTTCTGCTATGTAATTGCGACCAAATCCATTCCAGTTTCTTGACACCGAGGCGAAAGCAAGAGGCATAACAGGCAATTGAAATGGCATTGATAGCACCAGCCGAAGTGCCGCAATAGATGGAAAATGGGCTGTGGTGTACCCTGGGGTACCACTCAGCAATCGCCTTTAGTACCCCAACCTGGTAAGCAGCTCGTGCGCCGCCCCCTGTCAGTAATAAGCTGATTTTAGGCTTATCCTTTGCCATGCAATCTGCCCTCTTGTAATGTTGCTACTTCATACAATAACAGTATCGGAAGTGCTCATTTACGCTTATAAAATCCGCGCCAAGTCGTTACGCAGATTAAGACGATTTTTATAATATTATGTTTATTTACTATTTACTATTTACTATATAACTAAACGTAGTGGGTTGAATAACTAAACCTTTCTCTTCGTGCCTTGCCAGAAGACCTTTTTAGTCTTTACCGCTGGAATGTTGAAAGGTAAACAGGCCTTAGTTAGCGGAAAATAAAAAGCCTCCGCGCGGGAGGCTTTAAAGTTTGAGGCGGTGCGGCGGGTTAAGCTAGCTTTTGCTTAATCAGCTCGACGGCTTTTGCAACCGGGACACCGACTTTGCTGCCATCGCGACGGTTTTTGTATTCCACTTCGCCATTTTCAAGGCTGCGGTTACCAATAACGATGGTGTGCGGAATACCGATTAGCTCCATGTCTTTAAACATGACGCCCGGGCGTTCTTTACGGTCATCAAACAAGACTTCGATGCCTGCTGCGGTAAGTTCAGCGTACAGTTTTTCTGCCGCTTCTTTTACTTCTTCAGACTTCGCCATATTCATCGGCACGATAGCTACCTGGAACGGCGCAATAGCTGCTGGCCAGATAATACCGCTGTCATCGTGATTCTGTTCGATAGCAGCAGCCACAACACGGGTACAGCCAATACCGTAACAACCCATTTCCATGATGGTATTTTTACCATCCGGGCCAAGCACGGCTGCGTTCATTGAGGTTGAGTAGTTATTACCAAGCTGGAAGATGTGACCGACTTCAATACCACGCTTAAGCTGCAGGGTACCTTGACCACAAGGGCTTGGATCGCCTTCAACAACGTTACGTAGATCTTCTACCTGACCCAGCTCAACATCACGACCCCAGTTGATACCGAAGCAGTGTTTGTCGTCAATGTTTGCGCCTGCACCAAAGTCACTCATGACGGCGACCGAGCGGTCAACGATGAATGGAAGTTTAAGACCAACAGGACCTAATGAACCTGGGCCAGCACCGATCAATGCACGGATTTCTTCTTCCGTTGCCATTTCTAGTGGAGATGCCACTTCTTTTAAGTGTTCTGCTTTGATTTCATTTAGCTCATGATCCCCACGGATGATCAGCGCAATGATGTCAGCATCGATTTCATCAGAGGCTTTAACAAACAGTGTCTTCACTGTTTTCTCAATCGCGATACCGTGCTGCTCTACAAGCTCAGCAATTGTTTTAGCATTTGGCGTATCAATCAGCGTCATTTCAGCCGTCGGTGCCGCACGTTCTGTTGCGGGTGCAACGGCTTCAGCTTTCTCGATGTTCGCTGCGTAATCAGATTCAGTTGAGAAGGCAATTAAGTCTTCGCCGCTCTCGGCCAGTACGTGGAACTCGTGAGAGCCAGAACCACCGATAGAACCGGTGTCAGCCAGTACCGGGCGGAAATCTAGGCCCATGCGGTTAAAGACGTTGCAGTAGGCCTGGTGCATGATCTCGTAGGTTTCTACCAGGCTTTCTTTGTCCAGGTGGAACGAGTAGGCATCTTTCATGATGAATTCACGAGAACGCATTACCCCGAAACGCGGACGAACTTCGTCACGGAATTTGGTCTGGATCTGGTACAGGTTCAGAGGAAGCTGTTTGTATGATTTAACTTCGTTGCGAACCATATCCGTAATCACTTCTTCGTGAGTCGGACCTAATACAAACGGACGGCCATGGCGGTCAGAGATACGAAGCAGTTCGGGGCCAAATTTGTCCCAGCGACCAGTCTCCTGCCATAGATCAGAAGGCTGAACGACGGGCATAATCATTTCGACTGCACCTGCATTGTTCATTTCTTCGCGAACAATGTTTTCGACCTTACGCAGAACACGAAGACCTGTAGGTAGCCAGGTATAAAGACCTGAAGCCAGCTTACGGATCATACCTGCACGTAGCATTAGCTGGTGGCTAATAACTTCTGCGTCGTTTGGAGTCTCCTTCAGCGTGGAAAGAAGATATTTACTGGTACGCATTGATGGTATCCGTTGGTTGATGAATTTTAAGTGAAGGGCGATATATTAACAGCCTAAGGGCTTTTCGCCAAAGAGATCAATCTCTCGCGGGATCAATCACCAATAGATTCTAGCGCAGTAACCGTGACTTGTTCATGATTGACGGTAAATCTGACATTGAAGTTAAACAAGTGTACCGCATATTCCTTGCTGTCTGTTTTGCCTTTTTTATAAGCGGGTCGGGGATCTTGTGCCAATACCTCGGCAATCACGTTCTGCTGATAGCGACCATGCTCACCCTGTAGCGTATCTATTGCGGTATCACTGAATACCACGTTCAGGGTCTCTGGTTGTTCAGAGGCAAACCCACCCAGTGCATCAGGCAGACTGTCGGAATACGGCACGTAGGGCTTGATATCAATGATCGGGGTGCCATCAACTAGGTCGACGCCGCCGAGTTCGATGATCACATGACCATCTTGCTGGCGAATGCCTTTTAACTCAACCGCTGACATACCAATACCATTAGGGCGGAAAGTTGCACGACTGGCAAATACGCCAATACGCTCGTTTCCCCCTAAGCGAGGAGGGCGAACGGTTGGCCGCCACCCGGCTTTCAGATTCTGATCAAACAAAAATAGCAGCCACAAATGGCTGAATTGTTCGATACCTCTGACAGCTTCGAGAGCATTGGCTTCACCATGCAGCACAATTTCAGAGCGGGCACTGGGAACTAACCCCGGCTGGCGCGGCACGGCAAACTTTTCTTTGTAGGGTGAGCGAATAATGCCAATCGGTTCAATTTTATATGACATAACGGTTTGGTCTTGTAATTAATGACAAAGAGTTGAGGGAGCAAAACATACCATAAAAGTTCCGATGCGGCTTATGGTAGAGCTGCTGATAAAAAAAGCCCCGGACGAATGTCCAGGGCTTAGAGGGGATAAAGCTTGATTAAAGGTTACCAGCCTTTCACAACGCCGCCTTGGAAGATCTCTTGCGCCGCGGCGTAAACGGCTTCTGACTGATATGCTTTAACGAATGTTTTTACATTCTTTGCATTAACATTGTCTTCACGGGCCACAATCAGGTTCACATATGGTGATTCTTTATCTTCAACGAAGACACCGTCACGCTCTGGAGTCAGGTTGATGCTGCTTGAGTACGTTGTGTTAATGATCGCCAGCTGAACATCGTCAAGAGAACGCGGCAGCTGGGCTGCTTCCAGCTCAACAATTTTGAGATTTTTGTCATTACCAATAATATCCAGTGCGGTTGCCGTTAGACCCACGCCTTCTTTCAGGGTGATCAGCCCTTGTTGTTGAAGCAGCAGGAGCGAACGTCCGAGGTTGGTCGGATCATTGGGTACCGCAATTTGATCACCGTCTTTTAGCTCATCAATTGATTTTACTTGGTTAGAATAGGCCGCGATTGGATAAACAAAGGTGTTACCCGCGATGGCGAACTTGTAACCACGGTCAGCGATTTGCTGGTCAAGGTATGGCTTGTGCTGGAAGGCATTGATATCAATAGATCCATCTTCAAGTGCTGCATTGGGTGCAACGAAATCAGTAAAAATGATTAGCTCAACATCCAGACCGTATTTGTCTTTTGCTTCCTTCGCGGCCACTTCTGCAACTTGTGCTTCAGCCCCCGCAGCTACCCCAACTTTGATCTTATTTGCATCAACCGCGGCTGTTTCTTTTTCGCCACAACCGGTTAGAGCCAATGCCGATGCCAGACCTGCGACAGCAAAAAGCTTCTTCAAATTAAACGTCATGTTACTTCTCCTTAATTGGGGTATTCCCTAAATGTGTACTTTTTAGAATTATGGATTATCGGTGGTCGACGCGTTTCACTAAGTGATCGCCAACAGATTGAATAAGCTGAACCAGAATGACCAGCATGACCACAGTGATCATCATGACGGTGCCGTCAAAACGCTGATAGCCATAGCGAATGCCTACATCACCTAAGCCACCGCCGCCGACGGTGCCTGCCATTGCAGAATAGCTCACTAATGTTACGAGTGTAATAGTCACGGCATTGATAATGCCGGGTAGTGCTTCTGGTAACAGTACTTTTGTTATGATTTGTTTTGGTGTCGCTCCCATCGCCTGAGCAGCTTCAACCAGGCCTGATGGCACTTCCAGTAATGCCCCTTCAACCAGCCGCGCGATAAACGGAATAGCGCCCACGGTCAGTGGAACAATCGCCGCCGCTGTACCGATAGAGCTGCCTACAATAAAGCGGGTAAACGGAATAATGGCGACCAGCAGAATAATAAAAGGAATCGAGCGGCCAATGTTCACAATGGTACCCAAGATTTTATTCAGCGTCCGGTTTTCCAGTTGTCCACCTTCTTTACTTAAGTGCAGCGCGACACCCAGAGGAATACCTAATGCAAAACCGATAATGCCGGATGCAAGTACCATGGTTAAGGTCTGGCCGAGTGCTTCAACAAGCAGGTAGGTCAGACGTTCATTGGTTTGCCACCAGTTGGCAATTGAATCAAGCCACATAACCTAATACCTCAACATTTACTTTATGATCGCGCAGAAAAGCAATCGCTTGTTCTGCTGCTCGCTCTGTCCCCAGGAATTCAGCCAGCATCAGGCCAAATTTAACGCCGCCCGCGTAGTCCATATCAGAACTCAGAATGCTGATATCGATATTAAACTCTCGCGCAACCTGGCTGATCAGGGGAGCATCAACAGAAGCCCCCGTAAATTCTAGGCGGATCAGAGGGTAGCTGCCGGTCACTCTTTGTGCGGTCATCCGTGCTTGATAATCGTCAGGAATGGATAAGTCTAAAGTCGAGCGGATAAATTCACGCGCCAGATCTGTTTTTGGGTGAGCAAAAATATCCCCGACCGGGCCTTTTTCTACCAGCTCACCATCACCAATAATAGCGACCTCAGAACAGATACTTTTAACCACGTCCATCTCATGGGTGATAAGCAGAATAGTCAGGTTCAGCTTACGGTTGATTTCTTTTAGCAGCTCTAGAATAGACTGGGTTGTTGCCGGATCCAGTGCACTGGTGGCTTCATCACAAAGCAATACTTTAGGATCGGATGCTAATGCTCGCGCAATGGCGACGCGCTGTTTTTGACCACCACTGAGGTTGGATGGATAAGTGTCCCTTTTATCAGCCAGGCCAACCAGTTTAAGCAACTCGTCGACTTTCGTCATGAGCTCCGTTTTTGAAACACCGGCCAGTTCTAAAGGAAGTGCGATATTATCAAAGACGGTACGAGACGATAGCAGGTTAAAGTGCTGGAAAATCATACCAATTTTACGGCGAGCTAATGTCAGCTCCTGATTCGATAGCTGAGTCAGATCGATACCATCCACAATAACATGACCGCTGGTGGGTTTTTCCAGCAAGTTTACGCAACGGATTAGCGTGCTTTTACCGGCACCTGATGCACCGATCACACCGAAAATGGTACCTTGTTCAATTGTGAGGTTGATATCGAGGAGGGCGTTTATTGCTCTCTCACCCTGATAGAACACTTTATTGACTCTATTAATTTCTATCATCGAACTTCCTGAACTTAGATAAAAAGATTGGTATTTGTTGTTTTAATATTGTAATCGTTTGGTGTGAAAGGTTGATTTATATCATATTCTGTTGCAGTGATGCTAAGATGTCTAGACGGCTAAGTCAATAGCTATTTTTACGTCTAGACGTCCAAGTGTTATTTTTGGTTCTTTTCTTTTATCGAAGAGGCGATGCATTACCGGGAAACAGGTGAATACCAGTCTCTGGCATGCCATAATCTGCTTAACGCAATAATACAGAGGGCTAACTCTTGGCCAAACCAGCAGTCTTTATCGATCGTGATGGCGTGATCAACGTTGATCATGGTTATGTTCATACCGTGGATGATTTCGAATACATTGACGGAGTTTTTGACGCTTGTAAGAAGCTCAAGGAAATGGGGTACCTGCTTGTACTGGTGACTAACCAGGCAGGCATTGCGCGTGGTATGTATACCGAAGATGAATTCCTGAGCCTGACAGAATGGATGGACTGGAATTTTGTCGATCATGGTGTTGAGTTTGACGGTATTTATTATTGTCCGCATCACCCAACAGCAGGTCTGGGTGATTATAAACAGGACTGTGAGTGCCGTAAGCCTAAGCCTGGGATGTTTATTTCGGCTCGTGATTTTTTAAAAATTGATATGGCTAATTCCGTTATGATCGGCGATAAAGCGGAAGATATAATTGCTGCAGAGGCGGCGGAAGTCGGAATGAAAATTTTAGTTCGCACAGGCAAGCCTATCACTGAAAAAGGTGAATTATTAGCAACGGCTGTGTTAGATAGCGTTGCTGATGTACCTGCTTGGTTAGCAACTCGTTAAGTTCAATCTCGATAGAAGAAGGTCGCCTTGGGCGGCCTTTTTTATGCTTGTCATTCAGTAGGTAACAGGCAAAAGTGACACATTTACTCAAAGTGATTTTAAATTCGCCTGCCTCTTTTTAGAACCATTTGGAATTAAAAGCAAGCTCGACCGATAATTTTGATATATAAACAGGAGCGGGCTAATTTACCCGTCGTGACTGTTTATGCGAAATTCTGCATGGTTTGAGGTGTTGTGGTGGAGGGTTGTTGTTCTTTTGCCCTGTAAATAAGGGAAAGGGGGTAATTTGGTATGATATTTTGCGGTGGAAAATTATGCACCAATTAACACGGCGGTAATTTTGTTAAATGTGGTTCGTTCTATTTGTTTTTCTCTATTTTATAGATTTGTCTTGCATTGATAAGAAAGTGGCTTATTGCTAGGTTGTTCAAGTTGGGTTCAGGAAGAGCCTGGCGTTAAGGACAATAAAAATTACAGGATAGTATGATGAAAAAAACACTTCTAGCAGTAGCAATCCCTTCTCTCTTGTTCGCAACATCAGCAAGCGCCGTTGAAATTTTCAAGTCTGACGAAGGATCTGCCGACTTTTACGGTCAGCTTCGAACTGAAGTAAAAAAACTTGAAGATAAAGAAGTTACGTTAAACGCTGGCTCTTCTCGTGCCGGCGTTCAAGCGCAATACAAGCTTACCGACACTGTGGATGTGTTTGGTAAAGTGGAATTTGGTTTGAACTACAAAACCAAGGAAAAAGATTACTCAATGAAGAACCGCCTGCACTATGCCGGTGTAGATACGGATTTCGGTAAATTTTCTTTTGGTCGTCAGTGGGTCGTAGCGGATGAAGTATACGGTGCCGATTACTCCTACTTCTTCGGAGGTTCAGCACTGCGCTACGCGACGCTTTCTGGTGCGCGTCACGATTCTCTGATTAAGTACAACTATGAAGGCGAAAGCTTCTGGGTTGCTGGTAACTATGGCCTGTCGGAAGATGATACCAACCAGGAACTGGCTGAGCTGTATGCCGGTTCCAGCTTAGGTGGATTTAACCTGCACTTTGGTGGCGGGCAGAATCGCGATAAAGCTTATAAAGTCGGTACACATACAATAGAGGAAGTGAAAGATAAAGTTACAGGTGCACTGAAAACGCTGAAAAGTGAAGAGGACGTTAAAGCGGATCTTCAAAATACGTATTTTGAAGGTACGGTTGAATATACAGTTGGTGCTGCATTGATTGGCTTTACTTATTATAACGCTGAACTTGAAAGTCAAGGAGGTCAGAAGATCAAAGAAAATGGCTACAGTGTAGGCGGTACATACAGCTGGACTGACAAGGCTACAACCTATGCGGGGTTTGATTTTACTGATCAGGATGCATCAGAATCATCCGTAAAAGATGGTGATAGCAAAGGATTCCACATCGGCTCTGTTTATCATTTTAACAAGTGGGCTCGTATCTATGCTGAATACGCTTACGCTGATGGTCGTACCCTGGGTTACAGTAACAAAGGCTCAGATACAACTATTGCGCCAACAGAAGTTGATAGTGAAAGTAAATTTGCTATTGGTGCGCGTGTTTACTGGTAATCCCCGATAAATATTGCCTTATTCTTTTTGCCCGGCCTTATTGGCCGGGTTTTTTGTTTGCCCAGCAAAGCTGGCAAACCCGTTCACTTGAAAGATAGTGGAGTCACCCCGGCTAAGGGGAAGACAATCCGAATGGCAAGGGCGTCACTGGCTAACGGTGGGGTCTGAAGGAAGCC